>NVXD01000032.1 GCA_002746415.1 Flavobacteriaceae bacterium | reverse complement strand
GTTTTATGCTTCCACAAATACAGGCTTTTTTGAATTAACACCAGCGGTAAGTTATGGACCTTTTAGGGGGCGGTCTAGCGATGGTGAATTTAATTTTCCCGTAATCAACCAACAAGCTGCACAATTAGACGGCATTGGAAAATTACTCCTTGAGAACAAAGAATTGCCAATGCATATTAGGGGCGAAGAAGGGTTGAAGGATATGAAAGTAATTGAAGCAGTATATGAGGCTGCGGAAAATGGCGGGACTGTTTTGCTGTCCTAAATTTTCCAGACTTTCATTTGTCATTTTTCCAATAATTATTAAGGAAATATTCTTTTATCACGACAAGTTTAGGGATGTTGTGGAAAGTAGCTCTTTTCATATATACGACTCCCCGTTTTCTGAGTTAACTAATAAACTCAATCAACATTGGAAGAAATCATTATCCTATTACAAGCACAACGAGAGTGATAGGTCCGGTGAATATTATAAGTTTATTATTCCTTTTGATAATCATCAAACGGAAGAGGCGCAGAACGATTATAGTCATCTTTTGAGTTTTCGAAAATATTTTGCAAGTTCTTTGTTTTCATGACATGAAACAAAGACAAGACTGATTATTGTAATTACAATTATTTATTGAAATAGTAGAGACTTCATTTCTTACTTTTTTTTTGAAACTCAAAATAGGCCTCCGGGTTCGCGTTTTTAATTATAGAAAGCATATCAATACTTTTTTCTCGTTTTGTTTTATCCCCTACAATTCGAATTGTGTGATTGCCATAATCTAATTGAGATGTACCCCATATTTTCACAAAATATTGATCGGATTCACTATTTAAATCATAGCTTCCTTGGTATTTATTATCCAGATAAATAGTAACCTTACCGCTTTTATCATTTTTTTGTGCAAAATAAATAACTCCAGAGCCTTTAAATGAAAATTCCGCCTCAGCATTTTTGTAACCTTTAGTTAAGGTCCAATCTGAATTGTACCATTGTTCTGATAATATTTCAAATCCTTTGTATTTCCAACGAGGATCTGAATCTTCTATAGTACTCCAAGGCACTTCAATTTTGTTTAACATTACTTTTTCAATTTTCTTTCCGATTTCGGGAATAAACCATTTTCCGTTTTTGATTGATCCCCCCATACTTTCAACAACAACTTTGTCAATAATTGTCAATCCTCTTTCAGCCATATCATTAATATTGTCTGTTGGAATAGGAAGGTTAGGTCTTGTTCTCTCAATCCAATATCCATTGGAGAAATCAAATTTCTCAAAGTGTTTTTGCAATGCTTCGTGTCCGTATAACAATCCTAATAAGCCTCCCCATGTTGCAGTTGGATTATCTGAATCCCAACCTGTTAACGTTCCAATTTGAATGGTTCTTTTATAATCCCCTTCTCCGTACAATAAACTTACAATGGAAGATGCAAAATTGATACCTGCATCCCAAGCATATTTATAAGTATATCCAGCCGTTGATTTAGCCTGATATCTTTCATACAACTTATCTCTAGTTTCTTCCCAATTGTTCTTATCTGGATTTAATTCATACTCCTTTTTTACAAAGTCAAACATATCTGCCATATAGGACCAATCTGGAATTCGATTCCTTGCTTGATCTGCCATCCAAAAAACTTGATTTTTTTTGGACAAAGAGGTGTCTACAGAAGCCACTAAAGCATGCATAATTATATAAAATTCTGAAGCCCATTCTGCATCCATGTATGCCGTAGTACGAATTGGCAAATGCCCCATTTTTAATGCGACATCAGGCCGCCCTGGAGCGAGTGCGCCAAATATTTCAGTGGTTAATTGTGCATCAATCATATCCCACATAGGATTGTTTTCTGGGAGCGAAGTTGCTGGGGGCAAAGCCCCTCGTTGTATCTGACCCGCTGCTGCAACATTGGAAACCCAAAGCATTGGTAAACCTATATGTTTTTTCCAAACTGTTCCAATCTGTTCACTGGTTAACAAATGGGTGTTGTACAATTCCATAGCATGCTGATACACATATTCAATATCAGTATCATCATCTGCCTTCCATGGATCTTGATTTAAAATAAATTCAATCGTAACTTTTCTTTCTTCGTTATAGGTATCCCAATCCTTATCAGTATAAAAAGGTGGGTTATTTCGGCTAAGTTCTGTGGTTAACCCTGTCCAATTTGCTATACAACCTCCTAACCAAAAACCTTTAAGTCGGTCTTTATAACTGTCTCTATCTATTTTAATAGAAGCTTGTTTTTTAGCACTAGATTTTATGGAATCGTATAGAATGTCCTCCTCAATTATAGAAAGCATATCTATTGTTTTTTCTGTTTCTTTCTCATCTCCAATAATTTCTATCGTATGCTCTCCGTAAGATAAATCTAATTTCTCGAAAATTTTCACATAATGTTGCCCCTGTAAACTGGCATGATTCTCTTGATTAAATTCCCCATAGGATTTGCCATCTAAGACTACCTCAACGACACCTCCTTTTGGGCTTCTATAAGCATAATATTGTACAGCTGTACCCGTAAATGTGATACGTGCTTTACAATTTGCATAGCCTTTGGTTATAGAAGCTCCTGAAGCGTTCCAATTTTCGTGTTTCACTTCAAATCCTTCAAGTTTCCATCTGGGGTCTTTGTCTTCAATAGTAACCCATGGAACATTAGTTTTAGGCATCGAAACTGTTTCAAGTTCTGAAGGCATTTTAGGGATAATCCAATTATCTCCTTCAATACTTCCTTTCCCAGTATCTGTCACTATTGCATCAATAATTTTAAGCCCTCTATTTGCCATATCGTTGAAATTATCTAATGGAATAGGCATATTAAATCTGGTACGTGCTATATTGTAATTTTCTGAAAAGTCTTTTTTATTAAAATGAGTTTCTAATCCTTTATAACCATACAATAATCCAAGCATGCCTCCCCATGTAGCAGTTGGGTTATCTGAGTCCCACCCACACATAGATCCAATTCTAATGGTTTTTTTATAGTCGCCTTCCCCATATAATAAGCTAACTATAGAGGCCGCAAAATTGATTCCAGCATCCCAAGGGTATTTGTATTTATATCCGGCAGTTATTGTTTTTTGATATGTGTGAGCAACTTCATCTCTTGTTTTTTCCCAATTGTCTTTGTCTGGATTTTCTTCATAGGCATTCTTAACAAAATCGTACATATCTGCTATATAGGACCAATCAGGCATTCTTTTTCTAGCTTGTTCAGCCAACCAAATAACTTGCTCTTTTCGGCTCAATGTTGGATCTACAGTTGCGCTTAAAGCATACATAATTACATAAAACTCGGCTGCCCATTCCGAATGCAAATAAGCGGTTGTTCTAATTGGTAAATGAGCTATATCAAGCGCGATATCAGGTCTGCCAGGCGCGAATGCACCAAATATCTCTGTAGTTAACTGTGCATCTATCATATCCCACATTGGGTTATTTTCTGGAAACGAAGTCGCTGGAGGAACCGTGCCATTCTGCATTTGACCAAGTGCCGACAAATTGGATACCCAAAGTTTAGGCAATCCCATATGGTCTTGCCATTCCTTACTAATTTGTTCTCCTGTTAAATAATGATTATTGTATTTTTCAATGGCATGCTGATACACATATTCGATATCTGTATCATCATCAGACCCCCAAGGAGACTCATTTAACACATAATCGTATTTCCCTTTTCCAAAATCTTCGTCTGTAAAAAAAGGAAAATCTGTACGTGCATTTTCGGTTGGAAGACCAGTCCAATTCGCAATACAACTTCCTAACCAAAAGCCTTTAAGTTTGTCTTTGTATTCAGTTCTATTGATGATGAAGCTTTCTCCTTTTCGTTCGTTTTGTGCTAGCGCAAGATTTGAAATTAGGATTCCCAGAATTAAAATTGACCCGATTTTGTTCATTTGCTTGTTTTAAGATATTAATGTAGATGGTTTTTCTCTAATCTTATAATGTTCATAGTCCGTTGTAATCAGGATTGGGCTCCATCATTTTTGCCCCTACACTCTTACGCCACTTATGTAGCTTATGCAATAAGGCTTGAGCCTTTTCAGGTTCTGCAGTAGCAAGGTTATGATGTTCGCCAATATCATCCTTCAAATTGAACAATTGTATCGTTCCATCTTCATAATATTCCAATAGTTTATAATTGCCACTGCGAACAGCCCCTCCTGGGCTTTGCATTCCATGGTTACTATAGTGGGGAAAATGCCAAAAAATCGCATCTCTATCTATTTGATTGTGTCCCTTGAGCAAAGGAACTATGCTAACGCCATCGTAGTCCGCGGAAGAGTATTCAATATTCAGCATTTCCAATATAGTGGGTAAAAAATCAGGACTTGTCACAGGAACATCGCTAACGGCAGCTTGCATTCCTTCCCCTGGCCATTTAATAATCAGGGGAACCCGGATGCCTCCTTCGTACAGCCAACCTTTTCCGGCTCTTAAGGGAAGGTTGGAGGTAGCGTAGGCTTTGTCCAATTCCGTTTTGGGGATGGTACGTTCGGGATCCCAAAAATTGGCTGCGGACATACCTCCATTATCCGAATAAAAAATAACCAAGGTATGATCATCTATGCCAATATCTTTGAGTTTTTGAAGAACCCGTCCCATGCTTTCGTCCATACTCTCTACCATGGCCGCAAATTCTACATTGTCCTGATGTTGTTTTATTTTGACTGTCTCATCGGGAAAAACTTGGTAGCCACTATATGTCTGGTTCTGAACCATCTGATTCAAGGTGTTTCTTGAAATTTGAGGTTCGTCACTTGGCCGTCCTTCTAATATATAAGGTTGTCCCTTTAATTCCTTTGAATTTTTAAGTCTTGCACTGTATTTCTCCACTAGATCAGGCCGTCCTTCAATGGGATCGTGTACGGCAAAATGCGATAGATAGAGAAAAAACGGTTTGTCCTTGTTTTTTTCAATGAAATTTAGTGATTCATCGGTCATCCTATCTGTAAGATATTCACTTTTTTTACCCGTTTCCAAGCCTTTCATTCCGTACGGATAATGATACCCTTCCTTGGGCCATCCTTTATTCCAATCCGGAATATGGATATCAAAACCTTGTCGCTGGGTGGAAAGGGAATCTTCGCCCAAATGCCATTTGCCATAAATAGCGGTTTCATATCCATTCTGCTTTAGAACCTTGGGTAATGTATTTTGTCCATAAGGAAGGTGTTGGTTGATTGCTACATTTTTGAGTTTTTGAAATGGGAAATCCCGCCGGCCTGTGAGCCAATCGGTTAAATTTAGCGTTGCCGGATATTTACCAGTCAATAAACTGGCTCGGGTGGGGGAACAGACATGGCAAGCAGCATATGCATTGGTAAAGCGAACACCATCCTGGGCCAATTGGTCAATATTCGGGGTTTCATAAAAGGAGCTTCCATAACAACCCACATCGGTCCAGCCCAAATCGTCTACTAAAAAGAGTACAATATTGGGTTTTTGTTTTTCTTTTTGTTTTGTACATGAAACCATAATGGATGTAACCAACAATAAAATAATAGGTAATTTACATTTCACAATTATAATTTTTAATTCGTGTTTTTTCTCGTTAACGATTTTTTACTCTTCCATTAAATCAGTTTCAATATCAGAAGCATTAATCCACATAGGAACTATATTTTCACCCTTTTTTATCATCTTTTCGTACAGGTTTCGATATGAATCCCAAGTATAAAAGTATGAATGAAAAATATCTCCATTGCCAAACATTCTGGGATCAGATTGTTTTTTTAATTCCGTTTCCATTTTCGAAATTAAACTACCTTTTGTTGATTTGTATTTCTTTTCCAAAGCAAGGTTTTTAATACAATATGGATCATCTGGCAAATAGAAAAGTTCTTCAGCCGGTCTTTTTCCGAACGACCAATCCCATAAATATTTGGTTTCAGAATGATGACGTGATTTTAGTATTTCTGTCTTTGTAGGGCTTCCAGCAACTGTCGGATAACCGCACTCAGGATTTCCTGCCGGCCACAGGTCAGGGCGATAATTTCTAAGATAGATCCAACCATCACTTACTATTCCTCTGATTGGATAGCCATAATCGTTAGGTCGGCCTACATCATGTCTTTCTTTCCCAATCAAAACATAATCTCTAAAATTTTCGTTCGTTCCCTTAAAAAACGGGATTAGGCTGATTCCTTGAGTTTCCTGCATTCCGCTCTCTTCCCGGTCCAATCCAATTGCCTCAAAAAAGGTTGGAGCGATATCAATTAAGCTTACGTATTCATCAATCACTCTTCCTGGGTCTTTGATATTCTTTCCCCACATTATTGCCAGCGGAATATGGTTTGAATAGTCGTATTCATCGCTTTTCGCCCTTGGAAAAGGCATGCCGTGATCGGAAGTAACAATAACAACTGTGTTGTCTAACTCTCCTTTGCTTTCAAGGAAATCTAAAATTTCAGTCACATGAGAATCAAAATATTCAATTTCCAAAGCATAGTCTAACATGTCTGTCCTCACAATATTATTATCTGGGAAAAACGGAGGTACTTCTTTAATATCTGATAATTTTTTACCAGCTTTCAACGAAGAACCATATTCATACCTGCGATGCGGTTCACGAGCACCATACCAGAAACAGAAAGGTTGGTCTTTCTGTTTCTGATTGTAGAAATCAATAAAATTAGCGGAGTAATCTGTGTTGGAAATTGATTTTGTTGGAGCCTCCCTTTTAATACTGCTCCATACTTTACCACAAAGTTCACGCATTTTTCCGTCAGCTTCTCCTGGATTGCCAGGCCCCCAGCCTTTGCCTGTAAAGCCAGTATAATATCCTAAATCTTTAAGGGCTTCAGGGTAAGTCTTAAACTCAGCAGAAAAATTATTCCAATGGTTGGCAGCCTCTTTTAACTGCCATGAATTTCTACCAGTAAGCAAACATGCCCGCGAAGGGGCGCACTTGGCATTGGGTGTGTAGGCATTGGAAAAATTTATTCCCTCGCTTGCTACACGGTCGAATGCCGGGGTATTTACCCAAGGGTAATTTTTACCCATATGGCCTGCATCATCAGCAATACAAATTAAAATGTTAGGAGCACTCTTTTTTTCTTGGCTATTACAAACAAAGAATACATTTAATGAGAATAAAATTATAATCTTCCTTACCATTTTTGTCATTTTATTTATTCAATGAAATCAGTTTCAATATCCGAAGCATTAATCCATCCTCTTGGACAATTTTATTCCAAATGGAAAAAAATAAACAAGGCTAAGGTACCAGTGTCATCAGCCGTTCTATTTCATCTTCGACTTCCTTATCGTTCTTTGGAGCAGCATACCCCCTATGACCTTTAATGAATCTCCAGGTGTAGCCATTTTTCAGACTGCCACTACCATCCCATTCCTCCGTATAATATTTTGTACCGTAAACAGCATACAAAACAGTCACCTGATCCCAACTGCATCGACCAATATCAGGCCCTTGATGCCATTCCAGTTCGTATGATCTTCTAACAGGGTTGTTTATAGGAGTAGTCCTTGTCAGGGTTTCACCGGTTATCATATCTCCACCCACATGAGTAGTAACCAATGTTCCCGGCCAGTTTTCCAGAACATATTGAGATTGATCCTCTAAGTCGTGTCGTGAAAAATTAAAACCGTCATTATTCAATCCCCCCATTACAGCCAATAGTTTTACTTTGCGCTGCAAAAGAGCAAAGCCCTCCGGATCCTTTAACAAATCGTATAAATTATTAAGAAAACCAACACTGATAATAACAACAGAACTGTCGGCCTGTGCTTTAAGAATATGTTTATACACAGCCACTGCATCGGCTACTATATTATCAAATGGATCATGGAGCATGTTATCTACATCAAAATTACGTTCACTGGTAAAGTAATCAGACATATCGGGTTCTTTTAAATCTTTTCTATAAATGCCAATGGGAATCGTACCGCGATTATAGTAGGTATTAATTGCGTCAATCACATTCGGTGCTAGAGGATGAACTTCATTGTAACAAACACCAAGAAGGTCCACTTTACCCTCAATTTGTAATCCATGGAGCACAGCTAAGGCGCCAGCATCATCCACATCAAGTGTCATGTCCGTTTCAAAAATCACTTTTACGGGATGCTCCAGATTTTTTGTTTCTGATTGGGAATAAACCAAGTACCCGAGAAAAAATGGAAATAGAAGAATTATTTGCTTCATGTGTACTCTCAGATTGTGTTTCATCTCATTAAATTTATTACTTCAATTTATCTACCCTTTCTAAATCTGGGTACAATTCGTACAATTTTTCTTTTACGATGTCCGAATTATCTCTGTTTCTGTAGACAGAATACAAAGGATCCCTCTTTTCCACCATCCATTTTTTTAATTCTTCTTTCATTATTTGTAGTTCTTCGGCATAGCGAACATCGTCGATGATGTTTTTCAAACAATTAGGATCTTTTCGAAGATTATAAAATTCCTCATGGGGCCGTTTGCGAAAAAGATTCACTCGGGCGCTTATTTTTTTATTGGTTTTTGAGGCCTTTAGCATGGCTTGCATGGTCAGGCCTTCATTATTGTTATGGTAGACGGCATCGGTATAGGACCATGCATTGAAAATATAAACAAAGTCACGATTTTGTACCCCACGCATAGGGCTGGCAGTACTGCGTCTTGGTGCCTCTTTCCCATCTGCTTTATTGTCTATTTGCGTATACACAAAAGCATCTTTTTTGTGGTTTTCATTTTTATATAAAGGGAGGTGCGAAATTCCATCTAGGGACACTCTTGTATCTATTCCGATTGCCTCTAAAATGGTGGGAAAAAAGTCGATGAGCGAAATGAGATGTGTATCATTCACAGTGCCTTTTTTAACCATTTCAGGCCAACGTATAATCCAAGGAGTTCTGTTACTGGCATAGAAGTTATCGCATTTAGCAAAGGGTAGGGCCACTCCGTTATCGGATATGAAAATGACCAAGGTGTTTTCTTTTTGCCCACTTTCATCTAGAGCTTGCATAACCTTTCCAAAAGTGTCATCGAGGCGTTTTACGGAATTGTAATAATAGCTCAATTCTCTTCTAACACCAGGAATATCTGGCAAAAATCCTGGAACCACAACCTCATCTGGGGTATATGTTCTGGAAGGTTTTGCCATACCCTTTTGGAGTCCCTTCTCAGGATTGAAAAAAGGACGGTGAGGATCATCCGAATTGACCATGAAGTAAAAAGGTTTCCCTTCCTTTTTGGATTCTTCAAAAAAGATTTTGGCATTTTCGTAATAACGTTCAGGATTTCGTCCATCCCCCAATTCAGACCGTTTTCGCATAAAATCCCATGTAAAGGTAGTTTTTGGGGTTGAATGATCTACTTTGCTCATGACCCCAACTTGGTATCCGTGTTCCCGTAGCACTTCCATTAATAAAGGATGTTCCTTGTTTTCGGGCATCTTCATGAACCCTTTGATACCGCTATTATGCCCGTACAATCCTGTCGTAATAATACCTCGGCTAGGGGCACAAATAGAGTTGTTAACGTATGCGTGGTTAAACCTCAATCCCTCGGAAGCCAATTTGTCGATATTAGGTGAAATATTGACTACTTCACTACCGTAACAGCCCAATGAAAATTTGTCAAGGTCATCAGCTGTAAAAAGCAATATGTTGAGTGGTCGTTCATTTTGGGCATCGGCCTCAAAAAAAGACAGGCAACTGCATATGAGGAATATGATAAGGGAAGTGATTTTCATGTGTGGCGTGGTTTTAGGTTGCTCATTGATTATTTTCGACGTACATATACATAATAAGCACTACAGATAGCCTGGTTTTGTTTATCGTTAAACCATGTATGTAGGGCCGTGGGACCGGCCTTTAAATCCATGGTAAATGTTACGGAAGTATCCCCTTCCTCTACTTGTTTTACAAGTCCCTCAAACCCATAGGCCTCTTTTTCGGCTATGGTTCTATGGTTTACGCCATTAACATAAACACTTGCAGAGGTGATAGGCAATGCAGTACTTTTTTCGGATAGACTGTCCATTAGGGGCACATCAATTTCTTTGGGCCATCTGCGGAGTTCAAATTCGTATTCCCCGGCCTGGTCTACTTCTAAAAGCCAATATCCTGTTTTACGAATACCCCTTCGAATTTGTCCTTGCTGGTCCACAAAAACATCAAGCCAATCACAAGCTGTAAGCATCTGAGGATTTTCCTGTTCGTTTCCTATAATGATACGATTGGGCTTATTTACATCTTCCTTTACCCCATCCCACCAAGAATCCAAATGGTTTTGCATTTTTTGAGCAACTTCTGGATATTGAGAAATGATATTGGTCTGCTGTTTAGGATCGGCATCCAAATTATAAAGTTCTCTACTTTCCAACAATCGCCATGCCTTCCAAAGAACACCTGCTTCATCTTTCTTCATAATCGATTGCCCATAGGGAGAAGGATAATTAAAGCCAGAGGGCATTCTACTGTAGTTGATTACTAACATCCGGTCTTCAGGCACGATATCTTCGCCTCTTAAAATGGTAGCAAGGCTGATTCCATCAAAATCTGTTGGCACCTTAACCTCCAATTGGCAAAAATCTATAAGGGTAGGTAGAATATCTTGGGCTTGGGTCAATCCGCTTATTTCCTTTGGTTTGGACAGCTGGCCCATGGGCCAACGGACAAATAGGGGAACACGATGCCCTCCGTCCCACAACTGGGTCTTCATACCCCTCATTCCCGCATTATAGTATAAGGGGCCATGGGTACTGCCATTATCGGTCATAAAAATGACAATGGTGTTTTTTTCCAAGTCATTTACTTTTAAGAACTCCAACAGACGCCCCATATTGGTATCAATATTGCGCACCATCCCTAAATATTGGATTAAGCGGTCTTTTGTTTTTTGATCTAAATTAACCAAGGGAGATGTTTCAAACGCCTTTGCCAAGGCCTTGGCATCCTCTTCCTTGGAAATCAAGGGGCCATGAGGCGTATTCGTGGGAATATAGGTGAAGAAGGGCTTTTCATTTGCAACGGCTTTTTTCATAAAACTCATGGCTTCTTCAAAAAATACATCGGTGCAATAGCCTTTATAGGCTTCGAGGACACCATTGTGGATATAGGTATCGTCAAAATAATCGTTTCCCCAATAATCGGAAACGGCTCCTATATGTGAAGAAGGAAACCAGACTGATTCTGTAAAACCACGATCTTGTGGACGATAAGGATAGTTAGGTCCTAAATGCCATTTGCCAAATATACCTGTCTGATAGCCATTGTCACCAAAATAATTGGCCATAGTCGACAGCTCTGGATTCAATAATTCACGCCCACTGCTTACATTGATAGTTCCGTTGCGGGCGGCATCCAAACCTGTCATTAATTGTCCTCTAGTTGGGGCACACATAGGTGCCACGTGAAAATTGGTAAAACGCAGACTTTGTTTGGCCAGTTGATCTAAATAGGGTGTTTTTAAAACCGGATTGCCATGAAATGAAAGTTCACCATAACCTTGATCATCGGTCATGACAATTATGACATTCGGCCGTTTTTCAGATTTGGTCGTGGGCTGATTGTTCCTTGAAAACACCATATTCCCTTGTGCCATAAATAGTACAACTATGAACAAATAACAATGTGGGATGCGTAAGTTAATCTTCATAATTTTATTTTATTTTTTGGTTGTGTTCCATGACATTAATAATAGTATTTGGCTTGGTTTGAAACGAAAATATATCAAATTATTTATTTGCACAAACGTTTGTGCATTATTTTTGCAAACAAGTTTTCAACCTTAAACCTTTTATCAACCCTAAAAACGATAGATATAAACCACCTTCATCGCCCCTCCCTGTTGTATTGTAAAAAACGTTTTATCCAATGCTGGGTTGTTCAGCCAATTGTGATTATACACAAAAAATTCTCGGTCCAGAGAGTAATTATCCATCGTAAACAGGGATTGGTGCCAAGAAACTCACTAGCGTTATCAAACTGAATGTTTGACGAAAGCGAAATATTGGGGATAAAATCAAGGCCAAGATTCATCTGGGATGAATTAGTATTAAACCCATTATTTTGAGCAGTTACTTCGACATGCCTGCACCCACTGCCTAGATTAATACCAGGTACAGGACGAATAATCAGACCTAATGTCAAACTGGAAATGTTCCCTGTCCAAAAACCCCCAGCTTCATAGCCGATAGTCCCAGATACTTTACGAAAGGATGCGGAAGATGCCTCCAATTCGTAACCCCAATTCACATATTCCCCTATAACCATGATTACTGAACCGTCGCCCAGTATGTCAAAATTTTCATCGAGAAGTTCAAAGTTCCTAGATATTTGAATACCTAATTTCTCTCCATATTCGAAGCTTATTTCTCCTAAGGCAAACCTAAGATTTTCGGAAAGAAGCTTATTTTCCAATGAAGTGAGGTGCTCGTAGTAGGCACCCCATTCTATTTCTCTTATCATATTGCTTTTCTCAAACAAGGGGGCATCGTTTAACAGGTATCTCTATAGATGACTGGCATTAAAAAAAGCAGGGGGGGGCGAGGGTGGTCCGCTGATGAACCTTGGTGCGTATTGTATTCAGGCTGGCAGGTATGCTTTGGGGGAGGAACCTATTTCTGTAACGGCACAATTTGGTCCTGTAACCATGCCCGATTTATTTCATGAGGTTGAAGAATCCATTACTTGG
>NVXD01000031.1 GCA_002746415.1 Flavobacteriaceae bacterium | reverse complement strand
TTTTATTGCCAATTTTTAAAAAATATAGCATCACCTGGCATTTTTATATTTGGCATTTAGCATACTAAGTTTTATAACTATATCTATTGATAATATTAGTGTTCTATCAATGTTAGAATTAAGTCAAGAGTATACTAAAAATGGAACTGACAATTCGGACATCTTAAATGCATTAGGTAATGTGTTTTATAAAAAACATTGGTGGACGCACTACTTGAGTCTACTCATTTCTTGCTTTCCTCTTTTTATTTTATATTATACCTTATATGTGTCTAAATTAATTCCAAAAATTATTTCAATTACTGGAATAATAGCAGTAATTCTTATGTTTATTGAAATATTATTTTCGATTTTAGGAAATAGCATTAGTATGAATATGCTTCTTCCTATAGGGCTCATTCAACTAATACTTCCGCTTTGGTTAATTGTCAAAGGATTGAATTCGCCAACTTTAGAAACTGAAATAAAATAAAGAAATTTAGTAAGGAAAAACTACACACAACACCGTGTCTAGCTCATTGCTTCTGAATTAGAGGTTTTTTCTTTTTTGCTATCTTAGTTCACACAACGAAATCATTCACAACCCTGTTGGTTGCAAAGAAGAAGGTTATTTAATTTACATATCACACACCACCTTCTTAAATTCCTATACCTTACCTCTCATGACGTTTATCATCTTTTTACAAACATCAAAATTTACTATCATAGAAGCATATTAGCGAAATAAAGAGCATAATGTTATTTATTCCTATGTTAGGTGCAATACTAAACTTATACTTGAAAAGATGTCCGTTGCAAAACGTATAACATGAACATAGTTTAATACTATTAATTGAACATAACTATTTTTCATCTAGTACTAAGACTTCTTGAATTGGCTTACTGGTTATTCCTGCATTTTTCATAGCCTCCTTTAAATCAGATTTATTCAAAAAATCCAAAATGTTATCTGGACTAACACTACTAAACAATGCAACTACATTTAAAGGGTTTTCTATATTCACGCCAAGAGTAGTAAGAGCAATATTGTACTTAGACCTAACATTATGATGCTTATCGAATTCGCGTTTCCAATAATCATAATCTTTTACGGTATGTTGAACAAATAGCATTGAAGTCCCAATAGGTGCGGTAGCTTTACTGGTTTTAAAATACAAAAAATTTGGTTTACTAGTAACTCCAGCTGCTTCCATTAATTTAGCAGAATATGGGTCTAAAAAAAACACCTTGGCTATTTCTAAATTTTCGATTTCAAATACTACCGTTATGTAATTGGCATTATTTATATCCCTAAGTAAGAGTTTTTCCCGAATTCCTGCCTTTGTTCTTCTTTTCATGTCCTTCTTATATGCCATTTTCCAAGTAGCATAATTTGCGACATTATGTTGAACAAGTACATTTATAGAACCTTCTCCTATTTCACTGGAAGACGCCATTTTAGTTTGTTGGGAGTAGGACATTGGTATTGAAAGTAGCAATGTCAAAATAATTAAGAATGTATTTTTTGATTTTTTCATCTTTATATGCTTAAATTTAGTATTCGTTGTACTCAAATATTCAGTAATTTCTTAGGCATAAATTTTTATTGTCAAATAGTATTATATCATAGGCACGTAACCTTTGTAGCCAACTAGTTTAGCAATTCTCCCAACAACTTTTGCCATGAATTTTTGTATTGGTATTGGCGGATTTAAAAAAAATAATTCTCCATAATGGTTATTCATCATAGCGGCAAGTTGTAAAGGATTTTTAGGCATTCCACCTTTATCAGATTTGCCTTGATTTGCCAATGAATAAATGGTTTCTAAACAATATTCGGTTTTTAATGCAGGGAAAAAATCTACCAAAACAAGAACTTCCTTGTCCTTATCGGCATTCCAGAACCTATGAATGGAATTTTTTAGCACAGTATAATTTTCTCCAGGATTTAAAAACATATCTTTTCCATTATCATTTACACCCAACTTACCCTTGACCACTTCAAACCGTTCATCTTGTAAAGGGTGATAATGTAAAGGTGTTCCTTGCGCATTAGGCTTGCACCATAATTCTACTCTTAGCTGTTTTCCGTTTGAGTCTTTTTCTGTGATAAGAAATTTTACTCTATCTCCAATGATTGGATTTGTGATGATTTGATTTGTATAAGCCATAATATTAAATTTTACAATCAAAAAATTAGGACGTTGTCCAAAAATACAAAATAATACTTAAAATTAGCACGTTGTCCTATTTTTTTTATAGATTTATCTGATGAGTTCAAAAAAGGAAAAAATACTAACCACGGCTTTAACGCTTTTTAATCAAAGAGGTGTTTTAGAAGTAACCGTTAGAGATATTGCGAAAGAGGTAGGAATAAGTTCTGGTAATTTAACATATCACTTTCCTACTAAAAATGAAATACTAGTCGCATTAATGAATTTACTTTTAACAAATATTGAGCAGGCACTTGATAAAAATGAACCTAATGAAAGTGCTTTATTAACATATTACCATCAATTTGAAACCATATTTAAAGAACAGCTTAAGTTTAAATTTTTATTTAATAAAAGATATGCCGAGGTGATAACCACCAATCTCGAATTACAAACAATGCTACAAGAAGTCCTTCCAGGCAGGTTTGTACAATGGAAGGAAATACACAAGACTTTAATAACTAAAAAATATGCCAATCCCGACTTGTTAGTTCAATCAAATGCTCTATATCATATTATAAATATTCTAGCACTATATTGGCATCAAGAAATAGAAATTTATCATCCTAAATTACCTGCAAAAGAAAAAGTACCGTATGCTTTGTCTATTATGTTTCAAATTTACAAACCTTATCTAACCAAAAAAGGGCTTGGAGATTTAACCCCTTTTCTTATAGAGTTAAAACCTTATAAAGTTTAAATCTATAAGAAAAACTGCACCTAACAACGTGTATAAAACATAGTTTGTATAGGCTTTTCGAGAGGTTTTTATATATTTACAAAATACACCAAATTTTTAATTTGGTAATATCTAGAAAAGAAAATTGAACATAAAAATTAAAAATTCGCCTCGGTGTTAATCCGAAAAGTTAGCGTCTTTTTGCACGCTACATTTCATACACAAACCGTTGGCGTGTATTAGATAAAAATGAAAGATTTAACAGATATAATAAATATTGATCCTGGAGCTAAAACAAAACAATTCCAAAAAGGAGATATTCTTCAACGAGATGGAGATGCTAAGGCTTCAACTTTTTATGTTAAAAAAGGTCTTTTAAGAAGTTACATCATCGATAGTAAAGGAAAAGAACATATTTTTATGTTTGCCCCAGCAGGTTGGATTACCGCTGATTTAGAAGCTTTAGAGTTTAATGAACCTGTGAAACTATTTATTGATTGTTTAGAAGATTCAGAGATAATTATCTTTAATAAAGATTGTCTTCTCAAAGCTGATTTGCCAAAAGAAAAAATTGCAGAAAACACTCAACTTTTATACAGACGCTTAGGGAAATTACAACGTAGAGTTCTAATGCTAATGGGCTCACCCGCAATAGACCGTTATACTTATTTTATAAATACGTATCCAGAATTACCTAACAGAGTTCCTCAGCGCATGATAGCTACATATTTAGGAATTACACCTCAGGCGCTCAGCACAATAAGGAGAAAAATAGTTCGCTCTAAATAATATTCCTATCTTCATCTAGATGAATGCATAGCAAAATTTAAGTCCCGAAATTTGAACTTTAATTTCAGACTTATGAATAAAGAATATTCTAATGGTGATATTACCATAAAATGGCAACCAAAACTTTGTCAACATGTTGCTATATGTGTAAAAACCTTACCTAAGGTTTATAATCCAAAAGCATCTCCATGGATTACTATAGAAAATGCTTCTACTGAAGAATTAAAGAATCAAATCAGAACATGTCCTTCTGGGGCACTAAGCTATACTATCAATGAATAAGATATTAAATATAGAACCACTTGCATTTCCTTGGAAAACGCAAGACCCTTTTTTATTCTGCGCTTATCACAGAGATGAATACCCTATGGGAAATTCTTCAATGGGCTTAAATTCTGAACAGCTGAAAGGCAGAAATATAGGGCAAGACTTTACAATAAAAGATGGCTGGAGAATGTACCATGGAAGTAATATCCCTGGTTTCCCCTATCATCCTCATAGAGGTTTTGAAACCATAACAATAAACAAAGAAGGTGTAGTTGATCATTCTGATTCATTAGGTGCATCTGGACGATTTATGGCAGGTGATGTACAATGGATGACTGCAGGAAAAGGCATTCAACATTCTGAAATGTTTCCCTTAATTGAAGACAACAAAGGAAATCCCTTGGAAATCTTTCAAATTTGGCTAAATCTACCCAAAGTATCAAAAATGGTTGCTCCGCACTTTAAAATGTTATGGAATGAAGATATTCCTGTAGTTAATCATAAAGATGAATCAAATAGAACAACATCAATTCAAGTTATTGCAGGTAATTTAAATAAGGTTCACGCTTTAAAACCAACGCCTGATTCTTGGGCTTCTATTCCAGAAAATTCAGTGGGTGTATATACCATAAAAATGGAAGAAAATGCCAATTGGATACTGCCTAAAACAAGAAGTGAAGCTAATCGTTCTGTTTTCTTTTATAAAGGATCAAATATTAAAATAGAAGGTCAGACGATAACCTCAAACCATTTAATAGAACTCTTACCTAACAAAGACATAGCAATCAACAATGGTAATCAAGAAGCTTATTTTTTAATTCTAGAAGGTAAACCAATAGGTGAGCCCGTTGCACAACATGGTCCTTTTGTAATGAATACGCAAGAAGAAATAAGACAGGCTATGAAAGATTATGGAAATACTCAATTTGGAGGCTGGCCTTGGACAGAAACAGAAGTAGTCCATTCCAGAGACAAAGGAAGGTTTGCTTTACATAGTGATGGTAAGGAAGAAATCAGATAAAAAAATTAAAACGATGAGTAAACCAAAAATAGCAGGTAAAAAACCTATCAAAGTAGAACTAAAAAAAGGAGATGAACAATATTGGTGTGCCTGTGGCTTAAGCAACAATCAACCTTTTTGTGATGGTTCACATAGAGCTACAGATATTACTCCTAAAAAGTTTGTAGTTGAAGAATCTGGTGACGCATACCTATGCATGTGCAAGCATACTAAGAACCCTCCTTTTTGTGATGGTACTCATGCTAAACTAAAAGAAGAAAGCGATACTACGGAAACTCAAACTCCAGTAAGTTCAGGTTCAACAAAGGAAGAACCAACATTAGCGTATATTAAATCATTAGCAAAAGATGGATTATCCAAAACAGGTCATCACGGAGAAATGGGCGCTATGGGTGTTCCAATTCCAGAATTACCACAATGGAAAGATATCCAATTATTAGTGGCTCAAATGGCAACGAAACCATTGATGGAAGATGTTATTGTAAATTCTGAATTAATCATTGGCCCGAATGCTAAAAAGCCTTTAAAATTAGATATACCTCTATTTGTGTCTGACATGAGTTTTGGAGCATTATCTGAAGAAGCTAAAATCTCATTATCAAAAGGTGCAGAATTGGCTGGGACAGGGATTTGCTCTGGTGAAGGCGGAATGTTAGATGAAGAGCAACAAGCAAATTCTAAATATTTTTATGAATACGCTTCTGCAAAATTTGGTTTTGATTGGGGGAAATTAAAACGTGTTCAAGCCTTCCATTTTAAAGGAGGGCAAGGAGCAAAAACAGGAACCGGTGGGCATCTTCCAGGAAATAAAGTAACTGGGAAAATAGCAGAAGTACGGAAAATAGCAGAAGGCACACCAGCGATATCTCCTCCAACTTTTGATGACTTAACAACTGCCGAAGATTTTAAAGCCTTTGCAACTAAAGTTCGTGAAGTCACAGATGGAATTCCAATTGGTTTCAAGTTATCAGCGAATCATATTGAAGATGACATTCAATTTGCTTTAGATGCAAGTGCCGACTATATTATTTTAGACGGTAGAGGTGGCGGAACTGGGGCTGCGCCATTAATTTTCAGAAACAATATTTCTGTACCGACTATTCCCGCACTAGCTAGGGCAAGACATTACTTAGACAAAGTAAATAGAAAAGATGTGACATTAATCATCACGGGAGGAATTCGCGTCCCTGAAGATTTTATTAAAGCCATGGCTTTAGGAGCTGATGGCATAGCCTTGTCTAACTCTGCTCTACAAGCAATAGGTTGTGTCGCCGCAAGAATGTGTAATACAAATAATTGTCCTGCTGGAGTGGCAACCCAAAAACCAGAATTACGAAAATTATTGAACGTTGAGAAATCTGCTAAGCAATTATATAATTTCTTCTCAGCATCAACTGATTTAATGAAAGTAATGGCAAGAGCATGTGGCCATAATCATTTAAATAAATTCAATCAAAAGGACATAACCACTTGGAAAAAAGATATGGCTGAATTAACAGGAATTAAATTTGCAGGAATGTAAAAAACGGTACCCCGGCAACGGTAAGATTGTATCTTGTGGTTTCCTTATTTCTATTTCTTACATCTGCCGTGCCTGCAGAACCCAAAAATTGAAACCATAATGGAACGCGCTGCATTGATTAAAAAGGTGGGTGGATTGTTCTAGCTTGGTTAATACTAGTTTTTTATATTTTATATGTGCTATATTTATGACTATAGTTGCTGGTAACTATAGTCATACGTTAGCTTGCATTTAAAACGCACATCGATAATTGAACAATATTAAGACAAAACTTCAAGAAGTATATCTTCCATTTTTAATAGTTTCGATAGGAACTATTCTTTTTTACAACATTTTTCGTTGGACTCTAGATATTAAGCTTGGGATTTTACCCTTGAAAGAAAACTTACTGAATTTTTGGATTCCTTTCGCTCTGCCATGGATTCCAATACTCATTTGGTTACGAAGAAGAATTCGAATTTTAAATGTTAGAGGCAAAAGAGATAATGGATATTTTGGATATCAATTTGCTATGGCAGCAGCAATGGCTGTACCAATAATCATAAGTCAAAACTACCTCGAAAAAAGTTCTTTTGACTTAAACGAAATATCTTCAATTTCAAAAGTAAAGAGTTTAAAAAATGAAAAATATTTCAAAATAGCTTCATTTGACGTTAACCACAATTCAAGTCTATCATATGTAACTGCGAGAACTTCTGGAAGACATAATGATAATTTGAACTTTTACTTATATCTCGCTTGTCCTTTCGAAAACACGAACTCTATTTGGTATGGAGTTGAGTATAAAAAGAATTTAAGCAATCGAATTAATGAACAAAGAAAAAATTCAGAGTACAGAACTTTTCTAAACAAATCAGAAAAAGAGTTTGATACTTATAATTTTCAAGATGTAAAATATTTTGAACGACTTGGCTATTCAGATGACAGAGATGGTTTTATAGAAGCTATTAAAGAAAGAAATACCAATTTGAACGAAAAGGAACAAATAATACTTGTACCAAAGAAAGATGTTTTTGACAATAGACTTGGCAATTCATTCCCTTGGATTTTTGGGTCTTTTGGAATTGGAGCTTTAGTTCTTTTAATAATGGTACTAATTCCCAAAATAGACGAAAAGGAATTTAGAGATTTAAAGAAAAATAAACCATTGAAAGAAGATGATTTAAAAGATATATTAGGCTTTTTAAATCCAATGGGTAAAAATAAAGCTACTGCAATTTTATTACTTCTAAACATTATCGTTTTCCTTGTTATGATTTTTGATGGACTAAATATTGTCTCACCTACGCCAAAAGAATTACTCGAAATTGGAGGAAATAGAAGATTTGAAGTTATGAATGGAGAATATTGGAGGTTATTTTCTTCTATGTTCATTCATGGCGGACTATTACACTTATTTATGAACTTAATAGGTCTTGGACTTGGAAGTAGTTTATTAGAAAATGTACTTGGCTCAGTAAAATTAATAATTGTCTATATTATTTGTGGAATACTTGCAAGTTTAGCAAGTATTTATTGGCACGAAAACACAGTTAGTGTTGGAGCATCAGGAGCAATTTTTGGTCTTTACGGTCTCATTTTAGCTTTTACAGTTTTTAAAATTTATCCAAATTATATGCGAGGAATGACTTGGATGCTGTTGGGACTTTATGCAGGTGTAAGTTTATTATTCGGTTTTTTAGGTGGAATTGATAATGCAGCTCATTTTGGAGGACTGATAAGTGGATTTGTTATTGGAGGAATTTTGATTTTAATAAACAAAGAACAGCTGAAAAAAAACGCAAGCTAACAACGTGTATAAAACATAGCTAGTTAGTGCTAAACTGAAAGGTTTGTGCTTTTTTACAAAGACCACCAAATTTTTAAATTTGGCTTTTAAGTATAATAAATTAAAAACAAAACATAAAAATTCGGCTCTGTGTTTATCCGAAAATGTAGTATCTTTTTACACGCTACGTTTCATACACAAGACCGTTCTCGACAATTAAAAAAGGCGAAAGTCCAAAACGAAATATAATGATAAAATCAATTAAAATCTTATTTGCTATACTTTCATTTTGCTGTCTAATGAGCTGCCAAAGCAACCTTATAAAGGTTCCAGATTCGCCTTACCCAATTAGTAATGATTCCTTTTCGATTGATACAATTGCACAAGGGTTCACCATTCCTTATGGAATAGCCATAGTTGAAGAAAATGAATACTTCATCACTGATAGGATTGGGAAAATGTTCCACCTTAAAGATGGCCATCAAAATGAGATAGTCGGAATGCCAGAGGTGGTAACATTTGGGATTCCCGATTTACCTGCCATTTTACATGGTGGGCTAATGGACATAAGCATTCATCCCAATTATGCAACCAACTCTTGGATTTATATTTCATACTTGGATTCTGATGGCCTAGCAAAGGTTTCTCGCTTAAAAACACAAAACAATATTGCTACTGAATTTGAGACTATTTTCGCAACACGAAACACAAATTATACTGGGAACGGAATGAGGATAGTATGGGAAGATGCTACACATTTTTTTTTAAATGTTGGAAATTCCGACTTCTCAACTAGAACAAACCCAATTTTATATGCACAAGACCTGAATAACGATGCAGGAAAAATTCACAGGTTAATGGAGGACGGGAGCATACCCTCTGACAATCCAGTTTTTGATGGTTTTACATCACCCTCAACAATTTGGAGTTATGGACATAGAGACGTACAAGGATTATATTTTGATGAATCAACCAATACTCTTTTTGGTATTGAACATGGTCCAAAAGGAGGAGATGAACTCAACATAATTAAAAAGGGGAAGAATTATGGGTGGCCACTTTTTAGCTATGGAATCAATTATGATGGTGCACAGGTTGCTACAATTTCAAAAGATTCGGCTGCTACGTTTACCGTTTTTCCAGAACGCTATTGGACAGTTCCAACAAAGGACGGCGGTCAAGCCATTGCTCCCGCATGCCTGTTAAAAGTAACTGGAAGCACTATTTCTAGCTGGAATGACTATTTTGTTTTTGGTTCCTTAGCATATAGAAGACTCATGAAATATAATCATAAAACTGGTGAAACTTTTGGGCTGAATATTGAAGGTAGAGTAAGAACAATTAAGCAACTCCCAAGTGGAGCTATAATAGCATTAATAGAACGGAATGACCTTAACCAATCTAATGGAATGATTGTAAGAATACAGAATTAAAAAAAAGCCGAGAACAATACCTACGATAATGCTCCCTAAACAATCGCAGTCCAAATATCGTAACCCTAAAATTTAATTTATAATTAGGACTATAAGTCTAAACACATTGAGATGTTAGCCCTATGACTGCTATTGGGGAGAATGCCTTTCTAAGAAGGCAGGGTGACTTACAAAGAAAGAGTGATTGGTCTAGTTTGCTCAATGCTAGTTTTTTATGTTTAATATGTGCTATATTTAGGGGTGTCGTTAAAGGAAACAATATTCATACGTCATCTAAAATAAGATGTTTAAAAAAATAATTATTCCATTTACAATACTGTTCATTTTTTGCATCAAAGTTGAGGCACAGCACAAAAAAATGGAAAAAATTAAAGATTACAATGTAGCTAGATTGCTTAACAACTTGGAAATTATCTCTGAACTGCAAACCAATGAGTTTAAGATTAGAATAATGAAAGTTGCAAACGTATCAGGAAGTGCTGGAACTCAATCATCAGAAGTGACTCATGATATCTACATTGCTGTTTCAGAATTTGACGAACTCGCAACTCAGAATTTATATTTAGTAAAAAAAATACACAACCCTAGAGATTTGATTTGGTTATCAAAAGATTCAATTCCAGAATTTAGAATTAATTATGCAAGCTCCTTTCATATGAAAACTATGAGATTCTTAATTTATGCGGACAAAGTTGAAAGGGTTTATTAAAAAAAAATAACCCTGTTTAGGAACGTATTTGATACTAAACCTTGGGAAAATAGAATCATAACTAATTTGAAAATCACAACAACCATGAAAAGATATAAAATTACCCTAATAATTTTTCTGGCAGCAATTGTCAGTTGTCAATCTCAGCAAAGTAAAACGAAGGCTGATAAAAAAACCCTTCCAGTTGAAGTTATAGAGACCATTGAAAAACGTATTTCTGAAGGCATAACGCCTAGTATTGCGATTGCTGTTATTGATTCATCGGGTGTTCACTACTTTAATTTTGGTAAGACGACTATTGATGGCACAGCAGTAGATGAATTTACAATCTATGAAATTGGGTCAATTTCAAAAGTTTTTACAGCGATACTACTAGCACAGCAAGTTCTGGATGGTGATATTAAACTAAATGATAGCATAAACGGCTTGCTGCCCGATGGTATAAAAGTTCCCGTGTTAGGGGATAACGAAATAACAATTGGAAATCTCACAGACCATACTTCAGGCCTTCCTCGAATGCCTGACAACTTCGCACCCGCTAATCCTCACAATCCTTATGCAGATTATACCGTTGAGCAGATGTATGAGTTTATCTCTAATTATCAACCTGTCCGAGAAGTAGGTGCTGCTTATGAATATTCAAATCTAGCTCAGGGATTACTAGGCCATCTCCTAGCCATCAATAAGCATACTACTTTTGAAGATTTAATGGTGCAGACTATTGCAGCTCCATTGGAAATGAATGACACCCGAATTGAATTCACCAAGAGAATGAAAGAACATATGGCCTTAGGGCATAGTGAAGGTAAAGTTGTTGAGAATTGGGATATACCAACTTTAGCAGGTGCAGGAGCCATCAGAAGTTCGACTAGTGATATGGCCAAGTTCATTTCTGGAAATCTAGGACATGTGAATACACCCCTAAGGGAAGCTATGGAGTTATCTCATAAGGTTAGACATAATAAAGCAGGTGCCATGTCAGTGGCAATGGCGTGGCATATCAAAAAAGGAGCTAATGGCGATGTGATTTGGCATAATGGTGGAACAGGCGGATACAGAACTTTTTCTGGATTTGTTAAGGAAACAGGTATGGGGATAGTATTGCTTTCAAATTCTTCGAGAAGTGTTGATGATATTGGATTTAATCTACTTGACTTTGAATCAGAATTAGCTGAGCCAAAATTTAAGAGTGGCGCCGTTGAAGTATCCGAATCCACACTTAATAGTTACATTGGAGTATATGAGTTACAACCCGAATTTAAAATAACAATTACAAAAGAGGGCACACAGTTATTTGGACAAGCTACTGGACAAGGTAAATTTGAGATATATCCAGAAAGCGATACTGAATTTTTTCTGACTGTAGTTGAAGCTAAAATTTCCTTTCAACTAAAAGAAGAAAATGTGGAGAGCTTAACGCTTTTTCAAGGTGGACAAGAATTGGTGGGCAAGAAGATTGAATAGTAAACGTATAGCTTCATACAATTTTGGCAATAGATAAATAATAGGTTTAAAATAACTGTTTGAAAAAAGATAACAAAACAGGTGTTGGTTTAGCATTAGGTATTGGAATCGGTACTGCAATTGGGGTTGCAACCGACAATCTAGGTTTATGGCTTGGTCTTGGAATAGCTATAGGTATTGGAATGGAATCCAGTTTAACAAAAAAAGGCAATAAAAAAAACGATAATAAATCTTGAAATAATTGGTATCAAAAGTAGCTACCCAAAATGAACCCTTATTGAAACGCAATAATTTGATTAATAAGGAAGACTACATTCGCTAATTTACTCACTACTAACTCCCAATGTTTTATATGTGCTATATTTAGGGGTAGGATTGGCAGTAGCAATTTTTATATGTTAGTGACAATTCTTAACTAGAGACATTTCCCATTATGAAAAATTATTTATTTTATATTGCTATAGCCTTCACACTCGTAAATTGCCAGCAGAAGAAAGATGCTGCAACTATTGAAAAATCAACTAACCAAATAGTAATCGGTCAAATAGATAGTGTTTATTCCAACATATTAGGGGAATCGCGTAACATATGGGTACATATTCCAGAAAGTGCAAAAGACAGCACATTCATTCCTACTAAATACCCCGTCTTATATGTATTGGATGGACCTGGCCATTTTTATTCTGTTACAGGAATGATCAAACAATTAAGTGCCAAAAATGGAAATACGATTGTTCCCGAAATGATCATTGTTGCCATCCCAAATACGAACAGATCTCGAGATTTGACACCTACGCATGTCGATTTTGATTTCTTTTCTGGTGATAGTATTCGATATGACTCAGGCGGAGGCAACAAATTTCTCGACTTCATGGAGGATGAATTGATTCCACATATAGAAAAGACTTATCCAGCAGCTACCTATAGGACTTTTGTTGGTCATTCATTTGGTGGCTTAAGTGTTATAAACGCTCTCATTAACAGACAACACCTTTTCAATAATTATGTAGCCATAGACCCTAGTTTATGGTGGGATAATCAAGCTTTTTTAAATGTAGCGGACTCCATCTTATCGACAAATACCTTCCAAGGGAAATCTTTATACGTTGGAGTTGCAAACACCATGAAAGAAGGTATGATCATTAATGATGTTAATAATGATACTACTTTGAACACAGTCCATATCAGATCAATATTACAATTTGTGAATGCAAGGGATACTCAAAATGACAATGGATTACATTTTGGTTGGAAATACTACGATAATGATGACCATGGTAGCGTTCCACTTATTACCGAGTATGATGCACTCCGCTTCCTGTTCTACTGGTACAAAATGAGTGGTTTAAATGCCTTTTATGACCCTAAAAGCAACACCACTGTAGAAGAATTACTTGAGGTAATACATGCTCACTATAAAAATATTTCGGATAATTTTGGTTATCAGGTGCATCCTCCTGAGCAATTTATTAATTCCCTAGGATATGGATTTATGAATAACAGCATGCAAGAAAAAGCTGCTGCATTATTTGACTTAAACATCCAGAATTTCCCGAAAAGTTCAAATGTATATGATTCTAGAGGCGATTGTTTTTTGGCCCAACAAGATTCAGTCAAAGCACTTGAATATTTCACCAAGGCCTTAGAAGTAGGAAACAATATATTTTCTCAAGAAAAAATTGACACGCTAAAAGAAAATTTAAAAATTGAATAGTACACAGTCACCAACCATATGATACATTTCTTTAGAAAAATTAGGCAAAAATTAGTTTCTGAAAATAAGTTCAGTAAATATCTGATTTATGCGATTGGTGAAATAATACTTGTTGTCATTGGGATATTAATCGCTATTCAAATTAATAATGCTAATGAATTTAGAAAAGAAGAACAGGCTGTTAAAAATGTTTTGATTGAAATCAAAGAAGACCTAATTCAAGACAAAGCAGAATTCGAACACAACATTGCATTACGCACTGAAGATTATGAAGCACAAAAAAGAATAATTAAGTTACTTGAAACAAATAGTAGTTTTAATGAACATGTCCGTTCAGATTTAGGACGTATTCATTTGGCGCGCAATGTTTTCTCCTCTTCAAAGGGGTATGAATTGTTGAAAGAATTAAATCTAGGTACCCTCAGAGATAAGGAACTTCGGATTTTATTAACTCGGTATTATGAAAGGGATATTGCTTGGGTTCATCGAGAGTACATGGATGACAAACTAGAATTTGAAAACTTTTGGCTACCCTATGTAAGAATGCATTTTAAGGAATGGGTGTTTGGGGAATATGCCATTCCGCATGATTATGTTCAAATAATAAATGACCAGACTTTATTAACGGCAACTAAAATGAATTGCAATAATTTAAACAGTACAATTATGGCATACAAATCGGCATTGAAAACTGCTACTAAATTAATACAACAATTGCCAGACGAGTTTTAAAATTAAAGAATAAGCGAAAAAATTCGATAAAACTTAAAGAGCGTAACGAAGGGCTAAAAATGTTTATTCCCCATTAAAAAAACTCCTATACTTGACCGCTCCCTGCAAGATTGCATCTTGTGGTTTGCTTATCCTTAATTTCTATCCATGCTAGGCACTAGTTGCATACTAGCGGGGGCAAAGGATATAATCACATTAGACCTCATGAAGCTTTAGGAATGAAAACCCCTGCAGATTGCCACGATTTTTCCAATAGACCATACCCTGAAAAAATTCCGAAATATGACTACAATCCAGTCATGAAAGTGA
>NVXD01000030.1 GCA_002746415.1 Flavobacteriaceae bacterium | reverse complement strand
TTTGATCGTCAGCCATCGTCAGCACCGTCAGCTGCAGGGGTTACGGCTGACGGTGCTGACGATGGCTGACGATAGATTTGCCTACTTTATGCAGATCACGCGGCTTCCCGTTTTGCCTTGCCGTTCAAACGTTACCGTTAGACCTCGACTCCTAAGGAGCGGTTGCACCCGTCGCAGTTCGCTTGTGAGTTTGTTTGCTTGGCGGGGTAGGCTGTGGGGATCATCGGCCATTAGTTGGTTGTGCGCCCGTAACGTTTGTAAAAGTTCGGTAGCTGTCCCATTCCACGGGCCTCTGTCGGTGATTAGGGTCAATATAGCCTCCGCAAACGGGTTGCCCTCAATGGCAGCATCCTCGACAGACTGCCGATTTGCGGCGTAGGACTCCATAAACGCCCCGTGAGTCCACCCAAGCGCCGGCTCGGCAGCAGTGACCCATTTCGCGAAGTCCGCCATTCTGGGGGCTTCTGGGAGTCTCACAGAGCCGATTCCGCCAATTGCCACCGATACGGCGTCCAGTAAGCCCGCTAAAATTTGTGGGGCGGCCTTGTTGAAGGCTTTCCAGAACTCGGCTTCGGTTTGGCGCGCGGTGTTGCAAATGACCGGAAGCGTGACGATTATCGAGCGATCCGCCAGATCGGGGCGGCTTGCTAAGTCGGGAATGCCGTTCAACGAACAAGGCCGCGTTGCGTCAAACAGAACCTCCTCGGAATCCGTATGTAGTTTACGCGTACCAAACCCGCCGCCTGTGGATATTCGGCAAAGCGCATCCGCAATCGCGCTTTTGATGTTTGAAAGGTTGTCAAAAGCCAGAACGTGGTTGTGCTTGGCGGCGATCACTAAATCCTGTTCAGTCTGGGGGCTGCTACGGCCCATCGGATTTGCCGGATCAATCAGGCTTCGCAAAACGCGGGCCGTGGTGCTTTTGGCGCTGCCTTGTTCGCCCGTGAGGATTAGGATCGGGTAAGGGCCACGCGGGTGGAAGCACCCCAAAAGCCATGCAATCAGCATTTTGAAATCGGTCTCGTTGGCAACGTTCAAAAAGGGGCGCAACAATTCGACATCTCCCGTGTCGGGAATTGGGGTGGGGAGCGCGTCCATCGAGCGGGAACGCTGGAAGCGGACAGGCGGGCGGTCAATGACCTGCCATCCGGCGGCGTCAATCGCAACGGCTTTCCAATCGTTGCCGCCAAGGTCGAGGTAGATGTTGCGCCCTTGCTCGCCAATGCGATTAAACACTTTGTGTTCTTCGCCCGCAAAAAGTGCCTCGCCAATCAAGGTGCGCCGCTTGTCGTCAAGCGCGGATTGCGGCAGCATTTTCCCCTCGGCGCGGAAATGATGGTATGAGAGAAAATCGCGAAACGCGGTTGAGGAAATCGGCCAGTTCTCAAAATGCCCGCCGATGTTCAACGTTGCGTATGCCTCTCTACCGGAGGTGTGCCACAGTTCCATTGCGTCAAAATTCACAGGCTCCGGTTTCCGAGATATTTCCGGTAGGGTGGCGTAAGGCGTGGCGAGGGCGATTAACCGATCTATATCCGTTACGTTCCAGCCCTCACAAATTGCATCAGCAGCATCCCATCCCTTGCCGTACGTAACGGGATTTGCGCCTACGTATACGTTACGTATCGTAACGGGAGAAATCGGGATGCAACGCAACGTTCCGTTCCGTTGGGAGAGTAAGCTATCCCCTACGCTACGTACGTAGGAAAGCCCCGGCTTGTCATTGTCCGGCCAAAGCACAACGTTCCGTTCCGTTAACGGGGACAGGTCGGCCTTCTTGCTGGCGTTGCTGCCCCCGATAGTCGTGGTGGTCAGATAGCCAAGTTCGCTCAATGCATCGGCGCATTTCTCCCCCTCAACAAAAATGATAGGAGTTGCAGGATTGGCGCGGCTGATCTTGTCGAGATTGTAGATTGGGCGTAGCGCCGACATTTTCCATTCCCCGCGCTCAACGTCAAAAGGCAGAAAGAACTTCTCTCCTTCCGGCTTGTCGTAACGGTTAACAACCAGAACCGGAGTTCCATCCACATCACGGTAAATGTGTTGGGTCGACGGTTCGCCCGCTTTCGGGTGACGCAGGTTTTCGAAGTCATGTTTCACATTGTACCGCCTAACTGGTTGCGAAGTTCCCGCGCCGCTTCAACTTGCTTGAGGCCCGTAAGGTAGGCGTAAAGGCTGATGGGATCACCGCCCCGATCCCCCGTTGCGAAGTCGGACCAACGGCCCGTATCCATGTTGATCTTGAATGAACCTGCGCTGCGATCCTGTCGCGTCGGGTTTTTCGCCACCCACTCGCACCCCACGCGCTTGCCGTCTGGCAGCCACTTTGCAAGCAACGTGGGAAAGCAACTCATGCAGCGCATTTTGATCACCGCAAAGTCCACAGATGTCCAAGAATGTACGTTCATGCAGCACCCCCTTGCGTACGGGAGGCAACGAAGTTTTCCACGTCCTCGACACGGTAGCGAACCAGCCGCCCTGCCTTTACGTACGGTAGGTTGTACCGCTTTGTGCAGCGCCAGACATTTAGGGTTTCGGTTGATACCCCGAGGTATTCCGCCACCCGCTCGGGCGTCATTAGGTTGGTCTTAAATATTGAAGCCATTTCGGCAATCTCCTCATGTGATTAGCAATGAGGGGATTTTGTCAGCTATTAATATCAACTATCTATTGCTGTTTATTTTACCTGTTTCCGTTACGTAGCAAAAAGTGGCAAAAAAATCGCTACATTAATCAACTAATGATTGCGTGTAACATTTTTAATCGCAGTCCCAGCCAATGACTCAGCAACCCGTGAATCTATCTTTTCAATGATTTTGTGGAATGCCGTTACGGGTTTTGAATCGTAGCCGCCTCGGTCATGGTGGTATCGACCTTGGGTATAAAGCTTGGTTGAGTGTTGCTCCCAAGTCGGGCGGAAAGTCCGCGCCGCTTGCTCTAGGGCGTGATGTGCCGCCAGCTTTCGGCGTGTTTCCTTCCGGTCCGCATTTGTCTGTGTTACGAACCACTTGGCCCGAGATTGAATCTCAGCATCCGTTTCAAGTTTGTGCGGAAGAGGAATTATGTCATTTGCCGCTTCCGACAGCGCATTCGACAGCTCACGTAAAAACGCCAGCGGGTCGTCAGGTCCAGTTCTATGCTGGGACGTTTTGTAAGCATCTAAGCCGCGCGGGGTGCTTTCATTAAGGTGCGTTTCTGTGTTTTCAAACAGCAGCGCCTCCATAACGGGGCTTTTTCGAAGTTGCTGAAGAGAGTATTGGAGCTGTTTTGCGGCCACTCCCGCTTCGATCAAATGCACCCCCGTATATTTGAGAAGAGTGCTGTCATGTGCTGCCTTTTCGACCTTTCCTTTGATGTAGGCTCTTGCTGTAGCGTGGACCCCCTTGATCAGTTCAAAGGGAAGTGGTGATTTGTCAAAGAAGGGTGCCAGATCAAATAGAAAAGCGTCGGTATAAATTGCAGCTAAGTCCGTATGAATGTCGTTGCTGATATATAATTGTTTCCAAGGTTCTTCAGGCGTTTCGTTATTCTGCATCTTTGCCGTTTACTCCCATATGCCCAAACATCATTTCAGTAGCTTTGTTGACGGATTCCCGTACTGGATCAAGGTTCAATCGCGCGTAAATAGCGGTGGATTGCTGGCTTTTGTGCCCAAGGGATTTGCCTATGATATAGCCGTTAGCCCCTGTCGCGGCCTGATAGCTACCGAGGGTGCGGCGTAAGTCGTGTATGCGAAGGTTTTCAATCCCCGCTTCCTTCAATATCCGCATCCAAGCCTTCTTGGGATCGGCCAGATGCCCTGACGCACCGTTACCCTCAAAGACCCAAGGGCTTTCCGATTTCCACTTACGCTCGGTTAGAATTTCCACCGCTTCTTTCGGCAAGTGTACCGTTAATGCCTCCGAGTTCTTCGTATCTTCAATGCGCCACGTCTCGGTCGTAAAATTGATATCGCCCCACCGCATCGCAAGCGTGTTGGACTTCCGCGCCCCTGTTAGAAGCGAGATCATAAAGAAATCCCGCGCGGCCTCGTTAGGTTCATTCGAGAGAGCCTTAAAGAAGCGGGGGAGTTCGTCTGGTTGCAAAAACCTGTCACGGCTCTTCTCTTTGAATTTCTTGATCCCCACTGCCGGATTTACACCTTCCCAACCCCAATCAATCGCCTTGTTAAAAATCGAGCGGATACGTTCTAGCAATCGGTTCGCCTGATAGATGCCGTTCTCTTTGCCAAGTTTGGCGTGGAGGCGTTCCACCTCGGTTTTCTTGATCGAGGATATCTTGCGCTTGAACCAGTGTTTTAGGAATTTGTTGATTTCCCGTTCGTCGTACACCCAAGACTTTTTATGCACCTTGGAATACTTCTCCATGTATTCGACAAACAACGCCTGAAAGGTCATCTCGTCCCGTATGGCGCGTTTGGCTTTTTGCGGGTTCTTCCCAGTGGCAATCTCGCCCTTGGCTGCCATAGCCGCCTTACGCGCGTTCTCTATCGAAATATCAGGGAAGCGTCCTAGCAATAGCCGCTCCGGCCTTCCATCAATTCGTTTGTATAGGTAGAACGACTTTGTGCCTGTCGGCGTCACCGCCATCATCAGACCCTTTTCCTTGGTGTCGTAGTAATAATCCTTACTGCCCTTTTTGGCGGCTGGGGCTTTGCTCAAGGCGGTCTTAACAAAATTCAAATGATGGCTGGCCATAATGCTCGCTTTCAATCCGGTGCTACACTGGTGCTACGTTGGTGCTACACTTTGGAGCTATTTTGAGCAATCCGCATAATGCTTGAAGTGGGTTTTAGCCCATATAACATACTTATAAATAACGATAAAAATATGATAATCAATTTTGATCAATAACCAGCCCGTTAGACTCATAACCTGAAGGTCGTCAGTTCAAATCTGACCCCCGCAACCAAAAAAATACCAACATTAACAACATGTTACACGCCGCCTTCGGGCGGTTTCTTGCGTTGTGCAATCCGCACTGGAAGCACTGTGGAAGCAAGCGGAGCGATCTTAGAACTGTGGCGGATTAGCCACGGAAGCAAATATTTTTATGTGCTGCTTCCCGAACTTCGCTGACGTTGAGTTGTAACACCCAATACGCTATTCAACTAAAATACCGCTATAGATTCCCGTTTGACTGGTCCACTAGGTGAATCTTAAGGGTAAAAGTAGTGCAATTAAGTCATTTTGAAAAAAGCACTAGGACTTTTATCAAGTATTGATATATCGTCTGTCTACTCCACCATCCAGCACGGTGAAACGGGCAGTCTGAGTGTCATAAACCACTCAAATCGCTAATTACTTTTAGGATTACACACATCAGATTGTGAAAGAAGTTAGGTGAAAAATTTGACAAAGTTATTGATTATATCGGACACACATCATTGCAGTCGAACACCGAAAAGTGCTTATTCAAATGCTCTGGAGTTTGCCCGCGAGAGCAAAGCTGACTATGTTTTGTTATTGGGAGACTTCGCGGATCGAAGTGATTCACATTTCAAACGTCAATTTTTTGACGAGGTAAAAAATGTCTTGAACAAGCCATTCGTCTTAGGGTGCCCTGGAAATCATGATGTTGACCATAGCAAGATCAGTGAACGTACTAAGACCATCCTTATGAACATGAAAACCAACAAGAGATTAAACAAATATCAAGAACGTTTGTTTTTTGACCCGATCGGGAAAAGTGCTCACCTTAGTGAAACGCTCGGACTGATCAACGGGACTTGCGTCAATGAATTTCAAAATGCTTTTTGGTCTATATATGATGATCCGGTTCACAACATTCAGTTTATTATTATTAATTCAGCCTATTTTTGTGGATTTCCTTCAGATGGCGACAGTGAGGTCGTTGGCGTTCCGGAACAAGTACTTGCGTCTCTAGACGACTTAATAATCGCTGACAGAACCAAAATCGTTTTGATGCACCATCCTATAGAAAAGTTCTACAGGACTAGGGAACTGCCGTTAAAAACGGCGTTTGAGGATTTCTGCGCCCGCCATGCTGATTTCGTTATTTTCGGCGACGAACACTACCAACTCTCAGGTTCCAATGAAACAATTCAGAAAAAGTACTTTGTATTGAAGTCGATGCCATTTTCCGCACGTGACTCTGCCTATCGTGGAATGACTGTGTTCGAGCTCCCAGTAGACAAGCCCGCTGACTTTCGGCTTACGCACCTTGAAAATAAAGTCACTTCATTCCCCGTTCTTTCAACTCTCGGTGAGAATGGTTTTCATTTTCCAAGTTCAGAAGCGCGCAATCACTGGCAGTATTTGGACAATGATCCAAGCACACGAATAGCCTGTTTCGATGACAGTCAATTGAAAGAACTGAAACTTGAACTAACCAAAATCATATGCCCAGATACAGCAAGAACAAAAAAAGCTGAATCTGAATTTAACATCGCTCAATTGAGCCCCAGTGGTCAACCGACCATTTTTAATTCTGCGGATGTAGCTGAGGCAATATTGAGTGGCAGCACAACAGCGATATTGGCGCCAAAAGACACAGGCCTCACAACCTTAGGACATCAAATTGCACAGCATCTCGCTGATGGGGTTCCAACACATGGTCTTTTGCCGTGCTTTGTCGATTGCAGCGCTATCGCCGGAGCTGATAGAAACCGACTTCTTCGCAAAATTTACCAAGGTAGATCAGCTCTAGAACTCAGCGAAAGTAACATAAAGACCCTTTTAGAACGCAACCAGATTGTGGTAATTTTTGATGGTATTACGGACGAAAGCCGACCACTCATCGACTGGATAGGTGACTGTCTGCCAAAAGACATACGGCGTTTATTTCTGATTACAGAAAATACATCTACGTCCTTCAAAATAGATCAAGATCGCGTCCAAAATATTAATGTAGATAATTCTTATGTAATGTGGCCGTTAACGATGGTGCAAATTCAAAGGTTCATTAAGGAGTTCTATCCAGGCCAAGATACTACGTTTTTAGAAAGTCGGCGCGAGAAGGTTGTTGAAGCTTTCAAGATACTCAATGAACCAAGATATCCGGCCTTTGTTGAAAGCGTCCTTCATGTACTTAACCGCGATCCAGACTTCAAATTTACTTCGAAATATGAAGCTATTGGTAAATCCATCGATGCCCGCCTTGGCCGCCGCCAAGACGTTTTTGTAACATCAGCATCAAAGGTAGACTACGAAACGAAACGACTTATGCTTGGCTTCGTTTGTTCAGAAATACTAAAATTGCATATTTTCGAATTTTCTGAAGATCAATGGAAAACTTGGATTGAGGAGTTTAGCCAAGAACGTGATCTTCTCTTAAGCGCAAATGACCTCTTAAACGAATTTTTGGATGTTGGCATCTTGATCCAAAGGAGAGGGTGTACGATCACATTCCGTAGCGACTATATTTTCTACTATTTTATTTCGATTTGGATGTATGAAGATGACGTCTTCTATAGCTTCGTTCTTAGTTGGGAAAATATTTTTAGATACCATGAGGCAATTCTCTACTTTATTGCGGACAAGTCCAAGCACAAAGTTGATATACTATCTGTTGTACAAGAACATCTCTCGAAATTGTCGACGCTGATTGACGAACAATATGAGGCAAGTGGCCTAGTACTCGCTGACGGTATGTCGACGATGCAATTGGCTCTCGTAGCCTCTTCGAATATGAGCCAAACTGCTGGCTACATCGCTGACGCTGAAAAACTCAATGACAAACAACTTCTGGAAAATGACAAGGTGAACGCCGCCGAACAGGCCGTGGCTGGGACCGGCACCCGCTTCGGAATCACTAAGAAGCCCGATATTCATGCGAACGAAGCTCGGTTCCTAGCTCTCTTGCGAACTTATTCTAAATCTCTGCGCTTTATCGGAAATCGAACTAGTCTATACAAACAAGAGCATTTGCGCTCATTGTTTAGCCACGCCTGGACACTGGCTAACATTGTCGCGCACAAAAGCCAGCACTTGCTTGGAAATAACTTTTATCTCGATGAAGGGATTGCCTATATCAATTTTTCAACTGACCTCGGTTCTAAAAATGAAGAGACACGTCTCTTCTTCAAGATCTTGAATAGCGTTCCAGACAATCTAACTAACTACGCAGCTTCAAGTCAGTTAGTTCAAAGCTTAGATCAAATCGAGGGTGGCACGAACGAGTTTATGCAACATTGGAAACGGTGCTTCTTACTAGAAACTTGTGATGAAGATCTATTTCCCAAATTTTTGGACGGCTGGAAAAAAGATGAAAACGTATATACAAGGCTGCATGCTGCCAAGCAAGTGGTCCGCTTAGCAGAACGCTTTGCCTACGACGAACGAAAGTTCCAAACATTCAAAAGACTCAATAGTGACATAGTCCGCAGTGTACGCGCGAGAGTTCCAGGCATTTCGGTTAGCAAGGAGCACGATACCTCAATGACCGAATCAGAGAAAAAAGAATACTTCAAGCTAACCAGCAGGCTCGCAAACCTTTCTGTCCAAACTGACGACGAAGAGTAAATTGGGCTGACTCCTGCCGGAGCCCCGCTGGAAAGTTCTTAAAAAACAGATAAAACCCCCTTAACTTTACCTGAGACATTTTTGGACGGTAGAGGCTTATACGGACAGAGTTCAATGCTCTGCGAAACTCGGTCCGAGATTGAACTAGTGGATTGGTTTTTTGAATCGCTGCCTTTCTTGGTCTCCTTATCTGGTTGAAATGCAAAAAAATTCCGCTTTCTGCCCTAAGTACCGCCGCTCAATCCAGCCGATACCGCCCGCGTGCTTTCGCAATCCGTTCCTCTACTGGAACTAAATGATTTCTGACCGACGTTTTCAACTCTTCAACATGGTTTCCCATGAATTCCTCGAACCCGTCGGCGGTCACGTCCGAAATAGCGGCGCGCGTGATAAATATCCCGGATAATAGCGTATCCAGTTCTCGCATCTTGGCAGCGCGGTTTGCAAAAATTACACTACTCGGTAGAACACCTTCGCGGTTTTGCAGAAGATCATTGTTGACCACTTTGCTAAACTGCCGCCAAAGTTCGTGCGTGGGCCAGCGAGCGCGGTTTGGGTCTGTGATGGGGATGCAGTAACGCATTCGAGTCAGGGAGTCAGCGAAAGCGTCTCCGACAATATCATGAACGTCCTGCCAACTTCTCATCTCAAAGCGATTGCGTAGTTGCTTGGAACCAAGACGCATTTCAAAACGCCAGACTTGACTTGTCATGCGGTCGGTTAGGTCGATGGGTGGTTTCCCTTTCGCTTTCAGTGCGGCATTCCAGATTGTCAGCCAACCCATTTTCTTCGACTTAATAACCTCCGCACGTTTGTCATAGATCGCAATTTGGCGGTTTGCTATTGCCCCGGCACGAAGACCGAGAACGCGTGATCCGCAGGAAACCGTCTCAGTAAAATGTTCGTCTGCATATTCCGTAACTTTTGTTCCCGGTGGAACTATCAGGTGGTTTCGATCTGGTTCGAACCAAGGCGCAAGAAAATCTACAGCAAAGTCGGCCCGCGTTACACGCAGCTGGGTTTCAACGTATCTGATATCAAAGGCTTCCATATACTCGCGGAAATGCTTTTCAGCACCTTCAAGTCCACCTGTAGCAAGGCCAAAGGCCCGGAAATCTACAGTGATGCCAGGATTGTTGGGAATACGATCCTCGGGGTCTTGAAAAAGCCAAACAGCGCCAAGATCATCCGTATGAGCGGTAAAACCTCTCGCGCCTTTATTTGTTACGAATAGGTGAAGGGAACCAAATTGTACTAAGCAATCGCCGTATGTTTGTTTTGCATGTTCTTTGGCAGAAGCAAGTGTTTCTCGGAGGGCTGGAGGTATATCCGTTTGGATGGTGAATTTTAAACCGTCAAAGCCTGAGTGGAGAATATCTACGTTCATTTACTATGTCTTTCGTTTTTGTATTCATAGAGGGGGGTGTTACAAGACCCCCCTTAGTGCCAAGCCATCCAGCCGGGCACGGACACGCGCTACCCGCTGACGCAGGTCGCACGCATCCGCATCCGGCCAGTGGTTGGAGTTGAGGGGCTTTCTAAACACTCCGCCATGAAATAAATCACGCTGAAGTATGAGCGCGGCGGCGGCTTTCAATCCATTCAAGGATTTCGCGGCGGCGATACCGGACCGAGCGGCCAATCTTGAAGAATTCTGGACCGAAGCCAGTTACGCGCCATTTCTGGAGGGTGCGAACGGACTGGCATATAATTTGTGCCGTCTCGTGTTCTGTAAGCATTTGGTCTGGATCATAGACCGGGGGTGATTCCGTTTGCATTTCGTTGCCTTCCTGCATGGTTGCAATTGAGGCAAACCTAGCGAGAAAGTTCAGAATGTAATCTCAAATCACTGGGAGAAATAATTGCGTGCTGCATTATTTGTTCAAGTTGAGAAATTCGATGCGCAACTGTTTTTCCTCAACCTTACGTTTCCTCATTTCAGTTAGAACGCGAGACTTAGGCGTTTCAGGCGAGAGGTACTCATATATTTCAACAAAAAAACAAGCTGCATTTGATATTGGTTCGCCTTTATGCTCTTCGATCGTGAATGGCCGATCTAACGTTACGCGCCATATATTACTCAGGTCGGCGATCCATTTTTGCAAAGGTTTATCTGGTGGAGGACCTTGTGTGACTTTTGGAATAATTTGGGCTGCAATGTCTGCCGTTGAGGCCAGTTCACTCATAGCTTCTGTCAAATCCGATACACTGATTGTCACGAAAGGATCGTGTTTGTTGTCACCCACAACTGTAATAGCAGGGCTTCCGATCAAGCCAAGCTCCGGATAGTGGTGTGTGTCATGGTGAACTCCAAGATCGTATCGGTTCTGATTAACGGTATCATTTGTTTCTACCAACGCAGACCAAACCACGCTTGGCGCGTTTGTAAGATGCGCCGACAATTCGTTGGCCAGCCTAGCAATTTTGTTCAATGAATGCCTGACCTCTCGGGGAGTGGCGCCCACATCTTCAACGTTTCGAAAATAGTACCATTCTCTGGCTGAGTTTTCCAATCTCTGACGTAATGCATTCTGAATAGAGGAATTGACTTTGTAACGCTGATTGAGCGCGTTCAGAAATTCATCTGTGAAAAACCGCCGGGGTGATTTGTCCCACTTCATGGAATGTCCTTAAAATATATCGAATATGTAAACGCCGAAAAGTTACCGTGCGACCCTGAGAAAATTCGTTGGTGGTGTATTCATACCCATAGCGGCGTCCAAGGCGGAAGCGTTTTCTTCTGCCGCTTGATTTACCGGATCATCTGCGAGGTGGGCGTAACGCATCGTGGTTTGCAGCTGCGTATGACCGAGCAGCTTTCCGACCATCTGAATAGGCATGCCGCCGGAAACAGCGTTTGATGCGTATGTGTGCCGTAGATCGTGAATGCGAACGCCTTCTAGACCTGCCCGTGCCCGGATACGACGCCAAGGGTGTTGAAGGTCAGTGATATGCGTATCGGGTAATTTGCCAGCGATGACGAAGGGGTTAGCATCGGGATTTGGCAATGATGCTAAAACAGCTCTTGCCGCAGCCGGAAGGGGAATCCGACGCGAACCTGTCTTGCTGTCGGGGAGTTCCATACCTCGATCAGTGATATAATCCCAGCGCAGCGTCTGTATCTCGCTCAGGCGACATCCTGTTAGGGTGAGGAGGCGGAACGCTGCTACAATATATGGAGTTTCCGCGCCTTCCGCCTCAAGTTCTGCGAGCGTGGTGCCAAGCTGCCTAAGTTCAGCCTTCGACAGGTAACGCTCCCGTTTCACTTCCCGATATTTTGGAACATGACGACAGGGGTTGGAGCCGTCCGGGCGCATTCCCCATATCTCGGAAAGGTTGAACATCTTGGAAAGAACGCCAAGGGTGCGGTTGGCCTGATAGGGTTTGTCCCGGTGTTTCTGGTGAAGGTCGGCAATATCCTTGCGCTCTACGTCTACGGTTTTGAACGCACCAATGGCTGGCTTGATGAACAGTTCAATTGCGCGGCGGTATTCGCCCTGCGTCGAGGGCTTGCAGTTTTGCAAAACATGTTGCTCGAAGAACCGATCACAAAGCGCGGCAACGGTTGGGGCGCGTCGGTGCTGGCTTATCTCTTCGGCAGGGTTATCGCCCTTGGCAACCGATCCCATAACTTCCTGTGCCAGCTTTCGCGCTTGATCCGTAGTGATCTTGCCATGACGACCGAGAGACACTCGCCGGGTGCGTCCGCCTTTGCGATATTGCGCCTGATAGGTCTTTGCCCCGGAGGGCATGACGCGCAGCCCAAACCCGGCAATCTGGTTGTCCCAAACAAAGTAATCTTTGACCTCTATTTTGAGGGCTTCAACGGTGCGTTTCGTTAGCTTTGTCATGGTCTCTCCTATCTCGGTCAAACTTCTCGTGGAAGCACTGTGGAAGCATCTGGAAGCAAACCACAGAGTAAGAGATAGGAAACCAACGCGCGTTGCGTCAAGAATAATTAAGCGATTTCAGTCATTTAGGGTAAGTAGGCGAAAAGGGCGGTAAGGGGGCGGACACCCTGTAAGCTATCTCATAACCTGAAGGTCGTAGGTTCAAATCCTACCCCCGCAACCAAAATAAAACAACATTAACAACAACTTACACCGTGCAACAGCGCGGCGCTTTAGTGTGTCGTTTTGCGCAGTGCTACGCTGGTGCTACGAGGTTGATGGTGATGGTGAAGTTGAGTGTTCTCATAAATAGGTATTGCAGTTAAATTTGCCACCTAGGCAATTCTGATAGCATTTGAAACGTCGACTTTAAGAAAAAACTTCCATCATGTCTTTTTCAAGTTCACTTATCTCTTTTGAAATACACCGTTTAAACAAATCGTCCAAATCATCGCCAGTTAAAAGATCAATCTCGGACGTAGGTTTACGAGGAATCAAAATAGCAATTTGAGCTCTTTTCTGACCTTCATCGAAATTATCGAAATTTGGATAATAACTAGAATACCGGTAATTGTGCCGAATTTCATGGTAAGCTTTCGTAAACTTTTTAAGTCTTTCGCAGTCAGCTTCTTCGAGAACAACCTTAGCACGTGATGCGATAAATGCATCAAGCTGTTTAAGTTGCTGTGTGTTGTTGGATTGGATGAAGAAAAAAATCCATCCAATTTTACGACCCTCAAAAATACATCCTGAGATCCTAAGGTTCATCTTCCAAATGAGAGGGCCTCTATTTTTTCGGTATTTCATTCCAGTAAATAGCTTCATTAAATTGCCAAACATCTTGTTAAAAGATGTTTTTCGAACCTGAATGATATCTCCACAAAAATAATACCCCAAATAGTCAATTCCCCTAGAAATTGGGAGGAGCGTACTTTTACTCCCTTCTCCAACTTTGTGGCAGATGATCTTTCTTTTCGACTTAAGTGTTGATGGTATTTCTCTGGAAAGAGTAGCCGCAGTAGAATTGTCCGCAATCACCAAAATGTCATCGACGAACCGAAAATATTCAGAATTGGGTATGGCTCGCATTTGTTCATCGATCCCAGCCAAGTAAATTGAAGAAAGGATGTTGGATATACTAAGCCCTTGCGGAACTCCAATTGTTATTGGGTTCGAATGATCTTTCTTCCGCCCTGTAGGAGTCTCTAACGCACTGAAAATTACGGCCAATAGGTTTTTTTGGCGTATTTTTTGCCTCAAAACACGAAGCATTATTTTGTGATCGATGCTTGGAAAGTAATTTTGAATGTCGAGGCGTAAATAGCTGGTTGTAGGCGGCCGACTTGCCGATTCTCGATGAATATTCTTGATGAATTCGTGCGGTGGTTTTGTAACGTGATCCGGGTATATTTCGGCAAGTAGGAGTGACAAAAATTTCAACACCAGTTTGTCACGTATTGTTGGAATTGAAATCTGCCTCGGTGACTTGTTTGCCCCCTTTAATATTAGTTTTTCTTTATAGGAGGTGAATTTGTAGGTTCCAGAGCCAACCTTTCGAAGAATTATGTCAATTTCGCTATCTATTTCGGCTTGGAATACTGAAAGTCGAACGCCATCCCTACCTATCGCGGAACCATCTTGAAAGTACTCGTCAAAAATTTCCATGAAATGGGCACGGCATAATCTAGCTTTGAATAATTCGGCGGGCTTCATTGTTCAAAACGACCAATAAACAGGAAAAACGGTTGTGCTGAGCAAAAGGATTGGCATCCCCCAAAAAAATAATTGGTGAATGCACCAGCGCATCAGCATTCCAAAATTCCACATTATTGGAGTGCCGTCGTTGCGCTTTAAACCGTTTCTATTGTTGGGAAAAGTGCGACTCAGAACTAAACGGGCGTAATCAAGGTCGCTGTGATTTGGATATGAAGATAAAATGCTGTGGTAGTTACGCTCGATTTCTGCGGCGTCGTCATGGCTGTCATGCAACTCCTGTAATCGGAGATAGCATTCACGATGTAGCGCAGCTGTTTCGCCAAAACGGAACCCAAACACAATAATTGATGCCGAAAGCGCGAGAACCGAATAAACTATTGTGTAAGCGTCAACCGGAGCTCCCTCTGGGAGAAACTCTTTGAATATAGTTAAGGCTATTATCGCGATCGAATATATTGAAAGTAATAAGTGAGACATTAATTCGTAGCGCCGAAATCTATTCTCTGCATAAATTCGTGATTTTGCTGTAATCCACGTTCTGCCCTTAATTTTCGAAACTTGATCTATGTCAGTCAATTTGCAGATTCCTATTTATTGCATGTGCGGGACAAGATGTTCTAAGTATTTTCCCCTCCGAAGAAGGCATCAGCAAGAGGTCTTACTCCGCTAATCAGACGAAACCGTCTGCGTTAATAAGTTTAGCCCGTGAGAGCTAGCGACAGAAGAGTCACTTCCCCGCACACCCGCATACCGTGCATGAATTATAGCGATGTGTCCATGGTTAAGTCGCAGTCAGTTTGGTCCATATCGAGAGGACTCAAATCTGCGGTGTGCGGTGGAAGAACCGATCATAAAGTCAAAATGCGAATAATTGGTCGCCAGTATCGTCGCCATTTGTGGTTTTACGTGCCTCAACTCACCTGACAGCAGTATTTATGGAACAACACACTTGAAGCATATGGTTTCGTTCGCTATCTTCAGGGTAAGGCTTTCGCCCGAGCCTCCTCCCTCCGATGGGAAAGTATTCAGCATGCAGGGTATGAACTAGAGATTTTTCTGTTCGAGCACTCACATAAGGAGGGATTGTGTTCATAGCTCGCAATAGGAGAAACTCAGATGGAACTATCTGCACCAATTAATGAACTAAAACGCAAGGCCAAGCTCGTTCGTCGCGAAACTGGCATACCCCACAACCAAGCCTTGGATCGCATTGCCAAAGATGAAGGTTACGCAAGCTGGAGCTTTTTGATCCGCAAGTACGAAGATCAAAAAACCAAACCCACACAAAAGCCGAAAAGCGGTTACCTCATCAAAAACCTGCCTTTTGATGCGGACTACCGAGCTGAAGCAATCGAACTCGCGAATTCGACATTTGAAGAAGTCATCAGACGAATCGAACCTGACAATCCTCGAAAGACGATAGAGTTGTGGAATGTGGATGACTATGTCGATAATCACCATTTGAGCGAAAACATGTTGCCCATCGATAGCGAATATGCGCTTTCATTGATTGAAGCATTTTTGTGGCATCACGTGGTCAAATTAGCAACCAAGGCTGACCGGATGTCCGTTGGGCAAGATTGATCTAAACCAATTTGGGGAGTCAGCGGCTCCCCATTAACTTAAGTGCTGCTCCAGTTTGAGGTCGGCATTAGTTCGACCGCAGAACTTCACGATTTGATCGTCAGCCATCGTCAGCAC
>NVXD01000029.1 GCA_002746415.1 Flavobacteriaceae bacterium | reverse complement strand
AACTCAAAATATCAAATTCAAGCATAACACTAATACAAAAAAATGTAATTTAGTAAAAACATTAAAATAACAGTAGGTTATTAGACAGACTGCCGTTAGCAACAATCAAAAAAAATGAACCTTCCATTCAATAACTTAATGCAACAACTCTTAAATAGGTTGATTAATAATCCGAATTGTCTCTTATAATAAATAGCATAAGTATTAAACGTAACCGTTTAATACTATTTATTGTATGTTTGCATTAAACGATAACGTCTAATATAAATGCCTGCAACAAAAGTAGAAAAACATAAATGGCTTAAACTTGGAATAAAAAGATTTTCAATATCTGGAATTCAAGGAATTAATGTGGAACAAATGGCCAAAATATTAAATTGTAATAAGTCAAGTTTTTATTGGCATTTCAAATCCAAAAAGAAGTTTTTAAATGAAATCATTCATTATTGGTTTGAAAACAGTGTTAATCCAATAACAAAGGAATTAAATAAAGAAAACAGTGCAAATGAACGGTTTGAAAAATTTATAACATTTTCGTTTAAAGACAAGAGCAGAAAAGATTTAATGTATCATTTAAGAAAATTATCACAAACAGACACTAAAATAAATGAAATATTGAATAGCCTAACTTATAAGAGACTAACTTTTATTTCTTTATTAATTCAAGATTTAGGTTACAATGAAAAAGAAGCAAAAGTAAAATCTGAAATTCTTTTAAACTTTTATATTGGTTGGTATGAAACTAATAAATATGAAACATCTAATTCTCATAAAGGAATCAAACACGCAATTGAATTAATTAAAAACTTCATCAATTTTTAAATATCAAAATGAAAAACAAAATAATTTATCTATCAGGAATTATAGGAAGTATTATCTGTATTCTTTCCTATTTTATATTCTCAAGTCTAAATTCAGAATATTACCATATAACAAAAGCCTTTAGTGAACTTGGTAGTGTCGGTCAGCCAAATACTTTATTGTATTCATTTTTCGGATTTATTATTCCCGGGATTTTTATAATAATATTTTGTTTAAATCTAACAAAACAAGTAAATAACGGAAATGTAAAAAAACATCCATTTATATTAATTATGCTGTCAGCAATATTAATGTCTTTAGGCGGATTTCCTATGAACTATAATGAGTTCTCATCCACTACGTCTATCTTTCATATTTTTAGTGTTATGAGTAGTGGTTTAGTTTTTATTATTGGTGCATTTACAATTTCTAAACAATTAAAAAAAGATAAGAATTGGAAAACTCTAATTAGACCTTTATTAATACTAGTTTGGATATTAATAGTATCAGGTTTCTTTAGAACATCTGAATTTCCAGGTTTGGCTCAAAAAATTGGAATTCTAGCATATTATATTTATATCTCTTTATTATCTTGGAATGCTTATAAACTTTACAAAAAAGAAAAGGCAGTTGCTAACAAAGTGTAAAAATAATAAGGGTTTTAGTACTTAATTCATAGTTAAGTGCATTTTACAAAGTCCGCAAAATTTACAATTTTACATTTAGTTTTTAAAGAAAAAATTATAAATTTCGCTAATTGTTTAACCGAAAAGTAAGTACATTTTAACCCCTTACTATTCTTATACAAACCGTTAGCACCAATTAGGAACAAGAAATTACAACGAATGAATAAATCAAAAAAATTTTGGGATAGTGCTTCAAAGAACTACGACAAAACAGAAGAACGCTTTGAATACATTCATAGTAAGTCTCGAAAAAACACTAAAAAATATCTAGAGAATAGTAATGTTGTTTTAGATTACGGATGTGGAACGGGTACTGTATCTTGTGAAATTGCCGACTATGTTAAAGAAATACACGCAATTGATATATCATCAAAGATGATTGAAATTGCTACAGAAAAAGCAGTAGAGAAAAAAATTGAAAATGTAACTTTCTCTCAAACTGATATTTTTGACGAACAACTCAAAAAAGAATCTTTTGATAGAATACTAGCATTCAATATGTTGCACACTATTCCTGACCCCAAAGATGTGGTACAAAGAATAGATGAATTATTAAAGCCAAATGGGTTGTTTATTTCTGTAACACCCTGCTTAGGAGGTAAATTGTCATTTTTAGTTGGTTTACAAATTCGGCTTGTTCAAATATTATGTAAAATTGGAGTAATTCCGGTTCCTATAAGAAGACTTAAAAGTTCTGATTTAGATGATTTAATCACAAATGGAAATTTTCAGACTGTTGATTCCGAGAAGATTTATAAAGGTGCATCTAGTTATTTTATTGTAGTAAAGAAAAAACAGTGAAAAATAAAAAGGTGCTAACACCGTGTATAATTAATTGCTAGTTCTACTATACTTACGAAAATCCTCGCGGATTTTCTATTTGGTTTGTATTTGCTAAATTAGGTGCCTAAACAACGCAACAAACCATATACCAAAGGTTGCCAAAAATACTTGAGTGATGTTATCCATAGTAACTTTTTGCCTAATCAGGCATTACTTTTTTTTACAATTTTACTCCAAAATTTGATTAGATTCAATAAAAGAAAAATACTAAAAATGAATTTAATGAATTACGACAAAAATTCTTGTCAAAAATTCTATCAAGAAATTATTCTTTAATTTTGAATCTGACAAAAAAAGAGCTTCTAATTCATGAGTACTGCACAACCGACGAAGAATACTGTAAAAACAGTATGGCATACATTTATCAGTAGTTCTGCATGGCGTTGGTTTCAGAAAGCAATTGTATTGACGATTTTCTCTTTAGTGGTAAATCATCTAGCAACGCGAGATAGTTTTCCAGATAGTGAATCGTATAGATTCCCCATAGAAGGTTTCCTGTCCTCTATTGCTTTATGTATTCTCGTTGGAATCATAGCAGATCTTAATTTTAAATTTTACAAGAAAAAGCATTTCTATAAAAAGATAGAAATTGCCACCATCGTATGGTTTATGGCTTCTACTCTTGGATATATTACAATCATGTATATTCCTGTAAATATTATTATAAATATAGTTGCAGGTGCACAGACAGAGTTCTATTATTTATTAATTGGTTTGCTAATTACCTTATTATTGAGTTTTATTCTCATAGGTTTATTGTATGCACAAGACATACACAATTTATATAAGTTATCCATAAAAGATGCTGAAATTACTATTGAAAGCGGCGCGAAAATGACGAAGCTTACCTATGAAAATATTGCGTGCTTTTACATCGAAAACAAAATTGTGTATACGGTTCAAAATGATGGCACAACAATTAACACCGATTTTACATTGAATGAGCTCGAAGAAAAAATAAACGATCAATTGTTTTTTAGAGCCAATCGGAAAATCATCATTCACAAAAATGCTGTAGACCAAGTTGAAAAGATTGAAAATGGCAAATTGCGTATTCGCTTAAAAGCTCCCATTGAAAACGATGCCATGGCTGAAATCAATATCAGTCGTTACAAACGAAAAGCATTTATGGATTGGTTTCAATAAAAGATGTCAAAAACGACCGACTATTCAGTTATAAATTTACGACCATTCAGTAAAAACATCACTATTTAAAGGTATTTTCAGAGATTTTGTTCATTCTTTCGCTTAGAATTTAAAATCTATAAAAAATGAACAAACTAACCTTACGACAAACATTAATTCCATTAATTACCATTGCAATCATCTGCTTTTTATGGTTTGGACCCATCCGTATAAGCTACATAGAAAATGTCATTATTTCTATATTAATCATTATAGCGAATTATATAGAATATAAAGGAAAGCCATTTTCAGCACTTGGATTTCAACGTGAAAAATTCACATTCAAAAACATCTTCGTACTTGCTCCATTAGTTGCACTAGGACTCTTTGTTTTTTATGTCTTTGCATTGGTTCCTGGAATTACAAAACTCACAGGAGTTCCTATAGATTATTCAAGTTTTGATCAATTGAAAGGAAATCTTCCAGCCTGTTTAATTGCTTTATTAATAGTGTGGGCTTCTGCGGGATTTGGAGAAGAAATTATCTTTCGCGGTTATTTTATGCGACAATTTGTAAAATTCTTCGGAGAAAGCAAAGTCAGTATTGTGCTTAATATTGTGCTACTTGCTTGCTTTTTTGGCTTTATGCATAGTTATCAAGGAATTACAGGGCAACTTGTTGCAGGGACTGTCGGAGCACTCTTAGCCCTGATATTCTACTTGCGTAAATACGATTTGTGGTTTATTGTTGCTGTACACGGTTTTTTTGACACCATTGCTTTAATTTGTATTTACTTTGGTCTCGTGTAACTATACCAAGTAATAACACTTACACACTGAATTTAATCAATAAAATATGCCTTTTTGCACTATATTTTGATATAAAAATAAAACAGAACTATGGCCATGCTTGATGGGTTTTTGAGATTCAGGCTAAATTGCTGTGCCGAATCTAACTCGAAAAAATAATTGAGATAATTACAGTTGGCGTGTTTCGTACTTTAGGCAACACCGTATATACTTTATGTGCAAGCTAAAAAAGCCAGTCAGATATAATAAAATTAACACAGAACAACAAAACGTAATAATAATGAAAAAAACATTCAAGATTGAAGACATTAAAGAAATCAGGGGATTCAATGTTAATAACAGTACCCCGATTAAAGTTTTTTATGCAAGATCTATCTCTTTAATAATGATAGATAAATTAATTGTAGGGGCTTTTAATCAATTTGAATCAGAGGCTTGTTTGCCAGGTGGAGATTTGTCTACTATTCTTAAAGAATCAGTTATTGAGACTTTATCTTCCAAATGTCAAGACAACCTTACTGAGGTAATAAGGTTCGTTCTTAAGTAACTGAATTACAAACTGACACTGCCGTCGCTACCGCAAGATTAAATCTTGTGGTTTCTAAATCAGTAATTTTAACACCAACCCAAGAACCCCTACCCCCTCAAAACCCCAACCACACCTCTAAGGGCAGCCACAACATACTGTACCTCCTTTTTATGGAAGGTATCTTCTTCTAGATAAAAAAGCATTTCTATCCCCAGATCTAACTTTTTTGCCAAGGCTTCTGGCGTACCGTAGGTGTCTGCTATGAAGGGAGACCATTGTTCTTTTTGCATTTTTAAATGTATAATTAGGGCTATACGCTGACACAAAATTTGGGAGGTTAGTGCTAGGGTTTTTATTGGGGAGGGGTGGTTTTTAATGGAGGTTGTTTGGTTTAATATGGTGCGGTGATTGGAGATAGTTTGCTTGTAATTAGCTTTTTATGTACTATATTAGGGGTGTGGATAAGGGTTGTTATATTCGTATATCAGTGACAACCTGTTAACTTAAAATACCTGTGAAACAAAATTACGATTTGTTTATAAGTTTCACTGCTTCGGATAAGGCGTATAAATTCGACAATGGTCGAACTATTAATGTCATCGACAACTTCAAAAAATATTTAGAAGATCATAAACACCCTCAAATAAAGAATAAGCGTTTTAAGGTTTGTACATACACGGAAGACTTTGAATTAGCTCCCACGGTATCCCAAGCCATCCAAAATAAGCTTAGGCAGAGTAGTGCATTACTTGTATTCTGTTCCACTGCCTCGGCAGAAAGTCCTTATGTCCAAGAAGAGTTAAGATATTTCATGGAAGAAGAAAAAAAAGAAATCATTCCCGTAAATTACTTACTCACTCCAAATAACGCATTTCCTGAAAAATTTCACTTGGATGTCCTAGGAGTGAATTTAGTGCCGGCCTTTTCACATAAAGCGTGGAAAAAACAAGCAAAATTGGAAAGCCACAAATTGGTAGCCAAAGTGTGGCAGTTACCATTAACGCAAACTTACAACAGGTTTGTTAGAAGGGACCGGTTGCGAAAAAGAAATCGCTTTCTTATTTCGTTCTCGTTGATTTTTGTATTTCTTATTACTGCCGCAATTGCTGGTAAAGAGAGGTACAAGCACAACATGATGATTAAAATCGAACAACGCATTGTTTCGTCAGGAGGGGAAATTAAGATGTTACCCAATGGGAATATAAAGGTCAATTTAGGTAGAGTTGAGAACATCAAAGATGACGATTTGAAATCCTTGGATTATTTAGGAGCCGTGGAAGCGGTTTACCTTCCATTCCATAATAAGTTAACGGACAATGGTGTTTCAAATCTTAAGGACTTAACGGAAATTACTAGTCTTTTTATTGAATCATATAATCTAACTGGTAAAGGATTGCATTTTCTTGATAGGCTGACTAAACTGAAGGAATTATCATTGTATGGATGCAATCTTAAAAAAGATGATCTGAAAATCATTATGAACTTTCCATTATTACGCTATTTGTCCCTTTCAAGTTGTACCTTAAATGAGTTAGATTTAGAATATCTCAGCCACTTGCGCCAATTAGAAAACTTAAACCTCAATTATACTCAAATAAGTAATGAAGGATTAAGGAAAATACAAGGTCTAATATGGATTAAAAAATTGTCCATTTCCGATGCCAACATAACAGACTCAGGACTATCTGTGTTGTCTAATTTTAGATCTCTTGAAGATTTGGGTTTATTCCATACGGAGATAGGTGACACTTCCATACCTACTTTATTAAAACTATTAAATTTAAAGACGCTAAGAATAGCCCATACACGTATTTCTGCTGAGGGAGTTGAACAATTAACGACTTTGGGCAACATCGAGAAAATAGTTGTACACGAGGATCAATATTCGAATGAAGAGTTTATCAGATTAGAAGAGCTATTCAAAACGAAGGGAATTGAATTGTGGCTAGTGGATTTCTGAAATGCTTAAATAAGAAAATAGTTCCTCTGCTACCGCAAGATTGCATCTTGTGGTTTTTTATCCTTATTCCTTGCACCAAAAACCCCTACCCCCTCAAAAACCCAACCACACCTCTAAGGACAGCCACAACATCCTGTACCTCCTTTTTATGGAAGGTATCTTCTTCTAGATAAAAAAGCATTTCTATTGCCAGATCTAATTCTTTTGCCAAGGCTTCTGGCGTACCGTAGGTGTCTGCTATGAAGGGAGACCATTGTTCTTTTTGCATTTTTAAATGTATAATTTAGACTATAATTAGGGCTATACGCTGACACAAAATTTGGGAGGTTAGGGCTGGGGTTTTTGTTGTAGCAGGTGATTATTTAATTCTTATGGTTGGTTTAAGAAGGTGGGTTGATTTAGCCATAGCAGTCCACCATAAATTAAAGACCCCTTAACTGCAAGGAAATTGCAGTGTGCAAACCTACATTTGAAAAATCAAAAACAAAAACTAGACGTAGTTTTGTTAGACCTAGCATAATTGGATTTGATAATTTGTTGTTTTTACAACTAAAAATGAAGTATTAATTTATGATAAATTTAGATAGCTATGGCGTTAAAGAATTAAACGCAGTAGAACAATATGACACAAACGGAGGGTTAATAGGAGTTTTATTTTTATGTGCCCTTATAATTCTTGCTCCTGCAGCAGGATGGCACAGTACTCGATCTAGAAAAGCTATTGGGCAACCGTAGTTTATTTTGAGGGCTATTTTTCACATAGCCCTCTTTTTATTGTGTAACAAAATGGAACAAGAAACAGATTATATCTTACGAGAGGTAAAAAGATTGACCACATTTGTATTAAACCTCATTAGTACTATTAGCACATTAAATAGGGATGATATCGAAAGTGGAATTAAGGAAACTGATGACTTTATAAGAAAGGAATGGAATTTATCTTTTAAAGAAATTACAACGCTTACCAAAATAAAATTCATCAGCAGACTAAAAGGATTACCAGAGGTACACCTTGAACATTTGGCTGAATTATTAAGCGAGATAACAAAGAAAATAACCACCCCAGAGTTAAAAAAGAAATACAATAAAAAAGAAATCGCAACTAAAGGTTTACTACTAATAGATAGCATTAACGAAAAATCAGAAGTTTATTCTATAAAAAGAATGGAAATAAAAAACGCCCTACTACAAAGTATAATTTAGACTATACGCTGAAACAAAATTTGGGAGGTTAGCGCTAGGGTATTTATTGGGGATGGGTGGTTTAAAAAGACGGGCAGGCAGGGGATTGGGGTAGATTGCTTGTAATTAGTTTTCTATGTAGTTTATGTGTTATATTTAGGGGTGTTGTTATGGGTGACTATATTCATACGTTGTGTTTAATGTGAAAAAACCAGGCTGAATTAAAAACATAATTAACAAATCTGAATATGAAAATTATACAAACAGGAATTCGATACCTAGCATTTTTCACAATTTTAATCGGTATAATTAGTTGTGGAAATAAACAATCTAAAATTCAGAATTCCCTTGCTGATACTGAAACTGCATTTAATTACTTAAAATAACTCGAGGGAAAATGGATTGTTCAAGGTGGAAAAGAAGGGATATTCAAATGGGAATTTGATTTAACAGCGAGAGATGGAATAATCATTGAAAGACTAAAAAAAGGGACGCCAACTGAAATGTTAACCGTTTATAATCTAGATGAAGGGATTTTATTTGCGAATCACTTTTGCCAATTACAGAATCAACCAAAACTGATTGCTGTGAATTCTGATATTGAAGGTGATCTCCACTTTCTTTGTGATGGACAAGTCGGAGGCACTAAATCACACGATGAACTACATATGCACGGTGTTCATTTTCAAAAAAAGGAATCTAGTTTAGTCATTTGGATGGATATGCATAAAAATGGTTCGAAGGATTTCGAGACAAAATACGAACTCTTTAAAGTTGATTCTGAAAAAGGACGAAATTTGGTTAATTTGGAATAAAACACTAAACACAACACCGTATAAAATTAATTGCTTTTACTGGCCTGCTTACGAAAATCCTCGTGGATTTTCTATTCGGTTTGCATTTGCTAAATTAGTTGCTTAAAGCACGCAACTAATCATACACAAAACCGTTGTAAGCCATTACTAAAGCATGAAAGACGTTGAAGACTATTGTCCTTATGACAAACAAGATTGGAGAAAATGGCTCGAATTGAACCATAATAAAAAAGAAGCCGTTTGGCTCATTTTTTATAAGAAAAAATCTCCTAACTATAACCTAAGTTGGAGTGAGTCAGTTGATGAAGCACTTTGCTTTGGGTGGATAGATAGCACTAAAAAGACTATTGACAAAGAAAGGTATATGCAATATTTCAGTAGAAGAAAACCTAAAAGCATATGGTCTAAAATAAATAAGGATAAAGTGGATTATTTAACTTCAGAAAATCTAATTCAAGAAGCTGGATATAAAACTATTGAAATTGCCAAGAAAAATGGCTCTTGGTCTACTGTAGATGAAGTAGAAGCACTTGTCATTCCAGAAGATTTAAAAAAAGAATTTGACGAAAGAGTGGGTTCTTTGGAATATTACGAGAGTTTAAGTAAATCGGCAAAGAAAATTCTATTAGCATGGATTGTTCTTGCTAAAAGAACTGAAACTAGACAAAAAAGAATTATTGAAATAGCAGAAAATGCCAGTAGAAAACTTAAACCAAAACAATTCAGATAGCATAAAAACGGGGTGCAACAACGTATAAAAATAATAAGAGTTAAGCACCAAACCCCCTCAAGCCTCCGCTACCGTAAGATTGTATCTTGTGGTTTCTTATCCTTGGACCAAACCCCCTCAAGCCCTAACCACCCCTCTAAGTACAGCGCAACATCCTGTACCTCCTTTTTATGGAAGGTATCTTCTTCTAGATAAAAAAGCATTTCTATAGCTAAATCCAACTGTTTTGCCAAGGCTTCTGGCGTACCGTAGGTGACTGCTATGAAGGGAGATCCCTGCTCTTTTTGCATTTTTAAAGCTATAATTAGGAGGATACTCTTAGACAAAATTTGGGCTGTTAGTGCTGGGGTTTTTGTTGGAGAGGGTAGCTTGCTAATATTAGGAGCTTGGCTTAAAAAAGTAGGATGATTAGAGGTAGATTGCTTGTAATTAGTTTTCTATGTGTAATATGTGCTATATTTAGGGGTGTAGTTAAAGGTGACTATACTCGTAGGTTGGAAGCAATTTTCATAACGGTAACATATTAACAGAACTATCGTCTTGTAAGCATGAATCTTTTTTAAAGAATTATATGACAATTTTAGTAGTAGGTGCAAGTGGTGCAACGGGAAGACAGTTAATTGAGCAACTTCTAATTCAGGGACACAACGTTAAGGCAGTTGTAAGATCTCCTGAAAAATTGCCAGAATCATGGAAAAACAATGAATGTGTGAAAATTATTTCTGCAAGTCTTTTAGATTTAAGTGATAAAGAAATGATGGAACTGACTCTTGGTTGTCATTCAATCGCATCATGTCTAGGACATAATATGAATTGGAAAGGAATTTATGGACAACCCAGAAAACTTGTGACAGATGCTGCTCGTAGACTATGTAATGCCATAGAAACTAATAAACCAGAAAGCCCTATTAAATTTGTTTTAATGAATACTGCTGGAAATCGCAATCGTGATTTAAGTGAACCTATTTCGTTTTTACAAAAATGCGTTATTGGACTTTTAAGACTCCTTTTACCTCCTCACGTTGATAATGAAAAAGCGGCAGATTATTTGCGGACTCAAGTTGGACAGAACAACCAATTCATTGAATGGGCTGCTGTGCGACCAGACGGTTTAATTGATTGTAATGAAGTAACCGACTACGAAATACATCCTTCTCCAATTAGAAGTGCAATTTTTAACGCTGGTAAAACCAGTCGTATAAATGTTGGCCATTTTATGGCAACTCTAATTAGTGAAAGCAATTTATGGAATAAATGGAAAGGGGAAATGCCTGTAATATATAATAAGTCGTCACCAAATTAAAAAATTAAGGTGCTAGTTTGTATCTGAAAAATATAATCTAACTGTTTACAACAACGTGTCTAATTAAATGTTCATTGATGGTTAAGTGGAAGAACTAGAATAAAAAAAACATCTAGTTAAACTGAAAAACTTTAATTTTAAAATCGCAACGTAATCATACACGAACCATTGTGGTGTATATGGGAAACACGAACAAAGTGACAATACGACAAGAAAAAGACAACGATTTTAAAGAGGTCTTCAACTTAATTGAAAAAGCATTTAAAACTGAGAAATATAGCAACCATAAAGAACAGTTTTTAGTGGAGCGATTGAGAAAGTCTGACGCTTTCATTCCTGAATTATCAATGGTTGCTGAAATTGACGGAAAAATTGTTGGACATACATTAGTCACTAAACTCAAAATTAAAAATGAAACAAACGAATTTGACTCTTTAGCGCTTGCTCCTGTTTCTGTATTACCAGAATTTCAAAAAAGAGGAATTGGCGAGAAATTGATAGTTGAATCACACAAAAAAGCGAAAGAATTAGGACATAAATCAATTGTTTTGCTCGGACACGAAAATTATTATCCAAGATTTGGTTATGAACAAGCTGATAAATACGGAATTGAAATACCATTTGAAGTGCCAAAAGAAAATTGTATGGTAATTGAACTAATTGAAAACGGATTGAATGGAGTAAGCGGAACTGTTGAATATCCTAAAGAATTCAATGACTAAAAAATACGACACCACAACATTGTATATAAGTAATAGTTCATCTGAGGGAGTAATTAATAAAAAAATAAATGAATAAACAGCGTAAAAATAGCGCAAACCTTCCTCTTGTTTTAGGGATTTTAGGTTTTTTTGCTGGAATTGGCCTAATGTTCGGAGAAAGTAAGGTTATTGGAATATTTGGCTCAATTGCAAGTGCGGGACTTGCGTTTAAAGGGTATAAGGAATTAAAAGAATCAAAAAAATAAGAAGTTTTAACCTACCCCCTCACCCCTCCAAGGGTTGCCACAACATCCTGCACCTTCTTTTTAGGAAAGGCATCTTCTTCTAGAGAAAAAAGCATTTCTATAGCCAGATCTAATTCTTTTGCTAAGGCTTCTGGCCTACCGTAGGTGTCTGAAATGAAGGGAGATTCTTGTTCTTTTTGCATTTTTAAATGTATAATTAGGGCCATACTCTTACACAAAATTTGGGATGTTAGTGCTATGGTTTTTGTTGGGGAGGATGGTTATTAATAATGGTTGGCTGGTTTAAAAGGTGTGTGGATTAGGGTAGATTGTGAACTACTAGTTTTCTATGTGTATTATGTACTATATTTAGGGGTGTGGTGAAAGGTGTCTATACTCGTATGTAATCAGCAATTCCAGAAATTTCCTGAAAAATTAATTACTTCTTAGTAACTTTTTAAAGGGTAAAATAAATTCGTTTCAGTAAAAAAGTGTGATATCCCCTTTCTTTACTATACATTAAAAAACGTTCCTAAGAATATGAAAAATATAATTTTATTTAACATCATTTGCCTGCTGACAATCTCCGCTTGTACACCTCCAAAAGAAACATTACCTGCTCCAAATATTGTCTGGATTACTTCTGAAGATAATTCGAAGCATTACATGAAATTATTTGATGAAAACGGGATTGAAACTCCTAACATTGAAAAACTGGCCAATCATGGAATTAAATTTACCAGGGCCTTTTCAAATGCACCTGTATGTAGTGCCGCGAGATCCACTTTGATCGCTGGTTGCTATGGTCCCAGATTGGCTTCTCATTATCACAGAAGACTTAAGCAAGTTCCTATGCCACAAGGCGTAGAGATGTATCCTGCATATTTGAAGCAAGCAGGGTATTACACTACCAACAACAGCAAGGAGGATTACAACATCATCAAATCGGATTCTGTATGGGATGATTCTTCAAAAAAAGCCCATTGGAAAAACCGCGAAGAAGGACAGCCATTCTTTCATGTGTTTAATATTAGTACAACTCATGAAGGGAATCTGCATTTTAACCAGGCTCAGTGGGATGCTGTAAAGACAAATGCTGATCCTGAAGCCTACACAACACAACCTAATCATCCCCAAACGAAACTTTATAAATACACCAATGCCTATTATCGTGATTTGATTGTGAAAATGGATGAAGAAGTAGGAGCAGTTGTTGCTGAGATTGAAGAAGCTGGCATGATGGAAAATACTATCATTTTTTACTTTGGGGACCATGGAGGAGTTTTGCCGGGAAGCAAAGGATACCTTTATGAAACTGGGCTTCACGTTCCATTGGTTATTTTTGTACCTGAGAAATATAGAGATTTGATGAACCGAGAAGCAGGCAGTTCTACTGAAGGGTTTGTGAGTTTTGTTGATTTTGGTCCTACGCTGCTCAGTCTGGCAGGAATAGAGGTGCCAGAAGGAATGGATGGCAAGTCATTTTTAGGAGTAGGTGTAAATCCAGCTGAAGTCGATAGTCGAGATGAGACTTTCAGTTATGCCAACCGTTTTGATGAAAAATCGGATTTCGTAAGATCAATTAGAAAAGGAAAGTTTAAGTACATCAGAAATTACCAGCCCTTTAACTTCGATGGGATGATGAACAACTACCGCTACAAAATGCTGGCCTATAAAGAATGGCAGAATTTGTACGAAAAAGGAGAACTCAACAGAGCTCAATCATTTTTTTACGAGCCACGAGCCCCGGAGCAACTATTTGATGTAGAGGCAGATCCTTACGAAACAAAGAATTTGGCAGGCGATCCTGCGTACACAGATACCCTTTTAGAATTGAGACAAAATTTGGTAAATAGAGTAAAAAGTATGCCAGATCTGAGTTTCTACCCTGAATTCGAATTGATTAATAATGCCTTTGATAACCCAGTAGCATTTGGGCAAAAAAATATTTCGGCGATAAGTGATTATGTCGACATTGCACAATTGCAGTTACTCAGTTTTGCAGATGCAAAATCCGCACTAGAGGAAAAACTATCCTCTGATGATCGGTGGGCAAGGTATTGGGCGCTTGTGGTATTGAGTTCGTTTGGTAAGGAAGCCGTGGTATTTGCAAATAACATAGAAAAAATAGCCACAGATGATTCTGAGTTAATAAATAGGGTCAGGGCCGCTCAATTTCTGGCATTTTGTGGATATCAGAATTCCAATCAATTGATTTTGGAAGCTTTGTATGCGTCTGAGGATAGAGGCCAAGTAATGCTAATGCTAAATGTAATCACACAACTTCGCGACGGTCCACAGAAGGTCGATTTCAATATTGATTTTTCAAGAATTTCGGATAAAATTTTGGGAGAAATACAATTGCAATGGAGGCTTGAACATTTGGGCTGGGGTAAAACGCCTACATCAAAGTAAATTATATATAAAAATGACAGCATAACTTAACGTTTTAGTGAAGCTTTCAAATTAAAAATTTTAGCCGAACTTAGTTCAGGTAAATACACCTAGAATCAATTATAGATTTTACCGATAGCGTATGGAGTAAGTGTCATTATATTTAGTTAAAGAATTATAGATGAAAATGAAACTTTTTAAAATCAAATTTATATTAGTTGCAACTATTTTATTTAGTTGCTCAAATTCATCGAAAGAAGTAAATACGGTGGACTTAATAGACAAACCTAACATTATTCTATTTGTAGCCGATGACCATGGAACAGATGCATTGGGTTGTTATGGAAACGCTGTCATTAAGACACCCAATTTGGATAAATTGGCTTCCAAGGGAACAAAATTTAATAATGCTTATTGTACAAGTGCTAGTTGTGCCGCAAGTAGATCAGTAATTTTAACAGGAAAGTTTGGTCACGCTACAGGATCTTATGGTCATGTACACGATTACCACCATTTTAGCACATATGAAAATGTAAAATCTTTACCAGTTTTATTGGAAAAATCTGGATATGAAACTGCACGAATTGGAAAATATCATGTAGCTCCAGAAAATGTATATCATTTTAATACTGTATTAGAAGCCGATCCAAGAAATACTGTTGAAATGGCTGGACAATGTGAAACTGTTTTAAATTCTGACAAACCTTTCTTTCTATATTTCTGCACAGATGATCCTCATCGAGGACATCCTTTTGAACCAGACCCATGGAATACCCCAAATAGTTTTGGAAATAAAATTGACGGTTATACAGGAGTTGAAAGGGTAACATACGATCCAAAGGATGTGTTGGTGCCAAATTTTTTACCTGATACTGAAGAAAGTAGAGCAGAAATTGCGCAATATTATCAAAGCGTTTCTAGAATAGATCAAGGTTTTGGAAAACTAATGAAAATGTTGCAGGAATCAGGGAAAGCAAATAACACTATTGTAATATATATCAGATAATGGGATGGCATTTCCAGGAGCTAAAACAACTGTTCATGAGCCAGGTATTAAGCTTCCATGTATTATTAAAGATCCAACAAATTCGTTAAAAGGGATAACAAACAATGCCTTGATTTCGTGGGTAGATTTAACACCTACTATTTTAGACATGGCGAAGGTTGACTATAATAAAGATGATTTTCATGGAAAGTCTTTCAAAAATATTGTAGAAAAAGAAAACCCGAAAGGATGGAATGAAATTTATGCGTCACATACATTCCATGAAATAACAATGTATTATCCAATGAGAGTAGTTCGAAGCGATAATTACAAATTGATTTGGAACATCGCATGGCGTTTAGAATATCCTTTTGCATCAGATTTGTGGGCTTCTTCTACTTGGCAAGGAATATATAGAAATGATGTAGCATACATAGGCCAAAAAAAAGTAAAAGACTTCTTGTTTAGGCCTGAGTTTGAGTTATATGATTTAGATAAAGACCCTGAAGAATTAAATAATTTAGCTACACAAAAGGATTTTGAAAAACTTTTGGAGGCTATGAAAACTAAAATGAAAGCCTACCAAATCAAAACGGCCGATCCTTGGAATATTATGTGGAGTCATGATTCCTTATTGCAAGGAACAGGAGTCAATCTTTAACAAAGTTACCATGTAAAACAAATTTTTAGTTTTCTTCTAAACTAGAAGCTACAAAATCTTAATTGTCCCATGCCTTTTACAATTGAGAATCTGCCAGTCTTTTTTAGATGGAAATGAATTTACTCCTGAGAAAAAGTGGCAATTAATAACGTAATTTATGATATAGGTGTCTGTTTTGATGGGAGATCTCTGTTCTTTTTGCATTTTTTAAAATATAATTAGAACTATACTCTTACACAAAATTTGGGATATTAGCGCTATGATTTGCGTTAGGGAGAGTTGGGCTAGTGTGCTTACAACTAGTTTTCTATGTGGTTTACGTGTTATATTTAGGCGTGCGGTTACTGGTAACTTTATCCGTACGTTAAGCTCAATTGTCAGGTTCAGTCCCGTTTGTCTAGTGCAACGCTTAGTCACCACCAAAAATCATTACAGAAAAGAAATGATGCAAGGTGTAATTCAATAAAAGTCCTTTAAAACATTGTGTTATTGTTTTTTGATTTCTCAGGAATAGCCTGCCCTACACCCCAATGCTCAGCAACTTTACCGTCTTTCATTCTAAATATCTGGACAGCGGCACGACCAATGGCGTCAGGTGTATGTTTGACGTGAAGATGGAGCCAAACAAGATTACCATCAGAAGCGCTGCGTTTAATAGACATTGAAAGTTCGGGATACTTTTTATATCGGTTTTCAAGTATCTTTAATAAACCATCTCGCCCACCCTCTATGTATGGTGAATGCTCAACAAAGTCTTCGCAATAGCATTCATTGCGTAATATTTTTATCCTTTCTGATGGCTCTAGATCATTTCTGCTCTCGAGGATTTCCATGCAATATATCGCTTTCTCAAGATTCGATTGTTCTAGGGCAGTTTGTGGGTTTTCACATGCCTGGAAAAGCATCAATACTACTATCATCAAGAACCAAGCTAAACAGTTATTGTAAGTTTTGAATTGAGCTCTCATGTGTTTTTGCCTATTTTAAAAAGTATTTATTGAAGTGTTGAATTATCCCAAGAATTATTAAGGAAATAACCAAAGTAAGTTATTAAAACGTCATGAGATTTGCAAATCTTTCAATTTATATTAGCTGCCATACATTTCGGCTGTTGAAGGTGTTGCATAACTTCCTAATGACAAACAAAAATAACAGGGCATAACAATGGCTATAATTAACCAAAACACACTCTCCTACCCCCGCATCTTGTGGTTCTCAACACTACCCCCTCACCCCTCTAAGGGCAACCACAACATCCTGTACCTCCTTTTTAGGAAAGGCATCTTCTTCTAGACAAAAATGCATTTCTATACACATATCCAATTGTTTCACCAATACTTCTGGCGTACCGTAGCTACTATAAAGGGAGACCACTGTTATTTTTGCATTTTTAAGATTATAATTAGGACTATACGCTGAAAAAAAAATTGGGAGGTTAGCGCTAGGATTTTTATTGGGTAGGGGTGGTTTTTAATGGATGCTGGTTGGTTTAAAAAGGTGAGTGAATTGGACTAGTTTGTTTAAAATTAGATTTCTATGTTTTTTATTTATTACATTTAATGGTATAGTTACCTATAATAAACTGAAATGACAGATACTGACAATTATCAATTTATTATCGTATTAATAATTCTTATAATTGTTATGGTTGGGTTTTCCATGGGGTTATATACTATTATTCGAAATATCAATCATCCTTTGTTATCGTTACATGAAATTAGTAATGATAAATCTTCTGATCAGAGCCCAAATGAAACTTTACATTTTCCGGCAGACGGAAATTGGCACAATATAATTTCTAATTTATCAGGTTTGACATGTTTACAAATTATAGCCACGGCAAATGGAAGGAAAGGATTAGGAAAGCACAGCATAATTAATGCACAAGCATTAAACGCATTTGGAAAAGGAAAAATCACAATTAATCAAACTTTTTATGGCAGGATGAGGTGGACAAGGCTTTCTTTAAGATGGAAAAGAAATAAGTTAAATTATAGCCTACAAATTAAAACTCGACATGATTATGGTGATGCCTCATATATTCAGGTCTTTCTAAAAAAACTCTATCAAAGTGAACAAACTTCGCAAATTTGAAATTAAATTACTATAGGTAACAACATGTATAAAACATAGCTATTAGGTACTAAAATGAGAGGTTTGTGTTTATTTACAAAGTCCGCCATGTTTAAAATTTGATGGTTAAAAGAAAAATAACGAGAAAATTGTAAATTTGGTTCAGTGTTAAAGTCGAAAAGTAAGTTCGTTTTAATCCCTTACTATTCTTAAACAAAACCTTAACGCCAATTACTAATGAAATAGTTTCCAACACCTTAAATATTAATACTCGAAAATCAAGATTTAGCCAAACTTAATTTTTGAAATATCGGAATATAGAATTGATGTAATTACTAAATAATCACAAAAGGAAAGAAATGCAAAGTCAATTTCCAAATCTTTATTTTCTCACTTTCTTAAAATAGGCATGACAGATATAAAAGAACATTGTTGCGGCGCTGACCAGTTTTTTGATTCGAAGACAGCTAAAAAACAGTACAAAAAATATTTAAAAAATGGGCCATCTAAGGTTACCAAAAAGCTCATTGGGCAATTAGAAAAAACCACCACTGGAGTGTCACTCCTTGATGTGGGTGGTGGCATTGGTGCGATACAATGGTGGTTTTTAAACCATGGTGGAAAACGAACCTTTGGCGTAGACGCTTCTACGGGTTATACAGACTTGGTGCAAGAACATGCTAAAAAAAACAACTTAGAAGAAATTACTCATTTTATGATTGGTGATTTTACAGACAAAGCAGAAGAATTGCCTAAAGTAGACCACGTTACTTTGGACAAAGTAATTTGTTGCTATCCAGATTTTGAAACCATCATAAATCTAGCGTGCACTAAAACTATAAATACCGTTTCGTTAAGCTACCCCATGGATGGCTTTATTGCTGATATATTTCGAAATTTAGGAGTGTTGTTTATGAGATTGACCGGCAATTCATTTAAGCCCTATGTACATCACGTGGCATCGGTTAGAGCACTTTTTATTAATAATGAATTTGAGCTCAAAGAAAAAGAGCTGTCTTTTCCTTGGCACATAGAAACCTATGCAAAAAGATAGAAAATTATAAAGAGTGCCCTCTGTTCTTTTTGCATTTTTAAAACTATAATATAGCTTATAATTAGCGCTATATTCTTACACAAAATTTAGGATATTAGCCCTATGATTTTTATTAAGGAGGGTTGCTATTTAATGAAGGCTGCTTGGCCTAAAAGGTAGGTTTATTGAGCTAGTTTGCTTGCAATTAGATTTTTATGTTTTTTTTATGTGCTATCTTTAGGAGTGTCGTCAACAGTCACAATATTCGTACGTTAGCCACAAGTTCAATAAAGAAACGGAAATGAATAAACTGATTTTAATATCGTTATTAGTTGGTTATTCAATGGCATTATTTGCCCAAGGACCACCAATCACAACAGAAACACCAATAATGTTAGGATTAGATGGAAGTGGAATAAGAACTTTTGGAAAATATATTTCTAAAAAAAATACCAATATTTATGTGCAACCTATTGGAATTCCATATAACATCACACCAAAATTCCAAGTGGGTGGAACATTCCCTTTCAAATTTGTAACTCCAAACGGAGCAGAAACTACTGGTGGATTATCAGACATAGCAATATTTACAAAATATCAATTGTACAAGAAAGACGGAACAGCAAAAACTTTTCGAGTTTTAGCACATATTAAACAGTCATTCCCTACTGGAAAAACATCATCATTACCGATGATTGGTTCTGGTATTTATCAAACTTACGTCGGTCTTATTATTGGGAAAATCTCATCAGTTATTGGTATTTATGGCGATTTTGGATACAACATTACAAGTAATAATGCTTCGGATAATTTCTTATATAATTTCTCAATTGGTGTTCCTCTGCTTCCCCAAAAATATCCTCAAAGACAAATCAACACATTCCTTGAGTTTAATGGAAATTATTTAATCGCTCCTAAAGAACATACATTCTTGATATCTCCCGGACTACAATTTATTCCGGGAAGGAGAATATTATTTGAAACCAGTTTTCAGGTTCCGATAGTTCAAAATAACATTACGACTAATAAGATAAACTATATGATTCTATTAGGAACACGATTTTTATTTAACTAAAAGAATTATGAAAACAAAATTTAGACATACACACATACTTAGCTTGATTTTTTCAATACTAATCATTGGTTTTTCTACTTCTTTAAATGCTCAAACGGAGAGTGAACCAGAACGGATTTACATAAAAATCGAAATAAAAGGAATGGCTTGCCCTTACTGTTCTTTTGGAATGGTGCAAGAACTAAAGAAAGTTGTTGGAGTTGGCAATGTTGAAATAGAGTTTAAAGAAGGTTTAGCATTTATTTCTACGCCCATGTACCAAAATCCAACGAAAGAAAGTCTTGAAAAAATAATAACTGAAGCAGGATTTACAGTTGGTGAAATAGAATTTAGTGACAAACCATTTAAAAGAACGAAATCGAAAAAAAAGAAATAGCCAGTGGCTAACAACCTGTATTATTAGGACAATAATCTTAAACAAAATTTGGGGTGTTACCCCTATGATTCGCATTAGGGAGGGTTTCTATTTAATAAAGGTGAGGTAATTGTCCTAGTTTACTTAATATTAAATTGCTATGTTTTTATGTGCTATATTTAGGGGTATCGCTAACCGCGACTATATTCGTACGTTGTGTGTAATTTGAGGATTCATACTCTTTTGTAACATTCTAGAGTTTATTACGTCCTATGCTCAATCAAACAATCAAAAATGAAATCAAATAAAAAAACTGGAAGGCTTATAGGGCTATTGTTTCTACTCATTTTTGCAACTGGTATTACAGTCTATCAATTTTTACAAGGTCCTGTACTATTTTCAGATGATTTTCTAACTGCCACTTCTACAAACTCAAATAAAATTATTATTTCCAC
>NVXD01000028.1 GCA_002746415.1 Flavobacteriaceae bacterium | reverse complement strand
GGTATTAAAGCAATGTTTAGGCATTGATGTTTCAAAATTAAATTTATCGTTGTCCCTAGGTTCTTTAACAGATAAACTTGTCAAGGAGTTTAAGGTTCAATAGTTCACTACGATGTAGACCGGAACCATACAATAATTTTATGATGCACCTATGTTTGATATTGTTGGTATTGTCAATAATCGAAAGTATTTCTTCTTTGGATATTACGGTCGGAAGTTTGGATTCTTTTCTAGGTCTTTCAATTTCATAAAAACGATTAGGCATACCCAGAACAACTTCATAATAGAACTTGATAGCGTTTATGGATTGATTAAGATAGGAGTTTGAAACATTCCTATGAATGAGTTTTTGAAGAAAAGCCCTTATATCACTTTCGTTAATTGCATTCAATTCCTTGTCCCTATGATGATTGATGAACATTTCAAAAAAGGAGACGTATGTTCGAACTGTACTGTTGGCATACCGTTTTAGCTCTAGTTTCAATAAATACTCTTCTGGGCATAGCCTGTATTGAGAAATTGGCTTCCTTTTCCTGAACCACTCGACATCAACAGTCTCATTACTGGTATTAATCGGCCTATTTGTCAAAAATCGATTGTAATTAATCCAAACAGTCCCTTTGAAAGTATTAAAAATGATTCCAAGATTACCCTTTGTATTTGGAATATAGGCCATGTTGTATTGTTTGCTCCATTTAGGATTTGGAAGTTCTTTGATCAGCCCTTGTATAAGAGAATCGGGTGAAAATTTTATCCCAATCATTTTTTGATTCTTAACCATTAGATGGTAAAGCGTTATAGATTTTAAAGTATTCATATACAAGTTTAGCTATATGTTGAATATCTAGCGGTATGTTAACCATATAATATTCGTTTACAAATGATTATAATTGACACTAATACCTGTCCTATTTGTGGCACTATACCAAAAGGAAAATCCAATTAGAAATTTTGTTCGACAAAATGTAAATCCATATATTAATATGAACAGCATCAAGAAACAGAGACTTTCTATTTGAAAGTAGTTAAACAGTTAAGGGTCAATAGAAAAATATTAAAGCAATATAACAAATCTGGTTTTACTGTAATTAGAAAATTTGAACTAACAAGCCAAGGATTCAATCCTGAGTTTTTTACCCACTACTGGAAGAAAAAAAAGGGGAGGTATATCAATTTGTTTATAAGAATGGATTTTTGATTACTTGAAATAATGGCACGGAAAAATATTTTTTTGTCACTTGGCAGGATTTTATGAATTGATGTTATTTTGAATTAAATAAATCCTTAAATTTGGTATGCAATAGACGCATAAAATTAGCTTCTAAATGTACAAGTTTAAGCTGAGTTTAGAGTACGGTTAAATGTATTAAAAAATTAATGTAAATAATTGATAATTAATACATTGCGAATATTTATTTAAGTCTGTCATTACTATATTGAGTGAAACCAGTGTAAACGACCCTCATGTAGTAGGTATTCCCATTGAAGGTAAAAAGATGAAGAGAACAATAATGATTATTTCTCTAAAAGAAAGCTGTCAAAAAATTTTATGAGCTACTCAATCGTAAGGAATTCCTGAGTATAAATAACAGAGCTTAAGTTTGGAAAGAAGAATTTTCTTGGGCAGATCTGATTGAAGTATAATAGTAATATTTTCAGACATTCCGAACTAAGTTGGTTATTGTGCATTATGTTTTAGGTTAAGAACAGCGTACTTTTTCTTCGTATCTGCCAAATCTTTGAAGTAATATGCTAAGCGTCCTATGTTTTTGAAACGTTTTACTTAAGCCGAAAAACCAATTCAGCCTAGTTATAGTTGTTTAGTGTGTAATGAATTGCAGTCAACAAGGTGGTTTGATTTCAATTGATTAAAGTTAAAGCCTTTAATTTTAACCTGTACTAAAATTCATGCCAAGTACCGATCGTATTATGCCCTACGTTTTATAGATTTTGTTGGTAAATCGTTTTTTCTTGGTTAGTATTCCCATTAATTAAGTGTTTTGCGCATTACCAAAATTATTTTCACAACTTTTATCTTGTGAATAGTTCTCTATTCATTTGGATATTTTTTTTGAAAGACAATTATGTAACTCAGGAACTACTTTTTAAATCCATATGTTTCAATAAATTGGACGAAAAGGTAAGTATGTTTTGCACTTCTTCGGTACGGGCAATATGAACATATTTAAAGATCATCAAAGCCTCCCCAGTGCTTTCAATATGGTGTATTTTATTTTCTTCTAGAAAACGGATGAGATCATCGGTGAAGAAAGTTCGGATTGCATCTTCGTCTTCTCCACTTAAATGAAATTTAAGGGAAAAACCAGGATGTTTCATAAAATCAATATCTCGGTTTGATTGGGTAAAAGCCCTCACTCGTTCAAATATTTTATCAAAAATTCCTTCTTTGTCAATTATAAATCGTGGTATATGAGATGGGAGCCGTATAATCTGTACAGTCGTTTGGTATACTTCCAGTGCAAGCATTGCTCCCTCATCAAACACAATATCAGCAATCTCCCATTGAGCATTATTCTCTATATCCTTCCCTTGTAAAGAATTACTCTTCATTTCAATTGGGCGCGAATCGAAGAAACGGAAATTGCTTAAATACGAAGTATTCCAATCTACTTCACGATCGAAAGACCATCCATTTGTAATGGCCATTTTTTGTAAACGTATTTGACGTTTCGTAATCCGTTTGTTCACACGACCGTTAATAATTTTTAAAGCTCGGTTATGACTTGTAGAAGCGACATGACTGTCCAAACCAACTAGTTTTACATTCCCACCATTGTTCTCTTGTATACGCTTGTATTCGATCATATTTTCCATTATGGAAAGGTCTACCAGACGCGTTTGCGACATATCAATACGCACAGTAGATCCAATGGGAATCTTTAGCAACAGTTTGTCAAGCTGCAATGCATACAGGAAATTGGCAATTCCTTTCAATTTAACATTGTAGGTGCCATTATCTAACTGGCGCAATTTCGAACCAGACCTATAAATCATTTTAAAAAAAGTCATAAAGCCAACCTTCGCCAACAGCATGTGTAAGACTAATGTGATCAGAATTCCGCCTACGATTCCATACAGCAAGTCTGTAAATAATGTTATAATGAGTGTAGCCGAAAGAAATAACAATTGTTCTACACCCTGATCGTATGCGTGCTTGAATACTTTAGGTGATGCCAATTTAAAACCTGTGTGCAATAATATTGCTGCCAAGGCTGCCAAGGGGATGCTTCTTAAAACGGGTGCTAAAATCAGGATAAATAGAATTAGAAATATCCCATGGTAGAGATTGGACCACTTGGTCTTAGCATTGCTATTAACGTTTACGGTACTTCGAACAATCACAGTTATGATTGGAAGTCCGCCTAAAGCTCCGGAAACCATTGTACTAAGCCCTACACCTACCAGGTCTTTGTTCAAGTCGGTTGTACGCTTATAAGGATCTAGCTTATCAACGGCACGGGCACTGGCCAAGGTTTCAACTGTGGCAATTGTGGTAATCGACAATACTGTAAGCCAAAAATTCAAGGTCCCGATCATACCAAAGTCCGGATGCATAATGCTATCCAGAGGGTTTTTCGGAATATCAATAAGTAATTCTGGGCCAATCCCATATGAATTTCCCATAAAATAAATAGAGTGCTCATTGAAAAAATCGAATGCAAAAACTAAAGGCAATGCCAACAACAAAACCCACATAGGGGCAGGTATTATCCGAATGAATCTATTTTTAATTTTAGTATAAAAAACAAGCACCAAAATACCGACCAGCGAAATCAAAAAGACAATGGGATTGGCTTCGGGGATTTTGTGGAAAATATCTACTAAAGTCCCAATAGTGGTGTCGGCATTGGACGTTGTTCCCAGCGCATAGTGCGCTTGTTTTGCAAAGATAATTACGCCTATTGCCGCCAAAATACCATGTAACACAGAAGAGGGCAATAACTTGGCAAAACGACCCATTTTAAGAGCTCCAAAAATAATTTGAATGGCTCCTGCCACAACTATTGCTGCCAACACATAGTTGATGTTCCCGTCCAAGGCGACTAGACCACCAAGAATCACTGCAATTAATCCGGCCGCAGGACCGTTAATCGCCACATGCCCCCCTCGAAAAAATGTCGTCACTACTCCACCGATAATTGCGGAAAGTACTCCAGCCATTGGCGTCACTTCTGAAGCAACGGCAATACCTAGTGCCAGCGGTAGGGCCACCAATGATACACTTATGGCGGCCAAAAGATCGTTGCGCCAATTTTCTTTTAATCCCTTAATTCCGACAGAAGGAATGGAGTTGTTCATGTTCATCGCTTTTGAAAAAGTTTTCAAGATACGTTTTTTTACAATTGAAGGAGTGATAATACTCTTGATTGTCCAGAGAATTTTCTTCCAATTATTCTTTATTTCCTAAAATAATTTAAATGAGTGTGTGTGTCACGTCTTACGGTTTAGCTTTGATGATTCGCGGCTTTATCATCGCAACTCATCAAAGCTAAACCATTCTCTAATTTAAAAAGACCAAACGATGACAATGACATTAAAAGCTTTAATTCTCGGAATATTTTTTACGATATTCAATGCTTCTGACAAGGACAACTCAACACCTAAACTACAAGCACTTCGATTAATATATCCTGCCTTTAGAAGCATCCCACGTTGAAGGAGCAAGGCCTCAACTTGAAAGTTTTCGATATGAGCTGTGGCAAGATCTAAAAGAAAATGGTTGGACATTCGATTTTATCCGCACACAGTCCGACAATGCTTCTTATCCATCATTCAATTCAAACGATTTTGATATAGACTATGAAGGAGAGGTATATAAGACCAGAACCCAGTTCCTGAAACGACAGTATACGGTAACTCTTCTCAGCATATAATTTATATACTCACCGAATAGCTCCCTATTTTAATAAGATTTGCTTTTAATTGATAAGGATTGAATGATAATTTAGTCCCACTCTCTTTCTTTTTAATTTATTCGTAACCATGACAAGATTCAAAGATTATTTTCTTATCCCAATATTTACAGGGTCTGTGTTATGTTCGATATTTTATGTTGACGATTGTGAGCTAGAAGCAATATTCAATACTTCTATTTAGTATTTCCCCAATTTAAATGTTTACAATAGGTTGTAATTAGATTATGGGTATTGAGTTTCTTGAATATAAATCCATCAATCATAAATCCTAACATAGCGTTCACTAAGTAATGCTATATATTTTCCCTTCATATCATCAGATAGAAAAGAAATATTTATCCATTGTATAGCATTATCCTTCTTTTTATAAAACCTACTAAATACACCTTTGATTTGTTTACCAGTTAGCCCTAGTCCTTTTCCTAAATTTTCAAAATGGACTCGTTGTAACTTACTTTTTTTTCCTTCAAGGGTAAGTGCTAATTCCTCTTTATCATCAGGGTTTACAATTGCCACATTGAGCAAGTCGTAGGCTGGTGCTAAAAGCCACCCTGATATCGATTTAATCATGGAAAAGTTTTTTAGGTGCATGTCGTTATTTCCTGTCAAGAAACTAAATAAGGCTAATTCGAAAAAGAAAACCATATCCAATTGCGTATTTGCGGAATGGTTCTGTAAGGCCTTACCAACTTTTTCCATAGAACTTTTGTATTTGTCAAAAGCTTCAGTAATCTGAAACATATCCAACATGTGAATCTTTTCGCCACCTTCTTTTCTATCGATTCTTTTGGTTATATAAGATAGTTCACCAGATTGTAATCGAATTAAACTAGAAGTTACAGTTTGAATCCCAAATGATTCGGCAATACGCATAGTTACATGTTCGTTCTCTGGCATTTCGGCATAATCGGTTGATGGTGGCTTAAAAATATAATTACCTCCTAAAGCACCTACTACTGTTAACCTGAAATTCCCTTCTTCTTTCACTTCATTAATAAGGGACATGGATAATTTGGGTTGCACACCAGGAACGGATATACTCCGCTCAACGACTTTTTTTGCCAGTTCTGACATCTGACTCAGTGAGTATTCTAAATTGGGTGTTTCTTTGGTTCCGAAAAATAATAAGCTACAGGCATCATGAAAATCAGCCTTCCCATTCAAATCATTATAGCAGTACAAACACTTATTCTTCATGATTTTCTTTTATGGGTCGAACGCTTACCGCACCAATACAATTTTGACAACTGGCCATTAATAGCCCCATTCGATCATTGGAATTTAATTTCCAATTTTTAGTGGCTATATTTAATAGCCAACCTTCGGGTATCAACCCTTCAAAAAAAGGAAAAAGTCTATTGTCCGTATAAGATTCTGTTCTGACTGGCATTGAAAATGTTATAAACTGTTCTGGGTAGGTATCAATGTAATCATCATTATATTGGAATACATAATCACCATCATCTGTTTCCATTAGTAACCCTGCTTTTATATCATTATAAAATATGACTGCCGTTCTCATAAGTCTATAGTATTGTTACTTTTCAATTTTTTACTTGGAACAGCGGCAAGGGTATGCCCAAACATACTTAGTATAAGATTGACTTTGTCCATATTCAAGTTTGTTTTTCCCTGTTCTATTTTCCGAACCACTGTTAAGGCAACACCAGTTCGTTCAGCAAATTCTTCTTGAGTGAGATTTACCTCTTTCCTACGGGTTTTCACAAAATCAGACAGGCTATTCATTATATGTATTTAAGTATAAATTAAATCAAATATACTAAATTATATGTATTTACATATATTTATAAATATAAAAATTTATTTATATGCTTTTGCATATATCGATAAAAATGAATAACATACTCAAAATGGAAGTCTGGGGTCATTTCGTCATTACCACAACGGTTGTTATAGCTGGTTTTATTTATTCAACCACTTCCTGAATAGTTTCATTAAAATTGGTTGTGCTACAAAAACCATTAAAAGAACCAATACTGTAATTAACAGTAGCTCTGTTAAGATCGGGTTTAGTCCAATTGCGATTAATCTTGGTTTACAAATAGGCATAATGGAAAAAATTAATGGAACAATGGCAATCCATACTATGATTGCCATTTTCCATTTTTTGGGTGTCTTAAATTCTTCCATTTTATCTATCAAAAGCTTTATTATAATCCACTTTTATTGGTGATAATAAAACAAAGAGTTCACTATCTTCTGTGGCATTAATACTTATTTTATCAATGTTACTTGTTTTGGTGAAACTATCCTTTGCCATTTTATTTCCTTCAATTTCAATATTGCCTTCCATTAAATAGAATGAGTGAAAACTATTATTGTTTAAATCGATAGTGTGATTCCCTTTTTGTAATTTATAGCGTTTGGCTGATATACCAACAGCATCTGTTTTAATAGGAGCATCTTCCCCAACATATTTTTTAACTTGATACGTACTTTCGGTTTTCCAAATAAAAGCACTTGCTTGATAGTCTTTATAATCAGGTGCTTTCTTTAAAGATTTACTAAAATCAGGATCAAACCATATCTGAAATGCTTTTGAACCTTTTATATATTTTTCTGAATGTTCTAAGCCACTACCTGCTTGAATGTGCTGCACGGCATCTGCTGGTAAAGGTGTCCACTTGTTGGTTGCTGTGTCAAAATGCTCTAGACCTCCATGAAAAATAAAGGTTAATATTTCTATGCCTTCGTGTGGGTGCATTGGAAAAGTTCCTTCTTCGTTTGCTTGTACGTTCGCCCAATAAATTAGGTTAGAGTATAATGGTTCTCCTGATAAGGGCTTGTTTTCGTTAAGACTTCCACCAAATAGCGAAACTCCATGTTGTTGCTCTTTTGTTTTAATGCGTAATTTCATTTTATGTGAATTTTAGGTATTAAATAATTTTGCAAAAGCCCAAGCTTGAAGTTCCTTAAAGAACTCCAAGTATTGAACTTGTTTTTATAAATTTTCTTCTTTTCATTTAAGCACTATTTATTAGTCTTGGCTTGTGAAAGATAACTTTCATAAGCCCAACCATAAGAGGTGTATTGACCTAAAACACCACCTAGTTCCATAGATTTTTCATCTCTCCAATCGTGCATTAATTCGGCATTTACGGATGCCCAAGTTGTAACTTTTGCACCGACTTGTGTTAAACGACTTATTGTAACCTCTTGCACTAATTTATTCCAAGTACCAGAAGCATCAATTACGGCATAAGGGTCGTAACCGTCTCGAACTGCTGAAATAGCAGGAAATAATAAACAAACATCTGTTACAATACCGGCCATTATTATTTTCTTCCTTCCTGTTTTTTCAATTGCAGCCTTAAAATCAGGGTTATCCCAAGCATTAATTTCTCCAGGTCTATCTATAATTGTAGCATCAGGAACAATGTTTAAAATTTCTTGCCAAAAAGGGCCATTTGGTCCATCTGCCATACTGGTTGTTATTATCACGGGTATTTGAGCGATTTTTGCCATAGTAACCAACCCCTTTAAATTATTTTGTAAAAGGATTGGGTCAATATCTCTAACGCTTGATAATAAACCTGTTTGATGGTCTATTAATGTTAATATGGCATTTTCTTTTGTTAGAAATTCTGTAAATCTGTTGTTTATATTCATAATTATTGTTTTAAATAATTAATAATTGCATAGGCAATATTAGCATAGGGTAATATTTAGATAATTTTTTTTACGTTCTTATTTTGGTTAAAATTCTCGAAATCAATATTGCTTCTTCTTCATTAATGGAGTAGAGTACTTTGATAAGTTCATCAATTTCTTTTGTTACTTTAATTAAAACGAGTTTCCCGCTTTCTGTTATATCAATATCCATTTGTCTTCTATTGGTTTCGCACAAACACCGTGTAACCCATTTTTTAATTTCCATTTTATCTATTAACCGAGTAATGTTGCTTCCTTTGTCTATTACTTGCTCTTTGAGATAAGAAGCAGAAACGGGTCGGTCTTTTGAACCGTTAATAATTCTTAACACATTATATTGAACAGGAGAGATGTCATAAGGGCGTAATACCGTTTTCAATTGATGCATATACCAACTGTGTGTTGATAAAAGGTTTATTGCAACGTTTTGATATAAGTCTTTTTTGTTTTTCATTGCATAGGTGATAGTTTCCTATGCAAACATATAGGAATGTTTTTAAATAACCAAAATAATTCAGAAAATTGTCTGTTTTATGCTAATTGGCTATAACTTATTTATATGGATATAACATACTTCAAATACTAAGGTAAAAGAACCGCAGGGGGCGTTCATACTTTTCAAATTGAAGTTTTTCCAACCAGCAAATAAAATAATAAGGAATTCCATTAATTCATTTAGTCCCACTCCCTTCCATTTTAAATTTCACACAGTCTTTTAATCCACTTACCGAGCCGTCGCCATCACCTTTTTTTGACAGCAAAACAACAATATTCAGTTTTGAACTACGGCATAAACCAGGCTCTTACTTCGCTCTTTTTTATACGTCTTATCAAATCTAAATATTGAATCACACAGGGCATCAAAAAAAGGTAACAACGAAGGCTCTATGGGAAGTAAATCAAAATATCGAACTATGAAATCAATTCAAAATATCCAAAAAGGAAGTGGAACTAAAAAGATACTAAACCGCCAATGGCGGAAAAAAAGGAAAACACTCTGGATATAATAAGTAAATCACTTTTAAATAGTCTGAATGGTTCAGGCAAAAATTAATCTTTAATTAATTACAATTATGAGTACCATTAAAAATCATGTACAGTTAATTGGCAATGTTGGACAAGAACCAACCATTACAAATCTTGAAAGCGGAAAGAAAGTAGCCCGTTTTTCATTGGCAACCAATGAGCATTATAAAAATGGCAAGGGTGAAAAACAAACGGACACCAATTGGCATACCGTTGTGGCTTGGGGCAAGACCGCTGAAATTATCGAAAAGTTTGTAACCAAAGGGAAAGAAGTTGGAATTACGGGAAAGCTTAAAACTAGAAGCTATACCACAAATGACGGAAACGAACGCTATGTGACCGAAGTGGAAGCAACCGAAATTTTGCTTCTAGGAAGTAAGTAAATCAAAAATTAAAGAGGGCATCTCTCGGAAAAGTTCTGCCCTCTTTTCATCATTAATCCAATAAAGAAAAACAATGAAAGACAAAGTTAACGAAATACAGATTAGTTACAAAGACCGGATAACATCCCCTTTTTGGCACAAAATAAGTTCCTCCAAAGATGCTTCCGAGCTTCTTTATGGGCATTGGAACAAGAACACCATAGAAGTACATGAATCCTTTAAAATAATGCTATTGAACAATAGCAATATGGTAAAAGGCATCTATCAACTCTCTCAAGGTGGAATTACTGGAACTATGATAGACCTACGCATATTGTTTGCCGTGGTATTAAAGACATTATCAGTAGCCATAATTTTGACTCATTATGCAAAGTGCAGGATTATGTAAAGTGAATCGCCCAAATGCTTGCTATCATTGAGAAGTGTTCAAAATTACTTTACATAATAATATGCTTCTTTTATTTAGAATTGGGAGTATAATTGCTTATTTGATGGTATTATCACGGTAAAAAATGAAAATATCCTCATTTAGTATAAGAAATTCTAATATTGTTATGTAAAGTAAATTCATAAGGAATCCAGTATTAATAGGGTGTTTAAAGGATTACTTTACATAATGCGTCTTATGCAAAGCTTTACATAAGACACATAACCACCCATCGGGGAAACTACAAGCGAGTGAGGCGGATATAAGATTAACAGAGAAAATAAAAAAAGCTGCCGAGCTTTTTGATGTGAAAGTATTAGACCATCTGATTATTTCACCCAATGGAGAATACTACAGTTTTTCAGATAACGGCATACTTTAAAACATTGATTATGGTCTATCGTAAGTATATCGGCACTTTTACATGTTTATCGGCATGTTTTCTTTTTAAGTAAAAAAGCTGTGAAAAAGTTTTATTCATTATTCATGCGATTTTTGGCATAAATAAATGTACAAAAAATATAATTATATATCTTATAATAAACATAAAATCAGCAAATTACAAAGAAATCGGTGAGTTGTTATTTACAATAAAATACTCACCGAATAGGTATCTTTTTTAATGGTATTATTTGATATCAAACGAAACTAAATAAAATAAAAAAACCTGTAAATCAGATGTTTACAGGTTTTTGTATCGTTTTGATACTCTAAAAGTGGAGCCGGAGGGAATCGAACCTATCGTTTGAAATGGCTGTATATAGGAGTTTTCAGGGGTTGTGAGATTTGTGCTCACCGAATAGGTGACTTTTAATTGTTATTCATTATCTGACATTAATTTAAATGTCAAATGAACTCAATTAGAAACAGTTCAGTTAATTGGCTGTTAATCCTCCCACTTATACCCAAGAATTAGAAACAGTTCTTCTATTTTATTTTTTTCTAAATTCACACCTTGACCTGCAGGAGTTTCAATTTCTAGTTTCCAACTATTTTCCTTTTCAAAATTAAGTACAGGGGATTTCCTGAAACATTCTTTGTATCATGATTTAAACCCCTAAAGATACCCGTATTAGTCATATCTTCTAATACCAATGCTTTAGGCTATATTTTAATGGATATGTGCCATTTTCTGCATCAGCATAAAATAGCGATTTGCGGATTATTCCCTCTCACAATGACATGTTGTCGCTGCCCAATTAAGATAAAGTGCGGTAATCTTGGCACAACAAACCTCTTAGTGAAGAAAAAATGGAGGTTAACACCCTTATTAAACTAAATCAATCGAGTCTGACCCCCATTGATTCTGATGCCACGACAGATCAGTTTCAAACATACCATACAGATTTGGTTAGCTTAGAGGGTCAACGATTCAGCGGCTGATTGCATCGTGATGCCCGTTTTCTACTCTACCCAGAATTCATAATTACTCGATATTACTTGGCCCTATATACTCGGGCCAGGCAAAAATGGTGGAACCTCTCGCCGACCTTTAGGTGGTTTTAGACGAAATTTCTTTCCTTTTAGATAATCATCCAAAATTTTTGGTGTCTTTCTAACTGGTGGTGGATCTACATTATAATTTCGTGTACCAATCGATCGTCGCACTTGTGTCTCCAATTTCTTTGCTTTTTCGGCAAACTTCTTTACATCCAATTTTTTTCCATTAAGATCATATAATCCATCACCATCCATAGTTCTAAGGCGACCAGCTTCCAATCTACCAAAACGGTCCCTGGCGAGATTTATAGAAGTAACCAGAGGTTTTCCATGAGCTAGCTTCACAAATATTTTTGTCAAGCCGAGTTGCCTCAGTTGTTGGCTATAGGATTTGGCCTTGTTTATTTTTTTTGGGTCCTGAGTCAACAGCTCAATCAATCGTTCGATTCGGCTCTCAGTTCTCTCAAATTCTTTCAATATAGACGAACCGCTATCTGCAGCTTTTATCGCCATGTAGTGAGAGTACTGGACTCTTCGACGGTTGTTCGGGACATCAGCTTTTGAAAAGGAAACAACGGCGCGCATATTCAGTGGACCATTCTTAAATTTCTCTCGGTCAAGAGTTTTCAAAATCTCCGGCACAAATCTCGTGAATGCTGGATGCGCAGCCACAAAGACTTCGTCACCCCCTAGCATTATTTGCACTGCCTTATCGAATTCGACGGGGACACGTGACAATTCAGCTCTTTGACCAAATGCCTTTATTGCATGTTTCTCCCAAGGAAATTTCATTCCTCCAACACCTTTGCTGAGGAACGAATGTATTACTTTGAATGTTTCCTTGACTTTGTCAATGGTGTGTCGCATCCGTTCGTTTATCGGATCAGAGGCGCGAAAAGTTTCGATCATAAGATCGAAGTCATCATATCTTTTATCGTCAATCTCTTCCACCGAATTTTCATACAGCAACGCCAGTTCAACGCCTAAATCTCGCACATCGAAACTAAAAAATATCCTCTCACTATAATCGGCCGCTTCGGCATAAAACAAAAACTCCGAAGCTTTCCCAAGCACAGCAATTTCGGACGACTGCCTCACATCCTTAGTCAACACATCCCTCAACTTAACCCAATCAATATTTCCTTTTTGCGGCCTCTTTGTTACGGCAGCAAACATCTCTTTCGCATCTCGGTGATATTCCTTTACCTGTTTATGGAACTCACCACTTAAAAAGTCTTTCACGAAATCAATCGTATTCAATACGACCATCCAAAGCTCCAAAGCCTCTTTTTGAGCTCGGAACGTAAACTTCATGCCACTTATTAGTGTAGGTCTCTTTAGCAGCCCTTTTCGAACATCGCGGATTACGTCGGGGTTTCCAACATATCGTTTATGGTATATAAGAAACGCCGACGTCCAAACGGTATCCACAAGAATTGTGTTGTAGTTGTAAGGACTCTTCTTGGTGAACGGCTGGGTTACAAATTCCTTGATATCGCTCTCCGTCTTGATAACTTTAAAGAATTCTCCTTCAACAAATTGTTTTCCCCGATCATCGAAGCCTTTGTCCGGTTTCAACCTCTTACCAAATGGGCGAACAGTTCTCACTCTTAGGGACCTGCCTTTCCTTACGTAACGGGCCATCGCGGCAGCTTTTAGTGATTCGGTTGCGAGCTTAAAAGTAAAATTCAGAGCGACTAATTCAGCTACGTCCACAGGAAAAAGCCGCAATCCGAGCTTCTTTTCCCTGGAGACTCCATCCCATTTTATCAGCCCGTAGAATATGTCGAATTTATACTTTGGATCCTTCATGAGTACACGACGTAATTTTATGATATTTTTTACCTTGGTATCACCACCTTTCTGACTCTTCCAATATTTTTCCGCATCCGGCAGGATGTCATTCAGAAGTGTAGATCTCAGTGCACCATCTAGTTTTCTCAATCTTCTATCGAATTCTTTTCTATCTCTATCAAGAGAAATCATATTTGCTGTTTTGTAGTCTAGGCCGACAACGTAGAAATCTGGATGGAAAATATTCCCTATGTGGATATGGCGTTTATTAATAAACTGACCGTTAAAATCGTATCCAAGCACTTTGTCATTGAGATCCTTTATACCAGTATTGTCTTTTCCCTCGCCTGGAAACATGAGAGTGTAAAAAGTCACTGGCTGACTCTTCCCACCCTTGGCCAATAGATCCAATACGCTCATGTAGGTTCTTAGAGTCCTCAATTGTCGATTCAGAGCAACGGCGAGCGTTTCAAGTGATTTAGAGCCTGGCTGACCTTTGTTATTTAGGATACTTCGGACGATATCTGCAAGCAGCCAATTATCTGGAACAATACCGTCTTCGTCCGTATTGTACGACGGATGAATCTGAAATCTCTCGTTCGACAAAGTATCGGCTGTGCTTCGTGCATCTGGTATCGGTGATCTCGCCATTTTCCTTACTAGTTCCCTATTTTTTTGTCATTTGGTTCATTCTGTCTTACAAAATTCTGTGCACTAATATTAGTTACAGAAAAATCTTACAAAGAATAAAATTACTTCTAGCGCGACTGAGGCAGTTCTTATTCCACTTCCTCCCCAGTATCAGCATCCCAAGTCGGCAACTGCTTCTCAGCAACTTTACGAACAAGCACCAACGGCGTTGGCGTAACTACATCCCACTCAACAGGATTCTCAGGTGGCCATTGAACTTCTTCACCTGGCCCACCAAGCGAGTTTATTTGTTCGTCGATAAAGGGCACATATCCCGGATCACCCATTTTAGGAAGTCCGTTGCCTTCGTAAACTTCACCGGTTTCCATAAAATGTTTCACTAAATCTTGGAATCCTGGACGAACAGATATCTGCAAGCGAGCAGCTCCGGCATTCAAAAAGGCGGCAAAATCTGGATCGGGGTGATCTTGGACTACTGTGTTCTTCCATCCTGGCGTACCCTCTCTTCTACCCCAGAAATACGGATAAAGTACCCAGGATAAATGTTCCCACTCAAATGCTTGCTGTAAAAACTGAATTTCAGCTTCCTTCGCTTTCAGGCGTGGAATATCAGTCGTTGGAAAAAGAAGACTTTGTGCTGCCACGTCATTAATAAGGTCATAATCCACCGGTCTATTTCGCATTATGCCTATTGCCGCACGTTGAAGTTCGTTACGAGCCATTTTTTTTAGGCGACGACGAGCACCGGATGGTAAATCAATTTCTTCTTCGGGTTGGGTCGCTTCGGCTCTAATTACGGCTAAATCGTAATCTCGCTTCATTTGTTCATATCGCTCAGCGACACGGCTGTACGCTTCGAATTGCCATTCGCGACTTCTTTCATCTGTTAGGGATAATTCAATGGTTATAATCCCCCCTATACCATTAAAATTTTCAGCAGTTATGGCAATTCCTAGATCAGGTCCCAGCTGTGGTGGGCTGAAGGTAAGTGGACTAATTCCGATTTTCCCCCCACCTTTTCCTGTTTCCCAATTCACCAATTTAGTGCCAATCGTGAAAGATCCGCTTGGATGATTATCGCTCTGTTCATTTTCAACGAAGCCTTTAACAGTTACTTTATCAACAGCATAACCTTCTTTAATTCGTACCTTCACATTCTTGGTATATACATTTTTAGTACTGCCAGACGGATCAGTTTTGCTGAAGCCTTCTTCTATAAGTATCGGCGAAGGTAAAGCCGCAGGAAAACTAACCACTTTGAACGCTTTTATGATTTTTTCCATTTTTAATTCTATATTATCCAATGTTAAAGAATTGAATAAATTATGATCTGGAGGATCTATTTCATCTTCTGCACCTCCCGAAGAAGTCGCAAGATTCCAAATCAAAGCAGCTGGCTCCGGAACTAAAATATCGTAGAGGTCGCGTTCTCCATATGAGAATATCTTGGCCCTGCTTACACGTTCTAGATATTGATAAATACCCGATACATGTTCTTCTGCATTTTTTTCACGTATAAAATGATGCCGATTCTCTTCGATAATTTCCTGTTCAAATATAGATTTAGTCTCACGTTTGCTACGCTCAAAAATTCGTTTGACAGCTCGATCCACAATTTCTGTCGCGTATTCAGTTGCAACATTTGCTGTAGTCTCTGAAGATTTTTCAAACGATCCTGCAGCTTTTGCGACCACCTTCGTTGGGCCACGATAGGTAATTTCAACACTACCCTCGATTCGTAAGTCTTCGGAGACAACCTCGTTAACTTCATTACTTAATTCTGAGCTATCCGTCGTTTGAAGATCATTTGTTTCCTCGCTCTCTCGTTCCGTACTTTCAAAGAGCTCATCACGTGTAAAGATACGTTTGGTATGATCGCGCTCTCGGGTCTCACCAATGAGGACATTCTCAACATGGGCAATTTCAGCGCGCCTGTAACCGATAGTCATCTGACGAACGATAAGAAGGTCTGTTCGCCCTGCGGGTTTTAAGTAACTAGGCCCAGCAAGTGCTGGAGGATGATAGGGAATAGTATTCTCTATCTCATCAGTCACTTCTAGCACATACATATTATTGTCTAAAGCATCAATACGCGATTTTAAATCATCGGGGAAAGAACTTAGCAGCGCGATGGTTTTTTCTTCTCGTTGCTTGTCCTTACGCTTTTCAATTTCAGCCATATCGATAAGAACTGGAAAACCACCAATATTTCTTGAAATGTTCCTGGATGTTCGCCGAGATGTTTTATGCATGACCCGACGAATAATACTATTGCCTTTATCTGTTAGTGAAGTTTTATTACTAACGCGAACAGCTTCAATGATATTCGCTTTTGCTTTCGGGTCATTGATTGCTACATTACGGATAGCTCGGATAGTAGCTTTATCCGATTCAATTTTATCAATTTCGTCTAAATCTTTTTCTATCCTTTTAATTATCTCTCGATATTTGGGTGACTCCTTATCAATCGCAAAGTTTACTATGCGTGGTGGCTTGGGAGGCTTATTTTCAATGTCATGTTGTAGAGGTACGTGAGGTCCAGATGTCCCAAGCGGTGTCGTAAAAACTGATGGTACAATAAGTGGAGAAGTAAGGTAGCCGGTAACTTCACTAACACTTGATGGAGAATCTTTTGCATCCAACAAAAGAGTGCGGTTAAGGCGATATAAATCGGCTACTAGGTGAATTGGTCGTTGGGATCCAATGGCCGCGTATTTGAAAATCAATAAAAGGTCATTGAACAAATTCTTTTCACTATCGAGTTTTTTTAATTGTTTTATCAATTCAGCAGGTGTCATACTGGGGTTTCCAGCTTCGGCTATTAATTTTTTTAACTCAGACTGTTTACTCGGCCATGAATCTTGTGGTAACTTAGTCAGCAAATCCCAACCAGGTAAAAGCAGTTTAACAACGGGGATATTTTCCCATGCATCTAGTCGACCATCAAGATGGGAAGCAGCCGTGGTTGACCAGAGCATTCCTGCAGCATCCTTAGGATTTAGCGCTTTCCGCTTGCCTATTTCCCATTTATCGAATTCATCTTTTATTTGAGAAGGTAACGTAAGTTCGAAATGCTTGATGCCTTTTCCACGATCCGGATCAGGTTCACGTTTTGTATTGAATGCAAGTAATGATGTTCCGTAGCGTTTATTGATTGTCATTGCAAACTTCTTTAAATTGTTAAAACTGCATATAGATTTAGTTGTTTTTTACCAGACAGAGGGTTGAAACCTAAGTAGCTAGTAAAATTGCCTCGTTAAAACTCCGTATCCCTCTCATGTGGAAAACGGTACGACTCGTATTCTTTAATTAATTTCTCTTAAGCTCTTTCTGTCCATTCATATTCTCTTTTATTCTTAATCGCATTATTTTTGTATAGTCAAGTAAAATAGATGAATTTCGAATCGATTTAGAAATGTCTTTTAAGCATGGCTTCATTAATTTTTCATACTCTTTAATTGATTTTATATCCTCAACTTTTAGTCTTTTCTTTTCATAGGCTAAATCAGAGAACACTTCTAAAGCAAGTTCTATTTCCTCTGAATCGCACGTTGGTAGTTCACCATATTTTAATTCCCATAGTCTTATGTACGCTTTTTGAAACTCTTCCGAGTCAATTTCTTTATTGAAAGTTAAAATACTTGCCACTCTTAAAACATCTTGATAAACCTTATTTTGGTACTCCCAAAATTCTTTAAGGCTTTCAAGAATCAAATTACTCTCCTGTTTTTCAATCTCAAGTTGTTTTATTGATAATTCTCTCTTTCGATTGTCATTTATTAGATACCAATTTCCAAACAAACCGATTAAGGCAACGATTATAGTAGCCGTCGCTGCTATTGTAATTTCATCCATTTTATAATTAATTACATTTTAATATTTGTCAATTTATGGCGGTACAATATTTAACATCTATACATGATAGTTAAATTAGGGATGCAATCTTTTACTTTATGTGATTTACCATTATTATTTTCTGGTGCTAGTTTTAGGTTAGGCCTAAAAGTCAAAACTATTGGAGGAAACTTCCTATAAGATATGTAAACTTATAATTGAATATGAGAAAAGTGTATAAAATGTAAATAATGATGTGTAAATGGTAAATATTTGTAATACAATGATTTAATTATAGCATTATCGTTAGTTGGTACAATTATTATTATTTTTTCATTGAATAGTATTCGTTGTATAAAGACCAGAACCTAATCTCAATAATGTAGATAAATTAGGCTTTTCGGCACCCCTATTTTTTTCTGCTCACCGAATAGGTCACTTTTTTAATAAGATATACGTTTAATTGGTAAGTATTGAATAATAGTTTAGTTCCACTCCCTTCCATTTTAAATTTCACATAGTCTTTTAATCTACTCTTAGAACTGTCGCCATCACTCTTTTTTGATAGCAAAACAATAACATTCAGGTTTGAACGGCTGCATAAAGCCAGGGACGCTTTGGCGTCCTCTTTTTTATAAGTCTTATCTGAATAATACTGAGCATCAAAAAAGGTGACAACAAAGTCTCCATGGTAAGCAATCATAACATCTAACTATTGTAAATACGCTCACTGTCCAAACTAACTATTTCGTATGGCATATTATTTTTTGTCGAAATAGAAATATATCTTTTATCACCTTCCTATACTTTATCTAAAAAAGTTTTTCCGTGTATAACACTAACTCCTACCCGACATTTGTTGCTATAAGAACATGTGTCTCAATTTTTAGATAAATCACAACTAAGTTGCTTATTTACAACAAAAAAGATATATTTGTTGTAAATAAGCGACGTAATGAACTCTAAAAAAGCTATTGTTCTTCCTAAATATCAAAAATATTTTGGCCAAATAGGGGAGAATGTAAAGCTTGCCCGTAAAAGAAGAAAGCTCACAACAGAGCAGGTTTCCGAGCGTGCTGGCATTCATCGAGCCACTCTATATCGAATAGAAAAAGGCGACCCAGCCGTGGCAATAGGGTTATATTTTAATGTTTTTAGAGTCCTTAACCTTCAAGAGGATTTTCTAAAGTTAGGGATTGATGACGAATTTGGTCGTAAACTACAGGATCTTGATTTACTATAAGCTATGGCTGGAAAAAAACTTGATATTTATGTATATGCGGATTGGAAAAATATAGATGGTCCTATACAAATAGGAATACTCTCGGCGCATTTTGCCAAAGCAAAAAAAGCATTCAGTTTTGAGTATAAGAAAGAATGGTTAGAGAAGGGTTTATACAGATTACTCGATCCAGATATTGGTTTTTATTCCGGGCCACAATATCCTACAGATAAAGAAAACTTCGGAATTTTCCTAGATAGTATGCCAGATACTTGGGGAAAGACCTTGATGAAACGCCGTGAAGCTCAAGACGCAAGAGCTCGTAATGAAAAGGCAAAAACTCTTTATGAAATAGATTATTTATTAGGTGTGTATGATGAGAGCCGTATGGGTGCACTTCGTTTCAAGACAAATCCAGATGGTCCGTTTCTAGATAATGACGATAAAAGCCCAACACCGCCCTGGTCCTCGCTTGGTAATTTACAGGAAGCTGTAAATCATCTTGAAAATGATGTTGAGAGTGATGCTATACGGCAATGGATAGCCGTTCTTATTGCACCTGGTTCTTCTCTTGGTGGTGCCAGACCCAAAGCTAATATATTAGACAAGAATAAAAATTTATGGATTGCTAAATTCCCTTCAAAAACAGATACTGTCGATAAGGCAGCTTGGGAATATCTTACCTATAAATTAGCTACTGCCTGTGGTATTGAAATGGCAGAATCTAAAATTGAACGAATTTCTGGGGCTTACCATACTTTCTTTACCAAACGATTTGACCGAGAAGACGGTAATCGCATCCATTTTGCTTCTGCAATGACGATGACAGGCAATACTGAAGAAACTTTAAAGACTATAATACCCAGTTATCTGGATATAGTAGATGTTATAGAGATTTACGGTACAAATATAGATAAAAACCTGAGGCAGCTATGGCGGAGAATTGTATTCAATATCGCTGTATCAAATACGGACGATCATTTGCGCAATCACGGCCTTATATTAAACGAAAAAGGGTGGGAACTTTCGCCAGCCTATGACCTTAATCCTTCAATAGATAAGGGTGGACTTGCACTCAATATTAATACGGATGATAATGCACTAAACTTTGAACTTGCAAAAAGTGTCGGAGAATATTTCCGCTTAAGTAAAACTGAAATGGAAACTATTATAGAAGAAGTCATTACAGAAGTGAGAAATTGGAAGTTTTTTGCTAAACAAATAGGTATTCCAAATAAAGAACAGCTATTAATGGAATCTGCCTTTAATACAGAACATTAAAAGTTAAAAGCAACCATTACTGAGGTGACTTAAATCTTGTAAATCACTATTTAATGTCCAGTCTAATATAGTAAGTTCAATTCAAAATGTTCGTTAAGATACATCGTTTCACTATATTGATGATTTGAGAAAATACTGTAATCTAAACCTTGGACAGAGTATAGATTACAGAATCCAATCTGTATAAGCCTTTAAATAAGAAATGCAGCTATAACTTAAATTCAGCCCAAAGTGGATAATGGTCAGAAATTAGAAATGAAAAACGCCTTTTTGTAATATCCCTATTGGTCAGTACTTTCTCCATAAAATCATAATTTCCGCCTCTTAAAAATTTTAATGATAATTTAGGCTTACCATCCAAACCATTGAACCAGGCTATTTGGTCGTAATACTTGGTCTCATCAAATATTGACCTTGTTACTTCTTCATTTTGCAATTCAGGAGGAACGAATAACCCCGTAGATAGGAATGTTTCATTTAACAAATCACCTCTTTTATCAATATTAAAATCTCCAAGAGCGATTAAATTTTGGTGATAAGCATTGATATTTGTTGCCCAATCAGCTAACCATTCGGCAATTCCTTTTAGTTCATCTATTCTATCGTTGGCACTATCCCCATAAAGGATATGTAATGTCACTAAAATAAAGGTTTGGTTATTAGTTCTAAAGCTGACAGCGTAGGGAGAACGAACAAACTGTTCTTCCAATGATATTTGATTTATTTTATCCGACCATTCATTCGGAACCACTAATTCACAGGCCAGACCTGAGAGCTTAACTCGACGGGTATCGAAAATATATGCCATACGTTCCCCATTTCCAGCATCTCCTCTATTAACATCGGTTAATATCATAGACCAATCATTACCTAATATTTTTAAAGTATCCCGTAAAGCTCTTATGTTTGCTTTTACTTCCTGAATTGCGATAACATCAAACCGTCTAATGATTTCCGCAATACATAATAATGCATGTAAATCTCTTTTTGGGCTATCCTTGTCCCCACTTTTCCATTTTCTGGTAAGATTTCCAAAAGCTCTAATGTTCCAACTGGCAATCAACAAATTATTATCAAACTCTTTATGGGGGATTTTTTCATCCAAATCTTTTCTTAATAAAATTAATTCGTCTTGGACTTCAATTGGCGGAATATCAAATACTGTTGGCATTCAATAAAGTTACATATTTTTCATAAAGATTATTGGAATTCCATTAATTCATTTAGTCCCACTCCCTTCCATTTTAAATTTCACACAGTCTTTTAATCCACTTTTAGAGCCCCCATTATCACTCTTTTTTGATAGCAAAACAACAACATTCAGATTTGAACGACTGCATAAAGCAGGGACGCTTTGGCGTCCTCTTTTTTATAAGTCTTATCAACTCTGAATATTGAATAACACTGAGCATCAAAAAAGGTAACAACGAAGGCACTATGGGAAGTAAATCAAAATATCGAACTATGAAATCATCTCAAAATATCCAAAAAGGAAGTGGCACTAAAAATAAACTAAACCACCAATGGTGGAAAAAGGAAAACACTCTGGATATAATAAGTAAATCACTTTTAACCTGCCCATCTGTTCAGGTGGGAACAAATGAATATTAATCTTTAAATCTATAATTATGAGCAGTATTAAAAATCATGTACAGTTAATCGGAAATGTTGGACAAGAACCAACCATTACAAATCTTGAAAGCGGAAAGAAAGTAGCCCGTTTTTCAATAGCCACCAATGAGAATTATAAAAATAGTAAAGGTGAAAAGCAAACAGACACGAATTGGCACACTATTGTTGCTTGGGGCAAGACAGCCGATATTATTGAAAAATTTGTAAGTAAGGGCAAAGAAGTTGGCGTAGTGGGGAAACTAAAAACACGTACCTACACTACGGACGACGGAAATCAACGCTATGTAACCGAAGTGGTTGCAAATGAAATCCTTTTAATGGGAAGTAATAAGTAAAAAAAGAAAGAGGGCATCCCTGTCGAAAGTTCTGCCCTCTTTTTCATTATCAATCTTAATAGATAAACAATGAAAGACAAAGTTAACGAAATACAGATTAGTTACAAAGAGCGGATAACATCCCCTTTTTGGCACAAAATAAGTTCCTCCCAAGATGCATCCGAGCTTTTTTTTGAACATTGGAACAAGAACACTATAGAAGTACACGAATCCTTTAAAATAATGTTATTGAACAACAGCAATAAGGTAAAGGGTATCTATCAACTCTCCCAAGGGGGGATAACAGGAACATTGGTTGATTTACGCATCTTATTTGCTGTAGTGTTAAAGACCCTATCGGTTGGCATTATCCTGACCCATTATGTAAAGTAAATTATTATGTAAAGTGATGCTTCTAAATCCCTGTTATTATTAGAAAGTATTGAAAATTACTTTACATAATAATAGTTCAT
>NVXD01000027.1 GCA_002746415.1 Flavobacteriaceae bacterium | reverse complement strand
AGTAATTTGAGATTCCATATCCTTAATTTTTAGTTCATTTTAAAGATACTCGACTTACTGCTTTTTCATCGATGCTATAATTAATTGCTTGGTTTTGAGCTAGTCCGAAAATCCTACCGGATTTTCTTCGTATGTTTATACTTGTTATGTTTCGTTGCTTATAAGCGCAACGAAATCATACACAAACACGTTGTGCGTAATTTGAGAAAATGAACAGATTTATAATTTTAATGTTTGGGTTTTTAATGTCATTCCTGACTTATTCGCAGGAAAATGAATCGATTCCTGAATATCTAAAGTTAACGGAAACTGACTCCGTTTACTTAAAGGCAATGGAGAAATATATAATCGAAATTGACTCATTTTACAATAAATACTCTCAAAATAAACAACCAAAACAGATTTATATTCAATACGAAAATTATCTTTCAAAATTACCGAATCGAATAAATGGGTATGAAATAATAAAACTAGGTTTAGCAAATAGACAAGAATATTTTAGAAAAAATAAAAACCGATTGAGGTTAGTTGAAATAGCACCACTCACAATTAAAGATGGACGATTTCAAATTATTCTGACACCATATTTTGCGAAATTGAAAAGCAAAAAAAAGTTAGATTTAGCTTTAAGTGATTGGACAATTGTATTTTTTGAATTCAAGAACGGAAAATTAATACATGCGGAAACCGAAAATGGCGGAATATAAAAAACTACGCACAACACGGTGTATAAAATTAATTGCTAGTTCTAGCCTACTTGTTAATTCCTATGAAATTTCCTCTGGTTCTTTCTCTTTTTGCTAAATTAGTTGCTAAATCTCGCAGCAAACCATAAACAACCTTCTTTAAATTCCTATCCAATATTTAAAGGCTTATAATACTTAAATGCGCCTTGTCTTGAACTTCAAGAGGAAAATCATTAGAGTACAAGCTTGTTACTGTAGTTCTTTTGTGTCCCACTATTTGAGAAGCAATTCTTTCGTCTATTAATAGCTGTTGCGCCCTGTCTATAAAAGTGTACCTACCGCTTTTTGGTATTAAATGCATTTCAGCCCCGACCCTAGCACATATAAGCCTAAACCTTTTTTGAAAGTTTCCCATGAGCGTTTTGTATTGCGTTGCTTGGTGTATAGGTACGAAATAAGGTTTGCAATGATATTTCCTTAATATTTCCCAAGCTTGTTCCGGAACAATATTATTACAAAACGTCTTAGACTTGCCTTTATCTCTATTGAATTGTATTCTGTTTCCAATCAAATGCTTATCGTATCTCAATTTTGCAATAACCTCTGGATCTATTCCTCCAAGATAAAACATAAGCAGAAAGTAGTCTCTGAAATTTCCTAAACTACCATAGCCATCACTATAAGGCAAATCAAGGTCTCTTAGCCTAATAAGTTCTTCAGTAGTGGCTATAGGGTTAATTTTTTCTGGTATCTCAATTCGTATACCCCTAAAAGGATTGTCTGGCTTGTCCAATCTATTCCATACGGCTCTTAAAGACCTGACGTAAGAATCAACACCTCTGGCTTTGTTTCCTCGTCTTAAAAGATTATCCGCATACTTCTGGACTGTTTTCGTGTCAATATCGTCATACACTCGATTAGGAAACATTTTATTAAAGCTTCTTAATGCGCTCCAATCTGTCCCCCTGTAATTCTCATCGTACAACATCATGCCCTCTATATAGAATATGCTACTTTTCTTCTTAAAAAGCATATCTTTAATGTCAGAAACAAGTATGGCCTTCCTATGGTTTTCCTTTATTATTTCTGAAATACGCTCTTTGATAAGATCAACATAATCCAGTAATTCATAATATTTCGGGTGTGATTTCTTAGGAACCGCAAGACTTTGGTTCCAGTTTTTATCACTTGACCAGTAGCCTAATCTAATATACATCTGCTTGTACTGGTGACTTACGTATACAATTATTGGATAGCCTTCAGTGGTAAGACCGTTCTTTCTTCTGTCTAGTTTTAATGATATGACCATGTACCTAAATAATCGTGCATAAATAATGCATGAATTTCGATATAATATTAAGGATATTTATATCATTTGTATCATTTCGGGTAGTTTATTTACATTTCAAAAAAGGTCTAAAACAACAAAAACCCCTGTTTATAAGGGGTTTCGTAGATGTGATCGCACCAGGATTCGAACCTGGGACCGTCTGCTTAGAAGGCAGATGCTCTATCCAGCTGAGCTATGCGACCATTTGTCAAATGACAAAATACTGGTGAATTTTCAAAATAGGAATGCTATTCTGAAAATCTTGCGCAAAAGTAAAAAAACCTTTCATAATAGATACCATAAATACGCTTATTTTTCACTTATAAAAGTATAAATAATTGTTTAGTTACATTTATGTTACCCTATTCCTATTTTTACTAATGGTAATTCGGCTCTTTTTGTATGCTCGCTACCCTTTTATTTAACAATAAATAACATTCGAACATAGTGATATCCAATTCAATGAAAATTTTTATATTTTAGATAGCTATTCAAGTAAAAATATTAAAACCAATGGAGAACAAATTTCAAGAACTATTTGATTTACAGAAAAAAAATCAGTTTGCCATTGGGAACACAACCTATAAAGAGCGCATTAAAAAGCTAAAAGCCTTAAAAAAAGCTATAGAAGTTACCTACAGGGATAACATTAGACAAGCTTTATACAATGATTTTAAAAAGCCCTTTGTTGAAACTGACTTAACTGAAATTTATCCTGTTATTGGAGAAATAAAACATGCCATAAAGAATCTAAGAAAATGGACCAGCAAACAACATGCGGAAACACCAATTGCATTGATTGGGTCATCTTCTTGGGTAGTGAACGAACCTAAAGGAGTCTGTTTAATTATTGCCCCATGGAATTTTCCCCTAAACCTAACTTTTGGTCCATTGGTTTCTGCAATTGCTGCCGGGAACACTGTTATTATAAAACCTTCTGAACTAACAGCCAATACTTCTGCTATAATGAAGGAAATCATTACTACTATTTTCAATAAGAGTGAAATTGCATTGCTAGAAGGCGAGGTTGATGTATCACAAGAGCTTTTAAAACTACCCTTTAACCATATTTTCTTTACTGGTGCTCCTTCAATTGGTAAAATTGTCATGAAGGCTGCAGCAGAACATCTCACTTCTGTTACCTTAGAACTTGGTGGAAAGTCACCTACCATAGTAGATAAAACGGTCAATATTAAAGCCGTTGCAAAAAAAATAGCTTGGGGGAAATTCATCAACAATGGGCAAACCTGTGTTGCCCCAGATTATATACTTGTTCATGAAAGTATTAAAGAAGAACTAGTTGAAGCCCTAAAATCACAACTAAAAAAGTATTATACTGATGACGCGGCTACTTCCAACTCCTATTGCAGAGTTGTAAATAAAAGACATTTTAAACGATTAGAGCAGCATATTGAAGATGCCATAAAACATAAGGCAACCATTGAAATTGGTGGCACCACAAACGAAGAAGAAAATTATATTGCCCCTACTATAATTTCTAACCTACCAGATGAGGCCTCCTTGTTACAAGAAGAAGTTTTTGGTCCAATTCTTCCAATAAAAACGTTCCAAACCACTGAAGAGGTTATTGGGTATATCAACTCAAAAGAGAAGCCATTGGCTTTATACATATATAGTAAAAATAATGCCACCATAAAGAAAATCTTAAACAATACAAGGGCTGGAAGCACATGCATCAACCAAAATGTACTTCAATTTTCTAACCATCATTTACCTTTTGGAGGCACCAACAACAGTGGAATAGGGAAAACTCATGGGTATTATGGTTTTTTGGAGTTTTCTAACATGCGATCCGTATTAAAGCAAAATTTTAAAGGATCAATAGAATTATTATTCCCTCCTTATACAAAGAGAAAAGAAAAACTGGCCCAGGCGACCATCAAATGGTTTTAAGCACATTTTAGGAACTACAGGACAGCATAGAACATCCTACCTTATTTCGTGCCCATTCGGGTCTTTTGGCAAACCACTTATTGTTTTTTGGTTGTTCATCATAGGGCTTTTTCAACAAATTAAACAACTCATCCAAAAGAGAGTTATCACCTTTATCCGCAGCATCAATTGCTAATTGTGCCATATAATTTCGCAGCACGTACTTTGGGTTTACCGCATTCATTTCTTTTACACGGGCAACTTTGGGAAGTGTTTCATCCTTTAACCTAGAGGCATACCCCAAAAACCATTGGTCCCATCGTTTGCTTATTTCAGTTGTAAGCGCACTACTATCGTAAAAAGCGTCTTTTATCACCTCTAATCCTTTGGAAGGTTGACTTTCATCAAACGCACTTAAGTTTCTAAAAAACAAGGTCATATCGGTTTCCGTCAATTGCAAAAGCGCCTCCAAATCTTTAATTAATAGGGCATCATTTTTTCCAGCTGTATACATCCCAATTTTTGAGCGCATCATTCGCAAATAAGCTTGCTCATAATCCCCTTTATATTGCTCTAAAATAGCCTCAAGACCGGCTGACTCGTCAATTAAAAAGTACATGACATTTGCCAATTGATATAAGTTCCACAGGACAATATCCGACTGCTGACCAAATCGATACCGTTTATGCTGTCTATCTGTCGTATTAGGTGTCCAACCATGATCATAGCCCTCCAACCATCCATAAGGGCCATAATCAATCGTCAATCCAAGAATGGACATATTATCTGTATTCATCACACCGTGTACAAAACCTACACGTTGCCAATGAACAACCATTTCCATACTACGCGCTACCACTTCCTTAAAAAATTGCAAATAGGTTTTTTTTGATGGTGCTCCTAGATGCGAATAGAAATGCTTTAGGGTATAGTTCACTAAAATTTCCAAAGTTTCCTTATCCCCTCTTGATGCTAAAATCTCAAAACTCCCAAACCGAATAAAAGTCGGAGCAACTCTACATACAACGGCTCCTTTTTCATAAGCGGGATGACCATCATATAGCACATCTCTCAATACTTGGTCACCTGTCAATGCCAAGGACAGTGCTCTTGTAGTGGGTACTCCCAAGTAATGCATGGCCTCACTACACAAATATTCCCTTATGGATGAACGCAATACTGCTAATCCGTCTGCAGTTCTAGAATATGGGGTCTCCCCTGCTCCTTTTAATTGAAGCGCCCAGCGTTTATCATGATGCACAACCTCTGCCAAATTTATAGCACGACCATCTCCTAATTGTCCGGCCCAATTTCCAAATTGATGCCCGCCATAACACATGGCATAAGGATTGGTATTTGGCAAGACAGCATTTCCTGTAAAGACATTTAAAAAATCTTTGGAAGCGGCCTCCTCCTTAGACAATCCTATAGCGCTCAACATATCAGGAGCTATATGTAGCATTTCTGGTTTTTTCGTCTTCTTGGGTGTAACAAACGAATAACATGCATCTTCTACCTGTCTTCTGGCATTTTCCAAAATTGGGTCTGCTGGCAATTCGCTATTAAAAGTATCCTTTATATTGAGTTTCATGTGAAATAATGCATCGCAATGCGTTTATTTTAGCTTATCTGAATGTTTTTGCCGCAGTTTTGCCAATTTTGGAGCAATTACAACTTGGCAAAACCCTTGCTCTTGATTGTTGGCATAATAATCATGATGGTACTCCTCTGCCTCATGAAATTTTTCCAGTGCACTAAGTTCTGTAACTATAGGATTGTCATAATAGGCTGCAACATTCATTAATACTGTTTCAGCTGTTTTTTTCTGAACTGCATCATGAAAATAGATGACAGAACGATATTGTGTTCCAGTATCTCCGCCCTGCCTGTTCAGTGTAGTAGGATCATGTGTGGTCATAAATACTTCCAATAAATCATGATACGAAATCACGGAAGGGTCAAACCGCACTTGAACAACCTCAGCATGCCCGGTAAGACCAGAACACACCTCTTTGTATGTTGGTGTGCCAGGAACGGTGCCTCCAGTATATCCAGACACCACTTTTTCAACTCCTTTCAATTGGTTAAATATAGCCTCCACACACCAAAAGCAACCACCACCAACTATAGCCAATTCTATTTTATTAACTTCCATTTTAATCCTTTTTATCTAGTTTTAAACTTGCTGAATTTATACAATACCGTAAACCACTAGGTTCTGGACCATCGGGAAATACATGTCCTAAATGTGCATCACAAGTATTGCACATTACCTCAACTCTTACCATACCAAAAGCACTATCCTTGAGGTACTGAATTGAATTTTCTTTTATAGGTTGCGTAAAGCTAGGCCATCCAGTACCAGAATTAAATTTTATGGTAGAATCAAACAAAGGAGTATCACAACATAGACAATTATACAATCCCGCATCATGAGTACTACAGTGTGCTCCACTATTGGCCATTTCTGTTCCTTTTTCTCGTGTAATTCTATATTGCTCTGGGGTTAAAATACCACGCCATTCTTCCTCACTTTTTTCAATACGGTTATCAGGTTTTGGATTTCCATTTACTGAAAAATGAATAATATCTTTCCAAATCAGCATACTATATTCGATTTAAATTAATGGATAAAAAATACTGCAATTAATATACAACTAAAGTAATTGTTTAATTTGTCTGATAACAGTATTAAAGTTTACAAATCACTTGATGAATAATAATCAGCCCTCAACTTTAATTATTCCAAAATAACATTTAACTGATTTTTAACAGACTTGTTCTCCCTCTTTTTTAGGTTTGTTTAGCACTATATTGCTATCTTGTTACACAATCGATTGCATAAGTTTAAAGCCAAGACCAAACCTCTTTAAAAATGAACACTTTTTCAAAGCTATTTTTAGCATTATTTTCCTTCATTTCAATACAACTTTCTGCTCAAATTAAAGTGCCTAAACTTATTAGTGATGGTATGGTGTTACAGCGAGATACGGATATCAAAATTTGGGGTTGGGCTGCACCAAACGAGCACATTACACTCACCTTAAAAAAAGAAAAATATGAGACGGTTACGGATACTTCTGGTAATTGGGAAATACAATTACCTGCACATACTGCTGGCGGACCTTATGAAATTAACCTAAAAGGAAAGAATAAAATAACTATAAAAGATATCTATTTTGGAGATGTTTGGATATGCTCAGGACAATCCAATATGGTTTTGAATATGGAAAGGCTTAAAGAGAAATACCCTAATGAGATAGCCACAGCAAATTACCCAGAAATACGAAATTACTTCATCAAAACATCCACTAATTTGGTGGGACCGCAAGATGATTTAAATGATGGGAAATGGGTATCCATCAATCCAGAAACAGTACTTTCTATGGGTGGGGTTACTTTTTTCTTTGCTAGGGATATTTACGAAAAACATAAGGTTCCCGTTGGCATTATAAACGCTAGTGTTGGGGGTACTCCAATTCAGTCTTGGATAAGCGAACAAGGACTGAGTGATTTTCCAGATTTAATGAAAAAAATTGAAGTGAATAAGGATACCACTACCATTCATGAGGCTGCTCGTAAAAGAAGGGCAGCATTTGTTAGTAAACCACAGACCGATAAAGGAATGCTTGAATCTCCCAAATGGTTTGAAACAAGTTTCCAACCTAAGAACTGGGGGAAACTGCACATTCCTGGTTATTGGGAAGATCAAGGCCTAAAAAACCTAAATGGCGTTGTTTGGTATAGAAAAGAGATTGAAATCCCTGCTAGTATGGTAGGCATTGCCGCCAAGCTATGTATGGGTAGAATTGTAGATGCTGATGTGGCGTATATAAATGGGGAAAAAGTTGGAAATATCACTTATCAATATCCCCCAAGAAGGTATAATGTACCCACCGATTTATTAAAAGAAGGAAAAAACACCATCACTATTCGAGTAACAAACAATGGTGGTAAGGGCGGTTTTGTGCCAGATAAAACCTATGTGCTAACGGCAAATAATCAAAATATTGACTTAACAGGAGATTGGCAGTATAAAGTAGGTGATGTATTTAAACCTCGTAAACCAACTGACAGTTATGTGCGTGGTTTTTCATTTCAAAATCAGCCTAGTTCCCTTTACAATGCCATGGCCGCTCCCCTAAAAAATTACAAAGCCAAAGGTTTTGCATGGAATCAAGGGGAATCTAATACAGGAAACCCAAAGCCGTATGGCCAATACTTATCTGCATTGATTCAAGATTGGAGAAAGCAATGGGGACAAGGAGACCTCCCCTTCCTAATAGTACAACTTGCCAATTTTATGGAACAAGATATGTTACCGGCCGAAAGCAACTGGGCCGAATTAAGAGAAGCGCAAAGAAGTGGACTTTCTGAACCAAATACTGCTTTGGCGGTAGCCATAGATTTAGGAGAATGGAATGATATTCACCCCTTAAATAAGGAAGGCGTTGGCCTTAGACTTGCTAAAGCGGCAAGAAATTTGGCATATGGAGAAAAGAACTTGGTGTTTTCAGGCCCAAATTATACTTCTCATGAAGTGAATGGAAATACAATTTTGCTAAACTTTGAACATTTAGGAAGTGGCTTGGTAGCTATAGATGAGGAACCTCTAAATCAATTTGCAATAGCTGGTTTTAATAAGGAGTTTGTTTGGGCAGATGCCAAAATAGTGGGAAACAAAGTAGCAGTTTCACATGAGGACATTCAACGTCCAATGCATGTAAGATATGCTTGGGCAAATAACCCCCATGGAGCCAATCTTTATAATAAAGAAGGATTTCCAACCGCGCCATTTCAAACCAATACTCCCAAAGAAGAAGCTATGCTATGGCATGGCAAAAAAGCTGCTGTTGTCCTGACCTATGATGATGCTTTGAACGTTCATTTAGACAATGTCATTCCAGAACTTAACGCCCATGAACTAAAAGGAACCTTTTATTTGTCAGGTTTTTTCCCAGGAAGTAAAAACAGAATAGCTGGTTGGCGTAAAGCGGAAAAACTAGGGCATGAACTGGGCAATCATACAATTTATCATCCATGTGATGCTACCCCAGCAGGTAGGGATTGGGTTAGTCCAGAAAATGATTTAAGTAAATATACCACAGCCCAGATACTCAATGAAATACGCATGACAAATGTTTTTCTTGAGGCTATTGATGGAAAAAAAGAAAGAACTTTCGCCTATACCTGTGGCGATATGGAAACAGGTGAAGGGTCATTTGTAGCTGCAATTAAAGACGATTTTATCGCCTCAAGAGGCGTTAGAGGGGAACTAAATATGATAGGCAATATTAACCTTCAAAATATTGATAGTTATGGGGTCAATGGTCAAACAGGTGAAGAGCTCATTAAGTGGGTAAAAGAGGCCGAAAAAAACAATGCCCTTATCACCATTCTATTTCATGGTGTGGGAGGAGAACACGGATTAAATGTTTCCTTAGAAGCCCACAAAGAGTTGTTGGATTACCTTCAAAATAGAAAACATGAAGTATGGACCACCACCATGATTGAAGCTGCTAAACATGTAAAGGAGCATCAGAAATAACAATAATCCAACCGTAGGATAAGCAAACGAACTATACCCCTGACAAAAACCACATAATTAACTGATATTTATGTGATTACAAATACCTAGTTTTCATATTTTTATGATTCCTCATCAAAAATGGGACAACATACCAAATTATCTATAAAGCTAAAATTTATATTTAAAAGGATTGGACAATATGTAAAAGCTTGGGTACAGCAAAATTAAAGGAGCACCCGTTATATTTTTTTACTACCAATAAAGGATTACGTTCTTAACGCTTCACTTATTTCTTTTTCTAATATTCTTGAGGTGTAGCGAATACTTTCTGAAAGGCTGTTAAAATCTCGGAATCCATCATGTTTAATCCCTTAAGTAGGTAGTTTTAGCCTTAAAACAAGATTAAATTTACAACAGTTAAATTAATATTATACATGCAAAAGAAGAAGAATCGAAACAGCATTTTTACCATCATCTTAGTTACCGTTTTAGGATGTAGCCAATTGCTTTCCGCACAAGTCAATCAAAAGGATAGAGTTATCATATTGACAGATATCGAAGCCGACCCAGACGACACGCAATCTTTGGTTCGCTTATTTCTGTATTCCAATGAAATTGACATTAAAGGGATTGTGGCTACTACATCATGTTGGTATCAATCCAGAATTAATCCTGAATCCATTACTAAAGTAATTCAGGCCTATGGTAAAGTTTATCCTAACCTTACAAAGCATGCTGGAGGTTTTCCCGTGGAAGAGACCTTACAGGCGCTTGTTAAGAATGGCTTACCAAAATATGGAATGCTTGGCGTTGGGGATGGACAAGATTCTGAAGGATCCGACTGGATTATAAAAACACTTGAAGAAAAAGATGATCGTCCATTATGGATATCTGTTTGGGGAGGGGTTAACACTTTAGCGCAAGCCTTGGATAAAATTCAAAAAACGAAGAGTAAAAAAATAGCCAAAAAGTTAATCGAAAAATTACGAGTCTATACTATCTCTGATCAAGATGATAGTGGGATTTGGATAAGAAATAACTTCCCGGACCTATTTTATATTGTAAGCCCTGGTGATCATTATGGAAGTGCAACATGGACAGGAATAAATTTTGCAGTAGACGGAATAGACAATAGCGAGATTTCCAACAGTTGGATAGCGGAAAATATTCAAAAGGGACATGGTCCTTTGGGTACTGAATATCCAGACGTAGCATGGGGAGTGGAAGGTGATACTCCTGCTTTTCTTTCTTTGATTCCAAATGGTCTTAACAATTCTGAACATCCTGAATGGGGTGGCTGGGGTGGTCGGTTAAGAAAACAACCTGGCTCAGAAAAGCAATGGATTGATGTAGCATCTAACCTTAATCCAGATAATTTAGGGTATACCATAAGCAGGTGGGCACAAGCGTTTCAAAATGATTTTCAGGCGCGAATGGATTGGTGTGTAACAGCGTTTTCTGAAGCCAACCATCCTCCACACGCAGTTTTGAATGGGGATAAGTCACTTAAGGCTTTGGAAATTGAAGTGAACCCAGGGCAGCATATTCAACTCAATGCAGCTGGGAGTACAGATATTGATGGAGACCAAATTTCCTATGAATGGAGGTATTATCCAGAACCAGGAACCTACACTGGAAAAATTAAAATAAAGAACTTGGACAGCATGACAACCAAATTAGTTATTCCTGAGAATGCCTCAGGAAAAACATTTCATATTCTCTTGGTCATAAAAGATAACGGCACTCCTCATTTAACGAGCTACCGAAGATTGGTAGTGCACTGCCAATAGTTAAGTGTCAATATAAAAGAAGGATAACAAGGACCTTTGTAATTTTATTTTAATACATAATCAAAATTAATCTCATAAGGTCGAACGCATACTTTTAAAACATGTTACTAGTATTATGATAAAAATCAACTATATTTGAAGCAAAATCTACCATATTACGAAATGTTAAAGAAATTCGATGAAAGCAGAAAGGACTTAAAACCATACGGTTTAACTTGTGAACTATGGGAGCCTCATCTTATGAAAAGGCCAGATAGGCATAATGAAATTGAAATTAATTATGTCCCCGAAGGTTCACTGACGTATTTGATTCATGACCAAAAACTAAAGATTAAGAAAGGTAGGATGATTGTTTTTTGGGCACTTTTTCCACATCAAATTGTTGAATATTCGAAAGATACACCATACTATGTAATTACTATTCCTTTTTATAAATTGCTCAATTGGAACCTTCCCAAACAATTTTTGGATATGCTTTTTAGAGGTGAACTTAAAGCGACCACTTACAAACCTTCTAATCCTGACTTAGCTAATCAAATATTTGAAAGGTGGACTACTGAACTGAATAGAGATGATTATGCCCTGAAAGATATATGTTGTCTAGAAATTCAGGCTTATTTAAAAAGGTTTGCATATAGAACCATGAATGCAACCTCATCCATTGAAAAAGTGGATTCACTACCCATTAATTTGGTAGAACAGATGGCAGTCTATATTGCCGCTAACTTTAATAAGCCCATCAAAGTTACAGATGTTGCTAAAGCGGTAGAATTACACCCTGATTATGCGAATTCTATCTTTAAAAAAACATTTGCCCAAACTATTTCTGATTATTTAATAGAACAAAGAGTATTGTTTGCCAAACGAAAATTGAGCATTTCTCATGATTCTATAACCTCAATAGCTTTTGATGCTGGATTTAATTCAATTAGTAGATTTAATGCATCTTTCCGTAAATACTGTGATATGACCCCTAGGGAATTTCGAAAAGAAATTAACGTAAAGAGATAAAAACAGTTTTATAGGCTACATAAACAACTGTATACCTTTCAATACCTTTAGGACTTTGTTTATTGAGGTCACTTCTGTTGCAGAGCAATTAGCTTAGCCCTTACTTGAGCCTAATTTCCGCTCTGTAAGTACCTTCTGCCAACCATCGTAACTTTCTTTGACCAAATCAGTATTTGAAGCAGGCTTGTTTACCCTTAAATTTTCCTTGAATTTTGGCAGGTCCTCTATATTCTTCCATAGTCCAGCTCCTAATCCAGCAATTAATGCTGCACCTAGTGCAGAAACGTCTGCAATACCAATATTAACCACATTAGTATCCAAAAGATCGGCCATGAATTGCATAAGAAAAGTATTGTCAGTAATCCCCCCATCAACCTTTAGTTCCTTTAAATGGATATTACTTTCCTGTTCCATTGCCAAAACAACATCTTTGATCTGATACGGAATGGACTCCAAAGCAGCTCTAACAAAATGGTTTTTATCAGATTTAAAGGTAATACCATGAATGGAGGCTTTCCAATCCATTTGCCAGTGAGGAGCTCCAAGACCACTAAAGGCAGGAATCAGGTAAACTCCTTCATTGCTATCTAAGGTATAAGCCATTACATCTGTTTCTTCACTGTTTTTAAAAAACCCTAGTTGATTTTTTAACCATTCAATAGTTAATCCACAGCTAACAATTACACCTTCAAGTGCATAATCAACCCTTCCTTCTATACTCCAACAAATGGTAGTCACCATTCCTTTGTCAGAACGCACTATTTTATCACCAGTATTCCATAAGATAGACGAACCAGTCCCCATAGTTGCTTTGGCTGTACCTGAGCTAAAACAACCCTCTCCAAATGCAGCTGCATGTGAATCTCCGATCACACCTGTAATTGGAACTTCATTAGCGAAAAGACCATTAAAATTTGATTCACCAAAATGTGCTGAAGAATGCTTCAATTGGGGCATTCTTAATTTTTCTAGACCAAATCGTCGCAAAAGTACTGAGTCCCATTGCAAATCCGAAATATTAAAAAGCAATGTCCTAGAGGCATTGGTCAGGTCAGTAGCATGGACAGCTCCACCCGTAAGTTTATAAAGCAGCCAAGTATCTATTGTTCCAAAGTAGCATTGACCATCGTTAATAGCCTGTCTTACAACCTCATCATTATTGTATAGCCAAATCAATTTGGTTGCAGAAAAGTAGGGGTCTATTTTTAGCCCCGTCCTGGTAGACACCTCCTTTTCCATACCCTCTTCCAAAAGGTTATTACATATAGAAATAGAACGCTTACATTGCCAAACTACAGCATTATACAATGGTTTTCCATTTTCATCCCAAAGCACAAAAGTCTCTCTTTGATTTGAGATTCCGCAGCTAATGATTTTATCTTTCTTGCCAGGCTGTTGCTGTTCAAATTCTTTTAAACACTGAGCAACTGCATCGAGTACATTTTGAAAGATTTCTTCTGGATTCTGTTCTACAAATTTGGGTTTTGGATAATATGATTTTAAAGGTACGCTGGCCTTTGTAATAAGTTGTCCGTCCTTATCAAAAATAATAGCCTTGGTACCACTTGTACCCTGGTCGACAGAGAGGATATATGATTCTTTTTTCATAAAATTATTGGTCATTTGGTGGCTGAGTTTCTTTTGTCAACTAAATAAGAATTCTAGCAACTGTTCTCAGCCAATATCAGCGCATCATTTCCTTAAATGAAATAATACCCCAATCTAACATAATGTCAATTATAATATTAATCTTTCTTTGAGTTCATTTTGTCTATGATTACTGCTAGCAATATCACAAAACCTTTAATTACTTGCTGCCAAAATGGAGAAACATTTAGAAGCACCAATCCGTTATTGAGCACTCCAATAATTAAAGCTCCTTGAACAGTACCCATTATTGTTCCTCTACCACCTGATAAAGACGTACCACCAATTACGACTGCAGCAATGGAATCTAGTTCATAGCTCGTTCCTGCATTGGGCTGTGCGGAATCTAAACGAGCAGTGAGCAATAAACTACCAACAGCTGCAAGTACACCGGCTATGGTATACACATAAACTTTCACCCTATTTACATTAATTCCCGAAAGCTTTGCAGCACTTTCATTACCCCCAATAGCATAAATATGCCTTCCAAGTTTCGTTTTAGTGGTGATGATTATTGCAATAATTACTACAACAATAGAAATCCAAACTGGCATTGGAATACCAACGAACCAACCTGTCCCAATAAATCCAAAGTTTTCACCCAATCCTGTGATGGGAAATCCTCCCGTCCAAAGCATTGTGGCTCCTCTTGCTATCGCCAACATGGCAAGGGTAGCTACAAAAGGTGGCACCTTAAACCGTGTAATCATCCAACCATTAAAATAACCAAATCCTCCACCAACTACGATTCCTGATGCAACAGCTCCCAGAACTGTAAACCCAACAAAAATATTGAAGGTGTCCAATTCTAGTCCATATTTCAACAATCCTGCCGTGACCGCCCCACTGAATGCAAGGATAGACCCAACAGATAAATCAATTCCTTTGGTAAGAATCACGAGGGTCATGCCAACTGATATACAAACATTTACGGAAATTTGGCGCATTACGTTCCAAGTATTGTCCACTGTCAAAAATTTGTCTGAAAGAATGGATAATACAACGCATAGCAATGAAAGTGCAATCAGGGATTGAAATTTCTTAAGGTCTGTGTTTAGTGTTAAATTCATATTGATATATTCTTTTTGCTATAAAATAGCTGCTTTCATAATTTTGTCTTCCCGGGCTTCTTCATGGGTAAAGCTTGCTGTCACTTTTGACTCGCTCATGACAAGAATACGATCAGATATGGCCATGATTTCTGGTAGTTCAGAGGATACTACAATAACGGCTAATCCCTCTTTTACCAGTCGGTCAATCAAATGGTATATTTCATTTTTAGCATTTACATCAATTCCTCGGGTTGGTTCATCCAAGAGTAGCACCTTGGGTTTTGTTGCAAGCCACTTCCCAATTACTATTTTTTGCTGATTACCACCACTAAGGTTCCCTGCTTCTTGCTTTTCAGAAGGGGTCTTGATATTGATATCATTGATATACTGCTTGGCCAAAGATTTCTCTGCAGCACTGCTTAGGAACCCGTTTTTGATGACTTGGTTGATACTGGCCATACTTATATTCTCCGCTATGCTCATATGCAAAATCAAACCATCTTTCTTCCTGTCTTCAGGAACCAAGGCTATTCCTGCATCCACCGCATTCATTACAGATTTTATTTTAACTTCCTTCCCATCTATAAATATTTTCCCCCGCATCTTTTTAGGGTGAAGTCCAAAAACAGTCTCAAAAAACTCTGTCCTTCCTGCTCCCATAAGGCCAAAAATACCAACGACTTCTCCTTTTTTTACTGATAAGTTCATATCCTGAACTAAATACGTGCCTGGATTTTCAGGGTTTGGAAGATTTATCTTTTCTACCCTTAAAACCTCTTCTCCTAATGGAATCTTATTTTTAACAAAATTATTTTCTATTGAACGTCCAACCATCAATTTGATTAGGTCATCTTTGGTGGCACTTTGGACATCTTCAATCACGCCAACCATACTTCCATCTCTCAATGCTATAAATCGGTGGGCAATTTTAAACAACTCATCTAACTTGTGAGAAATATAAAGTATTGCAACATTGTCTTTTATCAAGCCTTCTATGTTCTGAAAGAGAATTTCTACTTCAGCATCGGATATCGCGGATGTTGGTTCATCCATGATAATGACCCTTGCATTGATAGAAAGTGCCTTGGCTATTTCAACCATTTGCTGTTCCCCTACCCTTAATTCTGCAATGTGGGTCCTAGGATCAATATCACAACCCAATTTCCCAAGCATCTCTGCTGCATTTTTACGCATGGCCTTATAATCCAAAAATCCCAATGAATTTTGAATTTCCCTTCCTAAGAAAATATTTTCCGTAATACTCAAATGTGGTATTAGGTTGAGTTCTTGATGGATAATGGCGATTCCATTTTCCATTGCCTCTTTAGGGTCACTGAATTTTATAAGTTGTCCATCCAATAAGACTTGACCTTCATATTCAGCATGGACCCCAGACAACACTTTCATTAGGGTTGACTTGCCAGCACCGTTTTCCCCAACAATTACATTTACTTTGCCCTCATGTACAGAAAGGTTCACATTGTTCAATGCCGTAACACCTCCAAATTTTTTGGTGATACCCTTTGCTTCTAATATGATATTTGGTTTGCTCAATCCGGTTTTATTTATTCTATTATTTCTAATTTGGACGGAATCACACGTAAATTTTTAACTGCACCTGCTGTAATGTCAATTTTGGTTCCTCCTACAAATACCACCTTACTTCCTTCTTCAACCTTATTAACAAAGGGCGCTACGACTATTTGTCCCACTTGATTATTCATTTCCACGGAAATATTATTAAAATCCATTGTACTAGCATAGTCGCTTATACTGACCAGACCTGATGCATCTCTCAATGTACTTCCAAATATAAAGTCTGTTGCTATTTTAAGGGTATCAGACACGCCTTCTAATTTTAATAGTACATTTTCCTCTTCTATAGCAACCACAGTACCCGTTCCTTCTATCATAAAGTACCGGAAGTTACTTATTCCCATTTCTTTGCCTTCCGCATCCATTAATTCTTTAAAATCTACGGTTGCCCTGTCATAAAGATCCGATACCGAAATCGTCCCAACATTATCCATCTTAGCAACCATCAAATCTTCTACAAATGCAACCAAGTCAAACTTTTGTTCCTCAGCAGCAGCTTTCACCTCATCTAACGGCTTGAAATAAACCGAATTATAGAAGAGTAAAGCAATTGCCAAAAATGCAATGATGTACCGTACTCTTTTAGTAATAAAACTCCTAGAATTTGTAGATGCTTGTTTCATATTTATTCGCTCTTGCTGTAATTACCAAAGTTGGAAATATTTTCAGCCGTAATAATTTGTACTGCAATGGGAATTTTTTTCTCAAAATCCCTGTCTCCCTTGATATACTGATCCGCAAATTCTGCAGCTTTTTGCGCCATTAATTTGGGATACTGAATCGCAGTAGCAACAATTTTCCCTTCGCTAATAGAATTCAAAACATCATCTGCCCCATCAAATCCAAATACTTTTATATGATCCGATTTTCCAGCAGCCAATACCGCTTGAAAAGCCCCCATAGCCATCTCATCATTTCCACAAAAAACTGCATCAATATCTGGATTGGACTGTAACAAAGACTCCATTACTTCCAAGGCTTTGCCTCTATCAAAATCTGCACTTTGCTGTGCTACCATCTCTAAATCCGGAAACGTATCTACTACACTATGAAAACCATTTGAGCGGTTCCAGGTATTATTATCCCCTACCAATCCTAAAAGTTCAACATATGTTCCCTTTTTATTAAGCTGCCTAGCAAAGTATTGCCCCAATTCTACACAGCCTGAAAAATTATCGGACATAATTTGGGTTGTAGCAACATCCAAAGCATTAATTTCTCTGTCCATACAAAATGTAGGAATTCCGGCAGATTTAGCTCTTTTTACATTTGATACGGACCCATCGGCATCCGTAGGGTTAAATAGTATTGCCTTATACCCTGCAGCAATAACATTCTCAAAATGCTCTGCTTCTTTGGCCGTATTGTTTTGGGAATCAAATATAGTAGCTTCATATCCCAAATCTCTAGCTTTTTGCGCAGCCGTTTCACCCAATACCACAAACCATGGATTGTTAAGTGTCGAGATTATAACAGCGATTCTCTTAGGCTCCTCTGACGAAGCTTCCCCTTTCTTTTGTCCACAAGAAGTGGCAAAAAGTAGTAGTATGAAAAATAATAATCGATTCATTTTTTTGAATTAATTAAACATTTGCGTTTTGTTTCAACACACTCAAAGCCGTATTGCTAAGTCTGTCACCTGTAATTCCATAATGCTTTAAAATCTCCATTTGAGAACCTGTAACCGTATATTCATCTGGAATACCAACAATTTTAAAAGGAACCGACACATTATTTTGCATCAAAATTGAAGCACATAATTCTCCAAGTCCTCCATTCACACTATGTTCTTCAACTGTAATTATTGCTCGACATTCTTTTGCAGTCTTTAGCAGTAATTCCTCATCAAATGGTTTTATGGAGTGCATGCTGATTACACGAGCACTGATTCCTTGTTTCTCTAACAATTCAGCTGCTTCATACGCAGGGTAAACGGTTTCACCAGTTGCAACAAATGCAACATCCAAGCCCTCTTTAATGACAATACCCTTCCCTAGTTCAAATTTCGTATCCTCATCATGAAGATCATACATTGCTCGTTTTCCAAACTTTATAAAAAACGGTTCTTCTGTATCAGCTGCGAGTTTAATTGCGGCTCTGGTTTCAAAATTATCTGCTGGAACAATTACATTGATATTATTAATTGCACGTAGTACTGCTATATCATGTATAGAATGGTGTGTTGACCCTAGTGCGCCATAACTTACTCCTGCGCTAATCCCAATCAAATTAACAGGATTGTCTGAGTAGCATACATCATTTTTTATTTGCTCTAGTGATCTGGCCGATAAAAAACAGGAGGGAGATACTGCAAACACTTTTTTACCAGTAGATGCTAGTCCTGCAGACATTCCTACTAGGTTCTGCTCTGCAATACCTACTTCTACTATCTGCTCTGGTAATATTTTTCCGAAATTTACTAATTTCCCAGAACCTCTGGAATCACTTGTGACTGCCAATACATTCCTATCTTTGGACCCAATAGACTCCAAGGTCTCAGCGAAAATTACGAGATTTGGTTTTCCTAAATTCATGCTTCTTCTAATTCTTGTTCTAATTTCTCCAATTCGTTGATTGCAATAGTGTATTCTTCATCACTTGGAACTCCATGGTGCCATTTCAACACATCCTCCATGAAAGACACGCCTTTCCCTTTTATGGTGTTAGCAATGATTAGGTTTGGTTTCCCAGGAGTAAATGGTGCTGATAAAAATGTATCTCTAAGAGCGATTAGGTCATGACCATCAACTTCTTTTACTGCCCATCCAAAGGCCTTCCATTTTTCAGCTAAAGGTTCAGAATTCATTACATTTTTTGTGCGATCGGTAATCTGAAGTGTATTTCTATCAATAATGACCGTCAGATTGTCCAATTCGTAATGTGATGCTACCATAGCACCTTCCCAATTTGATCCTTCTGCCAATTCACCGTCTCCCAATAAGGTATACACTTTAAAATCCTTCTTATCTTTCTTGGCACTAAGCGCAATACCAGCACAAATTGGCAAGCCATGCCCTAAAGCTCCTGTATTTTGCTCTACTCCATTTACTTTTCGTGTTGGGTGTCCTACATAGTGCGATTTGTATTGGCACAAGGTTTCAAGATCTGATTCTGGAAAAAAACCTCTTTCCCCTAATACCGTGAACAATGCTTCTACAGAGTGGCCTTTACTCTGAATATATCTATCACGATCTGGACTTTTAAAGTTCTCCGGAGATACATTCATCACTTCATTGTACAATACATTCAAAATATCCACACAGGAAAGACTCCCACCGGTATGTCCGGCTTTTGCCCTCTTTATATTTTGAAGCAGTTTTTTTCTGTAATATGTTGACTTTTTTTCTAATTCTATTCTTGTCATAACCTTCTAAATGAAACATTAATAACCCATTCTGAAACTATCGCTTAATTGTGAATGTGTACCTCCCAATCAAGATATTTCTCAAGTGCTTCCTTTAAAATACGTGCGGTATGCGATCCATTCATCACGGCATGATGTTCAAAACCATTGTTGCAGATATACCTCATGAGGTTCTGTAAATCTGGCACATGAGCCACAGCTTTATTTCCAAAAGTGTTTAATTCATCGTCTGTAAAATTTCCTTCACCAAAATACGCCTTGATTTTACCTTCATTATCAAAGGTGCTGATGCGGCCATATGTTAGAAGTCCGGCTGGAGTACGCCCTTCCAAAGCACCATAGGTATTTTCTTCCCCAACTGTAGTTCCTAATATCGGTGCTGTACTTATTTGAATATCTGGAATAAAGGACTTTGCCCAGTTACCACAGTGAAAAAGCACACATTTGTCATCATCCTCTGCATAATTGTTGTTCCAATCCACAAGGGCACTTGGAGTGCCTGAAACCAATTGCATGGCATACATGGTTAGCGTACCAGTAACATCCACTTCACAGGCACTTGGCATCATGTCATTACTCATCATACTCATATTGGTACATACATTACATCCAAAATTGGATTGCACTGAGGTCCAACATTGAATTGCTGTTGCATCTAGGTGGTTTACTTCCATAAAATCAGAAAGTACAACGCCCATTTTTGCCATTTGCACTAGTTTATCACTTGGTGTTTTACCAGATGGAGCATAGGCATGAATACTGTCAAGCTTATCCTTTACTTTCTGATCTTCTATTGTCAATTTATTGGCATTTCCAATAATCTCAGACAAATCCACTGTTGTGACAGATATTCCATTTTTCTCAAGGATTTTTTCGCTATAACGAACAGTGTTAAATGCCCCAGGTCTTGCCCCTACAGCACCAATTCTTAATCCTTTTATTCCTCCCACAACTCTACATACTCCAAGGAAGTCGCTAAAATCTTGTAAAAATGAAGGGTCGGATAAATGTACCACGTGCTTTTCAGTAAGCGTAAAGGGAAAGCCATATTGCTTTAAATTGTTACATACTGATATTTTACCGCAAAATGCATCCCTCCTTCTGGCCACATTCATTTTGTTTAAATCGTCTGGATATCCTTGAATAAGAATAGGAACTTTCAAACCAGACAACCTTACTGTATCGGCAACTCCTTTCTCATCACCAAAGTTTGGTAAACAAACTAGAATTCCATCAATGTCATCTGCATGTTTTTTAAACAATTCAGCACATTTCTTAGCGTCATCAAAGGTTTCCACTCCGCCTAATTTAGTTTCATCCTCCCCAGACATAATAAATTTAACACCTGTTTTATCTGCTAATTTTTGTATATCTTTTCTTGCTTCAGTTACAAGAACATCTGGAAAGAAATCTCTATTGCCTATTATTACACCTAATGTCATTCCTTCGCGCATTTTTAATTGTTTATGCTAATTATTTATTTATACAGCTTTACCAAAAAAATTGGCATCCATATCTCCTGATTCCTTCATTAACTTTTTAATATAATTTTTAATTATTTCTTTGCTTATAGAAAGTTTCACAATGCGGATTAAAAATGAAAAAGTGCTGTGTCTTGAATAAATTAAATATGCAATCAGACAAGCATTATTTCAAAATGCAAACGATTCATTTTAGTACTCCAAATGGTTTTTTTTTCTTGCATTATGTTCACTTAAATCCTAAGCTACAAAAGTACTACTAGCATTAAAACAAAAACCAACAATATATACATTATAATCTATTGTTTTCCTATATAATCCAACAATTTATTGAAACAGAAAGGATTAGCTGCCCCAAAAATCAACAATGAAGTTTAACAACCAACTATTTTGAAAAGGGTAAATATTTCACATCAAAACAATATTTACATCATATTACATGAAGATAAGCAAAACTTTAGCCAGCCAAAAAACATGTTTTTGAAAGTGATTAAAGGCAAAAAAGGCACCTTATAAAATACGTAAAAAGCAGGATTTAATCAAATCTCAATTTTAGGAATTAATTGCAAACTGCTATCCCTGCAATTTTCAAGTGAACTGTTTTAGTACCTCCTCCCAATTTGGGATTTTGATGCTCAGATTTGTAGCAATTTTTTTTGGCTATTTGCATTTGATATACCTATCCACCTTTATTATAAAACCAAAAAGCACCAAATTCACCTCTTGCTCTAAAAAGCTAAACGCACTAAACATCAATAAAATGAGCTAAAAATCTAGGAATTATTCATGTTTAATTCCATATTCGGGTAGTATTAGCTGAAAAACAAGACTAAATTTACATATCCTAACTCCGAACAACCTAAAAACCCCTAAACTATTCATCCACTGTTTAAGTAATTAGGAAGGGCTGATGATTTAGTTACGAATGTATTTTGGGATGCATAATAGCGCATCTTATATGTAAGGCATTTAAGGGATATTTGAATCATACCCTTAAATAATTGAGTATTAGTAGTTGAAAAGGCAACCCTTATAATCGGTTGCCGTTTTTTTAGATATATGCTATTTATAGAAATTTTAAGATATTTCCACTACTCTTTTCTATTAAATCTGAATCAACGCAATACTGACCCATACAAGGAATACCTTCTACTCTTTTAATCTATAATCTTGAGGAGAATAACCAGTGTGTCTTTTAAATGCTACAAAAAATGGGCTGTAGGAAGAAAAGCCAACTTTTAGTGACAATGCTTCTAAGGTACTCGTAGCTAAAAAACCCTGGGCTATATATTTCTCGGTATCTTTTATCTGTACCATGTTTTTGAATTCCGGAAAAAACAAAGTTGAATGGTATTTAAATAAATAGGTTAAATGACTTTTTGGGACTTTAACTTCCATAGCGAGCATTTGAAGGTCATATTTCGGATTTTGAAAAACGTGGTTTTCCAAAACTGCCTTTTCAATTACCAAAATATAGCGTTCCAAATTCGCAATGACCTTAGCACTTAGTTTACGATCTTGCACATTTGTAATTTCTGAATCTCTTTCTAAGTTCCAATTATCTAAAACTAGCGAGCTTTCAACTGCAACTTCGGTTTCGGTTTCAATATCAAGTATTGTCATTTTTTTCCGGAGTATAGCATACCCAAATAATAGCTCTGGAGAAATTAATGCTTTCAAAAAAACCCCAAGCCATAACAATGCTGCTATCCATATATAATTCTCAAGTGCACTTAATTTTCCGGTAAATAGTTCGCTATATACTATTAGAAAAACACGCAAATTCAAAATAAAATAAATCGTAATTAAAAAAAATGTCCATTCCTTAATCAAGATCCAATGTCCCATATCATTGCTCGTCCTCCTTTCACTTTTATAAAAGGTAATCCACCACTCTCGAATACTCAGCCCTAAATAAGTCAGACTAATTAAGGAATAGGCAACATAGAAAAAAACATCAATGCCTAAAGATTGTATCACCAATTCTTTATACATCCCAAGAGAGACTAAAAAGCTTGCTGGAATTAAAAAATGAAATAAATCTGTGCTATAAAAAATGTTTTTATTGCGATATAAGGTTTTAAAATAGAGATAAAAACAAGGGAATATGAAAACCAATAGGGGTTTAACACCAAGAGATCTAGGGCTTATAAAATTTTGAATTTCTAAATGGTAAGAAGACCATATTAATGCAAAGATTGAAATATAAGCAAAGATGAAAATCAAATAAACATTTGCTATTCTATTAGATCTAAAATTTAATAACATCACAAATACAGTTATTAAACCAATTAAACTAACTGCAAACGCTAAATATTCCTGCCCCATATCTCCTTCAACGGTAAACGTATTACTACCTAAAATTAAAATGTACAATCATCTTTTCCCCATGACTCTATGCCTGTGGGAAATTTCTTCTAAGATAAGACTATTACCCCTAAAAAATGTTTTTATTTCTGATTAAAAATACAGCCTCATCCCCTTTTTAGTACTTAAGCCAGCTGTTAAATCATTAAAAAGTCTTGTTGAAAGCCTAAAATCTACTGCAAATCCCGAAATCAAATATCTTAAAACGTAAGAAATTTCGTTCATATTTTTGGGAAAATAAAATTTTCTTACACAAACAAATAATTCATATTAATTCAATCCAGCTTTTATGCATTTGAAACAAAAATTAGCTTTTTTACTAGTACTTTTTTCCTTGAATTCTCTTTTAGGTCAGGTAGCTCCTGTAGCCCCTTCCAGCGGAGCGGGTAGTTTATCTGATCCTTATCAAATAAATGTTCCAGGGAACTTAACTTGGATAGGGAGCACTTTGGGGAGTGCTAGTAATGTCTACTTCATTCAAACAAGCAATATTGACCTAACAGGTCTCACTTGGATACCCCTTCCTGATTTTAGAGGGAAATATGATGGGAATGGTTTCGAAATTCAAAACATGACCATTAACAGACCCACTACCAACAATAATGGATTGTTCTTAAACATTAGCTGGGGGGCAGAAATAAAAAATTTGGGTATAAGTAATGCTTCGGTAACAGGGCAGGATCAAAATGGAATACTTGCCTACTCCATTAATCATGGAAATGTGCGCATCACAAATTGTTATATAAAAAATTCTACTATTAATGGAAGAAATAAAAATGGAGGGTTTTCATATTATGCATACCAAACTTATTTTAAAGATTCCTATGTAGAAAACATTACAATTAATGGGGAAAATTATAATGGGGCGTTTTCTCAATATTTTAGAGATAGTTACTTAGATAACTGTTTTGCTACAGGAACCATTAATGCCACAGGTAACTATAATAGCGGTCTTATTGAACAACATCATACCAATTCTACCACCATTCAAAATTGTTATAGTCGAGTTGATCTAAATTTATCAGCAGGAAGTACTTATGTTGGAGGGTTAGTAGCACGAGTTACCAATGGTTCTATTACAAACAGCTATTATGCCGGAAATATAGACCAGGAAGGTAGTCCAGGCACTAGAACAGGAGGGCTTTTTGGTTACCCTAGCGCAGGAAATAGTAGCGGGTGTTTTTGGGATAGCAGTCTAACCCCTGGCATAACATCTAGCACTGGTAGGGCTGGTTATGAATGGGGTACAGCTAAAACTACTACAGAAATGAACGACCCAAATACATACAGTCTTGATAGATGGGACTTTATAGGTGAAGTAACTTTTGGAACTGATGACATTTGGGAAATGGACAATACTTCTATTGGAGCAAAATTTAATGATGGATATCCTTTCTTTTCTGCACAAAACGGTGCAATTAATACCTATGATCCTCCTACAGAAATCATCTCTGCGGTAGATGTTTATACCAATTTAAGTACTTACAGCACATCTTTTAGCGCTACACATCCAGATGGAGGTGCTACTTCTTTTGTCATTAGCTCTTCAGATAATAGTATTGTTTCAGCGACTATTACAAGTGTTTCCACTTCAGGAACGACTACTACTGGAACGTTAAATTTGGTATATAATGGATCAAATACTGATGATGAAGCAGAACTTACGGTGACAGCATCCAACCCCAACAGCATTGATATCAGTACCAAATTCAATTATTATTATGATAACACCGCGCCTTCAGCCAAATTAACCTACAAGGTTAGTACTAAAAATAGATGGGCGGCATCCCCTGGTGAAACAGTACTGATAACAGCTAACTTTTATGAAATTCCACTAGGTACTGTTTCAATTTCGGCTACCAATTGGAGTCCGTTTGCAAATCAACCCATGACAAAAATTGATGAATTAACCTATGAGTACTCATGGGTAGTTCCTTCTGCCAGTAGTTCTGAAGGGTTTGAAAAATTCACATTAGGTACTATAGACAGAGCTGGAAACAGTCTTAATGACACCTATCAATCCACATTAATAATTGGTGCATTACAACCCACACAAGGTAATGGAACAGTTTCCAATCCTTATCTGGTAAGTACTCCTGGAAATTTAGCATGGATAGAAATGGGCCCAAGTAAAAATGGAGGAAATAGGGCTGGTGGCACTTATTTTGTTCAAACCAATCATATCGACTTAACCGGATTAGACTGGGTGCCTTTATTTGACTTTCGAGGGAAATATGATGGGAATGGTTTTGAAATTCAAAACATGACCATTAATAGGCCTTATGATAATGACAATGGCCTGTTTACAAACATTAGTTGGGGAGCAGAAATGAAAAACCTGGGTATTAGCAATGCTTCTGTAACAGGACAGGATCAAAATGGAATAATGGCCTTCTCCATTAATCATGGAAACGTACATATCACAAATTGTTATATTAAAAATTCGACCATAAACGGAAGAAATAAAAATGGAGGATTTTCATATTATGCATACCAGACCTATTTTGAAGATTGCTATGTAGATAATATAACAATTAATGGGGACAATTATAACGGTGCATTTTCTCAATATTTTAGAGATAGTTACTTAGATAATTGTTTTGCTACAGGAACCATCAATGCTACTGGTAGCTATAATAGTGGTCTTATTGAACAACATCATACTAATTCCACTACCATACAAAATTGCTATAGTCGTGTTGATTTAAATTTGACAGCAGGTAGTAGTTATGTTGGAGGATTAGTATCAAGAGTTACGAATGGCTCTATTACGAACAGCTATTATGCGGGAAATATAGACCAGGAAGGAAGTCCAGGCAGTAGAACAGGAGGTCTTTTTGGCTACCCTAGTGCAGGAAACAGTAGTGGTTGTTACTGGGATAGTGACCTAACACCTGGCATAACCACAGGTTCTGGCAGGGCTGGTTATGACTGGGGTACGGCTAAAACAACTACAGAAATGAAAACGCCATCTACTTTTTCAGCGAGCGGTTGGAGTACTGACATTTGGTCTATAGAACCAAGTTTATATCCAAGCTTTAATTTTATAGGAAGAGTATTTCCAGTAATTAGTTCCGTAGTCTTAGCTTCTGATAATAGTACTATAACTGTAAGCATGAGTACCCTTGTTTTTAATTCTACTTCTGGGACTGGGGCACTTGAAAGTAATGATTTAAATTTGACTATAAGTGGAGGAACTGCTACTCTTGTTTCCGCTACTCCCTCTTCAATTTCTATTGTTGGTACTTCTATTACACTAGGTTTTAATTTAACTGGAACAACAGATGGGACAGAACTATTGAAAGTAAACCCGGTTGACAATTCAATTTTTGATATAGATGGAAATGAGGCAGGAGTGTATCAAATAAATAACGAAGTAACCCTAAATAACGCTAGTACAGATACAGACAATGATGGTGTTAGTGATCTACTAGACCTATGTAGTAGTACACCAACTGGAGAAACAGTAGATAGTAATGGGTGTTCAGATTCACAAAAAGACACCGATGCTGATGGGGTAAACGATGCACTAGATCTTTGTGCAAGTACACCAACCGGGGAAACCGTAGATAGTAATGGGTGTTCTGATTCTCAAAAAGATACCGATGCTGATGGCGTAAACGATGCACTAGATCTTTGTGCAAGTACACCAACCGGGGAAACCGTAGATAGTAATGGGTGTTCTGATTCACAAAAAGATACCGATGCTGATGGCGTAAATGATGCACTAGATCTTTGTGCCAGCACACCAACT
>NVXD01000026.1 GCA_002746415.1 Flavobacteriaceae bacterium | reverse complement strand
GGGGAAACCGTAGATAGTAATGGGTGTTCTGATTCACAAAAAGATACCGATGCTGATGGCGTAAATGATGCACTAGATCTTTGTGACGATACACCAACAGGGGAAACCGTAGATAGTAATGGGTGTTCAGATTCGCAAAAAGATACCGATGCTGATGGCGTAAATGATGCACTAGATCTTTGTGACGACACACCAACAGGGGAAACCGTAGATAGTAATGGGTGTTCTGATTCACAAAAAGATACCGATGCTGATGGCGTAAATAATGCACTAGATCTTTGTGACGATACACCAACTGGGGAAACCGTAGATAGTAATGGGTGCTCAGATTCCCAAAAAGATATGGATACTGACGGTGATGGTACAATAGATAGTATAGATAATTGTGTGACGATATTCAATGCTGACCAAACAGATACCGACCACGATGGTATAGGGGATACTTGTGACGACGATGACGATGACGATGGAATTCTGGATTCAAACGACGCTTTCCCATTAGACGCTGAGGAAGATAGCGATGCCGATAATGATGGTATTGGTGATAATGCAGATAATGATGATGATAATGATGGAACGATTGATGCAGAAGATGCATTCCAATTTGATCCAGATGAAGATACTGATACTGATGGGGATGGTATTGGTGACCATCAAGATGATGATGATGACAACGATGGCATCTTGGATGCTGATGATGCTTTCCCTCTAGATGATCAAGAAAATAGTGATAATGACAATGATGGCATCGGGGATACTGAAGATAATGATGATGATAACGATGGTATAATTGATGCTGAAGATGCCTTTCCTTTCAATGCTAAACCAACCATTATAGCTGCAGAGGCCTTTACGCCTAATGGAGATGGTATTAATGATAGCTGGATTATTCCTGGTATTGAAAATTATCCGAATGCAACTGTGTCAGTTTACAATCGTTGGGGACATACCGTATTCTCAACAAAAAATTATCAAAATGATTGGAAAGGATCACACAAAGCCAACTCCAACAAACTACCTCCTGGATCCTATATGTACATTATTACATTTGGAAATGGGTCAACACCCCTTCAAGGATGGTTATTTATAAATTATTAAAACGAAGAAAAATGAAGATTATCAATATATATAGTGTTGTTATGATGCTGATAGGCATAAATATTCTATCAGCACAGCAAGATCCCAATTTTACATTTTACATGTACAATATGAACCTTATAAACCCTGCATTTGCAGGTGCCAATGATGGTCCAAATTTGGGCCTTAACGTAAGAAGTCAGTGGGCAAGTGTACAAGGTGCTCCAGAAACACAGAGCTTTATTTTTGGTACTCCATTGGGTAAAAAAGTGGGACTTGGCATTTCTATTGTCAGTGACAAAACTTTTATTGAAACACAGACTGCTCTGTCAGGGGATTTTTCATATAAATTACCCTTATCCAACACCCTTGATTTATATTTAGGAATTAAGGCTGGATTCAATTCATATGATGTAAATGCAGCTGGATTAATCACATATGGCATTGCTTCCGACCCATCACTAATGGATATCGATGGGCAGTTTAGTTTTAATGCGGGCCTAGGATTTTACCTAAAGCATAAGGACTATTATATTGCCTTTTCAATGCCTAAAATATTAACTCCTGATAGGCTTACCCAAGATGGTGGAAGGGCAAGACTGGGTACAGACAAGATTCATTATTATGCTACAGGAGGTTATACTATTAATTTGAGCAGTAAATTCACCCTTAAACCATCTGCAATGGTTCACTATGTAGAGGCTGCTCCGATTTCCATAGAGCTAACCGCCTTGATTGGAATTTCTAATCGTATAGATTTTGGAGCATCATACCGTTATGATGAAAGCATTAGTGGTTTATTCATATTCAAAACGAAGAATTGGTTAGAGATTGGATATGCGTATGAAGTAGCCTTTGAAAGCCCTGTGCGTAATATTGATAATGGCACCCATGAAATATTATTTAATTTGAAGTTGTAATAATACCTCAGTTTAATTTCAGTATAAAAATAATTGGCCTTACAAGCTATAGTATACTAATTATAAGCACGTTTGATCTTTGGATTGGGCGTGCTTTTTATAAAAAGCAAAATTTCCAATAAATTGGGCTCATCAGTTTCTCAAGGTTCAATTTCATGGTTTATGATATATGCGATTTCTGCTAAATGACTATGAAGTATAACCTCTGCAGCATTTTCATGAAAAGGTAAAAGAAAAAACAACCTAAAAATGATTGTCAAATTTTTCATAAACCATTTTTACAGTTAGACAATTTTAGATATTCGAGTTTAAACATTTTATTCCTTAATAATTAAAGACCCATGTCCAAAAAAAATCTTTTGCATGCGGGCTCTTGAACAATCATATTACCATACCGTTTCTCGTTTGCTCAACATCCATAGTTTGCATGGTATATTCCAAAGCTATAACGGAATAGAAATCAACATCAGAATGTTTAGATTTGTTATTATGACTTATATGATAGTCATATGCATACATGAATTTGTTTGGATCAATAAACCCTAAATCTGCTAAATAGGAGTTTTTTATCAACTTTTTCACTGGTAATCTGGCCTTTTGCAAGGCAAATTTCATGACCGGACCAAAATCCTCTGGTTGTTTGGGGTTTGTGATTTTTTGTGAGCAACCAACTTTTGCAAGAAACTCTCTTTGTAATCTTCTGTTCTTTCTCCAAGCATAGGGTAGGCTTCTGCAAAACATAATAAGTTCAGGTGTGCAATACGGGCTTACTGGCCAAATATTATGCCTGAGGTTTTGAGGAGAGGTATATGCCATTGCTTCTAAAGTCGAAGTGGCCATTAAGGATTTCGGTGCCATTTCAATTGAATTAACTGTCTCTGAATAAGTTCGATACGAATCATCTTCAATAAACGTAGGGACTTTTTCTCTCGTCAAATAATTGCTGGATGCATAAAAATTTTGGTCTTCATTATTCAATTCATCCCAATATGGATAAAATAATTCATCACCCCCTATTCCTGTGAATAGAAGTTTTTCATTGTTTTGTTCCGCAATTGATAACATTTTACCAAAGGCTTCATAATAGCATTCACTCCATGGTACTTTTTCACTACTAACCATGCCAAGACCTTGTTTGGAAAAGGGTAAATAGTCTTCAATATTTATACTGGTATCATCAAATCTGAATTTGTTGATAAATTCATTTCGTCTAGTGATTTGTGGTGCTTTAAGCTCATTCATTACTAATAGGCCATAAGAACCTAATTTATTTGTCGTCAAAGAGGAAGCGATTACAGCCACAATCCCAGAGTCTAACCCACTACTTAATTCAACTGACGGTCTAGGAATATCGCTATGGATCCAGCGAGCCATGGAATGCCGAAGAATTTCTTCGAACATGCCAAGAACATCTGAATCAGGTTTAAGTTTTTTTGCATAAGGCTGTTCCAATGATGGGGGATAAGTAATTTTTAAAGTATTATTCCCCTTCCAATGCAAGACAGATCGTTCAGTTAAACGGTACATATCTAAAAACAGTGTGTTTTTTGAATACGGGCAATCAAACGAAATAAGAAAATGAGACACAAGTTCCTTATTCAGTTTAAATGAAGAAAAGTGCTTATAGAGTTCATTCGGATTCCAACTTCCATGAAGTTCATTGTTTTTTTCGACAATATGTATAGGCGAAACAGGCCATTTTCCAGTATCCATAGTGACTGAATGGGAATCAATTAATAGACAGACATAATGTAACTCCCAATTCTTAAGATTTGCCCGTAGTCTATTGATTTCGCCAGGCATGACCTGACGAAAAGGTTCAATTTTTGTACTTTCTCCTTTCTCAAATGCATTTCTCTCCCGAACACAAAATAGATATTGATTACCATCGGTAACTGCAAAAAACTCTAATGATGGATGTATAAAAGGCTCAATTTTACTCAGGTTGAAATACCATCCTTTAGATGTAATCTTACAGGCATGAGATAAGTCATTTGGATTAATTGAAAAACTAATCATAAAAAAAATAGTTTAATAAATTAAAAGGAAATAATTAATTGATATGCATTTGTCAGAAACATCAAATATTCATTTCTCATTTTGATCTTGTTTTTTATGGCATTTAAAATTCTTGACTAGTCGAAAAAGAAATATCTGTTACCACCATAACAGATATTCCTTTTATAAAGCACTATAAAATCAATAAGGTTTAATTTTTCAACCTTAAAATTTTAATAGAACAAAAGTCAAGACTAACTTTATTTTAGCTTTTTAATTGTGACCATGTTCTTTCTTTTTCTTGCCTTTGGCATCTCTTGTTCCGCTACCTTTTCTACTCATATAGACCCTATCATTGGTGTCCTTAATTAATCGATCTAATGTTGAGATTCCTTTTGAATCTACATTTTCAGTTTTAAAAAGATCCATACCCGTTGGTATACTGGTTTTTACTTCCATAATAGTTTTTGTTATAGTTTCTACTCTGTTTAAAATTGGCTTTTCGAATTCCGCCGGGAAATTTGTAAATAATAAGAATGTCTTGGCCGTGAAAGGCTAATAATTTTAAAATACATTTATCATTTTAATCTTGTAAACATCAACTTTAAGTTCATTGACTAAACCACAAATCTCAATTTGATATAGGGACCTTTTGTTGATTAACGACTTTTGCATTCTTCGGAATGCTTTTAGACGTTGAGGGGTCATAATTGGCCGTAACGTCAAAAACGCGAACAACAAAGTTGTGATTCTGGGTTGCATTTATCTTTCCTTTGTAAGCGATGAACCCTTGCTTAAGATCCTTCGAATTCTGACCATAAGAACTTTCTGGGTTTTTAGCGGACCCATATTTATTTATCAATTTGCATAATGTTCCTGCGTCGAGCGAATGTATTTTTTTTCCATTAACCGGTGAATCGAAATAGGCCCATGAAGTACCACTTAAAAACACTTTAGCCAAATAATCTACGGTAAGTGCATCCTCATTATAAGTCAAGACAACCTGATATGCTTTACCTTCGGGCACAACTAATGGTAAGGGAAGATTAATACTTTTAGATGCAGATTTGGTTTTTGTCTCTGTATCTGTCCAAGAATGAGTCGCCTCAAAACTAATAGTGGTTGTAAAACTTGCTTCAACTACGGCAAAACTAGTGCTCAGTGCAATTTCCTCCGTAACACCAGTTGTTATACCTGTTGTTTTAGAATGCTCTGTTGTGGTTGAATCCTCCCATGTAAAAGTAACATCTACATCCTTTTCCATAGGATTGCCCATTTTACCATCACGATTATCATAAGTCGCGTTCATTTGAGTTTTTTGATGGGGGCTGAAAAAATATTTACCCGGATCATACGCCAATTTATCGGCAAGGGTATCGGTAAGACCACCATAGAGTCCACCACTATTATTAGGGCCACTAGTATAATATTTTCCACTAGTTGGATCCTTCTCAGTATTTAAATAATTTTGCCAAACATCAATTAAGATAGCGGCAATATATTTTTTATCAATGAATTGTAGAGCCATAATTTAAATTATTAGATTTTAATTAATTGTAATAGTCAATTGAAATAATGAGTCGCAGTACTTCATAAGCACATGATTATCCTTTAAGAAATTAGATATCATTTAGCGAAATTGTTAAGACGAAATATTAGTCAAACCTAAATCATTGTTTAGTGTCGTTCCCGTTATAACCCAATTAGCAATATTCGCATTGCCTTTTTCATATATAAAAGCTCTTTTGGCTTCATTATCAGTTCCCCAAACTACAAAGGCGTAGAGATAAACCATACTCCCATCCGGTACACCAAGTGTTGCAGGGTCGATTGTTTGTGTTTGACCTAGAAGAAGATCTCCATTATTTTTTGTTGTCATTATTTTGTTTCCGTCGTCATCTAGATATGTAAAGTAGACTCGTGTTACAAACCCACCTGAATTCTTAAGGGACATTTTCCCGATTTTTTGCATTGGCATAATATAAAAGTTTTAAAGAGGCTTGCTTATTTAAGCATAGCCCTTGGTTAATAATTCGTTTAAAAAAGAAACCGATTATTAATTTAGTTTCTGGTCAGATAAAACCAATTTTTAATCAATTTTTCAACAACACTCTGCTTTATAATAAATATGCACTTTAAGTTGTTTTGGAATAGATATCCCCCTTACATTTTAAAAAGCGTAAGTATGCTGAACGATTAAAAAATAATGGTTTACGGCCGTATCAGGAGCTAAACATAATGTCCTAAATTGGTTAAGACCCTTTGTTTTTAAGCTACTTTATTACTGATGAATCAAATATCATTTATTGTTTTAAGAAAATAAAAACATATGAGTGAATGGAAACCTAGATCGAGTGAATGGATGGAATTTATGAGTGAAGGTTTTGAAATATTTTAATTATGGTTTTTAGAAGGTATAGAATACCTGATATTATAATCTCCGAAACAACCGAAAAACCTCATCATGATGACTTTTGCTTACAGGTATCTTTTCTTGTTTCACATATATAAGGTTCCCTTCAAAACCTGTTATACATTTGATATTTACAACAAAACTACGATGTACTCGTAAAAAGAAATTTGTAGGTAACATAGCCTCTATTTTTTTTAGTACTGTGGAATATACAAAGCGACCAGAATTTGTGTGTATAGTTGTATAGTTGCTATCCGCCTGTAAATATAAAATCTCATTGATAAGGACCCGTTCAAAATGGCTATCCTTTTTTAAAAAGAGACTATCATTAATTTGTAACACTCGATTTTCTGTGATGCTAAATTCTTTTTTGGTCAAAAGATCTGTTTCTGGTGTCTTATTAGCATAATTGACTAAAGCAAGTTCAATCGCTATACTTACTTGACGGTCATTAAAGGGCTTCAAAATATAGGCATAAGCACCCACGCCTTTTGCACGGTTCACAATAACTTCATCCATATGTGAGGTAAGAAAAATAAATGGAAGATTGTACTCACTTTTAATAATCCTTGCTAAATCTATGCCATCCCTAGTTCCTTTTAAAATTATATCAATTAAAACAATATCAATTTTTTGGTTTTCATTTAGAAGTTCAACGGCTCTGTTTACAGTTGGAGCAATACCAATAGAATGAAAATTTAAAACAGCTAAACGTATAGCAATGTCGTTTGCTAGAATAATATCGTCCTCAACAATTAGGACATTCACTTTTGATTTTGAGGTTTCCATTTTATAATTCAAAATTGTTCAATGTAAGTTTCCAATGCGTGCCTGTATTCTGCATTAACTTCAATTCTCCACCCAATTGTATTGCTAGTGATGTAACAAGTTTAATACCTAGAGAATTAGATTTGTATTGTTCCTTTTTGGTAAACCCTTCACCATTATCCAATATGTCTATGGTTACTTCATTGTTTCGATTTTTGACACAAATCTTTAAGGTTGGTTTATTATTGTTTTTATACGCATATTTAATTGCATTTGTCACTAACTCATTTATAATAAGCGCTATAGGCACTGCCGTATCAATTCCAATAGTAATTGGAACAACGTTTATTTCTGGAGTAAAACTGATGTCATAACTGTGAAATAGTCCCAAAACTAGTTCTTCGATATAATCCTTTAGTTCAACTTTAGATTCGGCACCCTCTTGATATAATTTTCTATAGACCAAGGAAAGGGCTTCGACTCGATATTGACCTGTAACAAGTGCATCTTTTGCAGGATGCCCAGAAAGCTCGTTACTTTGCAAATTAAGTAGGCTTGATATAAGTTGAAGGTTGTTTTTTATTCGATGGTTCAGTTCTCTTAGCAATAGGGTTTTTTCTTGTTCCCTTTGCGCAATAACTACTTTTTGTTCAGTTAACCTGATGTTCGCTTTTTTGACCCGCTTATTTACCTTAAAAATCAAATATAGAAAGACAAGTGTAGCAAATGCCCCACTGCCTAAAGTCCATAACAGGTATTTTTGCTTGGTATTGAGCGTGTTTAGTAAGCCTATTTGCGACTCCCGTTGATCAATTTCATAGCCTGCTTTTAAACGTTCAATTTCTTGAATATTAGTTTTGTTCACCAAACTATCTTGATAGACCTGAAACAGTTTTTGGTACTGCAGGGCCTTGGAATACTCCCCTTGGCCTTCATAAAATCGGGTTAATTTATCGCTAAAATCCCGTATTTGCTCTTTGAGTCCTGATTCTTGTGCCATGGTTAAGGCTTCCAATAGTTTTTCTTCTGCTGCTTTTGGATTTCTCTCTTTTTGAAACACATCACCCAATTCAGCTAGAAAAACAGAAGTAGCATAAATATCATCTAGTTGGGTTAAAATAGCTATTGCTTCCTGTAGATTTTCTTTTGCCAACTGCAGACTGTCCTGGGAACTATAAACCATGCCTAAATTACCCAGAGAATAACTTTTGGCAGCTTCACTTTTAATCTTAATATTTATGTTCAATACCTTCTTAAAACTCACCTTTGCAGTCTCTAAATTACCTGCCAAACGATGCATTTCTCCTAGATTAAGAATAGCAAATATTTTATTTCCATATTCATCAGAAACTTCATAAATACTTATAGCCTTTTCTAAATATTTAATAGATTCGATATATTCCTTGTCAATCATATAATTGTTAGCGAGCTGTGCATAAGACGCTGCCTGTTCTTCAATCATTTTGAAAGATTCATATACTTGCAAGGCGTTAAATGTTGCTTGATAAGATTTTTGATTATTTCCAAGGATTCTTTCCTTATCACTTATAACCTCCCACGCCTTTGCTTTTAGAATAGGATTATTTATCCTTATGGCAATATCCAAAGATTGTTTCGCTAGAATTAAAGCAGTATCTACTTTTGGATGAAAAAATGCAATATCAGTTAATATTTTTGAATACTCCGCGCTAGAAAAAGTTCCGTTATGTAATAAACCCGATAGGCTATCTATTTTTTTTGAATTTTGGGCGAATAGAATAAAAGAAGCTAAAAATAGATAGAAAAACAGTCCTTTTTTAACGTAAATAAAAACGGTTTTTAAATTAATTTGACCCATCTGACCTTATACTAATTACCGGATCCAAAATAAAATAATAGTTCCGTTCCTTAAAAATGAGCGAAAATAGGATGCTATATGAGAGATAAGAATTCGGTACTTCTTTTTGAGTTTGTATTATACACGCTCCCTTTTTATTAGGTCCTATATATAAGGTGCCTTCCGGTGCTACAATCAGGTTTTCTGAATCCATATCAAAGATGTTGTCCCAATTATTATTGAAAATTTCCATTTTATTATCATTAAAAGCTTTCCCTACATTTTTTACTTTACAACATACTAATCTGCCATTTTCAGGAATATATTTCTCATCCTCTTCACAATCTTCACTTTCTTTAGTCGTCAAACTGACAACGACTTTGGTGTTTGCTGAAATTGATGGGAATTGATTGTTGACCAATGATATAAAATTATCGGCGCGAATAGGGGCATATTGTGTACCCAGTTCCAAATAGGTAGATAGGGTGGCAGCCTCTAAGGCATCCACATCTACTGGAAAGTTGACAAATCGAATAATAGCTCCCGAAGAGGTCCTTTCCTTTAGCTTGATTTTAATATACATAATATAGTGGTTTGGTTTATGCAATTGAAATTAAAAGGAGGAGCTAACACCTTAAATATAGGAAGTAATTAACACTAAAGTTATAAAAGTTTATAGTTTTTACAGTTTGATAAAGTTAATTGCCTTACAATAAGAGTAAATAGTTAGGTTGATTTTTTTTAATGCTCTTAGGCAAATGTATTTTCAAAGCTGCTGGAAATATGAAAGTTCACAATCATATTCCACCAAACATTCCATTAGCATGTAAAAATAAAAATTTTTAACCATTGATTATTAGACAAATAACCTATTTTGACAACACTTTAATTATTACTAAATACGTTACCTGCTGGGAATTTTCTACATTCTCAATTTACTAGTCCCCTGTTTTTTCTCCGAATGGAATTAAATTTTAGCTATTTTTTATTAAAATTAATCTTCACAAAATGATTGACTACATTCAGAAAATTTTCAAGTAAAGGATTAGTATTTGAACTATTCCAGACAATTTTTAATGTTGTTAGCTGACGAATATTGGTCAATTCTATAAATTTAACATCAAGATTATAACCATTTTGCAACGAAGTGGGTACAATAGAAATGCCGAAATCATTTTCAACTAAGCGAAAAATAGAACTTGCATTTACTGTAGAATGCAAGATGGTAGGGTAAAAGCCACTATCATCAAAAATTTGCATAATTTTTTCGTAGTAAGACTCGCTATATGAAGCATCGAATAATATAAAATGCTCATCTTTAAACTGTGATAGCTGCTCAAAATTTGTTGCGTTGATTGCATGTTTTTTAGGTAACACCAAAGAAAATGTTTCTTCAAAAATCGAATGCATTTCTAATCCTTCAGGAACACGTTCTAATCTAACAAACCCAATATCAATCTCTTGATTTAGCAAAGCTTCTATTTGTCTATTATTATCAATCTCCGTTAAATTAACCAGAACATTAGGGTTGGTATCTCTGAATTTTAATAAAAACTCAGGAATTGATTTTTGCATTGCCGAACCTATGTATCCTATCTTTAAATTACCATCAATACCATCATGAAGCAATTTGGCTTGGCTCAATATATCATCTAGGCGTTTAAAGTTTGTTTCCAGCTCTTTCTTAAGGTATTGACCAGCCTTCGTTAATGCTACCTTTCTATTATTTCGTTCAAATAATTTTATATCCAGATTATCTTCCATTTGTTTGATTTGACGACTTAAACCTGGTTGCGAAATGTACAATTGTTCAGCAGCTTTTCTAAAATGCAACTCTTTTGCTACCGCTAGGAAATATTTAAAATGTCTAAACTCTAATTGATTACCCATGGTTATTAATTGTTGACTATAATGATCTTGTTAGGCATCAAAAGTAATTATAAATTTAGATAGAATATAGAAACTATGTTTAAATACGGATTAGATCAATTAACAGTAGATAAAGTATTTGCAATTGCACAAGGCACATTACAAGCTGAAATAACCAATCAAACCATTGAAATAGTAAAAAACTGTAGAACCAAAGTAGAAACTATGGCTAATGGTAATAAAGCCGTTTATGGTATCAATACAGGTTTTGGACCTTTATGTGATGTAAAAATCACTCCAGAAGAAACCAGCAAACTACAAGAGAATTTATTAATTACACATGCAGTAGGTGTTGGAAACCCAATTGATAAAAAATTGTCTAAAATTATGATGATTTGTAAAGTACATGCTCTATGTCAAGGTTTTTCTGGTGTACGTTTGGAATTGATTGAAAGGATCATATATTTTATTGAAAATGAATTATTACCTATTGTTCCTGAGCAGGGTTCAGTTGGAGCATCAGGAGATTTGGCTCCATTAGCCCATTTATTTTTACCATTACTAGGTGAAGGAGAATTTTGGATAGAAGATGAAATAGTTCCTGCTAGGGAAGTATTAACCTCTAATGGATTAAAACCTTTACAATTAGAAGCAAAAGAAGGATTAGGATTAATTAACGGAACACAGTTTATTTTAGCCCATACTATTGTAGGCCTAAAGAAAATGGAATATTTACTAGATTTAGCAGATGTTGCTGGCGCCATGAGTTTAGAAGGTTTTCAAGGTAGCGCATCTCCTTTTACAGAAGCTTTACATAAAATTCGTCCATTTAAAGGGAATTTAAAAGTAGCTGAGCGTATTAGAATGCTATTAAAAGATTCTCAAAATGTAGAAAACCATTTCGAATGCGAACGTGTTCAAGATCCTTATTCTATACGTTGTATGCCGCAAGTGCATGGAGCTTCAAGAAATACTTTTTACCATTTAAATGAATTGGCAGAAATAGAAATGAATTCTGTCACAGACAATCCGATTGTATTAAGTGAAACAGAAGCTATTTCTGGCGGAAACTTTCATGGACAACCATTAGCTATGGCATTAGATTATGCATCTATAGCAGCTTCAGAATTAGGAAATATCTCTGATAGACGATCTTATTTATTACTCGAAGGAAAATATGGTTTACCTAGATTACTTACTTCAAGCGGTGGATTAAATTCAGGTTATATGATCCCACAATATACTACTGCAGCTTTGGTTACAGAGAATAAATCCTTGTGTTTTCCGCCATCGGCAGATAGTATTCCAACGTCTTTAGGGCAAGAAGATCATGTGTCTATGGGAAGTATTTCTGGACGACAATTCAACCAAATTTTAGGAAATATCGAAAAAATATTGGCAATTGAATTGATGTATGCAGCGCAAGCAATGGAATTTAGAAGACCAAACACGTTCTCTAATATTATTGAAGAAAACTTCAAAATCATTAGGGAAAAAGTAGTAAAATTAGAAGATGATCGTATTTTAAAAGATGATATCTACGCAATGATAGCATTAGTGAAAAATGAATCTTTAATAGTTAACTAAAAAAGCATGAACTTTAAAGAACAAATAGCACAAGGAATTCCAACCGAAATCCCAGTAAAAAGATTATATCCTTCAGATGTAAATAGAGCTCCAAAAAGAAAAGATATTTTATCTGTAGCAGAAAAACAATTGGCTATTAGAAATGCATTGCGTTATTTTCCTGCAGATTGGCATGAAGAATTAGCTTCTGAATTTGCAGAAGAATTAAAAGAATATGGTAGGATCTATATGTATAGGTTCAAACCAGATTATCAAATATACGCAAGACCTATTTCAGAATACCCTGCAAAAACAGCACAAGCTAGTGCATTGATGCTAATGATTCAGAATAACTTAGATCCAGCAGTGGCTCAGCACCCTGAAGAATTAATTACCTATGGAGGTAATGGAGCAGTATTTCAAAACTGGGCTCAGTATGTAGTTACGATGCAGTATTTGTCGCAAATGACAGATGAACAAACCTTACACATGTATTCTGGCCATCCAATGGGATTGTTCCCTTCCTCTAAGAATGCACCACGTGTTATTGTAACCAATGGTATGATGATTCCTAACTATTCTCAACCAGATGATTGGGAAAAATTCAATGCACTTGGAGTTACTCAGTATGGACAAATGACAGCCGGCTCCTTTATGTATATTGGTTCTCAAGGAATTGTTCATGGAACAACAATTACTGTAATGAATGCTTTCCGTAAAGTGCTTGAAAAAGGCGAATCTCCAGCAGGGAAAATATTTTTAACCTCAGGTTTAGGCGGTATGAGTGGTGCTCAACCAAAAGCTGGAAATATTGCAGGTTGTATTACTATTTGTGCTGAAGTGAATTCGAAGGCTGCAACAAAACGTCATGAACAAGGATGGGTAGATGTATTGATTGATACTATTGATAATTTGGTTGTACGCGTAAAGGAAGCACAAACAAATGACGAAGTAGTTTCTATTGCTTTTATTGGTAATATTGTAGCTGTTTGGGAGCGTTTTGATGAAGAAAATATTTTCATTCATTTAGGTTCAGATCAAACCTCTTTACATATTCCTTGGACTGGGGGTTATTATCCAATAGGTATTTCTTATGAAGAATCAAATCGATTAATTCGAGAAGAACCAAAGGTGTTTAAGGAAAAAGTACAAGAAACTTTGCGTAGACATGCAACAGCAATTAATAAACATACAGCAAAAGGCACCTATTTCTTTGATTATGGTAATGCGTTTTTATTGGAAGCGTCGAGAGCTGGAGCAGATGTAATGGCTGAAAATAATATCGATTTTAAATATCCTTCGTATGTACAAGATATTTTAGGACCCATGTGTTTTGATTATGGATTTGGACCGTTTCGTTGGGTATGTGCTTCTGGAAAACCAGAGGATTTAGATACAACAGATCAAATTGCAGCGGAAGTATTACAAGAGATTATGGAAAATTCTCCTGCTGAGATTCAATTACAAATGCAGGATAATATTACTTGGATTAAAGATGCTAAGAAGAATAAGATGGTAGTAGGTTCACAAGCACGTATTTTATATGCGGATGCAGAAGGACGGTCTAAGATAGCGGAGGCATTTAATAATGCTATTGAGGCAGGTAAGATTGGACCTGTAGTTTTAGGTAGAGATCATCATGATGTTAGTGGAACAGATTCTCCATACAGAGAAACTTCAAATATTTATGATGGCAGTAAATTTACTGCAGATATGGCAATTCATAATGTAATAGGTGATAGCTTTAGAGGTGCTACTTGGGTATCTATACATAATGGAGGTGGTGTAGGTTGGGGAGAAGTAATAAATGGAGGTTTCGGAATGTTATTAGATGGAACTCCAGAAGCAGAAGCCCGCTTAAAATCTATGTTATTTTATGATGTAAACAATGGTATTGCACGTAGAAGCTGGGCAAGAAATAATGAAGCAATATTTACTATTAAGCGAGAAATGGAACGTACACCAAGTTTAAAGGTTACAATCCCTAATTTAGTGGAAGATAATCTATTAAAAGATTTATTTTGATGACAACATTATTTAAAAATATCAAAGAACTAATTCAAGTTAGGTCAGAACCAGTTTCATTTGTTTCAGGACTAGAGATGAAGGAACTTCCTACTATTAAAAACGCTTACTTAGTCGTTGAAAACGAATTGATTTCAGATTTTGGTAGTATGAAAAATTGCCCTACTTCTAATTTTAACAAGGTAATTGATGCTAAAGGAAAAATGATGTTGCCTTCTTGGTGCGATTCGCATACACATATAGTATATGCAGGTAATCGCGAGGGAGAATTCGTAGATAGAATTAATGGTTTGTCTTACGAGGAAATTGCAATTAATGGAGGAGGAATTTTAAATTCTGCTAAAATGTTGCAAGCAACTACAGAAGAAGAATTATATCAACAAAGTAAAGTTCGTTTAGAAGAGGTAACTCGATTAGGTACGGGTGCTGTAGAAATTAAATCAGGCTATGGTTTAACCAAAGACGCTGAACTTAAAATGTTACGTGTCATTAAACGCTTAAAGGAAAATTATCCTATTGAAATAAAAGCAACATTTTTAGGAGCTCATGCTGTACCTACTGAATATAAAAACAATAAACAAGGTTATTTACTCATGTTAGTAAACGATGTCTTACCAACATTAGCCAAAGAGAACTTAGCGGAATACATTGATGTTTTTTGTGAGTCAGGATATTTTTCTGTTGCTGATACAGAATTAATTTTAGAGGCAGGAAAGAAATACGGACTTATTCCTAAAATTCATGTGAATCAATTTACTGCTATTGGTGGTGTTCAATCTGGAGTAAAATACAAAGCTTTATCAGTAGATCATTTAGAAGAAATGCGTGAAGAAGATATTGAAGTTTTAAAAGGAACAACTACAATGCCTGTAGTATTACCTAGTTGTTCGTATTTTTTAAGTATTCCTTATGCGCCAGCACGTAAAATGATTGATTCTGGTCTTCCTTTAGCGCTGGCTACAGATTACAATCCTGGTTCAGCACCATCTGGCAATATGAATTTTGTTGTCGCGACAGCTTGTATTAAAATGAACATTACCCCCGAAGAAGCTATTAATGCAGCCACCATCAATGGAGCTTATGCAATGGGTTTAGAAAATGAAGTAGGGTCTATTACAATAGGTAAACAAGCAAACTTAATACTCACAAAACCTATTAATTCGTATGGATTCATTCCCTATTCTTATGGGAATCATCAAATTGAAAAAGTATATTTAAAAGGAGAAGAAATTGTTTAAAAGAGAATTAAATGTAGACTATAAACCAGGACAACGTAAATATTGGACTGGCAGAAAATCAAATCCTGATATCGGTAAGCAATATTGGTATCAAGAAATTGAAATCATAAATATAGAGCATCTTCAAAATCAAGGAAAAGTTGATATTGCACTTTTAGGATATGTTTGTGATGAAGGAGTTCGTAGAAATCTCGGTAGAGTTGGTGCTCAAAAAGGACCAAGAGTATTACGCGAACAATTAGCGAAATTACCAATTCACTTTGATCGAATACGAGTTGCTGACATAGGTGATATCATTTGTTTGGAAGATAGCATGGAAGATTGTCAAGATGCTTTTGCTGAACTCATTCGTCATCTAATTACTGAGAATATTTTTCCTATTGCTATTGGCGGCGGTCATGATATGGCTTATGGTCACTTTATGGGAATTCATAATGCGATTAAAAACACACCTAAAAATAGAGTAGGAATTATCAATTTTGATGCACATTTCGATTTACGACCAGTTGAAACCAAGCCAAATTCTGGTACTCCATTTAACCAAATTATAGCAGCATTAAAAGAAACAAAAAATACAATCGATTATTTTGCCATAGGTATTCAACGTCAGTCAAATATTAAACAATTATTTGATATTGCTAAACAAGAGCATATTGAATATGCGCTTAATTATGATTGTGAATCCTCTCATGCTGAATTACAAGCTTTAAAAGATAAATTACAACCCTTTATTGATAGAAATGACTATTTATATATCACTATTGATATGGATGGGTTTTCTTCAGCCTTTGCTCCAGGTGTAAGTGCACCTTCACCTTTGGGTTTTACGCCTCGCTTTGTGTTTAAAATGCTAAAGTTTTTATTTGAAACGAATAAAGTGATTTCTTGCGATATTGCTGAACTAAATCCCACTCTAGATCGTGATAACCTTACCGTAAACTTGGCTGCTAAGTTGGTTGATTTTATTGTTAGTATAACAAACGATTCCCGCTAAATGCCTGTGAAGAATATAGTCTAGAGCAGCGTACGAATTCTAAATCGAGTTTCATAATTAAGTAGTATTATTTTTTTACGTTGTTGTGGGTTGGCTTTATTCGCTCAATCAATAAGCTAAATACAAGTAGGGCAAAAGCTATCCCAAAGCCCAAGACTCCTATATTAAGACCTAGAATTGTTTTTTCAGAACCATCCAAGTATTTCATAGAACCACCATATAAATCTTTTAAACAGAAGGCTAATAAAAAGCCGCCAGTTACAAACAGACTTAAAATTAAACTAGTCTTTAGTTCTTTTTTAAACCAAACCAGCCATAGGCAAAAAATTCCAATACTTGAATTTGTAATTAACTGCCAAACTTCATGAATTCGTGCATGTGGAGTCCAATCCAGATTAAATACATGCGTATTATTAATATCTAAAAAGGGAACAACAATTGCAAAAAGAATGACACTGAAAGTAATTATATATTTTCTCATTTATTTGATTTTAAATTCTGTTTGTACACAAGGTGTTCATGTATGGTTAGTTGAATTGGCTAGTACTAAGATTGTATAAGAAATGCGAACCAGAGAGAAATCTGTAGGATTTTCTCAGTACACACTGAACAAATCAATTTACTATACACGGCTTAGCGGTAGTTTTTATTTATACCCACTCATTTCTAATAGTTTTTCGGAACTTAAGTTTGTCCAATTTTCTGCAGTCAATCTTGTATTCTTTAGTGCACTTTGAACTATGTCGTAACCGATTGTATAACCACCTGAAAAAGGGTAATTCCTTGAACCAAACATAACCTCCATTTGAAAAGAAATACCTTCATTTTGTAATTTTGGTTTTATCCTATTCCATAAGTCATCTTTATCTTTTTCATTTAGTGTGGAAGTCCAAGGCGCTTTTACTTTTGGATATAGTAAATGAGCAAATGAGTCGCCTCTACCTTCAAAAATCAAGTAATCAAGTAAAGTCCATTTAGTAGACTTTCCGAAATTCATTTTTGTCCAGTACATATGATTGTATTCGTGTGCGACAGCATATTCAAGCATTTCTTCCCAACCTATTATTTCAGGTTCAATTGTTAGCAGAATTTGTTTACTTCCTGCCGTTAAACCCATAATTCCATTCATACTCTGCATAATTGCTTTGTTGTCTGGGTTTGCTGGTAGGATATAAATGGTCAAGTTATCGTTTTTTAGATATGTGTTACTTTTTTTTAATGCTGAAGTAATTTTACTTTCAATCTTTTTTTTATTAACATTAACCCTTTCTATTGCTTGTTTTAATTCAGTTGTATTTTGTATTGGTGCAGACAGAAAATCATTTACAATGTCAGAAAATTCACTTTTTAAAAAGTGACTGTTAAAAATAGCAGTTTGAATTTTTTCTTTGTAAAGATGATCTCGATTTGTAATGTCATTTTTTACAGTATCTGCATAAGCTGAATAATAATCATTTAAAAAAATTATTTTGTTACTTGGGCTTTGCCCAAATAGGTTTCCTAATGATATCAAAATCATCAATGTTAGCAATTTAAATTTTAGATTTATTTTCATTTTTCGCTTTATTTTAAATTCGGTTTAGATTGTATATAGTTATCCTCAAAGGTGAAATTTACTGCCTTTCGTGTAGTCTTAAAATCACCTTCTAATTCATTCAATTTTTCTCCTAGTTTTCAAAAATTTTTTTTATTTATATTTTCCTTACTTACCTGAATTAATAAATAAACTAGCTATTTTATGTGGAAGACTAAAGAATAAGTCTTTTGTTTCTTTCGATGTTGCGTTTCTATTCATTGTTACTGCTACTGTTAAATTATATTCAGGGAGCAAAATCAGCATAGCAGTTGAACCCATTGCCACTCCTCCATGATGAATAATGTTCACATTATGGCCATCTTTATGTATATTTGTAGACATATCGTTTCTCCAACCCATACCATAATTTTGGCTATTTATTTTGCCTGAATTAAGTTTTACCGGTTCAAATAATTTTGCAGTAGTTATGGAGTCTAATAAGCTGTAATTGAGAACTGCATTTCCTAATTTTACTAAATCATTTGGTGTTGAAAGAAATCCACCTCCGGCCCACTTCACGCTGTTATTTACGTCGAATGATTCTTTAATTTCTCCATTTTCTACCTCGTAAAATTTTGTATTATTCTCGTTGTTTTGATTCTTTTTGTCGCCTTTTGTCTGAGTCATGTATAAAGGTTGAAATACTTTTTCTTGCATAAAGGGCAAAAACTTTTTTTCGGAGGCTTTTTCCATCATTCCGCTCAATAATGTATAGTTGTATGAGCTGTAGCTAAAACCTGTACTCGGTTCAAAAAGTAATTCATCATTATTAAAAACAGCAATACTTTCTTCAATTGAATTATATTCATCATTATTGTAATATTCCCAAATCGGAAAACAAAAGCAAATTCCATAATTTCTAATTCCTGAAGTATGTGAAGCTACTTGCTCTAATGTTATTTCAGACAATATAGGACTCGCATATGGAACGAAGTCTTTGACTAAAGATTGAGGCTTAAGTTTTTTACTCCGAATTAAAACACCCAAACCAATTGATGTCAATGCTTTTGAGGTACTACCAATTCTAAATTGGGTAAGAGAATCTGCAATGATTTGGTTATCAATATCGGCATATCCAATTGTATTTGACCAAATAAGGGTATCATTAATTCCTATGGAAGCCGATAGAGCAGGAGTTTTAAGTTTATTAAATTCTGATAGTAATAAACTATCAGCTTGTTTTTTAATTTGTTTACTGTGATTAATATTTGGTTTTAAATGACTTAAATCCTGTAGTTTTTCTCTTCCAAAATTATATATTATAACCGGTTTAAATAAAAAGTAACATAAAACAAGTATACTTATTGGAACTGAAATTTTAATTATTTTATTCATAAAAGATTATAATTAACTGATATTTTGCAAACTAACAGTTAATTATAATTACTATCGACCGAACTTATAAGATCAGACAAATTTGAAGGTTTAAATTTTGTTTTTTATATATTCAGAAGGTGTTTGATTAGTCAGTTTTTTAAATACATTATTAAAGGCAGCTTTACTATTAAACCCCGATTCTAACGCAATAGCAAGTAATGTTTTGGTTTTATATTGCTTATTATCTAACAATTCTTTGAGGTGTTTTACTCGATAAGAATTAACAAAGTCATAGAAATTTTGACTGTGCACTTCATTTATTATTTGCGACAGAATGTGTGCTGACATTTCTAATTCTATAGAGAGTTGTTTTAGAGTGAGTCGAGGTTCTAAATACGGTTCTTCGACTGACATATAATCAATCAGCTTAGTATTCAGAAGTTCCTTTTTATCGCTATTTATTTTAGAATTTTTATATCGTTTTCTGCTTTTTGCATTTACCTCTTCAAAAACAATATTTGAAAAAATTGTGGTGTCTTTTAACGCAATAAAGGCGATTAACAGAATTCCTATAATATATATAACTCTAAAACTCAATTGAAAAACTGCCATGGGAATAGTTGGTGACATTATCGAAGCAACATAACTCAGTAATATAAGTGATAAGGACGTTATGCATATCATAAACAAAGCTCTCACCCATTTTCTATTCATTTTTTCATAATTGGACACTTGCTGCTTCAAATTTGCATCATACGATTTTAACATTCTATAAAACCATACTAGATATATCGGCCCAGTAAGCATAAAGGCAACGGCAAAGGTCAACCAAACAATTGATAATTGATTATTAATATAAATAAAGCCGTTATATATTTGAGTATTTGTATTCGGAAATACATTATGGAAATAATAGAAATAAAATATTCCATAAACTAAAAAAGGTGAAATATTTATGAAGTATGTTTTTTTAGATAAATTGCTGTTTTTTGTGAGGGAATAAATATAAAAACAGAATAATGGCCCTTCAAGTAATATGAGTCCGTTGCCTAATCCCCAAGCTAGTTCATTTGTATGAATTGCACCACTATAGTCAAGGTAAAAAAATAATTGATGTAAAATTGAAAGGCCTAGATATGGTAATAAAACATAATCTGCCTTATTTTTTATTTTTTTAAAGATTAAAAGTATCAATAAAAAACTTGATAGAATAACACCAATGAGGACAACGAAAATCATACTGCAAAGTAAAATTTAATGTTCAAAATATGCTTCAAAAACCTAATTAACTTTTCGTTGAAATTGTGTGCGGTTATTATTTTCTCCCAAGTATCTAGACTTAATAGTGTCAGAAGATACTATTTTATCATCTTCTAAACGCTCTTAATGGCACTCATATAGTTTATTTATTCACCTCATTTAACAGACGTTTAAAACCCTTATTTTTTTGGTATTGCCTCTTACTCAGTCGTTTTAAGAAATGCTACCAAATCTAGTATCTCTTCTTCGCTAAGGTTGTTCAACAATCCTTCTGGCATCATCGATTTCTCCATGACTTCTCTGGATTGAATGTCAGATTTACTTATTTTAACCGGATCCTGACCAACGATTCTCATGGTAACCTGTCGATCATTTTCCTCGATTATGTTTCCACTATATATTCGCCCGTCTCTTGAAGTCAATACCACCAACTTATAATCATCCTGAATCACCCCACTTGGCTCGATAATATTTCCTAACAAATAAGCTGTATTAGTACGATTGGATCCAGTTAAATCAGGACCAATGTCCCCACCTTCTCCGTACATTGTGTGACAAGCGGCACATGTGTGTTGAAATACACCTTTACCTTTTTCTGGATTTGCATCAGCAATGGACTTGTCTGTGATTAATCGCTGATATTTTTGATATTCCACTTTTTTATTTCCAGACAGTTGATCAATAGGTCCCCAAATTTCCACGAAACCGTTTCCAACTACCCTTCTCAATTGTATGGCTATGTACGCTGGGATGTCCTTACGAGGCATCGTTTCTCCTTTTATGGCATTCGCTAGCAAACGACCATAAACCGTTCTGGATGACAAAGTCTGAATTGCTTCTTGTTTTTCCTGAGAATTAAAACCATCATACTTTTTCAGCAATAGTTGTCCCAAGTTACTTTGACTAAAACTTGCCACCGCTCTAATCGCTTCAATCCGTAGATTCTTATTCTCCAATAACCCAGGTAGCAAGTTGATCAATTCTTTTCGCTGTTGCGCAGCCAAACTATTGATCGCATTTTTTCGCTCTTCAACATTCGCAACTTCATTTTTTAACAAGGACAACATTTCTGTAGCCGCCGTAGCATTTCCATAATACTGAGCAATCAAAAGCGAAATTGCAGCAAGTTGTTTGTCTGATTTCAATTGGCTATAGACCCTAGCCCAATTCGATGGCTCCTTAATATCTACCCTACCTTCCATGCCATCTAGCATTCCTTTCAGTAAATCCAACTTATTACCTGTTGAACTTCCCAGAGAAGTAGTTAACTCCTCTAAAAGATCAGCGTCTACCAATCGTCTGGAAATATGATTGGTAACCATAGGAATTTGACTTTTGGAAGCAATAACTAAAGCCTTGGCAGGATCTTTTGAAACAAGTGGTTCGATACCAAACCAAAGCATAAATGGAATGTTTGGATCATCGACATCATCGGCATATGTCACCAGTGCTTCTGCAATCTTCCATCGACTGTCTTCATCTATCCTTTGTAAAGCTGCTGCCAAATACATTCTGACAACCGATGATTTCTCTGAATTCGCCATTTCAACAAAACGGCTCAAGGTTTTATTTGACACCTCTTTATCTTCACATAGTAACTGGATGGCCCAAGCGCGGATGTATTCATCCTTATCATACAACAATTTGGTTAAACCCTCCGTGCCGATTGAGTTTGAAACATGTATTGTCCATAATGCTCTTAATCTATAATCTTGATTTGATTCATTTTTCAAAAGCTCCTTAAGACGATTAGAGGCTTTTTCACTGATGCCGTTTTTGCTTGCTCTATATTGCAATATCACTCTGGCTCTACGCGCGTGCCAGTCACTCGTTTGTAATTGTAATTCGACGAGTTCTTCATCTGAAGAAAGATTTAGATCTTCATATCTACCAGGCCAATCTTTTGCCAAAGAATTTTCAGGCATAATTCTAAAAACTCTCCCTGTCTCTTTGTTTAGCACCTCTTTTCCGCAGATATCTGCATCATGCCAATCCAAGACATATAGACCACCCTCTGGACCAACCTCCATACTAAATCCAATCCATTGTGCATTATTGGCCAACATAAAATCCTCGCCATGACTTGCCGTAAATCCAGACCCATTTGTTGATAGTATATCCGAGAGAATCGCGTGCTCATGGATATTCGCCATAAAAAGTCGGCCTTGTTGTTCGTCTGGAAATGCATCAGACTGATAGATTCTGGCCCCACCGTGAGCAGAGCTATGTGAATGATTAACAATTGTCCGAATATCACGATATACGTAAGGATTAAAATGTTGCCCACCCTGACGGTGGTAGATACCACCGGGGATTACATGAAACATATGTGGAATCACGCATGCCGAAATAAATAACTGACCCTTTGCGTCATAATCTATTCCCCACGGATTACTAAAGCCATGCGCTACTGCTTCGAATCGATCTTTGGTTGGATGGTAGCGCCAAACTCCACCATTGATATCTACACCATCGGCTTCCAACAAATCTTCCGGGAAAGCCTCATTTGGACCATAAATACGGCCCTTCCCCTTTGGTTTTCTTATTTTAGATGGCGTTGCAAAACCCTCTAATCCATAGAGCCAACCATCTGGTCCCCAGTGCAAACTATTGATTGTTTCGTGTCTATCCCGAATGCCCCATCCAGTCAGAAGAACTTCTATATCATCTTTATCCCCTTTGTCATCTCCATTAGCATCTGGAACAAATAATAAGTTGGGCGGAGCACCCAAATAGAGTCCATCAAAACCTACAGCAATAGCCGAAGGAAATGGAATGCCTTCTAAAAAGACCGTTCGTTTATCTGCCACACCATCTTTATCTGTATCTTCTAGAATCAATATTCGACTATCTCCTGAATTTGAGAATCCATCGCCTCTGGACTCATAGTCCCTATTTTCAGCGATCCACATCCTTCCTTTGTCATCCCAACAAAAAGCCATAGGCTGTGTAATCATAGGTTCCGCAGCAAAGGCATTGACCGCATAACCATCTTTGATAGTCATTTCATCAACGGCTTCCTGAGGAGACAAAAATTTGGCTTCTTTCCCTTCTTTCTGAGCTATTCCCCAAAGAACAGCTTTATTGTACATACCATCATCCTCAACATAATCAGCCCAGAGGTCGTTTATTTCTACATCGTTGTGCTCACCGGAATAAGCCACCACTTGGTGTAAAAAAGTAGCCGTTTCTCCTTTCTTAATATGCCAATCTCCCATTCTTGCCCTTACCGGACCTATACCCAATTGACCGTCCACTCTCCATGGTTGTGGAAAGCCATCATTCTCAGGATGATCAAAGATGGCAATATGTCCCCACTTGTCCAGCCCTTCTATTTCCATACCAACATCTACCCACATCGCTCGCTGGCCTTCTGCTTTTTTATTTCGCTGACGAGCAGCATTCACGACCTCACCTTCAATCCCCTTATTCCAGGGCATTCTCAAAAACATACCTCCATAATTAAACTCATTTATGGTAATATCTATTAATGCCTCTCCACCCCATTCTAATGACATCAGAAACTTACCATCCTTTTCTTCAAATACCCACGTTTGGGTTTCTTTTAGAATGGGTTCTTTCTCCTCGTTCATCATATGGTACACCGTTTGCCATTTGATCTTTTTTCCTTCTGAATTCAATAAATCCAGGGACACCCTTTTCCAATAACCATCTTCTGGATGATGAAAATAATCCAACCCTGTTTGCTTCTTTATTCTACCTGGCTTGTCCTTTTTGTAGAACCACTTTTTTAATGTGTCTGGCTCTATCTCAGTTCCATTTACTCTGGTAAATCCCCAATACAATCCAGTCTGGTGCTTATGATGCCCAGGGCTGTACTGTGTCAATTCGGCTTCCGAATCTGGAGCTAAGATGGGATGGATAAAAGGTCGGTGATCAGATTTTGCTTGCTGCGTCACAAGTGCCAATTTCTGTCCTTCCCGATAAACTCTGATCGTCCCTTCTTCCTTAACAGCATAAAATTTATCAGAAATTGTCTTTTCAGGTTGCCTATTACAAGCTACCAGCATTCCAATGAATAGCAATACCAAGAGATTTTTGAATAATTGATGGTGCTGTTTGCCTGTGTAAAATAATAGTTTCATAGTAGTTGAATATATTATGTGTAATTTTTCAGTTCCGTTTACAAAAATGTAAATTCTGGTAGTTTGATGATCTCCCCTCCTTTTAATGCGGATTCATGAGCCAGAATCCCTACGCAAGTGATGTTCGCTGATTGAATCGCATTCGGATAGGGTTGGTGATTGTTGCGTAACGCATCAACAAATTCATGAACCAAATGTGGATGCGATCCACCATGGCCTGCTCCTTGGGTAAAAGAGAGGTGCTGGTTATCATCTGAATCATATACGCCACCGGTGGTAAACGCTTGTATTTCTTCAGGCAACAGTTTTGCAAAATCAGGGCAGTTTACTTCTTCCGGTATTTCAGCTTCAGGCTTCTTTCCGGTGTGTACGATTAGTGGTCTATGTTCTATGAGTGGCCATTCTACTGATTTCTTAGATCCATAGACTTCAAAACTTTCACGATACTGACGTGCCACATCAAATAGTGACCGATATACCTGAGCACTCACATCAGAGTCTTTGAACTTGATATGTGTGGTTTGCACAGCAAATGGGCTATTGTAATGAGCATGCATTTCCTCACAGATTGTTCCAGACCCAAAACATGATACATACTCTGCTTCAGATCGTGTCAATGCAAGAACAGGCCCTACACAATGAGTTGCATAATGCATTGGAGGAAGTCCTGGCCAATATCCAGGCCAACCTTCCATATCCTGCTGATGACTCGCTTTTAAGAACTGAACTTTACCCAAATCCCCATTCTCATACATCTCTTTCATAAAGAGAAATTCCCGCGCATATACTACGGTCTCCATCATCATATACGTAAGCCCCGTCTCTTTCGTTAGCCTAACGATCTCCTCACACTCTGCTACTGTCGTTGCCATAGGAACAGTGCATGCTACATGCTTTCCTGCCTTTAATGCCTTGATGGATTGTTTACCATGCTCGGGAATTGGCGTATTGATATGAACAGCATCTATCTCCGGATTCAATAGCAATTCATCGTATGAAGTATATCTTTTCTCAATACCAAACGCATCACCAATCTCATCCATTTTTTTCTTGTTCCGTTGGCAGATGGCTACAAGATTGGTACTATTATATTTTTGATAAATAGGTATAAATTCCGCTCCAAATCCCAAACCCACTATTGCTATATTGATTTTGTTTTCGTTGCTCATATCGTTTATTGTCAATTAAAATTATAATAATACCTCAAAATTACATTATATATTTGATGAATAAAATAAGATATTTGTATATTCGATTTAGATATATTACCAATGACTAAAGTCTTAAATAATACGCTTAACAAGTTGTTATCAGTACAATATAGCTAATAAATTAATTTTTATAATACTCCATAATTAAAAAAAATGAAACAACACTTTAGAAATAATGCATATAATAAAAACCTAAAAGTAGCCTTACTTATGGAAACTTCAAATGAGTATGCACGTGGTATCATCAAGGGCATTTATGGTTATATAAAAGAGCATGGTAATTGGGATGTGTTTCTTGGTGAATATAGCAGAGGCGAACCAAATCCGGAATGGATATTGTCTTGGAAAAGTGATGGTATAATAGCTCGGATTGAAAATAAGTCTATGGCGGAATTAATTACCAAATGTGATTTACCTACAATCGACCTTAGCGCAGCTAACCTAATACCTGGAATACCATGGGTGGAAACTGACGATAAATCGATTGCAACTTTGGCTATAAAACATTTAAATGAGTGTGGGTTTACGAATTTTGGGTTTGCAGGTAGCGGTTTCAATTGGTCAAAATGGAGACGAGACTATTTTGAAGAGGATTTAAATCAAAAGGGGTTTCAGTGCCATACTTTTTCATCGGCAAACTATTTGAAATTGAATTGGCTAGAACAACAGGAAAAGATTCAAAACTGGCTCAAAACACTCCCAAAACCAATAGGAATTTTTGCTGGATACGACTTAATGGGTCGTCTAATCATAGACTCATGTAACAAATTGGGATATATGGTCCCAGAAGAAGTGGCTGTAATTGGGGTTGACAATGACCCTTTGATATGTGAACTTTGCTCACCTCCTCTTTCTAGTATCATTCCGGACACCTACAAAACTGGTTATGTAGCAGCATCCTTATTAGAATCAGCAATTGCTAAGAAAGACCTTGGTAAATTGGCCCACAGAATTAAGCCTTTGGGCATAAAGAAAAGAAGGTCAAGTGATACTGTTGCTATTGACGATCCACACATTTCGAAGGCCATGCATTATATATTTGAAAATGCGAACAGCGGTACATTTAACATAGATGATATTCTCGCATTCGTTCCCATGTCAAGGAGGGTTTTTGAAAAAAGGTTTACAGATTTAATAGGCAGAACGCCTTATAAGGAAATGCAACGAATTAGAGTAAACCGCATCAAGGAATTATTGAAAGAAACAGATTTACCTTTGTTTGAAATTGCCTATCGATCAGGGTTTGAACATGTTTCTTATATGAGTTATCTTTTCAAGAGAGAAACAGGAATAACACCTGCTGTGTATCGTGAAAGGTCAGCGTGAAATACTTTGTTTTATCTGACTTTTAATAACATTACAGTTTTCCTGCAAAACCGGTCCGAAGCATAGATTATTACTTGTTAACCCTATCATATCACCATAAGATAATCCTGTGTAACAGCTAAACACAAATAAGTCTTTAATGAGTTCCATTCTAGGAATTCCAAACGCTTTGTTTTCTATAGTTTGTAATTCTTCTAAAGTTAAAAATGCCCTATCGTATTTATTATATTTTAGCTGAAATTGGGTAAATGGATTTTTAGTCATCCACTCTAGCTTTAGGGCAAGGTTTATTATTTTCTTTAAACGTTCTAAATGTTTCATCACGCCATTATTGCCTAAAACATATTCCTCTTTAGAGTTTTTATAATTCCGTAGGTAATGCTCAAAATCTGTGATAAACCTAAAATTCAATTGTTTTAGGTAAAGGTCTTTCTCTTTTCTTGCCTTCAGCAAAAACTTTTGCAAGTACTTTTCTGTGGTATAGTAGCTCTTCATAGTTCCAGCTTTTAGCACATGAACCATGTTAGTGTTGTGATAGGCTATTAATTCTTTTAATGTTTTACTGTTATCATCTTCCCCTAAATATCGGGACTTAATAGCATTCGAGGTTATTATTTTATCCTCTTCTACAAGCTGTTTGTGGCACTGGAGTTTTACCATATACTGGGTCTAAATAACCGTTCAGAGCTCTTATGTTTTCTGAATTTCCCCTGCCTTTATTTTTGATGGAATCCCAATGTGAAGAATTTACACACCTTTTTAAACTAATTTCGGCTCTTTTGCCATTTACGTTTATACGTGCATAGACGGAAAGTTCATTAGGAATGCTTCTTGATTTTCTAGTAAAGAAAGAAATGGAAAAGGTACTTGTTGTCTTCATTTTACGTGACTTTGGTTAAACAATAATTTGCTAATTCGAAAGTCAAATCACGTTTCAAAGTCTCATAAAGTTAGTGCATTTTTTGGTAAAACATTGCACACCGAATTGCACACCTATTAAATGGTTTTAAATGCTTCTATTTGGTATTAAACAAAATGCGTAAAAACAAAAAAAAACACTGATAATCATACGATTAACAGTGTTTTTGATAGTACCTATTTCTAGGTTGTCGGGGTGGCAGAGTTCAACTCCACTTCTCACACCTCTGAAAACCAGTATATTATAGTTTATTTTCTTAATCAGGACTCCTATTAGGACACCTTCTACAGCTTATTAAGCTTTCTACTCTCAAAATTAACCATTTTAACTCAAATTAGTCTAACTCCTGACTTTAAATTCACTCTTAGTGCCGGGGAGAATCGAACCTATCTCTTGAATTGCTTATATATAGGGGTTTTGAATCCCTTAATGTTTTGTGCTCACCGAATAGGTGACTTTTAAGCCTTTTTACTCCCCCCTTTGATTTTAAGTTTAAATGGAATCAATTGGATTGATGCCTTAATTAAACTTTGATAATGGGTTTTTTGAAAAACTATTGCCTTTATTCTTTGGACTGCACTCCAGGAACGAATATACTCCGGTCAATGATTTTTCTGCCAGTTCAGACATCTAACTAGTAAAGTAATTCAAGAATTATTATTGAATAACGCCACGATTATCAGGAACTCTTAGCTTTTAAGAGGTGCTAATTTAACCTAAACAACCGAAATCTATACCTACCTAGCGAATAAATTCTTTATGAAAGCTAAGGGTTTGTTATCTTAGAATATTATAGTTATTATTAATAATCATAAAATGATTTGGTTGCTTAAAAATCCTGCTGAATTTCCAAAGCTAAAAATTTAGTTCCAAGTGCATAAAGTTGGCCTTGAGTAAAATAACAAATACCATTGCATGAAAATACTCTTACTAGATGATCACTCTCTATTTTCAGAAGGCTTGGGTAAGATTTTAAAAGATCATTTTTCAAATTTGGCCCTAGATAAGTTCACGAGTATTAAGGAGCTTGTCCAACAAAAAACAGATATTAGTTCTTATGACCTAATGATAAGTGACATTGAGCTACCAAATGAGGATGTTTTTGAGTTATTAAACTCTGTCAAGTTAACGTACCCAACAACTCCTATATTGGTTATTACAATGCATAATAAACTTTCAGTAATCAAAAAGTGTAAAGCCCTACATATTGAAGGATATATCTTAAAGGATGACCATGACTTAATAATCATTGCTGTTGAACAACTATTACTAGGAAAGGAGTTTTATTCTAAAAAAGCTAAAGAAACACTCAATATCATAAATAAGGGAGGTAAATTTCTAACCCCTAAGGAGGAACAAATAGTTGCGTTAATAGCGAATGGGATAAATAACAAGGAAATAGCAAAAAAACTTTTTATAAGTTACAATACTGTTAAGACCCATCGAAAAAATATCGGTAAAAAGTTAGAACTATCAACAACAGGAGAATTAATTAGATACTACTTTGATAATTACGTTCAATGAAGAAACCACTGGCGATTTTAATTTTATGCGTACAAAGTTTTTTTGCTTTTGCTAATGATACGTTAACAATAGATAGAAAAGAGGCGCAAATAAACCTAAAAGATTATAGTCTTCATTTTGAGGACACCTCCCATGATTTAAGCATTGATGAGGTGTTAACTGCCGATTGGAATACGTTTTCAGGTGTTTTAGCCTTCCCTTCAAATAAACATGTTCAATGGTTGCGATATGATATAACAAACCCATATGATGAAGTGTTGGAAAGGGTTGTTTTTATACCATACCATCATATACATAAGATTGATGTGTTTTTAGTGGTCGGTTCTTCAATTAAAAATATTTGTGAAACGGGAATCATGAGACCTGTTGGCAACAAGCATATCAAAAGTATAGGATACCCAATAAAGATTAGGCTTGCTGCTAAGCAAACTTCTTCAGTAATTATGCGTTTTCAACATTTGTATAGACCTCTGCGTGCAACCACTTTTTTAATGACCAATGATAAAGTTCAGGAGGTCATTCAGAAAAATAGAATGCTTATTTGGTTTTGGAGGGGTGTTTTTTTATTTGCATTGAGTATTTCGTTGAGCTTGTATTTATTTGTCCGTTTAAAACTGTTTTTATACTATTTCTTTGCCAACTTAGGATTTGGTTTTTTTATAGGATCACAGATTGGAGATTACTTCCTGTTTTTTGAAAGTGATACCACAGATTTTACAACTATAGTGGATATTGTCGGAGCTTTTCTGATGGTTTTCTTTCTCCCCTTGTTTTTAAATGCCCTTACTCCGGTCAAAGAGAGGAACAAAGTGTTATGGAAGTGGATGTATCGCTTTATTTATGGTATGGCCGCATTGATTCTATTGAACCTTTTCCCTCCTGTTCGATTGAGTAAAGTTATGTATTTTACCCATTTTTACATCATGATAGTGTCTGGATTGGTTCTGCTATTGCAACCCATTCTATTGATAAAAAATATTGCTAAAAAAGATAAAAATGCCAAGCCGTTATTTGTTATTTATGGCCTTTTTGTATTGTCGTCGTTTGTAGATGTAATCCTTCCTAACATTGGCCTTCTTGAAGATTCTCCCAATGTGTTTAATAATCTCTTGACCAGTTCCTTCATTGAGATCTTTTGTTTTATGTTCTTAATGGGAAGAGAAGCTTTAAATGTGTATAAAGACAGGACCATTCTATTAGAAAAACAGAGAGGGCATCAAAGAGGAATGATTGTTTCTATGGTAAAAGGGCAAGAGGAGGAACGAAATAAAATAGGTAGGGAACTTCACGATTTAATTGGCGCCAATATGGCAATTATCAAACAAAAGGTAAAAAAAGAAAATTTAGAGTTGTATAAAATAGTGAATCAAACCATAGAAGCCGTTAGAACCTTGAGTCATGGCTTGGTAACTCCAATGGTTAAAAATGATGAATTGCGTGATGAATTAAAAGAAATGTGCCATTTGTTTTCATCAGACACACAGGAAGTACATATCTACTTTCATAAATGGCCCAAAATAGACAATATAGAAATTACGACCCATTTGTATAGAATCTCACAAGAACTGCTACAAAATGCTGCAAAACATAGTGGAGCTAAAAATGTATTCTTTCAATTTATTGGTGAAAATAACGGAGCTTTTAGTTTGGTTTATGAAGATGATGGTAAAGGGTTTAATTACCAAAACAGAAAAAAGGGTTTGGGACTAAAAAATATTGAAAACAGAGTTACCCTTATAAACGGATCGTTACAAATAGATACTTCTGAAAAAGGAAAAGGAACCATTGTAATTATTGAAGCGCAATATTAAGAGCCTTATTAAAACTTCAAATATCCCCCTCTAGGGGGATTGACTGCAATATAAATATACATTTAATTTGATACTAATAGATTTGTAGATAGTTAAAGGAATATACGCATTTATTTAGGGCCTTAACAGGACCTAATCAACTTTATAAAGGTTCCTATTATATTTTTATAATGTCCCGACATCATTTAAATTCCTGACATGCATTAAAAAAAACAATATGAAAAAACTAACACTACTTTTTACAGTTCTACTTTTATTAAACGGCTGTAGTAAGGAAATTGCCAACAAAAATGAAAATCAAGAAGAACAACATACAGAAAATCAAGAAAATGTTGTTGCTATTTTAAAGGATAACTCTCAAATTACAAGTTCTGACACTGATTTATCAAATGGTATTTATTCAATAGAATTTTCTGGAGACCTGCCGGAAATAGGTATCGATGACATCATAGTCGGTAACATAGGAGAAGGTTTTTTACGTAAAGTAATTAGTGCATCCACAAATGGAAATACAATTACGATGCAAACAGTTCAGGCAAATATGGAGGACGTTTTCAAAGATGCCGTTATTGAATTTAATACAGACTTGTCCAATAGTGCAAAAATAGGTAATATCAAATATGAAAAGTATAAAATAAATTACTTAGCAAAAGGCGTTCAGGTTTCTGAAAATGGATTTGAATTTGACTTTTCTAACACTGTTCTTTATGAAAAGGGTGCTCTAACATTTAAAATAACTGATGGAACAGCCACTTTCAATCCAAACTTTTCTTTTAAGGGAGAGTATAGTCTTTTTGGAGGTTTAGACTATTTAGATTTTAAAACAAACAATGCAGAACTTAATCTAGATTTAAACCTGTCATTAAATGCAAGTGCTGGCGTAAGTCTACCAGAATTGAGCAAAACACTGGCAGACATAGAAAAAAAAATCACTTTTCCTGTTACAGGTGTTCCTGTTGTAGTAATTGTCAAAACGACATTGGTTGCAGAATTAAGTGCTAACATAAACTCAAGTTTTGATTTTAACACAGGTCTAACCAATAACTATATATTTTCTACAAGTGCAAAATACGAAAATGATAGTTGGTCAGGGAATTTTGATTTAAACTCAAGCTTAACACCAAAACCAATCAATATGGAAGGGGAAGTTAATATTACTCAGAATTTAACAATTACACCAAGAGTAAGTGTTAAGTTTTATGGGGTTATTGGACCATATTGTCAACCAAAAATGACAGAAGATTTTACTTTTAATATTGCTTCACCATCTTTAGATTGGGACTCAAGCATAAATGCTGGTTTGGATGTCAAAACAGGCGTTGATATTACCATTTTTGGATATGATGTTGCCGATTTTTCAAGAAATGATAATTTTGAAGAAACAGTATGGAACGCTCCTGAAACTTTAGAGATTGTTTCTGGAAATAACCAAACAGGAAAACAAGGACAGCAACTCACAGAACCTTTAAAAGTTTTGGTTAAAGACAAATTGGAGAATACTTTCCGTAATGTTCCTATATATTTTTCAGTTACACAGGGTAATGGAACTGTGGATAATGAAAGTGTGATGACTGATGAAAATGGTTTTGCAGAAGTATTATGGACACTTGGTGAGAATACAGACCTACAAGCTGTTAAGGTAATTATAAAAAAAGCCGATGGAACTATTATTGAAAGTTCTCCTCTTACTTTTAACGCAAGTTCAGAAGATGATTTGTCAGGAGCTTTAGAGATTGTTTCTGGAAACAACCAAACTGGAGTACAAGGACAGCAACTCACAGAACCTCTAAAAGTTTTGGTTAAAGACAAATTTGAGAATACGTTGAGTAATATCCATGTATCTTTTTCAGTTACCCAAGGTAATGGAACTGTGGATAATGAAAGTATTTTAACTGATGAAAATGGTTTTGCAGAAGTATTATGGACACTTGGTGAAAATACAGACCCGCAAACTGTTAAGGCAATTATTAAAAAGGCAGATGGAACTACTATTGAAAGTTCTTCTGTTTTTTTTAACGCAAGTTCAGATGAATTTGACATTATAGGCATTTGGATGGTTACTGATGCCTACCTAGGAGACTGGTACTCTACTAAAACTATATGTGACGCAGAATACCCTGAAGAGGAAAGAAAGAGTACTAGTTATGAAATTACAATTTCAGAAACTTCTTATACAGAAATAAATTATTTCATTTCTAAAAAATATAAGCCATCATGTACAACGGGACTAGGACCTGTACTAAGTACCTCAAATGGGGCGGAAACAGAGGAAAATTTACAAATAATTTCTTTTGAAGAAGGAAAAATTAATTGTACTGGAAATGATAGTGCCTATTACGAAATAATTGACAACAATACACTTAAATTCAGAACTTTAGATATGCAGGGGGATTCGTCAAATTTATGGATAATTGTTACAAGAAAGTAAAAACAGACACTTTATTTAAAATATTATTTTTATAAAAAATTACAGCATTAAATCTGAGAGCTTTATTCCTATATATTAAATGAATGAAAGACAAGAGTCCTAGAATAATAAAATATAATTAATATGAGAAAAATAAATCTAGGCATCTACTAAGATTTACAAACATGAAAAAAAAACGATGAGAAAAATTACACTAATTATACTTACACTTTTTTGCATAAGCCTGTTTACAACATGTAAGAAAGATGATAGCCCTTCAGAGCCTGATCAGGTTGTTGAATCAATAAATCAGGGGTCCGTTGAAAACTCTAATGTACATCCGTTTGAATTTGTAAGCATCACAAAAACTTCATCCATTATACTTAAAGAATCCTACAATGCAACTTTTGGGGGCAAGGTCGTACAATTAAATAGGGTCACGGACAGTACCCTCGTTTTTGTGATACCCGAAATTGAAAGCGGAAAATATGACCTTACGCTAGATCTGGGCTCACTACAGTTTAATGTAACCAAAACCACTGTTGCCAATGAAGAAGCATTGATTTCTAATGTCTTTACAACTTTTGATGATCAGATTGAGGCTCTATCGATTCCTGCCCCCAATGAACTGGAAACATCCACATCATTTAAAAACGAAGTGATGACCTTGTACAATTCCTTAAGCACTGTACAAAAAGAGGAGGTGGCTTTATTTTATCAAGCTAACAAGGACATTTTTAAGGCCTTTAAGGAAAATGTTTCAACAATATACGATGCCCCCACAACGCTGGTCCGCAAGGGCAATCAATCGGAATGCCCCAAAACAGATTTCAAAGAATTCTATAGTTGTACGGCAAAAAACCTTGCAAGTTCATCCGTGCAATTGGGTGCTAGTCTCAAAGAAATGGCAGAAATAATAGCATATGCCACCGCACTTGGTCTTCTTTCTAAAAGTATATTGGTTTTGGGGCCAGCTGCTGTTGGCTTAGTTGCTGTTGGTACAACCTTGGTTATTGTAACAGCAATATATGTTCTAATTACGGAAGTGATACCTGCCGTAACTGGTTTATTTTCAAAATTATCCGAATTCCTCTACTCAAATTGGGTACTCACCAAAGCCACTTTTTTGGTTTTAACTGCCGAATTTAGCAGTGGTATTGAAAATGCCCTGAATATAGACGCAAGGTTTAGAGCCATAAGGTCTACGGATGCTGAAGTTTCACCAGAAACAAGTCTGTTTTTAAATTCTTATAATCAATTACAATCCGCTTGGGGCGACTTTGCCAAACTTATGGGCGAAATACCAAGTTTTGAAGATACAGAGGAGAGTGTGGAATTAGAGACCGAGGATATAACAATTTCAAATATATCTAATAGCAACGTGCAATTGGTCTCCCAAAATGGGGAAAACGTCAAGTTTAAATCCCTTTCTGACAACGAAGAAAGTTTCTCTTTTGACATTACAGTGAACAAAGAGGGTTTTACCCAGAGCGAAACCGTAAATGCCATTGTAAAAGAAGTAGCCTTTAATTATCAGGGAACATGGATAAATCGTTTTTATCTTGAAAGTGATGGATCACTTTATCAAGATGATCGCATAATTTTTGATGCAAATGGAGAAAGCCCTTCACGCGAGTATAATATTTTTAGGAGGAATGAAGGGTGGATGGTGGAGGATAGTCCTTCAAAAATGACATATTCAGATGGAAGATTGGTACTTGATTATATTAGTTATGGTATTTCATGGAGCTTTATTGTAGATTCGGTCGATGCTAATATTTTTCATGGAGAAAGCACTCAAGCTGGCATCAGATTTGAATTACATAGACAATAACGGGTTGCTTACATTATTAAAAATAACGCGGTCTCATTTTTCAAATGAAAATTAAAAACATGAACAAAAGTACTAACAAAAGTAAATAAATTAATTACCTCCGTTTTAATAAACTATGATTTTGAATGTCAAGGAATTTTAAGGGAAAATGGTCAGCGAATCTCATTCAAAGGAAATATTACAAAAAACTAAAATTCTAGATGGGACTCCACTGAGGAGTTTAAGGCTATAGCTATTTTTGGCATAAGGCCAAAGGTTAATACTTTTCGCAGCTATGTGGTCACTCGGACGTATAAAGACCAGAACCAGTTCCTGAAACGACAGTATACGGGAACTCTTCTCTACATATAATTTATATACTCACCGAATAGCTCCCTATTTTAATAAAATTTGATTTTAATTGATAAGGACTGAATAATAGTTTAGTTCCACTCACTCCTATTTTAAGTTTCACATAGTCTTTTAATTCACTTACCGAGCAGTCGCCATCACTCTTTTTTTTGTCAACAAAACAACATTATTTAATTTAAATAGAAAAACTGCCATACCTACTTAGTGCTATTCATCCCAGACTATTTAGCTATTTAATTTTTGCAACTGGTATTCCTTTCATGGTTTTATCGACTAAATTAGAAATGAATTTGGCGAAAGGCTCAATATTCCCTTCTACACTAGCTATTTCAAGTGATTTCATATAGTTGTCCCGTTCTTCTACAGGAATAACAGTCCAGGGATATCCACCTGATGCAAACATTGTATTCATAAGAAATCTTCCCATCCTTCCATTTCCATCCATATAAGGATGTATGTATACAAAAATGAAATGGCCTAGTACTGCACGAACTCCTGAATGTTGTTCACTTTCCAATAACTCAAATAGCATAGGAATAGCATCACGTAGGGCATCTTTATTTAAAGGAGCATGCTTAGATTGGGATATATAAACTTGATTGGTTCTATACCCAGCTAAATCAGAAGGCTTTAATAGTCCTGATGCAACGCTTGGAGCAAATAGCTCTCTATACCAATCCTGATGTTCATCGTTCACAACTTTTCCTGAATTCTCCCCATTTAATATTTTAGAGATACTATTTTTTACAGCGATTGAAGCTTGCCAATAACCTCTTGCTGCCATCGCGTTTCTCTGTTTTCTATCTTCTTCATTGGTGTTCGTGTTCCATTTACCCCCTTTAACCTTTTCAATAAGCGCTATTGACACTATATATCTCTCTATGGAAAGGGAATGGTAAGCATCTGTTTTATATATTTCATCAATGGCTTTAAGGTATTTTTCTTTTGATATTGGTAGCTTTGGTTCTTCTGGAAAATACTTTATAATTACTTCTCTATATTCCTGCCACATTAATTTTATTCTATTGGCATATGGTGACCGTTCTCTAAAGGAAAGTGCAACGGCGAGTGTATTTTCAAAAGGGTCGATTTCACGAATATCATAATCAGCGGATTTCATTGCCTTAATAATATCATTGGCGATACGGGTTTGCCCTATATTGCGGAAAGCACCCGCCAATCTTCCTGCAATAACAGAATGCGAACCATCTAACAATTGCTCTAATATTTCCGAAGAATCAATAACTTGAGCTAAAGCCAACCTCACTTCATTTGGATTTTTATGGTACATCGTTGGAGAACAATGAATAAGCGCAGATGATAATGCCAACATACGAATCCCATTTATTTCAATCAATTCTGCTGTTTTTGGCAAGGGTGATTTCATGGCAAGAAGAGAAGTATCATATAGCAACTCTACAATAGTATTGGAAGTTTTTGGGGCTCGAACAATAAGCTGGGTAGGAACAGTATTATTCCCTGCATGGATTAAAATAGATTGCTCGGCTGAAATACAATATTCACCCTCATATTTTTCCTGAAGATATTCTATACAGAATTGCCAATAAGAAGTGTACCAAGATGTACTATCTCCTGCAATTTCGTTCGGATTACTGGAGATATACCACCCTTTTGTTACCTCTTTCAGGAATCCATTTTTGATGAGACGTTCTTTGTGAGTTCTACTTATTTGAGATGCCTTTATGGCTACTACATTATTCTTTTCTTGTAAATCATGCAGTATTTTAAGAGAGGCTGCCAGTTTTTCACTTGGTGTTGACATAGTAAGAGTATTGAGACGCTATTTATGCTAGAGCGCTGTATTAAAATTATGCCTTGTTGCTGTGTTTTAATTATGATACAATGATGTATTATAATTATGTTTACGTGCAAATATATGAAAAATATGGAAGCAAATCACGTTTAAATAGTCTGGGTGGCAGAGTTCAACTCCTATTCACACACCTCTAAAAACCAGTATATTATAGTCTATTTTCTTAATCAGGAGTCCTAATAGGACACCTTCTACAGCTTTTTAAGCTTTCTTACTATGAAATTAACTATTTTAACTCAAAACAGACCAACTTCAGCCATTTTAAATTTCACTTTCTTTTTTAATTCACTCTTAGAGTCGATAGCTATCGGAAGATAGTTAGTGGCAGATTACGAAGCGCTTAACTTTCGATATAGCACTTAGTTTATTAAATGATAAAACATCGAATTTTAGCACAAAACTGCCATTAACTATACACCTTTGTCGTAGAGCTTTTTATTCCACAAACTCTCTGTCCAATTCTTCAAGGCAGTTGTTCAAATATGTTAGCTGATTATCGAGACTTGACATATAAATCTTAGCCTCAATATTACTTTCAATTTGTCCAGTTTTTATCCATTCAGTAATTCTATTTAGAATATGGTCGGTCAATTCGAACACGTCATCGTAGTAAACATTCGATTCTGTATTATATCTTTTCTTTAATTCAGATTTTAAAGATTCTAACTTGTCCGTCATATTTTTTGCTCCTACTGATGCAAGGTGATAATCGTTAATTATACCTCTGTTTATTAATTGAATTGAGCCATCTGTTGGAAAGGACGGTCAAAGTGAACCACTAAAAACGGATGAAAGTGAGCATAGTAAACTAAGTGCTTAAAATCGATTCCATTGTGGTTAAATTTACTAT
>NVXD01000025.1 GCA_002746415.1 Flavobacteriaceae bacterium | reverse complement strand
GTTTTATGCTTCCACAAATACAGGCTTTTTTGAATTAACACCAGCGGTAAGTTATGGACCTTTTAGGGGGCGGTCTAGCGATGGTGAATTTAATTTTCCTGTGATTAATCAACAAGCTGCCCAATTAGACGGCATTGGAAAACTACTCCTTGAAAACAAAGAATTACCCATGCATATTAGGGGTGAAGAAGGCTTGAAGGACATGAAAGTAATTGAAGCGGTTTATGCCGCTGCGGAAAATGGTGGGAAGGTTGTTTTATCTTAAATTCATGTGCTTTAATTAAAGCTTTTGTTTAAAATATACTGGGTCTTCTTCTTTATAACATAAAAAAAGCCCCCAACTTACGTTGAAGGCTTTGTGGTCCCACCTGGGCTCGAACCAGGGACCCCCTGATTATGAGTCAGGTGCTCTAACCAGCTGAGCTATAGGACCGGCTTTACTAGCGGATGCAAAACTACTACTATTTTTAAAAGGTTGCAAAAAATAAAGCTGCTAATCTCCAATAAAATCGCTATTCTTATTTCCCTTTGGGAGTGGGCTGAGGAGGTGCTTCTTGACACAGTTCTATCAACACACCATTGCAGCTTTTTGGATGTACAAATGCCACTAATTTATTATCTGCTCCTTTTTTTGGCGATTCGTTTAAAAGAGTAAAGCCTTCATTAGCCAGCCTTTTCATTTCGGCAGCAATATCATCCACGGCAAAAGCAATATGATGTACTCCTTCACCCTTTTTTTTAATAAACTTGGCAATTGGTCCATTTTCATCCAAAGATTCCAGTAATTCCACCTTATTAGACCCAACTTTAAAAAAAGAAGTTTTAACACCCTCAGATGCTACTTCCTCTTCCTTATAATGCCCTATTCCAAGTAGTTTTTCATACAATTGGTTGGCACTTTCCAAGTCTTTTACGGCAATTCCTATATGCTCTATCTTGTTCACGTATTCCCATTTAGTCTTAAATCCCTAAAATACGCAATATTCTGCGTATTTTTGTACCATGGAAACACAACGACAGAAAAAAATTGGAGGCGTACTGCAGAAAGATTTAGCAGATATACTACAACGTGCTGCTACTGATGGGGGGCTTAAGGGAACCTTAATTTCCATATCAAAAGTATCCGTTACAACAGATTTATCCATTGCCAAAGTATACGTGAGTATTTTTCCGACCAAAAATGCAGTCGAGCTATTGGAAGGCATCAAATCTAACCAACCCTTGATAAAGCATGAGTTGGCACAACGAATTAAGAATCAGTTGCGTAAAACTCCTAAGCTGTTATTCTATCTTGACGACTCTTTAGAATATATAGAGAACATAGAAAAATCACTAAAAGGGGACGAAAACCCTATGGAAGATCGAGATTTATTGGAAAAAAGAAAAAAGATATAGGTCTTGAACTTTCCTTTTTACATCGCACAGCGGTATGTAAGGTCCAAAAGCAGTCAGAATGTAGTGAACATCATTAATTTTGTAACCTTTTTGGTCATCGTTATTGGTTCAATGGCACTTTTTATTGTGCTTTCTGGTTTTGCAGGCTTAAAAACCTTTAGCCTTTCTTTTAGTCAGTCTACAGATCCAGACCTTAAAGCGCAACCCGCTATTGGTAAGTTTTTTTCAATTTCAGCGGAACAAGAAAAAGAATTAAGTGAGATTTCTGGTGTGGTATCCTATGCAAAAGAAATAGAGGAACAGGTTTATCTTACACACAAAGAAAAAAGTCATGTAGCATATCTTAAAGGGATTGATGCTAATTACATTGCCACAACCCTCATGGACAGCACCATCTATTATGGTCATTGGCAAATAGACCAAAACCATGCTGTTGCGGGAAGGGGAATTGTAAATCTCTTGGGACTGGCAATCAATGACCCCAGAAATCCTCTAACTATTTTAGCCCCCAAACCAGGAAAGGGAAGCCTTTCCCAACAAGTTTCTTCAACAAATCCTTTTGATAATCTTTTCAACCGTTTACCCATAGTTCTAAGTGGTGTTTTTGCCATTGAAAATGATTTAGACAACAAATATGTGTTTGCTGATTTACCTTTGGTACAAGCACTGCTAGAAAAAGACGAGGCAACCATATCTGGAATAAACTTTAAGCTTGATGAAACAGCAAGTGTTTCCGAAATTAGAAACAACATAAAAAAAGTCTTTGGAGATGTCATTGTTTTAAAAGACAGAAAAGAGCTAAACGGCACCCTACACCGAATGTTAAATACAGAAAATTTAGCCACCTATCTTATCTTTACCTTGGTGCTTATTATTGCGCTGTTTAATGTTGTTGGTGCCATAATCATGATGATTTTGGACAAGCAACAAAACTCCAAAACACTCTACAGCCTAGGAACAACAGTAAAAGAATTACGCCGAATTTATTTTGTTCAAGGGGTTCTAGTTACAAGCTTGGGTGGATTTATTGGAGTACTATTGGGTGCAATATTAATTTGGTCACAATTGGCTTTTGGTTGGTTAAAAATAACACCTTCTCTTGCCTACCCGGTTGAATTTCAATTTGTAAATATTCTTGTGGTATTGGCAACTATTATAGTATTGGGGGTTATTGCTTCTAAAATTGCAAGCAGTAGAATCAACAAAAAATTGGTATCATAGTTGTTGTCCTTCCTAATTTTAACTTGAAGGGTCAAATTGAAAATCTCCAAATTTTTCCAATACGGTATCAAACGCAGCAAAAACATCTGCTGAATCATCACTGGTCACCATTTTCATCCGATAGGGTTTAAAATCAGGTATGCCTTTAAAATAATTGGTGTAATGCCTTCTGGTTTCAAATACGCCCAATTTTTCTCCTTTCCAATCTATAGCCATTTGTAAATGTCTTCGTGCTGCCGTGACTCTTTCTTCCATAGTTGGTGGCGCTGCATGTTCACCAGTCTTAAAATAATGCTTTACTTCTTTAAAAAACCATGGGTTTCCAATACATGCACGACCAATCATTGCGCCATCCAAACCATACTCATCACGCATTCTCATTGCTGCTTCTGGGGTGTCTATATCGCCATTTCCAAAAACAGGGATATGCATTCTTGGATTATTTTTTACGGCTGCAATTGGTTTCCAATCGGCATCACCTTTGTACATCTGTACCCTAGTCCGTCCATGAATGGCAATTGCTTTAATGCCTGCGTCTTGTAACCTTTCTGCAACCTCAACAATTTTAATAGAATCCGTATCCCAACCCAAGCGCGTTTTTACAGTTATAGGTAAATGCGTTCTTTTTACCATTTCTTCCGTCAATTTCACCATTAGGGGAATATCTCTAAGAATCCCAGCTCCAGCATTTTTACTAACTACTTTTTTAACGGGGCACCCAAAATTGATGTCTATAATATCCGGTTTGGATTTTTCAACAATGTCAATGGATTGCAACATAGAATCCAAATTGGCACCAAAAATCTGGATACCAACAGGGCGTTCTTTTTCGTAGATGTCTAATTTTAAAACACTTTTGGCGGCATCACGTATGAGCCCTTCAGAAGAAATAAACTCGGTATACACCACATCAGCACCTTGTTCCTTGCATAGTGCGCGGAATGGTGGATCACTTACATCTTCCATTGGGGCTAAAAGCAATGGAAAATCTGGTAATTGTATGTCTCCTATTTTTGGCAAAATATTTTTTTTAGTGTGCAAAAATACAGAAAAAGAAAAAACCAACTCAGAATTGGCTTTAACAAAACTATCCACAAAGGTATACGTTAAAAAACTAGCTGTTCTTTAAAGCCTTTCCCTCTCGTTTTTGTCAATGTTCCTTTCATTATCGCTTAGTTTAAAGTTTCCAAACTTATAATTAAACCCAAAACGAATATATTGTTTCTCAGTGATAGGAGAAAAGGAATTGTTCTGATTTAGATATTTAGACGTATACTCTGTATTTTCTTTTCCTAGAATATCTTCTATTGACAGAGAAATTGAAGCTCTGTTTTTCCATAAGGTCTTTCTAAGCCCAAAAGAAAGGTTGCTTGACTTTCCTTTTACATAAGTTCCAGAAATAAAATCTGAAAAATAATAATACCCTAGATTGCCTGTAAAGGAACCATCTTTTGAAAATGTAAGGTAGTTGGTCAATTGAAAATACACGCCCTCTACCTTATTGGTATATACAGCATCATTGCTCTCAACCGCTAAAAAAGTTTCATCTTCATAAAAAAGAGAGGTATAGGAGTACACATACCAGTTATTAAGTATTGATTTACTTACGGTAAAATCTACCCCATAAGAAACACTTTCCAATACATTTTGCTTTAATGTCTGTAGGTTTAGATTTTGGTTGTCTTGAAAACTAAGCGTGCTTATATTATTTCCGTTGTCCCTATAATAAATAGAGAAAAAGTAATCACCCTTTAAGGTATAGTCCAATTTAAATTGATGGGAAAAAAAAGATTTAAGATTAGGGTTTCCCAAGGTATAATCATTCTCATATAAAAAATACCTAAACGGATTTAAATCATCATATCTTGGCCTGCCTAACTTCCTGCTATAATCAAAAGAAAAACTATGGTTGTCTGAAGGGGTATATAAAACAAAGGCGCTTGGAAAAAGCTCAAAATAACGTTGCGTATTGGTGACATTTAAAGTTAGTGACGTTCCTTTTACATCTGTATACTCCCCTCTAGTACCCGCTTTTAAAGTCCATTTCTCCCAATTTTTAAGAATACTGACATACCCCGCCAAGACCGATTCATCATACTTAAAATTATCGGACAAACTTGGATCAAAAGTTTGGTTAGCTCCTGAAATATTAAAAAAGTCTATGCCACTTGTTGAATGTATTGTAGAGGCTTTAGCGCCAGTTTCAAATATGGTGCCGCCAATTGGAGTGATATAATCCGCCTGAAGTGTCATAATTTCAATATCCTGTGCTGCATCTGTAGCAAAGCTATTGTTTCTTAAAAAAACATCAGAAGTGTCAAAATAATCAGTAGATACTCCTTGAGTTTGTGTTTCATCATAAGAAGTAAAATGACCATTTAGGCTTAAAGAAGCGCCTTCTTTGTCAAAATTGTGCAGATACGTTAAATCAACAGCCAAATTTTTAGTGTTGTTTTCTATAGCACTGTTGGTCATCAAAACGGAATCCAATTGCCTCAACCCATTATAAGCCTGACCAAACAGGCTGTTTGTGAATCTTTTATTAGGAGAATATGATAAATTTGATGTGAAATTGATGGTGTTCTTCTCATTTATATCATAATCTAAAATAACATTGGCATTGTGTCCTAATGATTTGGTTACCCTATTGTAATCGGTATCCCAAATAGAAAACACTGTATTACTATTGTCTATATAATTAATGGTGCTCAAGGTTCTTTTGTTAACCTTCCTTGGGCTTATGCTGTAGTTTGCAAAAACATTTAGGTTTTTTGTCTTAAAATAATGACTTGTGCCAATATTAAATTTTGAATAAATAGCCTGGGTATAATTACCATTAATACTTCCTTTATAACCTGGTATTACATTTTTACTAGTTATAATATTTAATATGGGTCCTCCCTCAGCATCATACCTTGCTGGAGGATTTATTATAATCTCAATAGACTTAATATTTACGCCTGAAAAACCTTCCAATAAATCTTTTATTTCAGATTGTGATAATTGTACCTTTCGATCATTAAGGTATATGGATGGTGTTTGACTTCCTATTTGCAATTGATCCTGAACCATAATAACTCCAGGTGTGCTTTTTAGAATGTCCCAAGTAGTTCCCTCTGAAACCACAGTGTTTTCAACATTAAAAACGACCCTATCCACTTTCCGCTCAATGACGGGTTTTTTTGCAATAACTATTACTTCATCCAGACTTTCAACATTTTCCTCAATAATTAAGGTGCCTATTTTTACATCTTTCTGAACATCAATAGCAGTAAGTTTGGAGGCTTGCCCAATATAACTTGCACTAATCCAATATAAGGAGGGTGACACGCTTTCAATACTAAAAAACCCCTGTTCATTAGCGGAAGCTCCCTTAACTATGGTTGAGTCCGACACTTGAAGTAAAAAAACATTGGCGAATGGAATAGGGGTGTTGCCACCATCCTTTACCAATCCGCTAACTTGATAGTCTTGAGCAGATAGGCATAGTATGTTGATGAAACAAAAGACCAATATAAGATGTGGTTTTTTCATCATTAATCTGGGGGCCGAATCTCCAAATCTAAGAAAATATTTAACTTTTCATTCGCAAAACGTGTGATTTTTGAAATTTTCCCCTTTCTAAATGTCATAATTTTCTTCTTAATTCGTCCAAACCCCAAACTATGGTGTGCAAATAAATTATATTTGCAGTTGCTTCTATTTTCCGAATTAATGTTTTGGTGAAAATTATATGAAAAAGATTAGAAATTTCTGCATTATAGCCCATATTGACCATGGTAAAAGCACCCTGGCTGATAGACTTTTGGACTTTACCGGTACGGTAACTGACAGGGAAAAAAAAGACCAATTGTTAGACAGTATGGATTTGGAACGTGAGCGTGGAATCACTATAAAAAGCCACGCCATACAAATGGAATACACCCATGAAGGCGAAGAATATATTCTTAATTTAATTGACACTCCTGGCCACGTAGATTTCTCTTATGAGGTTTCACGTTCCATAGCTGCTTGTGAAGGGGCTCTTTTGGTTGTTGATGCTGCACAGAGCATACAGGCGCAAACGATAAGCAACCTTTACTTGGCTTTGGAAAATGACTTGGAAATTATTCCAGTACTGAACAAAATTGACCTTCCCAGTGCAAACCCTGAAGAAGTAATAGATGATATAGTAGACCTTTTGGGATGTAAGCCCGAAGATGTTATTCCAGCCAGTGCAAAAACTGGCATTGGTATTGAAGAAATTTTGACTGCTGTTATAAATCAAGTTCCTGCCCCTAAGGGAAACATTGATGAGCCCTTACAAGCGCTTGTTTTTGACTCTGTTTACAATACTTTCCGAGGTATAGAAACTTATTTTAAGGTGATTAATGGAGAAATTAAAAAGGGGCAAAAAATAAAATTTGTTGCCACCGGTAAAACCTATTTTGCTGATGAAGTGGGTACATTAAAATTGCAGCAAGCTCCTAAGAAAAGTATAAAGGCCGGTGATGTTGGTTATCTTATTACCGGAATAAAAGACGCTAGAGAGGTTAAAGTGGGCGATACCATAACAGATGCGGCAAACCCCACAAGTAATGCCATTGCAGGTTTTGAAGATGTAAAACCTATGGTATTTGCTGGGATTTATCCTGTAGACACAGAAGATTTTGAAGAACTTCGAAGTTCTATGGAAAAATTACAGTTAAACGATGCTTCTTTGGTGTTTACTCCTGAAAGTAGTGCTGCACTAGGCTTTGGTTTTCGTTGTGGCTTTTTAGGAATGTTACACATGGAAATTATTCAGGAAAGACTGGAGCGTGAATTTGACATGACCGTAATTACCACTGTTCCCAACGTAAGTTACCATGCGTTTACTAGAAAAGACCCAGATACGCCGCTCATTGTAAATAATCCTTCTGATTTGCCAGACCCGTCTACGGTAGACCATATTGAAGAGCCCTATATAAAAGCCACAATCATTACTAAAGCAGATTTTGTGGGCAATGTTATGTCCCTTTGTATTGAAAAAAGAGGCGTTATTACCAACCAAACATACCTAACAACAGAACGTGTGGAGTTAACATTTGATATGCCTCTTGCTGAAATTGTTTTTGACTTTTATGACCGTTTAAAAACCGTTTCTAAAGGATATGCCTCATTTGACTATACTCCAATAGGTATGAGACCCTCTAAACTGGTGCGATTGGATATTTTATTAAATGCACAACCTGTAGATGCACTTTCCGCTTTGATCCATACTGACAATGCCGCCAACATTGGTAAAAAAATGTGCGAAAAACTAAAAGAACTTATTCCTAGGCAACAGTTTGACATTCCTATTCAAGCGGCTATAGGTGCAAAAATCATCTCTAGGGAGACGATCAAAGCTTTGCGAAAAGACGTAACTGCAAAATGTTATGGCGGTGATATTTCCCGTAAGAGAAAGTTATTGGAAAAGCAGAAAAAAGGGAAGAAGCGTATGCGCCAAGTTGGGAATGTTGAAATTCCACAACAGGCATTTATGGCTGTTTTAAAACTAAATGATTAATCGGTTTTTTCTTCTTCTTTAAACTTTTTGCCTAGATAAACTAGTTGATGTCCTTCAGAGATATCATTGAATTCCTTATTGTAAGAAGAAATTATTTTCATGTCCCCGTCTGGAGCTTTAAGAAATATGGGGACAATATCGTCATCAATTTTTGTGATTTCTATTAAACCATCATAATGGCTCTTATCATTAATGTTTATCTCATTGATAGCGGGGTATTTTCTTATCGCTTCAATTAGTTTTATAAAATCATCCGTATGTGAAAAAAGACCCTCTCTTGGGTTGTTTTCTGGATCATTCATTTCATCAACATTTATCAAACGAAAAGAACCATTTTCCCCGAACTGTTTTTTAAATTTATCTATAGCATACTTATTAATATCTGTGTTTTCTGTCAAGGCCATTAAGTAGCCAACATCACTCAGTTCAATATCATCGGTAAGTGTTTCAGAATAAATATCGCCAACCATGGCTTCCAGACCCAATTTTTTTGCTTTTTCAATATTCTTTTGGTTGCTATCGATTAACACCACATGGTGATTGTTCTTTACCAAATAACTACCTATCAGAGTTGATACTTTTGAAGCGCCAATAATTAATATTCCGTTGGATTTTTTTAGAAATACTCCCACTAATTTTGCAAAAATTCTTGCTGTAGTGGCATTGAGTAACACAGTGCCCATTACAATCATAAAAACCAAAGGGGTAATATACTCTGCTCCCGGTTCCCCCTTTGCAAGAAGCTTTGACCCAAAAAGAGACGCAATACCCGCGGCTACAATCCCTCTTGGACCCACCCAGCCAATAAAGAGTTTTTCATTGAATTTTAAATTTGACCCTCGTGCACTTATAAAAACACCTAATGGACGTATTAAAAAGACAATGACTAAGAATAAGAAAACTGTATTCCAATTGTAAACTAATTCTAAGTCGGCAATATTAATATTTGCAGCAAGCAGAATAAACAAAATTGAAATCAATAAAATACTGAGTGATTCTTTAAAATAAAGCAATTCCTTTAAATTGGGAAGGTTTATATTTCCCAAAACCATACCCATTACCACAACCGCCAAAAGCCCAGATTCATGTGCAAATATGTCTGATAATACAAATACTAGGAGTACTATAGACAAAGAAGCAACATTTAATAAATAATGTGGAATTAATTTCTTTTTAATGGCAAAGGCCAAGGCGTGCGCAAAAGTGAATCCAAAAGTAATTCCAAAAAGAACTATTTTTCCAAACTCTACCAATGCCGTTTGGGTAAAAGCACTTCCTTCTCCAACACTTATAAATTCATAGACCAAAACTGCCACAAGAGCTCCTATTGGATCTATCAAAATTCCTTCCCACTTTAAAACGGTGGACACATCTTTCTTTAACGGTATATTTCGTAGAATGGGTGTAATCACCGTAGGGCCCGTAACAATAATTAAGGCTGAGAAAAGAAAACTGATCTGCCAATTAAGGTCAAAAATATAATGTGCCGCAACTCCAGCTCCAAAAAAAGTAATTACGCTGCCAATCGTAATCAATTTTGTAATGACGGGTCCCACATTTTTTATTTCTGATCGTTTAAGGGTTAGCCCGCCTTCAAAAAGAATAATACTAATGGCTAGGGATACAAAATAGTAGAGTCCGTCTCCAGGAAAAAGTCCTTTTTCTCCGTTCCAAATAGGCTCTATCAACTTGGCACCGTCAACAGTATACAAAGTGGCAATTGGCCCCACCAAAAGACCTATTAAAAGCAAAGGCAATATTGCAGGCAATTTTAACCTCCATGCGACCCACTGCGCAATAATTCCTAGAATAATAATTCCTGCAAGTTCTAACATTGGTTAGATTTTGAATTTTAAAATTATCTTATTGTGTTCCATAAAACTAAGCATCTTTCATGGTTAATCGCAACACTGAACATGCAGATTTCTCAGTAAACTTATCTTTTCCTGTCCCAAAGAGTACACTGATCCAATTGTCTTTTTGTGGTGTTCCTAAAATAAGTAGATTATAACTTGCAGAAGCTTTTGATATCGCCTCAATAGAATCGTCTTTTTTTAAGATGATGACCTCGCTTTTGGTATCCACTTTTTTCAACTTTGTTTTGGAACTAGCTTCCATTTGTTCAATAATTTCATCGCTTGTGCTTTCGGGAACTACATGTAACAAGGTCAAGTTAGCATTATAATATCTGCATATCCTATCGGCGATAGCAATAAAATTTTTGTCTTTTCTTCCTGGGCGAAGTGCCAACAATACTTTACTAATGTACCGAACCCCATCATCCTTAAATAAAGCAAAATCCGAATTAATATGGGTTAACAGCCATCCTATTGGGTTGCTGACTAAAATGCCACTGTGCGCCCTACCATTCCATCCCATGACAAGCCAATCACAATGTGTCTGGTCGCTAAGTTCATGTATGGTATCCGAAAGTTCATGTGTTACAGCTGCTTCAAAATCAATATCGATCTTCTTTGATTCTGCCAATTTGGAAATCCTTCTTTCTAATGAGGTTATTCTTGGGTTTTCTTCCTCATTAAAGGCATCCAAAAAAGTCTGGTTGGGCACTTCTGTAATGTTTACTACCTGTATTTTATCCCTTTTATTAATTGCCGCTGCAATTTCAACAAGCATCTCTGGCGAATTTTCATTTCCCAACAAGGGCACTACCACACCTGCATTAGAGGCTAGTTTTCCATCAAGGTTTTGCAGAGATGCTCCAAGATTGTTCCTATATGCAATTTGCTTTTTATTGTTTTTCTTATAAAAGAGATAGAGTGCTGGACGATGTCCATACTTTCTTAAAATTCCAGTACGAGTAGCATTTTTCCCAAAATTAAGATAAATGATAATTCCAATCACAAAAATGGATATGATGGCTAAAAAAGGAGCCAATCCCAAAAAGACCAGCAAAGCTATTCCGCTAATAATACCAAACAGCTGTACAAATGGGTATAAGGGAGATTTATAGGGTGGATTGTACCATTGTGCAGAGGTTTCCCGTAGCACAATAACACATGCATTTACCAAAATAAACATCATGACCATAAAGGCACTTGCCATTTTTGCAATCTTTTCAACATCCAGAAAAAGAATGACCAAGGCCATTGCCACGCAAGTCATTATAATAGTCACTACAGGAGTTAAATATTTTGAATGTATTTTTCCCATGAAACTTGGCAACAATTGGTCAATGGCCATGGCAAAAGGAAATCGCGAAGCCGCCAATACCCCAGAATTGGCCATAGATATTAAAGTTACAATCCCTATTAAGGCCGCGATATAACCTATATAACTTCCCCCCAGCATGTTTGCAATGGTGTAAATAGGTCTGAGGTCTGTGCCCAATTCATTCAACGGTAGGTTCCCAACCAATACAAAAGCAATAAAAACATAAATTGTTGCCATAATCAACAAGGACAACATCATGGCTCTGGGAAGGTTTTTACTGGGGTTTTTTATTTCACCCGCAATGGCAGCTACTTTGGTAACCCCAGCATAGGAAATATAGACAAATGCAACAGTGGAAAACAATCCCATTTGTCCTTCTAATAAAAAAGGGTCCAATAGGTTTTGGGATACTTTAGGCAAACCAAAAATCAAAATCAAACTAAGGGTAATCAAGCTTATTGTAACAATTACAATTTGAACTTTTCCAACCTTTTTAACCCCAAATATGTTCAAAAACAGTATTAAAAGCAGAAAAATCAAGGCGATATATTTAGTAAGTCCAGCATCAATATTTACCAAAATTGAAAGGTAGGCGCCAAAACCAACTAAGGCAAAAGAACTTTTTAAAAGCAGGGAAAGCCAAAGTCCTATTCCAGCAATAGTTCCAAACATTGGTCCAAATGCCCTTTCTATATAGACATAAGTTCCGCCAGATGAAGGCATGGCTGTTGCCAATTCAGATTTTGAAAGTGCTGCAGGCAAAATACATACTGCGGCCAGCAAATACGCCAACCAAACAGATGAGCCTGTCTTTGCTGCAGCCAATCCTGGTAGTACAAAAATACCGCTACCCAGCATTCCACCAATACTTATTGCAATTACAGATGTTAAAGAAAGACTGCGCTCTAACTTCTTCAAACCTTCTTGAATTAATGCTAAAAATAGGCTTTTTTTAACAACATTTTGTAATGAAAATTAATCCCAATTTACGTTCTTGTTCTTTGTAGTTTTTATTAATTTGCAAACCATGATGTTATATCCTATTGAGACTGGGAATTTTAAATTGGACGGAGGGGCCATGTTTGGTGTGGTACCAAAATCCATATGGAGTAGGACCAACCCTGCAGATGCCAATAATCTAATTGATATTGCGGCAAGAAGTCTTCTTATTGAAGATGGCAATAGATTAACTTTGATTGATACTGGCACAGGCAATAAACAATCCGACAAGTTCTTTAGCTATTATTACAGGTGGGGAAACTATTCTTTAGACAATTCTCTTAAAGAATTAGGGTTTCACAGAGATGATATTACTGATGTGTTTATGACACACCTCCATTTTGATCATTGCGGAGGAAGTATTCAATGGAACACAGACCAAACTGGGTATGAGCCTGCTTTTAAAAATGCCTCTTTTTGGACCAATAAAAATCATTGGGAGTGGGCTACTAATCCTAATGTTAGGGAAAAGGCATCATTTTTAACGGAAAACCTCTTGCCAATGCAAGAAAGTGGACAGCTTAAGTTTATATCCAAGGGGGAAAGCTCCTTCTTAGAAGAATCTGAATTAGGATTTGGCATTCTCTTTGTAGATGGACATACTGATAAACAAATGATTCCACATATAAAGTATAAAGAAAAAACAGTTGTTTTTATGGCTGATCTATTACCAACAGTTGGGCATATTCCACTGCCATATATAACGGGTTATGACACTCGTCCCTTGTTGTCATTATCAGAAAAAGAGGCTTTTATGGCCAATGCCGCAGAGCGTAATTTTTATTTGTTCCTTGAACATGATGCGCACAATGAACTGTGCACGGTTCATCCAACAGAAAGAGGGGTTAGGCTTAACAAAAAAGCTACCTTCAATTCTATTTTTAACTAGTTTTATGTTTCTTTAAAACTCCAAAAACCCTTAGGATTAGATTGTTTATAACAAAATCATTAAATAAAAGTACCTTTGTAAATTATCGTTTATAATATAAAAAATATCATATGATTCTTAAATTTTCAAAAGTTTTCTATAGTGCTTTAGCAGCCTCTTTTTTGTTTGTTGGCTGTGGTGCTACATCTTTGATATCCACTCCTGTTGAAAATATAGATACCGTTCCTTTAAAAATAACGGACCTTTCAGATGCTCAGAAAAAGAACTGGGGTCACTTAGACCTTCTTGCGGATACTATTCCAGGAATGAGTGTTGATAAAGCATACAAAGAAATTATAAAAAACAGAAAAGGGAAAAAGATAATTGTTGCTGTGTTGGATTCAGGAATGGATTTAAAACATGAAGATTTAGATAATGTCCTTTGGACAAATACTAAAGAAATTAAAGGGAACGGAAAAGATGATGATGGTAACGGTTATATAGATGATATTCATGGATATAATTTTTTGGGAACGTCTTATAACGAACAGTTGGAATACACCCGTATTCTTAGCCTAAATTTAGGAGATACGTCTTTACAGACAAAAGCTAAGTCGGAATTGGACAAAAAACATCAAGAAAATTTACAAAACAAACAGCGGTATGAAGAAATTTTGCAGGCTGTTAAAAATGCAGACATTGCTGTTCAAAAAGAACTTGGTAAAGAAACCTACACCAAAAAGGACCTGACTTCTATTGAAACTGAAGACCAAGCTATGCAAAAGAACATCTCCATATTAATGCAAATGTTCACTTTTGCAGATAGCATACCGGAAGTGTTTGAAGAATTGAACAGTGGTATTTCTCATTTTGCTGAAAGCCTAAACTATAATCTTAATGTTGATTTTAATGGCAGAAAAGAAGTGGGCGATAACCCTTATGATTTCAGCGATATTGGTTATGGAAATGGCAACCCTCAATCCATAGGAAAAGATGAAAGTCATGGCACCCATGTTGCAGGTATTATTGGTGCAGAGAGAAATAACGGAAAGGGCGCAAATGGTGTGGCAAACAACGTTGCTATTATGAGCATAAGAGCCGTTCCTAATGGGGACGAATACGATAAAGACATTGCCTTGGGAATTCGTTATGCGGTAGACAATGGGGCTAAAATCATAAACTGTAGTTTTGGAAAATCTTTTTCTCCAAATGCACAATGGGTATATGATGCTATAAAATATGCGGCATCTAAAGATGTGCTTATAGTACATGCTGCCGGAAATGATGGGGCAGATTTAGATGACCCAAACAACCCTAATTTTCCAAATGATCAAATTAATAACGGTGCTGAGATATCTGACAATGTAATAACCGTTGGGGCCTTGGATAGTAAATATGGTTCGGAGGTATTAGCTTCTTATTCTAATTATGGGAAAATAAACGTAGATGTATTTGCTCCCGGAACAGATATTTATTCCACTGTTCCAAACAACAAGTATAAGGCTATGCCGGGAACCTCTATGGCCTCACCTGCTGTTGCTGGAGTTGCCGCTTTAATCTGGTCTCAATATCCAAACCTAAATGCGTCACAGATAAAAAAAATTATTTTACAATCTGGATTAAGTCTCAAAACCCCAATCATTCTTGGTGGGGACACATCTAAAATTTCTTCTCTTGACAAGATTTCTACATCAGGGAAAATTGTTAATGCCTATAATGCCCTATTATTGGCAGAGAAAATTTCTAAAGGAAAATAATATTATGCTGCATAACACGAAAGCCTTACTAGCGCTCTTTTTTACTTGTTCATTTGTTTTTGTCAACGGACAAAATACTTCTTCATATTGGCAACAACATGTAGATTATACCATGGAGATAGACATGGATGTGAAAAACTATCAATATAGCGGAATCCAAAAATTGGTGTACACCAATAATTCCCCTGATGAAATCAACAGGGTCTATTATCATCTCTATTTCAATGCTTTTCAGCCTGGAAGTGAAATGGATATTCGTGTTCAAAATGTTCAAGATCCAGACGGTAGAATGGTTGTGGATGGGAAAAGTAGAATTGCTTCCCTTAAAGAAAATGAAATAGGTTTTTTGCATATTTCCTCTTTAACTCAGAATGGAGAAAAATTAAGTTATCAAGAAGAAGGTACAGTTCTAGTGGTTGATTTGGTAACACCAATTCCCTCTGGAGGAAAAACAACCTTTGACATGGTATTTTCAGGACAAGTGCCTGTGCAAATTAGGAGGTCAGGAAGAAACAATAAAGAAGGGGTGGCACTTTCCATGAGTCAGTGGTATCCAAAAATGGCGGAATATGATTTTGAAGGCTGGCATGCAGACCCATACATTGCTCGTGAATTTCATGGCGTTTGGGGAGATTACGATGTAAAATTGACTCTTGACAAGGATTATGTAGTTGGCGGTAGTGGGTATTTACAAAACGCACAAGAAATAGGACATGGTTATGAAGTTGAAGGAAGCAAAGTAAAAAAGCAAAAGGGGAAAACATTAACATGGCACTTTAAAGCCCCTATGGTCCATGATTTTATGTGGGCCGCAGACCCTGAATATGTGCATGATATGGTCCAAGTTGAAAATGGTCCAATGCTTCATTTTTATTATAAAAACAATAAAGAAATTGTTGAAAACTGGAAAAACCTACAGCCAAAAACTGTGGAAGCCATGGAGTTTTTTAGTAAAAACATTGGAAAATATCCTTACGAACAGTATTCTGTAATTCAAGGTGGTGACGGTGGTATGGAGTATGCTATGGGAACATTAATAACTGGAGAACGAAAATTTGGCAGTTTAGTGGGTGTAACAATCCATGAAATGGCACACTCTTGGTTTCAACATATATTGGCTACAAATGAGGCTAAACACGAATGGATGGATGAAGGTTTTACAACTTTTATCTCATCACTTTGTATGAACCAAGTCATGAATCAGGAAAAAGACAACCCATTTGAAGGCACTTACAAAGGATACTACAGATTGGTACAATCTGGTAAAGAGCAATCGCAAAGTACTCATGCAGACAGATATAATCTTAATTTTGCCTATGGTGTTTCTGCTTATAGCAAAGGAGCTATTTTCTTATCACAATTGGGATATATCATTGGGCAAGACAAGCTAATGGAAACTGTTAGAAAATATTACTCTGATTTTAAGTTTAAGCATCCTGTTCCTAATGATATCAAAAGAACAGCTGAAAAGGTTTCAGGTATGGAATTGGATTGGTATTTAATGGACTGGACACAGACAACCAATACTATAGATTATGGTATAGCAGAAGTGGTTGCTGATGGTGACAACACCACAATACGTTTAGAGCGAATAGGATTAATGCCTATGCCTGTTGACATTTTAGTGGCTTATGCTGATGGTTCGCAGGAAACCTTTTATATCCCATTACAAATGATGCGTGGTGAAAAAGAAAACCCCTACCCTGCTCTTAAGAGAACTGTTTTAAAGGATTGGTCTTGGACAAACCCTGTTTATGAATTTACTTTAGATAAATCCATAAATACGATAAAAGCTATTTTAATAGACCCTTCACAACTAATGGCAGATATAAATGCTGCCGATAATATCTACCAAACCCAGAACTAAAGTTTGTATTTGGAAAATGCTATATTCCTTCCCAAAAAAAGAAAAATTAAAAAGCAAAAAGCTCATTGAACAGCTTTTTGAAGAGGGTAAAAGTGTTTCAAATTATCCCATTAAACTTATTTATCTAAACACCACATTGCCTACAGATGTTAAGATTCAGGCAGGAATGGCTGTGTCAAAGAAAAGATTTAAGAGTGCAGTAAAAAGAAATCGTATTAAAAGACTTTTGAGGGAAGGTTACAGGTTGAACAAACCCCTTGTTTTTAACAACATAGAGGGAAATTTTGCGTTTTTATTTTTATACATTGGTAAAGAAATGCCACAATACAAAGATGTAGAGAAAGGTATGCAAGCCGTATTTAAAAAATTAATAAAACAAACAGCTGATGAAAATACAGATTAAAAAAAGGGTTTTGATTCCTGTGTTAGCTATTACTTTTCTTGTGGTGGGAAGTAGTTTTAAAGGCGATTTTTTTGAAATAGCGAAGCAGATTGAAATATTTACCACGCTGTTCAAAGAGTTAAACATGAACTACGTTGATGAAACCAACCCAGCAGAATTAATGGATACCGCCATAAAAAACATGTTGGACGAACTTGATCCCTATACCAAATTTCTTAACGAACAAGATGTAGAAGCGTTTAAAATAAACAATGCTGGAGCCTATTCTGGAATTGGTGCTTTGGTGCGTTCTTATGATGACCGTTTACTGATTATTGAACCGTATAAAGATTACCCTGCAGACAAGGCAGGACTTAAAGCAGGTGATGAAATCATCAAAATTGGAGGCATTTTGGTTTCAGATTTTAAAGACAACGCTTCAGACCTTTTAAAAGGTGCAAATAATACCAAGGTTGCCATTACATACAAAAGACAAGGGGAAACTAAAACCACAACCATTGCTCGAGAAGGCATAGAAGTAGATGCTGTACCTTATTATAAAATGGTGGATGCTAAAACAGGTTATATTGTTTTGGCTAAATTTAATGCAAAAGCTTCCGCACAAACAAAAAAAGCGCTGCTTGCATTGAAAAATGAAGGAGCGGAGAACATTATTCTAGATTTAAGAGGTAATCCTGGTGGACTATTGTCAGAATCCATTAACGTGACCAACTTATTTGTTCCAAAAGGGGAACTTATTGTAACCACTAAATCCAAAGTAAAAAAGTTTAACCGAGAATATAAAACCAGAAACCAGCCTATTGACACAGAAATTCCTTTAGTGGTTCTGGTAAATGGTAGTAGTGCCTCCGCAAGTGAAATTGTTTCTGGTAGTTTGCAAGATTTAGATCGGGCAGTTATCATTGGTGCCAGAAGTTTTGGAAAAGGTTTGGTCCAACGCCCTTTAAGGTTAACCTATGGAACACAATTAAAAGTTACCATATCTAGGTATTATACTCCATCGGGAAGGTGTATACAAGCATTGGATTATTGGAACAGGGACAAATCTGGAAAAGCCGTAAGAACTACTGAATATAATGACTTTACAACCCGTAATGGTCGGAAAGTACAAGATGGAGGTGGTGTGCTGCCAGATGTAGAAATAAGTACGGTTAAAACAAATACGTTAACCAAAGCTTTGTTAAGAAACCATGTTGTCTTTGATTTTGCCACAACATATTATTTTAATCACAAGGTAGAAAACATAGCTGGATTCAGTTTTTCCAATGCTGATTTTACTGAGTTTAAAGACTATGTTTCCAATAGCAGTTTTTCTTTTGAAACAAAATCTGAAAAAGCCATCAAAGCAGCAATGGCAGATGAAGGTAATATTATTTTTGGGGATAATGTGGCGCAACATTACCAATCCCTTTTAGTTGAAATTGAAAAGAGCAAAATTACTGCATTGGACAATTACCAAAAAGAAATCCAAAAAAACCTTGAAGACGAAATTGTAAAACGTTATTTCTATCGTGAAGGGCTATATGATTATTATCTTAAAAACGATGATGCGATTATGGTTGCTACAGAACTTTTAAGCGACATAGAAAAATATGATAGTCTATTGAAATAATTTTCTTGGTTTTTTATGAATATGTTGTCATTTCGACTAAAAGGAAAAATCTCAATAACATTCTTTTTATATATTAATTGGAAAACAATCCAGGGTTTAGATTTCTCTGTCGTTCCTTCTTCGAAATGACGAGATGAATCAATACTGTTATATAATACTAGAAGTTCTGTACCACAAAACCTCACAAATATGGGGAACAAATGTAGTGCCTCCATCTATTCCCAAAGTTGGTTTTTTATAAATATGCAGTCATTTCGACTAAAAGGAGAAATCTCAATAACACTCTTTTTATACATTATTTGGAAAACAATCCAGGGTTTAGATTTCTCTGTCGTTCCTTCTTCGAAATGACAAAATGAATCAATGCTGTTTTTCAATTCAAGTTTCACTAATTTTACTGCATGATAAAAGAAGTTCAGCTCCGCATCAATCTTATTGAAGAAAAAAAAGAAGGAGTTTTAGAATGGAAGGCTTCAAAACAATTGGGGGTCGATAAAAACGAAATTACCGCCATTAAAATCTTACGAAAATCTATTGATGCTCGTAAACGTCAAATCATTTTCAACTACAAGCTTGCTGTATATATCAATGAACCGGCCCCAGAGAATACTGCTTATGTTTTTGAGTATAAAGATGTTTCTACTGCCAAAGAAATTCATATTATTGGATTTGGACCTGCAGGAATGTACGCTGCCTTACGTTGTATTGAATTAGGTTATAAACCCGTAGTTCTAGAACGCGGAAAAAACGTAAAGGACCGCCGTAGGGACTTACGTGCCATCAATCAATTTCATGATGTTAACGAGGATTCCAATTATTGTTTTGGAGAAGGTGGTGCTGGGACTTATTCTGATGGAAAGCTATACACTAGAAGCCTAAAAAGAGGTGATGTTCGCCGTATTTTCGAAAACTTTGTTTTTCATGGAGCAACAGAACAAATTTTGATTGATGCCCATCCGCATATCGGGACAAACAAATTGCCTAAAATTATTCAAAACATTCGGGAAACCATTTTAAAGTATGGTGGCGAAATTCATTTTGAAAGTAGGGTTATGGACTTCGTTGTTAAAGAGCAAAAACTACGTTCCATCCACTTGCAAAACGGTACAGAAATGAATGTGAACGCAGTAATTTTAGCGACAGGACATTCAGCCAGAGATATTTATTATTTGTTGCATGAAAAAAACATCGCGCTAAAAGCAAAATCATTTGCCATGGGAGTTCGTGTAGAGCATCCACAACACATTATTGATACTATTCAATATCATTGTGAAGAAGAACGAGATGAATTGTTGCCTTCTGCAGCTTATAGCTTAGTACATCAAATAAATGACCGCGGTGTATATTCTTTTTGCATGTGCCCTGGAGGATTTATTGTTCCCGCCGCTACCGCTAATGGGGAAGTTGTTGTAAATGGAATGTCGCCATCAAAACGAAACAATCCCTATGCAAATTCTGGAATTGTGGTAGAAATCAATGTAGAGAGTGACCTTCCTAAATACAATTCCTTTGGAGAATTAAAAGGACTAGAGTATCAAAAAGACTTAGAAAAGCTTGCATATAATGCAGGAGGCAAAAGCCAAGTTGCGCCTGCTCAACGTTTAACAGATTTTGTAGAGGGACGATTATCAAATAATTTAAACAGTTCCTCTTATCAACCCGGATTAAAATCCGCACCCTTACATTCCTTATTGCCTAAACTTATTGGTAGTAGGCTTCGTAAAGGTTTTGCTGAATTTGGTAAAAAAATGAATGGATATTACACTTCAGAAGCCAATGTTGTTGGAGTGGAATCCAGAACTTCATCCCCTGTAAATATTCCTAGAAATGAAAATTTGGAGCATCCAGAGGTTAAAGGTTTGTTTCCTTGTGGTGAGGGTGGAGGATATGCTGGCGGAATAGTTTCTGCCGCAATGGATGGAGAGCGTTGTGCAGAAGCGGCAATTAAAATGTTATAAACGTCAATAATAAAAGTATTGCTTTTGGAATCTATTATTGAAAACATCCTATTTAACCATTCCTACCCTACTTTATTTGGGTTGTCTTTTGGTTATTTTATCTTGCTATACTTTGGTTTAGGACCTTTGTTTTTATCTATTTGTAAAATATTAGAGGCAAAAAAAGTCCTTCATAAAATTACTTCTAAAGAAGTGTCTAAACAGCAGATTATTTTTGAAATTGGACACTCTTTTAAATCAATAGTGGTATTTGGGTTTTCCATTATGCCAATTATTTATTTGATACGGCTTGGAGAAATAGACCTATTAGCAAACACATGGAGTAATGTATTAGCGGGTGTTGCAATACTAACCCTTTGGAATGAAGTTCATTTTTATGTGGTGCACAGGATAATGCACCAAAAATACATGATGAAGCACGTACATCGTATTCACCATAAATCTCATATACCAACGGTATATTCTGTTTACAGCTTTCATTGGATAGAAGCCCTATTGTTGAGCACGGTTCCTCTTACCATAGTTCCCTTTATTCCCTTTTCTATCATTGCGGTTTTTCTTTATCCTTTTGGAAGTATCCTATTGAATTTCGCTGGGCATTGCAATTATAGATTTGGAAGTGGCACAGGGCATAGTTGGAGGCTTTTGGGAACCTATCATAATGAACATCATAGCAGGGGTCGAAAAAACTATGGTTTTGCCCTTAACCTCTTGGATAAATTATTTTCCAAGCAAAATAAATAATAAATGAAGGAAGTATTTATAACAAGTTCTGGAGTATTTTTGCCTAATAAAGCTGTTTCTAATGAAGAAATGGAAGATTTTTTAGGCCGTATAAATGATAAAGACAGTCGCGCAAAAGAGCGGGTATTAAAACAAAATGGCATTAAAACACGGTACTATGCCCTAAACAAAAAACAAGAAACAACTCATTCCAATGCTCAATTGGCTATACATGCCATTGAAGACGCCCTTAAAAAAAGCAGCTTAAGAGCAAAAGATGTACAGTTGTTATGTGCTGGAACTACACAGGGAGATTTACCCATACCTGGTTTTGCTAGTATGGTGCATGCTGGTTTAGACATAAATAGGTGTGAGGTGGCTAGTTTTCAAAGTGTATGCGCAAGTGGGGTCATGGCCTTGAAAAACGCTTATCTCCAAATTAAAAGTGAGGAAAAGCAGAATGCTATTTGTGTGGGTAGTGAGTTTGCTAGTAGATTGTTTAAATCCTCCCGATTTGACGCACAAGGTGTTGAATCGTTACCTTTTGATGCTGAATTTTTGCGCTGGATGTTGTCAGATGGTGCTGGGGCATTGGTGCTGCAAAACGAAAAAAATGAAAATGGCATTTCACTAAAAATAGATTGGATAGACCTAAAATCACATGCCAATGAATTTCCTGTTTGTATGTACACTGGGAAAATAGACAACAAAAACGAGGCAGAAAAAACGTGGTTGGATTATTCCAGTTATGAAGAAGCCTCTAAAGCCGGTGCAATTAATCTAAAACAGGATACTAGACTGTTAGATAAGGTCATTAAAATAGGAGCGGCACATTACTTTGAATTAATCGACCAAGGAAAAATTAATCCGGGTAATGTAGATTGGTTGTGTTGTCATTATTCCTCAGAGACCTTTAAAGCCCCTATTAAAGAGCTAATGTTAAAAGGAGGAGGGGAAATTGCTGATGAAAAATGGTTTAGCAACCTCACTTCAAAAGGAAACACTGGATCGGCTTCAATTTTTATCATGTTGGATGAATTAATGCATTCAGGGAAATTAAAATATGGAGATACAATCCTTTGTATGGTGCCAGAAAGTGGTCGTTTTATTACCTCATTTATGCAACTTACCGTAACGGGGAAGGTAGAAACAACTACGAAACGTTATCCCTTAAGAAAAATTGAATCCCCAGAGCTAATTGTGGATAAAAATGAAACTTCGGAATGGTTAATTAGAAACCTAGCTCAGATTTGGATAGCTTTTGAAACGGATTTACTAAAGGTGCCTATCATCACTAAAATCCATGATGGTAAGCTAAGCATTAAAGACTATAAACTCTTATTGATTGATTTAAGGCAGCAGGTCATAGATGGGTCACAATGGATCTCTAGAGCCGCTTCTAATATCGCTATTGATTTATTTGAATTACGCTCAGCATTCATACAGCATACGGCTACAGAACATAAAGACTACCAGATGCTTGAAAAGAACTTTGAGGCATTAGGTGAAAGTTTAGATACCATAAGAACAGGAGAAAAGAATATAGGTACTATGGCGTTGACTTCCTTTATGTTTCAACAAGCAAGTAAACCAAACCCTATTGATTTGTTAGGGTCTATGTTTATTATTGAAGGTATTGGCAAACGATTGGCTGGTTTTTGGGGAACTATGATTAAAGACCAACTAAATTTAAAAGATAATCAAGTTTCATTTTTTACCTATCATGGTGTTGCTGATGAAAACCATTTTCATAACTTGGAAAAAGCATTGAACCATCCTAAAATGAATATGGAAATTGCCAAGCAGATTGTTAAAACCGCAAAGGCAACGGCGAAATTATATAAAATGCAATTAGAAGAATTAGGAAACTATTAATTTGAAGTATGGTAGACAAAAAAATGGACATATCCGCACATGATGATAGGGATCCAAACCCTTGGTTGGCTTTATTTTTAGATGATAGTATTCCCATAAATGAAACGACCAAATTGGCTTTGATGAGGGATAATTCATCCAAATCAGCTAGATACTTGTTGCCTTTAATCCAAATTTGGTCTAGAATTACGATGTTTTTTATTCACATATTTAAGTTCTTCTTTCCTAAATTAATCAACTCATCAAAAGCCTTGCATCGTATTTTGGCCTGGGGTCTTAAACGATTTGTAAGTCCAAATGCCAATTTGCTTATATTTAGACACTTTCATATTGGCACTGAAATATTGCAATTTATTGCGGGCAATATCCCTAGTGTAGAAATCGTTGGAAATCCTTTAAAACCGAAAAATTTTGATGATGTAAAAGATGATTTATTTTTAAATCATGATTTAAATTTGTACAATTTTGTTATTCGGCTAAACAGTCAATTAAAAGAGAAAAGCATCACCATTGGTCCCCCTAAAAAAATCAATTTGGATATGATTACAGAAGATCAATTTGACCATATTGCCTTTCCAAACAGGTGGACAAATATCCTAGATTTACGTTCTGCGATTGAGCTTTTTACGCCATTTTACCAGTTGTTTTTAACTTCAAATGATTTTGTTAGGGCATCAAACTCCTTGCAATTAGATGAAACCATTGCCATATATACCTCTCAGATTTTAGAAACTCCAGGCCATTTAGGCTTGGTAAACAACAAACATCCTATGGTGCCTGTTAGCACTTTTAGCGCTGCTTATAGGTTGGTGCTTCATGGATTAGCCGCAGAAACCTTACATGAAGTAATGGTAAAAAAGAAGCTTAACAAAAACATAGATGGTGTTTTGGTGCCAAAATAATTGTAAAAACACTAAAAAATGATTCCAAGAATTGAAACCATCCCAGAAAAAAAGTTGATTGGGATGTCGTGCAGTATGTCGATTAACAATAATAAAACAGCAGCCTTGTGGGGTGGATTCATGCCTCGTAAAAATGAAGTTGAAAATATTATTGTCAAAGAATTATATGCCATGCAGATCTACCAATCGCATATTTTTAAAGATTTTACCCCAGAAACAATTTTTGAACAATGGGCATGTGTTGCTGTAACAGATTTTGATGCTATTCCTACTGGTATGGAAAAAGCTGTTGTACCCGCTGGACTTTATGCTGTTTTTGTGCATAAAGGCTTACCTAGTGACTTTCCAAAAACAATGGATTATATTACAAAAACGTGGATGCCTAAATCTAAGTATACTTGGGATATTAGACCGCATTTTCAAGTAATGGGTCAGAAGTACAAAAACAATGACCCTGATTCAGAAGAAGAGGTTTGGGTCGCTATAAAAAGTATATAAACAGGGAATTTTATCCATAGAAAACCCATGTTAAGCGTAGTCGAAGCATCAAAAAACGACCACATATTAAATATTCCTTTTGTTGATCAGATGTTTAATACCTTTAGCTGTATAAAGGACTTCAATCATTTATTGTCTTGATTCTCCCTTTATTTAATAAAGAAATGATAACAGAAGAGGTAAAGAAATATATCAAAAGCAGTGTGCTGTGTTGGCTGGCAACTTCATCCAAAGAAAACATCCCAAATGTTTCTCCTAAAGAAGTGTTTACATGCTTTGGTGAAGACGCCCTTATAATTGCCAATATTGCTTCTCCACAAACCGTAAAGAACATCAAAGAAAACCTTAATGTCTGTGTTTCCTTTATTGATGTCTTGGTTCAAAAAGGGCTGCAAATTAAAGGGGCTGCAAAAATTGTAAAAAAAGGAAGTCCACAATACGAAGAAATGGAAAACGAGCTCATAAAAATTACAGAAGGAAAGTTTCCCTTTTCTAGCATCACCAAAATCACCATAGCATCCATAAAGCCCATTATTGCCCCAAAATATATTTCATATCCAGAGACCACTGAAAAAGAACAAATAGAAAGCGCTCTTAAAGCGTATAAAATGAAATAGTTATATCTTATTAAAAATATGTTTAATGAAAAATAAAATTCTTTTCCTTTTGTTTGCGGTTGCAATACTTTGGAGTTGTTCTGAAGAGACCGCCAAATCAAATAAGGACTATACTGCTTGGGAATCTTACCTTGGGGGACCAGACAGAAATCATTACTCTACATTGTCCCAAATAACAAAAGATAATGTTCATGAATTAAAACTTGCTTGGTCTCATTCCGTTAAAGATAGTGGACAAATGCAAATGAGTCCTATTGTTATAGACACAGTATTGTATGGTGTTACAGCAGCTTTAAAAGCTGTAGCAATAAATGCTAAAACTGGAAAAGGTATTTGGGAATTTGGTGATCCTTATAAACAATTTCTTTCTACCAGCAGGGGTCTTGCTTACTGGGAAAAAGACAATGACAAACGTATTCTATATACGGTAAGTTCTGATTTGTATGCGCTAAACGCGGTAACTGGGAAACCTATTTCAAGCTTCGGGACAGATGGAAAAATTGACTTACGTTCTGGAATGCCTGACTTTGCTAAAGATAAATTTGTAATTTCTAATACCCCAGGAACCATTTTTAAGGATCTTATTATTATGCCTTTAAGGGTTTCTGAAGGAGTTGGTGCAGCTCCTGGAGATATTATGGCTTTTAATGTGATTACTGGAAAGCCAGAGTGGGCATTCCACACCATTCCATACCCTGATGAACCTGGTTATGAAACCTGGGAAAATAAAGAGGCATACAAAGACAATATAATTGGTGCTGCAAACAATTGGGCGGGAATGTCATTAGATGCCGAAACCGGCGTTATTTATGTACCTACGGGTTCCGCGTCTCCTGATTTTTATGGTGGCCTGCGCAAAGGAAGTAATTTGTATTCCAATTGCCTATTGGCATTAGATGCAGCTACTGGAAAATTGTTGTGGTATTTTCAATTTACACATCATGATTTATGGGATAGAGATGCCCCCGCCCCACCTAACCTTATAACAATTACGAGAAAAGGAGAAAAAATTAAAGCTGTTGCCCAAGTTACCAAACAGGGTTATGTGTACTTGTTTAATAGAGAAACGGGAGAACCTTTGTTTGATATTGTGGAACACCCAATGCCTAAATCAACATTGGTTGGTGAAGAAGCTTGGCCAACACAGCCCTTTCCTGTTTCGCCCAAACCATTTGCACGACAGTCTTTTGAATTGTCTGAAAACGATGTAAGTCCGTATGCAGAAAACCAAGAAGAGCTAAAGGCAATGTTAAAAGTTGCCGACAAAAGACAATATGCGCCACCAAACACGACACCTGTTCTTCTTTTCCCAGGTTATGATGGTGCGGCGGAATGGGGAGGCACTTCAGCAGACCCAGAAGACGGGATTATTTATGTAAACGCTAATGAAATGGCGTGGATACTTCAAATGGAAGAAAATGTCGCATTGTCCTCCAACCTTCCTTTAGGAGAAAAAACATATCTAACCAACTGCGTCACTTGCCATCAAAAAGACCGTAAAGGACTTCCAGCAAGTGGTTTTCCTTCACTTTTAAACCTAAAAGAAAAACTAAGCAAAGAAGATATTTCAACAATTATTAAGAATGGTAAGGGAATGATGACTGGTTTTCCTCAAATAAAAGGAGATGAAAAAGAAGCACTGCTTCAATTCTTATTTGGCCTAGAAATAAAACATACTATAGTTGAAACCACTTCAGATTCCCTGCCCCATATTCCATATAAGCATAAGGGTTATAATAAGTTTTTAGATAGTAATGGGTTGCCTGCTATTTCTCCTCCCTGGGGAACTTTGCATGCCATAGATTTAAATTCAGGGGAGTTTCTTTGGTCTGTCCCTTTTGGTGAAACAAAGCATTTAAAAGAACAAGGGTTTCCTACTACTGGAACAGAAAATTATGGAGGTGCGGTAGTCACAGAAAATGGCCTTTTGTTTATTGGAGCCACGAAAGACGGCTTCTTTCGGGTTTTTGACAAACATACAGGTGAAATATTATGGGAATATGAACTACCCGCCCCAGCTTTTGCTACACCGGCCATGTACCAAATTAATGGCAAACAATATATAGCTATTGCCTGTGGAGGGCAGAAACTCGGCACAAAAAAAGGAAATCAGATAGTTGCTTTTGCTTTGGAATAAGGTTAGTGCCATTCCCCGGTTATATAGAAAAATTGTGTTATGAAAAATATACTGTTCCTTGTTGCTCTTTTAGGCAGTACATTGCTTATGGCTCAATCTTATGATACGGCGAGGGTTATTGATTCCATTTTAGTATCCAATACAAAAGATGAAACCTTTGCGCTATATCTACCCGCGTCATACGACTCCACAAAACTATCTTCTGTTGTTTTTATTTTTGAACCTATGGCCAGGGGTAGCATAGGCATTGCTCCTTTTATAAAGGCTTCGGAAAAATTTGGTCATATTTTAATCTGTTCCAACAACACAAAAAATGGACCTTATGACCAAAATTTTGACATAACAGATAGAATATTCAATCATGTTTTTTCTCATTTTAATATAAGTGAAAACCAAATATATTTGGCGGGTTTTTCTGGCGGCTCTCGATTGGCTTCAGCAATAGCTACATTAACAAATAAGATTGAAGGGGTGGTGGCCTGTGGTGCTGGGTTTTCAAGTTTGTCTTCACACATACCAAGCAATCAAAACTATTCCTATGTTGGTGTCGTTGGCGATAGAGACATGAATTATGCTGAAATGGTTTCGGTTAGAGGCTATTTGGAAGAAAAAAAGCTTACAAATACACTCATTACTTTTGAAGGAAGCCATCGTTGGCCTCCTTCAGAAACCATTTTAAGCGCGTTTGATTGGTTGGCCGTTCATGCCCACAAAAAAGGACAGCTTGTTTTGGGTGAGAACAAAATAAAAAAGAGCTATCAAAAAAATTACCTAGCGGCAAAAAAAATGGAAAATGATGGAAATTTATTGAGCGCAAATGAAAATTATGAACGTATTTTATCAACTTTTAGCTCTTTTTACACCTTAGATAGTGTCGTAAATGATGTCGCTCAACTTCACAAAAAGAAAGCATATAAAAATGCTATAAAAGCATTAGAAAGTGCCTTTAAAAAAGAAGCAGAGCTGTCAAAAAATTTCAATAATCAATTTAATAAAGATTTTCTGATGCCAACAAAAATAGATTATGGTTGGTGGAAAAAAGAACTTGGAAAGCTCAACAAAATTAATGCTGCACCAAGCATTGAAATGCATAAAATGGTGGAACGAGTAAAATTTAAAATATATGCCAATGCATATTCCAATAACAACCCAATTGCTACTAAAGAGCAAAAAGAGTTCCTATCGTCTCTTTTTAAATTAATTTATCCAGATTCAGGTATGAATTAGGATCTTTATAAGAAATCCGCGATATTCGTTCTATTGTATTTAATTAAGAAATATGCTTAAAGTTGTAGAGCTCTTTGCTGGGGTTGGAGGGTTTCGCTTAGGGTTGGAGAAAAACAACAATTATAAAGTCGTTTGGAGCAATCAATGGGAGCCTTCTACCAAAAGCCAACATGCTTCCATGATTTATGAAGCTCGTTTTGGTAAAGAAAATCATAGTAATAAGAACATTACTGAAGTTGACCTTAAAGAAATCCCGGACCATGATTTATTAGTTGGTGGTTTTCCTTGTCAGGATTATTCAGTAGCCACTACACTACAAAATTCTAAGGGATTAATAGGTAAAAAAGGAGTGCTGTGGTGGTCTATCCATAAAATATTAAACGAAAAAAAGAACAAACCAAAATACCTTTTTCTTGAAAACGTGGATCGCTTATTAAAATCGCCCTCTAGCCAAAGAGGAAGGGATTTTTCCATTATGCTTAAAAGTTTGTCAGATTTGGGTTATGCCATAGAGTGGCGAATCATTAATGCTGCAGAGTATGGTATGCCGCAACGAAGAAGGCGGGTCTTCTTTCTAGGGTATCACAAATCCACAGAGCTCTACAAGGCATTAAAAAAAACGACCACAAGCAAATGGATGTTAACGTCTGGAACGCTTGTTTCCGCTTTTCCTGTTGATACCAACATAGAGAATGAAAACAAATTTCATTTAGGTGGCGATTTGGTTGCCCTATCTGAAAATTTTAATGCTGGTACATCTCTATCCCCCTTTCAAAATACAGGTGTTTGTATCAGCGGAACGGTACATACTATAAAAACCACATCAAAATACAGCGGAAAAAAAACAACTTTAAAGGATGTATTACAAAATGAAGAAGTGGGCTCGGATTTTTATATTCCGTCTAAAGATTTGCCTAAATGGAACTACTTAAAAGGTGCAAAAAAAGAAGTTAGAAAAACCAAAAGTGGTTTTGAATACAAGTATAATGAAGGAAGTATGGTTTTTCCTGATGCATTGGACAATGCTTCTAGAACCATAATCACTGGAGAAGGTGGAAAAACTCCTTCAAGATTTAAACATGTGGTTGAAACTAAAAAAGGACTTCGGCGTTTAACTCCCCTTGAATTGGAGCGATTGAATATGTTTCCAGACAATCATACACAACTGGAACAAGTCTCTAATACAAAGAGAGCTTTTTTAATGGGTAATGCCCTGGTTGTTGGTGTTGTTGAAAAAATTGGAGAAGCCCTTTCTAAAAAAATAAACCTTAAATAAATCTATTTTTTAACCATTCCAATGTGTGGAATACCATCTTCTAAGTATTCTTCTCCTTCTTCGATAAAACCCAAATCGGCATAGAACCTTTTTAAATATACCTGCGCTGAAAGGTGAATGTTGTTTTCGTTGAACTCAGTTTTAATGGCTTTAATTGAAGCTTTTACTATTTCTTGGCCATACCCATATTGACGTTCTTCTTTTTTTACAACCACTCTACCTATACTGGCTTGGTTAAAATAATCTCCAGCTTTAAAAATCCGTGTATAGGCAACAACTTGGCCATCCTTTGTGCCAATTACATGCAGTGCATTATTGTCTTTCCCATCTATATCTTGATAAACACAGTCTTGTTCTACAACAAACACTTCAGCCCTTAGCTGTAGAACAGCATACAACTCTTGTGTGGTAAATTCATTAAACGGTTTGACTTCAATTTTCATCATTTTAATCCTGAACTATTACTTTTTTAGTATCACACTTGCCAAATTCCGGTTGAATATTAACGTGATTTATATGAAACTCATGATATACTTTTTCTTCTATTTCAATTAATATGACATCAAATTGAGACAAACTTATATCCTCTTTAAAATCTATGTGCGCTTCTAAGTGTACCTCCTCTTCATTTAGTTGCCATATGTGTACATGGTGCACGTTTTTAATTGGTTCAATTTCACATATTGATTTCACTATTTTTTGTACTTCTATGGTCTCTGGAGTAAACAACATCAACACCTTTGTAGATGCTTTTAAAAGATCATACCCCATATAAATTAAATAAAGAGCTATGAGCAAGGTCAACAAGGGGTCAATCCAATAAATTTGGTAGAATTTCATCAACAAACCTCCAATTAAAACAGCAACTGAAGCCATCATATCTGTCAATAGGTGTATGTACGCAGATTTCATATTCATACTGCTTTCTGCATCTTTTTTAAGAAGCAAAACACTAAAAGCATTGGCAAAAATGCCCAATAGTGCAAGCCATATCACTAAATTTGATTCTACTTCTTGAGGGGCGTAAAAACGCTCAATAGCTTCTTTTATTAAAATCACTGCAACAATCATCAATGTAGATGCATTTACAAAAGCTGCTATAATTTCTGCTCTTTTATAGCCAAATGTTTTGTTGGTGGATGCCTCTTTTTTCGATAAAACTGTAGCTACATAACTCACTATTAAAGAAAGTACGTCACTAAAATTGTGCAAGGCATCAGAAAGTAAGGAAAGGCTTCCAGAAATAATTCCCCCAATCGCTTGGGAAATAGTTATTACTATATTTAAAATAATAGAAATTACAAGGTTTCTTCCTTTTAGGTCGGCATGTGAATGATGGTGGTTGTGGTTACCGTGAGAATGTGCCATTTTTTATTTTATAAGACAAAGATACGGCTAACCCTTTGCAACTGAACTGCATGCTTTTTTGTCTTATAAAAATAAAGACTAGTAATAGAATAGGAGTTAAGGCTGTTTTTTTTTAAAGTGAAGTAATTATATATTAATTACATGACATTTTTTCAATTCTCCTTTCATGTCTACCTCCTTCAAAGGCGGTGTTTATAAAAGTTTTTACCATTTCAAGCGCTTGAGGCATAGAAATAAATCTAGCCGGTAAACTCAATATATTAGCATCATTATGTTCGCGAGCTAATTGTACTATTTCTTTAGTCCAACACAGGGCTGCTCTTATTTTTTGATGTTTATTGGCCGTCATAGACGCTCCGTTTCCACTACCACAAATAATAATTCCAAAATCTACTTCGCCCTGTTCTACGTTTTTTGCTACAGGATGTATAAAGTCGGCATAATCAACGCTATCTGTTCCATCAGTTCCATGATTAATAACTTCTATTTTCATAGATTTTAATAAACCAATGACCGCCAATTTATATTCGGTTCCTGCATGATCATTTCCTATTGCTATTTTCATACTTTTTTTGAATTACTTACGTTTAACAAAGATACGAAACCCTTTTTACTAGTGGTACGTTAAGAATAATGAAGCTTTCTATATCGTGATTTATTCTCTTCTATTTACTGTTGTTAATAAGAAGTTTTTTAATTACTTCAATGTGTTAATAATCAAGTTTTTACTGTTTTTGCAATATGTTGATAGCTAAACACAATAAATAAATACTTAATTTTTAATTCTAAATAATTAGTTGCCTTATAAAACAAATTGAAACAAAAAAATATAGTTTTAAAAACATAGTATTTCTTTTCAAAACAGTTAATAGACGTAATTAACATCTGAATAACATTATATTATTAAAAAAAGTATGTTAATATCAGTTATCAATAGGTGTTTATAAAAAACATAAAACCTTGATATTTAAATAATACACTAAATGATAAATTGTACATAAAATCTTTTTCTTGTTCAAAGCAAGTATTTACGTATTAAGTTATATGTACTATTAACAAGCTATCATAACCATCATTTTCTTTTTAATAATTTAAAAAAACATATTTAATATTATATATATGTTGATAACAATTTGAATTGTTCTCTTTTTAAGAATAATGAAGCTAATGAATTATAATTTGTAATTTTCCAGAAATATATAAAGTGAATGACTAAAAAAAATAAAAAAGCAAAAAGTCTAAAAAAGAATGAAATAACTAAGGGAATTTTTACTGTATTGGAAAAAGATCCTAACAAAGACTTTAATTATAAGCAAATTGCCTCAAAGCTTGGAATTATAAATGCAAATGATAGAAATGAACTGATAAAGAGATTGGTTCAACTAAAAGAGAGGAAAAGAATTTTAGAAGTTAGTAGGGGTAAATATAAAGTGATTGCCAACACAAAATCTTACCATAATGGGAGAGTAGATGTAACTGGGAGAGGAAATGCGTATGTAGTTATTGAAGAAATGGAAAAAGATGTTTTTGTTCCCTATAATAAATTGAATAAAGCTTTTCATGGAGATATTGTTGAAGTATACATTTATCCACAAAAAAAAGGAAAGAAATTAGAAGGCGAGATAAATGCTATTGTTGAAAGAAAGAAAACAACTTTTGTAGGTATTGTTGATTTACAAAAAACCTTTGCTTTTGTGAAACCTTCGGATTTTAGAATGTATACAGATATTTTTGTTCCCCTTGATAAAATAGGAAAAGCAAATAATGGAGATAAAGTAGTAGTAGAAATAAAGGAATGGCCTAGTAAAGCAGATTCTCCTTTCGGTGAAATTATTGAAGTTTTAGGTGTTCCAGGAGAGCATAATACAGAAATACATTCCATTTTAGCGGAATATGGTTTGCCATATAAATTTCCTATTGAAATTGAACATTTTGCTGATAAAATAGACACAAGTATTAAAGCATCAGAAATTGCAAAAAGAAGGGATATAAGAGATGTTCTAACCTTTACAATAGATCCTAAAGATGCCAAAGATTTTGATGATGCGCTTTCTTTTCAAAAATTAGAAAATGGAAATTATGAAATAGGGATACACATAGCGGATGTTTCACATTATGTGGTGCCAAACACTATTTTAGATGATGAGGCTTATGAAAGGGCAACTTCGGTATATCTTGTTGATAGAGTAGTACCTATGTTACCAGAAGTTTTATCCAATAATGCATGTTCATTGAGGCCAAATGAAGAAAAATATACTTTTTCAGCTATTTTTGAAATTGATGAAAATGCTGTTTTAAAAAATCAATGGTTTGGTAGAACAGTAATAAATTCTAACGAGCGTTTTGCATATGAAGAAGCTCAATATATCATTGAAAATTTAAATGGTGCAATCCCTAAGGAAATATCTATTAGAGACGGTGCTTATAAAGTTAGTGATGATGTAGTCAATGCAACATTGACATTAAACAAACTTGCTAAAATTATGCGAGAAAAGAGAATGCAGGAAGGTGCAATTTCTTTTGATAAAGTAGAGGTTAAATTTATTTTGAATGAAAAGAGCGAACCAGAAAGTGTTTATTTTAAAGAAGCTAAAGATGCTAATAAACTTATTGAGGAGTTTATGTTGCTCGCAAATAGAAAAGTTGCAGCCTATATTGGAAAACAAAAACCTGTAAAAACATTTATTTATAGAGTGCATGATGAGCCAAATGAAGAGAAATTAATAACCTTAAATGGTATTATTTCTAGGTTTGGACACAAGCTTGACTTTAAAAACAAAAAATCCATTAGCGACTCTTTAAACAAGCTTCTTGAAGACGTTAAAGGTAAAAAAGAACAAAACTTAGTAGATACTTTAGCAATTAGGAGTATGAGTAAAGCTATTTATACGACAGATAATGTAGGTCATTATGGTTTGGCATTTGATTATTATACTCATTTTACTTCTCCTATAAGAAGGTATCCAGATGTTATTGTACACCGGTTATTGCAACATTATCTAGATAATGAAAAAACACCAAAGACTGAAGTTTATGAGGAAAAGTGTAAACACTCATCTAATATGGAAGGTTTAGCAGCAAGTGCTGAGCGAGATTCTATAAAATACATGCAGATAAAGTTTATGCAGGACCATCAAGACAAAGAATTTAAGGGTGTTATTTCTGGTGTCACGGAATGGGGTCTTTACGTAGAAATAATTGAAAATAAGTGTGAGGGCATGGTTAGAATCAGAGATATAAAAAACGATTATTATAATTTTGATGAAAAGCAGTATGCTATTATAGGAGAAAGAAAAGGTAAAATATATCAATTAGGAGATACAGTAACCGTAATGGTAAAAAGCTCAGACCTTGTAAAAAGACATTTGGATTTTGCTTTAATTGATAATTAAATTGATTAAATCAGTTTTCTGGAATGAAAATTGCTATCTTTTGTAGGATTTTACCTAAAAAACAAATCAATGAAAAAAATAATTTTCATAGTGCTTATATGTATAGGTATACAAACAAGCACAGCCCAGAATGAAGAGATAACGCTGTCCCTTGAAAAATTTACTGAAATAAAAGGGTTTGACGGTCTTTCTATTAATCTTATTAAGTCTGATGTCAATAAAGCCGTTATAACAGGTACAAACACACAAAAAGTAGCCATTGTTAACAACAAAGGGGTGTTAAAAATAAGAATGCAGATAAACAAATTATTCAGTGGATACAGAACGTTTATAGACTTGTATTATACTGAAGCACTTGTTGTGATAGATGTTAATGAAGATGCAAAAATCACCTCTGAAGAAACAATAATACAAGATGTTATAGAGTTAAAAGCCCAAGAAGGCGGCGAATTAATTGTCCATGCTGAAGTAGAACAAATATTGATTAAGTCTGTTACTGGTGGAGTAATAACAACAAGTGGAGTTGCAAAACTACAAGATATAAATATTAATACAGGAGGTGTTTATAAAGGCGAAGCCCTAAAAACAAAATATACCACTATACAAGTGAATGCGGGTTCCAATGCAAGTATTTATGCCACTGATTATGTAAAAGCAACAGTTAAGGCAGGAGGAGAGGTTTTAGTATATGGGGACCCCTCAAAAATGGATGAAAAAACTGTCTTTGGTGGTAAAATTACCCGAATGTGAAAACAATTATTAAGATAATATGTTAGAAGATATTCAGGCGGCAATACCACTGGGCTTTCTTTTGAGCTTTATGATTGGGCCTGTTTTTTTTGTGCTTTTGGAAACTAGTGCTGTAAAAGGGTTTAGGGCTGCAATTGCTTTTAACATTGGAGTTATAATTGCAGATATTCTTTTTATTCTACTAGCATATTTCAGTAGTTTTCAATTATTGGAAAACTTAAGCAACCAACCCGGGTTGTTTGTTTTTGGCGGTGTAATTCTTCTAATTTATGGCATCACCATTATAATTAAAAAAGACGTCAAAGGGAATAAGACCAACCTAAAAATTAGTAGAGATTACCTAAGCTTGTTTGTGAAAGGCTTTTTGTTGAATTTCATAAATATTGGAGTTCTTATTTTTTGGTTGGGGATTATAATTGTGGTTGGCCCAAGCCTTAACAATGATGCTGATAGAATCTTGATTTTCTTTTCGACTGTGTTAGCTTCCTATTTTATAACAGACATCTTTAAAATTCTTTTAGCCAAACAATTAAAAAGAAAACTAACACTAAAGCGAATTCTTTTAATGAAAAAAGGTTTGGGTGTTGTTTTAATAATCTGTGGTTTGGTTCTTATTACAAAAGGTTTTCTTCCAAAGGATAAACTAAATATAGAAAAGGGAATAGAACGTATGAGAGAATAGGAAACCTATTAAAATTGGTTTTTGCAATCCCAGTATATTCCTGAACGGCAGCACTATAGAAAATAAAAGCCTTTGTTAATTAACAAAGGCTTTGTTGTTGAGGCATCGAGCGGATTCGAACCGCTGTACAAGCTTTTGCAGAGCTGCGCCTAGCCACTCGGCCACGATGCCAAAAGGTTTGCAAATGTACTGTTTTTTTAAGTTTATAAAAGGTAAAAATTAAGGTCTTTTAGCTTTTAAAGACACACACACGTTTTCCGCATCACCACCAATAGGAGGGTTTATTTTGGAAACGGACACTTGTGCTTTTTTAACAAGTTGTATTTCAGAAAAAAAACGATTTAAGATTCTTTTGGCCACATGTTCAAGTAATTTGGAAGGGATAGCCATTTCTTCGCTTACAATCTTATTGATGTGTACATAATCTACAGTATCGGATAAATTATCTGACATAGATGCTTTTGAGAGATTAGCCCAGACCTTGACATTGACTAAATAATCACTTCCTATAGCTGTTTCCTCCTTTAAACAGCCATGAAATGCATATATCCTAATATTTGTAAGATTGATTACCCCCATTATTTGTTCTGTTTATACAAACATAAGGTAATGCACAAACATTAAAAAGAACACCTACAATTACTTAGGCCTTGGAAAATATCCACGCCCAAGGTGACAACATGGGTTCCAGTACTATACCCTAAAATTTCATTAAGAATAACTTGGTAAGAATACCCAAAATAGAAGTTGTTTTTTTTAAGTCCAATAATAGGAGCAATATACAAGGGGTCACCAATTTGGTCATTTAAAAAACGATAGGTAACACCCGCATAGTAGTAATCCTCAAAATCATACCATCTAAATTTTGTGTTTATATCTGTTACAGACCTGCCATCACTTTCAAACCATTGAAAAAAGATAGAGGGCTCAATTTCAAAATCACTGTTTTTACTTTTAGAGTATCGGTACCCAGTGTATACGTAGTAGTTTCTTAATTTATTGGGCTCAAACTGGGTATCAAATTTTGTAAGATCTTTTGGCAAAACGTTTGCGGCATTTGCGCTTATATAAAACTTATCCTTACGATACATTAATCCAATATCAAAGTTATGATTCGTAGTGGATCTGTCATCCGTTACAGTTGGATCATTATTGCCCGTAAAATTTTGAATATCTATCCTAAACTGGTTAAAATTATACGATATACCAAAGGATAGAAACTCATCATCATATCTATCAATTGTTAAATGGTGCGCAAAAGAAACCCTGGCCCCTCTTTGTTTCGTTTCGCCATTACTATCATTGTACAACAACATCCCTATTCCAGACCTGTTGCCTAATCTGGCATCAGCAGCCAGGGATTGAGTGTCTGGGGCATCTTCGATTCCAACCCATTGGGTAAGACCGTTGATTCTAATCTTAATATGATCTCCTATACCCGCGTAGGTTGGTGACATAACAAAAGGATTATCGGCTAAATATTGAGAAAGTTGTGGAATAGTAAGCTCTTGTCCTTGGGTTACAAGCACATTCATTAGCAAAAATAGTAGCAGCAGTTTATTCCGCATTGTTTTTAGGTTAAGTTTCATTATCTATATAAGGTAAAATGTCCGATAAACTCTCTTTCATCTGTTTCTCCCATGAGCTTAATAACATACCAGTAATCACCTGTTGGGAGCTCTGTATTTTGGTATATTCCATTCCATCCAACGTCGTTAATTCCCATTCTATAGACTTCTCTACCATAACGGTCAAATACTATGGTTAGTATTTCTGGGAATTGCGTAATATTATCAGGAACCCATAAATCATTATTTCCATCTCCATCTGGGGTAAAGAAGTTAGGAATTTCAATATCTATAAATTCTACAAATATTTGGGCTGACATCTCACATCCATTTTCGTCTATAACAGTAACAGTAAAGGTGTCAGTTCTTGTGATATAATACACACTATCATCTCCGTTGTTAACTCCATCAAAAATTAAGGTGTAATTTTCTCTTCCACCGCCAGCTATAGCTGTGATTTCATTGATGTTATTTTGCTCAAGAACCAATGTAAGTGGCTCAAAATCTTCAATTTCAAAATCTATTGTATTGATACACCCATTTGAGTGGGAAATGGTCAAGGTATGATTGCCTGATGCGATATCACCAAAATCAAGATCCAATTGTAAATCCATTGGGTCTGTAGAATCTAATGCGTATAGAACATTTGTTGAAACCGCTGGGTCTTCAAGCAAGAACTCTATAGTAGCTGTAGGCAAATCAGATGAACAACTGTATATTGGTTCAATAACTCCATTAAGATTAACACCCGCGGCTACTTCAACTACAATGTTGGTCACACAATCTTGAGCATCTCTAATAAAGATGACATAAGTGCCAGCAGCCAAATCAATAAATAGTGTTTGGTCCTGTACAAAATCTGTAACATTGTTAGAATTAAACGCAGTGCTATAAGGAGCCGTTCCTCCACTGATGCTTACAGAGATTGATCCGTCTTCACTACCCGCACAAACCTCTGCCAATACTGTATTTGTTATATCTAACGGACTTGGTTCTATAATTGTAAATTGGAACGGAATAAAACAACCGCTTTCATCTTGAGCAATTACATCATAGACACCTGGTTCCAAATCAGTAAACACATTTTCTGTGTCGAATTGGTTAAGGTTTGGTGAAATTGCATATAATATGTCTCCGGTTCCACCTGAAACCTCCACCGTTATTGTTCCATCAGCCTGTCCAGAACAGGTAACATCTGTGAATTCTTGAACATCGATTTGTAATGGTAAAGGATCAATAATTTGAATTACTGTTGTGGTTGCTTCACAATCAACACTAGTAACATGAACATAATAACTTCCAGCAATTAAATTGCTGAATAACCCCGTTGGTTGTGGTCCAGCCAATAAATTGGTTAAGGCCGCATCGCTGTATAATGCATAAGAGTAATTACCTAATCCTCCAAATGCATCTGCAAGAATTATTGCTGAGGCTTCACCAAAACAGTTTATTACAGCAGCACTATCATCAATGGCAATAGTTAAAGGCGGAACGGCTTCAACGTCTACTTGGTTAGACATCATTGCCTCACATCCAAATGAATCTAGAACATAATATTGGTATATACCATCGGATACAGTAAATGCATGTGTATTACCTCCAGCCATTGGAGAATATGCAACACCATCAGTACTATATTGATAAGGTCCTGTTCCACCTGATGCAGTTAACTCTATTTGAGCATCATTTAAGCAGGTCATAGCACTTAATTGTAATAGAGAGCTAGCTACTATAGTAGGTTCGGTAATCGCTACTTGAATGGTCTCAAGGCCACAACTCCAACCATCAGAAACAGTGATGCTGTAGATTCCAGCACCTAAATTGTTAAAGTTTGGACTTGCTTGGGCACCAGAAGTAAAGTCAATGACCGCTCCTGTAGCGTCATAATAATTTAATTCGAATTGATAAACACCCTCTCCATTGATGACATTGATAGCTGATACTGATGCATCCGTGTCTCCAAAACAAACCACACTTGCTACGGAAGCTGTTATGTCTGCTGTAATTGGAATTGGTGCAATTAAAATTTCTGTATCGTTTAAGACACACCCACCATTATCTGTAATTGATATCGTAAAGTTTCCAGCAGATAAACCAGTGAAAATATGACTTGTCACATCCGTTACAGTATATACTTGAGCCGTAGTGGTGTTGGTTAATACTAAATCATATGGCGTATATCCACCACTTGGGTCCACAAGAATTTCACCTAAATTATTGGTACAAGTCACTTCTGCAATAGGATTTACGATGGCTATAAGCGGCATGTCTGGTGATACAATTGTGAAATTGTTGGTATCTTGAATACACTGAGGAGTATTTGTTTCAGTAACCCTTACAAAATAGTTTCCTCCTTGCAAATTGGTTATTGTGTAAGGATTTGTAGTTGTATTTCCTACTCCTACTATGCCAGTTGTTAAACCTGTTGCACTATTGAATACCTCATAAGAATAGGCGCCTGTATATCCTGTAATGTTTATTTCGGACTCACCATCAGTATCTCCAAAACAAGTTACAGGAACAGTAGCTGTGGCTATTACATCAATTAAGTCAAACGGTGCAATTTCAAATGGAGCAGTATCCACATAGCAGCCTGTTGTTGTATCCGTAATTCTGAACACATATGAACCAACGGTTGTGATGTCAAAAGTTGCAGTAACATTTGTTGGTGTTGCTGTTAATGCTCCATTTGGATTTCCAAGTGGCAATAAATCATAAGTGTAGACATTGGCAGCATTCCCATCATCAGAAACTGTTATCAACACCTCTTCTGGGTTGATACAAGAGATTGCTGTGTTTTGAGTAACAACGGCCGTGAATGTGTTTAATGGTTGAATAACCACACCGCTAGTTGCAGGACAGCTATTGCCATCTGTTACAAAGACGGTGATATTCTGGATGCTTCCATCATCAATTATTTCAAACGTATTGGCTGTTTGGAAGTTCACATTGTCTATACTATACAAATATGGACCTGTTCCAGAAGGGGTGCCAGGTGTAGTGGCGCCATCTAATATTGCGGCAGTTACTGTAACCGTATTAATGCTATTATCAGGGTTACAGTTAAAAGTTGTTGCCGAAGCATTTACCAATAATTGGGTGGGCTCAGCAACCTCAACAGTTTCCCTTAATAAACAACTTCTACTTGATACCGCTTCTACTTGGTAGAAAGCTGCAGAAAGGCCAGAAAATATTGGACTAGACTGCGGTCCAGCTAACAAGGTAACGCCAGTAGCGTTGTATAAGTTATAAGCATACACTGGGTTGTCATTTACAGCAAAAGAACTTGGTGCAAGATTTACTGTTATACTCCCATCACTTAGACCGTTACAAGAAACATCAACAATTGTATGTGGGTCAAATGTAACAGGTGTTGGCGCATCTAACTCTTCTGAAATTGATTTAGTACAAACAGGATTGGTGGTGTCTAAATCTGTTACCTCAAAACTATAAAGTCCGACTTGCGTAAGACCTGTAAAGACCCCAGTCGTATTAGTAATTGTCGTTAAATCTGGGAAAGTAAGTTCAAATTGTAAATTAGCAGATCCACCATTAACATTGATTGTAATTTCACCTCCAGGAGTTGCTGTACAATCAATTGATTTGATGACCGTACTTGTTAAGTTCATTTCTTCATAAAGAAGCTCCGCAGCAGTTGTAAAAGAACAAGACCACTGGTCTGTTATCTGCACGGTATAAGAGCCTTCACCAAGTCCAGAGAACACCGTTGTTGTTTGTGGTGCTCCAATTGGGACTAAGTTTCTAATTAATTGATAAGAATAGTTACTTCCTTGTCCACCAGCAGTACCGACTACTTCAATTTCTCCTTGAAGGTTGGTACAGTTTTCTTGGTTAACTTGTAATGTAGCACTAATCGGAGTTGGATCTACCAACACAATACCATTTTGTACTCTTTCTTGACAACCATTAGCATCCATTATCCACGCCTCATAGGTATTAGGGCTTAAGGTATCAAACCTAGGGTTTGCCACATAAGAACCAGGGCCAGCAGGCGGAGCAATTCCAACAAAGTAGGAATAGCCACCCCACCCACCAAGTACATCTATGATTTCAATAATCCCATCATTTCCAAGACATGTGATGTCTGTCACATCTGTGTTTGCTGTTATTGCAGCACTTGGACCAGAAATATTAAACGCTTCTAAGTTGGTACATTGAGGAAAACCATTTTGAATGATTTCCACAACATAATCTCCAGCAATTAAGGTTATTGGAGCAGTAGGCCCAGTAGTTGCAAATGTTCCATTTTTATATAAAACATCATCCGCAGTAGTTACCGTCCCATTAGAATCATAAATAATCCAATTCATTGAGCCCACATAAGTGGCATCAATTAGTTGTAAAGTAACTTCTCCAGTTTCGGTTCCAAAACATATCACATCCTGTAGTTTCACTACATCTATGGTAAAAGTGTTTGGGTCTATAATTGTTTCTGAAGCTGTTAGGATACATCCAGTTGCCGTATGTCTGATTAAGAAATTATGCGTACCTGTGCTTAAACCTCCAAATACATTAGATGCTTGGTATGTTGCACCATTGTCATCACTGTACTCAAAAGGGTCAGGAAGAATAGCATCCGTGGTATCAAAACCAGTAGATGTCACATCAATTGTTATCTCCCCATCAGCGCCTGGGTTACAGCTAAGGTTGTTAGTAATT
>NVXD01000024.1 GCA_002746415.1 Flavobacteriaceae bacterium | reverse complement strand
CACAACAGTTGAAGCAGACGAAGTGATAACAGTTACTTTGAGCAACCAAAGTGGGAACGCAATCTTGGCTGTAGATAACATAGGAACAAGTAGTTTTACGGATGACGACATAGCAACCCTTTCAGTTGCAGACATATCAATTAGTGAAGCTTCTAGTGTCGTAACAGTTACAACAACCTTAACGGGAGATGTAGCTGCTGCTTTTACTGTGGATATCGCTACTTCAAATGGAACAGCCACTTCTGGAGTAGGAAATGACTATACAGCAAACAATACTACTTTAAATTTTGCAGGTAATAATGCGGAAACCCAAACGTTTAATGTCACTATTTTAGAAGATTTTGCAGTTGAAAGTCCTGATGAGATTTTTAATATAACGCTTACGAATATCACTGGAGGGCTAGTAACAATTTTGGATAATACTGCCATTGTCACCATACTCGATAATGATTCCTGTTCCGCAGGAGGAGTACCCCCAACATTAGATGGTGCTGTTGTTTCCCAATTTTGTGATGTCATCAACCAAAACTTAGATGCTTATGTAAGCAATATGGCGCCAGTCAATTCAGAATTAATGTGGAGCACAAATGCAGACCCTCTTGTAACTAGTGATCACTTAGTAGGTTCTATTGCTGTTGCTGCTGACACCTACTTTGGATTCTTTTATGACGCATTAAATTCTTGTGCAAGTCCAACCATATCAGTAAGCTTAACTTTAAGTACAACCGCTTTTGCTGGAACTCCAAGTGACGGTCAAGCCTGTGATTCCACCGCAGATGGTGGGAACACTATTATTGACTTGGATGACCAGTTAACTGGTGAAGATGCTGGTAGTTGGGTATTGATTACCTCTCCTGCAGGAGCTTCAATAACCATAACCGCTGGTAATGTGGTAAATTTTATTGGGCAACCTTTTGGGGATTATGATTTTACCTATACCACATCTGGAGCTGTAGCGCCTTGTGGTGATGATACAGCCAGTGTGACTATTGAAGTAATTGATTGTACCATCCCCTGTGATTCTGGGAATATGGCACCTGTCTTGGATATTTCACCAGCTACCAATTTTTGTGATACGGTTAATCAAGATTTAAACGATTATACTACTTCTGTAGACCTTCCTAATGCTGTGCTCACATGGAGTGCAAATCCAGATCCCTTGGAGGTTGTAAATCATTTAGCTAATACGGTGATCAATGCACCCGGTACGTATTATGGTTTTTTCTATGATGCTGTTAATTCATGTGCAAGCCCAGTATTGGAAATAAATATTGTCTTAAATTTTTCTCCAACCGTTGATACCACGACCCCAGATTCGGTATGTGGTTCAGGAGCTATGACACTTGAGGCAACTGCCAGTGTTGGAGGTACTTTAAACTGGTTTGATAGCCCTACAGGAGGTGTTTTTCTTGGAACCGGATTAACATTTTCGACACCAACTATTACAACAACCACAACCTATTACGTGGAAGCTACAGCCAATGGATGTACATCAGTTAGGGAAGCAGTAATAGCTTCTGTAAACATACAACCCACTACAGGTTCCGCAAGTAACGTAAGTGTGTGTAGTGTTTCTGATAATGGAGCACCAACCTCTTTAGATTTAGACAGTACTTTGGTTGGCGCTAATGCTGGAAGTTGGATAATTATTACTGACCCATCAGGAACCGCAACCATAGGAACAGATAATATTGTGGATTTTGCAGGTTTGATGAATGGGGACTATATCTTTAGTTATACAACCAATACTGCTATAGCTCCCTGTGTAAATGGAACTGTGCAAGTAACGGTGACTGTGATTGATTGCATTGTAGATACAGATGGCGATGGCCTAACAGATGGGGAAGAGCTTATTTTAGGTACAGATCCTAATGATTCAGACACTGATGATGATACTATTGAGGATGGGGAAGAAGTTATGAATGGAACAGATCCATTAGATCCTTGTGACCCTAATTTAACGTCAGCTTGTAACCCAGCAGATACAGATATGGAAATAACCAAAACTGTAGACAATGCTACCCCAATGGTGGGAGAACAAATAATGTTTACAGTGACCTTAACAAATCTTACTGTTGATAGAATTATAGACATTGTTGTGACCGACTTATTGGATAGTGGATTTGAATATGTATCTCATACAGCATCTTTGGGTGCTTACAATGAAACAACAGGGGAATGGGAAATAGCAGAACTCCTTGACAACGAAAGCGCTGCTTTAGAAATCATGGTAACTGTTCTTGAAGAGGGAATACTTGAGAACACGGCCGCCTTGACAGAATCCCTTCCAAATGATGGGATAACTGCAAATAATATAGCAACGGTTACTGTCGAGGCTAATAGCCCCATTCCTGCAGAATGTGGATTGGTATTCAACCAATTCTCACCTAATGCAGATGGTACAAATGACTTGTTGGTAATTAGCTGCATTGACTTATTTCCTAATATTACACTAGAAATTTTTGATAGATATGGGAACAGCGTTTTTGAAGGGCAGCAATATGATAACACATGGGATGGTACTGGAAAGAATGGTGATTTACCCAACGGCACTTACTTTTATATATTGAATTTGGGACAAGATAATTTGGATGTTAAAAAAGGTTGGATTCAAATCATAAGATAAAGACTATGACATACAGATTATATATATCAAAGTTTACACTCCTTCTTACAGTGATCATATTATTTGTAGTATCGGATACCTATGGGCAAAAAGAGCCCCAGTATACCCAATATATGTACAATATTGGTAGTTTTAATCCAGGGTATGTAGGCACAGTTGAAAAAACCGAAATAGCTGCATTGTATAGAGCACAATGGATAGATATTCCTGGAGCTCCAAAAACATTGAGATTTGGCGCAAATATTCCATTGAGCAATGAAAAGCATGGTTTGGGAATCAATATTGTAAATGATGCCTTGGGACCAACAACACAAACCTTCTTTGATGTAGCTTATTCATTTCAGGTTAGGGTTTCAGATGACACCAAATTATCTTTTGGAATTGATGCTGGAGGCGCTATGTTAGATGTTGATTTTACAAAAGGAAATTTTCAAGATCCAAATGAACCTTTATTAACCAGTGCTACCTTAAATAAATTTTATCCAACGGTAGGAGCTGGTTTGTTTTTATATTCGGAAGATTGGTATTTAGGTGCTTCAGTCCCTAATTTTTTGTATAATGTCATTAATGATGAAGAAGTTGCCCTTTTTGTAAATGACAGGGTTCAAATAAATTTAATTGGGGGATATGTTTTTGAATTATCTGACAATCTGAAATTTAAACCAACTTTTTTAGGACATTATCTGGAAGGATTACCTATGAAATTTGATGTAGCTACAAATTTCTTAATCAATGATTTATTTACAGTTGGAGCTTCGTATCGTATTGATAATTCTGTAAGTGGATTGGCCGGATTTCAAATCTCTAGTGAAATGTTTATAGGATATTCGTATGATTATAACACTAATGGATTAGGAGCATATAATAGTGGTTCTCATGAAGTTATTTTAAAGTTTTATGTTGGTGGTAATGGAAATAGAACTAAGAATGTCAAAAACAAAAATATGAAGGGAAAACCCAAACAAATTGATTCCCCTAGGTTTTTCTAAAAAGTAGTATTATGAGACTTAAAATAATGATTTCGTTTTTGCTGGCAACAGTAAGCTTATCTTTTGGACAGGTTGAAATGTCCAAAGCTGATGCTTTGTTTTTTGGTTATGAATATAAAAGTGCAATAAGAGAATACCAAAAAGAGCTTAGAGAGAATTCCTTAACTACCCAGCAATACCTTAATCTATCAGATAGTTATTTCAAGGTCAATGATTACGATAATGCTTCCAAATTTTATTTAGATGTATTTAAAAGGGACACACTGATGTCTGATCATCACTTCAATAAAATGCTGCAGAGTTTTTCTAAGGTATCTGGAGCAGATAGGGTAAAAGCTTTTATGAATACCAAAGGATCATTCTTAACTAATGAGCTTTTTGAGAATTCTGATTTTAATTTTGAGCTGTTAAAAGGTAGTGATGCAAAGAATATAGACTTTCAAGTTTTTAATATTAATAGTAATAGTGCACAATCTGATTTCTCGCCGTCATTTTATCAAGGTAAACTTCTTTTTTCAAGTGGTCGAAGCCGAAACTCTAAAGAAATCTACAGTCCGTCCGGAGAGTCTTATTTAGATATTTATGTAGCTAGGATTGAACAGAATGGAACTATTAATAGCGCTACGCCTTTTACCGTAATTCCAAGTTCAAACTTCCATAAAGCAACACCGTACTATTCTAATGAGATAGAGAGTTTATTTTACGTTTTGTCAAATGCAAACGGAAATACTTTGTCCTTCAGCGATGAGGGGAAAAACTCTTTGGCAATCGGAATATATGATAAAAATGGGGTGTTCGAATATTTATTAAGAGATTTAAACACCTCTTTTTATTATCCTTTTTATGAAGCGTCAACAGGAAAATTATATTTTGCGGCTAATTTTTCTGACAGTTATGGAGGGACGGATATTTATTATGTATATACCAATAAAGGTCAAATTATGTCTGCTCCAGTAAATTTAGGACCTCGAATAAACTCTCCAGGCAATGAAATTTCTCCATATATCTTTGAGAACAGCTTGTATTTTGCATCGGATGTTTTTTATGGGCTTGGAGGTATGGATATATATAAGACTAATTTTCAATCGAATGATACCTTCAGTATTCCCATTAATTTGGGGGAAGGCATTAATTCAGAAAATGATGATTTTGGTTTTATTTTGAAGAATAATGATACCAACGGACTTCTGGGCTATTTTTCATCCAACAGAAAGGGTGGTAAAGGAAATGATGATATCTATGGGTTTAATGTGGCGGAAAAGCCAGGGTTAAAAACCATTGCTGTAAATGGGATGGTTGTAAAACCTAATTCAACAAATACAGTTTCAAAAGCATACATAAGAGTATTAGATGCTGAAAACAACTTGCTAAAAGAAGTTTTTAGTAATGAAAATGGGGAGTATCAGTTCGAAATTCCATGGCAGGAAGCTATCAAATTGCAAGCTGGTAAAGAACGGTATTCTGGATTTAGTAACGAATTTACTGAGGTTGCACTAGAGGAAATTCAAAATAATAATTTGAATATAAATTTGGTTTTTTTAGATGATATAGTAGAGGAAAAAGAAAACCAACAAGTCATTAAACTAAGAAAATTCTTTTTCGGAAGAAGCAGAAGCAGCATTCTTCCAGAAATAGCTTTGGAATTGGATAAGGTTGTGGAGGCTATTAAAAATTTTCCAGAATTACAGTTGAGAATAGAATCCCACACAGACAGTAAAGGAGGCGGTAGCTCTAATTTTAGGTTGTCTAAAAGCAGGGCAGATGCCATCAAAAACTATCTTTTGCAGAACGGAGTTTCAACGAGTAACATTTTGTATACAATTGGTTATGGAGAAGATAAAATTTTAAACAATTGTACTAACGGAGTATACTGTTTAGATATGTTGCATAAGCAAAATGAACGAATATTGATAGTTGTTCTTAACTACAACCTGCTTAATTAAACAATAGCATCCAACAATAATATATTGCAAAAAAGGATAGGAAAATTATCCCCAAATAAGTCAACAACTGTAATCGTTTGTTTGGACGCGTATGCTCAGGAAGGTCATTGCTCATTACAACTTTTAAGTTCATATAGCCAATAATGGGGGCAAAAACAAAAGAGATAAAAGTGGCCAAAGCCACTAATTCACCCATGTTGGCTCCAAACACAGAAATTACAATAAAATTGATACTGGCCAAGGCAATGATACCGATGCTGTAATATTTTTTCTTTGTATATGTTGTACCATTAGGGAATAAATGTTTTAAGATATCTATACTAATACGTGTTACAGCATCATGAACGGTCATGCAAGTACTGAACATTGTTGCAAATGCAGCTACTGCAATGAATATATAAGCCCATTTCCCTATACTGGATGTAAACAAGGTTACCAGTTGGTTGGCAAAAACTACGGCATTTCCACTGATTTCTGTATTGGTGCCATATAGTGTCATCCAACCAATAATTAAAAAAAATATTGCAAATACGGCAGTTAAAATATAACCAGTATTAAATTCTAGAAGGGCTTCCTTTAAAGAGATATTTCTCTTTTCTGCTTTTTGTTTTTCAATGCTCCAAAGGCTTATCCAACCAGATGCTTCAACAGCAGTGGGCATCCAACCCACGAGACCAATTAAAAAAAGAATGCCAACTTCATTAAAAATGGTGGGTGCTTTAAAATTGGGGACAGCAGCTACTTTTCCGTTGAATATGACTAGTGCAGTGGTGGTTATTAAGGCTACAAAGAGAATGGTTATGATAAATTTTAAGGAAGTTTCCAAGAATTTATACCGCCCAATGATAAGTATAGAGCTAATCAAGATAAAAAGTCCCAAAGCAACAGTACTTACAGTAATATTTAGGCCTTCAAATAAATTGGTAAAAAGTCCAGCAGTTACCACATAAAGCGCTGCCAAAACTGTAAAAGTAGATATCAAAGTAATTATGGTGTATAGCCATAGATAGCTTTTACCTCTGTTTAGATACCCCTCAATGAGGCTTTTATTGGTTATATTGGTATAGCGTATGCCAAATTCAAAAAAAGGATATTTTAAAATATTTGCCAATAAGATCGGAATAACCATAATCCAACCATATTGGGCACCCGCTTTAGTTGACAATACTAAATGAGAAGTGCCAATGGCCATGCCGGCAAAAAGCAACCCAGGACCCAGGTTTTTAATTAGGTTTTTTAATTTGGACATATTGGTTGCAGCTATAACAACTAAAATAGAGTTTTTAATTGAATAAGGTAAAGCAATTACTTTATCTCTATTTTATCACCATAGAATTTAGGTTGGATGTTGAACAGCAAATCAATAAACACTTTTACCCTAGCCAAAGATTCTCTGATTTCCATTTTTCGTCCTGTGCTTCCTGTGATTGCTTTTGCATTAAAACCAATTGCAACAAGCCCTTTTTTATTAGCCAAATAAATAGCACGTTCATTGTGAAACTTTTGGGAAATCACGGTAACGCTGTCCAACCCAAAAATTTCTTTAGCCCTCACCATGGAATCCAAAGTACGAAAACCTGCATAATCCAAAAATATTTTGTCTTCGGGAATTCCTCCTTCAATTAAATCTTTTTTAAATGTGCTAGGTTCATTATAATATTTGGTGGCATTATCCCCGCTGACCAATACAAAATCTATTTTTTTTGCCTTAAACAAAGCTATGGTAGCTTCAATTCTATATTGGTAATAAAGGTTAGGTTGCCCATTTGATATTCTTTTTGAGGTGCCCAATACAAGGCCTACTTTATTCTTTTTAATATGATGGGTATTGGAAAATGTTTTGCCTCTAGCATTTCTTGTTATGGAATAACTGCAGACTCCTATAAGTATAATAAAGAAGGCAATAATAGACAGAATAAAATAAACGTATTTTCTTTTCATATAGCGCAATAAAGGTAATCAAAGAAGTGATAGTTATGCTGTATATGATTAAAAAACCTTTCTTAAAAGGGATTTCAGATTACAAATAGTGTCGAAGAGGAATTAATTTTACTACAACTAAATTCTTAATGTGTTTGTTCTAAATAGTAAAAAAAAGAAAGTCTGCATTTCCGTCTTTCCATTTACTTTTTTACGGAGAATAGAGAACGCTTTGGTGATGTGTGATTCTATGGTTTTAATGGATAAATCTAGGTGTTCTGCAATTTCTATATTGCTTAATCCCTCTTTTTTACTCAATAAAAAAATCATTCTACACTTGGGAGGTAACGTTTGAATTTCTTTTTGAACCATTAAAAAAAGCTTTTCCAATGCCGCATTATCCTCTTTAACAATACTATCCAATGCGTCAATATATTTTTTTTCTAAAGCGGTGACCGATTTGCGCTTTCTATTTTGGTCAATGAATTCATTGAAAACCGATTTGTACAAAAAACTTTTTATTGAAAAATCTGTTTTGAGGTTATTTCGCTTCTCCCATATTCTAACAAATACATTTTGAACTATATCTTCAGCTACGTCCTTGTCATTTATCAAACTATCAGCATAAACACATAACCTGTGGTGATAACAATTTAATAGATGAGAATAGGCCTTTTCATTGCCTTTCTTCAATTGTTTTATCAATACAGTATTATCTTCAAAATCCCTTTTCATTCTTGCGAAATAACTAAAAACATGTCATAAAAGTTATCAATATATAAAAAATATCACTAAAACATTAGGGTATTGTGCTTTTGGGAACGTAATAAGATATGAGAACCATACCTATGACATCTGCAAAAGCTGAAGAAATACTAGTTAAGTATTTAACGAACTCCATAACTGCATCTGAATTTGACCTTTTGTCAAAATGGGTAGAAGAACCCAAGAATGCAGAAGAATTCAAAACTTTTATTAAAACTAATTATGTAATTGATAGCTGTATGAGTAAATATAATATAGAAAAGTCAAAGAAAGATTTACTCAAAAAAATAAGAAAAGATAAGAAACTGTTTTATCGTCTTAATCTCAATTCAGTTTTAAAATATGCGGCAATAGGAATTCTATTTTTAGGTATTGGATATGTTTTTCAACTCAACTTCACTAAAAAACCTGAAGATAATAAGATGATATCCACTGAAGGTATGGTTATTTTACAGTTGGAAGATGGAAGTATTGAAACATTTTCTGGAGACCACGAAAACACGAGTGAAAATATAAAAGACTATAGCTTTTCTGAGAATGAAAAAGAAAAAACCATAGCGCCAAAAGAATTGGTTTATAATACTGTTAAGGTGCCTTACGGTAAAAGATTTCAGGTGGTCTTGTCTGATGGCACAAAGGTTCATATAAACTCAGGAACTTCACTTAAATATCCCATAACATTTATAAAAGGATCGAATCGAGAAGTTTTTTTAAATGGTGAGGCTTATTTTGATGTGACTAAAGATACAGAACATCCTTTTTTGGTAAACACGAGCGAATTAAATATAAGGGTGTATGGGACAAAGTTTGTTGTTTCCTCATATATAGAGGACGCTAATATCAATACAGTATTGGTAGAGGGTTCAGTTGGGCTGTTTAAACTGGGGGAAATGTTAAATGCAAAAAATGCTTCCATGCTAACACCAGGTCATAAGGCAACTTGGGATAAAAATGAAAAAAACATTGCCATTGAAGAAGTAGATACTTCCATCTATACAGAATGGATGAGGGGAAGGATCACTTTTAATCACATGGCGTTCAAGGATATTTTAAAAAGACTGGAAAGACATTATAATGTTTCCATAACCAATTATAACAAACAATTGGATGAAGAACTGTTCACTGCCACTTTTGATACTGAAACTATTGAAGAGGTGCTTGCCGCATTCAATAAAAATTATACGATAGATTATAAAATAAATAAAAATGAAATTTTAATTAACTAACCATAAATAGAAGAAGATATGACATAGAGCTTATGAGTATAAAAAAGGTCTAAATAAAAAAATCGGAAAATGCTGGCACATTTCCCGATTGTGTTTAAAGTTATTTAAGACTAAATGTTAAACAACCTAAAATCAATTCAAAGATATGAAAACCTTTAAAAAGTTAAGGACTATAATTCCTTTTCCTTTTACGCTTGATTTAAAAATGAAACTAACTATCTCGTTACTTATCATCGCGTTTTTTCAAACTCAGGCAAATAACTACGCCGAGGATGAAAAAGTTACATTCAAATTAAAAAATGCAAGTGTTGAAGAAGTTCTAAAAAAAGTAGAATCCCTAACAGCATATAAAATCCTGTATAACGATAAGGAAATCGATTATAAGAGGACTATTTCTGTTAATTTCAAAGAAGAATCTGTTCCAAAAATTATAGAAAATGTATTCTTAGGAGTACCTATCACCTATGAAATTTATGGCAAACAGATTATTCTTAAACGAAAAAAGGATGTGCTAGAAAATCATAGTAGTTCCCTCCTAAGCGAAAACGAAAAACAAGAGTTGCAACGCATTGTAAGTGGAACTGTTGTTGATGAAAAAGTTGGGCAACCCTTACCTGGCGTCTCCATTTATATAGAAGGCTCTTCGACGGGAACAACATCAGATTTTGATGGTAATTATAGTATTGAAGTAAGCTCAAATGAGACCGTATTAATTTTTTCCTATATAGGAATGAAAAGTATACGCAGGACGGTAGACGGAGATACAACTATTGATATACAAATGGTAGAGGACGCCCAAGGATTAGATGAGGTAGTGGTCACTGCTTTGGGAATTAAACAGCAAACCAAAAAACTTGGTTACTCCATTACCAATGTTGATTCGGATGAGATCAACATTAATAGGTCAGCCAATTTCATGAACACTTTACAAGGTAAAGTTGCAGGTGTAAATGTTTCAGCTTTGGGAACAGGACCTGGTGGGTCCTCTAAAATTCGTATACGTGGTCAATCTTCTATTTCAGGAACCAATAATCCATTAATAGTAGTGAACGGTGTTCCTATTGACAATACTAGTTTTGGGACCAGTCCTGGAAGTAGGAGTGATGAAGTGGGCACAAATAGTGGAGGTGTATATTCAGATGGAGGTGATGGTTTTTCCAGTATCAACCCAGATGATATAGAAAGTATGACCATCCTAAAAGGAGCAACTGGTGCAGCATTGTATGGCTCACGTGCTAAGGATGGGGTCATAATGATTACAACCAAAACCCGTGGGCAAGGCCAAGGAATTGGTGTCACTTACAATATTAATGTATCGGACCATACACCATTAGATTTTACAGACTATCAATATGAATACGGACAAGGAGAGAATGGAATTAGACCTACATCGGCTAACCCTACTTCTGGCCAGTGGTCCTTTGGTGAAAAATTTCAACCAGGAATGACACAGGTTTTGTTTGATGGTATAGAGGTCCCTTATGTGCCTGTATATGATAGAATTAAAAAATTCTATCGCCATGGCATAGACGTAACAAATTCTATTTCATTATCTGGTGGTGGAGAAAAGGGAGGTTTTAATCTATCCTTATCTAATTTAAAAAGTGAGGGAATAACACCTAATAATGAGTTTAGAAGAAGAACCATAAGTTTGGGAACAAGCTATGATTTATCTGATAAATTAAGCCTTGAAGCACATGTTAATTATTCTAACGAAAAAAACACCAACCCGCCAAACGTAGGGCAGCAGGACAATACAATTTCTGTTGCCCTTTTTAATATGGCCAATTCCATGCCATTGGATCTATTGGAGGAGAATAAGTTCAATGCAGATGGAAACGAATTTGTGTATTCCCGTTTCAGAAATAGAACAAATCCATATTTTACACTTTCTCAGCAATTTAATAACATCACCAGGGATAGAATTTTTGGCAATGTTTCTGCCAACTATAAAGTATTGCCATGGCTGTTTGCACAGATAAGAGTTGGTCAGGATTACTGGTCTAGAGATCAAGATTTTAATGGTTATCCTACAGGTCAAGCATCTAGGTCTGCAGCACCGGATGGTTTTGTTAATGGAACGTATAGACAAGAATCCAGAAGGTTTAGGGAAACAAATTTAGATTTCTTGTTTTCTGGTTCAAAAGAATTTAATGATGATGTTAGCATAGGGTTCAATGTTGGTGGAAACCAAATGAGACGTAGATTGGATTTAAACCGAGTAGATGTAACGGATTTTGTAATAAGAGATTTGTATACGGTTCAGAATGGAAGGGTTAAGAACCCAACCTATAGTCTCTCAGAACGTGCCGTTAACTCTTTATATGGTTCGGCGGATGTTTCCTATAAAGACACGTATTTTTTAAGCGGAACACTTCGTAATGATTGGTTTTCAACATTGTCTGCAGATAATAGAAGTATAATATACCCCTCTGTTTCAGCTAGTTATGTATTTTCAAATTCATTTGATACACAGCCAGATTGGTTAACCTTTGGTAAATTTAGAGCTGCATATGCAGAAGTGGGAAGTGATACCGATGTTTCACCCTATTCCGATGCATTGTTTTATAATATAAACTCTAATTTCTTTCCGGGACCTGATGGGTTACCCAATCCAGTAGCTGGTGCCAATACCAATACATTGCCCAATCCAGATTTAAAACCCATGAGGACAACGGAAGCCGAATTTGGTTTGGATTTGCGCATGTTTGATAATCGAGTTGGACTGGATGTGGCAGTTTATCGTAAAACAACATTTGATCAAATTGTACCTGCACAAATATCCAATTCTTCTGGTTTTGTAAGCACATTGATTAATAGTGGGGAAAGTAGAAGTAATGGTGTGGAAGCATTGCTGCGTTTAGTTCCTATTAAAAATGAAGATTTAAGTTGGGAAGTGAATTTAAATGCCTCTTACAATAAGACAAAAGTAATTAGCTTATTGACTGATGAGCCTGGTGAAAGCATTGTTGTGGGTAACCACCCTTTCAATGGTTTCCTGTACCAAGTAGTAGGGGAGGAAATTGGACAATTAGCCGGTTTTGGTTATAAGTTTGATGATCAAGGGCGTCAGGTATTTGGAAGTGATGGTAGGCCTTTAAGATCAGATGACATTAAGTTTTTTGGAAGTGCCCTTCCTAAATGGATAGGTGGTATTACAAATACAGTTCATTATAAAGATTTCAATTTTTCATTTTTAATTGATTTTAAATTGGGGAATAAAATGATTTCTGGGACTAATTTCAATGCCACAAGACATGGATTGCATAAAATGACATTACCAGGAAGAGATACTGGAGTTATTGGTGTAGGTGTCAATGAAGCTGGTGAGCCAAATACTGTAGCTACAGAATCTCAAAGATATTGGGAAGTGGTGAGGTCGCAACAACTTATAGAGCCTATAGTTTATAATGGGGGATATTGGAAGTTAAGACAGATGACATTGGGTTATAATTTGCAAAAGTTAATTCCAGAAAACTCACCGTTGAAAGCAGCAACCTTTAGCATTGTAGCCAATAATGTATTGTTGTTGAAGAAATGGGTGGATAATATTGATCCAGATTCATTTGGTTTTAGCTCGGATAATGTGTCCGGATTAGAGTCTACTGGTGTTCCAACTACCAGAAGTATAGGTTTTAATCTAAACGTTAAATTTTAAGACATAAAAGATTATGAAAAATATAAAAAACATGTGTTTTCTTTTCGCATTGATCTTATCAATTTTATCCTGCGAAAAAGATTTTGAAGAATTAAATACAAATACTGTGGACCCCACTAGTGAAAGTGTGGATCCAGTTTATGTGTTGAACAATGCAATAATTGGACTTTCGTTCCCAACAGGGACTAACATTTTTTATGATGCTGGTGTGGTGCAACAGATAGTAACACCAAATTCTGGTGTTGTCTCAGGAGCAAATTATAATCAGGATAATAGAAATAACACAGGGGATCAATGGGATGACCTTTATGAGAATGTAATTAAGCATACTGGAGATGTAATCAATCAAGTTCAAGAAATTCCAGAGCGAAGCAATTTGTACAACATAGCAAGAATCATAGAGGCATATGCTTTTCTTGTGCTTACGGATACCTATGGAGATATACCATACTTTGAAGCTGGACAAGGATTTTCAAATCAAATTGTACTTCCTGTATATGATGCTCAAGAAAATATTTATCCAGATCTTATTAAAGAATTAAATGAGGCAATGGGTGCTTTGAGTGATTCTGGAGATGTAGTGAATGAAGTAATGTATGGAGGTGATTTGGATAAATGGAGAAGGTTAGGAAACTCTCTTTTGTTGAGAATAGGGATGAGACTTTCTAATGTGGATAATACCTTGGCGCAACAAACAGTACAAAATGCTTTTTCAGGTGGAGTGATGACATCCAATGAGGATAATTTTGTGGTTCGTCATGATAATAATTTCACCAATCCATATGGGCCAACTTTTAATGGGACTGAGGCAAATAATTTATACTTGGTCGGTGCTTTTGTAGATTTTCTTTCTAACAGCAATGATCCAAGGTTAGGAGCTATTGCTATTAGGTATGTTGGCGCTGCATCAGGCCCTGAGCAAATCTTGGATATTGCCACAAAAGACCCGGCGCAACAAATAGGAATGCCTATGGGCCATGACAATAGTTCTATTGGAACTGAAGCAGCTAATTTGGGATTGGCCAGTTTTTATGATTTCAGTCAAATGGATCGCTATGCACTTGGAGCCAATGATGCACCAATGTTTCTCTGTACTTATGGACAAACACAGTTGTTACTTGCGGAGGCTATAACCAACGGTTGGGTCACAGGAGATGCAGCTGCATCTTATGAAAATGGCGTTCGTGCACATATGGAGCAATTGGGAGATTATGGGGAAGAAACTACCGTTGCAACAGTAGACATAGATACCTATTTGGCTGTAAATCCATTTGATGCAGGTAATGCCGTTGAGCAGATCAATACGCAATATTGGGTGGCATCATTTCTTAATGGACCTGAGGCTTTTGCAAATTTTAGAAGGTCTGGATTTCCAGATTTAACACCAAACCCTTACCCTGGACAGGATATAACAGGTGATTTTATCAATAGGTTAACCTATCCCAGCTCTGAAATAGCGGTAAATAAAGCCAATTTGGATGCAGCCATTAGTAGAATGGGAGCTGATGATTTGGATACAAAAGTTTGGTGGGATAATCAATAAAACACCACCAAAATATCATAGTAAGTAGTTTAGTTTTTTTATGTTGTAGAACGTGATTTCGCTTTATGAATCTAATAATAACCGACTTTTTAGTTAGATATTATTGGGTTCTAAAGCGAATCATATTCTTTTGACAGTAAAAAAAATAGAAGTGAAACTTATTCATAATTAGTAGGTAACAATCAAAATTCAATTTTAATTAAGACAGGTAAATTTTTATGTATCTTAATACATTGAAATTGAAAGAACCATCAAAAAGTAACCAACCATAACTCAAAAATATATGAAAAGCACATTAACGGATATTATATCCAAGAGCAAGAAGGAAGAGCGGGAGTATACTGCGACTCGTCAGGCAGAGATAAATGACCCTAAAACAGGGAACGATCGCAGAAATTTTTTAAAGAAAACGGCCCTTGGTGGTATGGCCTTATCAAGTTTTATGGGATATTCTTTTGAAGATGAAATGGCAGCAACAACATCTAAGGTTAGTCGCATGTCCGCTCCTTCAGAATTAAAAATAACAGATATGCGCTACGCCCTTACAGGTGTAATGGGTGGTACCGCAATTATCCGAATAGATACCAATCAGGGAATTCATGGTCTTGGTGAAGTACGGGACGCTGCAGACGTTAAGTATGCTTTGATGTTAAAAAGCCGTATTCTCGGTAAAAACCCATGTAATGTAGAAAAGATATTTAAGAGTATTAAACAATTTGGTGGGCCTGCTCGTCAAGCGGGAGGTGTATGTGCGGTTGAAATGGCCTTATGGGATCTCTGTGGGAAAGCTTATAATGTTCCCGCATGGCAATTGCTAGGAGGAAGATATAGAGACCAGATTAGATTGTATGCAGATACTCCAGAGGCGAGTTCTCCTGAAGAACAAAAAAAATTAATAGAATTCCGAGTGAAAGAGCAGGGGTATACTTGGTTAAAAATGGATGTATCCATTGGCGAGTTAAAAGGCATACCTAATACGGTGGTAAATGGTAAATTCTGGGAAGATTCAAGAGGGAATTTAAATCAATGGGGAGACAGTAGAAATTATATGTCCTATGGAAACACCATGCATCCATTTACACAAATACAGATTACTGAAAAAGGTCTGGAAGAATTGGCACAAGTAGTGGAAAATGTTAGAGATATGGTGGGTTATGAAATTCCAATATCAACAGATCACTATGGCCATTTTGATTTGAATAACAATATTCGTTTGGCCAAAGCTTTGGACAAGTATAGATTAGCTTGGTTTGAAGATATGGTGCCTTGGCAATATACAGAGCAGTGGAAAACGATTACCACTGCAATAGAAACCCCTACCACTACAGGAGAGGATATTTATTTACTAAAAGACTTTAAGCCTCTAATTGAACAAAGAGCGGTTGATATTATTCATCCAGATTTGGCGTCATCTGGTGGGTTACTGGAAACAAAAAGGATAGCGGATTATGCGGAAGAGTATGGTGTGGCTATGGCCATGCATCAAGCAGGTACTCCAGTATCGTTTATGGCAAATGTACATTGTGCTGCTGCCACGGAGAATTTCTTGGCCTTAGAGCACCATTCGGTAGATTTGCCTTGGTGGGAAGATTTAGTGACAATGACCGATGGCGGAAAAATGATAGATAAAGGATTTTCTCCAGTACCATTGACTTCTCCAGGATTAGGTATTGAATTGAATGAAGAGGTAATGAAAAAGCACATGGACCCTAGAGATAAAAGTTTCTTTAAACCCACTGAGCAATGGAATGAACTACGATCACATGATAGAACGTATAGTTAAATTTAAATAAGAGTTTTTAATTAAATATCAAACAAATACCAATTTTAGAAATGAAAAAAAGAATGTTATTGGCCGTACTTGCTATTTTGGTATGCGGTTTTTCACAAGGACAGAATGTTGGGTCCTCACCTGAATATATAAAAAGCCTGACTTCTAATTGGGAGGGAGAACGTTTCGCAGATGGAAGGCCTAAAGTTTCTGATGCTGTATTAAAGCGGTTAAAGAAAATTAGAGTTGAAGAAGCCTGGGGTTATTTGCGGAGAAAAGGGTATCATAACCAGTATGAGGGCAACTGGCAAATTATTCACCCAGAAGAAGTCATGACTGGCCGCGTAGTAACTGCTCAGTACATGCCTTTACGACCAGATTACCAACGTACGGTAAAGCTACAAGGGGCAGTTGAAAAAAGAGATACTATAGGAGGTAGTAATTCATGGCCCATAGAAATATTAGAACCGGGAGATATTTATGTTGCAGATGGCTATGGAAGAATTATAGATGGTACCTTAATAGGGTCCAACCTTGGGAACGCCATTTATACAAACTCTCAAAACGGAGTAATTTTTAATGGTGGTATAAGAGATTTAGGAGGTTTACTGGAAATAGAAGGTTTTAACGGTTGGTATAGGGGGGAAGACCCATCTTACCTGCAAGAACAAATCCTGACATCTATCAATGCCCCAATACGTATAGGAAGGGCAACAGTTTTACCTGGAGATGTAGTATTGGCCAATAGGCATGGAATTATGTTTATACCTGCTAACTTTGTGGATGAACTGGTGCTGGCTTCGGAAGTGGTTGCCTTAAGAGATGAATTTGGATTTCAACGTTTAAGAGAGAAGAAGTTTACGGCTGGCCAAATAGATACTCGATGGACAGATGCAATAAAGGCCGATTTTATGAAGTGGATAAAAAATTATGACGACAGTAAATTGCCAATGACACGTAAAGAATTATCAGATTATCTTAAGGATAATAATTATTAAAAGCTTTTAAGTAAGTATTAAGTGTATTATATTTTGTTGAGTTAGTTTTTTTAAAAGGGATGTATTTTATAATATGTCCCTTTTTTATTTGAGAAGACATGAAGGTTTTTGTTCTCGAGATGGGACTTGAACCCATATGGACTAATGTCTATTGGATTTTAAGTCCAAGCTACCGTATGGCTAAGCATAATAATATATGAGTATCAATTGGTTATAATAGTGTAACTTTATTAATGCCCTTACAGATAATGTATTTGAATTTTGAAAATTTAAGCTTAGAGGGCTTGCATTCCAAAAACTTAGAATTGTAGGTTTACAGGAGAAATTTAATATCTTTCCTGTAAATGAATCTGAAAACGGAACGAAGAATAAAATTTTGGATTTCTACAATTGCAAAGTTGTTGATTATTGCCTTGATTATTTTTAAACTGATTCCATTTTTAGTAGATGAAAAAAGTAATGATGAGGTGAACCCAAATAGTATTCAAAAACCGATACAGAAAGACACCTTTGAAGTGCATATAAAAAAAGCCGAAAAAAAAGAAATTGTAGCAAAAACAAAGGGAATTGACTCAAAAGAAATACATGCGCCCATTCGAATAAAACAAATTTTACAGTATAAAGGCAAAATTTTGCAAAAAGCTTATTTCAATATTGCCGAATGCAATTCATGCACTTCCAGTAAAACTGGTAGCGATGGTGTTACCTATGCAGACATACCTTTTTCTTTACTAAATGATGATCGTGAGTTTGATTTTTTTGTATACCGAGCAGATACACTTTTGTACCATAGATCTATGAGATTTTCAAATTTGGAGTTTAATAAATATTAGGAAATACATGTGCAAAAACAAATTCTTAATTCCTTTTTTTTGTCTTCAATTCTTTTTGCTTTTAGGGCAAAACGCTAAAAAACAACTTATTGGAAGAGTTGTGGATATTAATAAAAGCAAAGGGATAGAAGGTGTAGCAGTGCAGTTGCTATCAACAGGTGTTATATCCTATACGGATTCTGAAGGTAAATTTAAATTCACAGACAATCCGGGCTTTATTATTGGGGAACCCAATTACTCTTTTCTTATTCAAAAAGAAGGTTACCTTACTGTAGGGTCAACAAACAATATGGTCATGTTTGGTTCTGGAGCTATTAACAATTTGGCGATGAAACCAGATTTGGATAAATTTATATGGCTTACGATTAAGGACGGTGTTCACCAAAAATTATTAAAGGAAGTTGAAGTACAGATTAGAGACAGTATAAAAAAAACAAATGCGAATGGGAAAGTTAAATTTAATTTGGCCCAGTATGGTTTTGATAAAATAAAAGCAACTTTAAGATTAAAGTGCTATTATAACAAGGTAATTGAAGTCTATACCAAAGGAGAACAAACTATTGAATTGATTCCGAGTTGTGAGTCTACTACAACTTCCAGTGCCTTTGATGTGTCTAAAGCCCAGCAAACATTGGATAGAGCGCTAAAATATAGGGACGGAAGTGTTCAAGGTCAGAATGAGGCAATTGAAAGTTTACTTGCTCAAGGCTATATTTATAAAAAAACCAATTTTGATGGAGTTTCTTTGGCTGGAGCAAAAATTTTGGACACGGACCTGTCCCATGGAAGTTTTAGAGTTTCAGAACTTCAAGGTACTGACTTTAGTAAATCAATAATGAATTCATCAAATTTTAATTTTGCTAACATTGAAAGTGCTATTTTTAATAATGTCATAGCTGAGAAAACTTTTTTTCAGTATGTACAAGGTGCTGAGGTTCAGTTTCAAAAAGCAAATTTATTTAGGAGTTCTTTTTTTCTTTCGGACTTGTCTGGTGCAGATTTTACTAATGCTAATTTAAAAGGGGTTTGTCTTGCTTATTGTAATCTTACGGGTGTAAATTTCTCTGGGGCCGATTTGACCGATGCCTATTTATTTGGTTCTATATTGAATAATGCTAATTTTAAGGATGCGATTATTAAAAATACGGTTGTGAGTGCTGCTGTCGCTGATACCATTAGTTTTTCAAAAGAACAACTTGATGAATTAAGCAGAGTTTCCCCCTTCACTAGATACGTCACTTTGGAAATTCATAATGAGCTAAGCACTGAAATTGGATATGACTGGAGGCATCCAACATTTAAAGGATATTATTCTCCTTTACAATCAATTTTTTTTACATTTTCTAGCACCTTAAAGTTTAGGGATAAGGAGTCTATAAACCCTATAGGTGCCTTTAAAAATTTCACAGCAGATGGTCCAAATAGTATTTCCCAACGCCATTGGTTTGACTCTAAATTCTGGGCCACAGGGAATAGAGGGTTTTTATTGAAAAAGAATTTGATGAAAGATATTGAGTTTTTGAAAAAAAGTATTGATTCACAAAAACTGGTGGAGGGTTCTGGAATAGAAATTAAGAAATTAATAGCCAAATTAAGAGCTAAGCATTCAACTGCTTTCAAGTCCCCTTTAAAATGGGATAAAGATGCGCAATTGGTTTTTATGTTTGCTGAAGGTTTAAAAGACCCCTCCAGAATGAAACTCAATGAATGGGAAAGTGCTTCGAAAAATAGGTGTGCCTATGACGTATTAGAAAACACGAAAAACAGTAACAGTTGGGAATCATTATACCCAAAAATAGCAAAGTGTGCTTTTATGCCATATGAGCATTTGAAAATCTATAGAAGTTGGACTATAGAAAGAGCCAGAAAATTGAAAGTAAAGGTTATTGATATTCCTTATAGAACGACTTTGTCTAAAATTGAAGCGTTTAAGGCTAAGTACCAAGTGGAAAAAGCAAAAAACAAAGGACTTCTATTTAATACTAGGGCAAATTATGGAGACGATGGTATTTCAAGATTATTTAATAATAAAAACCTACCCTATAAAAAAAGTGAATTCTTTATGGAACAGCCCATAACGAATGACCGCATGCTCCTGAAGCTTCCAACCAATAAAATGCAGTACTTTATTGATGTTAAAAGCATTAAGATTCCTAAGTTGTCAAAAGGAGTCTCAAGTTATCGTTACCCAACTGAATTTGTTGTTAGATATAGATACGATGGACTTACGACTGAAGAAAGTAGGTATGGAAGAACCCCTACTAATGTTCTTAAAGTTGAACCCACTAAGGCTTTCATAAAAATAGAAGGCAAAGTAATATGGGAAGGTAAAATTTTCAAATCTGAGAAGCCCCTATACGACGGTAAATCACCTGAAAATTAAGATTTATAAGTACAAGCAGAAAGAGACCTATGGTCTTTAATATTTTATGCAAATTTAGGTAACCAAATCCATCAATTCATCATCATCCAACAACCCTTCTTTATCATCTAGAAAATCATTTATATACGCTTCCCTAGAATCATCAAGCGCTGTAATGTTTATAAAAAATAACCCTAAGGAGCCCAGAAACCGAAATAAAAGTGAAGCCTTTTTTTGTTTCCCTTCTAATACAGCTATTCTTTCTTCAAAATATTTAATAAGCTCCTCTTTTAATACGTCATCGTTATTTTTTTTCTTAATTGCCAAGATGCGCTCATTAATAATATTTCCTATAAAATCCTCTAAAGATTTTTCCTTTAATTCCTCCAGTACGTCTTGTATACCCCTTTTTTGTTCTTTAATCAAACTAATCTTATCAACTTTACTATCAAATACTTCATTGACAACAGATTTTAAAGGTTTGTTTTTTAGGAAGTACAGTTTAATTTCTTTCTCGTGGGTTGTTGAAATGGCGAGAAACCTTACATCAGTATCATCAAAATAATAAGCTGTTAGCGCATTTAATGTTTTAATAGTTGGAATATAAATAGCTTTTTCCAAATAGCTTTTCCCCAACTCTTCTCGTAGAATAAAGGCCCGTCTAATAGTACGAGGCGACATTTCTATATCCTGACCGACTCCCTCTTTTGCTATTTTTTTATAATCAGGATAGGCTTCTTCATTTCTAATCAAATCCATGATGTAGATGAAGGTGGGTAAATATTCCTCTGTTAGTTTGGTTAGTGCCATGTTATCAAAAATAACCAAAAACTCCTAATTAATATATTTCAAAGGTGATAGGTCATGACGGTCATGACGGTCATGACCTTATGAATTACTAAAACTATTGTTTGTTTGTATTGTGATTATTTGGAACCGGAATCAAACCAAGTAATTATGATTGGGAGGCCTCTCATTTTTTAATAGATGAATGAATCATTAAATCTTAAAAAAAATGAGAAAATTATTAAAGATTACAGTAGTAGTATTGGGATTATGTGCAACAGTTGTTTCTTGTACGAAAAGCAGTGTATCGGAAGACCAAACTCTTTATGAGCAAGCCACTGAAGGCACAACAGAAGATCCTAAAGAAGAAAAGGAAGATCCTAATGCATAATATTAAAACTTAATTACTTAATTTAAAGCCGTTTAATTTACTTAAGCGGCTTTTTAATTTAAATGTATCTTTTTGGTAAAATTTTTGAAAGCAACTTGTCCCTTTCTAAGAAGATTAATGTTTTGCACTGTTTTGGTCTTGGCGATAGCTTGCCAAAAAAGAAATACTCTAGTAAAAAAAAGCGATCAAAATACAAATGCCCAATTGCTATTTGCGAAAAGTAAAAATAAAAGCATAAGCACAATTGCACGATTAAAATATCTTGACAGTGCTCTTAAAAGCATACCTGGAGAAAGTTTTGATTCCTTAGCACTCGCTATTTTATACAACAAAAGTTATTGTCATTATCAACTAGGTCAAAAAGATAGTTCCCATTATCACGATAAAGGTCTATTAAAAAAAGCACTCCAAGTTGATAATCATTTTTACGCTGCCAGGTCTTCAAAAGATATAGCCATATATTATGATAATAGACAAGCCTATGATAGCGCATTTTTTTATCATAATCTTTCCAAAAATTATTTCATTTCACTGAAGGATAGTGCTCAGATAGGGCGTCGATTAATTCGGTTAGGTATTATTCAGCAAAATCATAATGACCATTTTGGTGCTAAGGAAACACTTACAGAGGCATTTCAATATTTTAAAATGGCTAAGGATGATAAATATATTGCAGCGGTATACAATGGTTTAGGAACCAATAATAGGAAGTTGTTAAACCGAGTTGATGCCATAAATTATTACCAAAAAGCAATTAAAACGTCAAATTCCAAAAATGATATTAAAGCTTATCAGAACAATTTAGCGGTTACTTATACAGATAATGGGGACTATCATAAATCCATTGGAATTTTGAAAAAATTATTAGCAGATTCATTGTTGAATAGAAACTCAATCCGCTATGCAAGAATTCTACATAATTATACATACGCGAGTTGGAAAATTGGTGCAAGTAATATAGAAGAACCCTTTAATACAGCATTACAAATAAGAATAGAAAAAAATGATGGACGAGGCCAAATTGCAAGTTATACAGACATGGCAGAGTATTATATGGCGTATGCTCCAAATAGGTCTAGAGCGTATTTGGATAAGGTAATTGCACTATCCAAACGGCTTAAAATACCTAAAGCAGAGACAGATGCTTTAAAATTACTTATGAAAATTTCACCTAAAAATAATGGTTTTAAAAGTCGCTATATTTTCCTTAAGGACAGTTTGTATGATGAAGAATTAAGGGTAAAAACTCAGTTTGCCAAAATGAAATATGATGATAATCTCAAACAGGAAGTTATCACGGCATTGGAAACTGAAACTCAGTTACAAACGGCTGAACTATTTAAACAACGTACCCAAAAAATAATGTACCTATCCTTTAGTAGTCTATTCTTATTTATAGGAATAGTGCTATTCTTTTTTATTAAACAGAAACACAGAAGGGAAAAATTGAATGAGATATATGCCACTGAGAAACGTATATCACAAAAAATACATGATGAATTGGCGAATGATATTTATGGTGTGATGACCAGTATGCAGCATTCAAAGGATTTAGAAAAGGAAAACATGTTAGATACTTTAGAAAATATTTATAATAGGACAAGGGATATTTCACATGAAACAGGGGATATAAAGACTAAAGACTATCATTTAGAGCTTAAAAAGCTATTATCTCAGTATCAAACTCTGGAGACCACAATCACGGTAAAAGGGCTGGATGAAGCCTTATGGGAAAATATACAAGATTATAAAAAAATTGCAACTTATAGGGTATTGAATGAGCTCATGGTAAATATGAAAAAACATAGTAAAGCAAGTTTGGTTGCCCTGTCTTTTGAACGTCAGAAAAAATTCCTAAAAATAAGTTATGCGGATAATGGAATAGGAATGAAAAATATAGAAAAAAAAGGAATTGGCCTTCAGAATGCGGAAAACCGTATTTATACCATCGATGGAACATTTATTTTTGATTCCGAACCAGAAAAAGGAATTAAGATTAGCTTCCTTTTTCCAATAGATACGATATAATGTTCAAAAAGGTATTAATTGTTGAAGACTTAGATAGTATTGGATTTGGAATTGTCCAAATGCTAAAACAAGAAGGTAAAATTGAAATTGTAATTCAATCCCAATATTGTGATGATGCCTATTTAAAGTTTTTAAAAGCCCAAAAAGATGATTTGCCTTTTGATTTAGTCATAAGTGATTTATCTTTTAAAGAAGACCATAGAGGGAGTAAAATAAAGTCTGGAGATGAATTGATTAAGATTTTAAAATTAAAACAACCAAATCTCAAAACACTTATATATTCCGTAGAGGATAGATTCATAAAAATAAGACCTCTTATTGAACATAAGCTAATTGATGGCTACATAATTAAAAGCAGATATGGATTAAAAAATCTAACTCAGGCTATTAAGGATGTACAAACAGGAAAAACCTATATTTCTCCTGAATTGTTAGGTTTTATGAATAGAAAAGAAGTTTTTGAAATTGAAGATTATGATGTGAACTTACTAATACATTTATCAAACGGGCTCACACAAGAGCAGATTGCAATACATTTTAGACAAAACAGTATTATTCCAAGTAGTGTTAGTTCCATAGAGAAAAGATTAAACAGACTTAAATTGGAATTAAAAGCAAAAAATGCAATTCATTTAGTTGCCAACGCAAAAGATTTAGGACTTATCTAAAAGAAAAAACTTACACTAAATTGTTTTTTCTTTTTACAAATGCCATTTCATCGTCTTTATCTCTCTTTTTATCTAATTTTCTTCATAATTATTAGTGCTTACGGCTACCCGTAAGGAAGGTACTTCAATTACAATTAGGTTTATTGCATCATTAAACTCATTAATTAATGAGGGAAAATATGCTCTTATAATCTAAAATTATGTGCTTACATGAAGAAAATAATAAAACATTCCGTTATCTTAATTTTTATAATAACCCTGTTAAGTTGTTCCAAATCTGATGACTCTAGTTCTAGCAGTTTATCGTTCACAGCATTAATTGACGGTGAAAATTTTGAAGCTAGAGAAGACCTAATTTTTGCCCTAGAAATTAATAAGGTTTATTTGAGCGTAGGGGGTACTAACGACAATTTTAAAAATACCAAAACTATTGATTTTACAATTGATGCATCTATTACCAATGTAATAGAAACAGGCACAGTAATGACAGATTCAAACCAAAATTTTGATGTGTTGGCAAATTATGTTGATTTTGATGAAGATATTAATGCTTGGTCCGATGAGACGGGAGGCAGCTATTATATTAAAATAACCAAGATAGATTATGAAAAAGAATTGGTTTCGGGTGAATTTAAATTCACCCTTGTTGATGATGATTTAAACGAGTCATTTGAAATAACCGATGGAGTTTTTAAGAATGTTCCCTTTTAATAATCAGTATAAATATTGAAAAGTTTAAGCCTATTGCATACTCGTAAAAATTACAATTTATGTAATTGAGTTAGACTTAATTCGTAAACAAATTTTAATCAAAAAAAACAATTTAAATTATGAAAAAACTATTATTCACTGTGAGTTTTGCAATCATAGTAATTTCCAACATGGCGGCACAAGGAATTTCTGAAGCGGGATTATTAGGGGCAGGACTTCAAGGAACTAGTTTAAATTACGGGATAAGTGCCAAATATAACCTTACAGAAATCCATACCGCCCAGCTGGTCATAGGAGGTGCAAATTATGGTTTTGGAACTAGTGCTCTAACCTTAACAGGACGGTATTTGTATAATTTCTACGAAAGTGGAAACGTAAGACCTTATGCAGGAGGTCAGTTAGGATACTGGTCTGTAAAATTTGATTTAGGTCAATTTGGAAAAGACAAATATACTGCCTTAGCCTATGGTGTTTTTGGAGGTGTGGAATATGCTTTCAATGGATTAGACCAATTGGGTTTTAGCGCAGAAATTGGCTATGGTGGTGGCAGTTTTGGTAGTGGTCTTCCATCCTTTACTGGAATTACAGTCGGAGCAGGAATTCACTATTATTTTAATTTATAATTGCGAAGTACATTATTATCATTATTGGGTTGGTTTTAAGAGCCAGTGCAAGTAAAAAAGCACTGGCTTTTTAGAAATGCGAATTTTAAAATTGCATATGGTAAAGCTTCCTATAAAGCGCATAGAAACATGAAGAACATTATGAAAAAAGCAATTGCACTTTCACTAATTACAGTCCATTTATTCTTATTAAGCTGTTCAAAAACAGAAGAAAAGCAGGTTGAATTGGAGAATGGAGGAATGGTGATGTATCTGGGTGACAAGACATATAATTTTTCCGAAAATAATGTCAGAAGTATTTATATAGCTGGGGCAGGCCATTATTTATTTTCAATTATTGGCGTAGAAATTACTATAGAGGGAGCTGGTAATAGTACCAGCCTGACCATCAGTGTTTCTGATGACAAACCAATTGATTTAGCAACGTCGACCATTTTCGAAGAAAATGATGGTTTGGAAATTGAATTTAGCTCATATACCTTATTTGACAATGAAGATGGTATTGAATTTGATTCAATAGATGATCTTAAATTAACCATCACTGAATTCAACGAAGAGTATAATACTATTAGTGGTAAACTTAGCGCAACGGCAATGAGTGATGGTAAAATTTATAAAATCAAAGTAGAATTTTTAAATGTTGCCATTTCTGATTCTATTTAGACCCTATCTACAAAAGTGTATAATAGGAATTCGATAGATTTTTTACGCTTCATGTTCTCCTTTAAATAATTATAATCAGTTTAACGACTTTTTTTACTCTTTAGCGAATTATGGTTTTATATGCACTCCCTTACGGGTTCCCGTAAGGGAAATTTAACTTTGGGTGTTAGGTTTGTTTAGCAAGTTATTCAATTGAGTTACAGCGTTTATTTGACTAAATCCCTCAACCAAAGTGCTTGTTCTAATCCAAACTAACAGTACAAGTGAAAATCCACAAAAATATATTCTGGGTACCTGTCTTTGCCATTCTATGCATTGCTAGATTAAATTCTCAAGTCAATCAACCCTCTAATCAAGCCCAATTAAGTGCATCAGATGGTCTAATGAACTGTGGCCATATTTTGGATGGACCTGCTTATTATTTGAAACAGTTGGAGAACAAATCTTTGGATAACATGCTCAAGATTACCAAAGAAGAGAAGAAACAGATTGGGGAAGTCAGTTATGCACAAGTTCATAAAAAGGAAAAAATAATTACAGAGTTCCAAAATAAAAGGGATATCCTTCAAACTTTTGCAAATCTTAAAAAAGCAGCCAATGGTCTAGTTCATTTTAAATTACATGTAATAGACTCTGAAGACATCAATGCCTTTACCATGATTGGGGGTCATATATACCTTACAACGGGCTTATTGACTTATGTGGATTCTATGGATGAGCTTGCTTTCATTCTAGGGCATGAAATTGGACATCATGAAAAGTTTCACTTAGAAAGAAAAATAAAAAAAATAATGGCAGCATCTGCATTTTTTGGGACCGCTGGAATTGAGGATTTTACAAAGATTGCCGTTGACCTCAATAATAAGTTTTCGGCACCATTTGATCAAATAAATGAGTACGAGGCGGATGCATATGGTTTTGAACTGGCTAAAAAAACGGGATATGATATCAACAGATTTACAGATTTTTTTAAAAGATTAGAAAAGACTGAGAAAAGGTCAATGCTCATAAAGCTTAATTCTACCCATCCTTTTTCAAGTGATAGAAGGAAATGCTTAGAAAATCATATTGCCAATTAGAATCCGTATGAAACAAAAGAGTTTATCAATTCAGGCAATTGGGATAACAAAAAAGTATCCAAAAAATAAAATTGGGTTACAGCCTATGTCATTGGAAATAGAACATAAAAGTTTTGTAGCCATGATGGGGCCGTCTGGATGTGGAAAATCTACACTACTAAAATGTTTAAATGGGGATAACCCTGCAACTTCAGGAGAAGTCTATATAAATGGGTTATCGTTGATTGATAATTATGATCTAGTCAAAAAAAGTATTGGTTACGTGCCCCAAGATGATATTATCCATAAAGAATTAAGCGTTTATAAAACGCTTTTTTATGCTGCAAAGCTTCGATTACCAGATGGCACTTCAAAAAAAGAAATTGATGTACGAATCAATAAGGTTTTAAAAAGCCTAAAGCTAGACCAACAGGATCAAGATATTCAAAAAGAACAAAAAGACATCAGACATAAAAAGGTAAAAGAATTATCTGGTGGTCAAAGAAAAAGAATTTCAATTGCGGTGGAGTTGCTTACAGAACCCACGATATTATTTTTAGATGAACCCACTTCGCCTCTAGATCCTGAAACAATTGATAGTTTTCTTAAAAGTTTAAGAGATTTAGCGGAAGATGGAACCTCAATAATCATGGTAACCCATAAACCTGAGGATCTTAAGTATGTTGATGAAGTGGTGTTTTTAGGAGTAGAGGGGCACTTGGTTTATAAGGGCCTTCCAAATAAAATAACTGAACATTTCAATGTTGATAGCATTATTGAGGTATATAGTGTTATGAGTGATTTGGATCAAGTTAAAAAAAATTACCACCCACCAAAAGAAGCTGCCGTTTCTTGGGACATAAACCCAAAGTTGTATAAAAGCAGTCCAGATTCCAATTGGCGACAACTTTATTGGCTCGCCACTAGATATTTAGAAATTAAACTTAACGATTATAACAACCTTCTACTGTTGCTATTGCAGCCAATAATAATTGGAGGATTAGTAAGTCTTGTTTTTACCGAATTTAGAATGGGTGTAATTTTCCTGACCGCTATTTCTGCAATTTGGTTTGGGGTAAGTAATTCGGCCAAAGAGATTGTTGGCGAATTGCCCATATACAGAAGAGAACGGATGTATAATCTTAACATTAATACCTACATCATTTCAAAGTTGCTTATACTTTCCCTAATTGCCTTAGTCCAGGTGCTTGTATTTGTTGCCATTATTCATTTCAACTTTAAAATCAATGTGGTTTCAGAGTTTCCAGAGACCTATTTAAGGCCATTTTGGAAAAGCGTTGGTTTTCTTTTTATGATTTCTTGCTCAGCTACTTTACTTGGCTTATTCCTTTCATCGTATTTCAGCAACACGGAAAAAGTAATGACAGTGGTACCTATAACGCTTATGCCACAAATAATGCTGGCAGGGGTAATGACAAAACTAGATACCCGCCTCATTGAAATTTTAAGTTTTTTCACTTTGGGAAGGTGGGGAACCGAGGGATTCTCAAGATTACAAGATGCTTATTTTGAGAATAATTATGTTGAAACAGAAAGTGTTTTAACTACGGAATTCAACTTGGATGGTTATAACAAAAATGATTGTAAATGTGAAGCTGCAAGTGCCATGAACCAATTGGGACTTTATGATGAAAATCTTATAGACAAAGGTGTTCTTATTGGTAATGCTTTCAACAGTTTAACCGCAAATATATTGGCTGTTCTTGTTATGAGTTTTATTATGTATCTGTTGATTTTTATTTCACTAAGCAAAAAAGATAGTATATGAAGAAGTTCCTTTTATATATCATCCTTGGCTTGTGTCTTTTTAGCTCATGCAACGCAGTTGAGCCAATTTTCATTACAAATGACAATCTAAAGTTTAAAAGTATCAACGACTCTATTATAAAATTTTCAATTGATTCTCATGTATTTAATCCATCTACATATAAGTATCATTTAAAAGAATTAGTGTTTGATATTGATTATGATAATGAAAAAATTGGAAGTGGTCTATTGATTATGCCAACTGAGCTAAAATCAAAGGACACGGTGGCACTGCCTTTGGACTGCATGTTGAAGCTCTACGAATTACAGAAAATACATCAGAAAATTTTAACCCAAGAAACAATTAGTTTTCGCTTTAGGGGAGAAGCTGTAGCGGTTCACCCCTTAAAGAAAATCAGAAAAGACTTTGAACTTAGTATTCCCTACAATGCAAAAAGTCTTATCGCCGATAATTTGTTGAGTAGTGATGTAATCTTAAATCAGATTGAAATCAAAAAAGCAAACCCCTTTGCAATCAGAAGTGTTACCAAAACAAAATTTAGAATCAACATTAGTATACAAAACAAACAACCTTTCGACTATAAAATTAAAAAAATTGAGTTTTCACTAACACAAGAACACACAGACAAGGTGATTCTAAAAGGCGTTTTGGATACTATAATTGATGTGCCAAAGTCACAAATTATTAAAATTCCGCTAGATGTAGAATCCAACAATTTTAACATATTACAAAACATACCAGGTTTTTTTTTAGGGGCGGACCGAAAAAAATATATAGGTGTTGGAAGCGTAACCATAAGTATCAAAAATCATGATTTCCAAATCCCATTTATGAAAGAGTTTGAAATGAGTATGAATTCTTTGGGTTATAAGGGCCTAAAAGTAAATGTTAATGATGTTAACAGCAGTTCATATAGTTCACATAAAAATAAAAACAATTTTGTATGGAGCTTGTAGATAGAAAAAAATCTAAATCAATGAGAAGGAGAAAAAAAAGGATTCCAATTCTCATATTATTAGTTGCTGTGATAGTACTTATTTGGGGCTATTTCTATTTTTCTATTGCCGGTAATGTAGAAACGCTTGCTCTTGCCCGCGAAGGTAAAAAATGGGGTTTTATTGATAAAGATGGCGTGGAAATCATTCCATTTAAATATGATATGGCGTGGAAAATGTCTGAAGGATTGGCCTTGGTGATGAAAAACGGAAAATGGGGCTTTATTGATAAAAATGACCATATCAAGATTCCGTTGATATATGAGAATGCACATCCATTTTCAGATAGTCTGGCAGCAGTTGAGTTAGATGGTAAATGGGGTTTTATTGACCACAAAATGAAAATTATTATTAAAGCAGATTATGAAGAGGCCATATCATTCACTGAAAATTTGGCTCCAGTGAAGAAAGGAGGTAAGTGGGGTTATATAAATAAATCAGGAGCGGTTATTATACCTTTTAATTATACAAGTGCTTATTTGTTTTCTGAAAAATTAGCTCCTGTAGGTGTTAACGGTTTAGAGGGTTTTATCAATAAAGACAATATTATGGTTGTTCCTCCTCATTTTGATTTTGTGTTGCCATTTGCAGAAGGTTTGGCTCCTATAAACAAGAATGGTAAATGGGGTTTTATTGCCAAAAATGGTAAAGTAATTGTTGCTCCAAAATATGAACAAACATGGGGGTTCTCTGAAGATTTAGCTCCTGTGAAAATTAATGGAAAATGGGGATTTATCAATAGGAGAGGGGAAGAAGTAATTGCGCCGAAGTATGAAGATGCATTTGTTTTTTTAAACGGTCTAGCGCCAGTAAAAGTTAATGGGCAACAAGGGTTCATTAATAAAGATCAAGAAATTATCATAAAATTTAAATATGATTATGTCGATGCTTTTTATGATATCGATTAGGGATTAATAAAGGAAAAATTTAAAATAGTTATAAATGAGAATCATGAAAACGAGAACATATTTAATTGTAATACTATTTATTTCTTCATTGGCATATGGGCAGCAGGAAAGCATTGGACTACAATCTATCACATCCCTTAATCCGACAGTGGATTTTATTGAGGCTGAAATTATTTTCCAAAAAGTGAAAGAAATTTTGGTTAATTCTAGAAATTATGAAGTCTTAGATAGGGAAAGTTTGGGTATTGTATTGACAGAACAAGAGATACAAAAACAAATCACTTCTATAAATGCAAAAGTGGTAAAGCAGGGCAGAATAAATGGCGCAAAAAATGTGATAGGTGGGAAGTTAATAAGTTTAGAATATAAAAAAGCATTGAATTTACTTAAAAAGTCAAAAATTGAGGGGCAAACGCTGCAAAGAGCGGTATTTACTTTTTCAATTGACATCATTGATACAGAAACTTCCCAAACCCTAGAGACTAAAACCTTTAAAATAGGAACGCTAAACACCAAATCTTTGGGAGGGCTTACTAAGCAAGAAGCATTTACTAATGCATTTAATACCCTGACAAAAGATTTGAAAAAATTCTTAAATAAATTTATAGCAAAACCCATAGCTATTATTTCCATTGAAGAAGAAAAAGGGGGTGCTGCAAAAAAAGTATTGATCAACACTGGAGAGGCCAATGGAGCAAAAAAGAATGATAGAATTAGTATTTACGAACTGTCTATTGTAACAATAGGGAATAGGAAAACACAACGAGAAAAATGGGTTGCTGATCTTAAAATTAACGCTGTAGAAGGTGAAGAATTATCTACTGCCATTGTAGTTAAGGGAGGAACAGAACTATTGAGTAAATATAACAACCAGGCCGATTTAATCTGTAAATCAAAATAATATGAGAAAACTGATTTTAATTGCAATATTTTTTTCCACTGCTTGCGGTGGAAATAAGAATGCCACTTTTGATTCGGCCAAAGTGAATTATATTTCCAATGACCGGTTGGAGTCATTAACAGTAAGTAGTTCAGATTTTGGTGTAAATAATGAAGAGGCCATTTTTATGGCAAAGAAATTGGCGTTTCAAAATTTGTTTTTTCGGGGTATACCCAATTCCCCCTTCAACAAGCCACTACTTAGTATTAATGAACAAGTGGAATTTAAAAAGCATAAGGATTATCTCAACTCCTTTTATTCCAGTCGTATGGGAGCCTTTATTACAAATACCAGTGCATCGGTTTCAAAAATTAAGGGCGGCCAAAGAAGGGCCAGAGTTAATATGACAATCAATATGTTGGCATTACAGAAAGATTTAGAAGAATATCAAGTGACTAATAAATTTGGATTATGAAAATTAATAAATTGAGATTACAATTTTTGCTGGTTGGAGCCTTGTGCTTCATGCATGCAACTCATGTTACGGCGCAGAAGGATTGCGGAGAAATAAATACAATTCAACCAAGTATAATGGTTTTGCCCAGAACCATGCAAGGGGAGGATTTAAGAACAATTATGGATGATCAGCCAGAAGTGAGAATAGCCATTTCAAGGTTAAAGCAAGCCTTTGACGATAGAGGGTATACCACTATGGATTTTGAAACCACACTTAAATCGAGAATGATAGATGAAGTGGTCACAAAAGAATCGAAAACAGAGTTCAAGAACAGAATTTTTAGAAATATTCCTTCAGATATTGTTGTTGAGATTGATGTGATTATTACTCCAGTAGGAGAAGATCATAGAGCATCTTTAGTACTAGAAGCCAATGTGACTGATAATGGTTTTTCAATGGCAAGTGTTCCTATCGTTGGAAATGCGTGGAACGTAAAAGATAAAATCCTCTTGATAAGTGCTGCCTTAAAAATGGAGAATGATAATAATGAATTATTGATAGATGAATTTCTAAGAAAAATGAATGAAAAATGGGCCGAAATACGTGAGAAAGGAAAGTCGGTTAAAATGGAATTTAGTATTTCAGAGGATACAAGCCTCACTATGGATGATGATGTAACCTCCCAGAAAGAAAAATTAAAGTATGTTATTGAGGATTGGTTAGAGGAAACAGCACTTGGAAATTATTACGTAATAACCTTTGTAACCGAGACCAAACTTATGGTTGAAGATTATAGATATCCTGTTCGGGATCCAAAAAACTGCACCAACATGACTGCTAGAAAAATTGAACGAAAACTAGATCGCTTTTTTGATAAAATAGACCAAGCTGTGAAATTTGATAATAGCAGAGGAACCCTTTATATCAACATATTATAAAATAAGAATCATGAAAAATAAAATATACTTATCCACATTGCTTTTCTTGACAAGTTTTTTTTGGATTCAAGCCCAAAATGATGGCGCATTGGAGGATAATTTGAATATCTCAGTGGTGGTGCCCTTGCAAATGGATGGGCTTACAACGGGGCAAGTTTCTAAGATTGAATCAAAAATGCTTAGAATGGTGAGCAATTATGGTATTTCAGGGGAAGGCTATACGGATAAATTTATTATTTATCCTAAATATGAAATATACGACCACAAGGTAGTGGAAGGTATGCAGAATGTACACATACTAGATGTAGAGCTTAATCTTATTGTAAAGGAAGTAAGGACAGGAAAGGTATATAGTGTATATAATCAAGAAATTACTGGCGATGGATATTCAAGGAAAGAAGCTATAAACCAAAGCATCTCACAAATGAAAACCAAAGGAGCTGGTATAAAAATATTTTTACAAAGTGCAAAAACCAAGATATTAGAATATTACCGTTCTAATTGTGATAGATTGTATGATGAAGCAAGTACAATGGTCAATCAAAAAAGATATAATGAGGCCATTGCTTTATTGTATCCAGTACCTGAAGAAGTGCGGGGTGATTGTTATAAAAAAATACAAAGAAAACTTGATGAAGCTTATGATGGATACTTGAATAAAACCTGTGAAAAAAACCTTATCAGAGCCAAGGCAGAGATTTCAAAAAACAATAATGAATCAGCACTTGAAATATTGGCTTCAATTGATACGGAATCTAATTGCCACTCTTCTGCACAAAAACTTAAGGCCAAAATTGAAGTAGAAAATGAAAGTGTTGAACAAACTAATACAGTTAAAAGTAGCAGCGTAGTGCAAGTTGAAACTTCAAAAGTGAGAAAGAAAAGGAGAATTAAGGCTGTAGTTAAGGCTGAATTTATAAGGTCACGGCATCAGGGGGAAATTGATAGGGCTATTGAAGAAAGCTAGGGTAATCCCATTGTATTTAATTTAAAAAATAAAAAAGCCAAGATGTAAATCTTGGCTTTTTCTGTACTCGAGATGGGACTTGAACCCATACGGACTAATGTCCATTGGATTTTAAGTCCAACGTGTCTACCAATTCCACCACTCGAGCCTTTGCCGTTTGAACGGCTAATTGGTAATTGTATGAGCGAAAAAAGGCCCCGATGCTTCGGGGGTAACCTTGACCCAAATATAAAAGTATTTGTGTGTTGGCTGTAATTTTCAATTTTGCGCTTCAAGAGCGAAAAAAGGGATTCGAACCCTCGACCTCCACCTTGGCAAGGTGATGCTCTACCCCTGAGCTACTTTCGCATTATTATGAACGTAGCGTCTCTTAAAAGACGCGGGTGCAAATTTAATATAATTCTATAAAAAGCAAAGCAATTTCTGTCAAAAAAGAAATAAAATTTTGAGATATAATTAAGAAGTAGCTTTTCCTTTTTTAGATAGCATGCGTTTAATTTCATTCAGTTTCATTAATGCCTCTACAGGAGTCAGCGTATTGATGTCTAAATGAATGATTTCCTCTTTAATTTGTTCTAAAAGTGGGTCGTCCAAATTAAAGAAACTTAGTTGCATCTCATCTTGTGCCGATAGTAATTTATCGGTGAGCTCTTCGCTGGAATGCGATTTCTCTAATTTCTTTAATATTTTATTTGCTTTATGGATTACTTGTTGTGGCATTCCCGCCATTTTGGCTACATGGATACCAAAACTATGCTCACTACCACCGGGAGTGAGTTTTCTAAGGAAAAGCACATTGTTTTTTAGCTCCTTTACAGATACGTTATAGTTTTTAATACGTTCAAAAGTCGTGGCCATTTCATTAATTTCATGATAATGGGTGGCAAACAATGTTTTTGCTCTTGCAGGGTGTTCGTGTAAATATTCAGAAATGGCCCAAGCAATGGAAATACCATCATAGGTACTGGTACCACGACCTATTTCATCCAATAGCACCAAACTGCGTTCAGATAGGTTGTTCAGGATAGACGCAGTTTCATTCATTTCTACCATAAAAGTAGATTCTCCCATAGAAATGTTATCACTAGCGCCAACACGAGTGAAAATTTTGTCTACATAACCAATGTTTGCAGCTTCTGCTGGAACAAAACTCCCCATCTGCGCCAATAGTACAATTAAAGCTGTTTGTCTCAGTATGGCCGATTTACCACTCATATTAGGACCAGTAATCATAATGATTTGCTGATGGTCCCTATTTAAAATAACATCATTAGGAATGTAAGTTTCTCCTAAGGGTAATTGTTTTTCAATTACGGGATGCCTGCCATTGATGATTTCAATTTCTGTAGAATCATTTAAGACAGGAGCAACATAATTGTTTTCCTTAGCCAATTGCGTAAATCCACAAAGGCAATCCAGTTGTGCAACAAGCTGAGCATTATTTTGAACAGGACTTATATATTCCTGCATCCATACAACGAGTTGCGAAAATAATTGCTGCTCTAAACTTAGAATTCGCTCTTCGGCACCCAGTATTTTACCCTCATACTCTTTAAGCTCTTCCGTAATATAGCGTTCCGCATTTACTAAGGTTTGTTTCCTAATCCACTCTTCTGGAACTTTGTCTTTATGGGTGTTTCGGACTTCTATATAGTATCCGAAAACATTGTTGGAAGCTATCTTTAGAGAAGTTATCCCTGTTCTTTCCGTTTCACGTTCCAACATTTTGTTTAAATAATCCTTACCAGAAAATGCTAAACCTCTAAGCTCATCCAATTCTTCAGAATATCCATCGGCAATCGTTTTTCCTTTGGGGATATGTACTGGGGCTTCCTCATTTAGAAGCTCCTTTATTTTGGCACGTAACAAATCGCAGGAATGTAACTGGTCTCCAATGAGTTTTAAGGCATCATTTTCGCTTTGAGAAGCCAATTGTTTAATGGGAACAATAGCTTCCAATGAATTTTTAAGCTGAATGACCTCTTTAGGATTAATTTTCCCCGTAGCTACTTTAGAAATCAATCGTTCTATATCTCCTATTTGTTTTAACCATTGTTGCAGCTTGCTATGAGCGGTTTCATTTGAGGATAAATGGGTAATAACCTGATGTCTTCGTTTTATTTTTTCAATATTTTTAAGAGGAAGGGCAAGCCATCGTTTAAGTAATCGTCCACCCATAGGAGATATGGTCTTGTCAATAACATCTATAAGGGTAACCGCATTAAGATTGGTAGAATGGTACAGTTCCAAGTTTCTGATGGTGAATCTGTCCATCCAAATATATTCCTCTTCGGCTATGCGTTGTAATTTATTTATATGCTGTAATTGTCTGTGTTGCGTTTCAGAAAGATAATGCAACACGACACCAGAAGCCACGATACCATGAGTTAATTGAGCAACGCCAAAACCTTTAAGGGTAGCTGTTTTAAAATGGTTGGTGAGGGTTTCAATGGCATAATCTTCTTGGAATACCCAGTCTTCCATATAAAAGGTGTGGAATTGACTCCCAAAGACCTCCAAAAATTCTTTTTTATGAGTTTTGGAGACCAACACTTCATTAGGTGAAAAATTCTGTAGTAGTTTGTCTATTTGCTCATCATTGCCTTGGTAGGTTAAAAACTCTCCTGTGGAGATGTCCAAAAAAGAAATGCCTATTAATTTTCTTCCAAAATGAACGGCACACAAAAAGTTGTTGGTCTTTGCGCTAAGAATATCATCATTAAAAGCCACTCCAGGAGTAACGAGTTCAGTAACCCCTCTTTTTACAATAGTTTTGGTCATTTTAGGGTCTTCCAACTGGTCGCAAATTGCCACTCTTTGCCCTGCTTTTACCAATTTAGGCAAATAGGTGTTTATAGAATGATGTGGAAAACCCGCTAATTCCATACGGTCACCGCCATTGTTCCTATGGGTTAGAATGATGCCCAATATTTTGGAAGCTTTGACTGCATCTTCGCCAAAGGTTTCATAAAAATCACCTACACGAAAAAGCAATAAGGCATCAGGATATTTGGTCTTGATGGTATTGTATTGCTTCATTAGAGGCGTTACCTTCTTTGTTTTTTCTGTTTTTGCCAAGGTGTTTTTATTCCCACCAAGTGGGTTTATTGTCCCGAAGCATGCTCCGAGGGTTATTTCTTAATTAATTATTGTTGAAAACCAACAAAAACGAATGTACCAATTTCTGTTAGCAATCTAGGTCATTGTTGATATTTTGGGGATAACTTAATGAAACTCTATTTTGAAGAATAGTGTAACTATGAATTCAAAATAGTTAGTTGAATTAAGCTCGAATGTAATGAGAGGTCTTTTATAAGAGAAAAGCCAATAGCTAAAAGCGAAATGGAGTTAAAAGTTGAAGTTTAAGAAACAACTTCATAAAAAGAACCATTATTTTTGCCAAGAATTCATAACCCAATCATGAGAAAACTTAAAAACGAGGAATTGAATAGGCTGCATATTGATGCTTTTAAGAAGGTAAAAAAAACGACTATTATTGTTGTATTGGACAATGTTAGAAGCCTTAATAATATTGGATCTGTTTTTAGAACATCTGATGCTTTTTTGATTGAAAAGATATACCTCTGTGGTATTACGGCCAGACCGCCACATAAAGATATTCATAAAACGGCATTGGGAGCTACGGAAAGCGTGGATTGGGAATACCGTGAAAATACGTTGGCACTGATTAAGGAGCTTAAAAGCAATGAAAATCAAATTCTGGCTGTGGAACAAGCTGATAAGGCTACAATGTTACAAGCATTTACCCCCGATACTTCCAAAAAGCAGGTGTTGATTTTTGGAAATGAAGTAAAAGGTGTCGCGGATGAGGTGATTCCGTTTTGTGATGATGTACTGGAAATTCCACAATATGGAACCAAACATTCTTTAAATATTTCTGTAAGTGTAGGAATTGTTGTTTGGGATTTATGGTCTAAACTAAAGGGATAACCACCTATTTACATAAAAAAAGCCCAACAAAAGTTGGGCGGTAAATATAGAGTTTGAGTTAGTTAGTTTCCTTTATTAGGGTGTGCAATAAAAGGAATCGTTTTGGTTTATGCAAATAATATGTGAAAATTAACTTAAAATGACTTCCCAACGATGAATTCCTGAATTTGGTCGAGAATGAATTCATAGTCTTCTTTTACGGCAACAAAATCTAGATTACATACATCTATAACTAGGCTGTTTTGGCTAGGGTAACTTTTAATAAAATCCAAATAACCACGATTGATTTTTTCCAAATAATCAGGCGAAATGTTTTGTTCATAGCTTCTGCCACGTTCTTTAATGTTGTTCAATAAACGTTCCGTGTTCTGATATAAATAAACATACACACTTGGTTTTACTACCTCCTTGTACATGAAGTCAAAGACCTTTCGGTATAAGTTAAATTCTTCATCTTGCAAGGTGACTTTAGCAAAAATGAGCGATTTAAAAATATCATAATCACTTACCATAAAATTTTTGAACAAATCCAATTGGGATGTATCATCTGTAAATTGTTGATAGCGGTCGGCTAAAAAAGACATTTCTAAAGGAAAAGCATATCTACTTTGGTCTTCATAAAACTTAGGTAAAAAAGGATTGTCTGCAAAACGCTCCAAAATCAACTTGGCATTATAATCTTCTGATATTTTCTTAGCTAAAGTGGTTTTTCCAGCTCCAATATTACCTTCTATGGCTATAAAATGTAGTTTAGAAAAAAGAGATGCTCTTGTTTTATATAGTATATAGGGTGTTTTTATAAGTTCATCAGCGTTTTTACATTCTTGCAGCAAATTTCTTGTGTCTTTACTAAATAATGGATGATGAAATTGTGGGGCAATGTCAGCCAAAGGTTTTAGTACAAACATTCGTTTGTGCAAATTAGGATGTGGAAGCACTAAATCTTTGGAGGTTATTATTTCTGTATTATAATAAAGAATATCGACGTCTATGGTTCTGGGCTTGTATCCTTTTTCATCAGTCCGTTCCCTGCCAAGATTATTTTCAATCTTTAGAACAGTTTCTAAAAGTGCATTGGGCAACAATTTTGTTTTAATGGCAATGCATATGTTCAAAAAATCATCCGAATCAAAACCCCATGAAGGGGATTGGTATACGTTGGAAATAGTCACAACTTCCCCAACTTTTTCATGGAGTTGAAAAACCGCTTTTTGAATGTTGTTTAATTTGTTCCCCAAGTTGCTGCCTAGGGATAGGTATGTAATTGTGTAATTGTCCATAAATGCAAAAGCAAAATAAGTAAAAGAAAAGGACATCATCCTAATAATCTTAAAATACATTGGATATGGTTATATTTGGGCAAAATATAAATAGATTAAACAATGAAGTTTTTAAGAAACTTGCTTGCGGCAATTATGGGATGTTTAATTGCATTTGGAATCCTTTTTTTAATGGTCATCATATTTATTTCTTTGGCAGGAAGCTCTGAGGACAAAGTGGTTGTAAAGAGCAATTCAATTTTAGAACTTCAATTGCAACAACCCATTAAAGATTATGTTGGCTCAAATGAAGCGGATCCATTCTCAGGTCTTTTTGAGGAATCCCTTGGTCTCAATTCCATATTGCATGCGATTAAAGTGGCAAAGGATGATGATAAAATAAAAGGAATAAGTATTAACAATAATTTTCTAATGGCTGGCTTGGCACAGACCAAAGCCTTACGAAATGCTTTAAAGAAGTTTAAGGAAGATGGGAAGTTTGTGTACGCCTATGCTGATTTTTATATGCAGAAGGATTATTATTTAGCAACTGTTGCAGACAGTATTTTTTTAAATACCGTTGGTTCTTTGGATTATAAAGGATTGGCTTCGGAGGTGTTGTTTTTTAAAGACTTGCAAGAAAAAACAGGTGTTAAAATGGAAGTGATTCGCCATGGAAAATACAAAAGTGCGGTGGAACCTTTTTTATCCAATGAAATGAGTGTTGCCAATAGAACCCAGATAAAAGAATTGATAAATTCAATATGGGGTTCTATGATAGCTGATATTTCTGAGGGAAGGAATATCAGTACACAGGATTTAAATGTTATTGCAGACACCTTAGGAGGTAGAAGCCCTGAACTAGCACAAGCATCCGGTTTAATTGATGGAACAATTTTCTATGATCAATATGAAGCCAAACTAAGAGATGCAACAGGGATTTCTGTTGATGACAATTTAAATTATGTAAGTCTTGAAGATTATATGACTGTCGCTAACAAAAAAAGAATACATACTGGCAAAGATAAAATTGCGGTTATCTATGCGCAAGGAGAAATTATGTATGGTGAAGGAAGCCCAGATATCATTGCTCAAGGAATAATCAATAAGGCATTGATTAAGGCTCGAGAAGATGAAAGTGTAAAGGCTATTGTGTTAAGGGTGAATTCTCCTGGAGGAAATGCATTGACCTCTGATCTTATATGGCGAGAAATGGAACTAACTAAGGAAATAAAGCCGGTGGTAGTGTCCATGGGTAATGTGGCTGCCTCTGGAGGGTATTATATTGCAGTAGGGGCAGATAAGATTTATGCTGAGCCTACAACCATTACGGGTAGTATAGGTGTTTTTGGTATGGTGCCCAATATGAGTGAATTGGCAGAAAATATTGGAATCAATGCAGAACAAGTTGGCACCAATAAAAACTCCGTAGATTATTCTCTTTTTGAACCCATGACAGCTCGTTTTAGAAATGTGGTACAGGAAGGAGTGGAAGAAACCTATCGCACCTTTTTAAGTAGGGTAGCGCAGGGAAGAAATATTACTTTGGAAGAAGCAGATGAGTTGGCTCAAGGACGTGTATGGAGTGGAATAGATGCGAAAAGATTAGGATTAATTGACGAGCTTGGAGGTTTGGAAGATGCAATTGAAGAAGCCGCTTCTTTGGCAGAGTTGGATTCCTATCGAATAAGAAATTACCCTAAGTATAAGTCGGGCTTTGAACGATTTATGGAAGATTTTGCTAGTGCCAGTGTTAAAGCAAAGCAAAATTTCATTGAAGAGGAAATAGGAGAAGAAGCATATACTATTTTAAAGGAGGTAAAAGCTGCAATGGAACAAGAAGGAATCCAGGCAAGAATGCCTTTTGTGTTGAATATAAAATAGTTTTAAGAGAAGATATTATATAAAAATGCCTCGAATTTATCGAGGCATTTTTATATTGTGATTTAAAATAAAGATTATTTGTTTTCCTATTTCATTAAGTTTATTTCTACCCGCCTGTTTTGTGACCTTCCTGCTTTATACATGTTTGTAGCGATGGGTTTGCTTTCTCCATAACCTACAGATGATAATCTAGAGGAATCAATCCCTTTTTCAATTAAAAAGTTTTTTACAGAAGCGGCTCTAGATTCAGACAGTTTTTGATTGTTGACCACTGTGCCAATACTATCTGTATGTCCTTCTACCGTAAACTTGGCATTGGGGAATTCTTTTAAGATTTTTAAAATATCTAATAAGGCCTCAGTGGATTCTATTTTGATTGTTGCATTTCCAGAATTAAAAAGAATGGTCTTGGCATACTCATTCAATGTTTTTTGAATTGTTTCTGTTACAATAGCTTCAACCTCTGGGCAACCTTTATTGGCAACAGTGCCTATTTCTTTTGGGCATTCATCATCTTTATCAAGCACTCCATCATTATCACTGTCTTTCCAAGGACAGCCATTATTTTCTATAGGACCAACTTCTTGTGGGCAAACATCATCTTTATCTAAAATGCTATCACCATCAGTATCTTCCCATGGGCAACCATTGTTTTCTACTTCTCCAGCCTCTTCTGGACATTGGTCATCTTTGTCCAATACGGTATCTCCATCTGTGTCAGGCCATGGGCATCCATTGTTTTCTACAGGTCCTGGAATTTTTGGGCATTCATCCATTTTATCCATTACCCCGTCTTCATCCTTATCTTTAAATCTTGGTTGGTAAATTGGAATTTTTAAGCCAGCATAAGCATCGGCAGAGGCCATTTCTTGATTTAGCAATGCAGATACAATAGAGCCGGAACCTAAATATAAAGGCCCAAAACGTAATCCTGCTCCCCACTTAAATCCTGCGTTTTGAATTAAGCTCAAAGGCGAATAAAAACTAAACCATTTGCTTTCAAACCTAGGGGTCAATGAGGTGATATTTGCTATTTTATTGGTGTTCTCTTTGTTAGATGTCAATGCTAGATCAGTATTTAAATTAATATAGAATTTACTGTTAAGACTCCAATCTGCATTTAAGTGTAGAGCAGTTGGGAGTATGGATTTTGTTGCACTAGCAGATGTTACTTCTGTGTAAAGATTTTCTAAAATATCATTAAAACTATCCTGGTCATCGAAGTCATCTTCATTGACTGTATTGGTTATGTTATATACTGTTTCTGTACTTTCTTTATAGTTTATACTACCAATATCAGTAATGGATAGGCCGAGTTTAAGTTTATACTTGTTTTTATTTTTATAGGGAACGGAATTCCCATCCTTATCAGCATAATGATATTTTTCATAATCAGGCCTCCATTCATAAATGACCCCAAGGTCCACTCCAAATCCTGTAGCTCCTTTAACAACCTCAAAGTCCTCTATGTCATCTTCTAAGTTATTGCTAAATCCGTATGCTACTTCTCCTTGAGAGCTTATGCTTCCAGTAGTTTGCCCACCGCCAAGATCAGTACCATCTGCATCATAGTCAATAATGACATTGTTACCTGTAGAATAGGCATTGCCCAGACCTTGTAGGTATTTTAAAGAGATTCCTCCCTTTAAAAAGTTTTGGTCATTGTTAATCAAGTTTTTGGAAAGGGTGAATCCAATTTCTGCCCAAGCATTGGCATTTACATAAAAGTTACCTTCGTTTACGTTGAAATCTAAATTCTCGTCCAATTCATCAATAAAATTATCTATGGTATTCCCATTTATTTCGCTTATGTTATAAAAAACCCTTCCTCTGGAAAATATGGCTATCGCAGTATTGGGATTTATGTTGAACATAAAAGAGGGTCCTAATATATCTACATTACCAAGTATATTATTATTCTCTGTCGGGGATTTTGTACCATGTATATCAAAATCAAAATCACTGCTAGTTAGATCATTTAATGCGGCTTTGTAATAATCATTGGAAATAAAAATACTAGTCCCAATAAGATTTATTTCTGATTTAAATCGTGAATCTACAATGTTTGCAGGGTTAGAAATCACCCCATGAATACCACTGTAGTTGTCTGTGAGATATCCTAAGTAAGATTGCGCATTTACGGAGAAAATTGAGCCAATTAGGAACAGTCCAAGAATTGTTTTTTTTACCATCATTTAATAATTTGGTTATTTTAGCTTAAAGTTTAATTTGAAGGAGTAGTAATTTTGAAGGGAGTATTGAAAATAAACGGAGTTTTGGATTTTTAATTGCAATTTATGAATGATTCTTTAGTAAAGGAACGCTTGTCTCAGCATGACAAAAAACTTGCATTTAAAATATATTTATATCTAGGAGCACTGTTTATTACCTCTTTGGTTGTGTCCAACCTTATTTTTCAAAAATTTTTTTATTGGAAGCCTTTTGGTGATATTTCTATTTTTGGAGCTTCTTTGTTTGAGGTTTCAGTAGGCATACTTCCTTACCCTATTACTTTTTTAATAACAGACCTCATTTCCGAGATTTTTGGAAAGAAAAAAGCCAACCAAATTGTAACGGCTGGTATTTTGGCGTCCTTTTTTTCCATGGGGATTATCTTGCTGGCTAATTTTGTCCCAGCCTTATCCCATTCGCCAGTGAATAATGAGGAATTCAGTAAGGTTTTTGCCTTATCTCCTATAGCCGTATTGGCATCTATGATTGCCTATCTTCTTGCTCAATATATAGACATAGCGATCTATCATTTTTGGAAAAAATTCACACATGGGAAGCATTTATGGCTGCGCAACAATTTTTCTACCTTCACTTCCCAATTTATTGACACTTTCATCGTTGTAGGGTTATTATGCGTTTTTAAGGTATTGCCATGGGATTTATTCTATGGTTTGGTGGTCAGTGGTTTCCTTTTTAAGGTATTTATTGCATTTCTGGACACCCCATTACTTTATTTGTTCGTATATATTTTGAGAAAACGATTTAACCTTAAGGTTGGAGAGGAAATACAATTGGATGTATAGATTGGATTTTCTCTGTTTCTAAACAGTAAGAAATGAAAAAAAAATTACTTAAAATTGTTGGCGCCTGCTTGTTGCTGATTGTTGTGATATTGGTCACCCTACCTTTTTTATTAGAAGGTAAAATAGAAGAGATAATTAAGAATAAAGTCAATGAGAATGTAAATGCTACGTTCGATTTTGCTGATGCAGATTTAAGTTTGTTCTCAAGTTTCCCCAAAGCGAATGTAGTTTTAGAAGGGGTGTCATTAGTGAACAAATCTCCTTTTGAAGGAGATACGCTTTTTTCAGCCAAAAATATTGAGCTCAATATGTCCATCAGCGAAATTTTTAATGGTGTTGAAGACCCAATTAAAATCAGCAGTTTAATGATTGATGGTGCTCATGTCAACATTATAATTGATGAAGATGGGAATGCCAATTATGATATTGGAAAAGAAACACCTTCCACTGCTACTGTAGAAGAGCCTACTGCTTTTAATTTAAATATGGAGTCCTATGCAATTACCAATGCACAAATAACATATCATGATTCCTCAGCAGGTCTTTTGTTGGATATTTCGGAAATGAACCACTACGGAAATGGAGACCTTTCTTTAGAGAAATCAGAATTGGATACTAAAACCGATGCCTTTGTAACTTTTGAAATGGGTGGCACCAACTACCTCAATAAAAATAAAATAAAACTTGATGCCTTAATAGGAGTCGACTTAAAAGAAAATAAGTACTCTTTTTTAAAGAATGAAGTATTACTGAATCAGTTGCCTTTGATTTTTGATGGATTTATAAAGGTAAATGAGGACAATCAAGAAGTGGATGTGAGTTTTAAAACAGCATCGTCCGACTTCAAAAATTTTTTAGCGGTTATACCAGAGGAATATTCAAAGAATATAGACGATGTAAAAACTACAGGAAACTTTACGGTTGCAGGAGAATTTAAGGGAGTAGTGGATGCAGAGCATATTCCGATGTTTAAGATCAATATCAATTCAAATAATGCTTCTTTTAAATATCCGGACTTACCAAAGTCAGTTCGTAATGTATTTATAGATACAAAGATTGTCAACTCCACCGGAATTGTTGCCGATACCTATGTGGATATAAACAAATTGTCCTTTATGATAGATGCCGATAAGTTTAACATGACCTCTAGAATTCAGGATTTAATGGGAAATACCCAAGTAAATGCCCATGTAAGCGGAAAAATGAATCTTGCCAATATCTCAGAAGCCTACCCAGTCCCAGAAGGGATGGATTTAAAAGGGTTGTTGAATTTAGATATCACCACTGCATTTGATATGGCTTCCATTGAGAATGAGCGGTATGAAAACACCAAAACTAGTGGCAGCTTACATTTAAAAGATTTTGAATATCAATCAGATGAGTTGACTAATCCAGTACAACTAAATGTAACTTCCGTGACCTTTAATGCTGAGACCGTTACTTTAAATGAATTGAACGGGGTTACAGGGAAAACAGATTTTAATGCCACAGGAACCATTCGTAATTTATTGGGATTTGTTTTTAATGATGAGAAGATAGAAGGCAATTTTAACTTGGCAACCAATACATTTGCCCTTAATGATTTTATGGTAGAAGAAGAAGTTGCTGCCGAAGATGATGCTGCCACTGTAGAAGAAAAAATCAAGATTCCTTCTTTCTTGGATTGTACAATTAATGCAACAGCTAATACGGTCCTTTATGATAATCTAGTTTTGAAAGATGTATCAGGAACGCTGCGAATAAAAGATGAAAAGGCAATTTTGACAAATATGACCTCTTCCTTGTTTGATGGTAAAATTGGATTTAGTGGGGAAGTGTCCACAAAAGAGGAAGCACCTACTTTTGCAATGAAATTGAATATGGACAATTTAAAAATTGGGGAAACTTTTAAAGCTATGGAACTTTTTGATGCCTTGGCACCCATCGCTTCCATTTTAAAAGGAAAAATGAATTCTGACATAGAAATCTCAGGAAATTTGACCAATGATTTGTTACCAGATATGGGGACAATTTCTGGAAAAGTGTTGGCTGAGGTTTTGGAGACAGATATTGATCCTAATGAAGCTCCATTGTTTTCTAGTTTGGCCAGTAATCTAAATTTTCTGGATTTTAAAAGTTTGGATTTAAAAGGATTGAAAACTGTATTTGATTTTAAGGACGGGAAGGTAGACGTAAGGCCTTTTACCATTAATCATAAAGACATTGTAGTTAAGGTATCTGGCAGTCATACGTTTGATAAAAAATTGAGTTATAAAGCTGTTTTAGAAGTGCCCGCTAGATATTTGGGTGCAGAAGTAAACCAACTAATATCCAAGATTGATGAAAAAGAGGTGGAGAATCTTAGCATTCCTATAATTGCTACTATTGGAGGTAATTATGCCAACCCTAAGGTAAGCACAGATCTTACATCAGGTATTAAAAATCTTACCGGACAGTTAGTGGAAATTCAGAAACAAAAATTATTGAATCAGGGGAAAGACAAAGCCAAGAATCTATTGGGTAATCTCCTTTCGGGGAATTCATCAGAGAAAGACACACTTGAGAATAAAAGTGATGCCAAAACGGATGTAAAAGAAATGCTAGGAGGGTTATTAGGTGGCACAACGGATAAGAAAGATAGCACTGCCAGTAAAAATGATTCTATAGCGCCTAAAAAGGATGTGGTTAAAGAGGCAGCAGCAGGTATTTTAGGAGGTCTTTTGGGTAAAAAGAAGAAGAAAGATACGGTTAATTAATTCCTAAAGAAACAAATAACCCTTCATTGGCCCTGATATTAAAAACAGTGCTATCCTCGAAAATGAGATATTGTCCTTTAATTCCTTTCAAGACTCCTGTGTAATTTAGGTTTTTTTCTAGATTAAGGCTTTTTACCTTTTCTGGGTATTGCAGCACAGGAAAGTCTAAATGAGTTTCAGTATTGCTGTCAATATAATACGCTAATGCTTCAGTCGGGATATACTGTTTTAGTTTTTCCTGCCATGCTATTAAGTTATGGTCTTCTACAGTATTGGTCAACATTTTTCTCCAATTGGTTTTATCGCTAACATGTGCTTTTAATGCAACTTCAGTTATGCCGGCCAAGTACCTATTGGGTACTTCCACAATTTCCAATGCCTCATGCGCCCCTTGGTCAATCCACCTTGTGGGCACTTGGTTTTTCCTGGTAACACCAACCTTTACATTGCTAGAATTGGCCAAATACACAATATGAGGCTGTAATTGCGCCTTTTTTTCGTATTCTAAATCCCTATCTTCTTTATCCAAATGAGCAGTACTCAATTCTGGACGCATAATCCAATCACCTGCCAATGGAGTTTCAAAAAAGCAATTTTTGCAAAACCCTTGTCTATACACAGGCTTATCTTTTTTACAATTAAGGCATTGATGCTTTATGAAAGTAAGCGTCAATTTTTTATTGAGAACCTGATTCACATTTAGAAAATCATTCTCGAAAATCAAATAATACTGAATGGGTGTTCCGATTTCAGTTTGCATTTTTTTTAATACGCCTTTGTACTGCATTTATGTATTGATTATAAGATGATTTGAAAATGACAACTTTAAAAGCTATTTTTAACAGAAGAAATTAATATAAGTTTCCTGAGTTATATCAGGCTAAAGATACCTAAAAATGCCCATACCTTTATTCAATTCTATTGCTTCTTGGTTGCTTAAAAAGCGCTATCACCAGATAGAACTTTTTTTAAAATACCCAGAAGAGGTACAAGAAGAGGTGTTAAATCAATTGATTCATTTTGCAAAGGACACGGAAGTTGGCAAAGCCTATAACTTTAATGATATTACCAGTTATAATACATTTGCAGAAAGAGTTCCAATAGTCTCTTACGAGGAAGTTGAGCCCATGATTGAACGTGCTAGAAGGGGAGAGCAAAATATATTTTGGCCAACTACTATAAAGTGGTTTGCCAAAAGTAGTGGAACCACCAATGCAAAGAGTAAGTTTATTCCTGTAAGTACAGAGTCATTGGAGGACTGCCATTTTAAATCTAGTAAGGACTTGCTATGTCTTTATCTTAATAACAATGAAAATTCACAATTATTTACGGGTAAAAGTCTACGTTTAGGAGGTAGTAAGGAATTGTATGAGGACAGGGGTACTTTTTTTGGGGATTTATCTGCCATATTGATTGATAACATGCCTTTTTGGGCTGAGATGAGTAGTACTCCAAGTAGCAAGGTATCATTGATGAGTGAATGGGAAAGCAAAATGGAGGCTATAATCGAAGAAAGCATTCAGGAGAATGTTACAAGTTTGGTTGGCGTTCCATCGTGGATGTTAGTCCTTATTAATAATGTAATAGAAAAGACTGGAAAAAACCATCTTTTTGAGGTGTGGGAAAATCTTGAGGTTTATTTTCATGGAGGGGTAAGTTTTAATCCTTACAAAGACCAGTATAAGAATTTGTTGCCTGGGAAAAGTTTTAACTATTATGAGATTTATAATGCTTCCGAAGGATTTTTTGCCATTCAGGATAGGAACAACGCTGATGATCTTTTATTGATGTTGGACTATGGTATTTTTTATGAATTTATACCGATGGATGTTTATAAGACAGCTATGCAAATTACCATTCCTTTATGGGAAGTGAAAGTGGGCAAAAATTATGCTGTGGTCATTACTACCAATGCCGGACTTTGGCGATATAAAATAGGAGATACGATTAAGTTTACCTCCATAAACCCCTATAGAATTAAGGTGACTGGAAGAACAAAACATCATATTAATGTTTTTGGAGAAGAATTGATTATTGAAAATGCAGAAGAGGCCTTAAAGAATGTTTGTAAAAAAACTGCTGCGGAAATAAAGGATTATACTGCCGCCCCAATTTTTATGGAAGCAAAGGAAAAGGGTAGTCATGAGTGGATTATAGAGTTTAGAAAAACTCCTGCTGATGTAGATTATTTTACTGAGCTCTTAGACAATGCATTAAAGTCTTTAAATTCTGATTACGAGGCAAAACGCTATAATAATATGACTTTAAAAATGCCTAAAGTACATGTTGCACGACAAAATCTTTTCTATGATTGGTTAAAATCTAAGAATAAGTTAGGAGGTCAGCACAAAATACCAAGATTGTCCAATGAAAGGGCTTATATCGAAGAATTACTTCAGATGAACAAATAAATATTGAATTCCCTCGTTTAATATTCATCTTTAAGAGATAAGCATAACTATTTACTAATTAAACTATTACAATTATGGCAGAGCGATTAGTCGTTTTATCCGACATGTGGGGTGTTAAAAAAGGTCTGTGGATTACTTCTTATTTGGGTTACCTACAGCAGTATTTTGATATTGTTTTTTATGATTGCCAACAGTTGGCCAATATAGATTTAACGGTCAATTCTGATGAGAACATTCATAAAGAATTTGTTAACGGAGGTATAGATACCGCTGTTGCCCATCTTTTAAAGAGAGAAAATGAAGCAAGTCATTATTTGGCTTTTAGTACTGGAGGAACCATTGCATGGAGAGCAAACCTAAAAGGATTGCCCATGAAATCTTTGTTTGCTGTTTCTGCGACAAGAATACGTATGGAAACGGAAAAACCAGAATGTGCCACTACTATTCTATATGGGGATAAAGACAAATTTATGCCTTCAGAAGAATGGGTTAAACAAGTTGGTGCAAAAGTGGAAATCGTTCCAAACTTTGGACATGAATTATATACGGATGAAAAAATTATCCAAAAAGTTTGTAAAGAATTATTGGATAAAGTATTGCACAAGCAACTTCAATAGTAAGAGAGATATTAACCAACCAACCATATTATTAAAAAGTTAAAAGCAGTTTCT
>NVXD01000023.1 GCA_002746415.1 Flavobacteriaceae bacterium | reverse complement strand
TTTGGCAAAGCTCTATTGTATTTTTTCATCTTTATTGTATCTTACAGACACATAAAAATAATAAAATCCAGAGCTTAACTACGTGTAGCCCTGCGTTGTTCCACCACTTTTTGAACAATAAAATCCGATCCATAATTCTCGAATAAATTAGTCAATTCATGATTTTCATTATCCGTTTCTCCATTAATGTTTGAAAATAACACAACGTTTTTTCCACCACCCGTGTCTATTGATGGTTTAATAATCATTTTATGTTTTACTTCACATAATAGCAAGGCTTCATCCTTTGATATCATATTATCATTGTTATCGAAATAATAACCATTCATGTTTTTTACTATGGTCTTCGGCTGTCTTATGTTCTGAATTAACAGGAATAACAAATTTTTATCCCCAAAGGGCATCTACAAAAATCGATCTATTCAATTTCGTCTGCATTTTAATATAAAAAATATCTTCTGGAACATACTCAACACTAAACATGCCATTATTAGCGGCGAAATACCTATACCATCTATAACTTACATTTTTAATTCCCAGTAATCTAAAATGCGTAGCGATGGTTTTCTTTTGATGCCTAGTTAATTTTTTTGCTCCATTTAACTTTATCAACGTTTTGGCTTTGCGGTTCCATTTAATTTTATGAGATAGCCGAGTTGCAGATTTATAACATCTTAAGGAAATGAAAATTATTACTGCTAAAATTCGCATAATGCATTTTTAATAGTGAAAGTCAAATTATTCAAATTAGAATTGAAGTCTTCTACTGAAAAGTATCAATTTTGTAAAATTCAGACAAAATATTGAATTAAGGAAATGAATAGAACAGATTATTCAATATTTCAAAATTCCTTTTAATGCAAAAAGACCAATTTAACCTTCATATCATTATATAATAATACCCTTATTACCAAGGTTATTTGTTGATTTATTAATATTAAACATTCATTAATCTCGTCATAAATATTGAACCCTAGATACCATTACATCATAAAAAGTGTTTTCTTAATTTGAAGTCACAGGCAATTAATCAAACCTTGAAATATTGTGATGTTTGAACCTTAACCAGTATATCTACGTTTTATCAACCTTTTCGAGCCCATTATCTTTAATAATTTTAAAACCTAAAGTTAACGACTATTTTTGTACTATATTTTATTGCATATTTGTCTTACTAATGAATAAGTAGTGTCAATGGTTACTTCTGCATAAAAAATGTAGTTTGAAATTATTGTTATCGTCCAACTAATTTGCAATAAGCTAAAAATTTAATTGAACTATATGGTAAAAAAGCATAAGTTGCTTCATGAATATTATTTTTGAAATAAAAGAATACTTGACCAAGTAATAATTTTTGGATTTTATATTTTCTACATATGATATTGACATTGATTAGATATTCAATTTTATTTTTAATCCTTTGGTATTTACCCTCATTTTTACTCGCCTATGTGAGTAGTGGATTGGGGTCCTTGTCCAGTTATGCAACATCCCTATTATTGATTGCTTATTTTTTCTTGAGCAAGGAAAGGCGAAAACCGCTTCTCGTTTTTGTGGCCCTTGGCCTGTCCTACTTCTTGATAAGCGCTATAAACTATACAGAAATTGATGTAAATAATTATTTTATAAAAGAGTTTATTCGTTTTATGATTGTTGTAATTTGTGGTGCGGCAGTGCTATATCAAACAAGAGATAAGGAAATATTTTATATACTTTTAATTGGAGCATCAAGCATTATAATAAATGCCGTATTTCTACCATCCATGCAACTTGCTATTTTTGGAGAAAGTTACGGTAGATTTAGTGGATTTTACTTAAATCCCAATTTAGCAGGAAGTATCTGTTTGCTTGGATATTCTTTATCACATGCCATCAAAAACATAAAATGGAAGATTATCGGTCAAATAGTGTTTACATTGGCTGGTTTACTTACCTTGTCCAGAACATTTATTGCCATTTGGTTACTTTTGACGATAATTTCTATTTATTACAATAGAAAGAATATTATTGCCCCTATTATTGGAGCATTATTACTAATCTTAATCTTTACTTTTTCAGGAAAACTTACCCTAAACGCAGAGCGTTTCCAGGCCCTTCAGGGCGTGTTAGGACAAGAAAAAGGAAATACACAAATGATTGGTGAAGACACACGGAATGACACTTGGTCCATATACTACAATTTGATATTCGACAAGCCTTTTGTTGGGCATGGATTTAGAAAATTTCAAATGAAAGCTGCTGGTCTACCTGGGGTCCATAATTCTTATTTAATGACCATAGGAGAGGCTGGCATAATTCCATTTTTATTAATTGTGGGAATTTATTTGTATTTATTGATTAAGAGCTATTTATTTATTAGGAGCCATCCCTGGTATTTTTATTTGTCATTAACCCTTGTATTCTCGATGATGGGGGGCCATGGTTACTTTTATAATTTTGTGAGCATTTTGTTGTCCATGTATGTTTTTATTAAACTGAAGGACCTATCATCAATACATACTTCTGAAATAGAAATTTCCAATAATATTAATCATTAATTAACGTTCTAGATTCTTAACATGAAGTTTCTATTTTATCATGAAGGAAATTCTTAAATATATTTATCTCAGAACGTTATTAGGCAAACTACTATCGTTAGTCTACCACAAAGTTTATTTTAATTTTGTGCCAGAAAAAATAGTACTAAAGAACCGATATCAAAAGAAACATGGCAAAAAACTTAATCTAAAAAACCCTAAATCACTAAACGAAAAAATTGTTTGGCTTAAACTTAATGACAGAACCTCTCTACACACCCAATGCGCTGATAAATATGCGGTTAGAGAATATGTCTCAGAAAAAATAGGAACACAATATTTAGTGCCTCTTTATTATCATACTATTAACCCTAAAGAAGTTAGACCAGACAATCTTGATAAAATACCATGTATTATTAAAGCAAACCATGATAGCAGTGGAGGTATTTTTGTTTATGACAAAAGTGAAATTGATTGGCAACAAGTACAAAAAGAATTTAAAAAACGATTAAAGAAAAACTATTACTGGAAATCCAAGGAGTGGCAGTACAAAAACATTACCCCTCGCATTATAGTCGAAAAATTGTTGTTAGATAAAAATGGGAATATTCCTTTTGATTATAAACTTCACTGCCTTAATGGAAAAGTGAGAATGGTACAAGTTGATATTGATAGAGGAACAGACAATCATTATAGAAATTGGTATTCCACTGAATGGGTCAGAGAACCATACAAATGGTCATCACCCAAAGGCAATGGAATATATACTGATCCAAGTGATAAAGATGTTCAAAAACCGCATACTTTACAAGAAATGATCCGCCTATCTGAAATTTTAGCACAACCATTTGATCTTGTGCGCGTAGATTGGTATAATGTTGATGAAAAACTCTTCTTTGGGGAACTGACCTTTCACCACGATGGTGGGAATCAACCTATTTTGCCAGAAACCTGGGATTTGAAACTTGGAAAGGAATTGAAATTGAAAAACTTGGCGTAAGGAAATTCAACATTAACCATTACCAGTCTATAGCATTAATTAATTTTGACATATGAAATTTGCTAAAAAGCAAGATACTCCTACAAATATTAAGCCCCTAAATGGATAGTGCATTTAATTTTATTTCATGAATAAGAAACCCAAAATACTTTTTGCAATTCCTACATTGGGAGCTGGTGGTGCTCAACGCATTGTTTCATTTTTAGCTCAAAATATAGATTCGGAAAATTTTGAAAAGCATCTATTGGTAGTTGGAAAATCGTCGGAAGCTGCATTTGATATTGACCATAAACAGACCACCTTTTTGAACAAAAGCAGGTTGCTTTTTGGAATACCAGCTGTAATCATTTATGTAATAAAATACAAACCAAAAATTGTGTTTAGCTCTTTAGATTTGAATCTAGTATTTGGATTAATAGCACCTTTTTTTCCAAAATGCAAATTCATAATTCGTGAAGCCAGCGTAGTAAGTGAAATCGGAAAGTTTAGTAAAAGTAATAGATTACATACAATTCTAGCAAAAATTGCATATAAGAATGCTAATACAATTGTTTGCCAATCTAAGGATATGGCTGATGATTTCATCAAATTATTTTCTATTAAGCCTGATAAAGTTGTAATAATCAACAATCCAATTACTAAAATATTTCCATTAAAGAACACATTAAAGGAGAATTTGGTACACAAATTCATTACAATTGGTCGCCTTAGTAACGAGAAAGGTCATGCCCGCTTATTGGAAATACTTGCGAATTTCAAACACCCTTTTCACTACACCATAATAGGTAGTGGTTCTGAAGAGAAAAATATACAAAGCAAAATATCGAAATTGGGGATGACAAAAAAAATTAGTCATATTCCTTTTACAAATAAAATAGGTCAAGAATTGAGTAAACATCATATATTTTTACAAGGATCTTATGTAGAAGGATTTCCAAATGCCGTATTAGAAAGCCTTGTTGTAGGCACACCTGTTATTGCTTTTGAATGTCCGGGAGGCACCAAAGAAATAATTGAAGAAGGAATAAACGGGTTTACAGCTAATACTATGAAGGATTTTTTGATAAAATTAGAGCAAATGATTGCAATGGACTGGGATCCAAAAGCAATAAATCTGTCTGTTACAAAAAAATTTAATAAACATAAAATTTTATCAGAGTACGAGCAATTGTTTATCCGAAAATTAAACTTGTAATTATATAATCATGAAAATACTCCACTTAATCAATACTTTAGGTGCTGGAGGTGCCGAAAAGTTGCTCGTAGATTCAGCAATTACATACCAAAAGATGGGTGTTAATGTAGATATTTTACTATTAAAAGGAGGCACTTCACCATTTAAACATAAGCTCAAGAATTATCCCAAAATCAATTTGTTTGATTTAGGAGAGAATACCAAGTTATATAGTCCTATTAATATAATAAGGCTTATCAGATATTTTAAAGAATATGATATAGTTCATGTTCATCTTTTCCCATCATTATATTGGGCTTCATTAGCAAATGTCTTTTCAAATTCAAAAAGAAAACTAATTTTTACTGAGCACAATGTAAGTAATAGGCGAAGACAATCTATCGTTTCTAGAGTTATTGACAACTTTATTTATAAACAATACTCTCACATTATAACCGTATCGGATGCGGCGTATGATAGCTTACGAAAGCACCTGAATTCCTCTTTCAATAATATCAAAACAATTTCTAATGGTATTGATCTCGAAGAAATAAAAAATTCATCAGCCTATTTTAAAAGTGAATTAGGATTTACCAATGAAATTTTTTTGCTCATTCAGATATCAAGTTTTACTGATCAAAAAGGGCAAAAAGCACTCATAAAAGCATTAAATCACCTTAATGAAGATATTCATTTATTACTTGTAGGTGATGGTCCTACAAAGGAAGATTGTATTAATCTTACGAAGGAATTGAATGTTTCTGAAAGGGTACATTTCTTGGGAATTAGGAGTGATGTTCCCAAGCTTTTAAAAACTGCTGATATTGTGATTCTATCCTCCTTTTTTGAAGGATTATCCTTAGCGAGTATTGAAGGATTAGCATCAGGTAAACCCTTTATAGCTTCAGACGTTCCGGGATTGACAAACATTGTAGAAAATGCAGGCATTCTGTTCCCCGTAAATGATTATAAAAAACTTGCGAGCATAATACAAAAATTACAGTTCGATAAAGATTTATATAAATCAACAATTAGGAATTGTGAAAAGAGAGCAGAACAATATAACATAATCAATATGGCAGATAAGTATATAAAATTATACAACAAATGCTACAATGATCGGTAACATCTATTCATTCAGAAAATAAGCAAAATCGACCTCCGTAAAGGTCTCCTAAGGGCTTCTTTTTCTGTCTTTGTTATAATTATCAATAAACTAATTCAGGAAAAGTATGAGGGAAAAGTAGATTCTTAAATATGACGTCTATGGATATGTTCACCTAAAATCGCATAAAAAACTATAGTTATATTACATTTAAGCCAGAAATTCGAGGAATTCTATTGATTTAAACTAGTAAATAGCCTCCTTTTCTATTCTCTCAAATCAATGTGACAACATCTTCTTTTCTAAATAAAATTCTTCACGCTTTTGTATTACCAATGTTATATTACTTTTGTTTTATGTTAAAATACGATGTCCTTATTAAAGGCGTTATGAAAGTATTATTTAATCATAGTTATAAAATAGAAGTATATGACGGCCAAAAGAATACTCATTGTAGGCTCTGCCGCAATCCCGTTGATTCACTTTCGAGGTGAGTTTATAAAAAGCCTTATCAAGGCTGGGTATGAAGTGTACGCTGGCGCTCCGGAGATGAGTGAAGAAATAAGTGAGGAACTCCAAAAAATAGGAGCCGTACCGTTAAGTTATGCACTACAGCGTACCGGCTTAAATCCGTTGAAGGATATCAAATCCATCTTAGGGCTAAAAACACTCATGAGGAATCACAAAATAGATTTGGTATTTTCCTATACAATCAAACCAGTGATATATAGTTCCATAGCTGCACGAATGCTTAAAATACCTGCTGTATCCTTAATCACAGGACTAGGGTTTACTTTTAGCGCTAGTTCCACAAAAGCCAAGATGCTTCAACGTATCACTGAAGTACTTTACAGATTTGGCATCCGAAAAAATAAAATAATTATTTTCCAAAATCCAGATGACAGGGATTTATTTTTAAATCGCCATATTATTTCTCAAAATCAAAATACAGCCATTGTGGATGGTTCGGGTGTAAGTCTTCATAATTACCCATACCGCGTTAATGAAAACAGTACCAAAAGAATTGTTTTTGTCCTAGTGGCACGACTGATCAAGGAAAAAGGTGTTGATTTGTTCATGGATGCTGCAGAAACCTTAAAGACTAGCTTTCCTGAAGCTGAGTTTCATATAATTGGTCAACCAGATCTTTTGCCCTCGGCCATTAAATTAGAAACCCTACAAGATTTTCATAATCGGAGCATTATTGTGTATCATGGACCACAAGATAATGTTCCTGAGATGTTATATAAATCAGATGTTTTTGTGCTTCCCTCTTATTATAGGGAGGGAATTCCAAGGTCTATTCTGGAAGCCTTATCTATTGGGATGCCAATCATTACTACAGATACCCCAGGTTGCCGTCAAACTATAGTAGACAATGAAAATGGATATCTAATAGCTCCAAAAGATGTATCGGCTTTGACAGAAGCTATGAGAAATTTGTTGGAACACCCAGAGCAAATTAAACCTATGGGGATTGCAAGTAGAGTCCTTGCTACTGAAAAATATGATGTTAACATCATTAACAGAAAACTAATTGAGCTACTAGATGCTATAGAATAAATTAATTTACTTTTAGATTTTTTACCAAAATCTAACTAAATTTTAAATAAAACCAACAGATAGAATACAAAGCCTCGTAACAGTGAAAAAGGAATACTAATAGACCAATTCATATTGTATTTAAGCGTACAACCTTAGAATACCGATTTTTTTAATCGTTTAACTAATATTTAGCAATGTTCTGTACGTTTCTACTACTTTTATCATTGTATGTGCCAATATGGGACTATCTTTTAGATGTGTTTTTATTACCGTTTTAATGAAATAAATGCCACAGTTAATGTACAAAGCTATTATTAAAAGATTAGTAGATTTTATAGCCTCTTTATTTGGTTTATTAATCCTTTCACCAATTATCCTGATAATCACCATATTTCTTTCTTTTAGTAATAATGGCAAACCCTTTTTTTACCAAAGGCGTCCAGGAAAAAATGAAAAGGTTTTTAAAATCGTAAAGTTTAAAACCATGAACGACAATACCGATGTTAATGGTAACCTCTTACCCGATGAGGATAGAATTACCAAAACCGGTGAGTTTGTAAGAAGAACATCTCTTGATGAAATCCCGCAATTATTTAATGTTCTGATGGGAGATATGAGCCTTATAGGCCCAAGACCTTTGCTTGTGAAATATTTACATCTTTACAATGAAGAGCAGCGACAAAGACATTTAGTACGCCCGGGTATCACTGGATGGGCTCAGGTAAACGGTCGTAACAACGTTGCTTGGAAGCAAAAATTTAAATACGACGTTTGGTATGTGCAAAATATTTCTTTTTTATTGGATTGTAAAATTTTGTGGCTAACCCTGCTAAAGGTCATTAAATCAGATGATATTCTTTCTCCAGGACAGGCTGGGACGGAAGCCTTTACTGGTAATGACTAAAAAGGTTAATGTATAATTAAATCATGAAACTAAACATCATACTTGCTGTTTATAATATGAAAAAAAAACTTCATAATTCTTTGAATAGTTTATTCTCTTAGGACATTCCTTAAAAAGAGAAATTGGATTGATTAATAAAAACACCATTAACAATCCCATTAGTGGCTTGAAACATTAAAATGTTAGAAACAATAAAAATAAAAAGTGAATGGGATTCTCTGCTGAAGGAAGTAGAGTGCTATGATTTCTATCATACCTACGACTATCATTGTATAACAAAACAATGCAATGAAGAGTTCATTTTACTAAAATATACGGAAGGAAACAAAATTATTGCCTTGCCACTTATTTTAAGTATAATACCAGACACCACTTATAAAGATGCAACCTCAGTATACGGGTATTGTGGTCCAATTACCAAAAACATAGAAGATGATTTTGATAATACAAAATTCACAAAAGAGATACACACATTTTTTAAGAAAGCAAATATCATTTCCGTGTTCTCTAGACTGCATCCTTACTACAAAAATCAAAGCAATATTTTAAAAGGCATTGGCAAAATTGAATCTCATGGCAATATTGTAAACATAGATTTGACACTTGATTTAGAAACACAAAAAAAGCAATACCGCAAAAGACTTAAAACGTATATAAATAAGGCAAGAAAAAAATGCAAGACCCGTATAGCAAATACAGAAAATGACATTCAAGATTTTATAAAAATCTATTATGAAAACATGGTTCGTGTTAATGCAGAAAAGAAATATTATTTTGATAAAAAATATTTCATGAAATTATTGAATAGCGCTGACTATAAGTCCGAATTGTTATTGGTTGATTGTATAACTACGGGCGAAGTAATTGGAGGCGCCATATTTATTAAAAAAAATAACATTGTACAATATCATTTATCTGGGGCCAAAGAGCAGTATTTAAGCTTAAATCCTATTAAATTTCTTATTGATGAAATGAGGATTATTTCTACTTTAGAAGGGTATAAATATTTCAATTTAGGCGGAGGGCTTGGTGGTAGTGACCTTGATTCTTTATTTCATTTCAAATCAAGTTTTTCAAAAGATTTTAAAAATTTTAAATTATGGAAATACATTGTCCATGAAAAAGTTTATAAGGATTTAATGCTATTAAAAAAAGGCAAGGAATGTTCTCAACTAAATATTGATTGCTTAAATTTTTTCCCTTGCTACAGATGTAACCATATATCAGTTCCAAAAGAAATCACATGAAACATAATCCGTTTACTTCGGAGCTATTTTCGCGAATATGGCTAAAACATTTTGGTCATAACAAGAAAGTAGTATGTTTTGAATTTATTCCCAATTTACAATTTATTAAAAATAGATTTCTTCCTCTTTTTTTAAATGTTGGAAAAACGCAAACAAAAGGCATCAGTTATAGTTTGCTTAAAAACGAACATATTGAATCCAGTATTGGCAAAGTGTTTTTAATCTATGATGTCCCCTCCTATTTTGCAATTCCCAATAAAAATCCCAATGGAAAATTAAAATTACATAGGGTAAAACAATATCCAGGTTTTTTGATTGAACTTAACTATAGTAATCTTAACGATTATATGGTAAATAAGTTTAGCAAAAGCAGTAGGTACAAGTTGAACAAGTATAAAAGAAGGCTGGAGCATAGTTTTGATATAGAACAAAAAATGTATTATGGAGAGATACAGAAAGAAGAATATGATCATCTCTTTTCCCATTTCAGAAAATTATTGGAAAAACGTTTTGAAAAAAAGAAAACGACCAACAATAATCTCTCGCATCAGGAATGGCATTTTTATAAAGACATAGCCTTCTTAATGATTCAAGAAAAAAAAGCAGGTTTATTTGTCATAAAAGATAGAGGGCAACCCATCGCAATTACTCTTAACTATTTTTCCGACCAAATAATTTTTGATGCCATTACTGTTTTTGATATAGACTATGCAAAATTCCACCTAGGGTCTATCAACATTATGAAACTTATAGAATGGGGCATTGAAAACAAATTTCAAATTTTGGATTTTTCAAAAGGTTATTTTGATTATAAAACACATTGGTCTAATAACAATTATGCCTTTGAGCATCACTTGCTCTATGACTCTAGTTCATATAGAGCAACTTGCCTCTCCTATTTAATAAAAACCTATTTTAGGTTAAAACAATATCTAAGGGATAAAAATGTAAATCTAATAATGCAAAGTTCCTTATATAGGTTACAAAACCTATTTAGTAAGAGGGAAGCAAAAAACAAGTTTCATTATGAATTTTGTGAACTAAACGAACCAAGTGACGGAAAATGGACTGAAATTAACTTTAATGATTCCAATGAAAAAAAATTAAAGGAATTGGTTTTTGAGTTTCTATATCTTAACGAGGAATTTGTGATAGACACAAAATTATATAAGGGTAATGCAGGTGGACCTTTCCCATATTTAATTGTTGGAAAAAAGAAAAGCAAATATGTGAAAATTATTCAAAGCAATATAAAATAAACTCAAATGATTATGAAATCCAGTTATCCTTTTGTTTATGATTTATTCATGAAAAACAAGGCTGCGCCATTTTACACAAATCATGTTCTCAATGCTTTGACCAATACGGTATTCTTGGATGTTCCCAAAAACGCAATTGATCTAGAATCTCTGGATATATGTACCGTGTTGGATGTGCCAGATTACATACAGGTAAATGTAGGGGCCTTAGGGCCAAATATAAGCATGAAAATTGTTAGGCAGAATAAAGGTTTTTTAGTGAATCTACTTCGCTTTACTACTGCTGAAGCATACCTCACTCATCAATTAAGTAAAAGAAGCAGGAAAAAATTAAGAGCTAAAAAAAGAAAACTGGAAGAAGACCATGACATATCATATAAGTTTTACTACGGGGACATTACACAAATCCAATATGATTATTTGTTTTCTGAATTCTATTCTTTACTAAAAAAAAGATTTCATCAAAAAAAAGTGTATAACAAGAACCTTTTTAGTTGGAAAAAATATTATGAATTGGTCTATCCTATGATACTGGATAAAAAGGCTTCCCTTTTTGTTATCTATGATGGTAATTCTCCCATCACCATTACCATAAATTTTCACCTTAAGGATACTGTTTTTAGTTATATAGAAACCTATGACACAAACTATTCCAACTACAATTTGGGAGATGTAAGTATGTTGAAACATTTGGAATGGTGCCTTAATAATGGCATACAAAATTTTGACTTATCAATGGGAGAAACAAAATTTAAAATTAAATGGTGCAACCATCACTATGATTTTAAATATCATATTTTCTATAACCTAAAATCTTTAAAATCAAGAATCAAATTAGGATTCATGCTTCTAAAATTAAAATTGAAGCAATATCTAAGAGATAAAAATATTTTAGGGAAATTATTCCGGTATGACAAGTTTCTTTATAAAAGAAGGGGCCACAAATTGAATGGTCATCAGTGGAAAAAGCATAACTAAATATTAGTATACGATACCAATAGAGTTTAATTTTACTCGAACAAGTTTACATTTCATAAAAAACCGCTAAGATTTTTAATATTCACCTTTAGCGGACATCAATAATATTATCATTTTTAAACCTTTCCAAGGATCTAATTCTTACCTAATCAAAGGAAAAACAATCGGCTGAAAATTAGATATGGATAATAAAAAAACCAGAGAAGTAAACTTCTCTGGTTTTTGTTATATTACTTATAAGCTGCGACCTATTGTTATAAGACCACCCCTACTTATTTTAAATTTCCAATACAATAAACTCGGACCTTCTATTCTCCTGATGTTTTTTCCCTGAGCAATAAACGCCATCTTTACATTCGTTAGTTAATTGCTTTTCTCCAAAGGCTTCGTTTATTATTCTATCTGAGCTTATTCCCTTACTTAGCAAATAATCCACGGTTCTATTCATTCTTTTTTCTGAAAGCCACAAATTATACTTATCAGTTCCTCTAGAATCAGTATGTGAAGTTACTTTAATGATTAAGGTAGTATTAGTTTCTATCAGCAAGGTCAACTCATCTAAAATTGCTTTGTCTTCGTTTGACAAATAGGAAGAATTTAATTTAAAGTGAACATTACCTAAATCTTTTACTTCATTTTCAATTGCTAGTTTTCTTTGCTTTTCAGCTTCTATTTTGGCTTTTTCTGCTGCTGCTAGTTTAGCTTCTTCCATTTCTTTGGCCAAGCGTTCAGCTAATGCTTCTGCTTCCTTAGCAGCTGAAATAGAGTCTTGAACACGTTGTTGTTCTTTTTCCATTTCTTGTATTAATGCTAATTTTTCTAATCCTTTGGTAGATAGTCCTTTTTTAACATCAAATTGATATAACAATCCGACTCCATGCTGTATATGATTAGTGGCATCAGTACCCATAGACCATTTTCCACTAGAATTAAAGTCTAAACCCCAATGATCCGAAAACCAAGTTCTAAAACCAACAACAGCATTATAAGTACCTCTACCTTGATTATTAGCATCTGTATAACCTGCTCCAATACCAACATACGGATCAAACCAACCCGTTTCGCCAATAATTTGATTTAAGTCATATGATATTCTGGCGTCAAGTCCTAAATAATTTTTTTCTTCAGTATTTATAACACCATCAACAACCTTACCTACTTTATACTTATTATAGGTACCTATGGCTTCTATACCAACACCATTTTTAAAGTATTTCCCAATACTTAACCTTGACGGATGAGCAACCGAGTTCCATTGTTCTTCAACTGCAAAAAGATCTCCAAATACATCTCCAGAATCATCCACAATATTGATTCCAAGACCAACCATCCATGAACTTTGAACAATACTGTCTTTAGATGTCAATTGAAGACTATCCTTAGGTGTTAATTGACCGTCTTGGGCCATGAGTAGCTGATTAAAAAGGCCTATTAAAATAATAAGGCTAAAGATTTTAGTTTTCATAAGAAATAATTTAGGAATAATTTAGGAATAATACTTTGACAAAGTTAATTTGAAGTGATTAGTAAAAAGACAAAGCCCTTTAAACAGCCTTAAAAATCGACATAGAACTTAATACAAAGGTATGGTTCCTTTTAAATTCTAAGACATTATTTTTAATCGGAAAAAAAGAACGGATTATCGTAAAAAAAGTTGATTCTTTAGCTATAAGAATTATTAAGCCTAGTGTTATATGCATTTTCGTAAATAGCCTCATATAATGGCAAAATGTTCAAAATATCAAAGTTTAAAGCTGTTTTATATGCATTTTCTTTGAACTTTTCAAGCACATTTTCATCACTTAGAATATGCAGGGCATTTTTTGCCATTTCATCTACATCACCTACATTGCTCAAGTAACCAGTAACGCCATTCTTATTTACCTCTTGTAGCCCTCCAGAATTTGTTGAAATTACTGGAACCTTATTTATCATAGCCTCTAGCGCTGCAAGACCAAAACTTTCTGTCTGAGAAGGCAATAGAAACAAATCAGAAAAACATAGTATTTTATCAATCTCATTACTATTTCCCAAAAAGACCACTCTATTTAATATTCCGAGCTCTTCGCATAACAATTCTGCGTTTTCCTTTTCAGGTCCTTCGCCTACCAAAATCAATTTGGCAGGTAGCTCTTTATTTATTTTATGAAAGATTTTAATCACATCTGGAATACGCTTTACTTTTCTAAAATTACTAATATGAGTAATTATTCTTTCGTCATCATTTGCCATCAATGACCTCTGACAATCCGTGAAATCAACCTTGTACTTTTCCTTATTAATAAAATTAGGAATAACTTTTATCTCTTTTTTTATATCAAACAACTCTAGGGTGCTGGTTTTTAAATTCTCAGAAACCGAGGTTACAATATCTGATTTATTGATGCTAAAAGTTACAGCTGGTTTATAAAAAGGGTGGTTTCCTACCAAGGTAATATCCGTTCCATGAAGTGTGGTTATCATTGGAACATGTATCCCTTCTTCTTCTAGTATTTTCTTTGCCATATACCCTGCATAGGCATGTGGAATAGCATAATGTACATGTAAAAGCTCTATTCCATACAATTTAATTGTATCTACCAACTTACTGGACAAAGCAAGTTCATAAGGTTGGTAATGGAAAAGCGGGTATTCTGGGACATGAACTTCGTGAAAATAGATTTTATTGCTCAAAAGACCAAGACGTACCGGCTGTTTATAAGTGATGAAATGTATCTCGTGCCCTCTATCTGCCAAGGCAATTCCTAATTCTGTTGCTACTACTCCACTACCTCCAAAAGTTGGGTAGCATACTATGGCTATTTTCATATAGCAAAATTAGTATTTAATTTATTATAGCATCATAAATAGCCTTCTGAATCCTTGTTCTTAACCCAGTTTTAACTAAAAGTGTGTTGGAAGCAGTTGGATATGTCCTGTTTGATAAAAAAACATATACAATTTCTTCATCTGGATCTGCCCAAGTATAGGTTCCTGTAAAACCACTATGTCCAAAACTCTTTTTTGAAACACAGCCACAGGTTGGTCCACTCTCCTTCAATTGTGGTTTATCAAATCCCACTCCCCTGCGAACATTCTTATCACAAAAATAACAGGTGTTGAATTTTTTTACAGTCCTGCTTTCAAGAAAGCGCTCTCCGCCGTAATAACCTTCTTGTAAATACATCTGCATAATTTTAGCAACATCATTGGCATTGCTAAAAAGCCCTGCATGGCCTCCCACTCCTCCTTGCATAGCTGCCCCCATATCATGAACGTATCCTTGAACGGTTTGGTGCCTATAATAGGTATCAATTTCTGATGGGACTATCTGCTCTCTTGGAAATTTATTCAATGGATTAAAACCAGTGTTAGAAGCTCCTAAACGATTATATAAAAAACGCTCAGTCAAATTATCCAAACTGTTATTATAGGTCTTTTCAATATACTTTTTGAATACATAGTAGGCCACATCACTATACCTATATCTATTGGATTTTAACTCTTGTCTTCCTATTCTGTTGTAAATTGAATCTTGATAGACGTCCGCCAAATACATTCCATCTGTAACTTTAAAAGAAAAACCATCTACTGGGCTACTTCTGTAAAATTCTGAAGACGGTTTTCTATTCTTTGTCAATGTATCGATATAAAAAGCTATCCATGCCGGTAGCCTTCCATAATGAGAAAGTGCCTTTAAAACTGTAACATCTTTTAACTCAGAATCAGCATAATCAGGAATTAACTCTTGAAATGTGTTGTTCAAAGCAATTTTACCCTCTTCCTCCATTCTCATTAAGGTTGGTAGCGTAGCCAATATCTTTGTGAGCGAAGCCAAATCATACAGATGCTCAGGTGTAATATTTTCTTCAGAGTCGTATGTAGGTTTTCCAAAACCTTTGTTGTAAATCACTTTTCCTTTTCGCGCAATTAAAACTTGAGCTCCTGGGTACATTAAAGAATCCAATCCATCTTGTACCAATCTATCAACCTCAGCAAGCTTGGAGGAACTCATGCCCACACGCTCTGGAATACTATAGCCCAACCTTGTCAAAGACTTTGTTGATATATACGTGTTTACTGGAAAAACTGAATTCACAGTTACAGGCAATACACCTTTCGTTGGTATTGCTCCAAATATAGCTTGTGCAGTTTTTCTCTGAGCAATAGTACTATTTTGATAAGACATTACTACGGCATCAATACTTTGAAAAGATTTCACATCCAACAAAGCATATGGCTTTGCAAAAACCGATAGAATAAGATTCGACCCCCTATCCTTCGCTATGGCTTCTAACCATGCCAATTCTTTCTTAGTAAATTTATAGGGTTTCCATGGGCTTTCATTGCTTTTATGAAAGCCTACAATTACTAAGTTATAACCAGATAAGTTATTTTGTAAAGTAGTGAGGTCATCCCCTTTAACATGGGTTACCGCAATATATTTATTTAACTCATCCAAAAAAGGCTCATGATTAGCATCTCCAAATTTTACATAGGCAATTTTTTTATTGTCCAGCCTTCGCATAGGCAATAAGGAAAAATTATTCTTCACAACCGTTATAGCATTCTCAATGGCTTCTTCATAGATCACATCATCTTCCAAAGAATTTAAATCTTGATGGAGATTTTCCAATAGAACCGGTTTATAATTCTGAAGTCCGGCTTTGTACTTCGCCATCAATATTTTTTTTACGGATTCCGAAAGGCGCTTTTCTGTAATCCTTCCGTTACCATAAGCAGCCAACAATTTAATTTTAGCCTTTACAACATCTACAGGCATCAGTAAAATATCATTCCCTGCCAAAAAAGCTGAAAGGGCTACTTCTCCCTCTTCAGCATAGTTAGCAACTGCTTTCATGTTTAAGGCATCAGTAAAAACAAGCCCTTTAAAATTCATTTCCTCTTTTAATATGCCAGATATTATCTGCTCGGACAAAGAAGATGGAAATCCCTCTTTAATCTCTAAACTAGGGACACTTAAATGAGCAACCATCACACTACTTAAACCTTCTTTAATCAATCTTCTGTAAGGATACAGTTCAATACTGTCCAACCTTTCTTTAGAAAAATTGATTATAGGTAATGCATAATGGGAGTCTGTTGCTGTATCTCCATGACCTGGGAAATGCTTACCCGTTGATAGTACACCCGCTTTTTCCATGCCTTTCATAAAAGCAATTCCGGCTTTGGCAACTGTTTCCCTATTTTCTCCAAAAGAGCGGAAACCAATTATAGGATTTTCTGGATTGGTATTGACATCAATATCCGGAGCAAAATTAATGTGCACCCCCAATCGTTTTGCATGTACGCCTATGCGATACCCTACTTTTTCTATAATTGTACTATCTCTTATAGCTCCTAAGGTGGTATTATATGGAAAGGCATAGGTAGAATCTAACCGCATGGCAAGTCCCCATTCAGCATCCATTCCTATAAGTAAAGGTACTTTGGAAACAGATTGATACTCATTTGTCAATTTTGCCTGTCTATGGGGTCCTCCTCTCAAAAAAATGATTCCCCCTATCTGATGTTCTTGAATTAACACCATAATTTTATCTGTCTTCTCTTTACTTTCATTAGAAGCTACACTCAACATAAACAACTGCCCTATTCTTTCTTCCAAGGACATGGAATCATAGGCATCATTTATCCAATTCTGTTGCGCTAAACTATCTTTAGTAATTAAAGGATTGGTTTGCGCACAGAGAAAAGAAAATGAAAAAAGGAATATATATAGTAATAGTTTAAATCTCATAAAAAGCAATCTATGATAGTATTATATATGATGTGAAAATATTGCATTTCATCGAGAGTAGCAGTAATAACGGGACAAAATAACTACTTGTTTCGGTGAAAATCACATAAATCTACCATGCCAGCTTTCTTCAGCGGGTACTTCCCAGTGATTTAAATACTCAAGTTTATTAGTAACCAGATTGTTAAAAACAATGGTGTTTTTTGAAACAGCCTTATTTTTCGCCATCTTCTTAAAGTCTTTCAGGGTTTTATATGCAATAAATTCTCCTTGCTTATAAGACACATTCATTTTATCCAGTAAATCGATACTATATCTTTTCTCCATCTGTTGAATAAAATGTACTGAGGCATCTATAGAACAACCGGAAGCACTTGTAACTGATTGATTCAATCCCAAAACAATAAATCGTTTGTATTTGATCTCATAGCCGGCATTTAAATCACTCCCATGAGCAGTCCATTGCTCAATAAACGCATCCAATCCTTGTTTTACTTCTTCCAGTTCTTCAACTGTAAAACTCCTACTGGCTTGATATATCCATACTCTTGAAGTCTCTGGCAAAGAATTAAATTCTACTAACATTATTTATAAATTTTCTGCAGTTGCAATCAATTCAGCGATATCCACAACAGCAATTGATGTTTCTTTTTCTTTACTCTTTACCCCGTCTGTCATCATCGTATTACAAAATGGACAAGCAGTAGCAATTATTTCCGGTTTTTTTTCCAAAGCTTGCTCTGTGCGTTCAACATTCACATCTTTATCTCCTTTCTCTGGCTCCTTGAACATTTGTGCGCCACCGGCTCCACAACATAGTCCTCGTTGCTTACAGCTTTTCATTTCTACAAGTTCAGCGTCCAATTTCCTGATTAAATCCCTTGGAGCCTCATATACGTTATTGGCCCTACCCAAATAACATGGGTCATGATATGTAATTCTTTTTCCTTTATAGCTACCACCTTCTAGTGTAATTTTACCCTCCTCTACTAGTTTTGTTAAAAATTGGGTATGGTGCATTACATCGTAATTTCCACCTAGACCTGGGTATTCATTTTTTAAGGTATTAAAACAATGTGGGCAAGCTGTTACCACCTTTTTTATTCCATACCCATTCATAACCTCTATATTGGTTACTGCCTGCATCTGAAAAAGAAATTCATTACCAGCTCTTTTGGCAGGGTCTCCTGTACAACTTTCTTCAGTTCCCAAAACTGCAAAACTAACACCCGCTTTGTTCAATATTTTCACAAAGGCTTTCGTTATTTTTTTTGCCCTATCATCAAAACTACCAGCACAACCAACCCAAAATAACACCTCTGGTTGTTGCCCTGCTGCAAAAAGTTCTGCCATTGTTGGCACCTTCAATTCATTCCCCATAAAGTACTATTCTTACGTTATGATTCCGTTTTCCAATTAAGCCTATCCATTTGGTTGAAAGGCCATGGCGCACCATTGTTCTCAATATTGCCCATCATATTATTTAAATCTGATGGCGCTGCAGATTGCTCCATTACCAAATATTGCCGCATATCCATAATAATAGATAGTGGGTCTATACTCACCGGACATGCCTCTACACAGGCATTACATGAAGTACATGCCCATAATTCTTCTTTAGTGATATAACTATCCAACAATTGCTTGCCATCAGTTACAAATGTTCCTTTATTACTGTCAATATTCTTACCTACTTCTTCCAATCTATCCCTAGTATCCATCATTATTTTCCTAGGTGATAACATTTTTCCTGTTTGGTTGGCGGGACATTCACTAGTACAACGCCCACACTCCGTACATGTATACGCGTTCAGTAACTGGACCCAACTTAAATCCATTACATCTGAAGCACCAAACTTTTCTGGTATAGGTGCATCTTCTGCAGCTGCCGCAAATGGGTCTACTGAAGGATCCATCATCAATTTAACCTCCTTGGTAACAGCTTCTAAGTTTCTAAACTGACCTTTAGGTTTTAAATTTCCATAATATGTATTAGGGAAAGCTAATAAAATATGAAGGTGTTTAGAATAATACAAATAGTTTAAAAAGCATAAAATACCAATGATATGCAACCACCAGCAAGTTCTTTCAATCAGTATTAAGGTTGATACAGCCATTCCATCAAAGAACTGTGCAATAAATTGACTTACCGGAAAAGCCCCTGCTACAGTGTAATGTTCCGCATGCAATTGCTGTAATTGATAATCAGCTCCATTCATGGTCAAGAAAAGAAACATAAGTACCAATTCTATATAAAGAATCATATTACCATCTTTCTTTGGCCAACCCTCCATTTCTGGCTTTAAGAAACGTTTTATTTTTATAATATTCCTTCGCAACCAAAACATGGCAATAGCCACAATGACCAATAAAGCTAATATTTCAAAAGAACCAATAAGAAAATTGTAGCCTCTTCCAAGAGGTGCGAAAATGCGATGTGTACCAAATACGCCATCTATAATTATCTCCAACACTTCAATATTGATAATAATAAAACCTAGATAAACAATAATATGGAGTATTCCTGGAATAGGCCTTACCACCATTTTGGTTTGTCCCAAGGCTATTTTAGCCATGTTTTTCCATCGTACGGATTTATTATCGCTAACATCTACATCCTTACCCAACTTTATATTTCTAGAAAGTTTTTTTATGTTCCTAATAAAGAAACCTATACCGGCAGTAAGCAATAGTGCAAATACAATATTTGGAATATAATCCATTTATTAATTTTTATGGGCTGGGTCATTTTCTGGAAGCTCATACTCTATTTGTTTTTTTCCAAAAACAGATACATTGACATATCGTTTAGGGTTTAACCTAAAGTCTTGCAGTAATAAATCCAATTCTTTAGAAGCCCTTTCTAAATTATTATAAAGTTCTTCGTTCTTCATTAATTTACCAAGAGAGCCTTCTCCTTTTTCCATTTTACCTAATAATAAATCTAAATTAGATACTGTAGTTTGGAGGCTTTTCATAGTTTTTCCAAGACCAGCATTGGCTAAAGAATCAGATATTTTAGCGAAATTTGCTGTTATTGTATTGATATTCGTAATTGTGCTATCCAATTGCCCTTTGTTCTCCGCTAATAACCCGTTAAAAGCGGCAGCGCTAGTTTGAAAGCTTTCGATTAAAATAGGGAGGCGTCTTACACTTTCCCTAAAATCTCTTTTGGTATTCTCATCTAGAATATCATTGAAATTCATTAACAATGAATCGGCATTTGTAACAGCACCTTCAACTTTCTGCTGCAATGGATTCAATTTTTGCTGTAACAATTCTGTTATACCCAGTCTAGTGTTTGACGTTAATGTATCCTGATTTTGAGCGTTTTCACCACCATCAAAAAGAGGGTTTATACGGATTCCTTTCCCTCCTATAATACCTGTATCATATAATTCGGCGATACTATTCTTAGAAAATGAAAACTCATTATTAACCGTGAATGTAACTAGCAATTTGCCAGACTCACCCTCAAATTTTATGTCCTTAACTTTCCCAACAGTAAATCCGTTTATAGTAACTTGAGTACCTGTTTGCAAGCCTCCTACATTATTATAAACAGCATAAAGTGTTATATTATCATCAAAAAGAGGGTCAGATTTAAGATAACTAAAGCCTAGAATAAACAAAAAGATGCCAGTTAAGACAACTATTCCTGTTTTAATTTCTCTGGAGATTTTCAAAAGAATATTTTTTCAGTTCCTAACAAAATTAGACATAATTTTTAGATGAAAGCATTTATTCTGAAACGTATTTTAGTGCTTCAGATAATTCCATTCTCTTTCCATCTTTATAGGCAACAATATAAGAGGTAGTATATCCTTTTGCATCTGCATTGGATTTTAACAGCTTTGCTTGAAAATATGAGTTTGTTTCTCCATACATATATCTATACAACTTATTAAAGGGCTCTTTTGAAAGTTTATTTAATCCTCCAAAATCTTCGGAATTAAGCTTTAAGTTTTTTGAACTTGCCAATAATTGCACCTTAAATAGAATATTAGCTGTTGGTTTTTTGGTTTCTCTTACAACTTTCTGCAGAACCTCAGAGGGCTTTTTCTCCACTTCAACCTTTGGTTTTGGTGCCGTTTTTTCAGCTACCTTGGGAGTATTCTCTATTTTTTTAGGCACTTCTTTCACCACATCATTTTCAGTGACTTCTGGCAGCGTTTCTTTGATTACTTCGGGTGTTACGTTTATAGACTCCTCCTTTTTAATTGGAACAGATGTAGTGCTTGTATTCCCCTTTACTTCTTTATTATATTTTAAAATAGCATCAGCAATTGCCGTTCCCATTTCTTTTTGTCCTTTTTTAGAGTTCAAATAGGTTCCTTCAGATTTATTGGTCAAAAAACCAGTCTCTATCAATACACTAGGCATGAACGTTTGATGCAGTACAATAAAACCCGCTTGTTTTACCTTTCTATCTTTTCTTTTTAATCTTCCTGTAAAATTGTCTTGCATCATTTTAGCCAAACCAATGCTTTGATCAAGAAATTCTTCTTGCATAATTGTTAACCCAATTACAGATTCCGGAGAATTAATATCATAGCCAGCATATCTAGTCTCGTAATTGTCCTCCAAATAAATTACAGAATTCTCTTTTTTAGCAATTTCGAAGTTTTGTTTGTTGACATGCAGCCCCAAAACAAAGGTTCCAGCTCCGTGAGCATCAGATGAGTGAGAATCACAATGTACCGAAACAAAAAGATCGGCCTTGGCTTTGTTGGCAATTTCACCCCTAACAAACAAATCTATAAACGTATCATCCTTCCTTGTATAAATGACTTCAACATTTGGGTTACTCTCCAAAATGGCCCCCACTTGCAGTACGATATTGAGGGCTATGTTCTTTTCCAAATAGCCATTTCCTAAATTTCCAGGATCATGTCCTCCATGCCCAGCATCTAATACAACAATAAATTTGTCTGCATTTGGTTTATCTGCCGTATTTTTGCTGAAGGACATTGATAGCAATATCAATGTGACAAAACATATTTGATAGAGTTTATTACTTTTCATATGATTTCAGACAATTTATTAAGTTTGACTTTTATGGTTAAATTTATTGTAATGCCCTACAAGCAGAACAAAAAATATATGTAAGTTTGAACTCCTAAATCAAGCCAAACTATAACAAAAATAGGATTTATAGCCTTGCAATCAAACAAACATTATCCTCTTTTCATATTGCTGCTGTTTTTTGGCGTCATTTTCATGTCTGCGCAAGAGAATCGGATAGAGCCTTTATCCATAAGAGCCATTAAAACCATTAATGATACCATCATCCCTCCTCCTCTTATAAACACTGTGATGCAAGATACTATTGCATCCGACTCTATTCAAACAGACACTTTAAACAAGAAAGCACCGCTGCTCTTGGATAAAATTAAGTATAAGGCAAAAGATTATGTGAAACTGAGCCAAAAAGATCAAAAAATCTATCTGTACAACCAAGCAGAAATATATTATCAAGATACAGAACTAAAGGCTGGCGTCATAGTAATGGATTATATTAAAAATGAAGTATATGCTGGTAGAATAAAAGATTCTTTGGGAAACTACAGCCAATTACCCTATTTTAAACAAGGAGAAAATGAAGTAAACCCGGACTCCATTCGATTTAATTTTGATACACAAAAAGCAATCATATGGAATTCCCGTACAGAGCAACAAGCTGGACTAGGACAACTAGGAAGTGATACAATGAAAGTTTATGCTGAAATCACAAAAAAAGAAAATGATTCCGTTTACTTTTTACATGAAGGGAAACTCACAACCTCTAAAGATACTTTAGACCCGGATTACTACATTAGAATAAAAAAGGCAAAATTTGTTCCTGGAAAAAAAGTAATCGCTGGTTTTAGTAATTTATATATTGTAGATGTTCCAACACCCATTTCTATGCCATTTGCATATTTTCCTTTAGCCGGAGGAAGGAGCGCTGGTTTAATGATGCCGTCCATTGGGAATGACCCAAATAGAGGGTATTTTTTACAAAATGGAGGCTATTATTTTCCGCTGGGTGATTATGTGGATTTACTCGTGACAGGAGATTTTTACACCAATGGCAGTTGGGGTTTTAGGGGGCAATCCATATATACTAAAAAATATAAGTATAGAGGAAATGTAAATTTAAGGTATGAAAACCTAGTGAACAGCCAAAAAGGGTTTAATGATTACTCTAGGACAACCATTTATAATATTCAGATTTCGCATTCACAAGATGCCAAATCCAATCCCAATTCTAGATTTTCGGCATCTGTAAATTTAGGGAGTAGTCAATATTTTAGAAACTCTTTAAATGTTATAAACAGTCCCAATACACAAAACAATAACCTATCATCCTCTATTTCTTATTCCAAGACTTTTCCAGAATATCCGTCGGTAAATTTGAGTGTTACCGCAACACATAATCAAAACACCAATACGCAGTCCATAAATATGACATTACCCACCTTTCAGGGAAGTATGGAGCGTATTTATCCTTTTGCCAAACGAGATGGAATTAAAAAAGGGGTCTTACAAAACATTAATCTTCAATATAGTGTAAGAGCATCAAATCGCATACAGACAACGGATTCTCTTTTCTTTAAAAAGGAAATGTTTGAAAACGCAAAAGCTGGTGCCCGTCATACCATACCCATTAGCACCAATTTTAAAATAGCCAAACATTTTAGCGTGAGCCTAGGAACCAGTTATGAGGATGTATGGACACTGGAAACTTTTAAACGCGGCAGAGACACTGAACTTAATAAAGAGGTTGTCTTGGACACCTTGAGAAGTTTTGACCGCTATGGTAAGTATAATTTTAGCACCAGTATTGGAACCACTGTCTATGGTACTTTTAATTTTGGAGAAGACAAAAAATTTCAAGCTTTACGGCATGTAATGCGCCCTTCCATAAGCTATAGTACCGCTCCTTCATTTGATCAGTATTATGAAGATCTTTTAGATGAAAATGGCAATCAGTATTTGGATAATAATGGTGAAGTAGTACGATATAGTAGATTTGAAGGTACGTTAAATGGCGCACCAGGAGTAACCAAATCCAGTGCTATGAGTTTTTCCCTTCAAAACACCTTAGAAGCAAAAGTAAGAGATAAAGATTCAACAGCACTTGAACCCAAAAAAATAACCATATTAAATAGTTTTAACCTATCATCTTCTTATAATTTTCAGGCAGATTCTCTTAAACTGGCGCCCGTTAGACTTACTGGTGGAACAAGTGTATTTAACAGAAAGTTAAACGTGAATTTTGGGGCAACAATGGATCCTTATGCCCTAGACAACAATGGCATACGTATTAACACTTTTAATATTGACAATGGTGGTAGTTTATTAAGGTTAACAAGGGCTAACCTTAGTCTAAGTTATTCTTTAGACAGTGAAACTTTTGGTAAAAAAGGAAATGAAGAGGATGAAAGTGAAGAAGATCAAGATTCTTATGCTGCAGCAAGTGGTGGGCGTACAGATGGGCTTTTTGGCACCACTGAAGATTTCAACAGAACCAGTCCAGCAAAAGATAACGAAGATAAAGAAAATCCATATTATGCCACTAAAACCCCATGGAAATTAGGCCTAGCCTTCAATACTAATTATAGCAACAATAAACGACAAAATGAATTTGGCACAGCTTCACTTATGTTTAGGGGTAGCATAGAATTGTCACCCAATTGGGAAGTATCGGGCTCATCTGGTTATGATTTTAAAAATAAGGGGTTTACGCTAACGCGGCTAAATTTCACAAGGGATTTAAAAAGTTTTGTTATGCGATTTAACTGGACTCCTTTTGGAACGTATAGGCAATGGAATTTCTTTATAGGAATTAAAAGCTCTATTCTTCAAGATCTTAAATGGGAAAATAGAAGCCAACGTGGCAGAAGGTGATAACAAGATAAAGCATATGAAAAAAATTATAATTACTTCAGAAAAAGCCCCAGCTCCTATAGGGCCGTACAACCAAGCCGTGCTCAGTGGAAACACCTTGTACATTTCTGGTCAAATCCCAATCAATCCAAAAAGTGGGGAATTGGTCCAAGGTGATATTAAAAAGGAAACCAAACAGTGCATGGAAAATTTAAAAGCGGTGCTTGCTGAAGCAGGGATGACTTTTGAAAACATAGTCAAGGCCACAATTTTTGTAACCGATATGCATCAGTTTTCAGAAATAAATGAAATCTATGGCGCTTATTTTAATGCAGAGACTGCACCTGCTAGAGAAACAGTAGAAGTATCCAACCTACCCAAATTTGTACGCGTGGAAATTTCTATGATTGCTGTTAAATAGTCTGTTGATGGAATTCTACAAGGCCTTCAATAGGTCTTTGACGTATTACACCAACAATTAAGTCATTGCGCTCCAACACAATTTTTAATTCATCTTGCAAATAGTGCGCAATACTTCCAATAAAATGAATCGGCACCTTTGTGGCAAGTTCAAACTGCATGATATAGTTATTCACAAATTGCTGAAATGCCTTATCTATCACACCCTTACAATAAGGATGTTCTTTATTTTCTACCAAAAATTTAGCAAAGGTTGCCAAATAGGTATTGGGATTAGGCTGTTTGTATAAGTTCTCTTTTATAATATCTGCTTCCAAATCATATTCTTTGGCAAATTTAATCCCAAGAGATTGTGGCATTTTATGGAAGTAATAATCTCTCAATAGCTTCCTACCAAAAAAGTTACCACTACCATCGTCCATTAGAATATATCCTAGAGAAGTGACTTTTTGAAATAATTGATGGCCATCATAATAACTGCAATTGGAACCAGTACCTAAAATACATACTATTCCTTGATGACCCATTTTTGTTGTTGAGTATATAGCTGCATAGGTGTCTTCTCTAACTTCAGTTTTTGAATTAGGAAAAAAATCTTTAAAAATTTCTTTAAGAAATTTCTTCATGCGATCCGTTCCACAACCAGCTCCATAAAAATATAAACTGGTGACTTTCTCTCTATTCTTAGAAAGCTCAAAATTATTGGCCAATCTATCTTCTATAACTTCTCGTGTTAAAACCTCTGGACTCAATCCCAACGTTTGCGTTAAAAACAATTGATTTCCCTTCTCATCGAGGGCTATCCAATCAGATTTTGTAGCTCCACTATCAACAATCAATATCATAAAATCATTATTAAAAAAAAGAATCCTGAGGGCAAACATAAAATGTGTTTTCCCTCAGGATATATACATTATTGTTCTAATTACAACCCTGTTACGTACTCCGCCAAATCTACTAATTTGTGGGAATATCCAGTCTCATTATCATACCAAGAAACAACTTTAACAAATTTTGAACTTAGCTCAATACCAGCACCGGCATCAAAAATACTTGTTCGCGTATCACCAACAAAATCTTGAGAAACCACGCCCTCTTCGGTATACCCTAAAATTCCCTTTAAAGAACCTTCAGAAGCTTCTTTCATTACTTTTTTAATTTCCTCGTAAGAAGTTTCCTTTTCTAACTTAACCGTTAAATCTACTACAGATACATCAGCAGTAGGCACTCTAAATGCCATACCTGTTAATTTTCCATTCAATTCTGGAATAACTTTTCCAACTGCTTTAGCAGCACCAGTAGATGATGGGATAATATTTAACAAAGCACTTCTACCACCTCTCCAATCTTTTCTTGATGGACCATCAACAGTTAACTGAGTAGCTGTCGTTGCGTGTACGGTAGTCATCAAACCTTCATCAATACCAAAGTTATCATTCAATACTTTAGCCAAAGGAGCCAAACAGTTTGTAGTACAAGATGCATTAGAAACAATTGTGTCAGACGCTTTTGCCTCTGTATGATTTACTCCCATAACAAACATAGGAGCATCTGCAGAAGGAGCAGAAATTACAACTTTTTTGGCACCACCATCAATATGGTATTGTGCTGTCTCCAAGGTTGTGAATATCCCTGTACATTCTGCAACAACATCAGCACCAACTTCATCCCACTTCAAATTTTTAGGGTCTCTTTCTGCAGTAATTCTAATAGTTTTTCCATTTACAACTAAATTACCACCTTTAACTTCAATGGTACCATCAAATTTACCATGTACAGAATCGTACTCTAGCAAATATGCTAAATGATCAACATCTAACAAGTCATTGATAGCAACAATATCTACATTGTCTCTTTTTACGGTTGCTCTAAAAACCAATCTTCCAATTCTACCAAAACCGTTAATCCCTATTTTTAAATTTGACATTTTTCTTACTTATTTATGATTTAATTTATACTGTCATTATATCTGAAACCCTAATGAGTTCCTTGTCTATTTTTGTATGTCCTTTTATAGCTTCAACTATCGGGGTAAGAATTATTTTATTGTCCCGGATACCAACCATTAAGTTAGATTTCCCTTCCAATAAAGTCTCTACTGCTTTTACACCCATTCTACTAGCCAGTACCCTATCATAGCAAGAAGGTGCGCCTCCTCGTTGCATATGTCCTAAAACAGACACTCTAACATCATAGATAGGAAGGTGTTTTTCTATATAATCTTTAAGTCCAAAAACACTTTCTCCTGTTTTATCACCTTCTGCAACAATCACAATACTGGATGATTTCCCAGAAGCTTTACTTCGTTTTAAAGATTCCAGTAAGCGTTCCAAACCAAGGCTTTCCTCTGGAATGAGAATTTCTTCCGCACCTGCACCAACTCCTGCGTTTAAAGCAATATGACCTACATCTCTTCCCATTACCTCAACAAAGAACAAACGGTTATGAGAACTTGCTGTATCCCTTATTTTATCAATAGCTTCAACTACAGTATTTAGAGCTGTATCAAAGCCAAGTGTAAAAGTTGTACCAAAAATATCGTTATCTATAGTACCAGGAATACCAATTACGGGAAAATCAAACTCTTCATTGAATTTTATTGCACCTGTAAAACTACCGTCTCCACCAATAACTACGAAGGCATCAATTCCTTCGGATATTAATTGATCATATGCTTTTTTACGACCTGCTTTAGTTCTAAATTCATCGCATCTAGCAGATTTTAATATAGTCCCTCCCTTATTGATGATGTTATTAACACTTCGGGCATCCATTACTTTGAAATCACCCTCAATCATCCCTTGGTAGCCTCTATATATGGCCACACATTCCACTTTCAAATATGCACACGTACGCACTACTGACCTAATCGCAGCATTCATGCCTGGGGAATCTCCTCCAGATGTTAAAACAGCTATTTTTTTTGCCTCCAAATTTTGTGAAAATTTTAAGTTGACAAAGGTAGCAAACTTAGCCCAATTAACGAATTTGTATAGGTTGAATTTATAGGCAAGATGAATTTCAAACGTTTTCGCGACTCAATTAGTTTAATTTATAACATACAGCCAGTTTACTGTACTATTTTGCTTTTATTTCAATTTTGGTGGGCTGGATTTTTGTGTAAATTGAATAAGACTGTCTTTTCCCATTGTAGAAGTTGATGGGGGCATCATAGGTTCTGGCCTCTGTTTTTCTTTTTCTTTCTTCTTGAAGATTTTTCTCATTAACTCCTTAAAATTATTAAAATCCACTTCATAAGAAACACCAACTCCTTGCGTATAGCCCTGTCTCTCAGCCAAAAATTGTTGGATTTCATTTTCTCTATTAAAAATTTTAGCACTCAATGTCCCCTCTTCATTCAAAAGAATTTGCACCTCAAACTCGCCAGCAACTACAGTTTCACTGACCCCTCCTCCTACCGGTAAACCTAGTCTACCATTCAACAAAACCCTATCACTAATTTGGGTAGATACCGTTACGCCTATTCTATTTTCTGTTTTTATATCTAATTCTTTATCCAAGCCGCCCTGTTCGTATGAAAGCCCCAAATCAAACTTATCATTGTTACCTCCCAAAATTTGATTTAACAACCCAGAAGCGGTCTGGATAAGGTTTCCGGTAACAGCCTGTTGATTGATTCCAGTCTCTTCATTTACGAAAGTGCCTTGTGCCAAAAGAAAAAATGCATTTCTTTCTTCTACTGCCGGATCCTGTAAACTATATTGCAATTCTGATTTAATAATAGAGTTGGTTCCAGGGAATTCAATATTAAACTCAATACTAGGACTTTCCAGTTCTCCTCCCAGTCTCACTACCACATCTGTGGGGATTCTTCTATTATAACTATTATCTAATAATGGTGCAGGGTTGGCGTTTAAAGAATAAACAGCTTCCATACTTAGTATTGCTCCCAAAGGATCTTCATCCCAAATAATTCTACCTCCTGGTCTTACTTTAAAAGTTTTATCTAAAACACCTCCATACTTATAATGATACTCGCCCTCTACAACAACAAAATCCCCATACATATTAAACTTTCCATTGGTGTTGATTTCTATCAACAAAGGACCTTCCCCTCTGCCTTTCAAGGAGCTTCCGGTTTTTTGATCCAAAACGATTTCCACTTCAGCATCTCTGGTAACATCCAAATCAAATTCTAGCTCCAACCATTTTGTATCTGCAAGGGTTCGTTCACTTTCTATGATTGTTTTATCATTCTTTTCTATAAAATTAATAAAAGAGTAATCACCAACACTCGCCACATCGCTAATAGGTATTTTCAAGGCAGTTCCTCTTGCGGTAGCACCAGCAACTTCGATAGTTAATGCCGTAGTTGGCCCAAAAATTCTACCTGTGCCATTAAAAAATCCTGTCCCATAGTATAGCGTCTCCTCTTCAAAAGCTGTATCTAAGATTAAAAATCTGTCGTCGTTTGTATCAACATTTAAATTTAAATTCCAGTCTTTAAAAGCAAAATGGTTTATGGTCCCATCCAATGTTGCACTTGAATTGTGATTTACATCGGTTAGGTACATATTTTCAAAATGAAATGTTTGATCATACAATCTTACCCTGGAATTATAGCCGAAATCATAATCTACATTTAAATAAGGTATTCCAATGCCTCCATTATCAATGGTCAAAAGTCCACTTATATCTGGATTACTTACATTACCCACTATTTTGGCACTTCCATTTAAATCTCCCCTAATATGTGATATAACCCCCTCTCCCAATGGATTAAAAGGCTCTAAACTAAAATTATAAAAATTGGCTACTAAATCCGCCATTGGCACTTCTCCATCCATTAATATGTTGCCATACACATTAACTTTCTCCCTTCCATTATCTGTAATTGATGAGTTCACTGCAAAATTGGTTAAATTTTTATTCCCCCATATCCCAATAGATAAGTTTCCAAGGCGCAAATCATTGATTGAAAAATCTGTTACAGCTAGGTTTGAAGAGGGAAGATATACGCCATCCTTCTGCAATACATTTAGTGTTCCATTCACTTCTCCTCCTAATTTTAAACTATCTATTTCCGGAGCAATTTTATCCAAAGAGACAATTTTGAACTGCATTTGCAAATCCTTATAAGTAGAATCTGCTAATTTTCCATTTAATCGAATTTGTTCCTGAACATCATTGTTCATCACAATTTCTTCAATAGAAATACTATCCAAATTTCTGTTTATGATTACCTTATTTTTAGTATTGCCATCTTTATTCAGCACCCAGGTATTTCCTTTAAAAATTATTTCAGAAGTTTTTAAACCTATTACCGATTTGTTTTCCTTATTGAAGGTGTGATAAAAATTAAGATTGTAACTATCATTGTACTCACTACCTCCCTTAAATTCTGCCCTAAAGAACAAGGTATCTTTTAAAGTGGTATTGATTAGGCTAAAATCCTGAACATCATAATAAGCTGTGGATACATCAGCTACTGATATATAGGTATTAAACAAAGGATTCTTATTATCAATTTTTACATCTATTGCTTCAAGTTTGTTCCCATAAGCCTCAAAACTGGGCGATTTAATAGTAAGTTTAAAATCTCCCTCATCTGCAATGATATTACCTCTCATAAAGGTATTCGTACCAAAAGTCACTTCTGGCAAAAACACTTCTACTATTTTGTTATATATATTAAAATTAAAATCTAACCGTTGCCCTTCCGAGATTTCAAAAGGTTTATAATTGGTATAAATACTACCTACAGAATTCTGCAATAGCTTACCGAGTTCTTTAACCTTAAACCTTCCTTTTATATAACCAGTAATTATGTCCGGAGAATTTATGGTGATGGTTCTCAATGAATCATTTTCAAAAATTGATGATACTTTAAAATCATCAAAATAATAGGTGTCATTCTTATTTCTATAATTTGTTTCTGAAAAATTAATGTCACCAACAATATTATCCAATGAATTTCCAGAAATATCCATATTCACATTACCTCTAAAAATAGAAATGCTATCATTGATAAAATTCAATTTTTTAAAATCTGCATACCCAACAGATGCAATGAAATTAAAATTGTTCATGTTCTCACTAAAATCTGCTAGCCCATTAAAATTAAGTTTTAAGTTTTCATCATTACTTTGTACAGAACCATCAAACAATTGATCTTTTAAAACACCAGACACCTTTACATTTTTGTATGTATATCCATTAAAATCGATGGCATACACCTCTCCTATAACCTCTGTGTTCAGATTTTCTTGCACAAAGCCCTTTCCTTCTACATTAAAATCCAAAGTAGTCTTCCCGAAACTTTTACTATTGGCAAACCTTCCCAAATCAAAATCTATCAAAGAAACAAACCCCTTATAGGTAGCAGCGTCCATATCATTAAAATCAGTTAATTCTAAATCTGAATAACTACTTCCTATTGCTGTATTTAAATTAAGTTTTGAAACTATAGAGCTGTTCGTGATTGTAGCTGTTCCTCTAGCCGTAAATTGCCCCAATTTTTCAATAGAAGATGGCAATGCTTTTCCTAGAATTCCTGGCATTAAGGATCTAAGCTCATAATAACTTGTTGTAATGTTTCTCATCTCTGCTTTTAACAGAAACGGTTCTTCTTTATTGAAGAAGTTTTTAAAATTAAAATTTCCACTAATACCAGAGTTATCAGATTGCAAAAACAAATCTTCTGCGCTCAAATCATTTAAAACCCCAGTTATTTTAGATGAAAAAACAGCTTCTTTTCCCTTCCCTAGCTCATTATAAAGAATGTTTACCTCATCAAATGCCAAAATAGACTCTTCAAATTGTGCCTCAATTTGTACCAAATTCAAAAAATCTTTAAAATCCTCTCTGTCATAATTAAAAACCAGATTTCCATTTAAACTAGATTTTGGGGTTTCAATTGCTAAGGAATCAAAACGCATTTGCGTTAAAGAGTATTTAAAAGAGGTAGCCAGTTTTTCAACAGATAGCCCAGTTTTTGCATTTAAGCTCAGTGAATTTATTTTTGTGCTGACATCTGGTCCAAGTATTAAAAAGTCATCAGCACTAATATTCAAGTTTTTGAAATTCAAGATTTCAGCCTTCTCTAGGTGCTCATCAATTAATTTAAATCTACTATCCGTAATATCAACATGCGAAGAGGATAAATAAAATGGTGGTGTGTTTGGGCTTCTTGGTTTTTTAACATCCAATTTTTTAACAAAAACATCCAAATTGGTATCCTGCTCACCTTTATAGGTCTTCAATTTAAAAGTAAGATCTTCTATAGCAATATCACCAAACTCTAATTTACCTTTAGAAAGATTTCTCAAATTTAAAATTGATGTGGTCAATTCATGAATATAAAAAAGAGTGTCTTTCTTATAATCCTCAACATAAATTCCTTTAAGCGAGGTATCCCAAGAAATGAAAGAAGCTTGTAACCTATCAATATTTATTTTGGTTCCGTATTTTTCATTTATAGAATTTGTTGCTATTTCAGCGAAACGGGTCTGTACAACAGGCAAGGACAACACAAAAGTCCCCAGAACACAGATCAACAAAATGACCAACGATATTCTGAACAATATTTTCCTTAATTTTTTGATAGGGCTTTATGTTTTACCTTTGTACTTCAAATTTTATTCCAAACCTTGACAGACAATACTACAATTTACATTTTAGCCATAGAATCTTCGTGTGACGATACTTCTGCGGCAGTTTTATGCAACAAAAAGACATTGAGTAATGTGGTGGCTTCACAAAAAATTCATGAGGAATATGGGGGTGTTGTCCCCGAACTTGCCTCTAGAGCCCACCAACAAAATATTGTCCCTGTAGTACACCAAGCTTTGACCATGGCAAATATCGATAAAAAACAGTTATCTGCCATAGCTTTTACTCGCGGACCTGGACTAATGGGTTCTTTATTAGTAGGCACTTCTTTCGCCAAATCTTTAGCATTGGGTCTGGACATTCCCTTAATTGAGGTAAACCACATGCAAGCGCACATTCTGGCACATTTTATTGAAGATGAGAATAACTCACAACCTACCTTTCCATTTTTAGCACTGACCATTAGTGGTGGCCACACACAAATAGTCTTGGTGAAGACAGCATTTGACATGGAAATATTAGGTCAAACTTTGGATGATGCCGTTGGCGAAGCCTTTGATAAAAGTGCCAAAATACTAGGACTTCCATACCCTGGCGGACCATTAATTGATAAATATGCGCAATTGGGCAACCCAAAAGCATTCCAATTTACCAAACCAAGAGTAGACGGACTTAATTTTAGTTTTAGCGGCCTAAAAACCAATATTCTTTATTTTATACAACGAGAAGTAAAAAAGAATCCTGATTTCATAATGCAAAACCTGAATGACATTTGCGCTTCCATTCAATACACCATAATTGAAATTCTTATGGGTAAATTAAAATTGGCCGTGAAACAAACAAACATAAAACAAATTGCAATTGGTGGAGGCGTATCGGCAAACTCTGGCATTCGTAAAGCATTGAAAGAGGCTGAGGAAAAATGGAAATGGAAAACTTACGTTCCCAAATTAGAATATTGTACAGATAATGCCGCTATGATAGGAATTGTTGGCTATCTAAAATATAAAAAAGGAGCTTTTACGAACCAGAGCATCACTGCTATTCCTAGGTATGGGATTATGGAAGCTTAAATTTTACTATTACTAAGTTCTGCTTTTTGACTATTTCCTATTGCCTTTGCTCTTTCGAATTAAAATTTTTAACTTCTCCTTTTTAATTCAAACATATGGCATATAACCAAGAATTGGCGAATAGAGTACAATCGGCATTTCAATTATTTCCTACTGAGATTACCAATGCGTTGACCCAAAAGAAAATGTTTGGTGGACTATCTTTTCTTTTCCACGGTAAAATGACTGTCGGTATTGTAAAAGAAGATTTGGCCGTTAGAGTGGTTTCTGATAAAATGAAAGAAGTATTACAACAAGATGCTGTACGTCCAATGGATTTCACCAAACGCCCCATGAAAGAATTTATCTATGTTTCCCCCCAAGGTTTTGAAACTGAAGAGCAATTAAACCATTGGATAGAATTAGGAGTGGAACATGCTAAAAGTAAATTATAATTGATCAAAAAAAATATGAAAATCGTTAGAACCACCTCCACAAACCAAGACTTCATTGCACTAGTCGCGCTTCTTGATGCTGATTTAGCAATCCGAGATGGGGAAGACCATTCTTTTTATGATCAATTCAATAAAATTAGCCAAATAAAATATGTCGTAGTAGCCTATGAGAATGATAAGCCTTTGGGCTGTGGAGCTATCAAAGAATATGACTCAAATACCATGGAAATAAAACGCATGTATGTTTCTTCAGATTGTAGAGGAAAGGGCATTGCTTCTAAAGTATTATCTGAATTGGAAAGTTGGACAACCGAACTAGGGTATAATAAATGCATCTTGGAAACTGGCTACAAACAGCCAGAGGCGATTGCACTCTATAAAAAAAGAGCCTTCAGGCTTACTACTAACTACGGTCAATATACGGGGGTCGAAAACAGTTTGTGTTTTGAGAAAAAATTAGTTTAAAAATAGCGTTTCTAATTTCAATTTATCAATTACTTTGGTTTTATTATCTTTAGCATCAGTCAATTACACCAAATTTTTTCTAACTCCATTACTTTATGAACACAGTAAAAATTATTGTCATGATCTTATTGCCTATTTTTTCCATAGCACAATCAAATACCATTGATTCTGGTGTTTATAAATGGGCAGACCATCCCGTTAAAAAAGGAGAGGATCGTGAATCTAGAAAAATATTAAAAGGCAGCTCTCCACATTTTGAATACATATCCATGCACGCTACCACCCAATACAAAGGGGCAAAACCAAGTACAGAACATGCAAATAAGGATATTGAAGAAGTTATCCTAGTAAAAGAAGGTAAAATGAAAATTACCATTGAAGGAGATAGCAAAATATTATCAAAAAGTGGCGTCATACTGCTCATGCCTCAACAAATGCATTCCATAGAAAATGCAGGTGATGGTAACCTAACTTATTTTGTAATTCAATATAGGGCCAAAAAAGAAATGAATATTGAAAGAGGTGTTATCAATGGGGGCTCCTTAAGGCTAACACCTGAAGACCTTACTTTTAAACCCAGTTCTAAAGGAGGGGGTATGGCCTATTTTGACAGAGCCACAGCCATGTGCGAACGCTATGAAATGCACATTACCCAGTTAGACAAGAAAGGGCCCAGCCACAAACCTCATGCACATATAGAAACTGAAATTATTTTAGTGATTTCCGGGGAAACAGAAATGACCATTGCAGGCACCACATATGAGGCTGGTCCTGGTGATTTCTATTTTGCCAACTCTCAAGAAATGCATGGCGTAGGTAATGCCCTAGACAGTACGTGTTCCTATTTCGCATTTAAATGGTTTTAAAGGAACAGCCCCTTCTGATAATAACAGTATGATTCTAACACCTTTTATAATAAAAGTAAGGTTTGACTTTTAATTCCCAAGCGCTGATGAATTATACATCGACCTAGGAAGCAATATAAAATCAACAAATCATTAGGGTACAAATCCCTATATTTACCTGTTCAAAAAATAGGCTTGTAAACCCAAATTAAATCATGCAGCTTTTTTACAATTCCGACATAGACAATAGTGCTTCTCATTTTGTATTACCCGCAGAAGAAAGCAAACATATTGTAAAAGTATTACGAAAGACAGAGGGAGATATATTGCATATCACCAATGGAAAGGGCTACCTATATGAAGCCGAAATTATAGTTGCGGATCAAAAAAAGTGTAAAATTGCCGTAGTCTCTTCGAAAAAAGAACTCGAAAAAATGTACTCGTTGCATCTGATTGTTGCTCCCACAAAAATGAATGATCGTTATGAATGGTTTCTGGAAAAAGCTACCGAAATAGGAGCACATGAAATTACGCCCATAATATGTGAGCATTCTGAAAGAAGAGTCATTAAAAAGGATCGTATGGAGAAGGTAATACTAGCTGCCATGAAACAATCCCATCGTACTTATTTACCTAAATTGAACGATGCCATTTCATACGCCGATTATATGGCTAAAGAACAAAATGGTTTGCTTTTTATTGCCCATTGTGAAGAGGAAGAAAAATTAGAACTTAAAAGACGAGTTGCAGCAGATAAAAATGTAACCATTCTTATTGGCCCTGAAGGCGACTTTTCACCATCAGAAATCAATACTGCCTATGAAAAAGGCTATTTACCTGTATCCTTAGGACAATACCGTTTACGAACAGAAACAGCAGCTATTGTTGCATGTACTACTGTGGTTATGATTAATAATGGCTGATCTACTCTGTTTCCACACTTTAATTATTAAATTTGAGTCTCTACCAATTTGATTTATGAAAAAGTGTATTTACTTCATCTTTATTCTTTGCTCTTCGGCAATTACAATGCTTAGCGCCCAAGAAATTGCCATTTTAAAATACAATGGCGGGGGTGATTGGTACGCAAACCCAACAGCTTTGCCTAACCTCATACAGTTCTGTAACAAGAATATAGGGACACAACTAAATTCCAAACCCCAAACCGTAGAAATTGGCAGCAGTACAATTTTTCAATACCCTTATATACACATGACAGGCCATGGCAATGTGTTCTTTTCCCAAGAAGAAGCAGCCAATTTAAGGACCTACCTCCTATCTGGTGGGTTTCTACATATTGATGATAATTATGGCATGGAACCCTATCTTAAAAAAGAGCTTATAAAGGTATTTCCAGATAAAGATTTAGAGGAATTAGGTGGTGAACACCCCATTTTTTTTCAAAAATATACATTCAAAAGTGGGTTGCCAAAGATTCATGAACATGAAGGTCAGCGTCCACAAGCATTTGGCATATTTCATGAAGGCCGACTTATACTCCTATTTACTTTTGAATCTGATTTAGGAGATGGGTGGGAAGATCCTGTGGTACATAATGACCCTGAAGAAGTGAGAACCAAAGCCCTTCAAATGGGTGCCAATATTGTTCAATACGTATTTAAAAATTAAAAAAAATGAAGTCCAAAACAATTGCAGAAGGAATTGTAAAAGCAGTAGCAATCTTATTGGGAATAGCCCTATTATTATATTTTTTTTATAAAATACAGGCAGTACTAATTTACATTGCCATTGCGGCGGTAATATCATTAATTGGAAGACCCATTGTTCTATTTTTAAGACATAAACTAAAGTTTGCAAATACGTTAGCCGTTATTGTTACCATGATTCTTTTGGTAGGAATCCTAGCAGGATTGATTTCACTTTTTATTCCTCTTATCGTGCAACAAGGTCAAAATTTATCTCTTTTAGATATAGATCAACTACAAGGAAATGTAGAAAATTTATACCGGGAAGCAATAGATTATTTTGGAATTACAACAATAGATATTGAACAAAATTTAAAGGAATCAAAGCTTTTTGCCAATTTGGATTTTGGATTTATTCCAAATTTTCTAAACTCATTTATTGGAATTTTAGGCAGCCTTAGTGTGGGGTTATTTTCAGTTCTTTTTATCATGTTTTTCTTTCTAAAGGATAGTAAATTATTTGAAGAAGGCTTGCTTATTTTTGTTCCCGACAACAAGGAAAGCAAGTTAAAAAAATCCATGGATACCATAAAAGATTTACTGTCGAGATACTTCGTTGGATTGGTTTTCCAAATCCTGATTTTATTTGTCATTTACACCATTGTACTACTCATTTTTGGAATAGAAAACGCGGTGGTAATTGCCTTCCTTTGCGCCCTCCTAAATTTAATCCCTTATGTTGGTCCAATGATTGGTGGAATTTTGATGTTAATACTCTCCATGACTAGCAATTTAGGAGCCGATTTTAGTACCGTAATATTGCCAAAAACAAGCTATGTCATGATTGGCTTTATGATTGGACAATTAGTAGATAATTTCTTTTCTCAACCTTTCATTTTCTCAAACAGTGTTAAGTCTCATCCCTTAGAAATTTTCTTAATCATCATCATTGGCGGTTTGATTTTTGGAGTCACCGGAATGATTATAGCAGTACCAGGATATACGGCAATAAAAGTCATTTTGAAGGGGTTTTTATCCGAAAATAAGATTGTTAAATCCATGACCAAAAATATATAGTATTACTTTGAATAAACTATTATTACATACTGGTGTACAGGAATATATAAAAAATAATTTGAATACTGACATCGTGTCAGTATTACTTAAAAGAAGTCCTTTTGAAGGAATTAGCTCTAAAGAACTCGCACAGCAGATTGAAGCTAAGAAGAAATGCGAAAATAAGCTTGTAACTTGGTACTCCAATCCACAAATATATTACCCCAACAAACTTAATATTGAGCAAACATCATCCCAAGTTACAGCTAAATATAAATCTCAATTAGTGGATGGAAAATCACTTCTAGATATCACTGGAGGCTTTGGAGTGGACAGTTACTTTTTTGCCCAAAAAATAGAGACAGTTTATCATTGCGAAATAGACAAAAACCTATCTGAAATAGCTGCTTATAATTTCAGGATTTTAGATGTAAAAAACGTTACGACAATCGCTCAAAATGGAGTTGATTTTTTAAAGAATTCTAAACATAATTTTGATTGGGTTTTTATTGATCCATCACGAAGAAGTGAAGCCAAAGGAAAAGTTTTTTTCTTGACCGATTGCCTTCCAAATGTTCCTGAGCATCTAGATGAGATTTTCAAAAAAACCAACAAGGTCTGTATCAAGACTTCTCCTCTTTTAGATTTTTCAATTGGCATCAAAGAATTACAATTTGTAAAAGAAATTCACGTGATTGCCGTGAGCAATGAAGTGAAAGAATTGTTGTGGGTTTTAGAGAAAAATTATTCAGGTGAAACTTCTATCAAGACCATTAATCTTAAAAAATCTAAAAACGAATATTTCAATTTCAGATTAGATAAAGAGAAAGCAACTATTTCCAATTACGCTCAACCTTCAATTTTTTTATATGAACCCAATGCTGCCATTTTAAAATCAGGTGCCTTTAAAATCATCGGGAATTATTTTGGACTAAAAAAGCTACATGAGCATACTCATTTGTATACCTCAAGTGAACTAGTTGATTTTCCTGGCAGAAGTTTTAAAATAATTCAGCTTATACCGTTTCATAAAAAAACAATTAGAAAATTAGGCATTGCAAAGGCCAATATTACCATCCGTAATTTTCCTGAATCCGTAGCGGAAATCCGCAAACGTTTTGACATAAAAGAAGGCGGGGAAGTGTATCTTTTTTTCACCAAGAACAATGATGGGGAAAAGATGTTGATTCGATGCTCTAAAACAAACTAGACTACTCCATACTCTCCAACCAATCAAACATACGTCCCACCCATTTCCTTAGATGATTATCTTTCAGTGCAAGAGAAAACCCATGCCCTCCACTTGGATAAATATACATTGTTACTGGCACTTTATTCTTTTTTAAAGCTTTAAAAAAAAGCAAGCTATTCTCTACTGGCACCCCCTCATCATCTGCAGCATGTACTAAAAGTGTTGGTGGTGTATTGGCATTCACTTGCAATTCATTAGAATAATGAGCTATATCTTCCTGGGAAGGATTTTCTCCTATAAGAGCACTTCTAGAGCCTATATGAGCGTTAGTTTCACCAAAAGTTATCACAGCATACATTAAAATCATAAAGTCTGGTCGCGCACTAAGACTATCCATGGCATCACGTTTTGCATAAACTTCCTCAGTATAATGTGTCCCCAAGGTAGATGCCAAATGCCCTCCAGCTGAAAATCCCATAATACCTATCTTATTTGGGTCTATATTCCACTTCTCAGCATTAAATCTAACCATCCTAAGTGCTCGCTGTGCATCTTGAAGCGGTACATCTTTCTTTTCTGTGAAAAATTCTGCTTCTGGCAATCGGTATTTTACAACAATCCCAGCCACTCCCCTAGCATTTAATGTTTTGGCAATATCTGTACCTTCCCAATCATAGGCCAACCCATGATATCCTCCTCCAGGGAAAATCAACACTGCCTGTCCATTAGCATTTTGCTTTGCAGGCAAATACACTTCAATGGTTGGATTTAGCACTTTAGTTATCCATAGAATACCATCTTTCTCTTGAATTTCTTTGCCAGCTACCTTTATTTGATTAGGCACTTCATTGGGCCATAAAGGTATAATACGGTCTTGTGCTACTAGCATACTATTAACCATAAATAATGTAAGGATTAAATAAATTTTAGTGTACTTTTTCATAATCATTTTTGTATTATTCATCTAAACAGTCCCATTTAAAATTTGCTATCCTATCATTAGAGGCAGTTGCTAAATTATAATGCCACCATTCTGTCCTAATTGACCAAAACCCATGTTTTTCCATGGTTTCCTTAAGCACTTTCCTGTTATCCAGAATTTGTTGTGGTAAATCCATGTTGTCATGGTAGGCTCTTTTACCAAAAAAATCGAAGTCGGTTCCCATATCCAATTCTACTCCATCCAAGGTCACCAAAGTAATGTCTACAGCACCTCCTTTATTATGAATGGACCCTTTTACAGGGTTGGCTACGTATTGAGGGTTGGGAACAATCTCCCACATTTTGTATTGCACAGAATTTGGCCGGTAACAATCATAAAACTTTATTTTATATCCCTTTTGTATAAATTCTGTATTAGCCGCAATCAAAGCTTTGGCCGTTTTTACACGTGTATAACATTCGGCACAATCATACACTTTGGACTTTAAAAAATTATTCTCGGTAGCATATCGCATGTCATACGCAAAACCAGCACTATAATCCGCCAAACGCACAAAAGTTGTATCAGCATACCCTGCAAGTGATTTAAGCGCTTTAAACTGCTTCTTTTTAACTACCACTACTGTGTCTTTGATTTCCAATTGACTATTTACCGACTCCGTGTTTACTTTCTTAGTTTTATGCTCGTTACATCCAACAATCAAGAAAAACAGCAAACATCCTAAATACCTTTCCACTTTCATTTATGTTCTACTTAAATTGAAAGATACCTATTATTTATTGACAAAAAAATTGAAGCCCAAATGAATTTAAGACATTATCTTCACGGCACTATATAGAACTGTTTTAAAGAATACAAATGATACAATTTCCAAATGATTTTGTTTGGGGTTCGGCAACCTCAAGCTACCAAATAGAAGGAGCGGCCGCAGAAGGTGGACGTGCATGGAGCATATGGGATGCACATGCCCATATCCCAGGGAGGACCCATAACAATGAAAATGGAAATGTGGCCTGTGACCATTACCATCGATATAAAGAAGATGTAAAATTAATGGCGGATTTAGGACTAAAAGCGTACCGTTTTTCAATTTCATGGAGTAGAATACAACCAGATGGACAAGGTGAAATTAATCAAGAGGGAATCGATTTTTATTCCAACCTAATTGATGAATTATTGAAACACAACATTACCCCTTGGATTACATTATATCATTGGGATTTACCTTTGGCATTACAGACTGAAAAAGACGGCTGGTTAAACCCCGATATAGCTGATTTTTTTGCTACTTATGCCGAAATTTGCTTCAAACATTTTGGAGATCGCGTTAAAAACTGGATTACCCTAAACGAACCATGGGTTGTAGCAATTTTAGGCTATGGTGAAGGTGTTTTTGCTCCTGGAAGAAAATCCAAAGACGAGCCTTATTTGGCAGCCCATCAATTGTTACGCTCTCACGGGAAGGCCGTTAAAGTATACCGTGAAAAATACCAAGAAAAGCAAGGAGGTAAAATAGGCATTACCAACAACTGTGATTGGAGAGAGCCGTTGACCAACAAACCAGAAGATATTGAAGCTGCAGAACGTTCATTGCTCTTCTTTTTAGGATGGTTTGCCGATCCTATCTATTTTGGCGACTATCCAAAAGTAATGCGTGACAGGGTTGGTGACCGTTTACCAAAATTCTCTGCTGAAGATGTAGAAAACATCAAAGGCTCATCAGACTTTTTTGGTTTAAACCATTATACTGCTTCCTATGCCGCAGATGTGGATCCAAATGCCAATGATGATGACGTTACCGTTTACGGCAATGGAGGCATTTTTGAAGATCAATATGTGGACTTAACTTCGGACCCAAAATGGAAAATGACTACCATGAATTGGGCCATTGTTCCATGGGGGTGTAGAAAATTATTGGAATGGATTAGTGACCGCTATGGCAATCCACCAACATATATCACAGAAAATGGCTGTTCATTGGATGACAAACTTGAAAATGGAGAAGTAAAAGACACTATTAGAAAAGAATTTGTAGAAGGGTATTTGGCTGCTTGTAAAAAAGCTATTGACAATGGCGTAAACTTACAAGGGTATTTTGTGTGGTCTTTTATGGATAATTTTGAATGGGCATTGGGATATTCCAAACGTTTTGGTATCCATTATGTAGATTATGAAACCTTGGAACGCACTCCTAAAAATTCGGCATTATGGTTTAAAGAGGCTATTAAAAACAATGGCTTTGAATTTAGTTTGAATGAGAGGGATATTTAATCTCGGTCTTATTCCCAATAATTAATTACTTTCATAACTCGTTAGCCTTCAGTTTAAATAATTAATATGTTTTTTATGAAAATATTTATGTTTGCCCTTTTTAGTGTATTAGTATCTTGCACACAACAAACTCCTCAAGAAAAATGGTTGGTAGGATTTGAAAAACCTCAGCAAAACCCTATCATGATAGCGGATTCAACATATACCTTTAACGACCCCATTAAAAATGAAAGTGTCCAATGGCAAAAGGCAGATGTATTTAATCCTGGGGCAATTGTACGAAATGATACTGTTTTTATGCTGTTCCGTGCAGAGGACAATCCTGCTGCCGCTTTGGGAGGAAGAACCTCAAGAATAGGGTTAGCATATAGCCTGGACGGCCTCAATTTCACCAAGCATCCAGAACCTGTTTTATATCCTTCAAACGATGAATTTAAAAAATGGGACTATCCCGGCGGTATTGAAGACCCACGTGTGGTAGAGAATCCTGACGGCACCTATATCATGCTGTACACTAGCTGGAACAAGGATGTGGCAAGACTTTCCAGTGCCAGTTCAACTGATTTAAGAACATGGAAAAAACACGGGCCTGTATTCCAGAAAGCCAACAATGGAAAATTTTTGGATATATGGAGTAAATCTGGTTCCATTGTAACAGAATTGGTCAATGACAGATTGATTGCCAAAAAGGTAAATGGCAAATATTTAATGTATTGGGGTGAACTTTTTGTGAATTTAGCACAATCTGATGACGGATTGGAATGGGAGCCTATTTTGGATAAAAAAGGAGAGCTCTTACATGTTTTCAAACCATCTTTAGGAGAATTTGACAGTCATTTAACTGAACCCGGACCACCTGCATTGTATACAGAAAATGGAATTCTATTGCTTTATAATGGTAAAAACCTTAGTGGTGAGGGCGCAACCAATAAATTTCCAGAAGGCACCTACTGTGGAGGCCAAGTCTTGTTTGATAAAAACGATCCTACAAAATTATTAGATAGAATGGAGGAGCCCTTTATCTGTCCTAGTCTACCTCATGAAATTTCTGGACAATATGCAGCAGGCACTACATTCATAGAAGGTTTAGTTTATTTTAAAGGCAAATGGCTTTTGTATTATGGCACAGCTGATTCTATGGTGGGCATTGCCATTAAAGAAGATTAATTATGAGAACATTCCTTTACATACTTTTTCTATTTTCTTTATTGGGATGTTCCAAAAAGAAAAACCAAAAAGAACTTGCTAAAAAACCCAATGTAATAATAATTCTAACTGATGATCAAGGCTGGGGTGATTTAAGCTATAATGGCAACCGCAATCTACAGACACCGAATATAGATTCGCTAGCCATAAATGGCGTTTCTTTTGAAAACTTTTATGTGAGCCCTGTTTGCTCCCCCACTAGAGCAGAAATACTAACAGGGCGTTATTTCCCAAGAATGGGAGTATATTCTACCTCCGCAGGTGGCGAAAGATTTAACTTCTCAGAAACGACCATTGCTGACGTATTCAAAAAAGCGGGATATGCAACTGCGGCATACGGGAAATGGCATAGTGGTTCACAACCTCCATACCATCCCAATTCCAGAGGCTTTGATGATTATTATGGTTTTGCTTCGGGGCACTGGGGCAACTACTTTAGTCCAATGCTAGAACACAATGGAAAACCTGTAAAAGGAAACGGGTATTTACCAGATGACTTAATAGACAAAAGCATAGCATTTATTTCTAAAAACAAAAAAACACCTTTTTTTTTGTACATCCCTTTAAACATACCTCACAGTCCCATGCAGGTCCCAGAGAAATATTGGTCTAAAATGAAAGACAAAGAACTCCTTAACAAATACTTAGGAACCGAAAAAGAGGACATTACCTTTACAAAAGCAGCTCTTGCCATGATGGAAAATGTTGATTGGAATGTTGGACGCATTACGCAAACATTAAAAAAACTGGAATTAGAGGAACACACCATTATCGTCTTTTTATCAGACAATGGGCCCAATGGCTGGCGATGGAATGGAGGTATGAAGGGAAAAAAAGGGTCTACGGACGAGGGAGGCGTAAAATCACCACTATTCATTCAATGGAAGAACCATATTCCTAAGGATAAAAGTGTTTCAAAAATTGCAAGTAGTATTGACCTTTTACCAACTTTAGCATCCTTAGCAGGAATAGACTTTACAACCACAAATGAAATCGACGGTAAAAACCTGAAATCGTTATTACTTGAAGAGTCACCTAAATGGGAACCTAGAGCAGTTTATAACCATTGGAAAGGAAAAACAAGTATTCGCACCCAAAAATATAGACTAGCTGCAAATAATGAGCTTTTTGACATGGAACAAGACTTAGGCCAAACCAAAGACCTTTCCACAAGTCTTCCCCATTTAACGGACTCCCTTAAAACATTAAGAGCTAATTGGATTAAAGAGGTAACCCCCATAAATGATAAAGATGATAGGTTATTTCCAGTAGGCCATCCAAATTACATATACACCCACTTGCCGGCAAGGGATGGTGTGCCTCATGGAAACATTAAAAGAAGCAACCAATACCCAAACGACTCCTATTTCACCAATTGGAACAGCCTAACTGATAAGATTACTTGGGATATAGAAGTTTTAGAAGATGGTGTTTTTGAAATTGAAATCTTTTATACCTGTGCCAAAGAGAACGTTGGATCCGCTTTTGAAATCAGTTTTAACAATAGTAAATTAACAGCAAACATTCTTGAAGGTCACGACCCACCTCTTACAGGCATGACGGACGATAGGATTCCAAGAATAGAATCTTATGTCAAAGATTTTAGGTCATTGAAAATAGGCGAAATATCCCTAAAAAAAGGAGAAGGAACTTTAGTATTAAAGGCACTTAAAATCGCTCATAACGAAGTGATGGACTTTAGGCTATTAACGTTTAAAAAAGTAAAATAACTATTTAAAATTTAATCAGAAGTATATTCCAAAATAGCACTGTCTACATATCCAATTCTCACTGCTTTAGCAATGAACTCAATATCTGTATCTAATGGCTCCTTATAAATGGACCAAACTAAGTCCTTTGGCCTTTTCCATATAATCGTAGCATCATTTAAAGGACATTCTAAAGACACAAGGCCACCCTTTTCAGTTAAGACCAGTTCAGAAACCATTGGTTGTTCTCCATTTACTAACCACCTATTTATCAATTCCTTTTCTGAGACCCTACCTAAATCATTGGTCTCTATAATCCACTCCCTAAGCACATTTCTAAGATGAACCAGCGTATCTTTATGAATTTCATTATCAGCCAAATTAATCAACTCATAAGGGTCATTTTCCAAATCGTATAATTCTTCTTCAGGTTTTGGCGTCTTAAACCAAAGCGATTGTACGGTATCTAATGTTCCCTGCGCTTGCATTTCATTCATGTGCTTCATCATAGGCATTTGCTCCCTATATTTTACTGCAAGGACATTGGATTGACTGGTATTAAAGTTTTTGATGTACTTATATTTCTGCGAACGAACAGCTCTAAGCCTGTCTACCATTCCATCAAATCTATCAGAGCTCGTGAAAATATATTTTGAGGTTAATTGGTTTTTATACTTTCCAAACAACGCCTTGCCCTGCATATTCTTTGGTGGTTGTATACCCACCAAGGAGAGCACAGTAGGAGCTAAATCAATAAAATTTAAGAAAGTTGCATTATAGTCTTGCTCCTTTTTATTCTCTGGGAATTTAATAACCATTGGAACCTTGGTGCCTGTTTCGTACAGCGCCCTCTTATGTCTTGGAAAGGGACCTCCGTGATCCCCATAAAAGAAGATGATAGTATTGTCATACAAACCATCTTCTTTTAGCTGATCTATTAATTCACCAATTTTAGCATCCATTCTAGCTAGGTTGCTATAGTTCACCGCCATATCATGACGAATTATACTATCATTTGGAAAATAAGGAGGCACTTGGATAGCATCTAGAGAAACAGAAAGTTCATTAGCTCCTTGTTTCCATATGCCAGATTCGTGACAAATGTTATAATTAAATACGGAGAAAAAAGGTGCATCTTCTGGACGGTTACGCCAATGACCATCATTACTACTTACATCCCAAGCAGATTCCAAACTTTTAAAATTGTAGTCTTCCTTAGCATTGTTAGTACAATAATACCCCGCCTTTCTTAGATATTCAGTGAACATTTTTGTCCCCTGAGGAACGATTGGGGAATAACTAGGAATTTCAATTTCAGGTTGGTTTTCCGTAGTGTACGCATTATAAGTTCTCATATTATGCGTTCCTAAAGTAGTAGGATACATTCCCGTAATAATAGCACTTCTTGTTGGCGCACATACAGGAACTGGCGCATATGCATTGGTGAAAACTACCCCATCCTGGGCAAGAGACTCCAAAGATGGCAAAGAAATTGTACTGTCCCCATACATAGGAAAAAAATCTGGGGATTGATCTTCTGCCACAAACCAAACTATATTTGGTTGCTGCTCTACAACTTCAGCTTTCTTTTCCTCACTGCAACATATACAGAACAGGGAAAGACTCATCACTATAAAAATCAAACATTTAATCCTTCCCATGTTTTTTAAATTACAATACTTAAAAGAATACTAATCCTAAGTCAACAAATTACCCTCTTCATCCCATTTGGCAATAACATTTCTTTGGCTTTGATCCACACATTTAGCAATCCATTCTTCGTCATAAGACACACCATGTTGCGCAAGAACTTCTTCTGGTATACCATCCCAAACATTAGGTGTATTTCCTTTATACCCTAAGTCTTTAATGCCCATTTGTGAAGTATAATAACCTGTTAGCGTCATATTGCGCATTAGGGTAAAGAATTGTATCTCCAATGGACGCTCATTATTAGGAATCTCCATATCTGGATATGCAATAGTATCCAAAATCTCTTTTTGCTGGGTTTCGTTCAGCGATTTAAATTCACTATTAAAATCAGTATTGCTCTTATGATCCAACCACATTAACCCTCCTCTTAAGGTAGGTTGCATGTCTGGAATATCTTTCACCATGAATTCTATAAAGTCTGGCACACCAGCATCCGTGGCGCCACCATACTCACTATTAGCAGGTAAAATCAAATCGCACAAAACAGCTAGAGTACTCATTTCATGCTCATTAAAAAACTGTTCGGCATTTAATGCTGCTATTTGTTCCAATTCCGCAGGGGTTCTTCCAAAATACTGTTCGGCACCATCAGCTACCACATTATCTCCTTCTGTACCCGTACCTGGCTTGCATCCACTGACTGCCAATCCTCCAGCAACAGTCCCTAACAGGATTGATTTTATACTTTTTCTTCTATCCATTTCTTAGATATTTTGCTGTTTCAATTGTTCAATAATATAATCTGAAGTTCTCCATGACAAGGCTAAAATAGTCCAAGTCGGATTTTTATCTGCCTGAGACACAAAAGGTCCTGCATCTACGATGAAGACATTGTCTACCTCATGTAATTGTTGATGTGAATTCACTACTGAAGTTTTAGGGTCATTGCCCATGCGGGTAGTTCCCACTTCATGAATAATACGCCCAGGAGCAAGCAAACCATAATCATCTTCTTTTGAAGGGGCTTCTTGCAACATCTCACCACCCATATTATGCACTACCTCTTCAAAGGTTTCATGCATGTGTTTGGCCTGTTTTCGTTCGTTATCAGTCCAATTATAATTGAATCGAAGTACTGGAATTCCAAATTCATCCACAGTAGTGGGGTCAATTTCACAATAATTATCCTTCATTGCGATAGACTCACCTCTTCCACTCATTCCCATAACAGAGCCGTAATATTTTTTGACATCTTTCCGCAAACTATCACCATAGCCACCCGCTTTTAGACCAAAAAATTTATTTAAATCATTCGGATTAAAGCCAAAACCATAACTAGGCATGCCCATTCCTCCCCAGACTTCAATATGGTATCCTCTTGGGAAATCCAAGTTTTTGTTATCCAACCACCAAGGTGTATAAACATGCATTCCGCCTACGCCATCTTCGTTGTAAGTTTTCCTATTGACCAAATCAGGCACAAAAGCAGCTCTACTACTTCCCGTAGAATCATGTAGATAATGTCCAATTATATCACTTCCATTTCCTAATCCATTTGGATGTTGTTTGCTTTTTGAATTCATTAGTATTCTAGCAGAACTACATGCTGAAGCAGCCAAAACAACTACTTTCCCTTTTAATTTATATTCTTTTCTATCTTCTTTGTTGATATAAGAAACTCCTGTAGCTTTTCCTTCTTCATTTGTGGTTACTTCACGTACCATACAGTTCACGAACAAATCTATCTGCCCTCCGTTTTTCTGGGCTGGAAATATCAAACAAGTACCTGAAGAAAAATCCGCATGTACAGAACACGCTCTTGAACATTGACTACAATAAAAACATACCCCTCTGTCTTGGTTGATTTTTTTTGTCAACATGGACATTCTAGATGGAATTACGGGAATATTGGCCTTTTTAGCACCTTTTATATAAAAAAGCTCATGCAATCTGGGTTTAGGAGGTGGTAAAAAATAACCATCGGGTTCGTTAGGTAAGTTCTCTTTCGTACCAAACACTCCAATTAACTTATCTACTTTATCGTAATAAGGTTTTACGTCCTCATATCCTATTGGCCAGTTATCTCCATGACCGTCTATATCTTTATGTTTAAAATCGCGCTCACTAAAGCGCAAAGAAATACGTCCCCAGTGATTTGTTCTACCGCCCAGCATTCTAGATCGAAACCAATCGAACTTAGTACCATTTTTGCGCGTATAAGGTTCCCCTTCTATATCCCACCCACCATAGGCGTTGTCATATTCTCCAAAAGCTCTAACTGTACCAGCTCCTCTTCTTGGAGATTCCCATGGCCATTTTAATTGTGTTTGTTGTTTTGGGTTTTGCGGGTCAAAATGAGGGCCAGCCTCAACTATAGCCACTTTTAATCCAGCTTCGGTAAGAATTTTAGTAGCCATTCCTCCTCCAGCTCCTGAACCAACTATGATGACATCATACATGGTTGAAGATTCTTTTATTTGCATCTATTTAAGTCTGTTTTGTTAGTTATCGCTTGTCAAAATACATCTTTTTAATAAAAGATGTATTGATTTTATTTACATAAATATAGAACAGCAATAAAATTCATGTATTTTCTCCTAAAGCACTCTCTTAATGCCTGAAAAATCTTGCCTATAATTAGTGGGTGTTGTCTTCTTAGCTTTTTTAAACACTCTATTGAAATTTGCAATACTATTAAATCCACACAAAAAAGCAATTTCCGATATGCTACAATCCCTTTCCACTAACCAACGTGATGCATATCCAATTCTAACATCATTAAGGTATTCAACAAATGTTTTGCCTGTTCTTTTTTTAATAAACCTATTGAACGAAACATTGCTCATGTTTAACAATTCGGAAACTTCTGAAAGAGTAATTTTAGAAGCGTAGTTTTTTTGAACGTAATCATATAGCAATTTTATCTTGTCACTATTTTCAAAATTTTCTAAATATATGGTAGTAGTGGAGAGTAATCTTTGGTTTCTGGAAATAGATAAATCATACAATATAGATAGTAGCTCCATAAAATAATCTATTCCAGCCAATTTTGACACTATTAAAATTCGCGATTTAATATTTCTGGTAGTTGCCTTAGAAAATAAAATTCCATGTGCAGACCTGTCAAACATATCCTTTAATGGTTTCATTATATTTCTACTCAAAAAAGCCTTATCAAATAAATCTTCATGAAATTGAATGGTGACTTCACGTATTTTTTTACTAGTGCAGTGATATTGTTCCCACCCATGATAAAGGCTAGATCCAACCAAGACCAATTCCAAATCATCAATTTCCTCTATACTATCTCCTACCACTCTTCTTACGCCTTTGGCATTGGAAATAAAATTCAATTCCAGTTCTGGATGAAAATGTACAGGAAAATCAAAATTGTCCTTGATTCTATCAAAAACTAAAAAGCTATCTTCTGATGACAATGGTGTTATTTCTCTGTGCACCTTTTTTAAAATATCCATACACTAAATAATATATGTGCAATAATAAAAACAATAGCCAACAAATCACGACACAGCCATATAAATAAAGGTGTTTAATTTAAAAACTTAAGCGGTAAACCCCTCTCACTCCCGCCTTCAACCAGCTTGATTTTAAAAAAATATCACGAATTGATGGGAAATTGTTTGTATAAATCAACAGAACTGTTAATTTTTGGGAGTTTAAAATAACTTTTCCTAGAAAGCCCAAGATTAAATCCATGGTATTATACCGTCTATAATCCCTAAATCCAAGCATTACTGAGTACTAGTTTTTAATGACTTACATCATATCACCATTTATTGACCACTAGAAAATTGTTAAAAGAAAGAGGCCTTTTCACTCTTTATATGGATACATTTTTCTAAAAAATAAGTTAAAAAAATTATGTGTTATTAATAAATTATATCATAAATTAGCGACTTGTTCAATTTAGACGGCTTATATTAAGGTATCCGTAACATGTCATCCTCTACTTGAACTACAACGTTTGATTATTAGTACGCTTAAAAATTAATTACTAACTTTTTTATTAAAACTAACTAATACCAATTATTATGATTCAAAAAAGCGATTGTTATTCGTTAAAGCCTTATGGCAAGATGTTATCATCTTGGAGTGTTGGGCTTTTTACGATGTTATTTTGTTTTGGAACGCAGTTAGCTCATGCGAGCTCTGAAACAGATTTGGTAAAACTGGAGGCAAATGAGCTTCAGTCAGCCATCACTGGTACTATTACAGACAGTGACGGTGTTCCGCTACCAGGAGCAAATGTGGTTATTAAAGGAACCGCTACTGGTGCTATTGCAGATTTTGATGGGAATTATTCCATCAATGCTAGCGAAGGTGATGTACTTGTATTTACATATACAGGTTACAATCCTTCTGAGCAAACCGTAGGAAGTGCTTCAGTAATCGATGTAGTCTTAGAAGAAGGCCTTGCATTGGATGAAGTGATTGTTACAGGTTACTCTGTAGAAAGTAAACGTGAAACTACGGCAGCAGTTTCTATTGTTAAAGCAGAAGAATTGGCAGCAATTCCTTCCGGTAACGTAGAACAGCAATTACAAGGTCGTGTTGCGGGTGTTACTGTATTAACGAATGGGCAACCAGGAACTACTAGCCAAGTTAGAGTTAGAGGTTTTTCCGCTTTTGGAGGTAACGCACCATTATACATTGTTGATGGGCTTCCTGTAGGGAGTACGGATTTTTTAAATCCTGATGATATTGCAACGACAACCGTTCTTAAAGATGCAGCCGCTGCTTCTATCTATGGAGCAAGAGCAGCAAATGGTGTTATTGTATATACTACAAAGCAAGGATCTAGAAACAAAATGAAAACAGAGTTTACTATAAATGTAAGTACTGGTTTTACAGATCCTAATGTAGCTGGTTCACCAGATATGCTGAATCCTCAAGATATGGCAGATTGGACTCACATTGCATATGAAAACAATGCAGCGGCAAATGGAACTCCTGTAGCCTATACACATCCACAGTATGGATCTGGCGCTTCACCTGTATTTCCTGATTACTTACATGCAGATGGGCAAAATGGAGTGAATGAAGCTGATATCAATTTAGCTCAAATACAAGCCAATTATGCAGCAGACCCTGCAAACGTTTTCTTAATCAGACCTAATTTAGCAGGTACAAACTGGTACGATGAAATTACGCAAGTTGCTCCACAAACGCGTGCAACATTTGGTATGAGAGGTGGTACAGAAGATGGCCGTTTTTACTTAAGTATTAGTGCACAAGATCAAGACGGTATCGTACTTACTCAGAAATTTCAGAGATATGCGATGCGTTTTAACTCAGAATGGGATATTACGCCATGGTTAAAATTTGGACAAAATTTCCAAACAACATACCGTAGAACAAATGCCATTTTTGGTGGTAGTGGTGGTGTTGATTCTGCAGATGATGAATCAGAAGTACTTTCTGCTTATCGTATGCCAACTATTCTTCCAGTATTTGATGAATTTGGAAGTTATGCTAGTACAAGAGCCTCAGGATTTAACAACGGTCGTAACCCAGTTAGACGTCTAGTTCAAAATCAAGGTCAGGATGAAGGATACTCTATTGGAGGTTTTGGTAACTTCTATATGGAATTAAACCCAATTGAAGGATTAGTATTACGTTCTAGCATTGGTGGCCAATATCAAAACAGTCATTTTGTAAACTATGATTTTAGATACTTAGGAGATTCAGAACCACAAGCAAGTAACAATTTTGGCGAAGGTAGTTCTTATGGATTTCAATGGACATTTACCAACACTGCAACGTATGAAAAGCAGTTTGGTGATCATAAAATCACGGCATTAGCAGGTATAGAAGCATTGAATACAGGTGCAGGAAGATCTATTAATGGTAATGGAATTAACCCATTTTCAACGGATTTGGATTTTCAGAACTTAAACAATGTTCAAAGCCCAAATGTAGGTAGTAGTCAATTTAAAGGTGTTAATTTCTTTTCTACTTTTGGACAACTTAAGTACAACTTTAAAGAAAAATATTACCTAAGTGCAATTGTTCGTCGTGATGGTGCCTCCCGTTTTGGTGGCAATAACAGATACGGTGTTTTTCCAGCATTTTCTGGTGCGTGGAGAATTATTGACGAAGACTTTATGGCTAATGTAGATTGGATTTCTGATCTTAAGTTTCGTGCTGGATGGGGTGAAATGGGTAACTCAGAAAACGTAAACCCAAATAACCAATATTCTTTATTTGCATCTTCTAGAAGTAACACATTCTATCCTATTGCTGGTCAAGCAAGTGGTGTAAGCGAAGGTTTTGCTCAAAGTCGTATTGGAAATCCTGATGCCAAATGGGAAACTTCTACATCAACCAATATTGGTTTTGATGCTAGTTTCTTAAATGACAAATTAGAAATTCAATTTGATTGGTGGGACAAGGATACAGAGGACTTATTGTTCCAAGTACCTTTAGCTGGAGTTACAGGTAACTTTGCATCAGCTCCATCAGTAAATGTTGGTAGCATGAACAACCACGGTATCGATATTCAAATTATCAACAGAGGTAACCTTACAGAAGATTTAACCTATACAGTTACATGGAACAGTTCATTCTTAAATAATGAAATTACTGGTTTAGCTGAAGGTATTGACTTTTTTGAAGTTGGTGGCGCAAGAGGAATTAACCCTGTAAGAAATGCAGTAGGTCAATCTATATCTTCTTTCTTTGGTTATAATGTACTAGGTTACTTTAACAGTCAAGCAGAGGTGGACAGTTCACCTGCTCAGGATGGTAAAGGTTTAGGTCGTTTTAGATATGAAGATGTTAATGGTGATGGTGCTATTACACCTGATGACCGTACTTTTATTGGTAGTGCTGTTCCTGATTATACTTCTGGTGTAATATTGAACTTAGGGTACAAAAACTTTGAGTTTGAAACATACTGGTATGCCTCTTTTGGTAATGAAGTATTCAATCAATCTAAATGGTATACAGATTTCTTCGGTTCTTTTGAAGGAGCTGCCAAAGGTGAACGCGCAAAACAATCTTGGACACCTGAATTAGGCAACAATGCATCAGCTCCAATTTGGGAAAGTGCTTCTAACTTAAGTACAAATGGTACCGCCAATTCTTGGTATGTAGAAAGTGGAAACTATGTAAGACTACAAAGATTGTCTTTTTCATATAACTTTGATTCTGCTTTAGTAGACAAATGGGGGCTTAGTAAATTCAAAATAGGTTTAGCTGCCAATAATATTTGGACAATGACTAAATACAGTGGATTAGACCCAGGAGTTTCTGGTCCTGATACTAACTTTGGTGTAGATATAGGTAACTTCCCAGTTACACCAAGTTATTTAATTAGTCTTGAATTAGGACTATAAGCATGGAATCTAAAATAAATGTATTATATTTAATATAAAAAAAATTATGAAAACATTGAGTAAATTCAAAAAAATGACTGTCGCAGCGATGGCCTTTCTTATGATGGGTGTGTCGTGTAGTGATGAATTTTTGGAAGTTCTTCCTACGGGTTCCTTAGCTGATGCCCAGGTAAGTACCAAAGATGGTATTGAAGGACTTTTAATTGGAACTTATGCCGCACTAAATGGTGTGTTTGGTAATCGTTTTGAAGGACCTAACCACTGGATCACTGGATCTATTATGGGTGGTGAAGCAAACAAAGGGACAGATGCTGGGGATTATTCCTCTATCAACCCAATTCAACGTTATGAAGTAGATCCAACCTCAGGTGATTTAAACGCCCTTTGGAGAGGTCGTTTTGAGGGTGTGTCAAGAGCTAATTCTGTATTAGCAGCTGTAGCAGCTTCTGAAGAAGTTTCAGCTGGTGATGCTACTTTATTAGCTGGACAAGCAAGAATGCTTAGAGGTCATTTCTATTTTGACCTTACAAAGCACTTTGGCAATGTTCCTTATATAGATGAAACTATCTTAGCTGCTGATGTACCTTTAGTACCATCTTCGGATGTGTGGGCACAAATAGAAGCTGACTTCCAGTTTGCATATGATAATCTTCCTGCGACTATGGGTGATGCTGGACGTGTTAACAGATGGGCAGCTGCTGCTTATTTGGCAAAAGCGTATTTGTACCAAGGTAAATTTGGACCTGCAAAGGATTTGTTTGCAACTGTAATTAGCAATGGTGTAACTGTTAATGGATTGTCTTACCAATTATTAGATGATTACGCACAGATTTTTAATGCAGAAAATGACAACCATGCAGAATCTGTAATGGATGTTGAATCTGCCAACAATTCTGGTAGTACTCAAAATTCAAACTGGTTTGATGATTTAAATTACCCATACAATACAGGACCAGATGGACCAGGTAACTGCTGTGGATTCTTTCAACCAAGTTTTTCATTAGCAAACACATTTAGAACAGATGCTGGTGGTCTTCCATTATTGGATGAGTCTTACAATGATGCAGGTAATGCATTGGCTCATGATTATAATATTGAAAGTTCTGATGCCTTTACTCCAGATACTGGAAATTTAGATCCACGTATTGATCATTCTGTAGGTAGAAGAGATATTCCTTATTTAGATTGGATAGCTCACCCAGGTAAGGCTTGGATTAGAAGTCAAGTTTATGCTGGACCTTATTCTCCTAAAAAGTTTATCTATTACAAATCACAAGAGAACACTTTTACTGATGGTAGTTCTTGGACTCGTGGTTATTCAACTATGAACTATAATATCATCAGATTTGCTGATGTACTTTTAATGGCTGCTGAAGCAGAAGTTGAAGCTGGTTCATTAACAACTGCTATGGGATATGTAAATCAGGTAAGAGCTAGAGCTGCAAATTCTGACTACTGGGTAAAAACTGAGTTCGGAAACCCTGCTGCTCCTAATGCTGCTAACTATGTAATTTCTGAATATACAGCTGGAGATTTTGGATCTCAGGCTGCTGCAAGAACTATAGTTCGTATGGAACGTAAATTAGAATTGTCTGGTGAAGGACACCGTTTCTTTGATTTGGTAAGATGGGGTATAGCTGCAGATATGTTGAATACATACCTTCAGCATGAAGCTACTATTTTGGTTACTAAATTCGGTGGCGCTAGCTTTACAGCTGGTAAAAACGAATTGTATCCAATTCCACAATCACAAGTTGATATTCAAGGTTCTGATTTATTACCACAGAACAATGGATACTAAATAATTTAAGTTTTTAAACTTTACTTTAAGGGCCTCTTATATAAGAGGCCCTTATTTTTTAGCCCTTTTTTAGGCAATGGACTTTTCATCCATAATTATGCGATATAGAGATTAAGGCATTAAGAAAGTAGTAGAACATTTGTCTACAAGGAAGATGTGTAGTAGGGTAATTAATCAACAATAAGGGCTGCGTTACCATACATAGTACTCTTAAGGGTATCCTGAAACCAAACAAACCAATTGCATAATTTATCGACTACAACACCTAGCCATAAATCAAAATGCATTACTGAAGGTTCCTTTATAAACACAGTCGTACATAAAATCACTGTTGCCTTTCTTATAACTATAACAGCGTACCATCAATCACCGACATAAATTATACTTTGTGGTCATTCTAGTCACTAATAGAGCCCTCCTTCCCATGGGACGGAATACAATGAATACTGATTTTGTGTTACTTCTAAAAATTATTTAATTGCTCCACTGCCTCTTTTACAGTTTCAACGGGCAGCTTACAGGCATTATCTTGGCACACATAAATATAAGTGCCTTCTTCGTCATATCTATTCATAAATAGCGGGGAATCGCTCTCTACGACACTACCAGTAGTTAGAGTGTTGGGAATAAACAAGGTATTCATTTCCTTGGTCAATTCCTCCGCATTACTGCCTACTATGGCTACTTCATAAAAAGGAAATGCAGTTTGCAACAACAACCCCTCCCATTTAGAATATCCGTATGCATATTCAATCATCGTTGGAGTCATAGATGACAACATCCCTTTTGCCTTGTCTAGTGATTTCATATCATAATTAATATGTCCCAGTAGAAACAGATTATGTGCCATAACAGCATTTGCTGAAGGTCTGGCACCATCATCAATTTTAATAATTTTAGCAATTAGTTCTTCATTTTTATTGTACTTGTACATTCCTGAAGTGTCATCGCTAAAATTAACCGCAACAATACTCATAAGATTATTTGAAAATTCTAAATAAGCATTGTTAAGCGTTGCACTATATAAATTCAAAGATGCATTTATAAGAAAAGCATAGTCATCTAAAAAGCCATTGTTTGGCTTTCCTCCTTCTTTGTAAGTGTGTTGCAACACTTTTCCTTGAAAACTTTTTTCCTTAATAAAGTCGAACGTGTCCTCTGCCTTTTCCAAATATTCTTCATTTCCTGTAGCTTTATAGGCATCAACAAAACCATTTATCAACAGCGAATTCCATGAAGTTAGAATTTTATCATCAGTTCCGGGGCGGACTCTTTTTGCCCTTTCCAATAATAATACTTTTTTCCAATTTCCTTTTTTCATTTCAAACGCTGAGCGTTCTAATTTATGTTCCTTAATAAATTCCCCATCCAAAACAGCTTTGTTAAGCACATAGTTGCCATGTTCCCAAATATTCTTATTCTTAATATTAAAATAATCAGAAAAAAGTTCAAAATCAGCATTTAGGATTAACTTTAATTGATCCTCTTTCCACACATAAAACTTCCCTTCTTCACCATCACTATCCGCATCTAAGGCAGCGTAATACCCTCCTGCTGCATTTTTCATTTCCCTATCCAAAAAAGCTATGGTCTCTTCAACTACATTTCTGTATTCTGGCTCATTAAAAACGGTATAGGCTTTAGAATACAAACTAATAAGCTGTGCATTATCATACAGCATTTTCTCAAAATGTGGCACCTTCCATTTATCATCTATACTGTATCTGTAAAATCCACCGGCCAAATGGTCGTACAATCCTCCTGTTGCTATTTTATCTAGCGTATTTTTTACATGTTTCTTGACAGATTCATCACCAGTTATCGTGGCATAATCCAGCAAAAAGTCTAACGTAACAGGGGTTGGGAATTTTTGATTACCATTATTTCCTCCCCATTTTTTATCCCATTTTGGTTTCCAATTATCCACACTTTCATGTAAAACATCTTTGGTTAAACTTTCAAAATCAGAAGAAGGCTCAACAATATTCATGTTCTGAATGCCTTCCGCAACACTATTAGCTACTTTATTGGCTTTCTCTGGGTTCGTTTTGTACAAATCACTAACCTTAGTTAAAACACTTACCCATTGCTTCTTAGTATGATATGTATTGCCATAAATAGGTTTTCCATTTGGCAATGCAATTATATTCAAAGGCCAACCACCGCCACCGCCTGTCATGCCCTGTACAGCTGTCATATATACCTGATCCACATCTGGCCTTTCTTCCCTGTCCACTTTTATATTGATAAAGTTTTCATTCATCATTTTGGCAGTTGCCTCATCTTCAAAAGTTTCCTTTTCCATTACGTGGCACCAATGGCAAGAGGAATATCCAATACTAATAAGCACTAATTTATCTTCCTTCTTGGCCTCATCCAAAGCTTCTTGACTCCAAGCCCTCCAATTAACTGGATTATGGGCATGTTGTAATAAATAGGGACTGGTTTCATCAATCAGAGCATTTGTAAACTTGTGTTCTTCTTGTCCTATATTCTTTTCCTTACAAGAAATCATAAGTATGACGAAAAAAGCAAAAAATAGGCGATAATTTTTCTTAGGCATAGCAGTATCTATTGATGGCTAAAATACTACAATTAACCTCAAAAAATGTTAAGAAAATGCTTGAAGCTTATTCGCTGATAAAACTGGAAGCTGGTAAATGAGCCTCATTAAAAAGATTAGGCAATGCGGTATTGTTCCATGCAAAACGAACTCTAGTTGGTTGTTTTACCTTTTTAGAAGATACGAGTACCCTATCTCCTTTAATTACCGCTTTTGCAGGAAAAAATTCATCATCAACTCCGGCTATTTCAAAATGAGTTACGTGCTTACCTTTTGCATACAAGCCTTTGGCATGATCAAACACAATAATTGCCTTTTTACCGTCAATAATTAATTTTTTATACAGCGGACTATGTACCTCTACCTCCAAGGTTTTATAATGTTCCTTTAAAGCAACATTTGCCAAACGGTAACCAACATCTAATTTATTTCTTGGATGAATATCATCCACAGTACAAAGATCACTTACAACCACCATTGCTGTATTTGCTAATTTTAAAGTTCTGCGTTGTGCATCCCTCACTTTAACCCCTTGTTCTGGACTTTCATAGGTATAAGGCGCAATTTGAACGAAATAAAAAGGAAAATCATACGCCCATTCCGCTCTCCAAGCTGTTATCATTGACGAAAAAAGTTTAGTGTAAGTTTCAGCGTTAGCCGTATTGGATTCTCCCTGATACCATAAAGCTCCCGCAATTTTAAAGGATGATATGGGCGAAATCATTGCATTGTACAATTCAGAAGATTTGTTAGACACCCATCTATTTTTACCAATCTTTTTTGAAGCCTCTTTTAAATCTTCATTTTTATCAAATACATACTTCGGAGTCCACACCTCCGCACTGGATGCTCCCCACGAAGCATTTATGACTCCTATCGGAACATCAAATTCATCATGGAGTTTCTTTGCGAAAAAGTATCCAATTGCACTAAAAGATTTCATTGTTTCCGGAGTACAAACAGACCAGTAGCCAGAAAGGTTATCTTGGGGATATTCCGCTGTTCGTCTATCTGCTGTAAACAATCTAATATTGGGAAAGTCGGCCTTATCCACCTCATCTTCATGAACAATTCCACTATTGGCACTCCATTCCATATTGGATTGCCCAGAACACAACCAGACTTCACCGATTAAAATATTCTCTAAAATTTGAGTAGCTCCCCTGCCTTTAAAACTAATAGTGTATGGCCCACCAGCTTCAGGTGTAGCAATAACTACATTCCATTTAGCATCAGTCGTAGCCGTCACTTTATACGCTTTGCCATCCCAACTGGTGACAATTGTTATTTCTTCTGAAACATCTCCCCAACCCCAAAGTGCGACTTCAGAATTTCTTTGAAGCACCATATTATCAGAAAATATGCTGGGCAACACCACTTTTGCCGAAACTAGGCTGGTGGCCATCAACATGAATAATGTAAAAAAGAGTGTGGTTACTTTTGAAAATTTCATAATCTTTATTTTAATAATTCTTTATAAAATGGCAGTAAAACATCTGTCATAGCTTTATGATCTTCAATCCCTGGGTGGTATGAACAGCCATTGACGTATAATGTATCATACTGAAACAATTGAATGGGTTTGGTTGAGTTCTTAGTATTGAAATGTGCCAACACTCGCTCTAAACATTCCACTAAAACAACATTATTTTCTCCCGAAACCATTGGGCTGGTCAATAAACCAATCTGCACTTTTGGATAATAACCATATAGCTGTTCAATAAAAGCAATATATCGCTCCACATACAATTCGGTATCAAAAGGCATGCGCTCTTTTATTCCATTGCCACCAGACAAATCATTGGTTCCCAAACAAATACTTACCACATCTGGTACATAGGTGCTAAAATCCCAAGGCTTAGAGCCTTCATCATTTAAATACGTATTTGCATATACCGCGGCTACCGCTTCGTTTTTGTCCACCTCACTGTTCCATCCTCTGTATACGCCCCATCCTGAAATACTTGAAAGCAAATAGTCTGTATTTAAGGTCCTTGCAACACTTGGTCCATAGCTTAAATATGCATTATGATGGTCATGATAATCACCCTCATTGCATGGGCTAAACATATCATCCATTGCAGCACCACAGGTAATGGAATCGCCTATAAATTCGATTTTTTTCTTTTCTGATTTTTCACTAGCCTGGATGGCATCAGCTCCCAACCCTTTAAAAATAATAGGGCCACTGGATGCTTCTGTAGCTTTTACAATTTCTAATTGATGCACCGCCGCTTTTTTCTTAAATTTTACAGGTAATGTGAAATTTGTAAGCGTATCTATCCTAAACCTTCCCAAATGTTCTCCATCTACCACCAAACTCACATAGTTGTGCGAACGTCCTCCGTGAATATAAATCTCAACCGAATCGCCTACAACCGAGGTTTTTACAAATGAAGCCGCACCTATAAGGACTGCTTCTTTTGAATCTATAAGATCCACACGGCCTGCATATTCAAAAGCAGTATTATCTGCCAAAAACTGATTTCTAACTACCTCCGTTTTACAAGAGATTATGGATACACAGACCAATGTCAGTACTGCAAGTTGCTCCTTAAATTTTTTCATGAATCGCTCTCTTATTTTGATTCTTGTTCTAAAAATCCGAGCATGTAAGTCAATGGGGAATTCCAATTCAGGCAAATCTCGTTACTGGCATAACTAGGCTCTTGATCCACCCAACTTTTCATTGGAGAAGGGTTTTCTGGATAGGTAACTCCGCTAGCGGCATCCTGCAACCTACTATTGGGACCACCAGAAAGTAAACCAGGCACGGGGGCCTCTACTTTGTCACCTGCACTCTGTCTATGATGGATAAACATTGGGGTTTTATCACCAAAACCCGTTAGATAGCTATATCCATTTGCATTATTTCCAAAAATATAATCCGTTGTTTGTTGTGCACCTTGTAAATATTCTGGTTTTGGCTCTAAGCGATATGCTTGCGCCATAATCAAAGCAGCATTCAACACATCACTATTAGAACCCCATTGAAAATCATTTATGGGCTGAAAATAATCCGTGTTTTTACCTCTGGCCACCAACTCATCCGCTAATCGTAGCACCCCACTTTTTAAACTTTGATACATTTTCTCTGGCACCAATTCTTGATGCCCTAAAAGGGTAAACACCCCTGTATATCGCATAAAGCTTGTCCAATTATCTCCTGGTTTAAATTTATAGCTGGTAGCATCATCCAAAGTATTCAAATACTTTTCATCTTTAGTAGAAATAAACAATTCCGCACTGGCCCAATATAATTCATCGGCAAAATTACTATCACCATATTGACCAGTACTTATATCTGGTGGGTTGACATATGCTACATCCGGATTGTCTAATGCCCATTGATATGCATTTTTAGCGGCTTCAAGACATTTATAGGCATATGCTTTATTAATAGGATCAAACACCCTGTATGCTTGTGCGGCACAACCAGCAAAATCCAAAGTTGCCGCCGTACCTTTTCCCACAATATATCTCTGTGCTGTAGCTTCATGTGGCATGACCATCTCTTCAAAATTCTTAGTTGTCAATTTATGGTACAAGCCCCCATCATCATCCTGCATGCTGAGCACCCAATCCATTTCATATTTTAGTTCGTCTAAATAATCGCTTACCCCATTATTGCTTTCAGGAATATGTAAATCCCCATCTTTTATAATATCAGGATATTGTTGCTGCAGTAGAAAAAACTGCCCAAGGGGATAACTGGCATTGACGATGTATTTATTATAATCCCCAGCATCATACCATCCTTTAGCGGAAACCATAACATCTTTTGATATTTTACTCGATTTATGATACAACACACTATCATCTGGGTGGCCCAATGGTCTACGCCATTTACCAGCATACTTTTCTTCTAATGCCATGCCTGCTCTTTGGTAATACAAACCTTTAACTGAACCTAGGAAAGCTTCCCTATAAATGTTCTTTCTAATTTCAAACGGATAAGAATACCCCATACCAGGAACATATACATGATAATTCCCTTCTTCGACAATTTCACTAAAATCAGCAGTTCTTACTTTTTCACCTGCCAATTCCCAATTTTTAGTTTCAGAAAGTACTCCTGTATACACCACATCGCTTTCATCTTTTACTACAAGAAAAATGCCCTCTTCTGCATTTACTGCTACAGCTACCTTAGTTGCATTAGGATAATACCCAATCTGATTTAAACGAATAGCTTCATTAAACTCTCCCGTAAATGGCGGTGCAGATTCCTTACATCCCATTACCATTAAGGCAATAGTCAAAAAAACATATAAACTACTTTTTTTCATGATCCTATATTTGGTTAGCACTAGTTTGAAATGTACTGAAAATTCTATAAAAATTATGGTAATTCTGGTGTTCTTTTCTGTTCAATAAACCAATCGTAAAGTTCTGGAGTTGTATAGGCTCTATCCCATGAATTATGCCCTACTCCTTCATACTTGGTAAAGGTAACATCATACCCCATAGCTTTAAGACGGGCAACCATTTCTACGGATTCTGATACCGGAATGGATGTATCTTCATCCCCATGGAATACCCATATAGGCATTTTTTTATCTATCCATGAAGCATAGGGCAATGGGGTCATTCCGCAGACCACGGCCATGGCAGCAAACTTTTTAGGATATTGCACTGCCAGCTCCCAAGCTGCACCACCTCCCCTACTAAGACCTGTTAAATAAATCCTGTTTACATCTACATTGTTATCGGCTATCACACTATCCAACAACTGCATCACAGCTCTTGTATTCCACCATTGCTTCACATGAGGGTTTTGCGGAGCCAATATTAAAAAGGGGAATTGTTTTCCTTCAACAATCAACTTTGGGGGTCCTCCCGTTTGTAAGTCTGTAAGGGTACCTCCAGACTCTCCTCCTCCATGAAGAAATAAGAGCAAAGGGAATTTCTCTTCGCTATCTACCTCATAATTTTTTGGGAAATACAAGTAATATCTTAATTTTTCTATAGAGACCGTCTCCATTTCATCTTCAACCAATTGTGATTGAGAACTACAAGATTGTAGCACTATTAAGGTAAATAATAAAAATAATTTGTGACTCATTTTGTTAAGTAGCTATATTTCAGTGCTTGTAAGCACTTTAATTTTTTTGCATTATCATCCTAAGATTAAAAATATAAAGCGCTAGCACAAATAATGGCTTTTTTTATTCTGATTTAAAAAGTTCTATAGTATAATCCAACAAATCCTTTCCTCCAGGTTTTCCATGCCCCGGTATGATTACTTTGGCATTTTTGTATTTGTCTTTAATTGCATAAACAGTATTGGACCATTCATTGGTATTTGCATCTCCTAGATACCCTTTAGAGGCATCAATTTTCTTAATTAGACATCCTCCAAAGAGCACTTTTTCGCTTGGGAAATAGCTAACGATATTATCACTTGTATGTCCTTCACCAAAAAATTCATTGCTTACTTTTTTATTCCCTACTTTAATTTCTAAATAACCATCAAATCCTATTTGGGGGATTTGTTCATGATTTGGTTTTGCCAATTCAATTGTTTTAAAAGAAGCATAGGAAGGAATTTCTCTTTTGTGAAATTCATTGAGCCCACCCAAACAATCCGAATGAAAATGAGTCACAATGATGCCTACTACTATATATTCCAGTGTCTTTTCCACCCAATCAATTAACTCTTTAGAGTCCTTGTCATTGGTCGGAGTATCAAAAATTAAGGCTTCACCATTGTCAATTACAATCATACCATTACAACCTACTTTTCCATAATCATCAGTGTCTAAATAGGAAATGTGTCTAAAGGTATTTTTGGTCAGTTGTTCCACTTTAATATGATTACTCTCATAATTTAAAGTTGTTTTTTGTGCTTTGCAGTTTAGGAATGCTAATACTAAAAGGGGAAATAGGTACGTTTTCAATTTCATTTCAAGATGCGAATCATAATAGTTCGAATATAAAAATACATTAAAATTTAGTTTTAAATGGAGGGCCCTAAGAGTTTAGGCTTTTATGTACTGGTAATCATAACGGGATTACATATTTTACCAGCAATTCGCATTAAAAATCTAAAAAAGAACTATTTCAATTTACCCCAAAAAAGAAGCGAGCTTCATTTCTGAAGCTCGCTCTCATTTCACATTTATTGTGATTTATCCGTGATCGCACCAGGATTCGAACCTGGGACCGTCTGCTTAGAAGGCATAATAATATAATCTTTATATGATTCATTTTCAATCATTTACATAAAATATTTAATCAGATCGTGCATTAATAGTGCTTTTATTCGTTCTATATTTCGTATCTTGTTGTATGGGAACTCTTGAAGAAGGCTGGGTTAAATTTAGACGCTTTAGCTGTAAGGAGGGTTTTATTGATAGATGGAGAGGGGATTGTATTGATGATCCAAATCTAAATTTTGAAAATAAATTAAACCTTAATTCAGGAACCACTTTTTTTAGATTAAACGGTCAAGATAAATGGATTAATCAGGAAGACCTTAATAGACGATTTGTTAACCATGTTCCAGAATACGCACTGATTTTTTCAGCGAAAGAAATATGGGAAGAATTAACCCTATCTAATACATAGCAATGAAAAACGACATTAGAAATAAATTTTATGAAGCTGGTGTTAAGTGTTCTATTGCGATGCAACAATTAACTTGGGCTTTAGAAGATTTAGTGGAGAATGGCGTGCAAGAGGAAGCTGAAAAAGGAATTAAATCAATAAATAAATTTTTAAAGAAATGAGACAGGACATAATTACATTTTGAGAAACAGATTTAATCTAAAACAAACTATCCAACTCAGGATAATAAACTTTCTCTACAATATCCTCTCTATCACTTTTAACATGAGAATTAAGGGCATCCCTGTTAACTGGATGAGCGTTTAATTTGATACTACGAAAGTTTATAAATTCTGCACGAATATCATGCTCTTTGGTCATGTTAAGGTAATAATCTTTATCCAAGGGGTCTACACACATTGGCATGCGCTTGGCCCCGTTGTGAATTTCTTCAAATAATGGGTCTGCTGAAGTAGTGATTACAGAACAAGTAAACATTTCGTCGTGTTCAGTATAGATACCCAGGAGAGCAAACAAAGCTTGGTTCTCTTGTTCAAATAAATACGGGATAGGTTTTGCATTGGAAACTTTGTGAGGCTCGTAAAGGCCATCAACAATGATTAGGCATTTTTTATAAAGAAGTGATTCATCTTTCCATTCCGGTGCCGTTGTGAAAAACTTATCATCCCGATTATTAAGAGATCCGCCACCTACTTTTTTCCAATAGGCTTCAATGTCACTTTCAGGTGGTGCTATTCCCCATTTTGCAAGCTGTACATGTTCTGAATCTTCCTGAGTAATGATTAATACGTTTTGGCGGTCAAACCCGTTTTGATGGAAATGTAAGGGGAGTAATTCACTTTCAAGATTCAAATGTATATCAAATACTTGTTCGTAAACTTCTTTTTGTTTTTCTCTTAAGGCGGTGTGGTAGCACATAAGGTAAAGATAATAAAATCTGTTTTCTGCCAAAGAAACTTACCATTTACACGATGGAAACTATAAATACTTTCAGAACAATTAAAAATCCCTTAGATTAGTGGTATTGACAAAATAGAAATATAGCAACTAGTAACTATATACAATTGTTAGGCACAATAAAACCGATGAAATTCCAAATTCTATTTGTTTTACTTTTCAACTTTAGCACTGGTATTGGTCAATACTCAGAAGTTGATTTAAATGTATATTTCACTGATACTGAAATCAAGGACTTGAATACTATTACAGATTTTTTTCAAAGTGAGATTTGTGGGACTAAGGACAGAGAAAAATTTGGAAAATGTGTTCGAAATTTAGTACCTGACATTAGCGAACTAGGAGGTAATTTCATTGAGAGAACCATAAGGTATAGAAAACAAAAGAAGCTTTATAATCAAATTTCTAAAAGCACTTTCCAGAAAGTGTGGCATGTGTGTAAAACCGTGATGGTAGATCAAAAGTATGAATTTGAAAGGTTGTGCTTTAGTGGTAATTCTAAATTCAAAAATTTCGTGCTTGAGTTGGGTAAAACAAGTGGGTATTTATCAAGATATGGGCAAACTCTTGAACTAGGAAACATGGGTAATACAAACTTTATAGCAAGTAATATTGTGGATTTTCCAAAATCAATGAATATTGAAAATAGAGGTGTTCAAATAGTATTCGCTATTCATTATTTAACTCAAAACGACCATATAAAAAGGGATAAAAAAGTTAAACGACTAGAAAAACAGGGTTTAAGAAAACTCCAACGGAAATATAATAAAAAGACTGTGCCTAACAAAATCTATAATTAATTGCTTGGTTTTGAGACGGTCCGAAAATCCTACCAGATTTTCTTCGTATGTTTATATTTGTTATGTTACGTTGCTTTATCGCCGCAACTAATCATAGCTGTAACGTTGTACACAATATGAAAAAACTATATTCCTTTCTTCTGATTTTAGTCTTTGTTAACTGTCAAAACAAGAAAGCTGAGAAAGTGGAATTTACTTATGAAAACGGAATTGAAAAAATTGTGATGGAAATTGAAAATGGGCAGGGTTTTTTAATTTATGACCAACCTACAAAAACCAATTTCGTTTTAACAAATATTGATCCATTTAGCCTAGTCATACAGGGACCTGGAATTAAAGTTCTTGGGACGAAAGGTAAGACGATAATGAGGACTGAAATTAATGTCCCAGGCAACTATCTGGAAAAGGACACTTTAACGATTAAAATTCGTTTTGGAGAAAATTATAGCAAAGAACATGAATTTAATATTCCTTTAAAAAAGGTGGAATAAAATACTGTGTACAACAAAACCTATGAATTAATTGCTTGGTTTTGAGACAGTCCGAAAATCCTACCGGATTTTCTTCGTATGTTTATACTTGTTATGTTTCGTTGCTTATTCTCGCAACTAATCATAGCTGTAACGTTAGCAACAAGCTGAAAAAATGAGATAATTAATGAACAGAATAGTCCTTATTGGAAATGGTTTCGATTTAACTCACGGAATGAATACAAGTTATAATCATTTCATAAATGATTATTGGAAAAATATCATTACCCTCTTGCAAAAAAAAGCTGCAAGTAATACCACAAACTACGGAATTGCATTTGAAAATGAAGAAATTAGAGTAGATAAACTTCATGGTCCATGGGGAGAAACAACTAAGATTGACGCAACGAATTATCAGGAGTTATTAGCTAATTTAAATTCACAAAAAAATGATATTTCATTTAAGAATAAATTTTTTCAAATAATATCTGAAAAATCTCATTTGCAAAATTGGGTAGATATAGAAAATGAATATTATTCTTTACTAAAAAGTACATTTAATAATAGTGGCTCATCTGCATATGGTTCTGATGTTAAAAAATTAAACTTAGACTTTGAAAGCGTTAAAAATAAGCTAATCGAATATCTTAAAAATGTAGAGACAAAATTCAATGAAAATCTAGACTCAAATTTTTTAAGAATTAAAAATATTATAGGTCATAAAATTTACCATCCATTTAAACTTAAAGATTTTTCCGAATCATCATTAAATCAAAAAGCTCAAATAGAATATAATCTGATAAAGAAAGATATTGAAGCTCTTGCTGATGAACAGATTTCAATCGATGATTTAAATGAATATAAAAGAAGATTAATTCAAAGAATTGATACAAAAAAACCGTTAGCTGAAATCAAAAAACTTCTTCAATCAGGTTCTGCAATTAACTATTTTGACCTAATTCCAGACCAGACAATATTTTTGAACTTCAATTACACTTTTACTGACAAAATATATAGTAATCCCAGAGAATTTGACCAATTTAATGATAATAGATACACTTCTGTTAAATCAATACATATTCACGGAACAACTGACAGTTGGGATAATAATCCTGTGATTTTTGGATTTGGGGACGAAATAGATGACGATTATAAATCGATTGAGAAATTAAACGACAACAATTATCTTGAAAATATTAAATCTATTAATTATTTAGAAACTGATAATTACAAAAATCTTCTTGAATATATAAATAGTGGGAATTTTCAAATTTTTATTTTCGGACATTCTTGCGGAATATCTGACAGAACACTTCTCAATACAATTTTTGAACACGAAAACTGTGCATCAATAAAACTTTTCTATCATCAAAAAGCAGAGGATGTTGATAATTATAGTGATATAGTCAGAAATATTTCTCGGAACTTTAATGACAAAGCTAAAATGAGAGATAGAGTTGTGAATAAAAAATATTGCGAACAATTAAGATAAAGCCAGTTGCCAACAAAGACGAGTATAATTCATTGCTTCTGATTTTCCTTTCGGAAAATCCTCGCGCTGAATTATTGCCTGTTATTTTTTACTAAATTAGTTGCTGAAACACGCAACGAAATCATACACAACAACGTTGTGCGTAATTACTGAAAATTGAAATGTATACTAAAAGATTTAACATTTATCGACAAATGAAGTTTTTGAAAAAACACATAATATACTTTATAATACTTACTTTTTTAAATTGTGCGAGTAGTAAGGATTTAAATACCAAAAACAACAATTGCAGTGAAAACATGTCTTTTAAAAAGGAGTTTTATAAAAAATTAGCCTTTTTGGATTCATATTATGAAAACCAATCAAAAAATACAACAATCATTGATTCTAATGAGACTTTTCAGAATACGATGGATAGATTAAATAAAACAAAATCTGACTATGAAAAATCTTTAAGTTTTTTTTCCAAACATCCAAAAATTAGTTACCAATATATGGGTAGTTACTCAGGTGAAATTCCATATAATTTATACTTAGATGAAAAAAAAGTATGGATGGGTTGGTATGAGGAAAACAGATGTAAAAACATTCAGCTTAAGGGTAAAAATAAAACGAACGCACAACACCAGCTATAATTAATCGCTTGATTTTGAGACAGTACGAAAATCCTACCGGATTTTCTTCGTATGTTTATACTTGTTATGATTTGCGGCTTTATCGCCGCAACTAATCATAGCCGAGACCGTTGTAAAACATTAAAAACCAAGAATAAATATGAAAAATATAATTTTAGCTTTATCAATAGTAATCTTGCTTATATCTTGTAGCAAAGAGGAAATTAATTTAAACGAATCAGTTAATACTGGTTTAAAATTAAAAATTACAGAAATCAATTCTGAAAACCCAAATACTTTTGAAATAGAAAGTGATACCTATCTCAACATCCCAAAATGGACTGATAATTCTACTAAAGGAATCAGTATTGAAAGAAAAGCTGTCTTTAAAATTCAAGCTCCTTCTTTAGAAGTTCTAGAAATAGAATTATGGTTTCGGAAAATTGAAAAAAAGGAGTTACTAACTTTATCTCAAGAAATCATATTAATTGACACTTGGAATAAAATTAAGAATTGGGACTATCTAAAAAATGAATCTGAACTAACTGAATTCTATAATAATCAAAATACATTTGCTGGAATAACTATTAACAACCTGACTACAAGTGGTGTAGCTTTTAATTTCGACATAACTGATATGAAAGAAATTGAAATAGATGGGAAAAAGGTTACTTGGGTGAAAATTGAAATATCGGGTGAGCTTTATGGAGCCTACACTCCTGGAAAAGGTAAAGGATTGAAAATTGAGGGAATTTTTGAAGGAGTACTAGAATAACGTTTTACAACTTAAGCCGTGTATAATTAATTGCTAGGTTCTACCCTACTTACGAAAATCCTCGCGGATTTTCTTCGTATGTTTATACTTGTTATGATTTGCGGTTTATTTGCCGCAACTAATCATAGGTAACGTTGTGCTTAATGAAGAAGCTGAATGACAAAAGAGAATGTTTTATTAGTTTTATGGATGATTTTTGGATTTCTGTTTATTTCAGCGATTGATTCTATTCTATATTTTATCGTTCATGTGATTTACTTTGGATTATCTGAATTTGGGATTTCATATAAAATCATGAAAGTAATAATTCCAATCATAACGTTATTACTATATGGATTTACAACATTTATTCTAATACAGAGAGTTAATTTAAAGTCTAAAATATCTGGAATATATTTGACCAAATTTCCTAAAAATCTGACTATTTTATGTGGGATAATTGCGTTTGCTCTATCTCCAATTACAAATAAATTGTCAGGTATATATGGGGAAAGTATTTCTGGAAAAGTGAATTTAGAAATGTCTGAATATCTGAGTTTTCATGGATGGTTTCACACTGCTTTTGGAATATCTCAATTATTTGTAATACTTGTCTTATTTATTGTATTCCTGACGTTTTTAAAAAAAATGAATAATAACTAAGCACAACAAAACCTCCTATGAAAAGCCTTAGTCCAGTTCTCTAAAGTTAATTAATATTTTCTTTTTTGCCTTAAACCACTTTTTTTTGTTTT
>NVXD01000022.1 GCA_002746415.1 Flavobacteriaceae bacterium | reverse complement strand
AGTTCCGTCAGTACCATTAGCACCTGTTAAACCTGTTGCTCCAATTGCACCATCAGTTCCATTAGAACCATTAGCACCTGTTAAGCCTGTTGCTCCAGTTGCACCATCAGTTCCATCAGCACCATTAGCACCTGTTAAACCTGTTGTTCCTTGAGGCCCGGTTAAGTCTGAAGAAGTAAAAGAAGTTCCATCAGAATAGTTTATTGTAAATGTTCCATTTCCATTGTCAACAAATGTAACATTGTCTGGCCCTGAACCGGAACCTGAATCCGTGCATAAACTCAGCCATTGATTACCGTTATAATAATAAACACATTCTTCTTCTATATTGTATACAACTGCTCCGTAAAGAGGAGTAATACTTTGCATTTGTGAAGTAGTCACCCGGGTTAATACCAAAGCTTTGGTAGTACTTTCCAATTCTACAATGGAAGCGGGATTAATTGAATTTGGATTTTCACCTATTTTTACTTGTGCCGTTGCATAATTTAATGCGAAAAGTGCAATTAAAAAGCAGGCTTTTTTTAAATTAAGTGTCATTTTTTTTAATGATAAGAATGTGAACGTGGTAAAAATAAGGTCCATTATGTCTAGTTTGGCTAAAATGTTGTGAACCCCCTTTATTTCGTTGCGAAACACCTACGTGCATTGACTTATCCTAAAAAGCGGCTTTTAATCGAAGGTTTTGCACGTGGAAACCATCGATTAAAAACCAAAAAATTGGTTATAGGGACTGCTATCGGGGGATTCTTTTTTTTTATTGGTTATAGTGGAAAACTACCAAAAAGACTGAGCCCGATATAAATTATGTTGTAAAGTTGTAGGAAAAGTATGTCAAAACATACAATAAAGATATTTAAACAGCTTTGCGTTCTATCTTGAAGCAGTAAAATTTAAACGGACTTGTATGGAGTATTGTTATCGGGATAGGTATAAATATCCTTGAAAATTGAGTTCCAAATCTTCCAAGGCAATCACATAAAAATAAAAACCATTTGGAAGTCCTTGTTCACGATTTATCACCAGATTGTTTATATTGGAAACCCCTGAAAATTCATTTGTGTAGTTTCTTTTTTCATATACTTTAAGACCAGAACGGTTATAAATGGAGAGTGTATTGTTTGGAGAAAGCTCCATGCCTTCTATGATCAATATATCATTTATACCATCGCCGTTGGGTGTCATAAAATAATTGTCTAGCTTAAGGATGTCTTTTGGTACCGTAATGCTGCCAAAAGTTATGGCTGCATAATCACTTGGCACAAAATTTTCTGAGATGGCAAACCCTTGATTTATATCCCCACTAATGGCTGAGTGCCCAATATTGACCCATTGACTGGCAGATATGTTCCAGCCTACAATTGTAATTTCATCCACATCATTTGCAAAAGCACCCAGAGCACTTCTAGCATTCCAAGTAATGGTAATGTTTGAAGGCAAACTACTTTCTAATTGCCAGAATTCTTCAGAATTAATACGTCCCAAATCCCTAACCTTACTATTAGTATTATATTCCTCATTCAAAGAAGAAGGGTTGTTGGGGTTTTCAAAAAAATAGGCACATTTAGCTATTTCATTTGTGCCACTAGAATCTAAGATTAAAGGACGTAATTGGTCCTCATCACCTACTGGAAATGAAAACAATTGTTTGTTCGTCACAGCTACAAACCCATCTATTTTGGAAGTGTTGGACTCCCCAACATAAAACGCATCCTGCATAAAATTTAGGTAGAATGTTTTTACATTCCTTGGTGTTTGTATATCTCCTTCTATAAAATTGACATTATTAACTACACTAATAGGTGTTAAAAGAAAAACCCCATTAGGATTGGCTATTTCTGTATCGTGGAATATGGGCATGAATGCCCCAGAAATAGCTATTAGGTCGTTACCATAAAAACCAGCTAGGCCTACATTTTCATCAAATGGGGCATCATTGATTAGGTTGGTATGGAAGCCTATTTTTCCATTGGTATGAATTCTTATGTTGCCACTGTTGTATAGCGCTGTTTGGGCATGTGTTGTACAAACCAACAGAAGAAATAAGAGGAAAGAATATTTTTTCATTTTAGTTGATTTGTTGCCATGTTGTACCATCACTTTGGAGTTTGGTTATTCCTTGAACTAAATCCGCCTCCAAAGGAACACTGCCATTCGAGTTAACATAAGTATCACTACTCATTGTTATAACGCCTCCGGATATGTTTTTTATGATGTATATTTTACCAAGATTGGCTGCAACAGCTGCTGGCAAGTTAACATCTGTAGCGCCCGCCGTAATAATAATGGTATGGTCATTGTCTAAAATAGTAACAGCTGCTGATCCATCAGGTCTAATATTGGTTGCAAAGGACCCTGCTGTATGAAGGGTTGCTGTTGGAGCCGCTGTTCCTATACCTACACTTCCATTAGTGAACCCAAGGTTTTGTCCATTTATATTGTAGGTTCTATTTTCCACATCTTGGGTTAAATTATCCGTTGCCAAGTTATTTCCACCTCCTAAAGCTATTTCTGTGTCCACATAATTCATAGTAGCAGCATCCTGAGGGTTAGTAGGGTTAACAACATTGGTTAGTTTAAAAGTTCCAATGGATAAATCCGTAGTTGGAACTGCGAAACCAGTTAATGAAATTGCTGCTTTATTGAGTTTGGCATCTGTAACATTCCCATCTAATATTTTCACAGTAGTAATTGCGTCATCTTCAATGGTCAAGGCGCCAGTGTTATCAATGGTTGCATCCCCGCTCATGGTAACTTCCTGAGCTGTATTTGCGGCATCTCCTAAATAAATTGTACCATCTGCTAGCGAGTTAACTCCTCCCACTTGTGAATCCACATAATTCATAGTAGCAGCATCCTGAGGGTTAGTAGGGTTAACAACATTGGTTAGTTTAAAAGTTCCAATGGATAAATTCGCAGTTGGAACCGCGAAACCAGTTAATGAAATTGCTGCTTTATTGAGTTTGGCATCTGTAACATTCCCATCTAATATTTTCACAGCAGTAATTGCATCATCTTCAATGGTCAAGGTGCCAGTATTATCAATAGTTGCATCCCCACTCATGTTAACTTCCTGAGCTGTATTTGCGGCATCTCCTAAATAAATTGTACCATCTGGTAGCGAGATAACTCCTCCCACTTGTGAATCCACATAATTCATAGTAGCAGCATCCTGAGGATTAATTGGATCTAAGACATTTATAAGGTTGTTATTACCAAGGGAAACATCAACTACAGCATCATCAAATCCACTCAAAGGAATATTTGTCTTATCTAGTTTTATATTGGTTACATTACCATTCGCAATATCATTTGTCTGTACTTCACCATCAAATATTTTGTCTGAGGTTACTGCATTAGCAGCAAGCTTGTCATTTGTGATTCCTCCTGTAGCAACACGAACATCAGCATTGACCAAGGTTGCACCTATTCCCGCGTTTACTGTAATAGAAGCATCTCCTGCTGTTAGGTCTTGTCCTGTAATACTGCTGAAATCTAAGGTGTCCCATTCTACAATGCCACTTCCGTTAGTCCTTAAAACTTGGAAATTGCTACCAGGGTTAATATCGTTCTCTTCTATAGATCCATCAATAATTTCTAATGAACCTATGGCATTATCCTGCATTTCATCCATGCCTACTGCATTAGTCCCTAATTGCAAATCTGTAATGGATCCTGCTTGTATATCCAGAAAACCATTGATAGAAGAATCCACTATGTTTTCACCAGTAATTTTTCCTACCTCAAAATTATAATTGTTGCCAGTCTGGGTAAGGACAATAGTACTGTCATTGCTTATTTCATTGTAAATTGGGTCAGTAGAAAATGTTTGTGATGCCAATTCTTCTAAAGTCACGCTCACAATATCGTTATTACTGTCCGTAAGCACTAACTCATCTCCTACAATGGTTAAACTTACGTTGGTAGTGGTTAAGATTTCTGTAGTAATATTTGCAGCATTAGTAAAGGTAAAAGTGCCATCCCCATTGTCAACTAAACTAATATTGGCAGAAGCGGTGATTCCTTCACACAGGTTTTTCCATGCTATCCCGTCAAAGTAATACACGCATTGTTCCTCAACATTGTATACCAATGCTCCTTGCAAGGGTACAATATTGTTCATTTGAAACGAATTTACACGGGTTATCACCAAGGTTCTAGTAGTGCTTTCCAGTTCTAGAACAGAAGAAGCATTTATGTTTTCTGGATTGTCTCCAATCTTTATCTGAGCTTTAACAGTTGTTAAAGAATTGAAAAGTAGCAAAACAAATAATATTTTCAATTTCATAGTAAGCACTTTAGGGGATATTTATAAGGGCACAAAAATATAATTATATCCACATTTATCTAATTTTATAGTTCCAAATGCATGTTCGTATCGGTGAACTGAAATAATAGCTGTTTTTTTATCTCAATTACCTTTAATCTGTACATTAACAAAAGTTTAATTGTCCCAAATTTTATTATAACGTTAACTTGTGCTTACTTTATCCCATAAGACACATAATAAATGAAAAATACACTATTGGTATTAATTGGGCTGTTTTCTTTTTTTTATGCTCATTCTCAGGATGATGGTAGAGCATTTTTAAGAGGAAAAGTGCTCTATAGAAATAGTAATGTCAGCAATGAAAATGTTATCAATACCACTTCTGACAGCGCTACAATTACCAATGGAAATGGGGAATTTATGATTAGGGTAAAAGAGGGTGATGAATTGGTCTTCATGGCATTAAATTATCAGTTAGAACGCATTGAGATTACTGAAGAGATTATAAAAAATAACCGACTTGTTGTGGAGGTCAATGAAAAGGTGACGGAATTGGATGAGGTAGTGATAACCCCTGAAAACCAGAAGAAATTTTTGGAAATGCAGAATGAACGTTTTAAACAGTTTGAATACGAAATTGACCGAACCACCGAGGTGGTGAATATAGCGGAATCACAGAGTCAAAGAGGCATGCAAGACGGGATTAATTTTGTGAATATTTTTAAGGCTTTGGTAAAGTCAAAAAATAAGAATCAAGAGGATAAAGTCGAACTAAAAATAAGCGAGGTACTTAGACAAGTCTATGATGATGCCTTTTTTGTGTCCGACTTAAAACTTCCTCAGGATAAAATAGAAGAGTTTCTATATTATTGCGATACCAAAATGCCAGAACAATCCTTGTTGAAAAAACAAAATGAGTTTGAATTAATTGATTTTTTGGTAAGTCATAGTAAAGAATATTTAACACAATTGAATGCTGAAAAGTAGACTACTCCTTGTTTGCTTATTTTTAATGTTCGTGTCTCTAAGCGCACAAAATTTCTTTTCGCATGAATTAAAAGGAAGGGTGCATGGTAATGGTAAAGATGTTGCCAATGTTCATGTAATGAATACTACTTCAGGAAAGGCTGTAATAACGGATGTGATAGGAAATTTTGCTATCCCTGTAAAACTCAATGACACCTTGTTTTTTTCTGCTGTGCAGTACAAAAAAAAACAGCTAGTGATTTCTAAGGACATGATGAAAAGCTCACTAATCAATGTGTATTTAGAAGATTTTGTAAATGAATTGGATGAAGTGGTGCTGCGACCTTATGATTTATCTGGCGACCTGTCAAAAGATATGGGCAACATAAAAATAGAAGCTGTGGTCACTGCCAGTACTTTGGGATTGCCAAATGCATATGTAAAACCACTGACGCAAAGTGAACGATTATTAAGTGAGGCTGCTATGCCAAAGTTTAATATTGGAATGATATTCAGTTTGCCATTTAACCCTATAATAAATGAAATTACTGGGCGGACCAAAATGCTCAAGAAGCGGGTGGCTTTAGACAAGAAATATGTTCAAACGCAGAGCGTACAAGCCTTATATGTAGATTCTATTTTTGTTTCTGAACTAAAAATCCCCGTGGAAAGAATAGCCGATTTTATGTATTTCTGCGAAGTTGATGAAGGTTTTGATTCCATAGTGAGTATCAAAGATGAACTTAAAATATGGGAGTTTTTAAAAAAGAAAAGCTTGGTCTATAGAGAAAATAACAAATTGGAATAGTTTTTTCTCAACTAGCAACACCTAAAATCACAAATATAGTTTGGCACACAGATTGCTTATTTTTGTACAGATACAGAATTTATGATATGAAGAATACATTACGAAAAGGTGGACTTATTTTGTTATTGCCGCTTTTAGCCTTTACATCGGCGCATAAATATTATTTGAGTGTTACCAACATAGCTTACTCTGAGAAGGAAAACACTCTTCAGATTACCTCTAGAATTTTTATTGATGATTTTGATAAAATTCTAGAAGAACGTTATGATGTAAAAGGAAACCTAGCCACGGAGAATGAATCTGGTATAGCAATAGATTACATTAAGAAATACTTAAAATCTAAATTTGCTATAAAAATCAATGGAGAAAGCAAACCGATTATTTTTTTAGGAAGGGAGTATGATGATGATATTATGGTATGTTATTTAGAGGTCCCTAATATAAATTTATCAACGACTGAATCTATAGAAATTCAAAATGAGGTTTTATTTGATTTGTTTGATGAACAACAAAATGTGGTTCATTTTAAAATAAATGGAAAGAAAAAAAGCTTTGTTTTAATTAGGGAAAACGATAAAGGAATGTTAAAATTGTAACATTTATTAACATTTACCCTAAAAATCTTTAATTTCCACCCGTTAAAAAATCAATTATAAAAATGAATAAAATTAAATATTGTTTTACAGCAATTTTATTTCTGTTTGCTGCAACATTAAGTGCACAGGAAGAAGAAAAGAAAGAGAGGGAACCTGGACACCTAAATCAAAACAGGTTTAAACAAATGTATGAGGAGTTTGCTACACCAAATACCTATCGTTCCGCATCAGGTGCCCCTGGGCCGGATTATTACCAACAACAGGCCAATTATAAAATGGACATTGAGTTGGATGATAAAAATTCAAAAATCTATGGGGAGGAAACCATTACCTATATCAACAACTCACCAGATGATTTAGAGTTTCTTTGGGTGCAATTAGACCAGAATGTTAGAGCTAAAGATTCTAAATCTCCATTAAGGAATGGAGGAGGAGTTCCTTTGGCATATCGCTCCAGTTCTTTTGCAACTAAATTTATGGGAAGTCCATTTGATGGTGGTTTTAATATAGAATTTGTGAAAGATAACAATGGCAAGGCATTGTCTTATACCATCAACCAGACAATGATGCGTATTAATCTACCACAGGCTTTAAATAGTAAAGAACAAATATCTTTTTCTATTAAATGGTGGTACAATATTCCAAACCATACCGTAAATAGAGCAAGGTCTGGATTTGAGTATTTTGAGAAGGATGATAACAAAGCCTATGTGATTGCTCAGTTTTTCCCAAGGATGGCTGTGTACAGTGATGTAGAAGGATGGCAGAACCATCAATTTTGGGGAAGTGGTGAGTTTGCACTTCCTTTTGGAAATTATGAAGTGAATATTACGGTACCTGCGGATCATATTTTAGATGGTACTGGTGTGCTTCAAAATAGAAAAGAAGTTTTTTCTAAGGAGATGATGAAGCGTTACGACCTAGCTAAAAAGTCTTATGACAAGCCAGTTTTAATTGTAACCCAAGCTGAGGCTGAAGCTGCTGAGAAAGGTTTTTCAGAAAAGAAAAAAACATGGAAATTAAAGGCAACCAATGTGCGTGATTTTGGTTTTGCTACATCTCGTAAATTTATTTGGGATATGCAGGCCGTTAAAATTGGCAAAAGAGATGTGATGGCGGTGTCTATGTATCCAAAGGAAGGGAACCCTTTATGGGAAGAGCTTTCTACAAAAGCGGTTGCTGCTACATTAAAATCATACTCTGCGCATTCATTTGATTACCCATACCATAAAGCGATATCTGTACATGCAAAAAATCAGGGAATGGAATATCCAATGATTTGTTGGAACTATGGACGTCCTAATGAAGATGGCACTTACTCTGACCGAGTTAAGTATGGGATGATTAGTGTTATTATTCACGAAGTGGGTCATAACTTTTTCCCTATGATTGTGAACTCTGATGAGCGTCAATGGGGATGGATGGATGAAGGTTTGGATACTTTTATGCAGTATATGGCAGAACAAGAATTTGGGGAAGATAACCCAGATGTCATAACTCCAAATGAGAAATACCCGTCTAGACGTGGAGAAGCGGCTAAAATAGTTCCTTATATGGGTGGTGATCAAAGTTCCATATCGCCAATTATGTCCAACCCAGAGAATGTATTTCAGCTAGGTCCAAATGCTTATGGGAAACCTGCAACAGCATTGAACATTCTTAGAGAAACAGTAATGGGAAGAGAATTGTTTGATCATGCTTTTAAAACATATTCCAAACGTTGGATGTTTAAGCACCCTACTCCTGAAGATTTCTTTAGAACCATGGAAGATGCCTCTGCTGTAGATTTAGATTGGTTTTGGAGAGGTTGGTTCTATACTACAGATTACGTGGATATAGGAATTAAAGGTGTTAAAAAATACCATGTATCCAATACGCCAACAAAGGCAATGAAAGAATATCTGGACGAAAGAAATATGACGGAAGCTGATTTCCCAGGATTGGTTTATTTAGCGGAAGAAGATAGCGAAGATTCTGATCCGGAATTGAAGGGAAAATTACCTTCTGAAACTTCTCCTACTTTAAAAGAGTATATGATGGATAATATGACAGCTGAGGAAAGAGCAGCTGTTGAAGAGCCTAAGTATTTCTATGAAATTGTTTTTAATAAACCAGGAGGAATACCAATGCCTTTGATTGTTGAATATACTTATGCAGATGGTACTATCGAAAATGTGACCTATCCTGCTGAAATATGGAGAAAGAATGATGAAGAAGTAAAAAGAGTTGTTTCTTCTCAAAAAGAATTGGTAGGAATAGTGGTAGATCCTAAATTGGAAACAGCAGATATTGATACTACAAATAACTCATGGCCAATAAAAGAAGAGAAATCGGACTTTGAGAATTTTAAAGAAAATATTAAAGGATAATACTTTTATTTAAAAATTTAAGCCCTACTTCTGATGGCTATTCAGGATTGTAGGGCTTTTTCTATATAGAACCCAACTTCTTCATTATATTTGTACTATGTATGCTACTTTTTTCTTATTTATCAGCGGAGGTGAAATATTTTTCATCATGTTTATTGTGGTTATGGTTTTTGGTGCCGATAAAATACCGGGCATCGCCAAAGGATTGGGCAAAGGGATGCGCCAATTAAAAGATGCAACAGAAGACATTAAACAAGAAATACAAAAAAGCGCAGAAAAACAGGGTCTGGATACCGACTTTGTAACTGATATTAAAAAGGATATTAAAAAGGTTAAAGATAATATGACTTCTGGAATCACTAAGGAGATAAGTGATATAAAGAAGGGTGTGGATGATGTTACAGGGGTCATAAAAAGAAAATAAAACTCAATGCTAGAAAAGTTACTGCAATGGGACCAAGATGTTTTCATCTATTTAAACAGCCTTGGTGTTGAACAATTTGACCCTTTTTGGATTGTAGTAACTAACATATTTACTTGGATACCTCTTTTCATTCTCTTTTTTGTTCTCATAAGTTTAAAATTCCCTAAAAGGCAAACATTTTTTATTACCCTAACAGTGGTTGCATTGATATTTTTTATATTATTTGCTACCCAGATGACCAAAGAAATAGTTCTTAGGTTACGGCCTAATAATAATGGCGAGATTAATTCCTTTATTAGAATATTAAAAAACCCTTCCAGTTATAGTTTTTTCTCTGGTCATTCCTCTAGTTCTTTTTCTATAACAACTATAATTGTGCTATTTCTTAGAAGAAAAATAAAATGGGTTTGGCTATTTTATGCATGGCCTCTTCTATTTGTGTACAGTAGAATTTATGTTGGGGTACACTATCCTATAGATATATTTGTTGGTGCCTTAGTAGGTGTGGGCTCCGCTTTTATCTTTTATGGGTTGTATAAGAAATTTATTTTACCCTACTTAACGTCAACCCATCCCTAATAGGTAAAAGAACTGTTTCTAATCTAGGGTCTTCTTTTATCTTTTTGTTGTATTCCATTAAAATTTTTGTAGCCTTATCTTTTGGGCTCAGAGGTTCTACTACTTTTCCAGACCAAAGTACATTATCTGATAAAATAACGGTTCCCGGTTTTGTTTTTGGCAGTACGCATTCCAAATAGTCATTGTAGCTGGTTTTTTCTGCATCAATAAAAATTAAATCAAAAACCAAATCCAATTGAGGAATAATATCCAAAGCATTTCCCGTATGCTGTATAATTTGATTCCCATAACCACTTTTATCAAAATAACGTTTTTGCATGGCGTTTAATTCCTCATTAATGTCTATAGTGTGCAATGTGCCATTCTTCTGTAAGCCTTCTGCCAAACAGATTGCTGAGTAGCCTGTATAGGTTCCTATTTCTAATATGGTCTTTGGATTGATTAATTTTGAAAGCATACTCAAAACCCTACCCTGAAAATGCCCAGTAATCATTCTAGGTTGTATTACTTTCAAGTGTGTTTCTCTTGTTAATTCTTGTAGCAGTATGGGCTCGGAATCTGAATGTTCGGCAATATAATTTTCAATTATGGGAGATAGAAAATGCATCTGTTATTTTTTGTAAAAATATAGATTTATAAACTATCTTAGAATAGCTTAATAAGTTAAAATATGGATGCAGTTATAGTAAGACAAGCTACTTTGAAAGATTTGGATGTATTATTGAAGTTTGAACAAGGAATTATAAAAGCAGAGCGACCATTTGATGCTACTTTAGAGGAAGATCCCATACATTATTACGATTTAAAAACAATGATTCTGGATGCAGATGCTGAAGTACTAGTTGCTGAAAAAAACAATGAAATCATCAGCTCTGGATATGCAGTTATTAAAGAGGCTAAATCATATCTAAATCATAAAACGTATGCTTATTTAGGTTTTATGTATACACACCCTGATTATAGGGGCCATGGAATCAATGCAAGGATTATTTCGGTTCTTAAAGAATGGTCTTTCTCTAAGGGGCTCAAAGAAATTAGGTTGACGGTTTATAATGATAACCAAGCTGCTATAAAAGCGTATGAGAAAGTAGGTTTTGAAAGGCATCTCATTGAAATGAGATTGAAATAGTCTATTCTAAATTGTATTTTTGATATAAAACCAAAGAATGCTGTTCCAAAATACATTAGAATTTGCACAAAAACTAGACGCAGAGGATGAACTCAGCAGGTATAGAGATGCCTTTCACTTTCCACAGAGTAACGGGAAGGATGTTATTTATTTTACGGGTAATTCTTTAGGGTTGCAACCAAAACGAACTCAGGAGTATATTGATGCGGTAATGACCAATTGGAAAGAGTTGGCTGTTGAGGGCCATTTTCACTCCAAAAAACCGTGGTGGGACTATCATGAAAGACTGGCAGGGCCTTTGGCAAAAATTGTTGGAGCAAAAGAGAAAGAGATATCGGTTATGAACACGTTGACCGCTAACCTCCATTTTTTAATGGTTTCTTTTTATAGACCTACCAAGAAAAGATTTAAAATCATTTGTGAAGAAAAAGCATTTCCATCAGATCAATATATGTTGCAAAGTCAGGTTAGCTTTCATGGCCTAAATCCAAAGGAAGCCATTGTTGAGGTTAAAAAAAGGGATGGGGAACATTTTTGGAGGACAGAAGATGTTGTGGCAAAAATTAATGATGTAGGGGATGAGCTCGCTTTGGTACTGATTGGAGGGGTAAATTATTATAACGGACAAGTTTTTGATATGGAAACCATAACCAAAGCAGGAAAAAATGTGGGTGCTTTTGTTGGTTGGGATTTGGCCCATGCGGCTGGTAATGTGGAATTAAAATTGCACGATTGGGATGTAGATTTTGCCGCTTGGTGCAGTTATAAATATATGAATAGTGGTCCTGGGAATGCCGCTGGATTATTTGTTCATGAACAGCATTTGGATGATGATGCTATTCCAAGATTTGAAGGCTGGTGGGGAACAAAAAAAGAAACCCGATTTTTAATGAAACCAGAATTTGAATCTACAAACAGCGCAGATTCTTGGCAGGTAAGTAACCCCTCAGTTCTTTCGTTAGCTCCTTATCTAGCTGCACTGACATTGTTTGATGAAGTAGGCATGCCCAAGTTGATAAAAAAGAGGAATAGTATTGTTGCTTATCTAGAATTTGTTTTGCAAGAAGTTGATAAGGAAACCAATAGTTCATTTGAAATTATTACCCCAAAAGGCCGCGGTTGCCAGCTTTCTGTATTATTACATGGAGAGGGGAAGTCGCTATTTAATTATTTAACAAAAAATGGGGTGATTGCTGATTGGAGAGAACCCAACGTAATTCGTTTGGCGCCGGCACCCTTTTATTGTTCTTATGAAGATATGTACAGCTTTGGGCAAATTTTAAAAAAAGGAGTTTTAGGGCAACTATAGCTTAATTGATCCTAGGTATTTAGACGGACTTGTATTTTGATATTTTTTGAACTGCTTCGTGAAATAGGAGGCATCATTATACCCACACTTATACATTACTTCTGAAATTGTACTAGTAGTATTCAAATTAAATAATTCTACTGCTTTTCTAATTCTATACTCGGCCACAAATCCCATGATGGATTTTTGAGTCATTTTTTTAAAAAACCGACAAAGGGAATTGATGGTTAAACCCACTTGATCAGCCAAGGTATCCAAGGCTATTTTTTCACTATAATGGCTATTGATATAGTCAAAAATAACTTCTAGGCGATAAATCTCGGAAGACTTATGCGAAACAATGGGGGTATGGCCATATATTTTTTTATGATTGGATGCCGTAGATAGCTTTTCAAAAATCCACATTAGATTAATGAGTTTTTGTGTCGTATTCAAGGTGTCAAAAGTTTCAAATTTTTCTGATAATTCGGTTTTTATTTCATCATTGAATATCAAAACCCTTTCTGAGTTTTTCATCAATCTTTTTATGGAAGTGAATTCGGGGAATACCGCAAGCTTTTCATGAACAAATTCTTTTCCAAATTGGATGACAACCTCTAAGTTATCTTTATGAATTCTATTGCCAAAATCTGTATGCTGAATATTTGGTCCAAGAAACAATAAAGCTCCATTGGTATATGGGACAGCTTTTGTGCCTATTCGTAGGAGACCATATCCATTTTTTATATACACAAGTTCATATTCAGGATGTACATGCCAATTACTTGTTTCACAAGATTCTGTTAGACTATATGTTGCTACCTTCATGGATGAATTAATGGCAACATTAATGTTTTCGTATAGGGCTTTCATGAGCTAAAGTTAACATGTATTGGGGTTTTATCGAGTTTTTTGGAATATATAATTATAGTATTGGAATAGTTGGACCTATTTTGTATTCCTCCTGAGTTGTTATTTTACATCATCAATTATCTAAAACAAAGATTAAATGAAATCATTACAACTCATCCTTTCCAATGCTAAGTTTTTTGGCCCAGCATGGGTGTTTGCCAGTTTAAATATCTTATTTGGAACATGGGCCATATACATTCCAATAGTAAAAGAAAATTTAGGAATAGATAAGTCCAGTTTGGGAATAGCCTTATTTTGTTTGGCTTTAGGAACGTTTACTGTTTTTCCTGTTGCATCAAAAATCATTACTGCTTTTGGAGTTGGGAAAACTACAAAATATGGGGTTTTGTTCACTTGTTTAGTGGCCTTGTTTCCACTTGTTGCTACGAGTTACATTGGCTTAATGGTATCACTTTTCTTTTTTGGAGCCGGTAGTGCTTTTACTGATATTTCCATGAATACCTTAGTTACAGAAATAGAAAAGAAGGAAAAGAAAAACTTTATGTCCGCTGCCCATGGATTTTTTAGTTTAGGAGGGGTCTTAGCGGGATTGGGTAGTTTTTTAATTCCTGTACTACAAGACCCTGCTATTCATATGTGCATGGCCATAATCTTAGTACTTGCTGTAAATTTTATATTTTTTAAAAACTATGTACATATAACTGCTGTGCCAGTTAAGAAAAAGCCCTTTAGTTTTAAAAACTTTAAACCTTTATTGCTGTTAGGGCTTGTTTCCTTCATTGCAATGGGTAGTGAAGGCGCTGTTATAGATTGGGGAGGCTTATTCTTGAAAGAAGTGAGTATGGCTCCTGAACACCTTATTGGTATGGCATTTTTAGCATTTTCCATTACAATGACCCTTGGTAGGTTTTTGGGGGATCAAATAAGTGTTAGGATTGGACCTAATAGTTTAATTGTGTTTGGAACAATTTTAGCGATAGTTGGGTATGGTTTAGTACTTATGACTCAAACTTATATTGCAATTGCAGGTTTTGCTGTCATAGGTTTAGGATTTTCTACCCTAGTGCCAGAATTGTTCAGGATAGGGGGCAATGTTGAGGGGGTAGAATCTTCTCAAGGGATATCCTTTATTGCTGGTGCCGGATATTCTGGATTTTTGTTGGCTCCAGTACTACTTGGTTTTTTAGCAGAAAGTTATTCGTTGAAAATAACCTTTGCAGCCTTATTGATCTGTTCGGTACTTATTTTTGGAGCAACGTTTTTATTACGAAGAAATAAGGACTAATCTGTGCTAGTCTCAATACCTGTAAAATGTAATTTAAAACTTCCATCATTGTTCTGGTGCATGGAAGCTATTTTTAACCCATCTTTATCCACATAACTTTCCCAAGTAGTACTCATGGAAGGTTCTTCCTGGTTGCCTCTTCTAAAGACCCATTCCTTAAGAAGATAATCATCCTCAAAAAATAAGTCATAGGCATCACCTGGCGTATAACCTCCTTCGCTGTTATATACAATGGTTAATTTTTGCATGGATTTTTTACTGATTGGTGCTTCTGCCTCCATCGAGTGGGTATGTGTAATGTTGTCTTTGTCCCAAATCAAGTTATAAGGAACCATTAGCCAAAATTTGTCATTTACAAAACTACCATTGGTTTTGTTTGCTATACTATCCATTTCTTTTCTGTTATAGGTCAATGTATCTGATGCGCCTATAGCAGTAACAATATTTTCTCTGGTTTCCCAAATCCATGAACGTTCAAAATGGGAAGTATCTCTATCTACATTAAAAGTAAAAGCCAGTTTTTCAATATGCTTCCAATTCTCAAAACCATGAGCATACGCTACTTTTTCCAAAACGGTAAGTTCTTTTTCTGCTTGTACTGCTTCAGCTTTTTTTTCAGTCTTACAGCCTATAAGTAGCAATATAAATAGACCAACAAAAGATAGAAGATGTTTCATAAAGTGACATTTTTAATAAAGATAATGCGTTTTTGATTTAAATGGATAAAATTATTAATGTAAAGTTTTTAGTAAATTCCCGTTGAAGGCAAAACATACCCAATAAAAAGTGACTTTTCTTAAAAAACTGTTTCTAATACTAGTAAAGAACCAATCCAAATTTAAATTGGGAACAGATGACTTATATCATGCCTTGACCGATGAAGAATTGGTAAAGAAAATAGTGGAGAACAATAACCCAATGTTATTTGGCAGATTGTATGATCGGTATGCCAAAATGGTCTATAATAAATGCTACGGATTTGCTAAAACCCGGAGTGAGGCTGAAGATTTAACTCAAGACATTTTTTTATTATTGTTCGTAAAACTTAAAACGTTTAAGGGAAACTCTAAATTTTCTACCTGGTTATATTCCTTGACCTATAATTTTTGTGCCAATTACGTAAATAGGGACAAGCAGAAGAAAATCAATGATAACTCAGTGCCTATAGAGAATCAAAACCATAATTTTTCAACTGATATTCCAGATGCTGATTTATTTATGATGAAGTCCGTAAAGTTGGAAAAGGCATTAAGGTTAATAGACCCCAATGATAAATCTATTTTGTTGTTAAAATATCAAGACGGTGTATCCATTAAAGAATTAATCACTTTAATGGACATAAGTGAAAGTGCAATTAAAATGCGATTAAAGAGGGCGAAAATGAGAATAATAGAAATGTATAATACATTGTAAGAAATGGTAGAAAATAGAAAAAACCCTTTTCAGGAATTAGAGAAGTCTTTGAAGGAGGCCCCACCAGAAATGAAAAAGAAAGTGATGCGCGATATCGCTATTGTTAAACTTGTTATGGACATGACTTTTCTGGTTACCGCAAATTACTCCTCCATTTTAAATGGACTGTTCAAAACTAAACAACGAAACTAACACTTTATAAAACTAAGATTATGGAAACAATAAGCGAATGGAAAAGTCTTACCTCGGAAACACTCTCATCAATACTAAAGGATATTGGTTCTGCCTTACCAGGATTTTTAGGGGCTATATTGGCGCTTTTTTTTGGTTGGATTATTACTAGAATAATATTGTTTGTTTTAAAGAAAGTATTTAAACTTATTAAGGTTGATAGACTTTCTGATAAAATAAACGAGGCAAAGCTTTTTGGAGATTCCAACCTTAAAATTCACATTTCAAAGATTCTCTTAGGTTTTGTTAAAGGGTTAATGATTTTGGTCTTTATAATTATTGTGGCAGACATCATGCAACTTCAGGTTATTTCAAATGAAATAGCCAACCTCTTAAGATATTTACCCGTTTTATTTACTGCTCTAATAATTTTTATGGGGGGAATGTATGTGGCGAAAATGGTTAAGGAAATGCTGGTAAGGATTTTCGAATCCTTTGAAATGGGAGGTTCAAAAATAGTAAGTGGTGTAGTTTTTTGCATTATAACAATTTTTGTGTCAATAACGGCATTGAACCATGCTGGGGTAGATACTACAATTATCACCAATAACTTTACAATAATTTTAGGCGCTTTTCTTTTTGCTGTGGCTTTAGGTTTGGGTCTTGGTTCAAAGGATGTTATCTCAGATTTGTTACGTACGTTCTATGCAAGAAAGAATTATGCCGTTGGAGATAGAATTGAAATGAACGATCTAAAAGGTACTATTGATGCAATTGACAATACGTTTCTAACCTTAAATACCAAGAATGGAAAAATTGTTATTCCAATAAAGGAAATCACAGAAAACAGAGTAAAAATAAAAGAGTAATGCTTATGAATAAACTGAATAGTACATTTCTAACATCATAGGTGTAATGGAAATAGAAGTATAAAATTCCCCTGAAGTAAATCATAATGGCAAAAGTAAATTCGATTAAATTATTGAACATATCAGAAAGTAATGCTTCAAATACTGTGTACATGACTTATGGCGCAGAAGTGCAACTTGAATTTCACCCAATCGATATTCAATTGCATATGGAATATAAGTTGCATTTATTTCTTTTCGATTTAAAGTGTAATATTAATTTTCACGCGCTTTATCCAAATTGGGACCAAAGTGATATGGTTTTGAAATCTAGGGATAGCAAAAAAGGACTATTAGGGCATTTTATTTTTCCTTTAAAAGCCATCGAGCCATCTTTTGTGCTTGAAGAATCGTTATTGGTAGAAATGGACAAAAGTATTTTACCCACTAGCGCAAAATTGTTAGCGGCTATGGTGCCAGCTGTTTCATATGCTGCAAAATGGTCCAATGAATACCATATGGATGTCTCGCTACATTAAAGTTTCTTTTTGTCTGTGCAATAAGTATCAGTAAATAGGCGTTTTTTTTTCAATAAATTGATTAATTTTGATATCTATCAACAAATTATAAAATGAGTTCAAAAAAAGGAAAAGTTCAGGAGGCAATACAGGAAAAATTACTGGATGAAAGAAAAGTGTTTTTGTGGGGAATGGTAGATGATGATTCTGCAAAACATGTTATAGATCGTTTGCTTTATCTTGATCTACAGAATAATAAAGAAATTCAATTGATTATCAATAGCCCAGGAGGGTATGTCACCTCTGGTTTTGCAATATATGATACTATTAAGCAAATTAAGAGCCCGGTATCTACTGTATGTTCAGGATTAGCTGCTTCTATGGGGTCTATTTTACTTTCTGTAGGAGCAAAAGGAAGAAGGTTTATTCAACCACATGCCAGAGTCATGATTCACCAACCTAGCGGTGGAGCACAAGGGCAGGCTTCTAATATTGAAATTCAGGCTAAGGAAATTATTAAGACCAAGGAATTGGGAGCTAAGATTTTATCAGATAATTGTGGCCAGGATTATGATAAAGTAATGAAAGATTTTGACCGTGATTATTGGATGGGTGCTGAGGAATCAGTAGCATATGGCATAGTAGATGGTATATTGGAATAAAGAAAGCATATAATTATTAAAAAAGTCCTTTATAGCTTTAGCTGTAAAGGACTTTTTTAATAATTATAACGAATAGGATTGGAATGCAAAATGTCCCATTGCTATATGAGATATCTATTGTTCAGTGATTCTTTGCGCTTCGGATTAAAACTTAATTTTATTATTTTTACAAATAAGCTACTTCTAATAGCAATTAAATATGACGAAAACTTCTAAAAGTATTGCTATTGTAGGTTCTGGATTAGTAGGCTCTCTTTTGGCTATATATCTTCAAAAACTAGGACACTCCGTTACAGTTTTTGATCGTAGGCCAGATATTAGAACTATTAAATTTTCGGGCCGTTCCATTAATCTTGCTATGAGTAATAGGGGTTGGAAATCTCTTCGGGAAGTAGGGATAGAGGATGAAGTTAAAAAATTGGCTATTCCTTTGAACAAGCGTGCAATGCATGTCAATGGTAAACCTGTGTATTTTCAAAAATATGGAAATGATGGGGAGGCTATATGGTCTATTTCTAGAGGTGTTTTAAATCGTAAAATGATAGATTTAGCCGAAAACCATGGGGTTGTTTTTAAGTTTAATGAAAAAGTATGGGATGTAGATTTGCCTGAAGCAAAACTATTTACAGGAGATTCTCAGAAAGGGGAGTGGCAATCTTATGCGTATGATTTAATATTTGGTTGCGATGGTGCTTTTTCCAGGATTAGGCATAAAATGCAAAGACGCAGCCGTTTTAATTACTCTCAGAGTTTCATTGATGTAGGCTATAAGGAATTGACCATACTTGCTAATGAAGATGGTACACACAAAATGGATAAGAATTCTTTTCATATTTGGCCAAGAGGTGAATTTATGCTTATTGCTATGCCCAATTTAGATGGTAGCTTTACATGTACCTTATTTTTACCTTTTGAAGGTGAAGTGTCTTTTGAAAAAATTACAAATGAGAAAGAAGCCAAGGAATTTTTTAAGACCCATTTTCCAAACGTAACAGAGGATATAGAGAACTTGACCAAAGACTTCTTTAATAATCCAACCAGTGCAATGGTTACTATGAAATGTTTTCCCTGGACCTATTGGGATAAAGTAGCCTTGGTTGGCGATTCGGCACATGCTATAGTGCCTTTTTATGGACAAGGGATGAATGCAGGTTTTGAAGATATTTATGTGTTAAAACAGCTTATTGAAGCACATGGAAATAATTGGGATACGATTTTTAAGGCGTATCAAGAAAGTAGAAAACCAAATGCTGATGCTATTGCTGAATTAAGTTATAGGAATTTTATAGAAATGAGCAGTAAAACAGCAGATTCAAACTTTTTATTGCAGAAGAAGATTGAAAAACGTTTTGCTGAAAAGTATCCGGATATGTGGGTGCCTGTCTATTCCAGAGTTACATTTTCTGATAGGCCGTATGCTGAAGCCTTGGCTATTGGGGATCAACAGGAAAATGTAATGCAGCGTATTATGAAAATTGAAGGAATAGAAGAAACATGGGATAGCTTAGAGATAGAGAATGAAATCTTAAGTCTAATAAATGGTAATGTAGTTATATAAAAAAAGCCACCTCTAAGGTGGCTTTTTTTATATGGTGTTTTATTACAATTTAGAAAATAGTTTTTTCATTTTTATTTGTTGCTCATCAGCTAAAGTTGGATCAACCAATATTCTTCCACTGTGCTCATCAGTAATTATTTTCTTTCTTGAAGCAATTTCTACTTGTACTTGAGGTGGTATTGTAAAGAAAGAACCTCCAGAAGCTCCCCTTTCAATTGGTACAACAGCTAAACCATTTTTAACATTATGTCGAATGCGCTTATAGGCCTTCACTAACCTTTCTTCTATCTGGGTTTCATATTCGGCAGATTTGCTCAATAAAGCTTTTTCCTCTTTTTCTGTTTCTGCCAAAATAGCGTTTAATTCACTTTTCTTATGTTTAAGATGTGCATCACGCTCAGATAACCGTTCTTTGGTTTCAGTAATAACTATTTTTTTCTGATCTATTTGAGCTTTAAACTCTTTAATGTTTTTTTCAGCTAGTTGAATTTCTAATTCTTGAAACTCGACTTCTTTAGTCAAAGAGTTAAACTCTCTGCTGTTTCTAACATTTTTCTGCTGTTCAGCATATTTTTTCATTAAGACCTTCGCTTCGTCAATCAAGTTCTTTTTAGCACCGATTTCAAAGTTAATAGTCTCTATGTCAGTTTTTAATTTGTCTACTCTCGTTTTAAGGCCAAGTACTTCATCTGCTAAATCTTCTACTTCTAATGGAAGTTCGCCACGAACATTACGTATTTCATCAACCCTAGAATCAATTAATTGCAAATCATATAATGCTCTTAATTTATCTTCGACAGTTGTTTCTTTCTTTTTTGCCATATTTTAATAATACTTGATGGGATTTGTTATGCTCTCCGATAAAGAGATTGCAAAATTAGGGATTTTTTTTGTAAGATAATCAACTAAAAGATTTTTTGTAAACTGCTCAGTTTCATAATGTCCTATATCCGCAACTATTATTTTTTTCTCAGCTTCATAAAATTGGTGATATTTTATATCTGCAGATATAAAGATATCTGCATTTACATTCTTGGCAGCAGCAATTGCAAAGGCCCCACTTCCACCAAGGACTGCAACTTTTCTTATCTTTTTACCTAATAAGGCTGAGTGTCTAATGCCTTTTGCATTGAATTTAGTTTTTAGCATTTCTAGAAAGTCACTTTCACTCATGGGCTGCTTCAATTCACCAACCATACCCATTCCAATATGTTCATTAGTATTTTCTAAAGAAAGCACTTCATAAGCTATTTCCTCGTATGGATGATAATCAAATAGGGCTCTTAACACTTTAGACTCTACTGTTTTGTTATAGGTAATGTTTATTTGGGTTTCCTGTTCATAATGAAGTTCACCAATCTTTCCTATGGTGGGATTACTGTCTTCTCCAGGTCTGTACGTTCCTGTTCCATCAATTGAAAAACTACAATTAGAATAATTACCAATAGTGCCAGCACCTGCCGCAAAAAGAGATTCCTTTAATTCTTCCGCTTTGTTATTTGGAACATAAGTGGTTAGCTTTTTAATAGTCTTTTTTTGGGGTATTAAAACCTTAGTATTGAATACCCCTAGTACTTCACATATTTTGGCATTGACACCATAAGGGGAGTTGTCCAATGCTGTGTGCATACTATAAATAGAGATATTGTTTTGAATAGCATTCATTACTACTCGCTCTACATAAGTTGCGCCAGTAATTTTTTTTAACCCATTAAAAATAATAGGATGAAAACTTATAATTAGGTTGCATTTTTTTGCAATGGCTTCGTCAACTACATTTTCCAAGGTATCTAATGTGACTAAAACACCAGATACTTCTGTATTTTCATTTCCAACCAATAATCCCACATTGTCAAAATCCTCTGCATAACTTAATGGAGCCAGTTCTTCCAAGATGTTGGTTATTTGCTTTACAGTCATTTTTAAGTTTTATTAGGCTATCAAAGATAAAATATTATATTTTCGTTCTGATGTGGCTTCTAAGAAAAATTAGTTTACCGATATCCCTTGTTTATGCCCTTGTGGTTTACCTGCGGAATTATCTATATGATATTAAAGTATTTTCAGCGAATTCTTTTAAAACGCCTACTGTATGCATTGGTAATTTAAGTGTTGGTGGAACTGGGAAAACCCCAATGATTGAGTTTTTGGTAGCTCAATTTAAGGGCACCAATAATCTTACGGTTCTAAGCAGGGGGTATGGTAGAAAAACAAAGGGGTTTCTGCAGGCTACACCCAATAGTACAGTCGAAGAAATAGGTGATGAACCGTTCCAGATATATGCTAAATTTCCTGAAATAAAAGTTGTGGTAGATGAAGATAGGAGCAATGCCATCTCTAAAATTGAGAAAGAACTAAAACCTGATTTAATTCTATTGGACGATGCCTATCAACATAGAAAAGTAAAGCCAAGTGTATCAATATTATTGACTACCTATCAAAATTTATATCCCAATGACTGGTATTTGCCCACGGGAAATTTAAGAGACAGCAAAAGGGAAGCTAAACGAGCACATATAATTGTGGTCACAAAGTGTCCCTATGATTTGAATGCTGATGAGCAAAATAAAATCATAAAGAAGCTTAAACCTAAACCCTATCAAAAAGTGCTTTTTAGCTATTTGGAATATGGAAAAACAATTTTTGGAGAAAATACTAATGCCATACTTGAAGATTTTAAGAATGAGAATATAACTTTGGTAACTGGTATTGCTAATCCTAAGCCTTTGTTAGGTTATTTGAGTGAAAAGAATGTTGAATATGAGCATCTTCAATTTAAAGACCACCATTTTTTTACAAAAAAAGAGCTAGATATCTTCAATACTAAAGTAATGGTATTGACGACTGAAAAGGATTTTGTAAGGCTTAAAAATAAAGTGAACAATTTATATTATATTTCAATAGAACATAAATTTATTGGGAATGGTAAAGAAGAAATAAAAAGAAGTATTGCCGAACTTATGAAGAAGTAGCTTCCTTGTTTTTATTTTCAAAAATGTTGTCTCCAATTTTTTGATAAAATACTTCTGGTTTAAAAGGTTTGGTCACTACATCATTACAGCCAGCTTCATAAAAACTATCTAAACTGTCATCAAGGGAAATAGCGGTCAAGGCAATAATGGGGGTTTCTTTATCAAACAGCCTAATTTGAATAGTAGCTTCTATACCACTAATTCCTGGCATATGGTTGTCCATTAAGATGGCATCGTACTTGTTTTTTTCTGTTAAATCAATCGCCTCATTACCATTGTTAGCAATATCACAGGTGATTTCTTTTTTACTCAACATTTTTTTGGTGATGACTTGGTTTATTTTGTTATCCTCAACAACTAAAATATGTAGGCCTTTTAAATCATGATCTTTTATAGTTAGCTCAGATTGAGGGGTATTCACAATAGCACCGCTCTTGCTTTTTAAGTTAAGTTGAAAGAAAAAGGAACTTCCTTTATCAAGTTCACTTTCCAATTGAATTTCACTACCAAATAACCCTAAAAGACTTTTAACAATTGCTAGCCCTAAGCCAGTCCCGCCATATTCTCTGTTTATTTGTATGGAGCCTTGTTCAAAGCTGTCAAAAATATTTTTTTGCTTTTCTTCTGAGATACCAATGCCCGTATCTTTAATTTCAAAATAAACAGTAACATCTTCCGCCTCTTTTTTCATTAATCTGGCAATGACCTTAACTTCTCCTCCTTTAGTGAACTTTATGGAGTTGCCAACTAAATTCATGAATATCTGGGAAAGCTTCATTGGGTCACTCACTAAAACAATGGGGATTTCCTTGTCAAATTCAAGTATGATTTTGGTTTTGTTTTTTACTGCACTTTGTTTAAGGGAAGCAATAACATCTTCCAAAACTTTTTTAAGTTTGAATTCGACGTTAAGAGCTTCTGCTTTATCGGCATCAATTTTATTAATCTGAAGGATGTCGTTTATAAAGTTTAATAAGTAATCACCAGAAAATTTTAAAGATTTTAAGTGTTCTTTTTGACTTTCTTTGGGGTTCTCTTCAAGTAAAAGGTGTGTAAGACCTGTTACTGCGTATAAAGGAGTTCTTAATTCATGGCTTACGGTGGATAAAAAGTTGGCTTTAGCCTTCATGCCCTGTACAGCACTATCCCTTGCAATTTGGAGTTCCCTATTCTTAGTGTAAAGAAGGTCGTTGGTCTTTAATTTTATTTGATTGTTTCTATATAATGATAACGCTAGGATTGATATGATAGTCAAGAATGCTGAAGTAAGTATTACCGTTATTTCTGAACGATTTGCAGATTCACTCAATTCTAGATTTTTTAATTCTAGCCGTGCGATTTCTTCTGTCTGAAAATCATCTTTAATTTTGAGCGCTATTCTTTCCTCTGTATTTATTTTCTCAATTGTAAATATGGAGTCTAATGCCATTAGTTTTTTGTTATGAATCAAGGCCGTTTCAAACCTGTCCATTTTTTCATAGGTAGTACTTAAAAACGCATTTGCTTCCTTAATTTCATTATAGAAATTATTTGCTTCTGCTAAATTAAGTGCGTTCACACCATTTTTTACACTTTCTTCTAGTAGGTCTGCTTTTAGATTCATTCTGGCCAACCCGAAATATGCTTGTGTTGCTAAAAAATCTTTTTCATAGATATCATTATTAACTATAAGGGAGTGGTAGTTTTTTGATGCATTCTCATATTTTTCCAAATCAGAATAAATATGAGCTTCTACCAGTATAATATTATTTAATAGATTTCTATCATTACTAAGCTCCTTTGCACTATTTAATAAATAGATGGACTGAAAGTTGTTTCCACTATTATATAAAAATATGGCTTCAATGTATCTATGTGTTGCATTGCCAAATCTATATTCTATATCTCTTAATAGAACCTTTGCCCTGTCCCAATAAAAAGTACTGGTTTTGGAATCCCACATGTCTAAATAGACCAAAGCAATTTTATGATAACAATCTATCAGACCTTTTACATCTTCATTAGATTCTGCTAATTTTGCAGCCTCGTTTAATGTTTCAAGGGCGGTATCTAATTTATTTTGATTTTTAAAAGAAATGGCCTCAATAAAATAAGAAGGTAAGTCCTTCTTAGCTGTTGTTTCTTCTTGGGAATGTAGGTTTAAAACAGGTAAAATCAACACCCATAACAAGAGAAGGTTCTTAATTATTATATGAGGGTATTTATAGTTCAAATATATTTTTTCTTTAGCATTAAATCTATAAGGTCTATAATTCTACTGCTGTAACCAGTCTCATTATCATACCAACCAATAATTTTTACCATTTTTCCTATGACCGAAGTCATCTGAGAATCAAACGTACAAGAATAGTAACTATTGTTTATATCAATGGAAACAATAGGGTCTTTCGTGTAAAAAAGGACGTTATTGATCTTGCTGTCAGAAATTTCCTTGAAAGTACTATTTATTTCACTAATTGAAGTTTCTTTTTTTACATTAAAAGTAATATCAGTTAATGAGCCATTTGGGACAGGTACGCGTATGCCACATCCACCAATTGCATTAGAAAGTTCTGGGAAAATTCTAGTCAAAGCCTTAGCTGCTCCTGTAGTTGTGGGAATAATGGATTGTGATGCTGCTCTGGCCCGTCTTAAATCTCTATGTGGCTGGTCATGTAAGCTTTGGTCAGATGTGTATGAGTGTATTGTTGTGATGTACGCCTGTTCAATACCACAAAGTTCATTGATGACTTTAATCATTGGCGCAGCATTATTTGTAGTGCAGGATGCGTTAGATATAATATCATCGTTTTTGTTGATGCTATTTTCATTTACGCCATAGACAATCATTTTAATGTCATCTTCCAAAGGAGGCGTGGAGAGGATTACTTTTTTTGCTCCATTTTTTAAATGATGGCTCAGTTTGGATTTTGTTTTAAACTTTCCGGTAGCTTCTATGACAACATCAACATTATATTTTTCCCATATAATATTTTCTGGTTCAGTATGGTTGGTTAAATTGATTTCTTTTTCATTTACTAAAATATGGTTTTCTGTATGATCTACACTGGCATTGAAAACACCGTGAATACTATCATATTTTAATAAATGGGCCAAGGTTCTTGTGTCCGCCAAATCATTAATGGCAACTACATTCAAATGAGGGTGTTTATCCAATAACCTAAAAAGCGTACGCCCTATTCTTCCAAACCCGTTAATGCCTATATTAATTTGTTTCATAGCAAAAGGACCCTCTAAAATTGCTGTCAATACTAAGTTTTAATCCCCTATCAATGTATGTGCTTGTGTGCTTTATAAGAAGATCGTACTAAAGCACCACTTTCTACATGCCTAAAACCTAATTTAAGCCCTATTTCTTCATATTTCTTAAATTGCTCGGGTAAGATGAACTCTTTTACAGGTAAATGCTTTTTTGATGGCTGTAAATATTGCCCAATTGTAACCACATCCACGTTAACACTTCTTAGGTCTTCCATGGTTTGGATAACTTCTTCTTCCAATTCTCCCAAGCCTAACATGATACCAGATTTTGTTCGGTTTATGCCATTTGCTCTTAAATATTTTAAGACCTCAAGACTTCGATCGTATTTTGCTTGTATGCGAACTTCCCTAGAAAGCCTTTTTACTGTTTCCATATTATGGGAAACCACTTCTGGTGCAACTTTAATTATCCGGTCTAAATGAGAAGTAATTCCTTGAAAATCTGGAATTAGGGTTTCTAGAGTGGTATTAGGGTTCATTCGTCTTATGGCTTGCACGGTTTCTGCCCAAATAATAGATCCCATATCTTTTAAATCATCTCGGTCTACTGATGTAATTACCGCATGTTTAATTTCCATGATTTTTATAGACCTTGCTACTTTTTCTGGCTCTTCCCAATCAACAGTTTCCGGTCGACCAGTTTTTACGCCACAGAACCCACATGAACGCGTGCATATATTCCCAAGAATCATAAAAGTTGCAGTGCCCTCTCCCCAGCATTCTCCCATATTAGGACAACTACCTGAAGTGCATATGGTATGTAGGTCATACTTGTCTACAAGACTTCTTAACTGTGTGTATTTCTTACCCGTGGGAAGCTTTACCCTTATCCATTTGGGTTTCTTTTTGGGTGGAATTACGCTTTCTACACTCATACAGAAAATTTGTGCAAATATACAAAACTAAATGCTGAGGATTTAAGAAGAAGTAGAGAAGAAATGATGCTTATTTTTTGTTCTCAATAATTTCTGCCAATAATTTTTTTGCACGTAAAAGCTTCACTTTTACATTGTTTATTGGCTCATTTAATTCTGTGGCAATATCCGCATAACTAAGCTCATTAAAATATCTAAGATTTATCACTTTTTGATAATGAGGTTTCAGCTTTTTTATATCGGCTAACAAATTTGCTAAATTCTGCTCAATGATAAGTTGGTCTTCTGCACTGGGGGCATCATCCAGTACTTTTTTTATAACATCCTTATTGCCAATATCTGTGCTTTCGACAATATTTCTTTTGCGCTTTCTAATTAAATCTACATGGATGTTTTTTGATATGGTAATCAGCCATGTTTTAAATTCATAGCTGTCATCATAGGTGTTGATTTTATCAAAAGCTTTAGAGAAAGTCCGAATAGTGATATCTTCAGCATCATTTTCATTCTTGGTGCGTATCAATTGAAAACCATATACGTCGTTCCAAAAAGTATTCAATAATGCGCTGAATGCTATTTGGTTGCCAGACTTAGCATTCTGGATATTTGTTTTTAAAATGTCTGTGGTCTTTTTCAAACCAAATTGTTGTTTCAAAATAAGATGAAGTAATTCAATATGTACTAGTCAATAGCTGCGTCCTTTTTGCAATCCTCCTCATCTGGCAATTTTCCACAAAAACCACAAGCTTCTCCTTCCTTGTTAAGATACGGATTTTGACTTGCACATGTGCCTGCAAATTTCCCGTCCTTTTTTGACCAAATTTTAATTGCTATACCAGCAAAAGCCAATGAAAGAAGACCTATGGTCAATAATGCCAATTTCATAGTGAATATTTTATACAAAGATACTGAATAATACCTTTAGAACGAATTTACCAATAAGTTGTTCAGTGTGTTAAAACGGTGTTTTGTCTAATAAGAAATGTTGGCCACAATATTTTTTACAGTAGGGGTAACATTACCTCCATTTGGCTCAATGGTAATATAACCAATGGCATTTTCTGCATATGGGAGTGCAAATAGTTTATCCTTGTTAGTGATATTTTTTATTACACCTAAGTTTACCATTTCTCCATTAACTTCAGCCCACATTTGGAAGCATTGATCTTCTGGAAGATTAGGCAAATTTCTAACATTTATATAGGATAGTTTTTTTACGGGATTTATATACGCAACGGCTTTTAATTCTCTAGCCTTTTTATTGCCACGTACATTAATTTTTTTAGTCTGTGGGTTGTTAAGAACAATGAATTGATTTCTAACATCTTCCAACTGTAATTTCATGTCAGCCTCCAAATTCATGATTTTGTTGTTCACATATATATTTTCTTGCTGTAAACCTTGGTTTTGACTCCAAAAGAAATAGGCAGAACTTGCGAAAATTATAGCCGTTATACTTGCAGCTATAGCATATTGGAAGAATTTTTTCCTTCCTTTGTTTTCTTCTTTTATTCTATTTAAAATAGTCTCTTTTAATCCTTCTGGAGTTTTAATGGCATACATTTTTGCAAATGCTTCCAAATTTTCTTGAAGTTCATTATAGGTTTCCCTTACCTCAGGGTACATAGCGATATATCTTTCTACTTGCAAAGACTCTTCAATTGAGGTATTGCCAAGCAAGTATTTTTCAAGTAGGTCTGTATCTAAAAATATTCTTATTTTATCTTTCATGATAATAAGTTTAAAACAAATGCAACCAGCATAGAGGCTCCGTATATTTTCTTTAACTCTCTAAGGCCAATTTTTAATCTAGATTTAATAGTTCCCAATGGAATATCCAGTTCTTCACTGGCTTCTTGTTGTGTCATTCCCTGAAAAAACAGGGCATCCAGAACAATTTGATATTTAGATTCTATTTTATCCAGATTTTCCCGAATATCCATTGTTTCGGGATTAATACTGTTTACACCTAGATTATATACGTCTGAAACATTGATTTGGATTTCTTTGTCAGATTTTGTCTTAACACTTCGTAATTTGTCAATGGCCGTATTTCTGGTTATCCTAAACAACCATGTAAAAAGTTTCGCCTTTGATGCATCATAAGAGTCAGATTTTTTCCAAATTTTGACAAAACTTTCCTGCAACACATCTTTTGCCAGTTCTTCATCTCGGACCACTTTATAAGCTACTCCGTATAACGTATTTCCATAATGCTCATAAAGTAATGAAATAGCCTTTTCATTTCGCTCTTGGAGTAGTTCTACGATATGTTTTTCAAGAAGTATGCTCATTTTTACTAATCTACGTATTTAAAGAAAAAACAGATGTAGGCATCCAATTTTAGCTTTGACTACGTATATAATTTAAACGCTAAATTATAAAATTGATTGCTACCCTTAGCGTAATATAAAATATTTAATGAATAAGTGCGTAATTGGTTATTACCACTTAGTTTTTGGTTAGTTTGGTTTGGTATAACCCTCGAAATTCATTTTTGAGGGTTATTTTATGATATTTACTTCAGGAGTGATGTCAATACCAAATTTTTGAAATGCACTTTTGCGGATGGTAAGCGATAAATTTAAAATTTCTTGACCAGTGGCATTTCCATAGTTTACTAAGACCAATGCTTGTTTTTTGTGAACTCCAGCATCTCCAAACCTTTTTCCTTTAAACCCACATTGTTCTATAAGCCAGCCGGCTGGTACTTTGAATTCGTTTTCAGACATTTTATAAAATGGGGCATTCGGGTTTTCTTTTGAAAAAGCAGCGAATTCTAATAAGTTCAGTATAGGATTTTTAAAAAAGCTTCCACTATTTCCTAATTCATTAGGGTCTGGCAGTTTGCTTTTCCTGATTGTGATAACGGCATTGGAAACATCTTTTATTGTAGGAGCGTTAATATTGCTTTTTTGTAATTGTGCTACAATATCTCCGTATGATGTGTTCAGTTGGTGTTTTTTTTTTGTCAACTTTAAATTTACAGACGTAATAATATATTTCCCTTTTCCTTCATTTTTAAAAATTGAGTTTCTGTAGCCAAATTTACAGTCTTCTTTTGTGAATTTCCTAATTTCTAAAGTAGCAACATCTAAAGCTTCACAACTAACAAATATATCTTTTAACTCTACGCCATAAGCCCCTATGTTTTGTATTGGAGCTGTTCCCGTATTGCCGGGAATCAATGATAAGTTTTCTAGGCCACCATATTGGTTTTCTATAGCCCAAAGTACTATGTTGTGCCAGTTTTCACCAGCCATTATGTGAACAATAACATAGTTGTCATTTTCTTCAACTATTTTTTTCCCTTTGATGTTGATGTGCACTACCAAAGAGTTTAAGTCTTTGGTTATTAAAACGTTGCTTCCGCCACTAATGATAAATTTTTTAGGGTACTCTTTTAGTTTCAGTACCTGCTTTAATTCTTCAGGGCTATTTATTTCACAGAAAAATTTTGCTTTGGCATCTATACCAAAAGTGTTGTATTTCTTTAAGGAGATGTTATGTTGTATGTTCATTTCCCATTATAAGTTGTTAAAGCCTCTTTTAAGATGCGTACAGCTCTTTTTAAACTTTCTTTTTCCAATACATAGGCAATTCTTGCTTGGTTTCTTCCCAATCCATCAGTGGCATAGAATCCTGCAGCTGGGGCTATCATAATGGTTTCATTGTTTAGATTAAAACTTTCCAATAACCATCTCGCAAAATCATCAGCATTTTTAACTGGAAGTTCCGCAATACAATAGAAGGCGCCATTTGGTTTGGCAACTTTGAGTCCTTTAATTTTTTGCAGTTCAGTAATTAGCACATCTCTTCTGCTTACGTATTCTTCTTTTACCTCAATAAAATAACTTTCTGGCGTTTCCAAAGCAGCCTCACTGGCTACCAAGGCATAGGTGGGCGGTGATAAACGAGCTTGTGCAAATTTTAAAGCCGTCTTAATGACAGATTCATTTCTGGAAACCAAACATCCTATTCTTGCGCCACACATGCTATATCTTTTGGAAACGGAGTCAATGATTATTGCATTGTTATCTAAATCAGATTCCTGCAGAATGGAATAATGTTGCTTTCCTTCATAGATGAACTCTCTGTATACTTCATCGGCAACTAAAAAAATATCATGCTTTTTTACAATGGCTGCTAATTTTTTAATTTCTTCTTTACTGTACAAATATCCTGTCGGATTGTTTGGGTTATTGATTAGAATCGCCTTGGTTTTTGGGGATATGAGTTTTTCAAATTCCTCAATAGGAGGTAAAGCAAAATCATCTTCTATGCGAGATGCAATAGGTGTGATTTTAACCCCGTTTGCAGAGGCAAACCCGTAATAGTTAGCATAGAATGGTTCTGGAACAATAATTTCATCACCAACATCAGCAATAGTGCCTATAACAAAAGAAAGTGCCTCAGAGCCACCAGTTGTAACCAAAATATCTTTTGAATCAACATTAATGTGGTGTTTAGCATAATAATCAGCCAATTTTTCTCTGTAGCTTTCTGAACCTTCAGAAGGGGCATAAGCCAAAATGGTTATGTTATTATTCTTTACCGCATCTAGAGCAATTTTTGGAGTTTCAATGTCTGGTTGCCCAATATTTAAGTGTAAAACTTTAATCCCCAATTTTTTTGCCTTTTCAGCAAAAGGGGCAAGTTTTCTGATTGGAGACTCGGGCATAAGATGTCCTTTCTTGGAAATAGAAGGCATGTGTATTTATTTTACACAAAAATGAGAAATCATAATGGATTAAAAAAAAGTAGTTGCTCTTATTTGAACAAAATTGATTAGCAATCATTAACAATAATCTGTTATAAAATTCGTATATTTAGTAGCACCAACCTATTAAAAATGAATAGTTTGTATAGGAGAATTACATATTATATTCTTTTTTTGACATGCCTTCCTTTTTTTGGCTGGGCACAGACTTTTAGTTTGCCACATGGTGAAAAAGTACAGAAAGTACGGTTTAAGCTGATTAATAATTTAATTATTATGCCTATTGATGTAAATGGAGTAAAACTTTCATTTATTTTAGATTCTGGAGTTAATAAGCCAATCCTTTTTAATATCTCTGACCAAGATTCTGTTCAAATCAATAATGTTTCAGAGGTAACCATTAGGGGCTTGGGAGATGGGGAACCTATAAAGGCATTAAAATCCAAACAAAATTTCTTTGAGATAGGTGAAATCAGGAATAAGGATCAAGCACTTTATGTTGTTTTGGATAAGGCTCTTAATTTATCGCCCTCATTGGGAGTCCCAGTCCATGGTATTATAGGGTATGATTTGTTTCGGGATTTTGTAATTGAAATAAATTATGTTAAAAAAACTATTAAGTTCCACGACCCCGAATTATATCAGCATAAAGAGCATAAGAAAAGTAAAACGCTGCCTTTGGTTATTGAAAGAAACAAGGCTTATGTTGAAGGCGGAATAATGCTAAATGATTCAGAAACTGTACCTGTACGTCTTTTAGTGGATACTGGCAGTAGCGATGCGGTATGGCTTTTTGAGGACCAGGAAAAAGGATTGGAATTACCTATTAAGAATTATGAAGATTTTTTAGGGAGAGGGTTGAGCGGTAATATTTTTGGAAAGCGTACTAAAGTAAATAGTTTTGCTATTGGAGGTTTTACACTTAACGATGCTAAAGCAGCTTTTCCTGATATAGCCTCTTTTGGGAATATTAAGAATTTAGGCAATAGAAACGGAAGTATTGGTGGAGAAGTTCTCAAGAGGTTTAATATCGTGTTTGATTATTCTAAAAACAGAGTCACTTTTAGGAAAAACGTTAATTTTAGAGTGCCATTTCAATACAATCTAGCTGGTATAGAGCTGCAACATGCTGGCGTGCGTTATATTGCAGAAAGCATTTCGGATGCTGGCGGTATTGTTCTTAATGAAGGTAATGAACGGTCTTTTGGTAACGTCCAGATATTGATGGAGCATAAAACAAGATTAAGCCTTGTTCCAGAAATTATAGTTTCTGCCATTCGCGCTGGTAGCCCAGCGGAAGAGGCAGGCTTAAAGGAGGGCGATTTAATTTTGGCGGTAAATGGGAAAAGAATACATCGTTATAAGTTGCAAGAGGTAATGAAGATGTTGAATGAAAAAGAAGGAAAGAGAGTTAAAGTGCTCATTGAGCGTTACAATAGCGATATCCTCTTTACATTTGTACTCAAGAAACTATTTTAAATAAAAAAGCCAGCTTTTAAAAAGCTGGCTTTAAATTTTATGTTGAGTGTTTAATTACTGCACTACAACGGGTGCTTTTACTTCACCTTTTATTTTTAATATTTTGGTAGGTGTGTCAGCATTGGAAATCACCGTAATGGCTTTTCTAATGGGACCAACTCTGTTTGTATCATATTTCACTTGTATTTCGCCTGTTTTTCCAGGTAAAATAGGAGCTTCTGGTTTTTTTGGAATGGTACATCCACAACTCGAGCTTACTTTGCTTATAATCAACGGTGCGCTACCTGTATTGGTGAATTCAAAAACTCTCACACCATCACTACCTTTTTCTATTGTTCCGTAATCAACGGTCTCTGAAGTAAATTCTATTTTTGCAGAACCATTTTGAGCCGTTAAACTAAATCCAAGTAGGCCTATAAATAATACTAATACTATCTTTTTCATCATTTTTGGTTTTGGGTGGATTCAAATGTAAATGTTTTGGCATCATCATCCAAAATTCTTTTGTTAGTTAATAACGTTACTTATTTTTGTTTCGTATTTTAAAATTGGGTAAAAAGCATACGGATTACTAAAATTTAACATAGTATTTTTGCAACTCATTTGCGTTACCAAAAGTAATAAGACAAAAATTGTACCAAAACAATGGAAATTCCTTCAAAATATGATTCCCAAAAGGTAGAAGACCAGTGGTATTCCTACTGGATGAAGCACGGTTATTTTAATTCTGTTCCAGATGAAAGAGAGCCGTATTCCATAGTCATTCCGCCACCAAATGTTACTGGGGTGCTCCATATGGGGCATATGCTGAACAATACCATACAAGATGTATTGATTCGTAGAGCCCGTCTAATGGGTAAAAATGCCTGTTGGGTACCTGGCACAGACCATGCGTCTATTGCCACAGAGGCTAAAGTGGTTGCAAAGTTAAAAGAGCAGGGTATAGATAAAACGGATATTTCTAGGGATGAATTTCTAAACCATGCCTGGGATTGGACCCATGAGTATGGTGGCGTTATTTTAGAGCAGCTAAAAAAATTGGGTTGTTCTTGTGATTGGAACAGAACCAAGTTTACGATGGATGACGATATGTCTGCTTCCGTAATCAAGGTTTTTGTTGATTTATTTGATAAAGGGTTGATTTACAGAGGACATAGAATGGTGAACTGGGATCCAGAAGCAAAAACCACTCTTTCCGATGAAGAAGTAATACATGAGGAAAGACAAGGGTTATTATATTATTTATCCTATCAAATTGAGGGTTCTGATGAAAAAGTTACCATAGCCACCACAAGACCAGAGACCATTTTAGGGGATACAGCTATCTGTATCAACCCAAACGATGAGAGATATAACCATTTAAAAGGAAAAAATGCCATTGTTCCCATCTGTAATAGGGTTATTCCAATTATCGAGGATGCTTATGTCGATATAGAATTTGGAACAGGTTGTCTAAAAGTTACTCCAGCACATGATGTAAATGATAAGACATTAGGGGAAAAGCACAGCCTAGAAGTAGTGGATATCTTTAATGAAGATGCCACGCTTAATAGCTATGGACTTCATTATCAAGGAAAAGATAGGTTTGTAGTTCGCAAAGAAATATCCAAAGAATTGGAAGAATTGGGGTTTTTAATAAAAACAGAGCCGCATCTTAATAAAGTAGGAACGTCAGAAAGAACAAAAGCGGTAATAGAGCCTAGGCTTTCGGATCAGTGGTTTCTGAGCATGCAAGATTTGGCAAAACCAGCTATAGATGCTGTTTTAAAGGATGGTGAGGTAAAATTATTCCCAAAGAAGTTTGAGAATACCTATCGTCACTGGATGGAAAATATCCGAGATTGGAATATTTCTCGTCAATTATGGTGGGGACAGCAAATTCCTGCATATTACTATGGCGATGGTCAGAATGATTTTGTTGTTGCAGAAAGTAAGGAAGAAGCTTTGAAAAAAGCACAACAAGTTGTTAGCTCAAAAGGGCTAGACAAGGCTCTGACGATCAATGACCTTAAACAGGATGAAGATGTATTGGATACCTGGTTTTCTTCTTGGTTATGGCCTATAAGCGTCTTTGGCGGTGTTTTAAACCCTAATAATGAGGAAGTAAACTATTATTACCCTACCAATGATTTGGTGACGGGGCCAGATATTCTATTCTTTTGGGTAGCTCGTATGATTATTTCGGGATATGAGTATCGTAATGAACGTCCTTTTGAGAATGTATACTTTACAGGCTTGGTGCGCGACAAACAACGTCGGAAAATGTCTAAATCTCTTGGAAATTCACCAAATGCCTTAAAATTGATTGAAGAATATGGTGCAGATGGTGTTCGTGTAGGATTATTGTTGAGTGCAGCAGCTGGTAATGATTTAATGTTTGATGAAGCCTTATGTCAACAAGGGAAGAATTTTTCCAATAAAATATGGAATGCCTTTAGATTGATAAAAGGGTGGGAGGTGAGTGAACTTCCTCAGCCAGAAGCTTCTAGATTAGGGATTGAATGGTACACGACTAAATTTAACCAGACGTTGCTGGAGATTGAAGACCACTTTAGTAAATATCGTATTTCTGATGCGTTAATGGCAATTTATAAATTGGTTTGGGACGATTTCTGTTCATGGTTGTTAGAAATTGTAAAACCAGCCTATCAAAAACCTATGGATGCAACTACTTTTAATGCAGTAATCCATTTGTTTGAGGAAAATCTAAAACTTTTACATCCTTTTATGCCCTTTTTGTCCGAAGAAATATGGCAGCATATAGAAACACGTACTCCAGAAGAGGCTTTGGTAGTTGCAAAATGGCCAGAAATAAAAGAGGTGAATAAAGCGCTAATCAAGGAGTTTGATTTTACAGCAGAGGTAATATCTGGTGTCCGTACCATACGCAAGGAAAAGAACATTGCTATGAAGGACGCTTTGGATCTCTCTTTGTTAAATGAGCAAAAGGTTTCCAAAAAGTGGGATGTGGTCATACAGAAATTAACCAATGTTTCCAGTATTACCTATGTAAATGAAACTGTGGACGGTTCGTTGAGTTTTAGGGTAAAGAGCAATGAATATTTTATTCCTGTTGGCGGTGCGATAGATGTAGGCGCAGAGATTAAGAAAATAACCGAAGAGCTAAATTATACAATAGGGTTTTTGCAATCTGTACAAAAGAAATTGGGAAATGAACGTTTTGTAAGCAATGCTCCAGAACAAGTTGTGGCCATGGAAAAAAAGAAAGCCGCTGATGCAGAGGCCAAAATTGAAACTTTAGAAAAAAGTTTGGCTAGTTTGGGGAGTTAATATTGTGCGTATTCTTAATAAGTTCATCGGTGTCATTTTGAAGAACTACACGACTAATTAATCTAGATTTATTTGCTTTTAATAGGAGTAATAGCGCCTAGTTTTTGCTTTGTTTTCATTTAATAAAGCAATGAGGGCGGAGATAATGATTAAGTTTTTGGCAATATACTGCCCTAATAATGTCAATTCAAAAGGAGTATTGTTGAATAGCTGTTCAGGAAAGAGAAACAAAGGCGTAAAGGTGAAAAGAATATGTGCCAATCCAATTAGTATCGTTGCTCTTCTGTAGAGATTAAAAATTAAGAACAACCCAATTCCTGTTTCTAATATTGCCAATAAAATAATGGAAACATTGGAAGGAACTAAACCAAATGTTAATTCATACATGGTATTTTTTGCCAAACTATCGGCTGGACTCAAATCAGGAAAGAATTTTAAAACCCCAAACCATAGATAAACTATGCCAATGGAAATGGCCATAATATTGCTCTGTAGAAATTGTTTTAAAGAATTCATGTATTGATAAATTAAAATAAGCCGATCATGTTTGAAGAAATGATCAGCTTATTAATCAATTATTTATAGATTACGCTTAAAATAATTAGATAACTATAACTTGTGCTAAAGTACTGTTCTGTACATTACATAAAGGTTAATCATAAAGTAAAAAGATTAATGAAAAGTTAATTAAATAAACAAAAACTTAAATACATAAAAAGAATAATCATTTTTGGGTTATTTAGCAGCAGTTTTGAAAAAGAGAAATATATATTTAGTTGTCTTTACTGTATCCATATTGGGTTTGGCTGTTGTGCAGTACCAATATCTAAAAGTTGGACTCAATTTGGCCAAGGTTCAATTTAATAGAAAAATAGGAACCTTAAGTGAACAGATAAAACAAGAACTTAAAGGGAACAATAAGCTGACATTTTTGGTTGGTGAATCCATTAAAGAAAATCAATCCTATTTTACTTTAGAAATTGATAGCCTTAAGGATGCATCGAGTCATTTTTTTAATGATTATTTAACTGAAAAGTTAGTGAGCAATGGCATAGATGCTGATTTTTCTTATAGCTTATCCGCTAGGGATACCACATATTATCTTAAATCCCCCATTGTGTTTAGGGAAGCGCGTAATTTGGTAGTTTATCCAATTGAACTGGAAGGGTACTTACCTAAACTTCTAAATCAAAGGATGGTACTGGAGTTAAAGTTCAAAAATTTAAACTCTTATTTTTTATCCAAATTAAATGGGCTTACGCTTCCAAGTCTGTTGTTTATTATGGGAATCATTGCCATGGTCATATGGGTGCTCAGGACTTTTTATTGGCAAAGAAGCGTTATTACAACCACAAATGAGTTTATAAACAATCTTACGCATGAACTTAAAACGCCGGTTTTTTCAATTGGCTTAGCAAGTAAAATGTTAGAAGAGCATGTGCCGGAAGATAAAAAACAAACCCTGGCGATTATTCGTCAAGAGGTTGAAAGGTTAAAACTTCATATAGATAAAGTTTTAGAACTTGCCAGTCTTGAAACAAAAAAGAGAGTCTTTGCTTTAAAGAGAATGGATTTTATGCCAAATATGCAAAAACTCTGTGTAGAGTTTAAAGCCGTGTCTTCTTTGGAAGGCGTATCTTTTTCGTACAATTTGGGGCCTGGGCCTTATATTATAAAAGCGGAAGCCTCTCATTTGGAGAACGCTATTCACAATATACTAGACAATGCTAAAAAATATGCTGATACGCCAAAAATTGAGCTTGAGACGTACAAGGAAAAAGGTAAATTGGTCATTAAAGTGATTGATAATGGTAGAGGAATTGATGAAAAAGATAAAAAGCGTATTTTTCAAAAATATTATCGAGTAACTAATGGTGACACATATGAAGTAAAAGGATATGGATTGGGGCTTAGTTATGTAAAAAAAGTGGTGGACAATCATAAAGGAAGAATTAATGTGGAAAGTGAAATAGGAAAAGGAACCACAATCTTCTTAAAAATCCCATTGACCAAGAATGGAAAAAAAGTATAAAATATTACTTGTTGAGGACGATGGCTCTCTGGGTTATTTACTTTCTGAATACTTAAAGATGAAAGGCTTTGATGTGGTTTGGAAAAAAAACCCAATTCATGGATTAAGTACGGCCGAATCTGGTGTTTTTGATTTGGCAATTTTAGACGTTATGATGCCAGAAATGGATGGTTTTACATTGGCATCTGAAATTGGAAAAGTAAGTCCAACGCTCCCTTTTATATTTTTGACTGCAAGGTCGTTAAAAATAGATGTGTTAAAAGGGTTTTCAGTAGGGGCGGTTGATTATCTGAAAAAACCAATTGATGAAGAAGAATTAGTGGTGCGGATAAATGCGTTGCTTTTAAGATTAAATAAACCGACGGGGCAAATAGTTCAAAAGTTAGATTTTAAAATTGGCGAATATCATTTAAAGAGTACCACCCAAGAATTGTTCTTTAATGATGAGGTCATTCATTTAACCTCTAGAGAGAACGAATTGCTGAAGCTTTTGGCGTCCCATGAAGATGAGCTTTGCACTCATAAAGATATTTTGAATAGGATATGGGGTAAGAATGATTATTTCAACAAAAAAAGTCTAAATGTTTTTATTACCCGCTTAAGAAAGTACTTGGAAAAGGACCCAAAAATCAAAATAGAAAATATTCATGGCAAGGGCTTTGTTTTTAGAACAAAGAATGCTTTTTGAATTTGTTTAAGTTTCTGTATATTTATTTAACAATTAAGCCTTTAAGATTATGGAAGCCTATGCAACAGCACTTTTATACGCAAACCCATTTTTTTTGCTATTATTATTAGGAGAAATAGCTTATGGGTATTTTGTAAAAAACCAGACGCATAATGTCATGGATACAGTTTCAGGTGTCAGTTCTGGATTAACCAATATTATTAAAGACTCTTTAGGGTTAGTTTTAGTGCTGATTTCTTACCCATTTTTGTTAGAATATATAGCTTTAATGGAAATCGAAGCTACTTGGGTGGTATGGGTAATAGGTTTTGTAGCAATAGATTTTGCCAGTTATTGGAACCACCGTTTAAGTCACCATGTTAATTATTTTTGGAATACGCATATGATTCATCATAGCAGCGAAGAATATAATTTAGGTTGTGCATTAAGACAACCTATATCTAATTTATTGGGTTTTTATGCCTTATTTCTAATTCCGGCTGCGTTACTTGGAGTTCCGGGTAGTGTTATAGCAATCATAGCCCCTGTCCATTTATTTGCTCAATTTTGGTATCATACCAAGCATATTGGAAAATTAGGGTGGTTTGAATATGTTTTTGTGACACCATCACAACATAGGGTGCACCATGCTATTAATCCAGAGTATATTGATAAGAATTTATCTGCCATTCTGTGTATTTGGGATCGTTGGTTTGGTACTTTTCAAGAAGAGTTGGATGAAAACCCACCTCAATTTGGAGTATTAAAACCAGTACATACATGGAACCCAGTGCTTATTAATTTTCAGCACTTATGGCGGTTGATACAAGATGCTTGGCGAACCAAGAGTTTTAAAGATAAGCTACGCATATGGTTTATGCCCACGGGATGGCGTCCAGAAGATGTGAAAGAAAAATATCCCATAGAAATTATTGAAAATGTCTATCATTTTGATAAATATAAGGCCACAGCGTCTGTAGCCTTTCAATGGTATGCTATTTTTCAGCTATTGGCTAGTTTTTCATTGATTATGTTTATGTTTTACAATTTTGGAAAAATTGGGCCCAATGGTTTATTGCTATATAGCGGATTTGTTTTTGTGGGCGTATACGGATATACAACACTTATGGATAGAGCAAAATATGCTGTTTGGATTGAAGTTTTTAGAGGTTTTGCTGCCCTTGTTTTTATAACTTATACAGGTGATTGGTTTGGGCTAAACATCTATTTGTCTTGGGGAAGCTATTTAATAGGTCTATACTATATTATCACAATTCTAGGGGGGCTTTATTTCACCTATAGGGAAAAGGAAAAAACGCCTAAATTAAAGATGGTTGCTTAAGAGTAATTTGTGTTACTTTTTTTTCTGTGTGACTTCCTTATTTACCAGCTTTATATAATTTTTCATTGCTTGTTCCCTACTTATATCTTTTGCCTGTATTAATGCGTTGGCCTTGAAAGCATTTATTAAAGGAGTTCTACTCCCTGGGTTTCCAAAGTTTTCATTGGCTATTTTATAATAAGCATAAAGTTTTAAAAGAAGATCCGCTGGAAATGGTTTCTCGTAGCTGTTTACTAGGTCAACTGCTTTAGCAAATTTTTTATGTAATTTTTCATTCTTCATCCCTTTTTGCCTTAGTGGCAATACAAGTTTTGGCTCCTACTACTTTTTGATTCAGTTTTACAGCTATGGCACTATCTAAAGGTAAGAATAAATCTACCCTAGAACCAAATTTAATGAACCCTGCATCTGTGCCCTGCTGTACGCTTTCACCAACTTCTGCATAGTTTACTATTCGTCTTGCTACAGCTCCAGCTATTTGCCGATAAAGAATATCTCCAAATTTTGGTGTATTAATGACCACAGAGGTGCGTTCATTCTCAGTACTGGCTTTAGGGTGCCATGCCACTAAATATTTCCCAGGATGGTACTTAGAGTATTTTATGCTACCTGATACCGCATAACGGGTAACATGCACATTGATTGGAGACATAAAAATAGAAACCTGCAAGCGCTTATCTTTAAAGTATTCGGTTTCTTCTACCTCTTCAATGACAACTACTTTGCCATCTACTGGTGCTAGTATTTCATCAAAACTTGGGTTTATCTGTCTTTTTGGGTTTCTAAAGAATTGTAATATCAGTATTAATAAAACGACTGCCCCAATTTGTATTCCCAATTCCAACCAAGGATTGGCAACATAAAAATGAGATAAAAGCACTATGGCACTAACTAAAAAAAAAGTGATCAGTATAATTTTTTGACCTTCTCTATGAAACATTGACAAAAATATTTAACGTTAAATATGCAAACGGGGCGGCAAAGACTAAACTGTCTAAACGGTCCAGCATTCCTCCATGACCTGGTAAAATAGCGCCGCTATCTTTAACTCCAGCTACACGTTTAAATTTTGATTCAACTAAATCTCCCAAACTGCCCATCACAACAATGACAATGGCAAGAGTTATCCATTGTAATAATGTTAGGGTGGTATCGTATTTAGCCATAATAAAGGCTGCTATTATTGCAAAAACTAGTCCTCCCAAAGAACCTTCAATTGTTTTTTTGGGAGAAACCGATGGATATAATTTTGTTCGACCAATACTCATGCCCACTAAATATGCAAAGGAATCATTTACCCATATCAAAATAAAGATACCCATTATTAAAAGCTGTGCAAAATCATTATTTTTATATGGAATCATGGTTAAAAAAATGCATCCACCCCCAATATAAAAAAGTCCAATGATAAATTTTTGCAAGGTATTGAATTGTCGCTCTTTTTTAGAAAATAGATAGACCAATAATGCAAAATTTACAGTAATTGTTATGAGCAGTAAAATAAGGATGGGAACATGGTCTTTAATGATGTATATATATGCCCACCACAATCCCAAATAGGCAATAAAAATATGATAACCTTTAAGGCTAACCAATCGTTTGTATTCATATAGGCAAATAAGCCCAAAGGTCATGAATAAAAAATCAAAAGCATCAGAGCTTAAAAAAATTGTAGATAACAGTAAAACAACAAATACCGCTCCAGTAATCAAACGCCTAAGAATCTCTCTCATATTATAAATCTTCCATCAATAATAAATATAAATTTTTGGAAGTGCTGCCATAAGAAAGGAAATCATTTTTGTTTTCTGGAGTTAGTTGAAAATGTTTTATGGTCGTAATATTGGCTGGAATACGGCCTTTATACTTTTTCTTTATAGTTTTTAAACCTTCACCTATGGAATCTATTAACTGACTGGTTGTGGCAAATACAATAAGGTTAGAGGGTAATTCATGAAGTTTTTTCTCCTTAAGCTGATTAGAACAAACCAAAATTGAACCATTTTGGGCAACCAAGTGTTCACATGTCGTAAAGAATATTTCACTTTTGTGAGCTCTATCAGTAAAGGTAATATTCTCTTTTGAAAATTTCTCTTCCAATCTTGGATTCATCGAAAAGAAGGGATGGTTTTCCCATTGATTTTCTACTAGAATATTTTTTAGAGCTTCAGCTACTTCAGAGAAAGATTCACAATACAGAAATTTTCCACCGTTTTTTTTGAAATAAATGGTAAATTTCTCATCAATGGGGATATTAAGGTTAGGCATGTGAGCGCCCCTTGTTTCCAAAGTTTCTTTGGAATCCTTCTTACTCCCTCCACCAAATAACTTATCAAATAACCCCATTAATAGTACAAAACTTCACGTAACACACTTTATTCCTTCTCCTTTTCTGTCTTTTCAACTGGTTTTTCACTAACAGTTTCTTCTTCAGAATCTTTATCGAATGGTCTTTTTCCAAAGATTTTCTCTAAATCATCCTTAAAGATAACCTCTTTTTCTAATAAACGTTCTGCTAATTCTGAAAGTTTTACTTTATGCTTTTCCAATAAGGTTACAGCACGATCATACTGTTCTTCTATGAGTTTTGAAATCTCTAGATCAATTTTTTGAGCTGTTTGTTCGCTATATGGTTTGGAGAAACCATAATCGTTTTGTCCAGAAGAATCATAATAGGTAAGATTGCCTATTACATCACTAAGACCATACACGGTAACCATGGCTCTTGCCTGCTTGGTCACTTTTTCCAAGTCGCTTAATGCACCCGTAGATATTTTATTAAAGATTACTTTTTCTGCAGCCCTACCTCCTAAAGTGGCGCACATTTCATCCTTCATCTGTTCTGTACGCACAATAAGACGTTCTTCAGGTAAATACCAAGCAGCCCCTAGCGATTGCCCTCTAGGTACAATGGTTACTTTTACCAAAGGTGCAGCATGTTCCAACATCCAACTAACAGTTGCATGACCGGCTTCATGATATGCGATAGTCTTTTTCTCACCTGGAGTTATGATTTTGTTTTTCTTTTCTAAACCGCCAACAATTCTATCAACTGCATCTAAAAAGTCCTGTTTGGTCACCGCTTTTTTCTCTTTACGAGCAGCAATCAATGCGGCTTCATTACATACATTGGCAATATCAGCACCTGAGAAGCCAGGTGTTTGTTTGGATAGGAAGTCCACGTCTAATGTTTCAGCAGTTTTAATTGGTCTTAAGTGTACCTCAAAAATTTCTTTCCGTTCTCTTATATCTGGAAGATCCACATAGATTTGACGATCAAACCTACCTGCTCTCATTAAAGCTTTGTCCAATACATCTGCACGGTTGGTAGCTGCTAATACAATTACATTGGTATTTGTGCCGAACCCATCCATTTCTGTAAGCAACTGGTTAAGCGTGTTTTCTCTTTCATCATTGCCGCCGGTGAAGTTGTTTTTTCCTCTTGCTCGACCAATAGCATCAATTTCATCAATGAATATGATTGCTGGTGATTTTTCTTTTGCTTGTTTAAATAAGTCTCTAACTCTTGATGCACCTACACCTACGAACATTTCAACAAAATCTGAACCTGATAAAGAGAAAAAAGGAACTTTAGCTTCTCCAGCTACGGCCTTTGCTAATAATGTTTTTCCTGTTCCTGGAGGTCCCACCAATAATGCACCTTTAGGGATTTTACCTCCTAAAGAGGTGTACTTGTCAGGATTTCTTAAGAATTCCACGATTTCCTCCACTTCTTCCTTTGCACCTTCTAATCCAGCTACATCTTTAAATGAGGTTCTAGAATCTGTGTTTTCATCAAAAAGTTTGGCTTTGGATTTTCCAATATTAAAGATTTGTCCGCCAGCACCGCCACCGCCACCTGACATTCTGCGCATTAAATAAATCCATATACCTATTATCAAAATAAAAGGTAAAATACCCAATAACATTTCCATGAATACATTTGATTCTGTATCAAAATCAACAATAGTATCGAGGTTGTTATCTTGCTTTAATTTTTTGATATCATCTTGAAAATTCTGTAAATCTCCATAGTTGAGTATATATTGCGGTAGTATTCCAGTAGAAGGAATAAATGGCTTTTTAGCAACATCTTTATGCACGTCCTTTTGTAAAGCTTCTTCTGTTAAAAAGACTTTGGCTTGGCGTGTATTTGTAATAATAAGTATTTTCGATACATCACCATTGCGTAAATATTCTTGGAGTTCTGAAGTTGTTGTTTTTTCAGTACTATTCATACCACTGCCTCCCAAAAATTGAAAACCAATCAACAATATTGCAATTAATCCATAAATCCACCATGAGCTGAATTTTGGTTTTTTGGGACTTGTATTTTTATCTTTAGCCATTCTTTTTTTTTACTGATTAACGCTATTTTCTATTTTGGTTACTTTGGCATCTCCCCAAAGGCCTTCTATATCGTAGAATTCGCGAATGTGTTTTTGGAATACATGCACAACAACATTGACATAATCCATTAACACCCATTCGGCATTTTCTAAGCCTTCAACATGCCATGGTTTGTCTTTTATGGATTTGCTTACTGTTTTTTGTATAGAGCTTACGATTGCACTTACATGGGTATTGGATGTTCCACTGCATATAATAAAGTAGTCGCAAACGGTGTTTTCAATTTTCCTAAGATCCAATAAGTTAGTGTCATTTCCTTTAACTTCTTCTATTCCATGTAAGATTAAAGTAATTAACTCATCTGCACTAGCTTTCGTTTTCTGCATTCAAAAATTTTAAATTTTTACAAAGTTATTATTTTTTTGTTTTCTTAGCTATAGATTTGAATATAAGATTGCACTAATGTTCTATCCGCTATAACTATGCAAATAATCAAACTTAATGCCACCGATTCAACAAGTACTTATTTAAAGAACTTATTGTGCGATAATATATTGGATGACCTTACGGTGGTAGCTGCTAAAAAACAATTGAGAGGTAGGGGTCAGATGGGTACTACATGGGCTTCAGAAGAAGGTAAAAATCTGACATTCAGCTTCTTGAAGAGGTTAAATAAGCTGGTAGTAAAAGAACAGTTTATATTAAATATTATAATTTCCTTGGCTATTCACGATACTTTAAAAGGGCTAAATGTGCCTGATTTAAGGATAAAATGGCCAAACGACATTCTGTCAGGTAATGCAAAAATTTGCGGAATCTTAATTGAAAATATGCTTTCTGGAACAAACATTCAATCTTCGGTCGTTGGAATAGGGTTAAATGTGAATCAATTAAAGTTTGGAGGACTGCCAAATGTTTCATCTTTGAAATTAATTTTGGGACAAAATATTGATTTGGACGAAATGTTGGTATCCATCATGGAAAAAATAGAAAACAGGTTTGAAGTTTCGGAAGGAAAAACCATTGAACAATTAAGGACTGAATATGAAAATTTACTTTTTAGAAAGGACAAACCATCAACCTTTATAAATGAGAAGGACGAAATGTTTATGGGCTTTATAAGAGGAATATCATTGCAAGGAAAACTTTTAGTGACATTGGAAGATGATATTCTAGGAGAATTTGATTTAAAGGAACTTAAGCTTTTATATTAAGTTATATTTTACTCAAATTATCTGCTAACGTCCCAATAAAATTGGTAATTGGAGTTTTTATCATCATTGCCATCATGGCATTAAATTTTCCTTCAAAATGTAGAATTACATCACTGTTATTTTCATCAATAGTAGTGATATCAGCTGTAAGGGTAAAAGGGAGCTTGTCACTTGCAGCACCTAGAACAACTTTTTCATAGGGAATAATTTCCTTTTGTTTCAATATAATTTCTGGCATTCCCTTTAATGCAAAAAGAAATTTATCATTGCTTAAAACTTCAAATTTCGCAATATTTTCCGGCATTAAGCATTCAAAATTATTAACATCAATAAGGAATTCATAGACTTCCTTGCTGCTTTTGCTAACGGTTTTTTTTGGTGATTCTATATGCATAATTTTATTGTTTCCATGTGGAAGGACTCTTTCTCCATTCCAATAGTGTGTTTAATTGTTCATCTTTTATATAATTGGTCTCTAATGCCAATTGTGCAAGTTGTTCATAATCACAAAGGGTATGTAGGACAACGTTTTTATCTTTAAAATTTGTTGTTGCTACATCAAAGCCATATGTAAAAACTGCTACCATTCCTTTTATTGTGGCCCCAGCCTCTTTCAAGGCGTCAACTGCATTAAGACTACTTTTCCCGGTACTTATTAGGTCTTCTATAACAACCACATTTTGGTTAGCCCCTAAATGACCCTCTATTTGGTTTTGCCTTCCATGGGTTTTAGCTTCAGGCCTAACATAAATGAACGGTAGTCCCATGGCTTGGGCAACTAAAATACCTATACCTATTGCGCCTGTGGCCACACCAGCAATTACATCTGGTTTTCCATACAAAGATTCAACTTGTTTTGCTATTTCTTCCCTAATATAAGTTCGTATTGCTGGGTATGAGAGTAAAACCCTATTATCACAATAGATTGGGGATTTCCATCCAGATGCCCAGGTAAACGGATTTTCAGGATTCAACTTAATTGCATTAATTTGCAATAGAAGTTCTGCTGTCTTTTTAGCTGTATCTTTGTCTAAAACCATACCGCAAATGTATAAAGTTTTTGTTAATGAAGCTCCACTGATTTTAACAAATAAGTTATCAGATACTGTAAATCAAAAATATTTTTTATTAAACGGGGAAGCCATTAACGATGCTATAGACTCTTTGGTGAAAAAGAAGCAAACTGAAGCTTATATATATCATCCCAATCATGAAGAACTTTTAAAGAAGTTTACTAAAAAAATCCCATTAGTTGTTGCGGCAGGTGGTGTGGTGACCAATAAATCTGGAAAAGTACTCTTTATTTATAGGAATGATAAATGGGATTTACCCAAAGGAAAATTGAATAAAGGAGAAACAATTGAGGCATGTGCAATTAGAGAAGTTGAAGAAGAAACAGGTGTTAGAGGGCTTAAAATTGAAAACTTTCTTAAAACCACATATCATGTTTTTAAAAGAAATGGTGTATACAAGTTAAAAGAAGTGCATTGGTATGCCATGAAGACATCCTATAAAGGGGAGTTAGTAGGCCAAAAAGATGAAGGTATTGAGAAAGTGAAATGGAAAGGGCCCAACAAAATAAAAAAAGCATTAAATAACTCGTATACAAACATTAAAATCTTGTTTAAAGATTAGTTTCAATTTACTTTGAAAGCCTATAAATTGGGTATTGTAAGTGAGCTTGTTCATAATGTTTGGAATGTTGAAAAATCCAATTTAATTGCGCATACCAATTTTCTGAAAACTCCAAGTCATTAACTTTTTTAAGTTCAAATTCTAATTTTAAACTGTCGTTGTTTTTTAAAACTTCTAAAGCTACTTCCTCAAAAACATAAGGGGAAAAATCTTCTTTCTGCTGAAGTACTGTATCAAAGAAATTCCAGTTAAAAAAAGAATCCATTGCTTCTGGCTCCAAAGTCTCCAAAATGTACCTCATTCCTATTTGATTGGTAGGAATCAAATAATCTCCTTTATAAAATTGTATTTTTTTTGTGGACATGGAAACGCTTGTTTCATAATGTGGGTAATGCCCCTCATAAGCATTGGTCCGAGTTTTATAATCATCAATTCTATAAGATTCTACTGTAAGCAAGGTGTCCTTTTCCAATGTCGTGTAGTTGATGTTGTTTAAACCGAGTAAGTCAATCACTTTGGACCATTCTTTTTTAACAAGATATGCTTCTGGAATTTTTATGGTATCTAATGGCACAAAATAATTGCTGTAAACTACTTCTTTGGTAAAAGGTTTTTCCCTGTCATATTTAAGTCTTGGGAACCCTGTTATCTCACTTGGAATAGTATCAGCTTCATATCCTTTAAACTGCAATGTAGAAGTTTTGGAGGTGTCTATTTGCCAATTGTGATAATACATTTCTTGTTTTAATTGATTCGCTAGGGTTTCTTTTCTTAGTGTTTTTATTTTCTTACCATCTTTTTCTGCAATAGCTATCATTTTTACCATAAGTTGATAGGTGCCTTCAACTCTTTTTTTATAAGGTTTTAGCATATGTGTTTCAACCATCATACCCAAGGTGTTCCATAGTGTGGTATACCCTGTGGAATATCTGGGATGATCCATGAATTGAGAAAATCCATTTTCTGGCACTTCATTGAATACATTTACGTAGGGTGTAATATCCCAATTGTCCTTAGTCAATTCGGCTTCTAGAGAAGGCATCATACTATTGTGCAGGTAGTCTCCCAACTCATTACCCAATTTATTGTGTTGGGTAAAAAGATGTGTCAGAACATATTGATAGTCAGCCCCATTGCTTACATGGTTGTCTATGAAAATATCTGGTTGTACTAAATGAAAAATGTTGGCAAATGTTCTGGCATTTTTAGAATCAGTCTTAATAAAATCCCTATTGAGGTCATAATTTTTGGCATTTCCACGAAACCCGTAAGATTTTGGGCCATTCTGATTTACTCGTGTTGTAGCATTTCTATTTAAAGCTCCCCCAACATTATAAATAGGGATAGTGACTAAAACAGTATTTTTTGGAGGAGTTAATTTTTCTGTAACCAAATCTCGATATAAGAGCATTGTAGCATCTATACCATCACTTTCTCCTGCATGAATGCCATTATTGATAAGAATAATGGTCTTGTCCTCTCGGATTTTTTGAAAGTTGAAATCTCCCTCAGGATTATATGTCACGATATGCAAAGGAAAACCACTATCGGTCTCACCTATGGTCCGTATGTTAAGTTTTGGAAATTCCTTGGCAAGTTCTATGTAGAATGCTATTGTTTGGTCATATGTGGCGGTCTCTTCTCCTTTGGAGTGCTCAAAATGAGTTTGAAAATTAACCACTAAATCCTCCTGTTTTTCTTCACATGAAAGAAAACCAAGTAGTACTGTAAATAACAAAAAGCGTTTCATTTGTCTGTATTTTTTGATAGGTAACCAGTTGTTATAAACTGGTTCTCAAATTCAAAAATAAACAAATTATTAAGCTTATTAAACTAAGCTGCGTTTGTTATCTCTTCAATAACACTTCTTGTAATAGGCTTATTGTTAAACACTACAGTATGATGGGACATTGACTTGTACATTTCGGCCTTTTTTATGTCCAAAGGATCAATGGATGAAGTAACAATGTTTATCCGTATCTTTTTTTTCATTGGAATAGCAATAAATTCTTCCAAGAACTGCCATCCATCCATTATTGGCATATTAATATCCAAGAATATTATATCTGGAATATCTTCATTGTTGTTTACTATCTCTCTAAGACCATCTATTGCTAACTTTCCGTTATAATAGGTGATAATGTTGTCGCACTTAGTAACTATGCTCAGCATTTTTTTTATCCCAAATACTGTAATTGGGTCATCATCAATGATGCATATGGCATTAAATTCTTTCATTAAATTCTTTCATTAAAATATATATTAAAAATAGTTCCTTTTCCCACTTCACTACTAGTGATTATTTTCCCGCTCATTGCTTCTATTTGGTTTTTAGTAATATATAGGCCAATTCCTTTTGCATCTGCATTGTTATGGAATGTTTTGTACATTCCAAATAATTTATCGCCATATTTTTTTAAATCGATTCCAATTCCATTATCGGCTATACTTAAGATGGAATAATCATTATTTTTTGTAAGAGATAAGGTGATTATTGGGTCCCTATCAGCGTGTTTGTATTTAACGGCATTGGTAATGAAATTCATTAAAATGCTTTCCAAATATGATGGCACAGCAGTTATATAATCATTATTTGACACCTTGTTTTTAATTTTAGCCTTATTGTTTTTTAGAAGTGTTTTCAATTTGGTATTTACAATGTCTATTTTATCATTCATCCGTATGGACTTCTTTTTTAAAGTTGTATTGGTGTTTATGGTGATGACATCATTTAAATTACCAAGTGTTTCCAATAAATTATCTGAGGCTTTAACCAGCATGCTTATAATCTTTTTCTTTTCTTTTTCTTTCTTTTCATTTACAAGAAATTCCAAAAGCATAGAAAAATTAGCAGTATGTGATCTTAAATTATGTGATATGATATGAGCAAAATCAATAAGTTTCTTGTTTTGTAAGGAAGTCACATTGATTAAATTTCTCAGTTCTTCTTCTTTTTGTTTAAGGTTTGATATATCCAAGCTAAACCCTATGAGTCCAGTAACGTTGCCTCCTTCTTCAATTAATGGAATTTTTGATGTTAAAAAGGTGGAAGATTTTCCATCTTTTCTAATGATTACATCTTCTTTGTCCAGCAGTGGTTTTAAAGATTTCATTACAGATACATCTTCTTCGCGACACATTTTTGCACTGCTTTCATCTAAAAAATCAAAATCATCTTTACCTATTAGGTCTTCTTCTTTTTCAAATCCCGAAAACTCAATTTCGGCTTTGTTGACCAATATTTTTTTTGATTCCAAATCCTTTATATAGACATTAAGAGGGAGATTATCTATCAGTGCCCTTAGAAGATTTTTTCTTTCAATTGTTTTTATTTCTGTTTGTACTTGCTCAGTAATATCCTGAAATGTACCTATGAGCCCTGTGTATTTTCCATCTGTAAATATTGGCTTACCAGCTGCAATAACCCATACCGTTTTTCCTTTAGCGGTTATAAGTTGTAATTTATTTTTCCAGGAGGTGCCATGATTACTGGCATTGAACATTGCCATGGACAATACATTTCTATCATACCCCTCTTTGTAAAAATTAATGGCGGTTTCAACATCGGGAACATAGTCCATAGGGACTTCATGAATCATTTTGGTCATTTTGGACCAAATTAAGGTGTCAGTTATGGCATCATATTCCCAATTTCCAATTTTAGCAATTTCTAATTTCTCCGTTAATAGCGCTTCCATTTTGTTGAACCTTAGCTCAGTAAGCACTTTTTTGGTGATGTCTTCTGTTTGCACTATTACTCCAATGATGTTTTCGTATTCATCATACCAAGGAATGTTTACCCACTCAAACCATTTTTTTTTCCCTTCGGAGTCAAAATGCATTTCAATACCAGAATCACTAGATTTTCCCAACAAACAATCTTCGATTACTTGATGCCATTCTTTACTTACAGAATCAAATAATTCAAATATGTTTTTACCTATTAAATCTATATTTGAATAGTCAAAATAGTTGATCCATTTGTCAGAAACATGGATGACTTCAAATTTGGTATTTATAAAGACAGTAGCTTTTGGCAGCTGTTTTATTAAGTAGTTTTGCGTAGATATCATTTTGCCTTTCACAATTTGACTGAATTTTCCTACTAAATTAAACGGATTTTGAATTTATCCAGTGAGATTGTTGTGAATTAGCCAAAAGTTGTTGTGTTGGCCATGTTTTTTGAGTTATAGCACTAAAAAAAGGAAAGAAGTTTGTAAGTCAATTCTCTTATTTGTTGAAAACTAGAGTGATTTTACCACTACGGTATCTGGAACTAGTCCCGTAAAATCACCACCGTTTCTAATTACATCCCTAACAATAGAAGAGCTAATAAATGATTTGCCAGAAGAAGTAAGAAGAAAAACAGTTTCTATTTCAGAAAGGCTTCTATTGGTATGCGCAATTGCTTTTTCAAATTCAAAATCACCAGGATTTCTTAGGCCTCTAAGAATAAAGTCCGCATTTACTTTTTTACAAAAGTCAACTGTAAGCCCTTGATATGTTTTGACTTTAATTTTTGGTTCATCTTTAAATGCTTCGATAATAAACTTTTTGCGCTCCTCTAGGGTAAACATATATTTCTTTTCAGCATTGATGCCAACTGCTATAATAACTTCGTCAAAGAGTGTTAGACCTCTTTTAATAATATCATAGTGACCTAATGTAAGCGGGTCAAAGGAACCTGGAAATATGGCACGTTTCATTTATGTACTGTATTATGTGATTGAAAGGTACTTATTTTTCCCTTAAAGCTTCGTCAATGGCGCTTCCAAATAGTTGAGAAAGTGTTATTCCTGCTTCTTTTGCCTGCTGAGGTAAAATACTTTCGGTTGTTAAACCTGGAGTAGTGTTCATTTCCAACATATAGGGCTCATTTCCAATAAATATAAATTCACTTCTGGAATATCCCTTCATTTTTAAAACCTCATATGCTTGTTTGGCAATTTTAGAAACATTCTTTTCTTGTTCTTTTGAAATTCTTGCAGGCGTAATTTCAACGGATTTCCCCTCATATTTGGCTTCATAGTCAAAAAAATCGTTTTCTGTAACTATTTCCGTAATGGGTAAAACTTTGGTTTCCCCTTTATATGTAATTACTCCAACAGAAACTTCCGTGCCCTCAAGAAAAGCTTCAATGATGATTTCATTATCTTCTTTAAAGGCTTTATCAATGGCCATGCCCAAGTTTTCTTTTTTATATACTTTAGAAATGCCAAAACTACTACCTGCTTTATTTGCCTTTACAAAACAAGGCAAACCAACTTTTTTCACAATTGCGTCTGTATCAATTGTATCACCAAGATTTAAGAAGTAAGATTCGGCAGATTTTATTCCATAGGGTTTCAAGGTGCTTAAAAAATCTCTTTTATTAAATGTTAGTGCTGCTTGGTAATAATCGCAAGAAGTTTGTGGTAACCCAATTAATTCAAAATAGGCTTGCATTAGGCCATCTTCACCAGGAGTACCGTGTATGGCGTTGAAAACACAGTCGAAATTCAGTTTTCTATTTTTAATTTCTATGGAAAAATCACTTCTATTTATAGGGTATTCAGTTTCAGTTTCATCAACATAAACCCATTTGTCTTTTAAAATGTGAATGCGGTATGCCTTGAACTTTTCCTTGTCTAAATAATCATAGACCACATTGCCACTTTTTAATGATATTTTATACTCGCTGGAGTAACCTCCCATTATAATGGCGACATTTTTTTTCATATTCAATTGAAATGTTTAATCTGATTAAACAAATATCACGTATTTATAATAAAGAAAAAAGCATTGGGTTTGCTATATTTGCCCACTTAACACATCAACAATGAAGAATTTTTTTAACTTTTTAAAAAGTAGAACATTCCTAATTCAATTAGGTTTGGCTCTTTTGGCAGTAATCATTTTGGTGTTCTTGGCATTAAATTGGTTAAAAGGCGCTACCAACCATGGGGAATTTGTTACCGTTCCAAACTTGTCCAAGCTATCAGTGATGGAAATGAGAAAAGCAATAGAGGATGCCGAACTTAGGTATGAAGTGATAGATTCTGCCAATTATGACCCAAGTTATCCAAGGTTTTCAATTATTGATCAAACACCATCTGCCGGTAATAAAGTAAAAGAAAATAGAAAAATTTATATCACTGTAAATCCTTCTGGTTATAAAAAGGTGACTGTTCCTAAAATAATACAGGTAACGGAACGTAATGCTTCTTCTATGCTTAAAGCTGTTGGTCTGGATGTGCAAAGGATTACATATATTGATCAAATAGGAAAGGATATGGTCTATTATATTAAATATAAGGGGAAGTATGTCAAACCTGGCGACAAACTGCCCAAGACTTCTAAAATTGAACTTATTTGCGGGAATGGTACAATCCCAAATAGTGCCCGTATAAAAGCTGATTCTGAATAACATGGATTCTCAAGAAAATCTAGAGCCTAATGATAACGACAATGAGCTTTATGAGCATCATAAGTTTGTTGCGTCTAAAGGGCAAGAGCCGTTGCGTGTGGATAAATTTTTAATGAATTTTATTGAAAATGCAACTAGAAACAAAATACAAAAAGCAGCAAAAAGCGGACATATATGGGTCAATGATGCAATAGTAAAACAAAACTATAAGGTCAGGGCTCAGGATGAGGTGAAAGTAATGTTTGAACATCCTCCATATGAGTTCCTATTGGTGCCGGAGGACATACCTTTAGACATCGTATATGAAGATGATGCCCTTTTAGTAGTGAATAAACCTGCAGGAATGGTAGTTCATCCTGGTCATGGAAACTATTCAGGAACATTAATCAATGCGTTGGTGTTCCATATAGAGAATTTACCTGAAAATAGTAATGAACGACCAGGTTTGGTGCATAGGATAGATAAAGACACTTCTGGTCTTTTGGTAATTGCTAAAACGGAACAGGCTATGACACATTTGTCAAAGCAATTTTTTGATAAAACTACAGAGCGGGAATATGTAGCCCTTGTATGGGGTGATATGGAAAATGATAGTGGTACAATTGAAGGACATTTGGCCAGACACCCAAAGAATAGGCTTCAAATGCATGTTTTTCCTGAAGGCGACCAAGGAAAAGAGGCCGTGACCCATTATAAGGTTTTGGAAAGACTAGGGTATGTAACTTTGGTGTCTTGCAAACTGGAAACGGGTAGAACACACCAAATACGTGTACATTTAAAATATATTGGACACACCTTGTTTAATGATGAACGCTATGGCGGAGATAAGGCCTTAAAAGGGACTACGTTTACCAAATACAAACAGTTTGTGGATAATACCTTTAAGGTTTTGCCTAGACAGGCGTTACATGCAAAAACACTTGGATTTGTACATCCAGTTACCAAGGAAAAAATGCGCTTTGATACAGAAATACCAGCTGATATGGCTAATTGTATTGAAAAGTGGAGAGGATATTCCAACCATTAATCTTAAAAATAGTATTTGTCGATAGCATTATAGAAAACACTTCTTTTGTAAGACTGATATATTCCAAAAAAGCAATTACTTTTATCTTGCATTAAAAAGAATAGCTGAAAATGAAAATTGTTATATCTCCCGCTAAATCATTGAATTTTGAAAGTCCGTTACCCACAGCCCAATTTGAGCAACCTCATTTCTTGGAACAGGCAGAAAAATTGAATAAGATTTTGGCAAAGAAAAAACCCAAAGCATTGTCTAAGTTAATGGGTATTTCCAATAATTTAGCGGAACTAAATTGGCAACGAAATCAAGACTTTTCTGTGCCTTTTACTACGGAAAATGCCCGACCTGCGGTGTATGCTTTTAATGGCGATGTGTATCAAGGATTAGATGCTTATTCTATTCCAGAAGATAAATTGTTGCAATTGCAAGATACACTTAGAATATTATCAGGATTGTATGGTGTTTTGAGACCCTTAGATTTAATACAACCCTACCGTTTGGAAATGGGAACTCAACTAAAAGTGGCAAGAAAAAAAAACTTGTGCGAATTTTGGAAAAAAGATCTTGCACAACGGTTCAACTCAGAATTAGATGATGATGAGCTTTTTATCAATTTAGCGAGTAATGAATATTTTAATGCTGTAGACGTAAAGGCTCTTAAAGTACCAGTAATTACTCCCATTTTTAAAGATTGGAAGAACGATAAGTTAAAAGTTATTAGCTTCTTTGCAAAAAAAGCCCGTGGTTCTATGGTGCGCTACATTTTGGATACTGATGCCAAAACTTTAGAGGATATAAAAGGTTTTGATAGCGATGAATATATCTATAGTAAGGAGCATACCTTAAGAGAGGACCAACCGGTTTTTGTAAGATAGAATAATTGCGAAAAGCAACCGTTATTGGTATATAACATCTTCTTAAAAAAAAACAATACTAATGAGAAAAGCGGTTTTAATCCTATCCTTTATTTTTACATTGTTAACTATTGGTTGCACTGATAGGGATGATGATGTTGAAATGGTAAACCTTAGAATCAAAAATATTAGTGAATTGGTTTTTGAAGAAGTACAAGTTGGTGACCATGAAACGATACATGAAAATGTAGGCTCAGATGAATTTTCTGAATATTTAGAATATGAAACAGCTTATAAGTACGCATATATTCAAATAAAATCTGGAGGTGAAACCTATACCTTACAGCCTATAGATTTCGTTGGGGAGACAGCTTTGCCAATTGGACTCTATACGTATGAACTGGATGTTGATGAAGAGGGGAATATCCTTTTAAATTTTGTCATTGATTTTTAAAATCTATTTCTTGGTTCAAGTTTCAATTTATAACTGGTGTTGGAATACCCTTTTCAATAATATTAAATTGTAACAAAATTCCTTATATATATTTATTTCATATATTGCTATACATGCCCAAAAGCAGTAATTTTGCACGCCTCATATATCTAAATTATATGAGTGTATTTTAATACGGAATATAGATGAAAATCAAAAAGGTTTTAGTAGCAAATAGAGGAGAAATTGCCATAAGAATATTTAGGGCTTGTGTTGAAGTAGGAATCAAAACAGTTGGTATATATACCTTTGAGGATCGTTATTCCTTGCATCGTTATAAAGCAGATGAGTGTTACCAAATAGGAGAGGACAAAGAGCCATTAAAGCCATATTTGAATATTGATGCCATTATTAAAGTGGCTAAAGAGAATAATGTAGATGCCATTCACCCTGGATATGGATTTCTTTCGGAGAATGCGGAATTTGCCCAAAAATGTGAGGACAACGGAATCATTTTTGTAGGTCCTAAAGTGTCTGTTCTAAAGGCATTGGGTGATAAAATTATGGCTAAACAGGTAGCTGTTGCTAACAATATACCCATTATCCAAAGTAGCGATGAAAACCTTACGGATGTACAAGTGGCACTTTCAGAAGCTAAAAAAATTGGGTATCCTATTATGCTGAAAGCAGCCTCTGGTGGTGGTGGACGTGGAATGCGTGTCATTAGATCAGACGCGGAACTTAAAAAAGCTTTCCCAGAAGCTAGAAGGGAATCCTTGAACGCTTTTGGTGATGATACCATGTTCTTGGAAAAATTTGTTGAAAATCCAAAACATATAGAGATACAGATAGTTGCAGATACACATGGTAATATTGTCCATATGTTTGAAAGAGACTGTTCTGTACAGAGACGCTATCAAAAAGTAATTGAATTTGCCCCATCTTTTGGGCTTTCACAAGAAACCAAGGACAGTCTGTATAAGTATGCAGTGGATATTTGTAAAGCTGTTAATTATAATAATATAGGTACCGTTGAATTTTTAGTAGATGATGACGGCAGCATTTATTTTATTGAGGTAAACCCTAGAATACAAGTAGAGCACACAGTGACTGAAATGGTCACCAATAGGGACTTGGTAAAGGCACAGCTTTTTATAGCTGGTGGTTATAAGCTATCGGATGAACAAATAAAGATTTATAGTCAAGAGTCAGTGACGATAACAGGTTTTGCATTGCAATGTAGAATTACAACAGAAAATCCGGCAAATGATTTTAAACCAGATTATGGCGTAGTTACCACTTATAGAAGTGCTTCTGGTCAAGGGATTCGTTTGGATGCAGGAAGTATTTATCAAGGGGTAAATATTTCACCATTTTTTGATTCTATGCTGGTAAAGGTTTCAGCTTTGAGTAGAACATTGAATGGTTCTTGTAGAAAAATGAGAAGGGCATTGGCAGAGTTCCGTATTCGGGGTGTAGATACCAATATGGCCTTTTTAGACAATATTTTAAAGCATCCTACCTTTCGTGAAGGCAAGGTAACTGTAAATTTTATAAAAGATGAACCGTCTCTGTTCGAATTTGTGGAGCCAAGAAACCGTGCCAATAAATTGGTCGATTTTTTAGGAGAAATAATTGTAAACGGAAATCCGGATGTTAAGAAAAAAGACCCTTCACGTATTTTTTCTAAGCCGATTATCCCTTCCTTTCCTATAGATGAAGCATATCCAAAAGGGACCAAAGATTTATTGACAGAATTGGGGCCTGAGAAATTTTCGACCTGGTTAAAGAAAGAAAAGAAAGTACATTTTACGGATACTACCATGCGGGATGCCCACCAGAGTTTGTTGGCCACTCGTATGCGTACAGTAGATATGCTTAAGGTAGCAGAAGGCTATGCCAAGAACCACCCGGATATTTTTAGTATGGAAGTTTGGGGAGGAGCTACTTTTGATGTATGTCTTAGATTCTTACAAGAAAACCCTTGGGAGCGTCTAACATTATTGAGAAAGGCAATGCCCAATGTCTTATTGCAAATGCTGATAAGAGGATCCAATGGAGTAGGGTATACCGCATATCCAGATAACCTTATAGAGAAATTTGTTGAACAATCTTGGGAAACAGGAATAGATGTTTTTAGAATATTTGATTCCTTGAACTGGATGAAATCCATTGCGCCATGTATAGAACATGTTCGTAATAGAACCGATGGCTTGGCAGAAGGATCTATTTGTTATACGGGCGATATTCTAGACCCTAGCAAAACCAAGTATGATTTAAAATATTATGTGCAACTTGCAAAAGACATAGAAAATGCAGGAGCGCATATATTGGGTGTAAAAGATATGGCTGGTCTGTTGAAACCAGATGCTGCATTTGAACTTATTTCCGCTCTTAAATCTGAAATTGATATCCCAATCCATTTGCATACACATGATACTTCCTCTATACAAGCGGCAATGTATTTAAAAGCTACAGAAGCTGGTGTGGATGTGATTGATGTGGCTTTAGGGGGCTTATCCGGACTTACATCACAACCTAATTTTAATTCGGTTGTAGAAATGTTGAGGTTCAATGAACGTGAGAATTTATTAAACACGGAAAAACTTGCAGAATATTCCAATTATTGGGAAACAGTAAGAAGTTATTATTATACGTTTGAGTCTGGACTAAAATCTGGAACTGGAGAAGTATACAAACATGAAATTCCTGGGGGGCAATACTCCAATTTAAAAGGACAGGCCATTGCATTGGGATTGGAAGATAAATTCCCAGCGATTACCAAAATGTATGGAGAGGTCAATGAGCTTTTTGGTGATATTGTAAAAGTAACCCCAAGCTCTAAGGTGGTGGGGGATATGGCACAGTATATGATCAGCAATGACCTTACTGTGAAGGATATATTAGAAAAAGGAGATTCCATTTCTTTTCCAAAATCAGTAATTAGTTTCTTTAAAGGTGATCTTGGTCAACCCGTTGGTGGTTTCCCCAAGAAATTACAGGAAATCATCTTAAAAGACCAAAAACCATATACCAATAGACCAAATGCGCATTTGGAACCTATAGATTTTGAGAAAGAATTTAAATCCTTTAAGCGAAAGTTTAAAAAAGGAATGGGTAGAGAATTGCAGATGACAGATTTCTTATCCTATAAGCTCTATCCAAAAGTATTTACAGATGCTTACAATCATCATGTGAAATATGGTAACATAATGAATATTCCTACCAAGAATTTCTTATATGGCATGGAAATAGGGGAGGAAATCATGGTAGAGTTAGACCGTGGGAAAAATGTGCTGATATCTTTTATGCTTATTGGAGAACCAGATGATGCTGGTAATGTGAGCATTTTCTTTAAGGTCAATGGGCAATGGAGAAATGTAGTGATTAAGGACAAGTCCATTAAGGTAGAGAAGATTGAAAACAAGAAAGCTGATACAACCAATCCGAAACATATTGGAGCACCCTTACAAGGTTTATTATCCAGTGTTTTGGTTAAAAAAGGTCAAGAGGTAAAGAAAAATGAACCTTTATTTGTCATAGAAGCCATGAAAATGGAAACTACTGTTACCGCCACAGAAGAAGGGGTTGTGAGTGCCATTCAGTTAAATGATGGGTCTCTTGTAAACTCTGATGATTTGATACTGGTCTTGAAATAACCAGCTAGTTGTTTTAAATAATATAAGTTTCTATTTTAGCACACATGTACTTCTATTTTATTATAGCCCTTCAAGGGTATTGTATTTATCATTGTTATACCAATAGACATCAATATTATTGGATTCTAGGAATTATTTTTTTTCCTCTAATTGGGTGTTTGGTGTATCTATTTATGAAAGTATATAGAAAAGTGGATGTTGATAAGGTGCAGGATAATATCATTTCGGTCATTAATCCCTCCAAGAGAATAATCGATTTAGAAAAAAAGCTTAAGTTTTCCGAGACTTTTGGAAATCAGGTAGCATTGGCAGATGCCTATTTGGAGTCTGAAATGTATGATAAGGCCATTGAAAATTATGAAGCCTCACTAAAAGATGTTTTTAAGAATGATTTTCATGTAATTTCTAAATTGGTAGAAGCCCATTATTCTCACTCTCAATTTGATAAGGCAATAGCATATGCTGAAAAAATCAAGGACAATGCTAAATTTAAAAAATCTAAAGGAGCGTTTTTATACGGTTTGGCATTAGAGAAAAAAGGGCATATACAGTTGTCTGAAGAACAACTTGTTCAGTTTGATGCTCCCTTTAGTAGATATCAGGAAAGATTGGTGTTAGGACAATTCTATATCAGAAATAAAAAGGATAAAGAGGCTAAAACTATATTGCAAGAAATTGTAGATGAGTCAAAACGGTTGTCCAAACAAGGGTATAGCACTAACAGAATTATTATTAAAAAGGCCGAAGAAATATTGGCAACACTTGCCTAGTGTCATTTCCACTAAAGAGAGAAATCTAAGATAGTTTTTAGGATTAATAATTAAAGGTGTTCAATAGTATGGTGAGATTCCTCCATTACTGCGTGCTGTTCGAAATCTGAACCCGACAATAAAGGCAAAGTTTAATACTCTTTTTAAAATAATCCCAAACCTCGTTTCCAAGCTTTTCTCCTTGTTTTGAATTTGTAAAAAGCACAGAGTGATGATATTAGATTTTCTTTTGTCATCTTGGTTTTTTAAAATTATTCAGGATACCAACTACGTTTCAAGTTCGGGTAATTTGAGGATAAAGACAAGATATTGATTGGTGTAGGTAGAATATTTATATCTTGTGGATGTTTTGCAACTCCATTTTTTTTTCCTCTAAATATACTTTTTCACTAGTGTTATTTACCCTTTTCAAGGCTTCATCAATACAATCCAATGCTTTAGTGTTTTCTTTAATGTTTTTATAATATTCTGCCTTTGCGCCAAAGTATAAATAACTTCTTTGTTCTAAATCATTAGGATTAACAGAGTTTAGAATTTCTAAGGCTTCTTGGTTTTTGTTCAATTGCAACAAGACAATAGCCAAATTTAATAGGGAAAATGGTGTTTCTTGTAGCGTATTTAAATGTTTGTAAAAAGCATGTATTTTTTGCCAATTAGTGGACTTAAAAGTTTTAGCATATACATGTTCTTGGGCTATGGCAGCTTCTAGAAAATAAGACGAGAATTCTTCATACCCTCTAGATGTAGATAGGGCATCATTGCCCAATTGTATAAGAGGTTGGTACCACAAGCTTCTATCTTGCTGTTTTAGGTCAATTATTTTTCCACTCGCTGAAAGTTTACTTTCCATACGCGAGGCATGAAAACATAATAGGGCAAATAGTGCATAGCCATCTCCTGTTCTGTACTCGGTCTTTTTTAGGATAAGTTTGCACAAACGAATGGCCTCACCACATAAATCTTTATGAATAAGAGAATCTTTTTGGTTGGAGTGGAAGCCTTCATTAAAAATCAAATAAATTACTTCATGCACTCTGTGCAATCTATCTTTAATGGTGTTGTCTTCTGGAAGCTCAAAAACAATTTCTTTTTCTTTGATTGTTTTTCTCGCCCTGGCAAGCCTTTTTTTTATAGTAGCCTCCTTTAATAATAAGGCCGATGCAATTTCTTTTCCACTAAACCCCGCTATCGTTTTTAGTGCGAAGGCAATTTGGTCTTGGGGTTTTAGTATAGGGTGACAAGCGGTAAATATCATCCGTAGCTGACTATCCTCAATTTCATGTTCAAGAAATAAGTGGCTAAATGCTATAGAAGATGTGCCACTGCTAAGGTTAGCAATACGGTTTTGATCTGCTTTAATTTTTCGCAATAAATCAATAGCACGGTTTTTTGCAGCTTTTGTAAGCCAAGCTTCAGGGTTTTCAGGAATTTCTTTTCGCCATTTTAAGGAGGCTAATAAAAACGTATCCTGTACCGCATCTTCAATTGTTTCAAGATGGGAAAGACCAAAAATACGTGTTAAAATAGAAACCATCTTTCCGTACTGATGACGGAAAAGATGGTCCATTTCTTGTTCTTTAATCATCTATCAAACACCATTATCTCTCTTATTTCAACAGTGCCTCCCAAATCGTAATCTGGAAAATCTTGGGCAATTTCCACTACTTCTTCAGCATTTTTGGCACTTACGGTATAATAGCCTCCAACAATTTCCTTACTTTCTGTGTACGGGCCATCTGTTACTGTTCTGTTGGGCCCTGAGATACATTTGGCAACTGGTACTAGGGCTTCACCTCCTTTTAGAATACCTGCAGCTTCCATTTTGCCACCCCACGTAAACCATTTTCCCATACGGGTTTGCATTTCTTCTGGGGATAACCCTAATTCTTGGTAATCGGCTCCGATAAAGATCATCATAAAGTCTTTCATTTCTTTTTTTGTTTAAATTAATAAAATGATTCACCCTAATGACGAAACCATTTTGTAATAGGGGGACATTTTATTTGAATTACTTCAATAAAAAATCCAAAACTCCGTAAAGAAAGGAGTTTTGGATTTGACTATGTCTAAAGTATGTAAGTTTTATTTTTTATGGCAGCACATACTTATATTGCCGGGTATCCAAGTATTACATTTTCCAGCCTTCTCTGTAGGTTCTTGTTACAAATTGATTAGCTTCTTCTTGATTGGTGATTCTCATGTTTTCACCATCCCACAGTAATTTTTTACGGGCGTAAAAATCCATATTGCCATCACCATTCTCTTTTCTAAGCATATAACTACGAATAGCAAGATTACCCATTAAAACAGTTTCTGTCATAGGGCCTGCGTAGTCAAATGAAGAAGTCAAACCAAGATGCTCAGGACTATTAAAACCTGCTTTACAAGCATCCACCCATTTGCGTTGGTGACCGTATTCTGGTTCTTCACTTGTTTCTACAACAGGACCAAAATCCGTAGTACCATCGTTAAGATATAGTTTAGGCATTAAGGGAGAACTGTCATTGATGTTTGTGGAAATAATTCCTTTCTCTCCAATAATCAAAACACCATTACTACTATTATTTCCTCCTATATCATGATCTGCAGGGATAATATCTGGGTGAGATGGTCGTATTCCGCCATCACTCCATGTCATTTCTATAGGAGATTTACTTTTATCGGTAGCGCCAAAATTAAGGGTAATGAAAGAAGAAGCAGGGCATCCTTCTGGATTGTAATCTGGACTCCACATTTGGGAAAATACAGAACCAACACTACATTCAGCAGCAGTAGGGTATTTTAATCCAAGTGTTCTAAAAGGAATGTCTATTAGGTGGCAACCTACATCACCAAGTGCTCCTGTTCCATAATCCCACCAACCTCTCCAACTAAATGGATGTAAATTAGGAGTATAAGGTTTGTATGCAGCTGGTCCCATCCATAAATCCCAGTTTAAATCTTTGGGTTTTAGACTTTCATTAGGTTCTGCCATAGCACCACCTTGTGGCCATACAGGCCTATTGGTCCATACTTGTACTTTAGATATTTTACCCAATACACCAGAATCTACCCATTTTTGTACCATACCCAGAAGAGGATTTGACCCTCCTTGGTTTCCCATTTGGGTCACAATGTTTTTCTCTCGGGCCATTTCAGTAAGCATACGTGCTTCCCGAATATTGTGGGTCATTGGTTTTTGGACATAAACATGAATGCCACGCTCCATGGCATAAGCAGCGGCAGGACCATGAATATGATCGGGAGTGGAAATAGTAACGGCATCAATATGCTTTACTTTATCCAACATCCTTCTATAATCATCAAATAGTTTTGCTTTTGGAAAATTTTCAATAGAACCTTTGGCTGATCCAGAAAAGTCTACATCACAAAGAGCAACCACTCTTTCTCTACCATTTACAGAAGCGTTGAGGATATCACTCTTTCCTTTTCCACCCGCTCCGATGGCAGCCAAATGTAACCGGTCACTAGGTGCGGTATAACCAACACCTCCAAGTACATGTCTTGGTACAAAAAGAATTGAAGAAGCCATTGCTCCTTTTTTTATAAATGACCTTCGGGATTTACCCGATTGTTTAGATTTTGGTTTACTCATAGTAGTGGTGGTTTTTTATTTTGTCAATAAATGTTTCAATAACAATAGTGTTATAAGAATTGTTCACTTCTTAAATGTAAGGATTATCACAGAAATTGGAGCACGAAAATTTTATGTTGGACTAAAATTTATGAATTTTAGTCCAACAAGGGAGTTGAAACTTAGAATTGAACTGTAATAAAAGGATTAGTTTTTTTATGAATGCTTTTTACGTTTTTCTAGGCCTAATTTATTTGATTTCTGTGCTAAGAATTCCATAAAACACCTGAATTCCATAAGCAATCTGACCAATTTTAAGGTTCTCATTAGGACTGTGCTGATTATTGTCTGCGTTGACCATAGGTACAATAAAAGCGGGGATTTCCAACTCATTGATAAAGGAAGCAATAGGCACCGTGCCACCCATAATACGTATTTGTACCACTTCCTCATCAAAAGTAGTACTTAAGACATCTTTTAAAAATTGGCCGTAAGGATTGTCCAAATCAGTTCTAAAGGCATCCGTTACCCCTTTTTCTGTAATGGTCATTATTTTATCATGTGCAAGACGTTCTGCTTTAGTGGGAATACTATCAATTATATGATATCCTTGATTTTTGATGTGTGTTTTAACCAGATTTTTTAATCGGCTACCCTTTGTTTCTGGAACTAATCGAATATCTAGCTCTGCAGTAGCACTTTCTGGAACAATAGTACGGGCTTTTTCACCTACCCACCCAGAAGCAAGGCCTCTAACGTTTAATGAAGGATATTGAAGTGATTCTTGGTAAAATCCTCCTACTTTTTCAGCGGTTTTTATTTGTAATTGGTTTTTTATAGTAGCCTCATCATCAGGAACACTTTTTAATATAGTCATGGTATTTTCATCCAAAGTAATGCCGTCGTAATATCCAGGAATTAAAACTCTGCCATCGGTATCCTTCATACTTGCCAACACCTGTGCCAATTGAAATCCTGGATTTGGAGCGTAATTGCCATAATGGCCGCTATGTTGAGGTTTTGCAGGGCCATGAGTTGTAAGCGACAGTGTAGTGATGCCTCTGCAACCATATACAATGGTTGGTTTGCCAGAAATATGTACCGGACCATCATTGATAACCAAAAAATCTGCTTCTAATAATTCTCTATATTCCTTTACGGCTTTAGGTAGTGGTTTACTCCCTTTTTCTTCCTCACTATCTAAAATAACTTTTACATTAAAGGGAATGGTTTTGTTGTTCTTTTTTAATAAGTCTATAGCATTAAGAAACATGACAATAGGACCTTTGTCATCTGATGTAGAACGACCAAACAAGCGCCAATCATAATTAATATCTGTATCCAATTCTGAAAAGGGTAAGGTGCTCCATTGATCGCCATCAGCTTCTTTTAATTCCACTTTATATGGATTGGATTGGTTCCATTTATCTGGAGCTACAGCTTGCCCATCAAAATGCATATAAAAAAGTATGGTTGGTTTGTTGTCCTCCACGGGAAAGGATGCAAAAAATAAAGACTCTCCTTCCGTAGGCAAGGAAGAAGTGTTAAAGCCTCTTTCATTGAATTTTTGGGCAAGCCACGTAAGGTTTCTATTGATGTCTGCATGTTCCAATGCATCATTTGGAATAGAAATAAAATCTCGTAATTCATCAATAGTATGTCGAACTTGAGATTTTAATTGAACTGAATCTTGAGCATGAATAAAGAAGCTTATAAGAAGGAATAGGAAAAAAGTGATTTTCTTCATTGATTTTTTTTGATGTTCTAAGGTAAATAAATATTTGGATTCAAGTGATAAGAATACGCATACAATGTTGTTAGACCAAATTTCACTTTTGGAACACTTTTTTTAATTAGAACGCCAATTTTCGAAGGAAAAGAAGACATGGGAATTCATATGGAAATATTTCTAACTAATCCATTGGCCTTATTCCAATTTAGAGATAATATAAATGATTACGCTCTTATTCCTTTTACAAAGCTATCAAGCTTAGTGACCCCATTTTTTGATACATGTTTAATGAAAGCTGAGCCTATAATGGCCCCTTTTGCATGAGAAGTGGCTTGCTTAAATGTATCTGAATTGCTAATGCCAAAACCAACAATTTGTGGGTTTTTTAGTTTTAAAGATGCTATCCGATTAAAATATTCTTGCTGTTCGGAACCAAAGCCTTCTTTTGTGCCAGTAGTGCTTGCGGAACTTACCATATAGATGAATCCATCTGATGCCTCGTCAATTTGACGGATACGGGCATCGCTGGTTTGAGGAGTAATTAAAAATACATTGAGGAGGCCATGTTTTTTAAAAATTGACTCATAATCCTCTTGATACACATCCAAAGGAAGATCAGGGATAATAAGTCCGTTAATTCCAATTTCTTCACATTTTTTACAAAACGTTTCCATGCCATATTGAAACATAGGATTAAAGTATCCCATTATAATCAGGGGAATTGAAACAGATTTCCGAATATCTTTTAATTGGTCAAATAGAATTTCTGTGGTCATTCCATTTTTTAGGGCAGTAGTAGAACTTTCTTGAATGGTAGGGCCATCGGCCAAAGGATCACTGAAAGGCAGCCCGATTTCAATCATATCCACTCCATTTTTCTCCAAATCTTGAATGATTTGTACTGTGTCATTTAGCTTGGGGTACCCAGCGGTAAAGTAAATGGACAAAAGCTTTTGATCTGCTTGAAGTTTACGTTGTATGCTGTTCATATTTTTTTATTTTGTCATTCCTGCGGAGGCGGGAATCCATTTTAATCCAACCAATCATCAGCTAAATCATTCCAATTGGGATTGTCTTCTATTATTAAATTTATTTTCCATTGACGTTTCCATTTTTTAAGCGCTTTTCTCTTAAAATAGCGTCATTCACATATTGATAGGTTTCAAAATAAACCAAATTGTCTAAATCATACCTTTTTGTAAACCCATCAACCAATTTCTTTTTATGCTCAAAAACCCTTCTTTCTAAATCATTGGTCATTCCTATATAAAGTGTTCCATTCTTTTTATTGGTAAAAATGTAAACATAATATTGATGAACAGTTTTATACATGATGGTTATGGATTCCTGCCTACGCCGGAATGACATAAGATTACAATTTAAAATAATCTATATAATTTTGTAAATCCTTGTCCCCGCGGCCTGATAAGCTCACAACAACTACATCATCTGGATTAAATTTTCTATTTTCAAAAATGGCAAATGCGTGTGATGATTCAATTGCAGGAATAATCCCTTCTAATTTTGTCAGCATTAATCCCGCTTGCATTGCCTCATCATCCGTAATGGAAATAAATTCCCCTCGGCCAGATGTGCATAAATGGGCATGCATGGGTCCAACACCAGGATAATCCAAGCCTGCTGAAATAGAATAAGGTTCTGTGATTTGTCCGTCATCAGTCTGCATTAATAGGGTTTTGCAGCCATGAATAATGCCGACTTTCCCTAAAATCGATGTTGCGGCACTTTGCCCCGTATCGATACCTTTCCCTGCTGCTTCAACCGCTATAAGACCTACTTTTTCTTCATGTAGATAATGATAAAAGGCTCCAGCAGCATTGCTGCCACCACCAACGCAGGCCACCACATAATCAGGGTTTTCTTTGCCTTCTTTTTCTTTTAATTGCCATTTAATTTCTTCAGAAATAATAGATTGAAACCGAGTAACCATATCTGGATATGGGTGTGGGCCAATGGCAGATCCAATAATATAATGTGTGTCTACAGGATTGTTAATCCAATCTCTAATGGCTTCATTTGTAGCATCTTTCAAGGTTTTACTGCCAGAAAGTGCGGGTCTTACTTCTGCCCCTAGCATTTTCATACGAGCAACATTGGGTGCCTGTCTTGCAATATCAATTTCACCCATATAAACAATACATACTATGCCCATTAGTGCACAAACTGTTGCTGTAGCCACACCGTGTTGCCCAGCTCCTGTTTCGGCTATAATTCGTTTTTTGCCAAGGCGTTTGGCCATTAATATCTGGCCTATTGTATTATTTATCTTATGGGCACCAGTATGGTTAAGGTCTTCCCGTTTTAGATATATTTTGGTATTGTATTTTTGCGACAATCTTTTTGCAAAGTAAAGAGGCGAAGGCCTACCTACATAGTCCTTTAACAATTGGTCAAACTCTTCTTTAAAAGAAGGTTCTGCCATTATTTCAAGATAGCGTTGCCTTAGATGTTCTACGTTTGGATAGAGCATTTCAGGAATAAAAGCCCCGCCAAATTCACCGTAATATCCTTTTTCGTTAACGTTATACATATTTGTTGTTCATTTTTTTTGTTTTCCCTCCTATAAAGGAGGGATTAAGGGAGGTGTTTTTACAGACCCCTCGGTCCCCTCTTTATAGAGGGGAAGTCAATTTGTTCTTAAATTTTGTCAGTTTTTCTATGTTTTTTAGCCCAGGCTCAGTTTCAAATTTACTGTTGATGTCTATGGCATGGCAGTATTTAGATTCCTCCAGTTGTTGGAATGATTCAATATCAGTAACATTTTCCAATCCAATGCCACCACTTAAAAAATAAGGTTTGGTAGAAGGGTAGTTTTTTAAAACTGACCAGTTAAACGTATAGCCATTCCCTCCGGGTAATTTTCCTTTGGTATCAAACAGATAGTAATCACAAACTTCTTCGTATGGCTCTATAATTGAAAAGTCAAAATCATCTTTTATAGAAAATACTTTGATGATTTCAAAGTTGTCATGCTCAACATGTTTCTGTCGTAAGGAATTACAATACACTGGCGTTTCTTTGCCATGTAGTTGTACAGCATCTAAATTATACAGTTTCACTTTTTCAATAACCTCTTCCAAAGAAGCATCTACAAACACCCCAACTTTTTTAATTGATGGGTCAATAATGGGCATTTTGGTAGTAAAACTACGTTTGGAAGGTTCCCAGAATATAAAGCCCAAATAATCGGGCTGCAATTTTGCAACCTCTTGGGTATTATGATTCATTCCGCAAACCTTAAGCTTCATAATTTATATGTTGTGGTCATTTCTCTCTTCATTCGAAATGACCTTTATGTTATTATTTCATTGATAAATATAGTAGCACTTCCTCCTGGATCATCGGTTTTCATAAAATTTTCACCAATCAAAAACCCTTGGTATCCATATTCTTTTAATTCTGTAATGGCATCAACACTGCTGATACCGCTTTCTGATACTTTTACAAATTCCTCTGGAATTAAATTTGATAATGTTTTACTTGTATCCAGACTAACTTCAAAAGTCTTTAAATTCCTGTTGTTTACACCCAACATGTCCAAACTAGGCATGATGGATTTATGCAATTCTTCTTCATTATGAACTTCTAACAATACATCTAGCCCCAAACTTTGAGCCAATTGAGACAAGGTTTTAATTTCATTTTGAGTTAAGATTCCAGCAATCAATAAAATAACATCAGCACCATGCGCTTTGGCTTCTAGTATTTGATACTCATCAATCATAAACTCTTTGCGCAACAAAGGCATGTTTACTGATGCTCTTGCTAGCACTAAATCATCTAAAGAACCACCAAAATATTTTTGATCTGTTAAAACCGACATGCCACAAACGCCTGCGTTTTCATAACCCCTTGCCACATCCTGCACATTTAAACTTTGATTGATGACCGACTTGGAGGGAGAACGCCTTTTGTGTTCAGCGATAATCCCAGACGTACTGTTGCGCAAAGCATTGGCCAAGGAAACAGTTTCTCGCCCAAAAAGAACTGAACTTTCCAATTGAGAAATGGGAAGCAGCGATTTTTTTAAATCGACTTCCCTACGTTTGTCTCTTGTTATTTTTTCTAAAATATCCATTTATTATAATTTGTCATTTCGAACGAAGAGGGAAATCTCTCGACAACCTCATGGTTACGCTCAAGGAGACCACTTTGTTTCATTTGCTCAATTCCTGTAATTTTTTTAATGCTACCAAGCCTTTACCACTCAATAAAGATTCTTTGGCCAAATCGAACCCTTCTTTTGGAGTGATTCCTTTAACTGTTGCAATAGCTACACCAGCATTAGCACATACCACATTGTTTTGTGGCTCAGTACCATTGCCTTGTAAAACGTTTAAAAATATCTGAGCTGATGCTTCTATGCTGTCACCACCAACAATATCAGATTGTAAAATGGTTTTTACACCAAAATCTGATGGTTTTAGCATGCCTTCAGTTGTATTGGAAATAGTCTTGGTATCCCCAGTCAATGAAATTTCATCATACCCATCCAATGCATGAAGTACTGTGAATTTTTTATCTGTGTTCTGATACAAATAGCCATACATTCTAGCAAGTTCCAAATTAAAAACACCTACTATTTGGTTCTTTGGAAATGCAGGATTTACCATTGGTCCCAACATATTGAAAAAAGTTTTTACACCCAATTCTCTTCTGATGGGTGCAACATTTTTCATCGCTGGATGAAATAGTGGAGCATGCAATACACAAATCCCTGCCGTATCAATTGATTTTTTTAGAAAATCGATCTCATTGCTAAATTTTATTCCTAAAAACTCCATTACATTACTACTACCACATTTGGAAGAAACGCCATAATTACCATGTTTGGTAACTTTTACGCCTGCACCTGCGGTCACAAAGGATGCTAAAGTGGATATATTAAAAGTGTCTTTTCCATCACCACCAGTACCACATAAATCTATAGGGTTGTACTCGGATAAGTCAACAGCCAAGCACAACTCCAAAAGTGCATCTCTAAAGCCTTCCAATTCTTCAATTGTAATACTACGCATCATATATACGGTTAGAAAAGCCGCAATTTGACTAGAGTTGTATTCTCCCTTGGCAATATTCACTATGATTTGCTTGGCATCCTGTTTTTCAAGAATGTCGTGGTTAATTAGTCTATTTAGTACTTCTTTCATTTTTCTGAATTTATTTCAGTAATTATTTTGTAAGATGCCAGAATAAGTTCAGCATCGCATTACGAGTTTAACCAGTTCTTTAATAGCTGCTTTCCCTGGGGCGTTAATACCGATTCTGGATGAAACTGCACACTGCAAACATCATATTCTTTATGCCTTAATGACATTATTTGTCCGTTTTCATCAAACGAGGTAGCTTCCAATACTTCGGGTAAATTGGGATTTACGACCCAAGAATGGTAGCGACCAACTTCAATTTCCTTCGGCATTCCTTCAAACAACACATCATCTTTTACAATATTAATTTTGGTTGCAATACCATGGTACACTTGTTCTAAGTTTTCTAAGCTTGCTCCAAATACTTCTCCAATAGCCTGTTGTCCCAAACAAACCCCAAAGATTTTTTTTGTTGGGGCGTACGTTTTAATGATTTCTTTTAAAAGCCCGGCTTCTTCAGGAATCCCAGGACCTGGAGAAAGGACTATTTTATCGTATGCATCTACCTCTTCAATAGTCAGTTGATCGTTTCTCTTTACAACTACTTCACAATCTAAATCTTCTAGATAGTGTACCAAATTGTAAGTGAAACTATCGTAATTATCTATGACCAATATTCTATTCTTACTCATTCTTCTCTTGTTTAAATGGTCTCAGCTATTTCTAAAGCGTTGTTTAGTGCTCCTAGTTTATGGTATGTTTCTTGTAATTCCTTTTCTGGGTCGGATGCAGCTACCAAACCTGCTCCTGCTTGAAAATGTAATTCATGGTTTTTACTTAGAAAGGTTCTGATCATGATGGCATGATTGAAATTGCCATTAAAGTCCATAAAACCAATAGCACCACCATAGTAGCCTCTACTAGTTTTTTCATATTTTTCAATTAATTGCATGGCCATGTGTTTGGGAGCACCGCTTAATGTTCCTGCTGGGAAAGTATCTGCCACTACTTTCATGGTAGGAATGTCTTTTTTCTTTTGACCAGTAACCTTGGATACCAAATGAATGACATGGGAAAAGAATTGAACTTCTCTGTAATTATCTACAGTTACCATATTCCCATTTCTGCTCAAGTCATTTCTGGCCAAATCAACCAACATAACATGCTCGCTATTTTCTTTATCGTCTTTGGTGAGTTTCTTTGCTAAGATTGCATCTTCTTCATCATTTCCGGTTCGTTTAAAAGTACCCGCTATTGGGTGTATTTCCGCTTTTCCGTCTTTGACCACTAATTGGGCCTCAGGAGAACTGCCAAATATTTTAAAATCACCATAGTCAAAATAAAACAAGTAAGGCGATGGGTTTATGGAGCGCAAGGCTCTATATACGTTAAATTCATCCCCTTTAAATCCTTGAGAAAATCTTCTGGATAACACCAATTGAAAAACATCACCACGTTGACAATGTTTTTTGGCCAGTTTTACATGCTCTTTGTATTCTTCATCTTTTAAATTGGATGTTGCAGCACCTTCTTTGGAGAAGTTATAGGTTGCAAAATTTTTTACAGTCAAAATCTGCTCTATTTCATCAATATTACTTTCCGTTTCATAACAATGAGCAAAAATATAAGCTTCGTTTTTAAAATGATTTATCGCTATTATATTTTGATATACAGCATAGTAAACATCTGGAATCTCTATCGCACCTTCTTTTTTAGTAATGGTTATATCTTCATAATAGCGAACGGCATCATAAGCCATATAGCCAAACAAACCATTGTTTATGAATTTAAAATTAGTATCCTCTCCTTCGAATTTTCTACTGAATTCATGGATGATATTGGTTACATCTGTATTGGCGTCAATAGTGATTTCTTTGCTACTGCCATCAGGAAAATGTTGTGTTATTACTTCATTCTGAATTTTGATAGAGGCTATAGGATTACAACAGATATAGGAGAAGCTATTGTCATTGGCATGATAGTCACTACTCTCTAGAAGAATACTGTTTGGAAACCGATCCCTAATTTTTAAGTATACACTCACTGGTGTAATGGTATCTGCCAGTATTTTTTTATGGTTTGATGTAAGTTGATATTTCATTTTAAATTTTTTTTCAATAAAAAAGGCTTGTCGTGATGACAAGCCTCTGTATATTTTATACCATTGGGTGCTTAGCTCACGATTATCGACGTAAGTTTTTCCACCACCAAGTATTTAACATTGTAAATTTCATATGCCCAAATATAGAAAGGAATTTTATAATATTCAAATCATATATGTTATAAAAAAACAATCCCCATTTAGAAGGTTCTAAATGGGGGTTGCAACAGTAGGGTTTCGGGACTAAAATTGTAATTCTGTAACAAGGTCAAACTCATCATAGATGGCTTTATCTCCTAGATTGTCAAAGAAACTACCAGAACCGTATTTAATACCATACTTGGTTCTGTCTATTTTTAAAGTTGCTGTAGCTTTACTTCCAAAAATTGAAACAACAAAAGTAATTGGTTTTGTGATTCCTTTAATTGTCAAATCACCTGTAACAGTATAAGAATTTTTGTTGAAGGATACGGCTTTTGTAAAGACCAATTTGGCAGTTGGATGCGCTTCAACTCCAAAGAAATCGTCAGACTTAAGATGGCCATTCAACTTAGCATTCATATCACCCATCTCATCTGTGGTTGTCAATGTAGTCATGTTTACTACAAATTCTCCACCAGTAAGTTTATTGTCATCGAATAATAAAAACCCTTCTTTAAGAGCTATAGTTCCAGCATGTGACCCTGTTACTTTATACCCTTTCCATGTTACGCTGCTTTCACTTGCCTTTACTTCTTTTTTTTCTCCATCTATTTGGGTGCTTGCAGTTGCTGTAAAACCAAAGGCTACTGCCAATACTAAACTAAATACGTTCTTTTTCATGTTATATATATTAATAAAAATTTAAATGTTAATGATGAGTGTTATTATTTATTATTTTAAAATTTGTTCAATAAATTGTTTAATTGTAGCAATTCTTCATTGCTAAAGTTCTTTAAAATTTGCGCTTGAGTACTATTGACTACTGTATCCATTTTTTTGAGAATTGCATCCCCTTTTTTTGTGATCGTAATTTCAACCTTACGCCTGTTGGCTATACATGTCACTCTTTCTACAAAACCTTTGAGCAATAATTTGTCTACTAGCCTGGTTGTATTACTCATTTTAGTTACCATACGCTCATTAATTGTAGACAAATTGGCTGGTTTTCCTTTCTGACCTCGTAATATCCTAAGAACATTAAATTGCTGTAGTGAAACATCAAATGGTTTTAAGGCATTGCTTAATGACTCACCAATTGAATTATATACCAAAATCAGATGAATAATGGACTTGCTTCTCAATGGCATTTCAATATCAGTTTTCAAAACTTTCTCTACATTCATGTAAATACAACAATTGTATATACAAATGTAAATCATTAAGGGGTTTGGTTAAGTGTTAAAAAGCGATAAATTTTTGTTAAAAAGACCTTAGCCCATATTTTGATGGTTAATTTTAAGATTCAATGTTATGATATGCAGAGGATTATAGTATTATTAGTGGTTGTTCTAATGATTTCTTGTGGGTCAAAAGAAAAAAAGGAGTCACAGCTGCTTTTGGCAGAGGGTATTCCTAAATTAACGGTTGCCGTAGATGATATACATCTTCCTGTGTATGATTTCAATGGAATGGAGGGGCTGTTTCATAAAGATGACCACAAAACATATGTGATTAACTTTTGGGCAACTTGGTGCAAGCCTTGTGTAGCTGAATTGCCATATTTTGAAAGAATATATACTGAACAAAAGGATAATAACGTAGAAGTCATTCTGGTAAATTTGGACATGCCTAAAATGTGGGAATCCAATCTTGTGCCTTTTATCAAGAAGAAAAAATTAAAATCCAAAGTAATAATTCTAGAGGATCCAAAACAGAATACATGGATTCCTAAAGTGAATGCAGATTGGTCTGGGGGTATTCCCGCAACCTTGATTTACAATAATAAGAAAAGAGAGTTTTATGAGCAATCGTTTACCTACGAGGAGCTTAATGCTAGTTTAAATGAATTTATAAAAAAATAATAGTATGAAAAAAACAATGAATTTTGCACTTGTCGGATTGCTATTGGTGGTCAGTGCTTTTACAGTTAATGATACTATAGAAGTTGATGGTTATGCTATAGGAGACTTTGCATCAGATTTTAATTTGATGAGTACAACTGGCAATATGGTGTCTATGGCTGATTATCCAAATGCTAAAGGTTTTTTGATTGTTTTTACATGTAATAGTTGTCCATATGCTGTTGCTTATGAAGACCGTATTATTGCTTTGGACAGGAAGTATAAAGGGTTGGGTGTTCCTGTCATTGCAATAAATCCTAATAATCCTGATGTGCAACCAAGCGATAGTTATGAAAAGATGAAAGTAAGGGCCAAGGAAAAAGGATTTACTTTTCCTTACTTATTGGATGATGGTCAAAAAGTATTTCCGAAATATGGAGCAACTAGAACGCCTCACGTGTTTTTATTGAATAAAACAAAAGAAGGAAATAAGGTCGTATATATTGGAGCTGTTGACGATAATTCTTCTGATGCATCCGCAGTTGAAACAACCTTTGTGGAAGATGCAGTAGATGCTATGTTGGCTGGTACCCCAATAGAAATAAAAACAACAAGGGCTATAGGATGTACTATTAAGGTATAGCAATAAATAAAATCTATGATAAAAATCCGAAAAGTTGTTTCGGATTTTTATTTTTGCAGTCATTAATAAAAAAATAACATGGCAGATTTATCACAAGAAGAGTGGGAAGAGCAATTGGAGAAGGATGAAAATTCATTTATTCTAGATGTTAGAACACCAGAAGAAGTTGAGGAAGGGTATATTCCTAAGGCTACCAATATTGATATTTATTTGGGGCAGGAATTTTTGGATGAACTGGAGAAGCTAGACAAGGCAAAGAGCTATTATGTGTATTGCAGGTCTGGCAATAGAAGTGGACAAGCCTGTGCATTAATGAACCAAGCTGGTTTTGAAAACGCTTATAATCTTGAAGGCGGATTTATGAACTGGGCAGGTGATATTGAAGGGGAGTAACTAGCTATTAGTGCTAAGTAAGTATCGTTTGTATTTTGTATCCTGTCATTTCATGTGGATTGACCGAAGTCGAAATCCTAATACAAGGACTAAGTAGTACTCATTTATGCTTTTAAATAAAAATTGAAACTGACATAATTTACTACGCACATTAACTTATGGAATCCTGCCTTGGCAGGATTTTTTATTTTAGACCTATGCGGGAAGACTTGTTACATTTTATCTGGAAGTTCAAAAAGCTATTACAAATAGGGTTGCATACAACCAAGAATGAACCTATCTTAATTGTAGATTATGGGATGCATAACCTGTTTGAGGGGCCAGATTTCTTTAATGCAAAAGTAAAGATAGATGGTCAGTTGTGGGCAGGTAATGTGGAAATGCATATAAATGCTTCAGATTGGTATGTACACCATCATGAAACCGATGAGAATTATGATAATGTGATTCTACATGTGGTTTGGGAAGATGATGCAACTATTTTCAGAAAAGACAATAGCGAAATTCCCACTTTAGAATTAAAAAAGTACATATCAAAGGAGATATTGGAAGGGTATAAAGATCTTTTTGATGAAAAAGAGATCACTTTTGTTAATTGTGAGAAAAAAATAAAAAGTATAGACCAGTTTCTATTTCAAAACTGGATGGAGCGGCTCTATTTTGAAAGGTTAGAAAGGAAGTCAGAATTTATCCAAGAAACATTGGAGCAAACAAAAAATGATTGGGAAAAGGTGCTTTTTTACATGTTGCTAAAGAATTTTGGGCTCAATATTAATGGGGATTCTTTTTTAAGTATAGCACAGGCATTAGATTTCTCTGTGGTACGGAAACTTCAAAATAATGCTTTTCAATTAGAGAGTATTTTTTATGGAATGGTGGGTCTATTAAAAGGTGATGCCGTGATGGATACCTATTATATAGATTTGAAAAATGAATATGACTTCCTAAAGAATAAATATGACATTGTAGATGAAGGTGTGGTAAAGCCAAGTTTCTTTAAATTAAGACCACCAAACTTCCCAACTATTGATTGTCGCAGATTGCTAGTTTGTATGCAACACAACAAAATGTGTTTAGTAAGTTGATTAATGCAGATACACTTCAAGAGCTGTATGCTGTTTTTGAAGTTTCTGCTAGTAGTTATTGGGAAAATCATTTTGTTTTTGGAAAAATATCAGGAAAGACAACAAAAAAACTCACAAAAAAATTCATCGATTTACTAATCATAAATACGATACTCCCCTTAAAACTACACTATGCAAAGCATATTGGAAGAGATGTTAATGATGAGATAATTCTAATGGCCACAGGCTTAAAAAGTGAGAAGAATGGTATAATTGAGGGTTTCATAAAATTAGGCGTAGCTATTGAGAGTGCAAAGGACAGTCAAGCTGCAATTCAATCGTACCATGAGTATTGTACACGAAATAAATGTTTACAATGTGTTGTTGGGGGAAGTTTATTGAATAGAATTGATTAATTTTAGGCATGAAATTTTTCTATCAGATACTGTATTATTTCCAAAAAAGAGGTTTTGAGGTCTGTAGGCGTATTGCAGAACGCTTAGGAATTAGGGCCAGAGTGGTAAGAACCTCATTTATTTATTTGACTTTTTTTACTTTAGGTTTTGGTTTTACGCTGTACTTGTTTTTGGCATTTTGGTTAAAGATTAAAGATTTGGTGCATACCAAGAGAACTTCAGTTTTTGATTTGTAACAACTATGATGAAATTCTTTCGGTCTAAACTCTTATTTGCGTTATTTTTAATGGGTTTGGTTTTATTGACTGGTGTTTTTGGATATAGGCATATATCTGATTACTCATGGGTAGAGGCACTGTATATGACCATTATTACGGTCACGACAGTTGGTTTCTCGGAAGTAAGACCCTTGGATGCTGATGGACAAATGTTTACAGTCTTCCTTATTGTAACCAGTATTTTTATTTTTGGTTATGCAATTTCAGTGATTACGGAATATATGTTGAGTAGAAATTCCCTTCAACTTCTAAAAAATAAAAAAGTGAAAAACAAAATCGGTAGTCTTTCCAATCATATTATTATATGTGGTTATGGTCGTAATGGCACACAGGCAGCAGAAAGGTTAAAGGCGTATAAAAGATCTTTTGTTGTTATAGAAAGGGATAAGGAAGTAATAGATAAGTATGAAGATGAAATACTTTTTGTAGAAGGTGATGCTAATGAGGATGAGTCACTTATGGACGCGGGGATTGAAAAGGCGCAGTATCTTATTGCTGCCATGCCTGATGACGCCACTAACTTATTCGTGGTGCTTTCGGCAAAACAACTCAATAAAAACCTTATTGTAATTAGTAGGGCATCACAAGTAAGCTCGCAAAAGAAATTAAAACTTGCAGGGGCAGACAAAGTAATTATGCCAGATAAAATAGGGGGTGATCATATGGCATCGTTAGTGGTGATTCCCGATTTAATCACTTTTATGGATAAATTGTCTTTAGAAGGCGAGCACAATACAAATTTGGAGGAGGTTCCCGTTGAGGATTTGACAGACCAAGTGGATTGTAGTTCAATCAAGGAGTTGGATTTAAGAAATAAAACAGGTTGTACTATTATAGGATATATTGAGCCAAATGGAAATTACATCATTAATCCAGAAGCAGGTATGAAATTAGAGCCTAAAAGTAAATTGATAGTGCTGGGAAGGTCAGAGCAAATTAAAAAATTGAATGAAATGTTCCATATAGCAGAACCACATTTCAATAGCAATATTTGATTGTGATGCTTATTTTTATGATATTGCCAAACTATCAAACTTAATTAATTAACCAAAAAATAAATTATGAAGTATAGACTTCTTGCAATTATAGTGATGATTAGTCCTTTTTTTACGTTTGCTCAGGAGAAAGGAATAGATGAAAGGGTGAATGATGCTTTTATGCCTATTGCACAATGGTGGGAAGGATTCATATTGACCTCTATTCCAATAGGAGAATATAATATGCCTATTGTGTTGATTCTTTTAATAGGTGGAGCTACATTTTTCACTGTTTATTTTAAATTCCCTAATATCACAAAGTTTGGATTGGCCATTAATACTGTTAGAGGAAAATATGATGAAATTGACCATCATGGAGTTGAAAAAACGGATTTGAATGTTGTAGACGGAGATTTAGTTGATACTATAGGAGATGAAAGTAAAGAAGGAGAAGTAAGTCATTTTCAAGCGTTGGCTACTGCTGTATCTGGTACAGTTGGTTTAGGAAATATTGCAGGTGTTGCCGTTGCGATTGCATTAGGTGGGCCTGGTGCTACATTTTGGATGATTGTTTGTGGGTTGATTGGAATGTCAACAAAATTTGTGGAATGTACTTTAGGAGTGAAGTATAGAGATGTGGGTGAAGATGGTACCGTTTATGGCGGTCCAATGTATTATTTATCTAAAGGATTAAAAGAAAGGAATTTAAAAAGTCTAGGAAAGGTATTGGCTGTAGTTTTTGCAGTGCTTTGTGTTGGAGCCTCTTTTGGTGGTGGTAATGCATTTCAATCCAACCAAGCAGCGGTACAATTAAAAACGATGTTTAATTTGGAAGGTGGAGCTACCGGAGTTATTATAGGAGTAATTCTTGCTGTTTTGGTAGGTATAGTAATTATTGGAGGAATTAAAAAAATTGCTAGTGTAACGGAAAAAATTGTTCCATTTATGGCTGGGATATATGTATTGGCTTCTTTGGTGATTATTATTGCAAACATAGAGTATGTAGGTGATGCTTTCGGGATGATTTTTGCAGGAGCGTTTACACCAGCCGCTGGAATAGGAGGTGTTGTGGGTGTTATAATTGTTGGTTTTCAAAGAGCAGCATTTTCCAATGAGGCTGGTGCTGGTTCTGCTGCCATTGCGCATTCTGCTGTTAAAACAAAATACCCAGCTAGTGAAGGTGTTGTAGCGCTTTTGGAACCTTTTATTGATACAATTGTAATTTGTACGATGACAGCCTTAGTAATTATTTTCTTTAATATGGATGTTGGTGCTTTTGATTATGGAAATTCAGTCAATAGTACGGTTTTGATGAATGATACTGGGACTTATGTAGGTGGTGTAGATTTAACTTCAATGGCCTATGATTCGGTTATTCCAGGATTTAGGTATGTATTGACCATTGCTATTATTCTTTTTGCTTTTTCAACAATGATTTCTTGGTCCTATTACGGATTACAGTCATGGAAATTTTTGTTTGGTAGAGGTAAAGCTGCGGATATAGCTTATAAAGTGTTGTTCTTATTGTTTGTGGTAATTGGAGCAGGAGCAACATTGGATGCTGTTATTAAGTTTTCCGATGCAATGATACTTGCATTGGTGTTTCCTAATATGATTGGATTGTTGTTTTTATTTCCTAAAGTAAAAGAGGAGCTTAATAAGTATTTAAAAGATATTAAAGCCTCAACAAAATAACAATTAGAATTGAAGAATATCAAATCCCACTTTAGGTTCAATAAGCAAGAACGGAGTGGGATTTTCTTTTTGTTATTGGTCATTATATTGTTTCAAGGTGCCCATTTCTATTTTAATATACAATCTGTTCCTGAAACTGAGAGCCCATTTTCTGTCAATGCTGAACTACAAGCAGAAATAGATGCGTTAAAAAAACTTCAAGCAGAAAAGGATTCATTTAAAATGTATCCATTTAACCCAAATTTTATTTCGGATCATAAAGGGTATGCTTTAGGGATGTCAGTTATGGAAATTGATAGACTTCATGCGTTTAGAGCATTGAATCAATTTGCAAACTCGGTAGATGAGTTCCAGGAAGTAACGCAAGTATCAGATTCATTATTGCATAAAATTTCGCCATACTTTAAATTTCCGGAATGGACTCAAAAAAAGAGTAAGCGATTAACAACGAGCAGTACTGCAGCTAAAAGCAGTATGTTGGTGCGCCAAAAGGTGGTTGAAGTAAGGGATTTAAATTTAATAACGGCGGAAGAGTTAAAAATCATTAACGGAATAGGGGAAAAGTTATCTGCTAGAATCATAAAATTTAGAAATCGATTGGGGGGGGTCTTGGTTAACGAACAGTTGCTTGATGTTTATGGATTGGAGCCTATTGTGGTAGAAAGAACTTTGAAAAGATTTCGAGTATTGCAGCCTCCGCAAATCAAACAAATAAATATCAATACCGCATCAATAAATGAAATTTCTAATTTAGTATATATTTCATATAGTGTGGCGCAAAAAATAGTAGATTATAGGGAAAATAATGGTAGAATAAATTCGTTTGATGAGTTAAGGGATATTGAGGGTTTTGCAAATGATAAGATTGATAGAATTCAATTATATTTGTCTCTACATTAAGTCAATTTGTGGTATAGTAATAGTATATGGATAAAAGATATTTTAGTGAAGAACACCATTTGTTTAGAGAAAGTCTTAGTGATTTTCTTAAGAAAGAAGTGGTGCCGTATATAGATAAATGGGAAGAAACGGGAACCATTGAAAGATTTATTTGGAAGAAATTTGGTGATATGGGCTTTTTTGGCATAACCTATCCCAAGCAATACGGAGGAATGGAGCTGGATTTGTTTTATACGGTTATTCTTTTGGAAGAGTTGCAAAAGATTAATTCTGGCGGTTTTGCAGCGGCTATTTGGGCACATATGTATTTAGCAATGACCCATTTGAACAAAGAGGGAGATGATAGAATAAAAACGGAATACTTAGCGCCAAGCATTTCAGGAGATAAAATAGGATGTCTTTGTATCACGGAACCTTTTGGAGGGTCTGATGTTGCAGGAATGAGAACCACGGCAGTTAAAAAAGGAGATGTATATATCCTTAATGGCTCGAAAACGTTTATCACTAATGGTGTATATAGCGATTATCTTGTGGTGGCAGCGAAGACGGCACCAGAATTGGGAAATAAGGGCATTAGTATGTTTGTGATAGATAGAAGTATGCCAGGGGTGGCAGCTACTAAATTAGATAAATTAGGATGGAGAGCATCAGACACTGGGGAAATTGCCTTTGATAATGTGGAAATTCCAGTAGCTAACCTGATGGGAGAAGAAGGAAAAGGCTTTCCATATATTATGCAACATTTTTCTTTAGAGAGATTAATTATGGGAATAAACGCCCATGCACGTGCAGAATATGCATTGGAGTATGCTATGGGCTATATGTCAGAAAGGGATGCTTTTGGAAAAAAAATAAATCAGTTTCAGGCATTAAGGCATACTATAGTGGAAAGAGCAGCTGAGGTGGAAATGTGCAAGGAATTTAATTATTCAGTTGCGCAACGTTTAAATAATGGGGAATATGTAGTAAAAGAGGCTACTATGTCTAAATTATTGTCCACAAAAATAGCAGATGGAACTGTTTATGATTGTTTACAAATGTTAGGAGGCTTTGGTTATATGGAAGATTACCCTATGGCAAGGTTGTTAAGAGATAGCAGATGTGGTCCAATAGGTGGGGGGACTTCTGAAATTTTGAAAGAAATTTTATCCAAAATAATTATAGATAAGAAAACATATAAGCCAGCAACTGGAGTTTAGAAAAAAATAATTTATAATGTATGGAGAATGTAGATTTTAATCATATATTTGCAGCCTTAAAAATCACAAACGAGAGGAGGTTATAGCCAATGTTAATTATACCAATAAAAGAAGGAGAAAATATAGATAGAGCTTTAAAACGTTTCAAGCGTAAGTTTGATAGAACTGGTACAATGAGGCAGTTGAGAAAACGTCAACAGTTTACAAAGCCTTCAGTTCAAAATAGAGCTAAGATTCAAAAAGCACAATACATTCAAGGTTTAAGAGATCAAGAAGAGATATAAGCTTTTATAATAATTTATATAATCCCACATTCCGATAATTATTGGAATTTGGGATTTTTTTTTTGGACAAAGCAGCCTTAACTTTGATTTATGGCACTTAAGGCTTTTATATCATATCTTTCTTTGGAGCGCAACTACTCACCACATACGGTAAAAGCTTATCAAAAGGATATTCAAACTTTCATTGATTTTTGTAATGCAGAGTATGATGTTAAAAATATTGATGTTGTATCATATGATATTGTAAGGAGCTGGATTGTGAGTTTGGTTAATACCGTTATTTCAAATCGATCGATAAACCGTAAGGTAGCTTCGCTGAAAGCATATTATAAATTCTTAATGAAGATAGGTGAAATTGAAGTCAGTCCTTTAGCAAAACATAAGGCATTAAAAACTTCAAAAAAGATTGAAGTCCCTTTCTCGGAAATAGAAATGATGAACGTACTGGAGCAAATGTCTTTTGCAAATGATTTTGAAGGGGTCCGGGATAAGCTGATGATAGATTTGTTTTATACCACTGGTATCCGTAGGGCGGAGCTTATTAATCTTAAGATGTTAAATGTAAATTTATCTTCAAAAACAATTAAGGTTCTAGGAAAGAGGAATAAGGAACGTGTGCTGCCGTTATTGAGTGCTACGCACGATTTATTTGTGAAATTCTTTCATGAGAGAAAAAGTATTCAAAATATATCAGATAATGATTACGTATTTATTCTTAAATCGGGTAATAAAATGTATGAAACGTTTGTTTATAGGATTATAAATCATTATTTTAGTAAGGTGTCCTCTAAGGTTAAAAAGAGTCCACATATATTAAGACATACCTTTGCAACTCATTTATTGAATAAAGGGGCAGATTTAAATTCAGTAAAGGAATTGTTGGGTCATTCAAGTTTAGCTTCTACTCAAGTTTATACACACAATAGTATAGCTGAACTAAAAAAAGTGCATTCGGTTTCTCATCCAAGAAACAGAGAATGAGGAATATGATTTTTTATCTAACTTTTTAAACTTTAATTTTATGAAAGTAAACGTGCAGGCCGTAAATTTTAATGCAGATGGAAAACTGATTGATTTTATTCAAAATCGATTGGATAAATTAGAGATTTTTTATGATAAGGTTATTGATTCTGATGTTTATTTAAAGGTGGAGAATACAAGTTCGAAAGAAAATAAAATTGTGGAAATAAAAATGCGGGTGCCCAAGGATAATTTTTTGATTAAAAAACAATGTAAATCCTTTGAAGAAGCAGTTGATGTTGCTTGTAATTCACTGGAAAGAAAGCTAAAGAAAAGAAAAGAAAAATTAAGGCTCATGGCCTGATTAAAATTATTGAAAAATAGTTTTATTTATCTAAATAAATATATACATTTGCAGTCCGTTAGAAATAGCGGACTTTTTTATGCGAAAAAAGTATAAAAGCCGATGTAGCTCAGCTGGCTAGAGCAGCTGATTTGTAATCAGCAGGTCGTGGGTTCGAGTCCCTCTATCGGCTCTTATTTTTATTGAAAAATTAGTTTGGGGGAGATACTCAAGCGGCCAACGAGGGCAGACTGTAAATCTGCTGACTACGTCTTCGCAGGTTCGAATCCTGCTCTCCCCACTAATGTGTGGAAACGC
>NVXD01000021.1 GCA_002746415.1 Flavobacteriaceae bacterium | reverse complement strand
ATAAGAAATAAACAAGTATCAATAAGGTTAATTCAAAACATGGTGTAAACTATGTCCCTTTAACTTTGTAAACTATCTGCCTTAACGAACATTAAAAAAAAGAAAAGATGTAAGTTTAAATCTATGAGTACAACATCTTCCAATATTTGTCAAAATTGTAATACTAAAAATGAATTACCTTTTAAGTATTGTCCCAACTGTGGACAAAAGAATACAGATGGCAAGATTACCTTTTCGGAGTTATGGTCTGAATTTCAAGATTCAGTACTCAATATAGAATCAAGAACTTGGCGGACGCTTAAAAATCTTTTTATACCTGGAAAATTAACATTAGAATATTTTTCTGGAAAGCATCGGCGATACTTACATCCTTTACGATTGCTTATAGTCACCTCCGTACTTGTCATTATTGCTATGAGTTTTCAAGATTTTCAATCTGCCACTAATCATAATTACAACGTCAAGGAACGGATACTGAAAAATTATGAACGTCAACGCCTTTATCAGATTATAGGAAATATTGCGGATAGCACCAATACTATTTTTCCAGAACAACAAACGGAAATTATTACGGATACTATTTTGACCATGTTCAAAGATTCTTTGCTGAGTTTACTTTCTAAGCATAAGTATGGCGATAGATATAGAGACAGCATTGACTTGAATAGGTATGCTGGTTTCGGTAGTGAACATACAGAAAAGATTTCCAAATATGATTTTCTAAACAAGAATGAAGATGAATTGGCAGCGATTTATAAAAAAGATGCAGGGAGTTTAGAGCGTCTTGTTTTTAAACAAAAAGCAAAGTACATTAAAGATGAGGCGCAATTAACGGCGGCTATTATTGAACATACAACTTGGGCTGCCTTGTTGATGATGCCCTGCTTGGCGTTGGTATTATATTTATTGAATATTAGACACGATTACTATTATATAGAACATTTGATTTTCACTTTTCATCTTCATGCATTTTCATTTTTAGTGTTAGCTATTCTGATTACAGGATTGAATATTTTTCCATGGTGGACATTTCTTATGTTTATGGTAATTATTTGGATATATGTATTTGTTTCAATGTGGAAAGTATATAGACAAAGTGTTGGGAAAACTTTATTCAAGTTTCTTATTTTAAGTATTTCCTATGGAGGCTTATTTATCTTATTTTTATTTGGAACTATTATTTTTACGTTCTTTCTGCTATAAAAAAGTTAGTATGAAAAGAAGCCAAAGTGTTCACTATGAGTCAAGGTTGGTCTAGTTTGAAGGTGTATTGAAAATCAAAAATGGCATTCTATGGAATGTGAAAATCAAAAACGACATAGAACAAAATGTAAAACGGCAATATCTTTCATTCGCTTACCACTGCGTTTACACCAACCGTTGGCACAAGTAGAATGAACAAACTAATTGAAAAACCGTATTTTTCTTTTTTACTTGTATATTGAGTAGTAAGTAATTATCTAATTGAATATTTTGATTTGAAGTAAAATTTAAAAAATGAAAACAACAACATTTCTAACATTTGTGGGTGATCAATGTGGAAAGGCTGAAGAAGCGATTAATTTTTACACTTCTATCTTTCCGAATTCAGAAATCAAAAGCATCATAAAATACACAGAAGGTGAGGCTGGAGGAACACCAGAGCTTATCAAATATGGAGTTTTTACATTAAATGGTACTGATTATATGGTTTCCGAGAGCAATTTTAATCATGCTTGGTCATTTACACCAGGGGTGTCACTTTTCGTTGAATGCAACTCAGAAAATGAGATACAAACGTTGTTCGAAAGACTTTCTTCAAACGGAGGCCAGATAATGGTTCCCCTTGACAATTACGATTCGGGGGATTATGGCTTTGGTAAAAAATTTGGATGGTGTGAAGATAAATATGGTATTTCATGGCAACTTAACCTTTCAGAATAAATTGAAATTGCAATTGAAACTGCCCTATTTGAAAAATAACGGCTATCAACAATGTATTTAAAATCATAGCTCCCATTTGGTCGCTAGGTTTCATCTACGAACCGTTGGAAAGCATATGTAAACCATTGAAAAAAACCACATGAAATTAAAAACTATTTGTATCATCGGACTTATATTATTTGTTGTAAGCTATTGGGTTTTCTCACTAGGCGGTGATTTCGCCTATGCACAAAAACCAATTGATTTTGCTCATTGGATAAATTTGATTGGAGCAGTATTGCTCATTAATTTTAATAGCATATTCCCAAAAAACAAAATAGGTAAAATAGGTGCTATTGTAACGACTTTGGGAGTTATAGCATTCATTGGCCTAAATACGATCGACTTTATTTCGTGGAGTTTTGGGGATGATAATGACAGTCGAAACGCTTTTTTCAACCAATTGGCAAGCACACCTGCAATTGCCTTTCCTTTCGTTTATGTTGGTCCGTCATTGTTATTTCTTGGACTTTCAATTCACGCCCTGAATTTTATTAAATCGAATTTAATTGGGTATCTATTGACAGTTTGCGGAGCCGTTTTTATGGGTCTGGGTTATTTTCTATGGGACAATTTGGTGTATTCAGCTTTAGGGTGTACGATTTTTGCTTTAGGCTTAATCTTAATACTGTACAAAATAGAGAGCAAATCAAACAAGGTTTTACAGCAAAGCCAATGATTAATTGCTTGGTTATGAGCTAGTCCTAAAAATCTGCCATATTTTCTTCGTATGTTTATAGTTGTTATGGTTTTGCACCTTTATCAGCGCACCTAATTTTCGTTAAACCACAAGGTGAAGACACAAAACAACATAACTTTAAACAACAACATATGAAAAATAGCATACTACTATTGATTTTTGGAGCTACAATGCTTCTTGTTAGCTGCGGACTAGGAGAAGGCTCAGATGTATCTCCAATTAAAAAAGGAATGGTTAAAGTGACCATATTATACCTAAATGAAGAAGGCAAAACATTTGATATGGAGTACTATGCCAACAACCATATGCCAATGGTTGCTGATTTGTTTGGGGAATCTTTAAAGAAATTTGAAATTGACAAAGGCATTTCTGGAAGAACACCAGAGGACGCCACCCCCTATGTAGCTCTTGGATATTTGTATTTTGATACGCTTGCAGATTATCAGGAGGCCTTTGGATCCCATGGTTCACAAATTCTAGAAGACATTCCTAACTATACGGATATACAGCCTATGATTCAAATTAGTGAGGTGGTGCAATAAGGAATTACTATTTTAAGAAATAATAATCTGAGGTTCAATTGATTACCATTGTGTAAAGCGGAAAATTGAATGCCACTAATTATGATAAAATCAGTACCACTCATTAAAAATTAGAAATAGGGGTTCAGGAAAGTATATTTGAAAGTCATCCAATAGAGATAAAACCCGAGTATGAAAAAAAAACTAGGCTACCTTTTCACGAACATAATGACACTTTATTTTTTAATCTCTGGATTTTCTGTTTTGTTTGATGTTCCTGCCAAACTAAAGCGAATTGACTTAAACGCTATCAATTCAGATGGAGAAATTGCCTTTATCCTTATCTATACCGGATTAATGACTGGAATAGGAGTTACAAGTTTATTGTTGCAATATTTTAGTGGAACTTGGATTTATTCAGCACTGCTAACAACAATTATTATTGGGTCATTTATTGTTTTTCGTATTGTAGGTAGTATAATGGTTGGTTCCTTGAGCTCGACTCAAATTAATTTTTTAGCTTTTGAAATTCTTGAAGTTACTGCTGGAGTTTTATTACTGACAAAAGAAAATTTTAAAAGATCCTTGCCTTATTTATCTTAAACGAATCAACAGCTAAATCGTCAAACAGATAATTGTTCCTCTATTTTAATGAAAAAGCCTTATACAACCATGTATAAAAATCAAAGTTTAGTACTTTTATACTACAACGAAGCCAAAGGCTTTTGAAGGAACTAAAATTTGAAAATTGGACCACTCATTGAAAAGTTTTTTGTCTGAAATATACAAGGTGGATGATCAAGTCCTAAATGAATATCTCTCTCATTGGTCTGAATATTCTGCACCAAAAAAAACGATACTTACTGAGGCTGGAAAAACGGAACGATACGTCTATTTTGTAAAAGAAGGTATTCAGAAATCATACTATTTAAATGAAGGCAAGCAACATATTATGTTCTTTGCTTACGGCACATCATTTAGTGGTATTATGGAATCTTTTCTTAATCAGACCCCCTCAAATTATTACCTTGAAACAATTACAAATAGTACATTCCTACGACTATCTTATGAAAAACATATGCAATTCATACAAGAGCATAGAGCACTTGAAACGCTGTATAGAAAGGTGGCAGAGCAGTTTTTATTAGGGATAATAGAAAGACACCACCAGTTAATGGCTTTTAATACAGTTACGCGTTTTAAAAGTTTTGTAAAGAGAAGTCCACACTTGCTAAATATGGTTCCCCATAAAGATATTGCTTCGTATTTACGAATTGACCCTACAAACTTCAGCAAATTTATAAACACCATTAGAATTTAAAATCTTGGTTTTTACCAAGAATGGAATCGTTACTAATTTGGAATTTTGTCTCCTAACAAATTTCAAAATAACAATTATGACGAATCTAGAAATTGTAAAAATGTTCTTAAACGGGTTTAATGACGCCTCAAAAATTCAGGAATCTTTAGCGGTATTAGCAGATGATTATAAATTTAAAAATCCAATGGTTACCTTAAATTCAAAAGAAGAATTTATTGCCTTGGCTCAGGAAATGGGAGCTGTAATTAGTGGAATAAACATTATCAATATAGCAGAAACCAATAATTGGGTAGCTACGCTATATGAGTTTAAATCATCAATCCCTGGGTTAGAATCTAGTGTTGGTTGTGAATGGTTTAGGCTTGAAAATGGAATGATTATGGAATCTCATTTGATATACGACGCTTCCGAATGGCGAAAGTTTTATGAACAAATCCAGAAGTGATTTTTTATGACAAAGGAGAGAGAAAAATGGTTCGAAAAGCTTCACTGGCACTTTTGGCAACTTCGATGCAAAATAGGTGGCCGAATTTCACTTCAATTCACGCCTAGCATACCAAAATGTAGCCCAATATTTTTAGAACTAATTGATTGAATTTTTATAAAACCACAATCGGCATATTAGTCCTCATATGAAATTGTTAGCCACAACGACCAAAAATGGAATGAAAGTATTGACTCATAAGCTGTTAAATAAATTATAAAATAGAGAATTTATAATTCATTAGAAAGAGGATGCTATACATTGTAGGTAGACTAAACTCATTCTCAAAACAACCTAACTAATGAAAATCAAATCCTTTTTTTTATTGACATTCATATGCCTATATGCAACAACGCTGCTTAGCGCCCAGGAAATTCCTTTGGTATATGCTGTTGAGTATACAGGGGCCAAATTTGCCAAGCCCACTTTACCTAATATTGACCAACTGCCGAGCATAAGGCCTTTAACCGATCCCTTTTTAATGTCTGATGGCAGTAAACGCGTCACCAACTTTTCAGATTGGGCACAGCGAAGGGCTGAAATCCATGAGGAAATTGAAAAATATGAGATTGGACAAAAGCCTGAGAAACCAGAAAACATGACGGCCAGTTTTACATTAGACACCTTACTTTCTGTGAACATAACCGTCAATGGCGAGACCTTGACAATTGCTTCCAAGGTTTCTATTCCGGAAGGGGAAGGTCCATTTCCCGCAGTTATAGGAATAGGTCGTGAATCAGGAAGTTTGCCTCCTGAAATTTTCACGGATAGAAAAATTGCTACCATCACTTTTGATTTCACTCAGGTAATGGCGCATGGTCAAACCCGAGGAGCAGAACCGATTAATAAACTATATCCAGAATTGGAACATATGGGCGCCTATAATGCCTGGTCTTGGGGCATTAGCAGAATAATTGATGGCCTTGAAATGGTTTCCGATGACCTCAATATTGATCTTTCCCATATAGCAGTGACGGGTTGCTCTTTCGCTGGGAAAATGGCTCTTTTTGCAGGCGCATTTGACGAAAGAATAGCATTGACTATTGTACAGGAATCTGGCGGCGGCGGAGCTGCTGCTTGGAGAGTTTCGGAGACTTTAGGAAATGTGGAAACCTTAGGAAATACGAGTCGGGTATGGTTCATGGAAGAAATGTTTCAGTTTGCTAACAATGTGCCAAAACTACCCTTTGATCATCATGAGTTGATGGCCCTTGTTGCACCTAGAGCGCTCTTGGTACTTGGAAACCCTGATTACGAATGGTTGGCAGATGAATCGGGCTATGTCTCTTGCAGGGCTGCACATGAAGTTTGGAAAAGCTTTGGCGTGGGAGATAGATTTGGATTTTCTATTGTTGATGGTCATGGACATTGTCAACTGCCAGATGAACAACGACCAGAAGTAGAAGCCTTTATTGATAAATTTTTATTAGGGGATCAATCTGTCAATACTGATGTGCAAGTGCACTCATTTGAATCAGTTGATCATGAAAAATGGTATGAATGGTGGGAGTCAGGTATCCCTACATTAAAGGAGGTTGATTTGTCCCTGATGGCATTTAATTATTATGAATTGGAATGCGCACCGCATGGATCGGAATGGGAAATAATACATGATTCAGGGGCTTCTGGAGATGAATATATCACGGTACAAAAAGGCCTAAATAGTGCGGAAGCTGTTACAAATACACAAGAAAGTACTCTAAAATTAGAAATTGATATAAGTACCGATGGCGCGTACTACCTGTATGCCAGATTAAACTGTCAAAATGCAGCTGATGACTCCTTTTACATGAAGATTGATGATGGGGAGTTTGAAACCTATAACGGCCTTCAGACAGAAAGTTGGGAGTGGGTTAAATTGGATAAAATGAATCTCACTGCCGGGGCACACACTTTGACATTTGCGTATCGTGAGGATGGTGCTAAAATTGACAAAATTTGTATCACAGATTATGAAAAGGGTCCTTCTGATGAATTGGATCTGTCTTCCGCCTTAAATGCATGTAAATAAAATAAAAGTATGGATTGGACATTCGAAAAAGTAATTACCACTGAGGAAGAACTCCGTGACATTATGGGGCATCCCAATGAAATAGTTACGAGCAAAACAATTGATTATATTGATGAAAATTGTAGAGGTTTTATAGAGAAATCTCCATTCATAACCATTGCCACATCTGACTTGAATAACAATTTTGATGTATCTCCAAAAGGAGATCCAGAAGGCTTTGTGAAAATATTGAACGATACAACCTTAGCTATCCCAGATAGACCAGGAAACCGCAAGGCAGATACGTTAAGAAATATCATTCAAAATCCAAACATAGGGTTGATTTTTCTAATTCCTGGAATTAAGGAAACGCTAAGAGTGAATGGTACCGCTAAAATAGTAACTGATAAAAAGGTTTTAGAGTTATTATCTCATAAAGGGAAACTACCATCTTTTGCTATAATTGTGAAGGTACAAGAGGCATTTATGCACTGTGCTAAATGTATCATCAGGTCCAAGCTATGGAGGAATATTGATGACACACAAGAACGCGCTGTCCCTTCTTTGGGCAAAGTATTGGTTGACCATGGAAAGCTTGAGATTAATGTCGAAGAATTGGATAAAATGATCAGGGATGATGAAAAAACAAACTTGTATTAAAGGAAGGCAACTTTGCTTTCTCTAATAGATAATTGTTAAATTGCTGAAGCACTTTATTTTAGCTTATTTTTAAATAGATATTCTTATTTGTATGCATTAATGCATGCTTCAAACTATAATTCAAACACTAATGAAAAACTACGCTACCTTAATTCTCTTGACTTTCCTTTTGTTTTGCTCCTACCAAATTAATTCACAAAATATAACAGACACCCGCCTAATGCGTGACCCAGCCGTTAGCATGGATAAGATTGCTTTTATTTATGCGGAAGATCTTTGGATAGCCGCTAAAGATGGGTCCAATCCTCGCAGACTTACAATTGATGAAGGGATAGAATCAAATCCAGTTTTCTCTCCAGATGGGACAATGATTGCTTTTAGTGCTCAATATGATGGCAACATAGATGTATTTATTATTCCGTCTACCGGTGGGGTACCAGAAAGATTAACCTGGCACCCATCAAGAGATGTAGTTCAAGACTTTACTCCTGACGGAAATAATGTGCTTTTCACTTCGAGCCGCTCAACCTATACGGGCAGACATGCAAAGCTTTATACGATAAGCACAACAGGCGGGCAACCTACGGAATTACCCATTCCAACAGCATTCAGTGCATCATACTCGGCTGATGGGCAATATATTGCCTACACACCTTTATACGAAGTGTTCAATCAATGGAAGCATTACAGAGGTGGTACTCAATCAAGAATATGGATTTATAATACCGCAAGTCATGAGGTCAGCGAAATTCCCAAACTAGCTGCTGGAAGCAACGATACAAATCCGCAATGGATAGGGGATAGTGTTTATTTTAGAAGCGATCGTAATGGGGAATTTAATTTATACGCTTATGATGTGGCTTCTAAAAAAGTGAGTACACAAACCAATTATGGTGATTTTCCGATTTTAAATCTTACCACAAGTGGTAATGACCTCATTTACGAACAAGCAGGCTATTTACATTTGTTTGACCATTCTGCTTCTTCCAGTACTAAGCTTACTATTGGAATTGCCACAGATCTATTGGAAATGAGATCCCGTTTTGTCTCTGAAAGTTCGTATATAAGGAGCGCGTCTATCTCACCATCAGGAGCAAGAGTTGCGTTTGACTATAGAGGTGAAATCGTTACGGTTCCTGCCAAAAAGGGTGATGTTGCTAATATCACACAGTCAGTTGGCAGCCATGAACAACAACCGCAATGGTCACCAGATGGCAAAAGCATTGCCTATTTTTCTGATGCTTCTGGCGAGTATGACTTAAAAATTAAACAATTTAAAAATGGTGCGGTGAAGTCCATTCCGATTTCTGGAACTGGTTTTTATGCTTTTTTACATTGGTCACCAAACAGCAAAAAATTGTGTTTTGTTGATAATGGAAGAAATCTCTATGTAGTAGATGTCTTGTCTGGAAAGCTTACAAAAATTGATACAGATAAACTGTATGTCCCTGGAAGGTTTAGGGAGCTATTTGGCTCTTGGTCCAGTGACTCAAAATGGGTAAGCTATACGGTCATCACTGAAACTAATTTTGAACAAGCATATGTGTATTCGGTCGATAAAAACAAGTCCTTTGCACTTTCTGATGGCTTATCCAATGTCTCCGAGCCTATTTTTGATCCTAGCGGAAAATACATCTACATGCTGTCATCTACAGATGCTGGTCCAGTTGTTAATTGGTTTGATCAGTCAAACCAGGATATGGAAATGAGCAATTCAATTTTCCTAGTAACCCTGCAAAAGGAACTTATATCTCCGTTGGCAAAGGAAAATGACGAAGAGAAAGGTGAGGAAGAAAAGGAAGAAAAAGAAAAAAAAGACAAGGATGATAAAGAGGAAAATGGGGATCCCGATCCTGTTATAATTGATTGGGATAATATCAACAATCGCATTATTGATTTGCCAATTGCCCCAGGAATGCATTACAACCTAAGTAGCTCCGAAGAAGGAAAATTATTTTACTTGTCTAGAAAACCACATAGCTCATTCAATGACTCGCGATCGCTTAGATTGTATGATTTAAAAGAAAGGAAAGATGAGGAAGTCATGCAAGCCAACTGGTTTGAAATTGCTGCTGGTGGGAAGAAAATGTTGTATCGAAATAAACAAACATGGGGAGTCACAGATACAGGTAAGAAACCTGAAAATGGAAATTTGAATACGGCAGTCATCGAGGTAAAAATTGACCCTGTAAAAGAGTGGAAGAATATTTTTAATGAGGCATGGCGCGTAAATAGAGATTATTTTTATGACCCAGGAATGCATGGAGTGGACTGGAATGCCATGAAAGAAAAATACAGCGTATTCTTAACTGATGTTAGCTGCAGGAATGATCTTTATAGGGTCATGCAATGGATGTTTAGTGAATTGTCCGTGGGTCATCACCGTTTTAGTAGCAGAGGGGATCGCTTGAATAATCCTAAAAGAGTTAGTGGAGGATTGCTTGGAGCGGATTATGAAATAGCCAACAACCGCTATAAAATCTCTAAAATTTTTGGAGGTCTTAATTGGACGCCAGAACTACGTTCCCCATTGACTGAACCAGGTGTCAATGTGCAGGTTGGAGAATACTTATTAGCCGTAAATGGAAAACAGCTAACAGCAAATCAAAATTTTTACAGTTTATTTGAAAACACCGCCAACAAAATAGTGGAATTAACAGTAGGACCAAATGCCAATGGTTCTGATTCCCGAAAGGTAAAAGCCGTTCCGATATTTAATGAACGAGCCCTTCGAAATAGAGATTGGGTAGAGGGGAATATGAAAAAGGTTCATGCAGCTACTAATGGCCAGGTAGCCTATGTGTATGTGCCTAACACTGCTGGGGCAGGACATCAATATTTTAAACGTTATTTCTTCCCGCAAGCCAATAAGAAAGCTATCATTATTGACGAGCGCCACAATGGAGGCGGACAGTTGGCTGATTACTATATTGACATGCTTAAAAAGCCGTATCAGTCGCATTGGAACTTCCGTTATGGTAATGATATGAAAGCGCCTAGTGCTTCTATTCAGGGACCAAAAGTGATGCTTATAGACGAGACAGCTGGTTCAGGAGGGGACTACCTTCCTTGGATGTTTAGAAAATTTGAATTAGGTACTTTGATTGGTAAGAGAACTTGGGGTGGATTAGTTGGAATTTTAGGCTATCCTGAATTTATTGATGGGGGTTCTGTAACAGCTCCAAACTTGGCCTTCTGGAATGAGGATGGATTTGGAATTGAAAATGTAGGAATTGCACCAGATATTGAAATTGAGCAGTGGCCAAAGGAAGTTATTGCAGGTCACGATCCACAATTGGAAAAGGCAATTGAAGTGGTGTTGGAGCAATTGAAAAATAACCCTCCAAGCTATCCCAAAAGACCTGAATACCCAGTAAAAACAAAGAAATCTAACTAAGCTAAAAACTCTAGCGGATTATCTGTTACGGAATCATATCCTAAAGGGCTAGTTAATTATGGAAAAAATGAAATCAATTTTACTTTTATAAATAATTTTATGGAGTACCTTTTCTTTTTTTCAAAGTAAAAATTACTAGGGTTAAAATGATAGATTAAAAGCCAGTACCTAATTTATAAAGTCTACCAGATTTTAAATTTGACAGTTGAAATAAAATATAACATTAAAAATTATTAATTTGGCTAGGCGCTAAACTTGATAAGTAAATGCATTTTAATCCCTTGCTATTCTTAAACCAATTTTTGGAAACCATACTTTAACCATGAAAAAAGCACTCAAATTAAACTTCCTTCTATCAGTATTACTTTTAAATATAGTACCGGCAATTGCTCAAAAAGCAGGAAAAGCCATTCCCGTTTTTGAAAATGGAGAAGCGCAAATCATCCCAGCATTTAACGATCCTGAAAAATGGATTAGACATGATTTGTGGGTTGAAACAGAGTTTGATACGGATGGCGATGGAAAATTGGATAGAATGCATGTTGCAGTAACCAGACCTGAACAAACAGAAACAGAAGGGCTTAAATTACCGATTGTCTATAATTCCAGTCCTTATTTTGCTGGAGTAGCTGCTTTAGCTGATGGATTATTTTGGAATGTAAGACATGAACTTGGTGAAGTGGCAAAACCTCGAACAAAAGTTGAGGTTGTGCGCATAGGAGAAAGACCAATTATTTCTAATGCTCATATTAAAACATGGGTGCCAAGAGGTTACATTGTAGTGCACTCCTCCTCTCCTGGAACTGGACTATCTCAAGGTGCACCAACTGTTGGTGGCGATAATGAATCATTGGCTCCTAAGGCTGTTATAGATTGGTTGTGCGGACGCATACCAGGGTATGTGTCTATTGATGGTGATGAAAAAATAGACGCGTATTGGTCCACTGGAAAGGTTGGAATGACAGGCACCTCGTATAACGGTACGATTCCTTTGGCCGCTGCGACTACTGGCGTTGATGGTCTTGAAGCAATCATACCAATTGCTCCCAACACTTCTTACTATCACTATTATCGATCAAATGGATTAGTGAGGTCTCCTGGAGGTTATTTAGGCGAGGATATAGATGTGCTATACGATTTTATCCATAGCGGAGAGGAGTCAAAACGCGCGTATAATAATGCCACTGTAAGAGATAAGGAAATGAAGGAGGGCATGGACAGAATTACGGGTGACTATAATGATTTCTGGGCTGGACGCGATTATTTAAATCATATGAAACCCATGAAAGCGGCTTTACTGATGTCCCACGGGTTTAACGATTGGAATGTCATGCCAGAACATAGCTATAGAATTTATAAAGCCGCAAAAGCCAAAGGGATACCCTCTCAAATATTTTATCATCAAAATGGACACGGAGGTCCCCCACCAATGAAAATGATGAACAGATGGTTTACGCGTTATTTACATGGTGAAGAGAATGGAGTGGAAAATGATGCTAGAGCATGGATTGTACGTGAAAATGATAAAAGAGAAAATCCTACTTCCTATACAGATTACCCCAACCCTGAAGCATCTGACGTAACGTTTTATCTTAGCCCTGGTGCCCCCGGAATAGGAAATTTAAGCACCAATAAATCCAAAAATCAAGGAACGGAAAAATTGGTGGACAACTATTCTTTTCCAGGTGCTTCATTGGCACAGGCTCAATTTACAACACATCGATTAATGTATGTAACCCCGCCATTAGCAAAAGATATTCATATTTCTGGCGAAGCAAAAGTTACGGTTAGGCTATCAAGTAGTAAACCAGCTGCAAATCTTTCGGTTTGGTTAGTTTCTTTACCATGGACAGATGGCAGGCAGTCTAAGATTACAGATAACATTATTACACGTGGCTGGGCTGATCCTCAAAACCATAATTCCATAACAAAAAGTGAGCCTTTAGTTGTTGGAAAATTCTATGAAATAACTTTTAATTTAATGCCAGACGACCAGATTATTCCCAAAGGCCAGCAAATTGGTTTGATGGTGTTTTCAAGTGACAAAGAATTCACGCTTTGGCCTGCTCCTGGTACTGAACTGACAGTTGATTTGGACGCAACAACTTTAACACTTCCAATAGTGGGAGGTATGGAAGCGCTCAATACTGCCATGAAAGAAAATTAAATCAGGGCCCTTTAATTTTGCAAACGATTTGCCTAACGAACATTTAATAGACAGGTGTAAAACCCTCACATAGGGCGAGTTACGCTTTTTTAAGATATTTTTTGTGAAAGAATACTCCAAGACATTCTTTAAATATGCCTAAATACTGCTAGCGTTTTCATTAATAGTACATGTCTCTTCTTTCCTTCACCAGTACTATTGTACCATAATTAATATGAAAACAATTTAGTATGAAAACAATTATGAAATTTTTTAAGTGTAGTATGGTGATTCTAATGCTGATTTTAAGTTCTTGCTCTCCGGAAGATGGGGTCGATGGAGCTTTAGGACCACAAGGTACTCCAGGAATCGATGGAATTAATGGACAAGATGGAAATGCCAATGTAGTTTCTGTTCTATTCGAAGATCAAACAATAGACATTGGAACAAATATTTTTGTTATTCCAGAATTGACACAAGAAATATTGGACACGGGTTTTGTATATGCCTATGTAACAGTAACAGGAAATGATTATTGGGAACCACTACCTATTAGTCAAGCTCAGCTGATTATTCTGGAACTTGACTCAATTGCCTTAGGGGAAATTTCATTAATGTCTACTTTTACGCAATCCGGTCTAAAGGTGCGGTTCGTGTTAGGAGAAGGTATTGATGTTAGTGGTATTGATTTTTCAAACTTTGAAGAAGTACAAGCATTTTATGACTTTTAAAAAGAGTGCTAAACGTATTTAATTCACAATCTCAATCCGCAGTAGTAGCACTACTGCGGATTTCTTGTTTAAATCCTTCTGCGTTAGTTCATGTGATAATACTTTCCATGACGGAGAAAAAAAGTCGCGTGAACAAATTCATTAGAACATATACTGTTCTCGATACAAAATGGCGTGCCTAATTTCACTGGAATTGAGTGTAAGCGCTGTAAATCAAGAACAAATTCCAATATTTTTTTTGCTTCTTTTCTAAAGCTAACAATTATTAGTTAAATTGCTGTAACTAGTGCTTTTTTAGTTAGTTGTAAAATAGAAATAGGAGTGTTAGTTTGCATGTTCAATTGTTGTTCGTCATGCAAAATAGCCCTGATGAAATTAAAAAAAGTTGAAATCAGAAACCATTTTGGAGTAAGTCAGTAAAATTAAAATAAATGAAAAGAATAGTAGTATTTGCATTAATTACATGTTCAACATTAGCTGTATTTGGACAAAATTTCGAAGGTAAAATAACGTATTCAAATACTTATAAAAGCCAAAACCCACAAATGACCGACCAGCAATGGCTAACTATGATGGGTGGAACGCAAGAATATTCTATAAAAAATGGCGATTATAAATCTGTGACAAATGGTACTATAATGCAATGGCAACTTTATGTGAATTCGGAAAATAGACTTTACCTTAAAATGGCAAATTCAGAAACTGCCCTTTGGAATGACGGATTAATTAATGTTGATTCTATTTTAAATGTTAAATTGAACAAAAGTGTAATTAAAATACTCGGATATGATTGCGACGAATTAATATTGACTTGTAAAAGTGGAATTCAAAAATATTATTACAACACTTCCATAAAAGTTAATGTTTCTCTTTTTGAAAATCACAAATTCGGAAATTGGTATGCCTATCTAAAGGAGTCTAATTCTTTACCACTAAAAATGGTAATAAATAATCCACAATTTACAATGGAAAGTGTTGCTACAGAGGTAAAAAAAATAAAAATTAACGATATCGATTTGAAATTGCCTGAAGACATAATGACTGCTAAAAGTCCATACTAAAGTTAAGCGCTAAAGCACAACAAAACCAATAATTGGTTGCTTGGTTATGAGGCAGCCCGAGAAGCCTAACGAATTTTATTTAGGGTTATATTTGTTATGTTTTGGGGCTATAACATCGTAACTAATCAATGCTAAACCGATGAAATCATTTTAAACCCGTATGGCAAATAATAGACTCTTAGTAAACGAACGGCAGGCAGACCTTGGCAATTTCATGGTGGGCAGACTATTACCATTTCGAAAAAAACGGCAAGTAGGACCTTTTACTTTTATTGACCATATGGGACCTGCAAAAATGGGAAATGGGAGCTATGTAGATGTAGATCAACATCCGCATATTGGATTAAGTACACTTACGTATCTCTTTGAAGGGGAAATTGAACATAAAGACAGCATTGGAAGTGTGCAAGTAATAACTCCTGGAGATGTTGGTTTTATGACCTCTGGATCTGGTGTAACACATACAGAGAGAACTCCTATGCACAGAAGGGGTAATCAAGAGTTTAATATGCATGGGTATCAAATATGGGTGGCTTTGCCCAAAGACAAAGAAGAAATAGCCCCACGATTTGATTATTACCCCAGTAAGGACATTCCTGTGTGGGAAACGGGACCGCTTACCTTTAAATTGGTTGCGGGAAAGGCATTTGGCAAGTCAGCTCCATTACAAGGCTACTCCCCATTGTTTATGGTAGATATTTACGCACAAGAAGCAACAACGCTAAATCTTAGGGGTCAAATCAAAGGGGAAGTAGCATTTGTAATTGTAAAAGGCTCCATAACTGATCAAAATGACAAGGTTGAAGCGGGTCAAATGCTGATCAGTAAAACAAATGAACAATGTGAAATATGTTTGGAAGAAGGAACACAACTCTTACTTTTTGGAGGGGAAGCCCTTCCACAAGAACATTACCTCTTATGGAATTTTGTATCCCATAGTAAAGAGCGATTGCTTCAAGCCAAAGAAGATTGGATACATAAAAAATTCCCAAAAGTAGCTGGGGATAACACCTATATTCCTATTCCAGAAATGAAACCAAAACAATAAGCGTACACTACTAACCTCATTTTTTAGTTAATTATTACCTTCAATATGAAAAAACTGAATAGCAAAAAATTAATATTTATATTTTGTGTCATGCTATTTTTTTCGTGTGAATCACAGAAAAAGAATGAAATAAACAAAATCGCTAAATTCGAACATCAGCTTGATTCCTTGCGGGTTGAATATAAAATACCAGGAATTAGTGTAGGAATTTCTATTCAGGATTCAATACATTTAAATAAAGGTTTTGGTTTAGCTAATGTTGAACAAAAAATTCCAATGATGGGCAATACGCCAATGCGAATTGCTTCTTTGACCAAGCCTATTTTTTCAACAATTTTTATGCACTTAGAAGAAGAGGGTAAAATGGATATAAATTGGAAAATAAAAGACTATTATCCCGATTATTTAGGAAGCTGTGCCAGAATTCTTGGATATTTTAATGAAGAAATGCCTGAATATTCCTTTCTCTTAAACCGTTATCAGCCAGAACGTGATGATATTTTATTAAAGCATCACCTATCACATACTGCTGAAAATATTCCTGGGACAAAATATAAATATAATGGGTTCCTTTTTGGGATGCTATCCGACGTTGTAGAAACAGCAACGGACACAAAATTTGATGAGTGGGTTGACCATTTAGTTATTGAAAAACTGAACTTAAAACATTCAGCGTCCTCGCAATTAGACGAATCAAAAAAGCATGTTATAGCTAAGATTGCCTTGCCTTATAAAATTGATAGCAATGGAGATTTTGAAAGAACTGAATTTCCAGACCCAGGATTAAACGCAGGAGCAGGTCTTGTTTTTTCCGCTTACGACCTATTGTTATTTGACAACGCTTATGATAATGATATCCTTATCTCAAAGGAAAGCAGAGAAAGAATGGTCAAACCGTTTGTGTTAGCAGACAAAAGCTTTTCGCCTTATGGGTATGGTTGGTTTACTCAAAAATATAATGGATACACCTTAGTTTGGCATTATGGGTTGCAACCTGATTCTTATTCAGGCTTATACCTCAAGGTTCTTGAAAAGGATATGACATTCGTACTATTGGCAAATAGTCAAAACTTGAGTGACCCTTTTGATTTGGGTAAAGGAAATGTTTTGAATTCAAAGTTTGCAGCAGCATTTTTAAAAACATTTTTGAATGAGTAAAATGAAAATCACAGACAATCACATTAATTATGTGGAGTTTAAAGCCAAAGACCTAGAGAAAATCAAGGAATTTTATTCGGCCGTATTCAATTGGACATTTACGGATTATGGACCAGACTATGTAGCGTTTTCAGACAGCGGCCTTGAAGGTGGTTTTGAGAAATCTGAGGACGAAATTATAAACGGGGCCTTGGTAGTACTCTATCATAAAAATTTGGAGCCTATAAAAAACAAGATTTTGGAATGTAAGGGAACCATTTCTAAAGATGTTTTTTCCTTTCCCGGAGGGCGAAGGTTTCAATTCTTAGACCCTGCAGGAAACGAATTGGCCGTCTGGTCAGACAAATAAATTTGGACCTATTAAAAATGATAAACGCATCATGAGACAAAAAATAAGCTTCCTATTCTTCTTTAGTATTTTATCAATCTGCAAACTAAGTGCTCAAGAATTACAACCCTTTGTGTTTTCGGTTGAAAATTTACTGGAAACCTTAGAATATTTGGGAACTCCGCTACAGTCTCAGGATAAAAACAGCATTAAAAATGTGATGCAATCCAATGATGCAAACACGATTCCTAAAGTCAATACAGTATTGGAAAAATATACCCTGTTTGAAGTCAACATAAATCCTGAAAGCAGGGTGAAAGTAGTACTAGGAGCGGCAACACCTCAATTGGATCAGAATGGGTGGCAAACCTTTCTGGTAAAAGTTCAAAACGAAGCTGGAGTAACCTCAAAATTTGATGTATTCTCTCCCCAATCAAAAAAGGTATACAATCATCATGAACATAACAGTGAAGGGGCCATCACTAAAAAGGACATTACAGACCGGTGGTTAGACATGAGTTTGTATACGTCCCACCCAATGAAAAGTACTTTGTCTGGAGTCTTAACAGAATATTTTATCATTCAATTGTACAGTAGAGACACTGGAAAAAGGGCAGCGAGAATAGGATTCACCAGTGGTCCCATTACTCAAGATCTTGGGTTTAGGGATGTTGTAAATGTGTTGTTTGATTGCAAGCCATCTTCCAAAATACAATTGAAAATATTGGATGAAAATGGCAATCCAACAACAGCATCCTTCATTATAAAAGATGAAAATGGCAGGATTTACCCCTCCCAAGCAAAAAGGTTGGCACCCGATTTCTTTTTTCAAAAGCAGATTTATAGACAAGATGGGGAAGTGCTGGAACTTGCCATTGGCACCTATACTGTAGAATATGGAAGAGGCCCAGAATACATCACCAAGAAAATAGAATTGATTGTTAGTGATGATAAGGACGAAAGCCTGCAATTGCAACTGGAACGCTGGATTGATCCCTCTAAATGGGGCTGGTACTCAGGAGACCATCACATTCATGCTGCAGGATGCTCACATTACACTAACCCAACAGAAGGGGTAGACCCAGCAGATATGATGCGGCATGTATTGGGCGAAGGGGTCAACATAGGAAGCGTCTTAACATGGGGACCAGGATATTATCATCAAAAACAATTTTTTGAGGGTAAGGACAATGCGCTTTCTACAAAAAATAATATACTAAGGTATGATCTTGAGATTTCAGGATTTCCATCTGGGCACTCAGGACACATTGTATTGCTTCGGTTAAAGGACCAATATTATCCAAACGCAAAAGTGATTGAAGATTGGCCATCATGGACCCTTCCCATATTAAAATGGGCTAAGAATCAAAATGCAATCACTGGCTTTGCCCATTCGGGACTTGGATTGGAAGTGATGAATGACAGTTTGCCTAACTATGAGTTGCCAAAGTTTGATGGCATTGGAGCAAATGAATTTGTGGTTGCGGTGACTCAAAACACGGTAGATTTTATATCAACCATGGATACGCCCCCAACATGGGAGCTTAATATTTGGTACCACGTTTTAAACAGTGGGTTTAGGACAAGAATAAGTGGAGAAACAGATTTCCCTTGCTTAAGTGATGATATGGTGGCGCATGGACGCAGCTATGTGAAAGTTGACGGCAATCTTACTTTTGATAAATGGGCAGACGGTCTAAGACTAGGCACAACCTATGTTTCTGAAGGAAAAAGTCATCTCATGGATTTTAAGGTAAATGACTTGGAAGTCGGTACGGCTAATAGTGAGTTACAGTTTGAAAAGCCCGAAATGGTACAGGTAACCGCTAAAGTGGCCGCATATCTTGAACCAGAAAACCAGCATATCCCGCCTTTAGACCTAAGTAAAAATGTTTGGGCACAAAGACCTTTTTGGAACATAGAACGCGCAAGAATAGGAGATAGTAGGAAAGTACTTTTGGAACTAGTTGTAAATGGTGAGGTGGCTAGCACAAAAGTAATTGAAGCAGATGGAACCCTCCAAGAGGTACATTTTGAAACTGCTATTGAAAAGAGTAGTTGGGTAGCCATAAGGATTCGTAATTCGTCTCACAGCAACCCCATATTTGTGGTGGTTGATGGTAAACCCATTAGAGCTTCTAAAAAAAGTGCGGAATGGTGCTTAAAAGCTGTTGATGTATGTTGGGAACAAAAGGTAAAAGGAATTTCTAAAAATGAAAGAGCGGCAGCTAAAAAGGATTATGAAGCCGCCAAGGAGGTCTATAGAAGGATTATTTTGGAAATGGAAGAATGAAAAAAAAGTGTTATCAATACGAAGCGATCTAAAAAGAAATTTTCATTGTGCATTAAAAAGATCATTCCGCACTAAAAACTCATCAGCTACGGTCTTCCAAGCCCACCACCTTTTCCTTTTCATTTTCGCAAAGCGATATGGGTATCCTATAGAATTTTTAAACTCAATAAGTGGTAAATTTTGAATGTGCATATGCAAATGCGGCATGCTTGTATTACCAGAATTTCCTATTTCCCCAATGAAATCTCCTGCCTTCACCATATCTCCTCGCTTTACGGTAACAGTTCCAGTATTTAAGTGAGCAAGAAAGAGATAGCGGTTGGGTTCAATTTCAATTACCACATGGTTGCCAGCGGGATTAATTGTATCCATAGGAGAAAGGTTGATGGGGGCATTTGGCAAACTATCTATGGCTTGCACCACTTTACCAGAAATAGGCGCATAAACCTTTTCTTCCATGCCATACTTTTGCCCGTTAAATGGCTGGTGGTGATTTACAGCTACCGAGCCCCCTGCATGACCCGCAAGCCACACCCCCTTTACGGGTAGGATTAGGCTATAACAGTCGGACTTTGGTGGATAGTTAAATAAGTTTGGAATTTGAAGGCTCTTAACTATGGAAAGTGGCAATAGTATCAGCACTAGGAGCCCAAGGATGATCTTTTTATTGGTTTTTGCCACCAATGTTTTGCTCATGCTAAGGCTTAAATACATTTCTAAGCATAGGAAAACAAAAATTAAAGCAACTAGCAGTTGGTTGTGAAAGGTCGGAATAAAGGGTTTTACTTCTGAGCTTATATGGAAAAAAAAGAGCGTGCATATCAGCAATAGTAGTATAGAAATGCTTAAGCCTATTTTTAGGATTTTTGACAACCCTTGACCTTTGGCGTGGATAATCCACATTCTTTTAGACTTTACTAGAGCCGTATAGATTTTAAATAGAAGGAATATCAGCAGCACTATTTCTAAAATGCGAACAGCAAGAAGAATTTCTTCAGCAATGTCAGCTAGAGGATCCATAACTGTTAGTTATTCAATGACTTACAAATTAGAAATTAAATCTTAATAAAAAAACCCTCATTATGTACATAATGAGGGTTTATCGTCTGTGGTTTCGGGTTATAGTTCCCAGCCTTTTCGGTAGTCTCTTTTTACCCATTCATTGGCTTTGTCATAGTTGGTGACTTGCATATTGTCACCATCCCACAACAACTTGCGTCTTCCTGGATAATTAAAAGGATCCCAATCGCCTAATTTCTTTCCTTTTTTAAGGGTTTTATATTGGTAGGCTTTAATGGCCAAGTTACCCATAAGTACCGCTTCTGTCAACGGACCAGCTTTGGCAAAATCTGAAGATGTTGTGCCGCCATTGATACAAGCTTCAACCCAATTTTTTTGATGACCGCCAACGCCATCCTTAATCCTTGGTAGTGTAGCTGCTGGAGCATTGAACAAACTCATTTGTTGAGAAGGCAAGAGTCTGGCATTTTCAGAATAGGTGTCTGTTACCATAATGCCTTTGGAGCCGTAAAAAATGGTTCCACCACCACCATCTCCAATGGTTTCGCCATCTTTTAATTCGTCTGGTAAATCTGGCTTGATACCGCCATCGCTCCAACTAAAATCTATGGTGCCATGGATGTCATGATCAAATTTTAAACGTACCACAGAGGAAGGAGGGCAAGAGGCACTGTAATCTGCTTCAACAAAATCTCCAATCCAATTGGTGGTACAACTGGCTTCTGCTTCGGTTGGGTAACCCAAATCCAAAACACTAAAAGGTGTTTCCATGATATGACAACCCATATCACCTAGCGCTCCAGTTCCAAAATCCCAAAAACCACGCCATTTAAATGGCAAGTAGGCGGAATTATAATCTCTCATTGCTGCTGGGCCTAACCAAAGGTCCCAATCCAACCCTTTAGGGATTTCATGCTTTTCTGTGGGTACAGGAACTCCTTGTGGCCAAACAGGACGGTTGGTCCAACAGTCAATTTTTTCGACTTTACCAATAACTCCAGCATCAATCCACTCTTTAGCTTGTCTGCTACCATCACTAGAAGCACCTTGGTTTCCCATTTGGGTAACTACACCGTATTCTTTTGCGGCTTGCGTCATTAAACGTGCTTCGTAAATATTATGGGTCAATGGTTTTTCCACATATGCATGCTTCTTTTCCCTAATAAAAGGCAAGGCAATAGTAGCATGTGTATGATCAGGAGTGGCTACCATAATGGCATCCGTTTCCTTCAAGTGGTTTTCATATACTTTTCTAAAATCTTGGTAGTGTTTTACTTTTGGAAAACGTTTGTAAGTACCTGCAGCATTTCTATCATCTACATCGCAAAAAGCAACAAATTTAACCTGCCCGGTTCTTTGTAAATCATTGATGACTGCTGCACCTCTACCACCTACTCCAAAGGCACTGACATATAGTGTATCACTTGGGGCAATATGGTTTTTACCCATTACATAACTTGGAACAATGGTAAAAACAGCAGATGAGGCTGCTACATTTTTAAGGAACTTTCTTCTTTGCATTTTTGAACCGGATTTATCAAATTTCAATTTTGAAGGTACAAAATTTTTTAGAAGGTATTGCCTAATAATTAAAGGGCGTAATACTATAACGTTTGCGTAAAGGTCTCAGGTATTTCCGTTCCATTCTTTATGGAATTGCTCTAGGAAATTTAGCATGTATTGATGTCTTTCTTCAGCCAGTTTCTTTCCTGTTTGGGTATTCATTTTATCTTTTAAGAGTAGTAATTTTTCATAGAAATGATTGATGGTTGGCGCACTGCTTTTTTTGTACTCCTCTTTGCTCATATTTAGGTTGGGGTAAATATCAGGGTTGTGCATTGCTCTGTTCTTGAACCCACCGTAGTTGAAAGCTCTAGCAATACCAATGGCACCAATTGCATCTAATCGGTCTGCATCTTGTATCACTTGTAATTCTATTGAAGAAAATGCCTTATCAGAATCCAAGCTGTTTTTAAAGGAAATGTGTTCAATGATATTGATAATGTGTATAATAGTTTTTTCATCCACATGAATTGAAGAAAGAAATGTCCTTGCCATTTTGGGCCCAATGGTCTCATCACCATTATGGAATTTAGCATCGGCAATGTCATGAAGTAGGGCACCTACGGATACCACCAATTCGTTTACATTTTCCCCTTTAGCAATATGCTGGGCATTTAAAAACACGCGATGGGTGTGAAACCAATCGTGTCCGCCTTCAGCACCCTGCAAGGTTTCTTTTACAAATTTTTTGGTGAGTTCAACTGTTGATGTGTTTATCATTTAAAAGAAGTAATACCAAAGGTAATTTGATTTTCTATTTTGGTTACCAGCTCATCAATGTCTCCCTTATTTTCTATAGGAGGGTGTACATCATGGGTAATATGGGCGCCAAGGCCCATTGGAAATTTACCATAGCGAAGCATTTTCCATGAATTATTAATGCTGATGGGCACTACTAATGCCGAAGGTGCTTTTTTAAGTAATATTTTTAAGCCAGTGGGTTGGAATTTTTTGGGATGCCCTGTTCTGCTTCTTGTTCCCTCAGGGAAAATGACAGCACTCCAGTTGTTTTTTTCAATAGCTTTTCCTAATCTGGAAATTTCTAATATGGCCTGTTTACCATCTTTTCTATCAATCAAGGCAGAACCATTATGTCTAAGGTTATAGGAGACACTGGGAATTCCTTTTCCCAATTCTTTTTTGCTCACAAACTTGGGCTGGTGTTTGCGCATGTGCCATACTATGGGCGATATATCATACATACTTTGATGGTTGGAGACAATAATAAGGGGCTTGTCCGTTGGAATGGTATGTGGATTATTAAAGGAATACCTCGCACCTAAAATATTTGTACTCCGCATTAGAAACCAATTAAGGATGCTCACACTTTTGTTATGGGCTCTATGACCAAAAACATTTAGACAGACCCACTGAATGGGATGAAATACGCCTAGTGCCAAACCAAAAGCGAGGAAAAAAATAAAAGAAATAGGGTATGAAAGTATTTTCAGCATGTTGCAAAACTAAAAAACCTCTGAATGTTTTTCAGAGGTTCTTCAATTTTTTATGAAATAAAATTAATTTACAGTCGAAGCAACACATTTTCCATTTTCACAAGTGATAAATGAAGGAGGTCCTACAAACAAACAATCTGAAACAATATCCCATTTAATATTGAACGCTTTTTCCAATGTGTTATGGGTAGCAACCATAGCTTCTAGGTTATCTGTATCTATGGAAGAGGAATAAATTAAATAGCTTTTTGGCCCACCACAGGCTTTCTCTCCCAAAGCAATAGATTCACAGGTGAAACCATCTGCACAGACAGATTGCCCCGCTAAAGCTTCAATTAAATCTAAAGAAGTTTGTAGTGCGCGTACATCTTCCTCAAACTCCATTGTTGATAAATTACCACTATCATCATCATTGCTGATACAACTTGAAATAATTGAGAATACAAGAATCCCCATCCAATACATATTCTTTTTCATACGCTTTGTTTTATTTGAATAGATGTGCAAAACAAAAAAAAGTTGCGTTGAAAACGAATTCTACACAACTTTTAAGTTAGTTCCCTTTATTGTAAGGGTGTCAGAGAAGACAATGTTTAACAGAACTCGTTATATGCTTCTGTTAGGTTTTCAGCAATAATTTCTGCTGGTCTTCCTTCAATATGGTGTCGTTCAATCATGTGTACCAATTCTCCATCTTTAAATAAAGCCATGCTTGGCGATGATGGAGGAAAAGGAATCATGGCATTTCTTGCTGTATTCACAGCTTCTGTGTCCACACCAGCGAAAACAGTTACGATGTGGTCTGGCTTTTTGTCGTTCATAAGACTCATCTTCGCAGCGGGTCTTGCATTAGCAGCAGCGCAACCACATACAGAATTGACAACTACTAAAGTAGTGCCAGATTCTTTCAATGCATTTTCAACGGCTTCTGATGTATGTAATTCTTTAAACCCGGCCATGGCCAAGTCTTCTCTCATAGGTTTTACTAATTCTGCAGGATACATAGTCTATTTTTATTATAAATATAATACAAAGGTAATTAATTTGTCGCATTTTATTTAAAGACCTTAACTTTTCCTTAAAATAGTATTTTGCAAGTAAAATTATATCTTTGAAAAAATTATAAAGTTGTTATGTTTAAATGGTTTGCTGCTGTTTTTGGATATTATATTTTTAGGTTTCCAGGAGCTATTTTAGGTTTTTTTGTAGGAAGTTTTATTGATAATTTTAATGCTAGAAACAAAGGCGGGGGAGGTTCCTTTCTTGAAAGCGTTGTGAGACAAAAAGTTTCCCCGGCGGATTTTGAGTTAAATCTCTTATCACTCTGTTCTATTGTAATCAAAGCCGATGGAAAAGTAAACCAACGGGAATTGGATTATGTGCGGCAATATTTTTTAAGCACCTATGGCAAGGAAAAGGCCAATGCAATTTTTAGAACTTTTAACGAGGTCATTAAAAAAAGAGAGATTTCTGCACAAAGAGTTGCTACATATATGACACAGCATACTCGATATGAAGTGCGATTGCAATTGCTCCACTTTTTATTTGGTATTGCTCAAGCAGATGGGAATGTGAGCCCTCTTGAGATTGATAAAATTAGAGAGATAGCGCGTTATATGCGAGTAGGCCGGAATGATTTTGAGAGCATACAAGCGATGTTCATTAAGTCTGCGGATAATGCCTATAAAATCCTTGAAATAGAAAAAGCGGCTACAAATGATGAGGTGAAAAAGGCATACAGAACAATGGCAAAAAAATACCACCCAGATAAGGTGGTCACCGAAAATGAAGCGATAAAAAAAGGCGCCGAGGAAAAATTTAAGCAGGTGCAGAAAGCCTACGAAGAGATACAGAATGAAAGGGGGATTAACTAACTCTTGTTAGCAAGCCTCTAAAAAGAATTTTCTAACAAGAAGACTATCAACGAAAAAAATGCAAGAATTCTGGTTCTATATAAAATTAGGGATAAACCATGTGTTGGATTTTGGCGCGTATGATCATATTTTGTTCTTAGCCGCCTTGGCAATCCCTTTCACATTTAAGAATTGGAAAAAAGTAGTGCTTTTAGCTACAGTTTTTACTGTTTTTCATTGCATGTCGTTGGCACTTTCCGTCTACGAAATTGTGGCTATGAATGCCTCTTGGATTGAGTTTTTAATTCCTGTAACTATTTTATTGACAGCTTTGTTTAATGTATTGAACATAAGGAAAAATGTACATCATAATACTATAGTATTGCAATTACTGGTCACCTCTTTTTTTGGATTGATACATGGTTTTGGATTTTCCAACTACTTTAAAATGTTGATGGCAGGGGAAGAGTATAAAGTAAATCCACTTTTAGGTTTTGCATCAGGAATAGAAATTTCGCAGGTATTAATTATCGGCTGCGTTTTGGTTTTTGCCTATCAGACACAATCAATCTTTAAAGTAAAACAACCCCTGTTTATTTTAATATGTTCAGTATTGATAATTCTTATAACAATACCAATGCTTATTAAAACGTTTCCTATATAGGTTTTCACTTAATATTAACCCTTTAGTTTTGTAGAGGTTCAGTAAAGAGGGTATCTTGGTCTTTCAGGGATGTTATGGAGTCTTTGGGTTGCTAATAAAACACCCCTCTCATTTAAGATATGGAAAAAAGCAAACAAGAAAAATACGATAGGGCATATTTGCGAATGGCAACGGAATGGGGCAAATTGTCTTTCTGTGAACGCAAACAAGTAGGAGCTATAATAGTAAAAGGGAGAATGATTATTTCTGATGGCTATAATGGCACACCTACAGGTTTTGAGAATTTTTGTGAGGATGAAGAAGGGTATACTAAATGGTATGTGCTACATGCAGAAGCCAATGCTATTTTAAAAGTGGCATCGTCAACACAGTCTTGTAATGGAGCTATTTTATATATCACCTTGTCGCCTTGCAGGGAATGTAGTAAATTAATACATCAATCTGGAATAAAGCGTGTTGTCTATAAAAAGGCATACAAGGATGATTCTGGATTAGTTTTTTTAAAACAAGCAGGGGTGGAATTAACACATATGCCTGTTATTGATAATTTATTGCAATAACCCAAAGAATAATGAACAAAAAGTACAATTATTTATGGCCTGTAATTATTGGTACTGCCGTGGGCATTGGTATTTTTATTGGAGGTAAACTTCATTTTAATGATACTCCAGAGCAATTATTTACTACAAATTCCAAGAAAGACAAACTGAATAGGCTCATTGATTATATTGATTATGAATATGTAGATGAAATAAACACAGATAGCATTGTTGATGTTACCGTGAGCAATATTTTAGATAAATTGGATCCACATTCTGTCTACATTCCAAAACGGGAAATGGATGAAGTGTCCGAAAACATGAAAGGTGATTTTGTAGGCATTGGTGTAAATTTTTACATGTACAAGGATACTATATCTGTAATTAGAACTGTTGATAAGGGGCCTAGTTTCATAAAAGGCATAAAAGCAGGTGACCGTATTCTAATGGCGGGTAAAGACACACTTTATGGTAAAAATTTACCTAGTGAAAGTGTTGTGGACAAGCTTAAAGGTAAAAAAGGGTCATCGGTTAAACTTAAAATATACCGTAAAAGTGAAGATAAATTTTTCACTGTCAATATTAAGAGGGGCGTGGTTCCTATAAAAAGTGTAGAAGCTTATTATATGCTCACTCAGGATATGGGTTATATAAAAATAAATCGTTTTGCCGAATCTACCTTTAAAGAGTTTAAAACAGCGTTAAACGCTTTACAAAAACAGGGAGCTAAAAAATTAACTTTGGATTTAAGAGATAATCCAGGAGGGTATCTGGGAATTGCAGAAAAAATAGCCGATGAGTTTTTAGAGGATGGAAAACTCATTCTTTTTACAAAAAATAAAAAAGGTAGAATAGATAAATCTTTTGCTACTAAAAAAGGAAGTTTTGAAGATAAACCAGTATATGTATTGATTAATGAACGTTCTGCTTCTGCCAGTGAAATTATTGCAGGAGCATTGCAGGACAATGATATTGGAACCATAGTTGGGAGAAGATCATTTGGGAAAGGCCTTGTGCAAAGGGAAATGGATTTAGGAGATGGTTCTGCCGTACGTTTAACTATTTCTAGGTATTATACTCCCACTGGGCGTTCCATTCAAAAAAATTATAAAAACGGTACTAAAGATTATTATAAAGAGTTTACGAACCGCTATCATAGCGGGGAATTAATATCTGTGGACAGTATTAAAGTAGCCGATTCTTTAAGGTTTATCACTCCAAAGGGAAAAGTGGTCTATGGCGGCGGCGGTATTATTCCTGATGCTTTTGTACCAATTGGCTCCAATGAGGAAGAAACGGTAGAAACATTGGAAAGTGTAGGCTTTTTGTCGTTTTTTGTTTTTGAACAACTGGATAAGGATAGAGTGGAATATGAAAAATACTCCAAAGAAGAGTATGTAAATACTTTTAGGGTGGATGATATTCTGTTTGAGCGTTTTGTAGACTATGCTATAGCACGTAATATTAAGTTAGATTTTTATGCTTTTGAGGATAAAATAAAACTGTATTTAAAAGCTGCTTTGGCAGAGCAATTGTTTTCAACAAACAGTTACGCCAAGATTAAAGGAAAGGGAGACGCCATGTTAAAAAGAATATTGGAATTGGATGCTCCATTGCTTACGGGAAAGATCTTGGAAAGCCCTGAACTTAAAAATTAGACCTGCCCTCTGCCAATAATATCCAAAAAGGAGTGTATATCCAATCCATCATATTTCTTTTTAAGAGATAAAATTCCCAACTTCTAAAACATGGGGCTTTATCATTTTGATTACATAACAAGAGACTCATTTACTGACATGTATTGTAAAAATTTACAACAATACCGTGTTAAAATGTTTTAAAAATACCATTTAAATATTTATTGTATCTTATAGAACTGTCGTTAATTGACTTCTGGTTAACAGTATAACAACGATTAGAGGTTAATTACTATATAGGCTTTAGTTTATTTTTTTTACTAACTTAAATTAACAGAATTATGAGAACAACCCACCGATTTGGAATGGTATTATCCCTTGCGATATTACTGTTCAGCACCTCTATGCTAGCACAAGAAGAGGAAAAAGCACCAAAGTATTATACCGTAACCACCTTTCATTGGAACATGGACTATGAAGATTTTGATATGGATACTTGGAAAGCCATGGAAAAGGAATATTTGGATCATGTGACCATGAAAAATGAGCACATTATGAGATCGTCCCTTTACCTGCATCATACCACTCCAGATAATACAGAATTACTTGGGGTACAAGTTTTTGATTCCTGGGATGCCATTGAAAAGGCAAGCGCTAGAAATAGAGAACTTGCCAAAGAGGCTTGGCCAGATGAAGATAAAAGGAAAGCATATTTTAAGAGCCGAAGAGCATACTATTCCAATTCCCACTCTGATGAAATTTATAGAATACTTCCATACACAAAACCTTTGGCAGAAAAGGCTACAAAGGAACTAATATTGTATTTGCGGAAGGGTCATTTTGCCTTTCCAAAGGATGGAGATGGAGATGAGATAAAAAAGTTGAGAACAGAATATATGGATAATATCATCCACAAAAATGAGCACATTAAGGCCTATTACAGCGCAGCACATTATTATGGTGCAGACGGCACCGAAAGTGTTGAGGCTTTTCTTTTTGATTCGATGGATGAATTGGATAAAATGTTTGATAGAATCGTAGAGTTGAGAAAGGAAGCTTGGCCAGATGAAGATGTTAGAAAGGCCAGAGGAAAATTGGCTCAAAAATATTTTACCCAAGTACACGGGGACTATATTTACTCCTTGGTCCACGAACTTTCTAAATAGAACAATACAAAGTATTATTTTGAAAAGGGATGCGCAACAGCATCCCTTTTTTAGTAACAATAATTAAATAAGGTTACAATTCTGCAAACACAAGACGAATAGATAAGTCCCCATTAATCTTCATCCAGCTTTTTTTCAATTTTTTTAGAGGTAATATATATCAGTAGTAGTACAATTGCACAAAGAGATGCCAAAATGCCAATTAATGCAATAAGGCTGTCTCCTACCAAAGGGTTCTCAAAATCAATAAGGGTTGCGTTATAAGCAATCAGGGCCAAGGCCAAAATAGTTAGTATTATAGAAAAGGTTCTTTTCATAATTTAGACTTTTAAAGCTTAAAATAATTGATTGATATTGGTGGCAAATAATTTTACTGCAATTGCCAATAGAATAACCCCAAAAACCTTTCTTATAATATTTAGACCACTTTTTCCAAGTACAGCTTCAATTTTTTTGGAGGATTTTAAAACTAGGTAAACAAAAATAACGTTGACAATTATTGCCACAATAATATTTTGAACGTCATATTCTGCACGCAAAGATAGAATGGAAGTCATTGTTCCAGCACCAGCAATTAGAGGGAAAGCAATGGGTACAATGGATGCGCTCTCTGGTTCATCATCTTTGTATATTGTTATGCCCAATACCATTTCTATGGCCAAAAAGAAAATGACAAGAGCTCCGGCAACAGCAAAAGAATTGACATCAATCCCTATTATTTTTAAAATATTTTCGCCAACAAAAAGAAAGGCTATCATGATAATTCCGGCAACTATTGTTGCTTTTCCAGATTCTATATGGCCAACTTTTTTGCGTAACCCGAGAATAATGGGGATACTTCCCAAAATGTCAATTACAGCAAAAAGGATCATGCTTGCAGTAGCAATTTCATGAAAATCAAAAATCATTGAAAAGAATTTAAATTTTGTTCAAATTTACGTTTTATGCATCGTTTTTTTATGTTTTGAATAAAAATAAAAGCGTTAGCATTATGGCTTAAAAAAGTATCTTTGTCAATTGAAATCCAATGTATGTTCCAGTTAGGAAAAACAATAGTATCCGAAGAAATCATAGAAAACGACTTTGTATGTAATCTCAGCGCTTGCAAAGGAGCATGCTGTATTGATGGGAATGCTGGTGCTCCTGTTGAAGATAGTGAAACAGAGATTTTGGTGGATATTTATAGTGATGTAAAGCCATTTTTACGACCTGAAGGCATAGCCGTTATTGAAGAACACGGAGCATTTGTGAAGGGAGATGATGGTGAGTGGGAAACGCCTTTGGTAAACGAAAGCGAATGTGCATATGTGGTTTTCTCCGAAAACGGAATCACAAAATGTGGTATAGAAGAAGCTTATAATGCAGGGGTTATAAAATGGAAGAAACCTGTTTCATGTCATTTATATCCTATTAGAGTTAGAGAATATACTGAGCTTGTTGCTGTGAATTACCATAAATGGGAGATCTGTGATGATGCCTGTAGTTTAGGAAAAGAATTACAAGTGCCTATATATAAATTTGTAAAGGAAGCATTAATAAGAAAGTTTGGAAAAAAATGGTATGCGGAGTTAGAAGAAATAGCAAACGAACATTCTAAATAGTTGGAATGTCCAAAACTACCTTGGTTCCTAAAGAGTTATTTTCATCATCATACAAATCAACTATTGCAACATCAAAAGAATTTTGATAATCCTTGGAAAAATTAGCCAATCGTTCTTTGGTAATATCTATTCCAACAGATTTTCTTTTTAGCACTTTGCTTTCTTTTATTTTCTCTGACATTTGTCTTCCCACACCATTATCAGTAATAGAAATTTTTGTAAACCATTGATTTTCTTTACTTATATGAAGAGATATTTTTTTCTCGCCCTCCTTTGACGATAGTCCATGCCATATAGCATTTTCCAAGAAAGGTTGCAGTATAAGGGATGGTATTTTTATGTTATGAGGGTTTATATTGTCATCAATAGTGATTTTAAAATCTATTTCATTCGAAAAACGAATATTCTCAATGTTCATATATAATTGCACCGTTTCTAATTCTTCAGCCAATGCTATTTCTTTCTTGGAGGATGCCTCAAGAATTTTTCTAATCAGTTTCGAAAATTTGTTTAAATAGCGAACAGCATTCTTTTTTTCATTGTTGATGATATAAAGTTTAATGGAATTTAAGGAGTTGAACAAGAAATGGGGGTTCATTTGACTTCGTAACATGCTTTGCTCCAAGGTGAGTACTTTTTTTTCATTGTTCAACTGATATTGTCTGTATAAAATGTAAAGAATTCCTGCCAAGAGAGCCAAGGCAAGACCACTGATCAATAGGGTGGTATTGTTTCTTCTAAGTCTATGCCTAACATTTTCATTTTCTTTGGCCAACTCTTCAATTTGCACCTTTGTTTTTTCTGACTCGTATCGAATAATGATATCGTTTACATAACGACGATTAAGATTATTGGACATTTTCTTCTCTAAACCTTTTGCTATTTTGAAGTAAGCCATAGCCGTTTCGTAATCTCCCATTTTTTCATAAAGTTCAGATAGGAACTTGGAGGATTCTGCTTCTGCTTCTTGGAAATTGTATTTTTGGGACATCTCAAGACCTTTCTCAAGATATTTTTGTGCAGCGCTATAATTATTCAGCGTTATATAAACCCACCCAATATTTATATATATTTCAGAAACTAATATTTTGTCATCAAGTATTATTGCCCTTGGAAGCGTGTTTTGTAGTAGTTCAAGAGCTTCAATAGTTTTGTCTTGATGAACATAGACATGTGCTATACTATATTGACAGATGATTGTGCCTTTCTCAGAATTTAATTCAGTATTGTATTTTAAGGAAGTAGTGAAGTTTTCTAGTGCTTCTTTTAATTTACCTTCTGCTTCATAACATTCTCCAATATTTTGGTGATTTATGGCCATACCCAGACGGTTTCCTAATTTTTCTTCAAGCAATAGGGATTCTGAAAACTTGTCAATGGCTAAATCATATTGTTCCATTTTTTTATAGACATTCCCAATTCCATTTAAGGATACATTAATGCCATACAAAATTCCTTTAGTGGGATGTTCAACTGTTTGAGCAAGAGCAAGAGCTCTTTGCCCGTAGTCAAGTGCAGATTTTATGGAGTCTGTCTTCCGGTACACAACACCTAACATATTTAGACTATAGATTCTAAGCTCTAAATTGTTGGCCTCGACCGCCAATTTTAAGGCTTCGCTGTGTAACTTGATGGCTTTGTTAAATTCGGAAATATTTCTGTATTTAGTGCCCATTTGGTTTAGTGCGTACACTATCCCGTTCTTATAGCCTGCTCTTTTAGCGGCATTGGAGAAATACTGCATATACAAGGTGTCTCTACGATGCTGTATTAAACCGGCGTTAATGCCGCTATAAGTTGTAGGAGCGGCATTAATTATGCTATCGATCGTTTTTTTAAATGAATTTGGTATGGATTGGGAAAACCCAGGTGCAATAAATAATAAAATAAAAATAGCTATCAGTAAATTCTTGATAGAAACGCTAAGTAGTTGGTTTTTTTGTAACAAGAATTTAGTGATGGCTAGCATACGTTATAATAAATCAAGAAAATCCGACTTCTTTTGTCTAGATACTGGTATTTTATGATTTGACTGCAATACAACATATCCATCGGTTTTAAGAAACTCTTTAATTTTATTAAGATTAATAATATAAGAGTTATGAATTCTAAAAAAAGAGTCAGCAGGTAATAATTGATTTACTTCTTTCAATTTTTTGGTAAGTACTATTTTCTGTCCATCGGCCAAATATAAGGTGCTATAATTACCATCAGATTCAGCGTATAAAATTTCATCGCTGTCTAAAAACAATAGTTTACCATCTGTATTTATGGTCACTTTCTTTTTTAATGAATTAGCGTTAAAATTAAGTAGAATGCTCTCTAATTTTTCAGCAGTAAAATTTCTTGAATTGAATTTTTTTATCTTAACAATAGTATCCTTTAGATCATCTGTGTCAATAGGCTTTAAAAGATAATCTATGGCTTCGTTTTTCAAGGCTTTAATGGCGTATTGATTGTAAGCAGTGGTGATTACCACAGGAAACTCTTTATTCTTTAATTTTTGAATAAATTGAAAACCATCCATAACAGGCATTTCAATATCAAGAAAAAGGCAATCGGGACCGTTTTTATCCAAATAAGCAAGAGCTTCATGGGCATCTGTAAATGAAGCAACCACTTTTATTTCATCACTAAAATTAGTTAACTCCCATGAAAGGCTTTGAATTGCCTTTTCTTCATCGTCTACTATTACTGCGTCTAACATAGAATATTGAATGTACTCAAAAATAACTTTATTGTATCTCAATTGCATAAAAAGATGTGCAAATGGACAAGCATTAAGTATCGTTGGGGTAAAAACAATGGGAACTGGTTTTTAAATAATGTGAATAATAAGAATATTACTGCAATATTATTTAATATTAAAACCTTATAAATGATTGAAAATCAAATAACTGAATAAAAATCAAACTTCTTGAAATTTGAATTTACCATTCATACAAAAAATGATGCCATTTATACATAATGCCAATTATATAGGAAACCTCCCTAATATCTTTATTCCAAAATTAAATAACAGCAATACTTTATAAATTATTTTAAGTTTCTAATTATGAAGAAGTGTTTATTAATGTTTGCAGCAGTTTTAATTGTTTTGATTATGGCTATTATCATAAATGAAAAGGAGGACAAAATTTTATTAAACAATGATACCATCACAGAAAATGATATGACATCTAAGATATTTTCTTTGAAATAATTTATAAGAAACACAGCTATAGAAGAATCAGCACCGCCAAACTATGTATAACCTGTTAACAAGAGTATTTAAGACCACACTATGGATTATGGTCCTTGTAATATTTACCTCTGGCACATCCAAAAGGAAGTTAATAAAGTCAAACCTGGAAAATGGAAATTACAGCATAAGCACTACAGGGGATATACAGAAAAAATTTAAAGGAGTAATTTATTTTGAGACGGTGGATGTTACATCTTCAAAAGGGATTAGATACAATACATTAAAATTAGGCCTAAAAAATCATAAAAACCATCAAATGCATTCCATGCAATTTTTAATTTCGAAAAAGACTGAAAAAGGGCAGCAAATAAAAACAGGCACTTATAAAGTGGCGAACAATATTGATGGTTTTATTAATTGCTTTGATGGTGTTTTTGGTTTTGCAAACATTAGAAGTTCTGGAGAATTGCCATTTTTTGCAAATTCTGGTAAAATAAAAATAGAGTATATAAGCCAAGATGTTCTAAAAGGAACCATTGAGGTAGCTATGAATAATTCTGAAAGAAAGCGAATAAATATTCAAGGAAATTTTACGGCTAATAGAAAAAATTAAAAAAGACAATGATTTTATATTATCAAACTAAATTACGGTTCATATGGAGAATATTTTTTAATTAAGATATTTTTATTCAATAGTTATTGTGACTAATTGGAAAATCAAGCCAACTTGTTGGACTTGTTAAATTGCACGGTTATAGGTTTCGGGGGAACTACCTAGATCAGCTAATCCAGTTACAAGTAATGACTATTAAGTGAGCCGTAAGTTTGGTAATAAAACTAATTATAGTCAGATGATTTATCATGCGCCCCTTTCCAACAAACCAAAAAGCATATTTTTTTTATGTTTTTTGGTTTGTTTTTTTTTACAGCTCCTTTATGAAAAAGATATACGTGATTTAGACATCAAAAAAGTCAACAAACATCACTATTCAGCTTAGATTTCAACAGTACATGTTAAGAACTTTGTGGTTGAAATGATAAAACACACTTCATAAATCGATTGCATTTTTCAATCTTTGTTAGTCCCAAGAGTAAGGTAAATTCTATCTTCTCCCACAACATTAAATTAACAGCATATGTCAGCAGCAATAGAGCCTATTTTACAGGAAAACAAGAATAGATTTGTTATATTCCCTATACAACACCATGATTTATGGGAGTGGTATAAAAAACAAGAGGCCTGTATATGGACTGCGGAAGAAATAGATTTGCACCAAGATTTATCTGACTGGAATAATAAGTTGAATGATGACGAGCGCTATTTTATCAAACATATTTTGGCATTTTTTGCTGCTTCTGATGGCATTGTAAATGAGAATTTAGCAGAAAATTTTGTAAATGAAGTTCAGTACTCTGAAGCTAAATTTTTCTATGGGTTTCAAATTATGATGGAGAATATTCATTCAGAAACATATTCATTATTGATTGACACCTATGTGAAAGATGATACGGAAAAAGATAAATTATTCAAGGCTATAGATAATTTTCCGGCAATTAAAAAGAAAGCGGATTGGGCATTAAAATGGATAGATTCACCAAGTTTTGCAGAGCGTTTAATTGCATTCGCAGCAGTTGAAGGTATTTTCTTCTCAGGGTCTTTTTGCTCTATTTTTTGGTTAAAGAAAAGAGGGTTGTTGCCAGGATTGGCCTTTTCCAATGAATTGATTTCTAGAGATGAGGGAATGCATTGTGATTTTGCAGTTCATCTTCATAATCATCATTTAGTAAATAAAGTTTCTAAAGAGCGAATCAAAGAAATTCTTGTAGATGCTTTAAATATAGAGCGAGAATTTATTACAGAATCCCTTCCTGTGAGTCTTATAGGAATGAATTCTAAATTAATGATACAATATCTAGAGTTCGTGACCGATAGACTTTTGGTAGAATTAGAATGCGAAAAAGTGTATCAAGCTTCCAATCCATTTGATTTTATGGATATGATTTCACTTCAAGGAAAGACCAACTTCTTTGAAAAAAGAGTATCGGAATACCAGAAAGCAGGAGTGCTTAATAGTGAAAAAGATGGTGACGCCCAGAAAATCAGTTTCGACGCTGATTTCTAACACATAAATTAAAAATATAATTCCCCCAAAACCCAATAATTATTTGGATTTGAACCATGGGGAGCAAATTGAGACCTTTTCATATGTTAATTTTTAACATACAGAAGAATAAACTGACTAATAAACTTAAAAAACAATTGTAGCAACATGTATGTACTAAAAAGAGATGGACGAAAAGAGCCGATGATGTTTGACAAAATCACGGCAAGGGTAAGAAAATTATGTTATGGATTAAATGATCTTGTAGATCCGGTTAAAATATCTATGAGAGTGATTGAGGGTCTGTATGATGGAGTAACCACTTCTGAATTGGATAACCTCGCGGCAGAAATTGCGGCTACCATGACAACTACACATCCAGATTATGCAAAACTTGCTGCGCGGATTTCTGTTTCTAACTTACATAAAAACACAAAAAAATCCTTCTCAGAAACCATGAAGGATCTTTATGAATATGTAAACCCAAGGACAGGTAAGGAAGCCCCATTGTTGTCAGATGAGGTATATAAAGTTGTTTCAGAAAATTCTGAGATGCTGGATTCCACCATTATTTATAACCGAGATTTTGGCTACGATTATTTTGGTTTTAAAACATTGGAACGTTCATACCTTTTAAAATTGAATGGTAAAATTGCAGAACGTCCACAACACATGCTGATGAGAGTTGCAGTGGGAATTCATTTGGACGATATGGAATCGGTTATAGAGACCTATGAGTTGATGTCTAAAAAGTACTTTACGCATGCTACACCTACACTTTTCAATTCTGGTACACCAAAACCACAAATGTCTTCTTGTTTCTTACTTGCCATGCAGGATGATAGTATTGATGGAATATACGATACGCTAAAACAAACTGCAAAAATCTCACAATCTGCAGGTGGTATAGGGTTGTCTATTCACAATGTTAGAGCCACAGGGTCCTATATTGCGGGAACCAATGGCACTTCTAATGGCATTGTTCCTATGTTGCGGGTTTTTAATGACACGGCAAGATATGTGGATCAAGGAGGGGGAAAACGTAAAGGGAGTTTTGCAATCTATGTGGAACCATGGCATGCAGATATTTATGACTTTCTAGATCTTAAAAAAAATACAGGAAAAGAAGAGATGCGAGCACGTGACCTTTTCTATGCCATGTGGATTCCAGATTTGTTCATGAAAAGAGTAGAGGCCAATGAAGAATGGACGCTGATGTGTCCAAATGAATGTCCAGACCTTTTCAATATGCATAGTGAAGCCTTTGATAAATTATACTTAAAGTATGAGAAGGCAGGAAAAGGAAGAAAAACAATTAAAGCCAGAGAACTTTGGGAAAAAATATTGGAGTCACAGATAGAGACAGGGACCCCATATATGTTGTATAAAGATGCAGCTAACCGAAAGAGTAATCAAAAAAACTTAGGAACGATTAAGTCTTCAAATCTTTGTACGGAGATAATGGAATACACTTCTGAGGATGAAGTAGCAGTTTGTAATTTAGCTTCTATTGCTTTGCCCATGTTTATTAAAGATGGGGCGTTTGACCATGATGAGTTGTTTAAGGTAACCAAACGTGTTACTCAAAACTTAAACCGAGTTATTGATAGAAACTATTATCCTGTAAAAGAAGCAGAAAATTCCAATGTTCGCCACAGACCTATAGGGCTTGGTGTTCAAGGATTGGCGGACGTTTTTATTATGCTTCGATTGCCATTTACAAGTGATGAGGCAAAACAATTAAACCAAGAGATTTTTGAAACACTATACTTTGCAGCCATTACAGCTTCAATGGAAATGGCAAAAATAGAAGGAACTTATTCTACCTACGACGGTTCTCCAATATCACAAGGAGAGTTTCAGCACAACTTATGGGGAATTAAAGATGAGGAACTTTCAGGTCGCTGGGATTGGGGAAAACTTCGAAAATCAGTTCTGAAAAACGGGGTTCGAAATTCCTTATTGGTGGCTCCTATGCCTACTGCTTCTACTTCTCAGATATTGGGTAATAATGAATGTTTTGAGCCTTATACCTCTAATATTTATACGCGTAGAGTACTGTCAGGTGAGTTTATAGTAGTAAATAAGCACTTATTGGAAGACTTAGTGAAGCTTGGTCTATGGAATGAGAATTTAAAACAAGAATTAATGCGTGCCAATGGATCAGTTCAGGGTATTGATGTAGTTCCAGAGGATATTAAGGAATTGTATAAAACAGTATGGGAGTTGAGCATGAAAGATATTATTGACATGTCTAGGCACAGAGGTTATTTTATAGACCAGAGTCAATCTTTAAACTTGTTCATGGAGAACGCAAACTACTCAAAGCTTACATCTATGCATTTCTATGCATGGAAAAGTGGCCTTAAAACAGGGATGTATTATTTAAGAACAAAATCTGCTGTTGATGCTATTAAATTCACGTTGGACAACACCAAAAAGAAAGAAGTTCCTGTAAGTATAGCTGCAGATGGAGAAGTTGTTGCGGCAACGCCAGAGGGAGGAGCTGCAGCCCTTAAAGTAGAAACAACACCAGCAAGTCAACAAGAAGTAGATATACAACCAATGACGGCCGAAGAAATGAAGGAAATGATTGCTAAAGCCAAGGAAGGGCAGGCAGATGATGACTGCCTAATGTGTGGATCTTAATATCCTCCCTATAAATAATTAAAAAATGCCTTAGAAATATAAACCCACCCCACCATAGGGTTTTATTCTAAGGTGTTTTTTGTTTCACTAAAATATTGATTATGTACTTAATTTACCCATTGCTAAGAATATGCTAGCATAGGTGCTATTTCTTTAAATAAGATCTTATCACTCCATAGGAGAAAAGAAATAACGATACATAAATGATTAGAAAGAGAATATAATTGTCCATGATATATATCTTCAGGGGTATGTTTCTTAGTTTAACTACGTATAAAGTCGATAAAAAGATGTTGTAATTACTTTTTTAACACTTAATATTCAACAAACTAACTGTTAAAATTGAATAGCTAATAGGATATGCGTTCTAAATTTTAGCTTTTAGCATATTTTTTATAAACACGATTAACGATAACTAGTAACATGATATAAGTGAACAGTATGATAACATATGTTTCCATATACTATACAACTTAAATGTAAGAAATATATTACATTATATCAGTGTATTTCAGCGACAACCTCATAAAACTTTAGACAAAAAAACCTTTCCATTGGAAAGGTTTTTTATCGTCAATATAATCATCAAATTTTTATAAGGACCAAGCTACGCCTCCGGTAAGCTCTTGTAGATCACCACAAGCAATATATTCAGGGCCTGGAATAGGTAAGTATGCCAATACTTCCTCACCTATGTATTCAGATGTTTTAAAGGCATAAATAGTGTTTTCCCTAAGATTGTAGGCAAAGGCAAACCTAGCGGTCTCCTCATCTAAAGATGCAGTTTCACCTTCTTCTAAAGCTTGGTTGTAAGCTCCAATTAGCTCAAAATGAGCTTCTTGTTCTTCTTTGGTTATGTTTAAAGATGCAGCTAGAATAGGTTCCAAGTCATCTGATGTAAGTTCTTCGGCATTTTCTTTACCACAACCAGCTAGGGCCTTATCAATGAATTTGCCCATGCTCATTTTTATAAAATTTTGCTGTTCTTTTTCCATAATCTCATTAGCAAACTTGTCCATGAACATATGTACATTTACTTCTGAGGCAGAAGGAGTATCGGTTTTTGGAATAATAATATCTACAAGAAGTTTTATAACATCTCCTTCGTTTTTAGTAAAAAAATCAGGTGTCCAGGAAACACTTTTTTCATCCTTACAACTTTGTACTATACCCAACAAGGTAGGGGTAGCAACGGCATATCCAAATGCAAGCCCCATATTTTTTAGTGCAACTCTTCTATCCATTATATATTTGCTTTTTTAAGTTCATTTACTGCATGGTCTACTGCTCTGGCTGTAAATGCCATATAGGTCAATGAAGGGTTTACACAACTAGCTGAGGTCATAAAAGACCCATCAGTAACATAAACATTTTTTACTGCGTGTATTTGGTTGTTCCCATTAAGAACGGATGTTTTTGGGTCTCTACCCATACGTGCTGTTCCCATTTCGTGTATCCCCAAACCTAAGGCACTTTGACCATCAAATGGTTGCACATCCCTAAGGCCAGATTTTTCCAACATTTCTGCAGCATTCTCCATCATATCCTTTCGCATGTTGTATTCATTTTCACCATATGCCGCATCAAAGGTTACGGTAGGCAGTCCCCAGGCATCTAATTTGTCATCATTTAAAGTCATTTTATTATCATGATAAGGAAGTACTTCTCCAAAGCCTCCCATACCAAATGTCCAACCACCGGGTTTAAGAATACTTTCTTTTAAGTCTTTACCATAAGACATTTCTGCTATAGCATCTGACCAATTACCCCTACTGGCACCTCCTTGATAGCCATATCCACGGATAAAGTCCTTGCTATTGGTTTTACCTCCTAAGTTTCTAAATCTTGGGACATAAACACCACCAGGTCTACGACCTTTATAATATTTATCTTCAAAACCATCTAATTTTCCACCTGCACCAACGTTAAGGTGATGGTCCATAATATTACGTCCCAATTGATCAGAGTCATTACCCATGCCATTTGGAAAACGATTAGATTTGGATTGCATTAATATAGATGTTGAAGCAATGGCAGATGCACAAAGGAAAATTACATTTGCTTTAAATTCAAAAACTTCTTTTGTTATCCTATCAATAACTTTAACTCCAGTAGCTTTTTGCGTGTCCGCATCATAAATAACTTCATGGACTATACTATCGGGTCTTAAAGTTAAGTTCCCTGTGCGCTCTGCAGCTGGCAAGGTAGAGGAGTTACTACTAAAATATGCTCCAAAAGGACACCCTCTACTACATCTATTTCTATGCTGACATCGCGTACGGCCGTCAAATTGTTTGTCACTATTAATATGTGCAATACGACCAGCTGTAAATGCCCGACCATCAAAATTTTCTTGTACTTGTTCCTTAATGTGTTGCTCAACACAGTTCAATTCAAACATGGGTTCAAATTGCCCATCTGGCAATTGTGGCAACCCTAGTTTTTCACCCGTTACTCCTATATAAGTTTCTACTTTGTCATACCAAGGGGCAATATCCTTATATCTTACTGGCCAGTCAACAGCAGTGCCATCAGTTAGATTTGCTTTAAAATCAATATCACTCCATCTGTAGCTGTGTCGTCCCCACATAATGGACCTACCACCTACATGATACCCACGCATCCAATCAAAACGCTTGGTTTCATTATAAGGATGCTCCAAATCATTTACAAACCAATCTTTAATAGTGGCATTTGTAGTATACCCGGTTCTATTTTGCTTTTCTTGTTTTTTAAGATCTTCTCGACTTGGTCTGCCATTGTTTGGGAAATCCCAAGGGTCCATATGAGCAGTTTTGTAATCTTCAATATGAGTTACCATTCTGCCTCGTTCTAGAACCAGTGTTTTTAGTCCTTTTTCACATAACTCTTTGGCCGCCCAGCCACCACTGATACCAGTTCCAACAACAATCGCATCATACGATTCCTGTTCTTCATTAAAATAGAATTTACTCATTTATAGAATTGTTTATTTCATAAATTTATTAAATATAAAATTAATTCTTTACATTTATTCGCTACTCTTTTTATCAGAGTCGCACTATAACGTTGTAGCTGAGCAATAAAACTCAAAATTTAAGAAAATGAAACTAAATAGTATTTTAAAGTATGGTGCCTTTTTTGGAATGGCACTTTTTTTATGTGTTGCTTCTGGATGTAAGGATGTCAAGAAAAAAGAAGTTGTAGAAGAAACTATCGTTGAGAATAAAGAGCCTTTCTTTAAATTGTCATTAGCACAATGGTCCATCAATAAAATGATAAGACAGGATAGTGTGGATCCGTATACTTTTGCTGAAAAAGCTAAGAACTGGGGTTTTAGTGGGTTGGAGTATGTAAGCCAATTGTATTACCCTGAGTTGGAGGCGGCTAATTTTTCTGAAGCGGCTATGGCTGCCTTTGTAGAGAAATGTAATGCTGAAAGCAAAAAATATGGAATGGAAAACGTATTGATAATGATAGATGGACAGGGAAATTTGGCAGTTTCTGATGCTGCAGAAAGAAAGGCTGCGGTTGAGAATCACTATAAATGGGTAGATGCAGCTGCTGCAATGGGCTGCCATTCTATAAGAGTAAATCTTGGGGGGAGTGATGTTCCAGAAGAATGGGTTACAAATTCTGTTGATGGATTAACACAGTTGGCTACATATGCTAAGGAAAAAAATATTAATGTAATTGTTGAAAACCATGGAGGCTTATCTTCTAAAGGTAATATGTTGGCAGAAGTTATGGCCAAAGTAGGAATGGACAATTGCGGTACATTGCCAGATTTTGGAAATTTCTGTATTAAAAGAGAGCGAACAGATGAGGGCTGGAATTGTGTTGAAAGTTATGATTTGTACAAAGGGATTAAAGAATTAATGCCCTATGCAATTGGTGTTAGTGCAAAGTCCAATAATTTTGATGCGGAAGGAAATGAAACAAGAATGGATTACACTAGAATTCTTCAAATTGTAAAAGATGAAGGCTATAACGGTTATATTGGTGTGGAATATGAAGGCCATGAACTGGGTGAAGAAGAAGGGATAATAGCTACAAAAAAGTTATTGCTCAGTGCAGCTGCAAAGCTGGAATAAAAACCTATTACCAAAATTTCATGAACGTTTTTTTTAACCAACTGTTTGATTATAATTTTTATTGCAACAAAAAACTTATTGAAGAATGTGCTAAAATGGATGCTATACCTGAGAAGAGCATGCAGCTATTTAGCCATATTCTAAATGCTCATCATATTTGGAATTGTAGAATTATAGGAAAAAAGCCTACCTATGGTGTATGGGACGTTCATTCCATAGAAAATTGGGAAGACATTCATTATGAAAACCAAAGAAGTTCTTTTGAAATAGTGACCAATGCAGATGATTTTGAAAAGCGGATAGATTATGAAAATTCTAAAGGAAGATTGTTCACCAATAATGTAAATGATATTTTGTTCCATATCACAAACCATTCTACCCACCATAGAGGGCAAATATTAATGGATTTTAGGAAAAATGGTATAGAACCTCCATCTTTGGACTATATTTTTTACAAACGATAAGGATATAAATGAACGCAAAAATACGAGCGCAACTTTCCATAATGATGTTCTTGGAATTTTTCATTTGGGGCGGTTGGTTTGTAACCCTTGGAACTTTTCTTGGAAATAATATTAAGGCCAATGGAGGGGAAATAAGCATGGCTTTTTCTACTCAATCTTGGGGAGCAATCATAGCACCTTTTGTTATTGGATTGATTGCCGACCGTTTTTTTAACGCCGAAAGAATCTTAGGTATTTTACATATACTTGGGGCGGGATTACTATATCTAATGTATGGTATTTCAGATTTTGAGTTGTTTTATCCTATTGTTTTTGGATACATGATTTTGTATATGCCTACATTGGCTTTGGTGAACTCTGTGTCTTTCAATCAAATGAAGAATCCTGCCAAAGAATTTTCATATATAAGAGTTTTTGGTACACTAGGGTGGATTGTAGCTGGCTTGGTCATAAGTTATGTTTTTCACTGGGACTCAGAATCGGGAATAGCTGAAGGGATGCTTAAAAACACTTTTTTAATGACCGCGATTGCTTCACTAGTATTAGGATTGTTTAGTTTTGCTCTTCCAAAGACACCGCCAAGAGTTGATAAAACCCAAAAAGTAACACTTTCTAATGTGCTAGGTCTTGACGCCTTGAATTTATTAAAGGATAGAAATTTTCTAATTTTCTTTATTTCCTCTGTCCTTATTTGTATTCCACTTGCTTTTTATTATCAGAATGCGAATCCTTTTTTAGTGGAGGCTGGAATGGAATACCCGACAGGAAAAATGACCATTGGTCAAATTTCTGAAATTTTGTTCATGCTTTTATTGCCTTATTTTTTTACTAAGTGGGGTTTCAAAAAGACCATTTTAGTGGCGATGTTGGCTTGGGTGCTTCGCTACATCTTATTTGCATTTGGGAATGCAGACGAACTTACCTTTATGCTTCTTATGGGTATAGCACTGCATGGTATCTGTTATGATTTTTTCTTTGTGTCAGGACAGATTTATACAGATAGTAAGGCTGGAGAAAAACATAAAAGTGCCGCCCAGGGGTTAATTACTTTGGCCACTTATGGAGTTGGTATGTTAATTGGTTTTTGGATAGCGGGTAAAATAACAGATATATATATCTTAGAAAATAACACCCATGATTGGGAAATAGTATGGATATACCCTGCGGCATTTGCACTTTTTGTATTACTTTTCTTCGCTATTTTGTTCAAAAACGAGAAAATAACTTATAAATCATAAAATAATAAATATATTAATTGACTAAACCAAAAACAAACAAATTATGAGTACGAAAGAAGTAAATAATAAGAGGTTATTCCTAGCGGCATGTGTCTCTTTGATAGTGACAGCAATGACCTTTGGAGTTAGAGCTGGAATATTAGGGCAGTTGGGGGTGGATTTTGCACTTACGGATACTCAGTTGGGGTTTGTGAATAGCATGGCGTTTTTAGGGTTTCCTATAGCTACTGTAATAGGTGGTCTTGTATATAACTCAGTAGGACCTAAAAAATTAATGGCCGTTGCCTTTATTTGTCATATTTTAGGATTGGTGATGACTATTATGGCTACAGGTTATTGGACTTTATTGATTTCAACGTTCTTTATTGGTTTTGCGAATGGTTCTGTAGAAGCAGCTTGTAACCCTATGATTGCTGACATGTATACTAAAAAGCGTACAGCAATGTTGAACAAATTTCACATGTGGTTTCCAGGTGGTATCGTTGTTGGTGCTTTGGCTTCTAAGTTCATGACTGATGCTGGAATGGGATGGCAAATACAGATAAGCATTATGCTGATTCCTACTATACTCTATGGAATTTTATTCTTTGGTCAAATATTTCCAAAAAGTGAAAATATTGTTTCTGATACAAAAGAGAATATTAAAAATGTCTTTACCCCATTGTTCCTTTTTATTTTTGTGTGTATGTCCTTAACTGCAATTTCAGAATTTGGACCACAACAATGGGTAGAACGGATATTGTCCAGTACGGGAGCTAGCCCAATGCTTGTTTTGGCAATGATAACAGGATTAATGGCTATAGGACGCTATTTTGGTGGAGCAGTTTTGAAAAAAATAAACCCGCCTGCAATTTTATTAATTTCGGCAGTTGTAGCAACTATTGCCATATACTTAATGAGTTCTGCAACTGGTGGAATGGTATATGTAGCGGCAGTATTATTTGCAATTGGTGTTATGTATTTCTGGCCAACTATGATTGGTTTTGTAGCAGAATATATTCCAAAATCGGGAGCATTAGGAATGTCATTGGTTGGAGGAGTAGGAATGCTATCCACTGCCATATGGCAACCAGTAATTGGTAATTGGTTAGATGGTGCTCGTGAAACGGCAATTGCATCTGGAATTTCTGAAGAAAGTGCTGATTTGGTTGCTGGGCAATCAACGTTAGGGAACATGGTATGGTTTCCAGTAATTTTGATTGTATTGTTTGGTATTTTGTTTTTTATGAGGAACAAAGTGGAAGAAGGAAGAGTAGCACAGGAAGGGCATTAATAGCCCAGTAATCATCTTAATTGATGATCTTGAAATAAAGAAATTGTATCGAGAACGCATTTTTTAATAGGAATGTTTCTCGATACATTTTAATTTTGAATAGGAATAGGTAACATTAAGAATAAAAAAATGGCAAAGAAAATTAGATTAGGAGTATTAGGGGGTGGTGGAGATTCACTTATTGGGGTATTACATAGAGTCGCATCATTTATCAACGATAATTATGAAATTGTCGGAGCATGTTTTAACCCGGATTGGGAACAAAATATTGGTTTTGCTGAAGAAATAGGAATACCAACCAATAGAATATATAAAGATTTTGACACTTTGGTTGCTGAAGAATTAAAGTTGCCGGAAGATGAGCGTATTCAAGTGTGTTCTATTCTTACACCCAACTTTTTGCATTTTCCAATGGCAAAAAAGTTGATAGAAAATGGCTTTCACGTGATTTGCGAAAAGCCGATGACTACATCCTTGGAAGAAGCTAAAATATTGCAAGAAGCGCACAAAAAATCAGGAACTGTATTTGCATTAACGCATACCTATACTGGATATCCTATGGTGCGCCAAATGCGGGAAATGATAAAGGAAGGAGCTTTAGGTAAAATTCATAAAGTTGATGCGCGTTATTATCAAGGATGGATCAATACCATTATTCATGACAAGGAAAAACGGTCGTCTGTATGGCGTTTAGATCCTAAAAAAGCAGGAATTAGTTCTTGTATGGGGGATATTGGTGTTCATGCCTTTAACCTTGTTGAATATACCACTGGCTTACGTGTAAAATCACTTTTATGTGACTTCAACTATCTGTATGAGGATAACCTTATGGATATTGATGGTACCGTACTTATAAGAATGGGAGAACATGTAAAAGGTGTTATTCGTGGGAGTCAAGTAGCTACTGGAGAGGAAAACGGACTGGCAATTGCCATTTATGGAGAAAAAGGAGCATTCCGTTGGGAACAAGAAAAACCTAATTTCTTGTATAAAATGAGTGATACAGAACCATTGCAAGTATACAAGCCTGGGCACGCTTACAATAGCGAATTGTCATTAGACGGAACTAAATTACCTGCAGGGCACCCTGAAGGAATTTTTGATTCTATGGCAAACATCTATAAAGGAGCTGCAAAAGCCATAAGAGGAGAGAAATATAATGACGGTGAATTCCCAACCATGTTAGATGGTGTACGTGGAATGGACTTTATAGAAAGTACTGTGGAGTCTCACAAAGAAGGAAGTGTTTGGGTAGAATTAGAATAATTTCCACCCAACTGAATAGTATAAAAGCTGTTACGCCATATGGTGTAATGGCTTTTATCTTTGAAACACTTTTTCAAATTTTTCACAAACTACAATCATGCTCTCTCGCGGCAATCGCTCAAAAGGCTCCAGTTCCCTTTGATAATACTCCCAATGTGTTTTTTTCCATGATGCTAGACTTTTGTCACCCTCGCCTTCAATTTCAGCAAAATCATCATCAATACTAAAAAATGGTTTCAATTTCACCTCTGTCGTTCTAACAATGCATTGGGCCTTACCCGCCCAGTCTGTTACAATTGTAAAGTCTCCTTTCTTGGGTAATTTTTCGTTTCTGTATTGCAATCCAAGTAAAGAGTGGGAGGTGGCTTTCTTTATATTGGACACTATCAATTTGGCACATGTATTGGCGTCTTTTTTGTTATCACAAAAATGGGTCACTTTTGGTGTGTCCACAAATACATCTTCCAAATGTGTATCTAAATAATCTCCCCATAAGTTTCTAGCTGATGCGTTATCCATTGTAAATTATTGTTTCTAATTCCTGAGTAATCCCTATATTTATAACTTTTCTTATGGAGATTTATTGAGTACTAATAAAGCTATTAAATATAAGGCATAATTCTTAAACACTAATAGTATACAAACCAAACATAAAATATTTGAATGAAAACAATTAAAGGACCTGCTGTTTTTTTAGCACAATTTGTAGATAGTGAAGCACCTTACAATTCATTAGACGGGCTTTGTAAATGGGCATCAGATTTAGGATATAAGGGAATTCAAATCCCAACTTGGGAATCTTTTTTGATTGATTTAGACAAGGCAGCTGAGAGTCAGACTTACTGTGACGAACTAAAAGGAAAGATAAATTCTTATGGTTTGGAGATTACAGAACTTTCTACCCACTTGCAAGGACAATTAGTAGCAGTGCATCCTGCCTATGATATCATGTTTGATAGTTTTGCGCCAGACAGCGTAAAGAACAATCCTAAAGCGCGTACTGAATGGGCTATAGAAACAGTTAAAAAAGCTGCTGTGGCAAGTAGGCGACTGGGGATTTCAGTTCATGCAACATTTTCGGGCTCATTGTTGTGGCATACTATGCACCCATGGCCTCAAAGACCAGCTGGTTTAGTTGAGATGGGTTTTGAGGAGTTGGCAAAAAGATGGACACCCATCTTAAACCATTTTGATGAACAAGGAGTAGATGTGTGCTATGAAATACACCCAGGAGAAGATTTGCACGATGGGGATACTTTTGAGCGCTTTTTAGAAGCAACGGGCAACCACAAACGGGTCAACATTTTATATGACCCAAGCCATTTTGTATTGCAACAATTGGATTATATTGAGTACATAGATCATTACCATGAATTCATAAAATCCTTCCATGTTAAGGATTCTGAATTTAATCCAACTGGAAAGAAAGGAGCTTTTGGCGGATATAATGATTGGGGAAACAGAGCAGGAAGATATCGTTCTCTTGGAGATGGGCAGATTGATTTTAAAACAATTTTTTCAAAACTTACCCAATACGGTTGTGATGTTTGGGCCGTAATGGAGTGGGAATGTTGCATAAAAAGCCCAGAACAGGGAGCAAGAGAAGGTGCCAAATTTATACAGGATCATATTATTGAAGCCACTGAAAAAACATTTGATGATTTTGCTGGGGCTGATATAGATAAAAAGGTGCTTAAAAAAATATTAGGACTATAAAAAAAGTGATGATGAAAAATGGTATTCTTATTATAATGGTGTTGCTATTTACAGTTGGTTGTAAAGAAAAAGCAAAAAAGGAAGTTGAAAAAATCGTAGCAGTAGATGTGCTCAATGAGGCAGAAGAATGGACCGTTTTGTTTGATGGTTCTTCTTTTGATGGTTGGCATATTTATGCAGGAGAAGGAGTTCCAGAAGTTTGGACACTGGACGATGGTGCAATGGTTTATACGCCTTCTGGTGAAGGTCATGGAGATGGAGCCAATCTAGTGACAGACAAGGATTACACAGATTTTGTGCTTTCTTTGGAATGGAGAATTTCTGAAGGAGGTAATAGTGGTATTTTTTGGGGCGTAAAAGAAGATGAAAATTTATCTGAGGCATACCAAACAGGACCAGAGATACAAATCTTGGACAATGAGAAGCACCCAGACGCTAAAGCTGGAACAACGCATCAGGCTGGGGCATTATATGACATGGTTGCTCCAAGTAAAGATGTGACCAACCCAGTTGGGGAATGGAATACGAATGTGATAACAATCAATCATAAGACTAATGAAGGAATTATTGTATTGAATGGAGTTGAAATAGTTACTTTTTCTGTCAATGACCCAGAATGGTCAGAAATGGTAAGTACATCAAAATTTGCCGATTGGGAAACGTTTGGCAAGTATACAACTGGGAAAATTGGATTACAAGATCATGGCAATGAGGTTGCCTTTAGAAATATTAAAATTAAAGAACTTTAGAAATGAAAAATTATTATTTAGGGACTTTGGCCTTATTTGCTATTTCTTGTCAAGAAACAGCTAAAGTAGAAGTGGTTGTTGAAGAAGGGCCAACAGTTGTAATTCATGAAGAACAACTAGCGGAGGAACCAACGGAGCCTGAGGCAACTGAATTTTATGATGTTAAAGTTCCAGTAGTAGGACCTGCAACGAGTGATAAACTACCTAGTGATGCTATTGTATTATTCGGTGGTGAAAATTTGGATAGCTGGTTAAGTGCTGTAGATAGTACGGCCGCCAAATGGCATGTAAATGAGGATGGTAGTATGACTGTAAATGATAAAACGGGAGACATACAAACCAAACAAAATTTTGGAGATATCCAGTTGCATATAGAATGGCGATCTCCAGCTGAGGTACAAGGAAGCAACCAGAGTAGGGCTAATAGTGGTGTTTTTCTACAAGGATTGTATGAGGTACAGGTATTAGACAATAATGATAATCCAACGTATACGAACGGACAAGTTGCATCTGTATATAAACAGCATGTTCCTTTGGCAAAAGCTTCTGTTGCTTCAGGTGAGTGGAATGCCTATGATATTATTTACCATGCTCCTGAGTTTAATGAAGAAGGGGGTAAAATAAAATCTGCAACTTTAACGGTATTGCATAATGGCGTGTTGGTGCAGGATCATGTAGAAATAAAAGGCTCAACAGAATATATAGGATGGCCTAATAATAATGCTCACGGAAAAGCCCCATTGGTTTTGCAGGATCATGGAGATAACAGTAGGGTGAGCTATAGAAATATTTGGGTAAGAGAGCTATAACCTTATCACATTTAGTGACATCAAAAAAATAATACCCCAAGGCGATGTCTTGGGGTATATCGTTTCAAAAAAACTTTTATTTACCTTTGTCAAAATTTAACATAGTCTATGATTCAATCCATGACAGGGTTTGGAAAGCATGTAGTGCAACTCCCCACAAAAAAAATCACCATTGAGATAAAATCCCTCAACAGTAAAAATTTGGATTTAAATACTAGAATCCCATCAACTTACAGGGAAAAAGAATTAGAAATTAGAAAAACTATTGCCAGTTCTTTGACACGAGGTAAGGTAGATTTTGGATTGTATATTGAGATTACAGGAAGTGAAACCACTTCTAAAGTAAATAGTGATGTTGTTAAGCAATATATGGATCAATTAAAGGCTATTGCTGATGGTGATGATATCAAACTTATGGAAATGGCTCTAAAGCTGCCTGAAGCCCTTAAAACAGATAAGGCAGATATTGATGAGAATGAATATAAAGTTATCCAAGATGTATTGAAGGAGGCGCTAACAGAAATCAATATTTTTAGAAGTGAAGAGGGTAAAGTATTGGAGAAAGACTTTGTGGAACGGTTAAATTTACTTCAAAACCTTTTAAAGGAAGTCAAAGAAATAGATAAAGAACGTATGGGTGCTATACGGGAACGATTGGAAAAAGCTGTGGCTGATGTAAAAGAGAATGTGGACGCTAATAGGTTTGAGCAGGAGCTTATTTACTATTTGGAAAAGTATGATATTACAGAAGAAGATGTGCGATTAAAGAACCATTTAGATTATTTTGAAACAACCTTACAATCATCAGATTCCAATGGTAAAAAACTTGGATTTATTTCACAGGAAATAGGAAGGGAAATAAATACCATTGGCTCTAAAGCAAATTTCGCGCCCATGCAACAATTGGTAGTGCAAATGAAAGACGAGTTAGAGAAGATTAAGGAACAAATGTTGAATGTTCTCTAATGAAAGGAGGAAAACTTATTATATTTTCGGCACCATCTGGAAGTGGTAAAACTACTATAGTCCAGTATCTTTTAAAGCAAAAGGAATTAAACCTTGCCTTTTCTGTTTCTGCAACTTCTAGAGTTAGAAGAGGAGAAGAAATAGAAGGAGAGAATTATTACTTTATATCTACATCAGAATTTATAAAACACATTAAGGGCGATGATTTCTTGGAGTGGGAAGAGGTGTATCGAGATAACTTTTATGGAACATTAAAAAGTGAGGTTGAACGTTTATGGGCCAAAGGGAAAAATGTAATTTTTGATATTGATGTGGTAGGCGGACTTCGTATTAAAAAGAAATTCCCTAATGAAACCTTAGCGGTTTTTGTGAAGCCTCCGAGTGTGGATGAGCTAAAGATTCGTTTAAAGAAGCGCAGCACTGAGAGTGAAGAAAAAATTAGCATGCGGATTGCAAAAGCCTCAGTGGAACTGGCTACAGCTCCACAGTTTGATAAGGTTATTAAAAACTATGATTTGGATATTGCATTGGCAGAAGCTCATCAATTAGTAGCCGATTATGTGGGCATAGAAAAGAAATAAAGAAATGGCACAAGTAGGACTTTATTTTGGTACTTTTAATCCGATTCACATAGGTCATTTGGCCATTGCCAATCACCTAGTGGAATTTTCAGAACTGGATGAAGTATGGTTGGTCATTACACCTCAAAGTCCTTTTAAAACTAGAAAGAAGTTGCTGGATAATCACCATCGTTATCAAATGGTGTATGAAGCAACAAAAGACTATTCTAAATTAAAACCGAGTAATATTGAGTTTAATCTACCTCAACCCAATTACACTATAAATACTTTGGCTCATTTGAATGGTGAATATGGAAAAGAGCATCAGTTCTCTTTAATTATGGGAGAGGACAACCTAAAGAGTTTTCATAAATGGAAAAATCATGAGGTTATATTGGAAAACCATAATCTATATGTGTATCCTAGAATCTCTAATGGAGTAGAGGAACCACAATTTAAAAACCACCCCAAAATATATGAAATTGATGCACCTATAATGGAGGTCTCTTCTACATTTATACGGAAACAACATAAGGTTGGTAAAAACATGAAGCCTTTACTTCCTGAAGCAGTATGGAAGTACATGGATGATATGAATTTTTATAGGTAGGTAGAACACCTATACATTAAAAAGAACTACTCTCTGTCAAAATATCTGTACCTAGATATTTATTATTTTTATTATAGTACCAAGCTCTGGTTTTGGGAATTTTTATACCATTTATTTCCTCAATGCCATTTAGGATAATGAACTCACCATCATTTTTTGATTCATCATGGAAAAATTGATACACTTCCATAGCATATGTTGTTGGGTCAAAATAAAAATACCAAGTATCCTTTCCCACTTCTTTTTCATATTTGACTTTAATAGCCAAGTAGTCTTTTCCTCGAAAATGTTTTGGGTATATTTTGGAATCAATAAAGGTCCCAGGGTCTTTTAATTTCATTGGTAACCCATATAGGTAGGTATAATAATCTTTCAATATTTTGGTGCGCTCACATGTCAATCTATGGGTTTTAATATCTTCTTCAGAAATAATAGTACTGCCATTAAGCGCCAGTTCACATTCATTTTTGTGCACGGTTTGTTCTATAATGGTGGAGTCCTTTTTTATGGTGAGACTAAAATATTGCAGTGGCAAATCTAAAATAATATCACTTATCCTATCACTGTTGTCTGGTGTTTGCATGGTGATAGAAAGTTTCCCTTTAAAAGTTCCCCAAGCTCCGTTGGGATCATGGTGTGCAATTGCTTTTTCCAGTAGTTGTGGACCGGTAAGGGTCTGGCCATTGGTTTTCGATAAAAAAAACAGTGCAAACAAAAAAAAGTACCTTATCATAGCAGGGATTTACTATGCCCAAGGTACTTAATATATTTTAATGTATGCAGAATTATTCCTCCGGTTGTTCTACTGTCGCGGGTGCTACAGAACTATCATGTTCGTTATAATATAACTCCAATAAATTCATGGTTGCGGTTATTAAATCTTTGGTTTCCAAAAGCAAAGAAAAATACAAAGTGGTATTCTTTGGACTGGATTCTTCAGTACGTGTTCTAGCAACTTGTTTTTGAATTTTCTCTGAGACTAAATCAAATAATTTTTGCTTATTGTTTAATAAAACTCCGATTTCTTGAAAAGATCGATTGTCAAATGCTTTTTTAGTATTGCTCAATAAAGCATCCAATTCTAAGTTTATTTCTTTAAGTTCTTTTATTTGATTGTATTTAAGCTTTTTATGATTGTTGTTGATGTGTTTGTGGGTTATTTTAGTAATATATTCCAAGGACTGAACCATATCTTGTAAATAGCCTAATATATTGATGTAGAGGTTGCTTGCCCCTACACTGGTCTCATCTAGGTTTTTAATAAAATAAAAGATATTATCTCTTAGGTCATCAATTTCACCAGAGAGTTTTACGACTCCTTTTTTGTTTTTCTTCAGTAAATCCAAATCTTGTTTTGCAAGACCGTTTATACTGTTTGTGTATAGTTTATTAGTTCTTTTTGCCACACGCGCAATATTGCTTGCACTTTCCTCAATAACGCCTTGTATGGAACTGCTTTCTGCTCTGTTTAAACTGTCTTCTGCTTTTGTTTCCTCAGTTTTTTTCCGATGGGAAATATAATTTCTTGCTAGTAACCCAAAGGCTATAACCAAAAGTAAAGGAAACATTAGGGTTAAATTCAAGTTTAAAAGATACGCCACAAAAGCTGCTGCTGTAAAAGCACTAAATGCTGTAAAAAACCATCCCCCAATAACATTAAGAACTCCTGCCACTCTATATACGGCACTTTCTGCCCCCCAAGCTCTATCTGCAAGTGAGGTACCCATTGCCACCATAAAAGTAACGTAGGTAGTGGAAAGGGGTAATTTATATGAGGTTGCAATAGAAATTAAAACAGCTGCGACCATGAGGTTTACTGCGGCCCTAACCATATCAAAAGCGGGTAATTCATAGGTTTTATCTTTTGCTAAAGGGATAACAGGGACTTCAAATTGTTTTTCAATTTTTAATTGCCAAGATTTAGGAAGAATATAGGAAGACATTTGTGACATACCCATAGCCGTACGAACAAAACCACGAGATAAGAAATTAGGCTGAAAACGTTCTTTAGTTGCTCCTTGACTGGACAAATCCAATGATGTTTTTACCACTTTCTTTGCTTTGCTGGAAAACCATAAGGTTAATACCATAATCATTCCAGCAATAAACAATAACAAATTGTTAGTAGGTACCTTTTCGGCCAATACATCCATGGGAAACTCTGTAGCTAAGACTCCGGATGCTGTCCAATGTTCAAAAGCATTATAAGCCGCTATAGGAACACCAATAAAATTAACCAAATCATTACCTGCAAAGGCCAATGCCAATGCAAATGTTCCGACAATGATAATAAGTTTATAAATATTTGTTTTGGCATAGGCTATAAGGGCATAGGATATAAGAGACCATAATACAAAGCTGACCAAAACAATTGGTAACACTTGAGTCTCTAAAAAGTCTTTCATGGTGCTACCTCCAAGAATGTCAAAAGGTTCACTGGCATAGGATGTACCTTTTAACCCTTTCATGAAAATAAAGTAAGTGATTGCTGTTATTGCAAATCCACCAAACAAAGCACCGACCCACATCGCTTTCTTTTCAAAATTATAGGACAATAATAGCCTAGAAATCCATTGTACAAATGCTCCAATGGAAAATGCTACCACAACAGAGAGTAAAATTCCAAATATGATAAGTGAAGCCTTATCTGTATTTATATAAGTAATGACATCTCCAAAAGAGCCATCTTCTTTGCTGTAAATTTTTATTAAAGCTATGGCTACGGCTGCTCCTAACAATTCAAATACAATAGAAACAGTTGTGGAAGTGGGCATGCCAATGGTATTGAAAAAATCAAGTAGAAGTATGTCTGTAATCATAACGGCCATGAAGACAATCATGATCTCATTAAACATAAACTCACTAGGATTAAAAATACCTTTACGAGCAACTTCCATCATCCCGCTAGAGAATACTGCACCTACAGCAATACCAGCACTGGCCACTATCATTATGGTCCTGAAGGAAATAGCTTTGGAGCCAATAGCAGAGTTTAAGAAGTTAACCGCATCATTACTAACCCCCACAACAAGATCAGCCACGGCTAAAACAGCCAGGGCAATAATCATTAACAAATAAATATTATCCATAAACATTTTTATTGAAAGTAACAGCGCAAACGTACTTTAAATCTCAATATAGTATGTTATGAAAAGGTTATCATTTTTTCTTGGTATGCTTTAGAACTTCTGCGTCAACATAAAAAATAATTTCTTCAGCTATGTTTTTGATAAGGTCGCCCACACGCTCTAGTTTTTTAACTACTGAAAATAATAACAGCGCTTCTTTTATTATTGTATTGTCTTTTCTTATCTCTTCTTCCAAGACGCAGAAAGATTTAATATTGATTTTATCTAAGATTTTATCTTTTTTAAAGACTTTTCTCGCTGCTTTTACATCATTTTGATTGTAGGCAAAAGTAATATTGTCCAGCATGGAATTTATGATCTGATACATTTTTTCAAATTGTACAGCTTGGATTAAATGGGAGGATATTTTTTTGTTGTCTTCAATGACGTAATTGGAAATATTGCGAGCATGATCAGCTATTCTTTCTAAATCAGAATTTATTTTTAGAACGGCCATGATAAACCGTAAATCAATTGCTACCGGATTGTATAGTGCTAAGAATTTTTCACAATCTCTTCCTATTCTTAAATCCATGGCGTTAACCCTGATTTCTGTATGAATAACTTCCTCCGCTAAATCCTCATCATGCAATATAAAGGCTTCCTTGGCTTTTTTTAATTGAGATTTACAAAGAACGAGCATATCAAATGCTGCCTGATTTATTACCTCTCTTTGATATTCGGCATTTACCATGTTTATTATATTTTATCCGAAACGACCCGTAATGTAGTTTTCGGTCTGTTCTTTACTTGGGTTTGTGAAAATGGTCTTTGTTTTATCAAACTCTATTAATGCTCCCAAGTAGAAAAAGGCGGTGTAATCACTTATTCTACTTGCTTGTTGCATGTTATGCGTAACAATTACGATGGTGTATTTCTTTTTAAGCTCAAAAATGAGTTCCTCAATCTTTGCTGTTGATATTGGGTCTAAGGCAGAGGTGGGTTCATCCATTAGAATTATGGAAGGTTCAACTGCCAATGTTCTGGCAATGCATAATCGTTGTTGCTGCCCTCCAGATAAAGCCAAACCAGATTTATTAAGATTGTCTTTTACTTCATTCCAAAGCGCTACTTGTTTTAAGGATGATTCAACTCGTTCTTTGATGAATTTTTTATCCTTAATTCCTTGGATTTTTAGACCGTAAGCTACATTTTCAAATATGGATTTTGGAAAAGGATTTGGTTTTTGAAATACCATTCCCACTTCTTTACGCAGCTCTTCTACATTTATTTTTTTCTTATAAATATTTTTAGAATCAATTTTTATTTTGCCTTCCATTTTAAAGCTATCTACATAGTCATTCATTCTATTGAACAAACGTAAGAAGGTAGATTTTCCGCATCCAGAAGGGCCAATAAAGGCGGTAACGGTATTTGGTTTTATCTCCATATCAATACCTTTTATTGCTTGGAAATCATCATACCAAACTTTTACATTGCTAACAGCTATCTTGGGTGTTTTTTTTAATGATAAATCTATAATATTATCCAAAACGATAACTTCATCTATAGGTTTTTCCATACTTATTTCCATTTGCTCTGCCATTTGTTTCTAAAGTAAACGGCAATGCCGTTCATCATAAAAGTTATAAAAAGTAAAATAATAATTGCTGCTGCAGCATTTTCAATAAAACCATGCTGCGGTCTAGAGATCCAATTAAATATTTGAATAGGCAGCACAGAAAATTCATCCATAGGACTTTCTGGAGCAAATGGCACATAGGCGAGTGCTCCTACTACAATTAATGGAGCTGTTTCCCCTACAGCTCTAGAAAGCGCCAATATTACACCTGTTAAAATACCTCCACTGGAAGCGGGCAGTATTTGGTACCAGATGGTTTGCCATTTTGAGGCCCCCAAGGCATATGAGGCATCTTTTATAGAAGACGGAACAGCTTTTATGGACTCCCTGGTAGCCACGATTACAATGGGAAGAATTAACAATGATAATGTTAAGCTCCCCGCTAAAACACTAGCCCCTAAATTCATAATTCTGACAAATACTTCCAAGCCCAAAAGCCCATAAATAATTGAAGGTACTCCTGCAAGATTAGAAATGTTGATTTCTAAAATTCCTGCCAGTTTATTTTTTTTACCATATTCCTCCAAATAAATACCCGCGGCAACGCCTATTGGAAATGCAATTATAGTTGTGAAAAATAAAATCCAGATACTGCCCATAAGAGCAGTGTAGATTCCTGACTTTTCTGGTTTTCGAGAGGGTAGACTAGTTATAAAACCCCAATCAATTCTTTGTATTCCATCAATTAGAATATCTCCAATGAATATGATGAGTAAGGCCAATCCCATACACGTGCAGCATATTCCCCAATATTTAAAGGCTTGGTCTTTTAACCTGTTTTTTTGAATACTATTCATATTTCTCCTGATATTTTTTCCGAATCCAATAACTCAGAGAATTTAATAGAAATGTAAATACAAAGAGGGTGATGCCAGCAGCAAAAATTGTTCTGTATTCCATAGATCCATGTTGCACATCTCCCAAACTTACCTGCACTATATATGCGGTGATGGTCTCAATTGGCACTGTAGGGTCTAATGTTAATCTAGGTTGTTGTCCTGCCGCTATGGCAACAATCATAGTTTCCCCGATAGCTCTAGAAATTGCCAAAATAATGGAGACAATAATACCTGAAGATGCTGCGGGCACAATAACCTTAAAAGCAGTTTGTAACTTGGTGGCACCCATTCCAAAAGCGGCTTCCCTTAGTTCTTTTGGGACTGCATGTAATGCATCTTCGCTAATGGAGGATATGTAAGGAATAATCATGATTCCCATTACAATTCCTGCTGAGAGCGAGTTAAAACCAGATAAATTTGGAAAAATTCCTTGCAAAAATGGTGTAACAACCACTAGGGCAAAAAAACCATATACAACCGTTGGTACTGATGCCAACAACTCTAATAAAGGCTTAATTGTTTTTCTAAAACTTTTTGGAGCATACTCACTTAAATAGATGCTGATGGATAAGCCTACCGGCAAAGCAAATGCAATGGCTATAAAGGAGGTGAGTAATGTGCCAGAAAGTAGCGGTAATATTCCAAAATGTTTTTCTGTGAATAATGGAGTCCATTGTGTATCAGTAAAAAAATCTATAATAGACACTTCACTAAAGAACCTAAAGGTTTCTATAGAGAGCACTAGAATAATGCCAATTGTCACGGCAATTGTAATCAATGCACTTGTTAAGAGTGACTTTTCAATTACTAATTCTTTGATTTTGCGCATCAGTATAAGATTATATAAGGAAACCAGGTGATTTTACACACCCGGTTATCCTTGAAACTTCTGTCTATTTGTTACTTTCAACAAAAGTTTTAAAATTTTCTTTCTGATTGGCGTAATTTTCTGATGGAAGAGGAATATATCCAACGTCTTTTGATAATTCGCCTGCATTTTCTATGTAGAAATCAACAAATTCTACCACCTCTGGTGATGCAATGGAGGTACTGTTTACATAGATGAACAAGGGCCTGGATAATGGTCTGTATGTGCCGTTGCTTACGGTTTCCAATGTAGGTTTAACGACTTCTTCGCCGTTATGAACACCTATTAACCTTAACTTGTCTTTGTTTTCGCTATAGTATGCCAATCCAAAAAATCCCAAAGAAAATTTATCGCCTGCGATGCCTTGTACCAAAACATGATCGTCTTCACTAGCGGTGAAATCACCTCTACTGGAACCACTTTTACCAACAATAGCCTCTGTAAAATAATCATAGGTTCCGGAAGCAACTCCAGGGCCAAATAGGTGAAGTTCCTCGTTAGGCCATTCAGGGCGAATTTGATTCCATTTCATTATTTTTCCTTGGGCAGCTGGCTCCCAAATCTTCTTCAAATCCTCAACGGTAAAATTAGCCACCCAATCATTTTCAGGATGAACAAGAACGGCTAAACCGTCATATGCCACTTCTAATTCTAAGTAGGTAATATTATTTTCTTTACATGCAGCTTTCTCTTTGTCCTTGATAGGGCGGGAAGCATTGGAAATATTTGTTTCTCCTCTTGAGAATTTTTTGAACCCTCCGCCAGTTCCAGAAACACCTATGGTAACTTTTACATCGGGCTGTATAGCTCTAAACTCTTCTGCAACAGCCTCAGTAACGGGGAAAACGGTGCTTGAACCATCAACCTTTATTGTTCCGGATAAAGTAGTTGCGTTTTTTGAACTTCCTTCCTTATTTTTTTTACCTCCACATGCTCCTAAAGTTAGTGCCAGAGAAAGAATACAAATTAGTTTTTTCATTTTGCTTTTTATTAGTTTTTGTACTGCAAAGAAAGGTTTGATTAGTAAAGTTTTGGTTAAGTACAAATTAATAATGTGCTACTATAATGTTACCAGAATGTAAAGAAGTTAACACTTAGATAATATGGTAAGACAAAAAAAGAGAGCCTTTATCGGGCTCTCTTTTTGAATATATTATTTTTAAGTAAAAGATTTAAAAATCTATCTGAAAACGCATTTGAAAAATGCTAGCTTTTCCAGTATCTATTACATCTGCCCACACATGGTTCAGCATTATTCGTGTAGCTGAGTTCAAGTACCAATTAAGGCCCAAGGTTACATCTGACTGTTCACCTCCCAATATATCTTCACTGTTTAAATTTGAATGGGAATAACGCAAAGCCAATTCCCAGGCACCAGAGCCTTCTTCATTTTTCCCACCAAAATTGTTATTGGGTTTTATGCGCCCAAATCCGCTATAAGAACTTTTATATTTTCTGTTTTCTCCTGTAAGGAAATAACTTGCTTGTCCGTAATAGCTGGAAAATTTATAATCGTTTGTTGCTGCATCCATGTTAACATTCGCCGTAAGATATTCTGCTTGCAGTGCTAAAGAACCTAAAACAAAGGCAGTTTCAAAATTGGTAAAGTTTATCTTGTCAATATTGTCTATGGTGCCAGTATTGATGTATTTTAAGCCTAAGTGCGATTCTGGTCTAGATGAAATCTTATAAGTATTATCGTCTATTTTTCTACTGCTCAATCCCAGTCCAACATGCCATAATTGTTTTTTTTCTTCATTGTTTAAGAGTAAGGATGTTACTCTAGCAGTTAGAGCGTATCCGTTATTTGCGTCAATGCTGTTGGCAGTGCCATCAGAATTCCTAAAATACCCGGCCTGGACACCTAGTTTTTTATCAAAAAATTGATTGAACAAAATAACACCATTATTTCTCACCGGTAAAAAGCTTTCGGAAAACGACCGCTCCAAGAATATGATATATTTACTACTGGTCATGGTTTCCAAACGAAAAGGCTCCTTAACATGGCCCATGCGTAAAGTCCCGATTATAGGAATATTCTTGATTCCAATATAAACGTCTTTAAGACTTACTTCTGCTCCGGCAAAATCAGCCTGAAGCTTAAATTCTACATTATTATAGATTGCTCCAGAAACAAAAAATCTACCTCGCCTTATTTCCGTACTGTTGGTGGTTTGCAATGGGCCAAGATTAGCGTCTAGTTCAGTATTTTGGTTAAAATATGCATGATCTAGCATAATACGACCACCAAATTTAAATAGAAACTGCTTATCAGCACTTTCTATTTTGAAGCCATTGTCCCATTTAAAGCTAAAAGAATTTTCGTTCGTCTCTTGAGCGAATAGAAGAACTCCTATAAAGAGATTTAAAAAGGTAAGGATAACATTAGATTTCATGTTGTTAGAGATTAGTTTTTGTCTCTGCAAAAGTCGCTTTGCAGTGTTAAGGTAACGTTAATCATAAGTTATATTTTAGTCAATAAGCAAATAGCAGTAATGAAAAGCAGATGCGTATATGACGGTCTATATATTTCAATAAAAAATTGGTTTATAAAAACGAATTACGCGTAAGAAATACTTCGCCAAATTTTTGAAATAGATGTCTATATCGTGTAATTTTAATACGACCTAATTGCGTTGGGAGTTGAGTAGTAAAAGCTTATACAACAGCTGTGTGTCCTGACTGTCTTATTTGTTAATGGATTTACAGGAGATGTTTTTGTTTATATTAACATAAAATTTAATGGAATAAACTATCATTGCATTTTATTATAAAAATGAGAAATAATCTAATTGCAATTTTCTTTACGGTATTATTTGTGGTGGTAAATTCTGCGCCAGCAATACTTATTGCAATTGATGATACTGTCGATATTTCAAAATTTTATGGTTTTTCTGAAAATGAAGAGGAAAACACAGGAAATGAGTCTGAAAATTTTTTTGAATTAATCTTTTTTATAAAAAACTGCAATAAATCTGAATACTTTTTGGCGTCCAACAATTTAGACCATACAGCATATCGGTTTAAAAATTATTCGAAACCATATCTCAATTTAGTCTCGCCTCCTCCCCAGGTATAGATGTTATCAGAATTAGTTTTTAGGGAAATTACCGTTACTTTCTGTCATACTTAAGAGGTATGGGTCAAGTGCCATAATAATTGTTTATATAGAATAAATGGACCAGCCAGCGTGTCGTAGGTTATTTTTTTCTTGCATAATTTTTAAGTATTCTTTGCTCAGAGCGTATTGCTTTTGGGTGGCAAAGTCGAAGCAGGTATAATCTTTGATTGCATTGGATATTGTTCCACAAGGCTCATACTTAGATGTTGCATAAATAAAAATCTTGATAGGCTTAATTTCTTGAGGCATGGGACAATGATGCGCTAAAAAACAAAAAGGACGTATGTAGCCTGTAATTTAGATAGCGGTATTCTTAGAAAAAAATTAGATTGCTATATGGCACCTTACTAGCAAAATATTGAAAGAGTACAAACAAAAAGATCAAGTTGAAATAAGAAAATAATGAAAACACATACAAAAGAAACACAAGCAACAATGACACCACAAAAGTCATTGCAATATTTAAAAGAGGGAAATATAAGATTTCAAAATAATTTAAAGGCCAATAGAAATTTATTAGAGCAAGTCAATGATACTAGCGAAGGACAATTTCCATTTGCAACTATTTTAAGTTGTATTGACTCAAGAGTATCAGCTGAGTTAGTTTTTGATCAAGGGCTAGGGGATGTTTTTAGTGTGAGGATAGCAGGCAATTTTGTGAACCAAGATATTTTGGGAAGTATGGAGTTTGCGTGCAAATTAGCTGGAACCAAACTTGTGGTAGTTTTGGGGCATACAAAATGCGGTGCCATAAAAGGGGCATGTGATAATGCGAAATTGGGAAATTTAACAGCCATGTTAGAGAATATTAAACCAGCAGTAAATGCCGTAAAATCCCCACAGGATATCAATTTAAGAAATTCCTCGAATTTGGAATTTGTCAATGAGGTCTCTGAGAAAAATGTGAGTTTAACTATTGATAGAATTTTAAAAGAAAGTAACGTTTTGGCAGAAATGCAAGACAATAATGAAATATTGATTATTGGTGCTATGTATGATATTAATTCTGGAGAAGTCAAATTTTACGAATAAAATAACAGCTTAAAAATAATTATGAAAAATTTATTTTCAAATTTTAAAGGAGATCTTTTTGGAGGCATCACGGCAGGAATTGTTGCCCTTCCCTTGGCATTAGCATTTGGGGTCAGTTCTGGATTAGGGCCAAGTGCAGGTCTCTATGGGGCTATTTTTTTAAGTTTCTTTGCAGCCTTGTTTGGCGGAACCAATACTCAGATTTCTGGGCCAACAGCTCCTATGACTGCAGTAAGCATGGTAGTGATTGCGGGTATAATAGGAAGTTTTAATGGTGATTTGTCTAAGGCATTACCAGCGATTTTAACAGTATTCCTATTGGCTGGAATTATGCAAATTGTTTTGGGGTTTAGTGGTTTAGGAAAATACATTAAATACATACCTTATCCTGTTGTCTCGGGTTTTATGACGGCCATAGGTGTTATTATTTTAGTGACACAGATTCTACCTTCCATTGGGTATTATCCAAAGGAAGATACCGCATTTGTGGAACAATTTAAGCCCTATGCCGAAGAATTGATTCTAGAGAATATTTTAAAGGAAGAAGCTGGAGAAGGCATATTGGTGTTAGAAGACTTTAAAGAATCTATAAAGAGGGCAAAAGGAATTACCAAAGAACAGATTTTAGAAGAATCTCAAATACTTGCCAGTTCAGATGCGTCTGGTGTAATTGGCTCTTTAAAGGTATTGCCCAGGGCTTTTCAAAATATAAATTGGTTGGAGTTTATGTTGTCTTTAGGGACAATTTTTATTATTTATGGGTTTAAACGAATAACGAAAGCAGTACCCAGTACCTTGGTTGCGCTCTTGGTTATGTCGGGAATAGCCATTGGGTTTAAATTAAACTATAGACCAATAGAAGAAATCCCAAGTGGTTTGCCTATTCCAAACCTGGAAATTTTCACCAATTTTACTTTAGGGGGCATTACACCCTATGTATTTACAGCATTAACACTGGCGTTATTAGGGGCTATTGATTCTTTGTTGACTTCTGTAGTTGCGGATAACATGACCAAAACCAAGCATAAACCCAATAAAGAATTAATAGGCCAGGGAATAGGCAATAGTATTGCAGCAATATTTGGAGGTATTCCCGGAGCAGGAGCTACCATTAGAACTGTAGTGAATATTAATGCTGGAGGAAAAACAAAATTATCGGGCATGTTAGCGGGTATTTTGCTCCTTATTATTTTATTGGCATTGGGACCAATTGCATCTCAAATTCCGGCTGCTGTTTTAGCGGGAATATTGATTACTGTTGGTATAGGGGTAATGGATTATAAAGGACTTAAAGCAATTCCTTATATGCCCCGTCCAGAAGTTATTATTATGATAGTTGTTTTGGTATTGTCATCTGTTTGGAATCTTGTTTATGCTGTTGGAATAGGATTAGTGATTGCATCTTTGATGTTTATGAAGAAAATAGGAGACCTAACAGCGGAAAGCTCAAATGTGAAAACCTTAAAAGAAGAAGTATGGAAAGATGAAATAGATTTCCCAAAACAGTTAAAGGAAAATGTATTTATCAAGCATTTAAAAGGACCTTTATTTTTTGGATCCACAAGTGATTTTCAATTGTTGGCTAACCAAATTCCCCATACGGCATCAACTGTAATTATGCGGTTAGAAAGAATGCAATATATGGATCAGTCTGGTTTATACGCTATGGAAGACATGCTTCAAGATTTAAAAACAAAAAACATAGATGTGCTTTTTGTCAATGTATTAAAGCAACCAAGGTATATGATGGAGGTAATTGACATTATTCCAGATTTCATTCCAGAAGAGTGTATTTTTAATAGTTTTACGGACTGTGTTAAATGGATTAAAGAGAATATAGAGGAAGATATATAAGCTTTATTGCTCTTAGTGCATTTTGTGTTTTTAGGCTAAGTACATGGCAAAAATTGGTTGTTATTAGTTCAAGGTGGTCATGTTGCACCATTATTAAGTCCTGACAGGTTTAAATTATAGTATTTTTTTATCAAAACAATATAATTTAAAAGCTGGTTTTTATCATGTACTGAAGTTCTTAGGTTCACCCCTCATTGAGGGCTTAATTATCCAAGGTTTGGTTCAAAAATTACGGTAAATGTATGCTCTTTTTCTTGTGCAGATAGAAAAGAGATGCTTAGTAAAGGCAAATAGCCCCAATTTTGAATTTCATTTATTCTAGTTTTTTTCGGTGACAAAGAACCAATGTCAATGTTAATGTAATGTTTATTTTATACTAATTTTTAAATAAATTAAAAAAGAAAAAAGCCACCCCTTTTTGATAGGGATAGCCATTCAGACTTCAAAAAATAGTCGACAAAAACTAATATTAAATGAAATCGGTTTTTCTTTAATATCTATTACCCTTAAAACAATTTGCTGTATTAAGGGCACGAATATTTATTAGTTAAACCAAGTCCAAGTAGATATATCTAGAGGAGTAGCACTGAATACATCATCTGTTGTAGTGGCTAATGGATTAGCATCAACAATTACATTTGCAACGGGGCCAGCATCTTTCATATCAACATTGGTGGTATATCCTGTTACACTTATATTTATAAATGTAGCGCCAGAAGTCTTTTTAAACTGTAGTGCGGTACCACCTTGGTTAGATACAGCTGTAAAATTGGTTAAAGTTGGATTTCCATTGGAGCCATCGGCTTCCAAAGCTGTAGAAAAACCTGCTTTTGTATGGGTGATATAGGTGTTGGTTAAAGTACCGTTCCAACCTTCCGTCCAGTCAACTGCATCATCCTCGTTGTTTTCAATATAGAGATTAGACGCTGAAACCGTTCCACCAAAGAATTCAACACCATCATCTTGCCCATCTATTATGGCAACATATCCAATAGTAGTTCCAGAACCTACTGCATACAATGTAAGACCATTATATTGTGAGTCCGCATTAATCTGGGCGCCAGCATATTTTATAACCAAATAACTAATGGAACCAGAATTGTCTGTATCATTGGTGCCGCCATATATAATCTGACCAACTTCAGCAACGGCATCTACACCTTCAGTAGTTGTTGCATCACCAGCAATTACCAATCCGCCCCAATCACCTGGAGTTTTATTGGCCGAAGTCATAATTACAGGGGCACTAGCAGTACCTTGAATGTCTATCTTACCGCCCTTTTGGACAACAATGTATGTGCTGGTTTCCTCACCAGTTTCAACATCCGCAATAATAGTAGTGCCTGCAGGGATAGTTAATGTAATATCTGATGGTACACTAAAAGTTCCTTTCAAGGCATATGTTTCTGTAGCCAAAAGTGTTCTGTCTTTAGTCAAAGCGCCCTCAAGGTCTGTAACTTCTGCAACGATACATGCATTGCATGAAGACCCACCGCAATCAACTCCAGTTTCATCTTGATTCATGATGCCATCTGAGCAGTTTGCCACTACTGGGTCCGTGCCGCCATCGTCACTACTACAACTTGCTAGTAACAAAGCGGATAAAGCTATAAAAGCTACTGATTTTTTTAAATTGTTCATTTTCATAATTGTTTCTTTAATGTTTAATAAGATTTATTTTTAGTTTAAAAGTTATAATTGACACCTATGCTTAGGGTGATACCCGTTGTATAAGAGCGTACTGTTTCTTGCACTTCATTTCTTTTTACTGCTGGATTTGCAGCAAGCTCACTTACATTTCGCAGTATTTTTTGTGTTTGTTTTATTTGAGGATTCAATAGGTTTTTACCGATTAGAGACAGTTTCCAATGTTTACCAAATTCCTTGCTTATCAATCCATTCAAGACAAGAAATCCCTTTTCAATAATGGCATCATCATAAAAAATATTTCGATTGGATTGATCTGTGGGAACACCCAAGGCAAATATTTTGTCTGAAGCATAGTTGGCACTTAATGATGTGGCAAAGGAATCATCTCCTACGGTATTAAAATTTAGGCTGGTGTTGAATATCCAATCCGATGCTCCCTGTAAATCTGTTTTGGTAATTCCTTTATATCTAAAAGTTCTTAATAGCGCGCCATTTTCATTGAAAATTTCTCTTAAATCTTGTGAGTGCCACATTCTTGTAGCATTTAATACAAGGTTTAATTCATTCCCAGACTTTGGCTCATTTTCATTATCGACACTAGGTGCTATGAGGTTCAATTTTGCTTCCGCTTCTAACCCAAATACTTTTGCTTTTTTTGCAGAATTGAAATAAGAAAATACGCCTGCAGATCCTCTGTCCCTGACTTTGTTAATGGGGTCCGTTATGTCTTTGTAGAAAGCGGTAACCGAAACGAGTTCACTATCAGAAGGAAAAAATTCCCACTTTAAATCGTAATTAATATTTTTTGAGGCCTTAACATCAACATTACCGCGAATAACTTGCCCTGTGGGTGACACGTATTCAAAAGGAGACACTTCTTTAAACTCAGGGAGTGTAAGCGTGCGGCTGATTGCCATGCGTAAGGCATGCAATTCGTTTATAGCATACTTTATATTTAAACTGGGATATACATTGTCATAGTCTTGTGTACTTTCTCCTATTCTGGGAAATAGATTTCCTATGTCATAGCTAACGTTTATTTCATCTTTTTGATAGCGAAGTCCGGCATTAAAATTCCATCTCTTAAGGGCAGCATTAAAGGCTACAAAAGCGGCCTTGGAATCTAGTTCCCCTTTATAAATATCCTTTCTTTCAGCATTTGCATTGGAACCCAATAAATTTAATTCCAATAAGCCATTATCAAAATTTGATTGTTGAAAGATACTTCCAAGATTGTCTATCGAATAAGGATTAATGGCATTGGTTGCTGATTCTTCTACCCCAACAAATTCTGAACTAAAATCTCTCTTCTTGTTTCGAAAAGAAACTCCAAATTCTATTTTTAATAATTTTTCATCTTTATCTATTATACTAAGAACATCCATAAGGACACCATTATACTCAGTATCCTTTATTTTTTGATTTGATTTTCTTTGTTGAAAGCCTCCATTTCTTCCGAGTTGAACCAGTATTCCGTTGGGGTCAAAATTCACTTCATTTCGAATTCTGTTGGGTTCATCGGCATTTAGGAAATTATACCCTCCTGCCCATTCTAGTTTATTTTTTTCTCCGATTTGATGCGTTCCTAAAAGTTGAGTTACCAGTAAACGAGTTTGCTTTGTGTTTTGATCTCTAATAAATTGGAATAAGCCTTCAGCTGGGGCAGTTTCTTCAAAAATTGTAGCCTCCCCGTTTCGCCCTCCTTCAAAAACGGATTCGCTAAGCTTGTTGATAAAGAAAGTGACCGACTTTAATTTATGTTGTGCATTAGCAAAATAAGTGAGGTCCAATAAGGCAGTATTTACTGTATTAGTACCATAAGTAGTGGCATCCGTTATGGTGTCATCAATGAAATTTGATCTATACTGACGAAAAAGACCTTGCTCGTATTCGTATGAACGAGAATGGGAGCCCGTAAAAAAGATGGCTAACTTTTCTTTGATTCTTTTTCCAGCAGCTAATGAAAAAGAATAGTCTATTGGATTTTCTTGTTTTCTCGTATTCCAACTCTGTTGGGTAATCTGTTCTTGAGTAGTAACATTTGTATTATAGAACCCAAAAACAGCATCTCCTTGGTTGGGAGAGATTTTAAAATCATCCCAAATGCCACTTTTTGCAACATTGGAGTTGATTCCGCTAGATAGCCCAGCACTAAGTTCACTAGAGCCTCTTAAAGCTCTTGAGGTAATGTTAATGGCCCCAGAAGATTGATCTGCAGTGGCCTTTGCCGAATATGTTTTACTGATGCTTACATTTTGAATGACTCTGGTAGGGAAAAGAGAAAGGTCAATGTTTTTCTTTTCTACATCATCAGAGGGAATGGGAAGACCATTTAGGGTAGTAGATAAATACCTATCCCCAAGACCACGTACAAAAATAGCTCCAGAAGCCTCACTACTTGTTACGCCTGATATTTTGGTGGTAGCCGTTGCAATATCAGTGACTCCCATTTTTGCCAATTCTTGTGCCCCTATGCTTTCCCTAATTGCTATTGCTTTCTTTTGATCTAACAACAAAGCTGTTTCAGAATCTTTTCTCAAGGCAGTGGTAACAACAACTTCATCTAAAACAACACCCTGTGATGCACTCATCGGAATATTAAGGGTAGTGACCTTGCCAGCAACAACTTCAACATTTGGAACCTCTACAGTTTTATATCCTAAATAACTATAAACAATAGTGTAATGGTTAGAGGCTAATTCTGCCAGTTCATATAAGCCATCAAAACCTGAAGTGGTCCCCTTTGTAGATTCCTTTATAAGAACATTAGCAAATGCTAGGGGTTCATCATTTAATTCTTTATCAATAAGTTTTCCAACAATACTTCCAGTCTGCTGCGCATTTAAATTAAAAAACGCAATACATATTAGGAACATTAAACAGTACTTCATCAAATCATTTTTAGTTGCGACAAAGAAAGCTAGAGATTGTAAAGAGTGTGTTAGCTATATATTAAAGCTTCATTGCATTATTGTAAGTTTAATGTTATGATGTAAAAAGTATGTTAAGCGACTTAGCTCATGCGTATGGTTTATATTGTGAAATCAAAAGAGCATACTGGAAGATGTAACCAATGCCGAGAAAATGTATCTTGCAGTATCTAATTGTATACAATGAATTGGGAACAACTACTTTCCTTAAAGCGCCAAGGAGACACACATAAAAGACTGCGAAAAGAACAGGATGAAACCCGTTTGGGTTTTGAAGTTGATTATGACAGAATCATATTTTCATCGGCCTTTAGAAGCTTGCAAGACAAAACACAAGTTATACCGCTGTCTAAAACTGATTTTGTGCACACGCGCTTAACACATAGCTTAGAAGTATCTGTAGTGGGAAGAAGCCTAGGGAGAATTGCAGGACGAAAATTATTGGATAAACATCCGTTTTTATCAGAGGTGCATGGATATAAATTCAATGACTTTGGAGCAATTGTAGCTGCTGCAGCCTTATCGCATGATATTGGCAACCCACCATTTGGACATAGTGGGGAAAAAGCAATTGGCGAGTATTTTAAAACAGGGAATGGAGAAAAGTATAAGAAAGACTTATCTGAAAAAGAATATCAGGACATTATAGATTTTGAAGGTAATGCCAATGGATTTAAATTACTTTCAGAGTCTAAGGAAGGTGTCACAGGAGGACTTAGATTAAGCTATGCTACACTAGGTGCTTTTATGAAATACCCGAAGGAATCACTACCAAAAAAAGCCACCCGGCATATTGCAGATAAGAAGTTTGGTTTTTTTCAACCAGAAAAAGATTTTTTCAAAGAAGTAGCAGATGAATTGGGATTGATACAAACCCGAAATGGAAAAGACATTAGTTTTTGCAGACATCCACTTACATTTTTAGTGGAAGCTGCAGACGATATTTGTTATACTATAATAGATTTTGAAGATGGTATTAACCTAGGCCTTATTTCTGAGGATTTTGCCTTAGAGTACTTAATAAAATTGGTAAAGGATAGCATCAATACCCAGAAATACAATGCCATTGCATATAAGGAAGACCGTTTAAGTTACTTACGGGCATTGGCTATAAATACCTTGATACAAGATGCTGTGAAAATTTTTATTGAGAATGAAGATGAAATTTTAAAAGGAAATTTTAATGTTTCTCTTTTGGACAAGAGTAAGTATATGGCGCAGATTAAGGATATCATTAAAATTAGCGTAGAGAAAATATACAAATCCCAAGAGGTGATTGAAAAGGAAATTGCAGGGTATAAAATAATCTCAGATATTTTGGATGTGTATACGGGGGCTTTAGTTCGTGAAAAAGAGGATAAAAGCTCTAATTATGATGGTTTATTGATAGAGACCTTACCAGAGTTTTACCGCAGAACCAATATGTCCTTGTATCATATTTTATTGAATACATGTTGTTATGTAGCCAGCTTGTCTGATAGTGCTGCGGTACATATTCATAATAAAGTTATGGGAAAGCAGCTATAAATAGTTTTACTAAAAGCATCATTTCTCAGTTTCACTCTCTATGAAGTGACATGTGAGCATTTTTTGTTTGATTGGAAATACTTGTATTGCTTTCTCTTTCATTTTTCAACTGTTTGTTCAGAACGTAGGAGGTAAAAAGAAGAATAAGACAAATTACCGCTGCTGCACCATTCCCATGATTGGTAGAGTGATGTGCAATGATGGCAAAAACCAAATTATAGAAAAAACCCGCATAGGCCCAATTTATAATCCAGCCGCCTTTATTGGTAATTATAATCACAATGCCTACGATTTGTGCAAGGGCCAAAGGGTGAATTAAATGTCCTGGATATCCCAGTATTTCTAGCTGTGCTACTGTTGCTTCGTAATTGAATAAATAATTCCAAATGGAGATGAAAATGACGGTTGAGAAAAGACCTAAAATTATGTAATAGGCTATTTTTTTTGAATCCATGATTATAATATTTGCTAATTCACAAACAAGAACGGGTTTATAAGAAAAATATTACATTATTCGTAGTATAAAGGATTGAAGATCAGAAATAAACAATAATAATAGTCAATTGATTATCTTTAGAAGATGTGCTAAGACTGTGATTTAAGTTGTCATTTCGAATCCCAAAGAGTGAGAAATCTCACTTTAGGATTTGTGAAAAACCATTATTATAGCATAGGAATAGATTTTTCAGTCGCGCCTTCTTCGAAATGATATATTGTACATTTTGACTTGTCTTTTTTGTGGTTTTTTACCCTGCAATTGAAGCTTCGTTAATGGGTAGTAATCTAGAATCTTCCAAAGCTGCTTTTCTATGGCCAGCACCAGCTAAATACGTTGGGTCTTGGGCAAATTCCATAAACTTAGAGACGCTCTTATGTTTTACCAAAAGAACTGCATCCCATTTTTGGTTTTCTGGTCCAATAAGAAAGGCATCTCCTTTGCCATAAAACAAAACAGTGCTTCCTGCCTTTTTTAGAATAGGTAAGGTGTGCTCTATATATAATTGGTAGGCCTCATTCCCAGTAATTTCTTTGCCTGGGGATAAGGATTCTATATCTGAATAGTCGGCAATTTTTTTATACTTTAATAAGTTGAGCATTACAATCTCCCCTTTGTGTTGTTTCGTGAAAAATTCCTTTCCAGCTTCTGGGGTAACGTCAATGTATGTGTTCATTTGATTAAAGTTTATGTATTTTATATTCCCAAATTGGGCAAATGTTTAACCTTATGATAGGTTAAGGCTGCTTTAATGCAATATTTAAGTTCCTCTGTGGGAAGGGTATCTTCTAATTGAAAAATGATAGCTCTTTTTCCATCAAAGTGTAATGTATTCCCAAACATGAATCTGAAAGTCTCCACTAATCGGCTTGTGCATTGAAAAAACATGGCATACTGATTTGGAGTTTTCTCCTTCCAATCCATTCTAATGGTACTTCCAATTTTAGTCAAGTAGCTTGGTTCCCCCCATTTAAGAGTTTCTTCCAAGCTTGTAATTTCCTCAATTTCACCAGCTGTTTCAATAATCAAGTTCCTAAGGACTACCATTTTGTTCCGAACCGAATCAGGATAATTGTTGTAAACCTTTTCAACATTTGGGTTTGTTTTTATCTGTAGTGTTATCATTTAGGTTTACAAGTTACGCGCATCAAATTTAAAAAGAATAGTTACGTATTCTATACCTCTAATTTAGCAAATACAAACCGAACAGAAAATCTTAGTTGGACTCAAACTGACAATTGGTTCTCTTTTTAATGTGTTTTCATTTGACTATATTCAATCAAAGCCTTCCTAAACAATTCATTAAAAGCATCACTTGAATATGGATTCTGACTTGTGACTAAATTTCTGTCTTTAATTGAAAAGTTAGCCTTTGGCAATCCACTTCTATATTTCAATCCCAATTTCTTTAATTTTTTTGCGATTTTCCTGTTTTCTGGTTTTCCTTTCATGATAAAGTTTTCAATCACAAACTCTTCTAATGGAGAAACGCAGTTTACTTTAAAACCTATATAGGGATTTTCCGTTTTTGGAATGGTTGAAATAAGAATTGGGGCGTGACAAATAAGTCCTGTCGGTTTTTGATTGCTTGCAAAATGTTTCAATAATTCAGGAATATTTTTGTCATGAATTAGGTCAATCATTAATCCTTGTCCTCCAGGAATGATCAATCCATCATATTGTTCTTTGGTGGCAATTGCTTCTTCTAGCGTCATGGGTGCTCTAAAGGCAGCATTCTCTTTGACAAATCTTAGTGCTTCTTTTTTAGTATCAAACTTGTTCTTCCAATATTTATCGTTTTCACTTTCGTTGTCTATGGTAGCTTTAATGCCAGATGGTGTTGCAAACTTCACCTTATACCCTGCCTCAATTACTGATTGATACGCTAAATAAAACTCGTTTAAAAACACACCTGTTTGGCGCTGTTTGGCCCCATTATTTAATGTAAGAGTGTCTTCTGCACTCATTACAAATAGAATGGTTTTATTTTGAGAAAAAATAAATGATGTAAATAATGTCATTGATAGTAGCACTGAATATTTCATATTATATTGATTTTGGATGTTTAATACTGTCTTATAGCGCTGAAATGTACCCAGGCTATAAATAACATTTGCAAGGGAATTCTAAATCCTAAATACAAGAGCCCATTTCCATTATAAGTGCCTTTTTGATAATTTATATGCTCTACAGAGGCTTTAATATTTGCTGGTAATAGAAGTAAAAAGAATAGTATTAATAACCAAGCAGTAATCGTTCTGAGTTGCATGATATGAAGTGCAAACGCCCCCAAAATTTCTAATATGGCTGTAAGATAGACCGTTTCTTTTTTGAAGGGAATAAAATCAGGAATCATCATTGTCATCCCATCTGTAAACATAAAATGCCCCAATGCCGTAAATAGGAGCATTGTAGACATTGCAATACGTCCAGAAAAGGCAAAGTCATAGGTGCCTTGTTTCAATTTTAATACAAATAGTGCAATTGTGAATGTTACAAGAAGGACGATAAGTGGTTTCATCTTTTTTTTTAACAAAGGTCAGAAGATGTACTTATCCAAACAATGAACCCTAGTTAAGAAATCCGTTTTCGGATTCGGCTTAATGCTTGCGGGGTAACACCAATATAGGAGGCAAGATATTTTAGAGGTATTTCTTTAATCAATTGTGGTCGTTCTGTAAACAAGTTTAAATACCTTTTTTCAGCAGTATCATTAAGAAGCGATTGCTCTCTTTGCGATTTCATTAAAAAAAGATTTTCTGCTGTTTTTCTACCAACGATATTTCCAATTTCAGTACTCTTATAAATGTCTTGTAGGTCATTGAAAGTTAATCTCCAAAGAGTAGCATCGGTTAAGGTTTCAGTTTGGTAAGTACTCGGTAATTGTGTTAAGAATGAATCGTAAGCACTCATAAACTGACCTTTAAAACAAAATCCAAAAGTGAGGTCGTTTTCTTCTTTGGGAATAAAAAGTCTAATGGAACTTTTTTCTATGAAACTGAGATGATTTTCTACCTTTCCTATTTTTAAAAGGGTGGTTCTTTTTTTGCATTCAACTTTTTTAAGTTTAGAGGAAAACAGCTCCCAATCTTTATCACTTACCTTAACAATTTGCTCTAAGTATTCTTTAATTTGATCCATTGTATAGTTTGACGGAAAGCGTTTATTCTTGTTTTCTTTCTGAACCAATACAAGTGGTAATTAAGAGAGCCGGAATTTCGCCCTCATTGTACCATTTGTGTCTAGTTCCATTTTGAACAACTGAATCGACTTCAAATAGTTCAACCTTTTTATTTTCATCAAGCTCAAGAACAATAGAGCCAGAAATGAGATACGTACAATCAACTGAATCTGAAGTATGCATTCTATGGTTTATTTGAATAAGACAGCTCTAAAAAACATAGCCGATACCGACTCCTAAAAGTTGTTTAAACTGGATTCTGGGTTCGCCAGCTTTAGTTATTGTACCGTCATCAGCTTTTTCCTCATCAAACTTAATATCATCATCATAAATAACATGTGTGCCAATTGTAGCATTTACATACTGGTTAACTTTTAAATTAAGATTTAGTTCCCAATCAACATCAATATTTCCAATACTGTGGATATAGTCTGTGTACAAGTTTATTCGATTGTTTAGCAGAATATTTTCAGCCAAAGTGGTTTCCCAGGTATTGGTGACTAAAATACCTAGTTCCTTATAACTTCTTGTGCCTTTTTTTATCACATTGCCTTCATCGTCTAACAATGCTTTTTTTACCCCAAAAGCACCTTGGTTTGCCAGTTCTTGATCCATGACATATGTAGCTTTATGCGTAAAGGGGGAGAAGTAAAAGTTTAATTTTTTTCCTTCGGGGATATAGGAAGTTCCTGCTCCAATAAATAAATATCCAGGCGCCATGAATTTTGAAATGGGAGCATTTCTATTCGGATATTTATAGCCATTGGAAAACTGCGTATTAAAGTTAGCCTTTACAGAATAATACCAATTGCTAATGGTATCTCTTCTAAAGCCAAAAGTAGAGCTCACTCTTATTTCATCATCTGTCTTTCTCATTTTTCGCCCTTCCTGGGCATTCAAGCCATATTTAACCCTTAGCTTATTGTCCCATTTTACGTATCTAAACTTATAGTTTCTTTTAAATTCCATATTACCTAAGGTAGAAACCGAGTTGTCGCCACCTGCACTCCAATTCACAAAAGCGACTTCGCTTAATTTTAAATCCAATTTATTTTCTTTTTCCCAAAAAGAAGGGGCTTTAAATTGATGATACTTATCTAACAACGCATTGGTATGATGAAAAGAAGGGGAGGAGGTTATTAATTTTGATTCGTTGGGGACGTTATTGATTTTTATTAAAGAAGGTCTATAGATAACGGTATCAACGGTAGCTGTTTGTGGTACAATAGAAAAGGGTTGTTGGGCTTCTATACTGTTTAATATTAAAACACAGAAAAAAGTAAAAATTGTTTTATGTGACAAACTAGAGGGAATTAATGACTTCAACGATATAATTTTTAAGGGTTAAATAATTTATTTTGGCTAATTCATGCAATTGTTGAACAGTTCCATGTTCTATAAAAAAATCTTCTACGCCAAAGATTTTTATGGGTTTAGCACTTTCTGTTTCATTGGCATATTCCAACACGGCGCTACCAAAACCACCCGTTTTACAGCCATCTTCAATTGTAATTATTTGCTCATAGTGATTAAAAATAGCGGTTAATTGCTTCCTATCCAAAGGTTTGATAAATGGCATATTGTAATGTCCAATTTTTTCGGGTTGGTTTAATTCCGCTAACAACGCTATTACCATGTTTCCAATAGGACCAGTTGTAAGTACAGCAATTTTTGTGCCCTTTTTTAATTCTTGCGAGGTTCCCAACAGAATTTTTTTAAAAGGCAGTTTCCAATCTAGTGTTACACCCCTACCTCTGGGGTATCTAATGGCAATTGGGTGTGGAAGGCCTAATTGAGCGGTGTACATGATATTCCTTAGTTCTACCTCATTCATAGGAGCGAACAAAATGAGGTTGGGAATGCATCTTAAATAGGCAATATCATATATTCCATGGTGCGTTGCGCCATCTTCACCAACCAAACCTGCGCGATCCAAACAAAAGATTACGGGTAGGTTCTGTATCGCCACATCATGGATAACTTGGTCATAGGCCCGCTGTAAAAAAGTGGAGTAGATGGCACAGAAAGGAATAAGTCCTTCAGTTGCCATTCCTGCTGCCATGGTAACTGCATGTTGCTCTGCAATGCCCACATCAAAAGCTCTATCAGGTAGTTGCTCCATCATATATTTAAGAGAGCTGCCTGTTGGCATGGCGGGAGTAATGCCTACAATGTTTTTGTTTTGTTGCGCCAACTCAACCAAAGTATGTCCAAAAACATCTTGATATTTGGGAGGCAGGGACTCTTGGCTTTTTGGAATTAATTCACCCGTAATGGCATTGAATTTCCCTGGAGCATGATACGTTACTTGGTTTTCTTCAGCTTTCTTTAACCCCTTTCCTTTGGTTGTGATTACGTGGAGTAATTTGGGTCCTTTTACATGTTTTAACCGTTCCAATTCTTTTGTTAAAACGGCTAGGTCATGCCCGTCAATAGGTCCGGTATAATTAAGATTCAGACATTCAAAAATATTTTCATCCTTGGCGGTGCCTTTTTTTACATTGGTCAAATATTTTTTAAGCGCACCAACACTTGGGTCTATACCAATGGCATTGTCATTCAATATAATCAACACATTAGCATCTGTAACACCTAAATGATTTAAGCCTTCAAATGCCATCCCACTGGCAATGGAGGCATCACCAATAACTGCTATATGTTGTGTATTGTTTTCTCCTTTTAATTTTGAAGCAATGGCCATGCCTAATATCGCAGATATGGAGGTGGAGCTATGCCCTGTTCCAAAAGCATCGTATTCACTTTCGTTTATTTTCGGAAAACCACTGATGCCATTCAATTGACGGTTGGTGTCAAATATTTCTTTTCTACCAGTCAATATTTTATGACCATAGGCTTGGTGCCCTACATCCCAAATTAATTTATCCTTTGGTGTATCAAAAACATAGTGTAAGGCAATGGTCAATTCTATTACTCCCAAACTGGCACCTAAATGACCTTGTTTTGTGGCCACAATGTTTATTATGAAATCACGTAATTCTTGAGCGAGTCCAGGTAGGTCAGCAAAATTTAATTGCCTAAGATCATAGGGAGAGTCTATGTTTTTTAAGAGTTTCATTGTTCATGGGCAAAGGTACGTTAAATTCATTTTTTTTATTCATTAAAGTAAATTTGTAAATTGAATTTTCAATGGATTAATTATAATGTTATCTTGGCATTTTTAATTGTAATTATAGTAACAAATGATACTTCCTTTTGATGACAATTACTTTATGAAAAAGGCCCTACAGGAAGCTGAGGTCGCTTTTGAAAAAGGAGAAGTTCCGGTCGGGGCAGTCATCGTGGTACAAGAGAAAATCATTGCCAGGGCACATAATTTAACAGAACTATTAAACGATGTTACTGCCCACGCTGAAATGCAAGCAATTACGGCAGCAGCCAATTTTTTAGGAGGAAAATATTTGCATAATTGTACGTTATATGTGACTTTAGAACCTTGCCAAATGTGTGCGGGTGCTTTGTATTGGAGTCAAATATCCAAAATTATATATGGTGCTAAAGACCATGAGAGGGGGTGCCGCGTGCTTGGCACAAAATTACATCCAAAAACGAAAATGATTGGTGGAATATTAGAAGAGGAAGCTTCCCAATTACTGAAGAAGTTTTTTCTTAAAAAAAGAAATTTGAATTAATATTTATGAAGAAAATAGCAGTGGTTCTTTTATTACTTTTTTTAGCATCCTGTTCCCAGGAAAATTTGGAAAGGAAAATAGTGTCTTCCTGGAAAGTGGAGAAAATGCAACGAGACATTAGGGGTATTTTTCAAGATATAGAGATAAGCCCTAATATGTTGTTTCAGTTTGAAGAAAAAGGAAAGGTGAAAATTGTAACACAACTGGGTCAGACAATCAGAGGAAGTTGGACGTATTCGGAAGAAATAAAAACCATTCGCATTGTTGCAAAAAATGAATCAAAGGATTTTATAATTGATAGCTTAAAGAATAATAAGTTATACTTAACATCCGGTGATGTTAAGTTTCAATTAAAAAAGGGTAACAAGAGCAAATATAGAAGTATGTAAAATAAAAAACCCCTGCATTGCAAGGGGTCTTAATTAAGATAAATATTTTTTAGTTGATAACCTGCACTTGAGCAGCTACCATTCCTTTTTTACCTTCTTCTTCTACGAATTCTACTTTGTCTCCTTCGTTTAATTCTACGCCATTTAAAGCAGTTACGTGAACAAAGATGTCGTTCCCGGTGTCGTCGTTGGTAATGAATCCAAATCCTTTGGAGGCATTAAAAAATTTTACAGTTCCAGTCATTCAATAAAAATTAGTAATAGGTTAGATTACTAAGATATGTTTTTTTGCGCAGAAGGAATTGAATTGGATATGAAATATTTATGAATAGCGTTCCTTCTCAAATGTTTTCTTTTTCCTTTTTTTGCATTCTTTTAATGTTCTCTTGGGTAAGCATATAATCCTTCATTTTTTTGCCTTTACTAACCTTAATTAGGAAAAGAGGCATGGCTACAAGAAAAATTCCCACCGTACCAAAACCAATACATTTATTGCTTAAAGCAGTATTTTGTTTAATGGTAAACCCATAGATAATTGAACCAAATGAAGCAATAATAATTAGAATAATAAGGTGCTTTAATTTCATGGGAGAAGTTATTGCGTAAAGTTAATCAACTTTCTTCTGTATGCTGTTAACAGTTTGGATTTTGAAATAAAACCATGGTATTTTCCATTCTTGATTACAGGAAGGTTCCATGCACTACTGTCTTGGAATTTTTGCATCACGATTTCCATAGTATCCGTTTCATAGAAAATGTGTTCGGGAGCATTATGCATATAATCTCTAACAATTGTAGTGCTGTATAATTTCTGGTCAAACATGAATTCTCTAATATCATCCAGTAAAACAATACCAATAAATTCTTGTTTGTCATTCACTACAGGGAATAAATTTCGCGTAGATTTAGTGACCGCATTATGTAGCATTTCACCTAGGGGCATAGTAGGGGAAATAGCAATAAAATTGGTCTCGATTACCTGATCAATGTCTAGCATCATTAATACATTTTTGTCTTTGTTATGGGTAATGAGGTGCCCTCGTTTGGCCAATTCTGAGACATAAATATTATGAGGAATATATTTTTTAGTAATTAAAAAGGAAATTGAAGCTACAATCATCAATGGAATAAAAAGTTCATAACCACCTGTAATTTCGGCAATTAAAAAAATAGCGGTCAAAGGTGCCTGAAGAACTCCAGCCATTAATCCTGCCATACCCACCATTGCAAAATTTGTTAACGATAATTGGTGGTTGAAAATGTTGCTGTAATTTATGATCATGGCAAGTAAATAACCGGAAATACTACCAGTAAAAAGGGTCGGGGCAAAAACACCCCCTACGCCCCCTGCACCAAAGGTGAAGGACATGGCGATTACTTTAAAAGTAACTAACCCTACTAGAAGTGCAATTATAACCCAAACATTATCAGTTACCATGTTAAAAATGTTATTGGTGGTAACCTCGGCAATATTTCCTTTTAATATGGCATTGATGGTCTCAAAACCTTCACCAAAAAGAGGCGGGATAAGAAATACGATGACCCCTATTACAACGCCTCCAATTAGTAAGCGTTTATAAGGATTTTTAAACCGTTTGAAAAAAGTGTCAACGGTAAAATACACTTTACTAAAGTATATTGATGTTGCTGCTGACGACACTCCTAAAAGGGCATAAAAAAGGACATCGTACAATTGAAATTTATCCTGTATTTTAAAGTGAAGCAAGACATCGTCCCCAAAAAAGAAATAAGAAGTCAAAACCGCTGAAATGGATGCCAAAAGTAAAGGAATCATAGAGGCGATGGTCAACTCTAAACTAAAAATCTCTACCGCAAATATAATAGCTGCAATTGGGGCTTTGAATATTGAGGACATTGCACCAGCAGCGGCACAGCCAATAAGCAATGTTCTTGCCGTCTGGTTTAAATGGAACAAACGAGCAAAATTAGAACCTAAAGCTGCTCCTGTTGCCACGGTGGGACCTTCTAACCCAACAGACCCTCCAAAACCAACAGTCAATGGAGCCGTTATTAAGGAAGCCCACATTTGATATCTGGGCAGAATTCCTTTTTGTTTTGAAATAGCATATAGGGTAGAGGGGATTCCGTGTCCAACTTTTTTATTGATAATGTATTTTATAGCAAGGAGAACCAATAACAATCCCAGTATTGGGAAAATGAAATAAAAGAGTTGGTGAATTTCTTTAATAAACCCTCCTTCAAGTAATTCCTGAATATAATGTGTCAGGTTTTTTAAAGCAACAGCCCCAAGACCTGCCAGCAAACCAATGACCATACTTAGTATATATAGAAATTGCTGATTGGAAATATGTTTGTATCTCCAAATTAAAAACCGAGTAAGCCAGTTTTTCTTTTGTGAAGGCATAGTAATGTTATACTAATGAAAATCCAGCTCAAAGCGGGATTTGATTTATTTGGTACTATTTAATTTTAAACTCAATTCTTTTAATTGTTCATCATCAATAAAAGCTGGAGCATCTATCATAACATCCCTGCCGCTGTTATTTTTTGGGAAAGCGATGAAATCTCTAATGGTTTCTTGCCCTCCCAAGATAGCTACTAAGCGATCTAGTCCAAAAGCAAGTCCGCCGTGTGGTGGCGCCCCATATTGGAAAGCATCCATTAGGAAGCCAAACTGTTCGGTTGCTTCTTCAGATGTAAAACCCAAATGTTTAAACATTGTTGCTTGGGTTTCTTTGTCATGAATACGAATGGAGCCTCCCCCAATTTCATTTCCATTTAAAACCAAGTCGTAGGCATTTGCTTTCACTGCGCCTGGGTCTGTATCCAACATTTTCAATTGTCCTGGTTTAGGAGAAGTAAATGGATGGTGCATGGCATGATAGTGCCCAGTTTCCTCATCCAATTCCAATAGTGGAAAATCAATTACCCATAGCGGAGCAAATTCATTTGGTTTTCTTAACCCCAAACGCTCGGCCAATTCCATTCGTAAGGCACTTAGTTGTGCCCTAACTTTATTCATGTCACCAGAGAGTACACAAATTAAGTCTCCAGCTTGTGCATTGGTCGCTTCTGCCCATTGTGCCAAATCTTCTTGGTTGTAGAATTTGTCTACAGAGGATTTGTAACTACCATCGTCATTGCATCTACAATACACCATGCCTAAGGCACCAACTTGTGGTCGTCTAACCCAATCTGTTAATTTATCTATTTCTTTTCGGGTATATGAATTTCCTCCAGGGACTGCAATACCCACAACCAATTCAGCCGAATTAAAAACATTGAACTCTTTGTGTTGTGCAACGGCATTTAACTCGCCAAATTCCATTCCAAACCGAATGTCTGGTTTGTCATTCCCATATTTTTGCATGGCATCATCATAGGTCATTCTTGGGAATTCCCCAACTTCAACGCCATTGATATCTTTTAACAAATGACGAGTAAGACCCTCAAATATGTTTAGAATATCTTCTTGTTCTACAAAGGCCATTTCACAATCTATCTGTGTGAATTCGGGTTGTCTATCTGCACGTAAATCTTCATCTCTAAAGCACTTTACAATTTGGAAGTATTTATCCATGCCGCCTACCATCAACAACTGTTTAAAGGTTTGAGGCGACTGTGGTAGCGCATAAAACTGTCCTTGGTTCATCCTACTTGGCACTACAAAATCGCGAGCGCCTTCTGGAGTTGATTTTATTAAATATGGAGTTTCTACCTCTATAAATCCTTGATTGGATAAGTAATTTCGAACAGCAATGGTTACTTTATGTCTAAAGATAAGCTTGTCTTTTACAGGATTTCTTCTGATATCCAAATACCGATATTTCATTCGGATATCTTCTCCGCCATCTGTTTTATCTTCTATGGTAAAAGGAGGAACCAATGCCTTATTCAAAACGGTGATTTTAGAAACCAAAAGCTCTATGTCACCAGTTAGAATGTTTGGGTTTTTTGAAGCGCGTTCTATCACTGTTCCTTCAACTTGAATTACAAATTCACGCCCAAGGGTTTTGACCTGTTCGATGATTTCCTTAGAGGTGCGATCTTCATCAAATACCAACTGGGTAATACCATATCGATCCCGTAAATCTAACCAAATAACGAATCCTTTATCCCTAACTTTTTGCACCCATCCACAGAGTGTTACGTTATGGTCTATATGTGAAGCTCTTAGTTCACCACAGGTATGGGTTCTATACATTTTAGTAACTTATATTATGGCTGCAAATTTAAGAAGTATTCTGAAGTAGTGCTATGTATTTGTATTGATTTTCTTAGAAAAACAAAAAACCCGATGATTTCTCATCGGGTTTTTTTGTTTGTGCCTATATTAGGCTTTAACTGTCTTAAGTTCAGCGGACTTTTTCCTATTGTAAATCCATAGCTTAAGTCTGTACACCATATTGAACAATACGGGCACAATTACCAAGGTTAGGAAGGTTGCCACAATTAATCCAAAGATTACGGCTTTTGCCAAAGGCCCCCAAAATATTACATTGTCCCCGCCTAAATAAAAATGAGCATTGAATTCTGCAAATAAAGAGAAGAAGTCAATATTAATCCCTACGGCTAAGGGAATTAATCCCAGTACAGTTGTAATGGCCGTTAAAATTACAGGACGCAAACGGGCCCTGCCCCCTTTAATAATAACATCAGTTATCTGGTCCATGTTCAGCATTTCATCATCACCTAATCCCAACGCCAATTTTTTACGATCGATAAGAATTTGAATGTAATCTAAAAGCACCACGCCATTGTTTACCACAATACCGGCCAAGGCAATAATACCCATCATGCTCATCATGATTACAAAGGACCATCCAAATAGAATGATACTTCCAAAGACACCAATAAGACTTAAAAAAATAGCGGTCATGATAATTGCTGGCTTGGAAACTCCGCCAAATTGGAAAACCAAAATCAACATGATTAGTCCAAGTCCCGTGAAGAAAGCCCACATTAAAAAACTCATTTGCTTGTTCTGCTCTTCTATCTGGCCTGTATAATCTATTTCAATGTTCTTGGGCAAGCCTTTGTAATCATCCATTTCTTCTTGGATCTGATTTACAATAGCTTGTGCATCTGTAAATCCTGGTTGAAGACCTGAATATACCGTTACCACACGTTTTGTGTTTTTGTGTTTAATGGCACTAAAGGATGAGGTGTTTTTTTGCGATGCTACAGCAGAAACAGGCACTTCTTTTATCTGGCCCGTTGCTGGATCTCTAAAGATGATTTTTTGATTGAACAACGCATTACGGTCATAACGAATGTCTTTGTTAAAACGGACATATATATCGTAATCTTCACCATCTTTTTTATAGACTCCAGCTTTTCCGCCAAATAGTGAACGCCTCAATTGCATTCCTACTTGGCCAGCAGAAACCCCTAGTTCTCCTGCTTTGGCGCGGTCTACAACAACCTCCATTGAGGGTTTTCCTTTGTTAACGTCTATTTTTAATTCTTCAATGCCAGCAATGTTTTTGGTATTGATAAAATCTCGCATTTGTTCTGCCGTACGGATCAATTCGTCATAATCCCTTCCTTCCAGTTCAATATTTATCGGGTATCCTGCTGGTGGTCCTACAGGGTCTTTTTCTACTGAGATCGCTACTCCGGGATATATGCCACGTAGGGTATCCTGAATTCGCTTTCTAATAGCTTCGGTATCCATACCTTTTCTGTATTTGTATTCTACCAAAGAAGCAGTGATTTTACTTCTATGCGGTGTGTCACCTGAAGAGGCACCATCTACCATTGGGTTTCCAGCCCCTTGCCCCACTTGTGAAAGTGCAGAGGAAACAATGAAGTTGGAACCGTTCTCCTGAAATTTTGGGTCTTCTAAAACGGCATAAAAACGTTCTTCTATTTGTTTGGTGATTTCATTGGTCTTTTCAATAGAAGTTCCCTGAGGGTATTCTATATACGCATATATTTCATTGGGCACATTGTCTGGAAAAAATTCAATACTAGTTTTTCCTCCTGCTACTGATGCACCAAAAAGCATAAATACTACCAATAATAATAAGGTTGTACCACCAAAGAACCAGTATATATTACCCCCACGGAGTGCTTTTTTTAATATTCTTTCATAGAAACGCTCAAATTTGGGCAATGTATTTCTTTGAAATTTAAGGGCTACCTTTTTAAGGACAAATTTATAAATCCAGAACATAGCAGCTGTGAAAATCAATACAGATCCAAGCGCTTTAACTGCTCCTCCAGAAACAAAAATTATAATTCCAACTCCAACAAGAATAGCACTCAATTGAATTAATTTTTTATTGCTCAACTCTTTTTCGGCAGTATCCATAAATTGGGAAACCAACATAGAGTTCATAAAAACAGCAACAAATAATGATGCTCCTAACACTACAGATAATGTTATGGGGAAGTAGATCATAAACTGTCCCATCATACCTGGCCACATGCCCAACGGAATAAATGCTGCTACGGTTGTTAAGGTTGAAATGATGATAGGAAAGGCAATTTCACCAATTCCCTTTTTGGCAGCTTCAATTCTGGACATGCCTTCTTCATCCATTAATCGGTATACATTTTCAACAACAACAATTCCATTATCTACCAACATTCCCAGACCCATAATTAGTCCGAAAAGAATCATGGTATTCAAAGTATAGCCCAACCATGATAAAATAACAAAGGAGATAAACATAGACATAGGGATGGCAAAACCTACGAATAACGCATTACGGAAACCTAGGAAGAACATAAGAACTACTACAACCAAGATAATCCCAAAGATGATATTGTTTACCAAATCATCTACTTGCGTCATGGTTCTGGCCGATGAATCATTGGAAATGGTAACTTTTAAATCTGGCGGAAAATAGTTTTCCTTGGCATCGGCTACTATTTCTTTGATAACTGCTGCCGCAGCAACCATGTTTCTGCCCGATCTCTTTTTTACATCAAGCATCACCACATTATTGCCATTCTCTCGAGCATAGGTGGTTTTATCTTCATCTCTAAAAATAACTTCTGCAATGTCCTTGAGGTAAACTGTGCCATTTTCAGATTTTACAACAAAAGCATTAAGATCCTTTGGGTTTTGTATCTCCCCCATAATCCTAATGGTTCTTCGTTGACCACTAATATCCATATTTCCAGCAGAAACGGTCATGTTTCCATTGCTTATGGCGCCAAGAATATCGTCATAACTTACTTTAGACGCCATCATTTTATAGACATCTACCGCAATCTCAATTTCTTTTTCTTGAGCACCACGTATGGTAGCTTCTTTTACTGCGTCTATATCTTCAATTTTATCCTGAATGTATTCTGCATATTCCTTTAAAACATCTACAGGATAATCTCCTGACATGTTCACATTAAGGATAGGGAACATTTCAGAAATATTCATATCAAAAACCGTTGGCTCGACTTTCGCATTGTTGAAAGTGGGCCAATCTTCTCCGGCTTTTTCACCATCTACCTTATCTTTTACAGCTTGTTTTGCTGCTTCAACAGTAATTTTCTCATCAAACTCAACCGTAATGATAGCATAATCCTCTTGTGAGGTAGAGGTAATCTTGACCAAGTTGCTAACGTTCTTTAATTCTTCCTCTAATGGATCTGTAATCAAACGTTCAACATCTTCCGCTGTGTTCCCTGGGTAAGGGGTGCTTACATATATTTTAGTCTCTTTTACTTCCGGAAAATCTTCCCTTGGCATAGCAAAGTATGAGGATAGTCCCATTATAAACAATAAACCAATCATTACATAAATAACAGATGGGTTGTTTATAGCCCATGATGAGGGTTTAAACTCTTTTTCTGCGTTTTTTTTCGCTTTATCCATGATTATTTGCTTGTTTGGATTTTAACTTTCTGACCTGGTTTTACACTACGGGCACCTTCACTTATAAGGGATTCTCCAGCATTGACACCGGACAGCACCTCAATGAAATCTCCATTTGTTCTTCCTGTGGTTATGATCTGCTTTTTTATATCAGCAATGTTATCAGTGGCCTCTAAAGTGATATACACATATTGTTCCCCTGCTGCATTTTCAGAAATAATGCTTTGGGGAATCATTATAGCATTTTCATTTGTATAATCATTGATTTTTACCTTGGCTGTAAGATTAGGTTTTATGTTACCGTTTTTATTGGAAATAGGAATTTCTATTGTATATGATCTATTTCCTGGATTAATAAAATTACCCGTTTGTCTTACTTTAGATACCATACTAACTCCTAAAATTGGGAAATTAACAAGGGCTTCTTTTCCTTTTGTTACAGTTCCCAAATAACTTTCTGGCACATCTACCTCAATGAACATATTAGAAAGGTTCACGATTCTGAAAACTTCTGATCCTGGTCCCATAGGGGCAACTACTGTTCCTTGATCTTTAATAATATCATCAATGATTCCTGAAAAAGGAGCTCTTAAGCTTGATTTTTCCAACTGACTCTGCAATTGTTTTACAGCATTGCTAGAAGCTTCATAATTGGTTTTTGATTGTAAGAACTGAATCTCAGAGCCAATTTTTTGATCCCACAAGCGTTTTTGACGCTCAAAAGTTGTTTTGGCTAGTTCAGCTTGGGATTGTAATTGGGATAATTGACTGCCCATACCACCATCATCAATTTTTGCCAACAGTTGTCCCTTGCTTACTTTTTGACCCTCTTGAACATAGACCTTTAATAGTGTGCCAGAGATTTCTGGGTATATCAATACATTTTGACGTGTCATAACATCTCCCTGTACCTCTAAATAATGATTGAAATTTGATGAAGCTACTTCAAAAACAGAAACCAAGGGAAGGTTTTTATTGCCATCCAATACATCAATAACAGAGTCCAACTGCTTTAACTGGTTTTCCAACTCTTTTTGTGCCGTAGAGACTTCAGCTCTTTTAGTTTTAACAGTTTTGATATCAGTACTGGATAGGGCACTCTCTACTGAATTTTTCTCACCACTTCCGCAAGAAGCTAGTGTAAGAACTGCAAATAGGGCGTATATTATTTTTTTCATTGTAAAAGATTTATAGATTGATGCTGATTAATTGTTTAAAATTATTTCCAGTTCTGTTTTCCTATTGATAACATTGACCATGGATTGTAGATATTCTTGCTGGGTAGCATACAGTTGTATCTGTGCTTGGCGAAGCTCAAAACTGCTTGCCATCCCTTCAAAGTATTTTATTTCATTTTTCTTTTCAATGCGCTCTGCCAAGTTTAAGTTTTTCTTGGTCGTTTCATACTCCTCAATGGCAAGGGTGTAGTTACTCTTGGTATTTTCCAATTGCAATCTAATTTGCTCTTCTGCTTCAGTCAATTGTGTTTTGGCTTTGTCAAAGGCAATTTTTGCCCGTTGCGTACTGGCACTTCTTCCCAAAGAACTAAAAATGGGAATGTGAAGATCAAAACCAAGTACAGAGGAATCAAACCATTTCTGCTCACTCTTTAGAAAATCAAACCCATCGCTGTATGCTGATGAGCCATAATTTAAAAATGCATTTAAAGTTGGTAGCGCTCGACTTTTTGCCAGTTTTAATTCATAATAGCGCTGCTGGTTAAGATTGGCAACTAATTTATAATCAACATTGTTGCTTATATTAAGTTGACTATCCAGTAGACCATAATCAATTTGTTTCTGGGTAAGCACATCTAAATTTTCGGATAATTGGGTTGGAGAATCAATGGAAATTCCCATGATAAGGTTTAACATTTGAACTGTTATTTTTTTTAACCTTATGGCATTTTTCAATTGGTTTTCAATAGATGATAGTGTTATTTGCAATTGCTCAACACTTTCTTCTTCCCCAAGACCATTTTCAAATATTTTTTGGGTTTCTTCAAGATTTTTAGCCAAAGTTGCTCTATTGCTTTCTAGAATGGTAGCACTTTCTTCTGCTAGCAAAACATTTCCATAAGCTTCTACAACTGCTTTTCTGATATCCAAATCAGTTTTTTCCTTGTTGTTGGCACTATAATCCAAAAATGCTTTGGTTGCTTGCACCCCAACGATATAGGAGCCATCAAAAAGTTGTTGTTTAATCACAGCTGAAGCATTCATAGTTTGGGGCTGACCAAAAATAATTTCTTGAAACGTTCCTGCAACACCTCCAAAAAATTCTGCAGGCAATAAGGACACAGGTTGTTTCAATTGATTTTGATAACTAACAGAACCACTAATCTGTGGTAATCCAGTTGCAATGGTTTCCCATTTCTGTTTTTGAGCATCTTCAATATCCCTGTTGGCATTGATAACGCTATAATTGTTTTCAAGAGCAAAAGCAATGGCCTCGTCTAGGGAATATGTATTGGTTTCGCTCTGCCCATAACTTAAAGCAGTTATACATATAACTAGAAGTGTTAAAAACGTATTTTTCATTTATTGTTGATTTGAATTGATGATTTTATTTAAAAATGTTCTTCCTTTTGGTGTTACAATTCCCCGTAGATGGTACTCTAAATAATTGTCCATTAAATCTGTCATAGGAAATAGGTTTTGGGGGAACAGTTCAATGTTTTTAATGCTCATTGCTCCTGAAAAATAGATTCTAGAAACAAAATCAACATTTAAGTTTTCTCTATAAATGCCCTGTTGTAAGCCCTTGTTTAAATTTTCCAGAACACATTCCTGCATTACCTCATATTGCATGGCCCGTAAGGTCTCATACACTTGTGGATAGTATTTCTGTAATTGATATTGTGGAGATGATTTTTCATTTTTAAGATGAATCATCATGTGTTTTTTTATTTCATAAAGCTCCTCAATTGGGTTTTTCTCCAAAGAACGTATATGCTCAATTCCTTTAGAAATGATTTCAAACATATACATGGTGGACTCCCCAACCAACTTGGTTTTGTTTGGGAAATGGGCATAAATTGTTTTTTTAGAAATGCCCATTTCATTGGCCAAATCATCCATAGTAACGCTTTTAAACCCAAGGTTTAGAAATAATTCTGATGCTTTTTCTATAATCTTACTCTTCATAATCGAACACAAATGTACTTCAGGAAACTTTAAAAACAAAAAAAGTTTCCAAAGTTTTTTAAAAAATGATCATTTTTTTAATTTATGTCCTTACACAAGATTGATTATACTATGCTTTTGATTTAAAGCGTGCTACATATTCTTTGAAAGCAGTTTCTCCTTCTTCTTTCCAGAATTCGTCATAGTGTTCCCACTCAGAAAACTCCCTTTTTATAGGTTCACATTTTCTGTTTTTAAATTTCTTTTTATACTTTCCACTCCCACCGGAGCTGCAATTCCCCATACCAAAAAATATTTTTGCTAGAATAAGAATACCAACGGCCTGCCAATAACTAATTATAGCTAAGCCAAACAAATCTGGCATCAACCAATTCCATAATCTCATAACTACATAGCCACATAAGAAGGCTAATAGAATACCAAAAATGATGGCAAAAGTTATTTTAACGGCTTTGGTTATTCCTTTTTTAAATTTTCTTTCAATTTTCTGTTCTATTCTTTTTTCTATATGCTCCATATTGCAACAGTTTTTTTAAATAATTACTTCTATTTTTAATTTTTTAAACAATAATGAAATGGCTCTGTGTCGTCTAGACATTAATGTTCCTTGAGGGATTCCAGTTTGTTCCGCAATCTCATTATAGGTGTATCCTTCAAAATCTACAGCAAGAATAATGTCCCTATAAGAAGGTTTTAAATCTATAATCGCTTGTTTAAGTTTTTCCTTTAAATGTTCAGAATATTCGTCATTGGATTTGCCATAAAATAGTTCGGCAAACTCTGTCCATGAACTTTCAAGTTCTGTATCTCCTTCGAGCCTTTCTTTTTTGGTTCGCATTACATCTATTATTTTATTTCTTATCGCGTTGTAAACAAAACCGCCAATATTGTTTATGGGCAATGCATCCTTTGGTCTAGAAAAAATTCGTAATGCTACATCCTGTATGATATCTTCTGCATCACTATCCGCAGTATCATCAATTTTAGACCGCACATAACCCTTTAGGGAATTATACTCATCTTTAAAGAAGTTGGTCAGGTTGTTTTGATTTTCTTTTTCAGAAACCATTGGTTTGTTTTGTACAAGTCTTCAATAATAAAGACGAAGCTTTTCAAAGCTATTGCATTTTTTATAGCTTTTTTTTAAATTATTTTTAATTTACCTGAATTCATTGTCAATGAAAGTTGTTTGTTAAAATGGATGTATTTTTGAATAAAATTGCTAAAAATGCATTCAATTGATCATTACAGAAAGGAGTTTATAAGCCATCTACAAAACAAAGTAGTAACTAAAGAACCCAATGGACTTTACGACCCTATTGCTTATATTTTGGGTATAGGTGGAAAGCGCTTAAGGCCTGTTTTGGTACTTATGACAGCAGAAATATTTGGGTCTGATTATAGAAAGGCAATGGATGCTGCTTTAGCCGTTGAGATTTTTCATAATTTTTCGTTGGTACATGATGATATCATGGATGATGCACCGCTGCGAAGAGGTAAAAAAACAGTGCATGAAAAATGGGACATAAACACCGGCATTTTATCTGGTGATGCTATGTTGATTATGGCATATCAGTTTTTTGAAAACTATGAAAACCATGTTTTTAAAGAGTTGGCCAAGGTTTTTAGCGTTACTGCATTGCAGGTATGTGAAGGACAGCAATATGATATTGACTTTGAAACTAGAGATGATGTTACCATACCAGAGTACCTTAAAATGATAGCATATAAAACAGCCGTTTTGGTTGCTGGTGCAATGAGAATGGGTGCTATAATGGCTAATGCTTCAGAAGAAGAACAAAACAACATCTATGAATTTGGAAGAAATCTGGGCATCGCGTTTCAGTTACAAGATGATTACTTGGACGCCTTTGGAAATCCCGAAACATTTGGTAAACAGGTTGGTGGAGATATTATTGAAAATAAAAAGACATTCCTGTTTTTAAAAGCAATGGAATTAGCAACAACCGAACAACAACAAGAATTACGTCATTTATTTTCTATTCAACCTAATGATACTTCCATAAAAATTAAAACGGCCAAGCAGATTTTTATAGCATCAGGAGCGGCTGAATTAACTCAGAAAGAAATAGAAAAGTATACGCAGAACGCTATGAATATTCTACTAGAGATGAATATTGATCTAGATAAGAAAAAACTACTCGAAATATTTGCACTACAATTAATGCAAAGAGAAATGTAATTATGAAACTTATTTAAGATTAGATAAGGCATTTAAGCTAGAAGAAATTCCTTTTTTACAAATCTTTTTAACCAAAATAGCACTCAAAAATTTCTTAATTAGAGATTTTGAATTCCAATAGGCTTCAATTTGTAAATGACAACTGGAATCAGTTATGGGTGTGATAATATAGAATTGATACAGCTCATCTGTAATTGGCGAACTGGTGGTAAGTTCCCCATAAACGTATTGACCTTTTTTCACTTCCTTGGTAATGGTGGTAAATTTCAGATGCTTTTCATTGATGACGCACATATGTTCTGTACCAACTCTGTTCACTTTACTGTCATCAAATTTAAATTCAACCTCACCTTTTACCCATAAGTGACGGTATTTAAAATTGGAAATATATTCAAATAAGCTTTCACCTGAAATAGTATAATTTTTGTTTCCTAGCAGTTTGGGTGGTAGGGCCACATTTATTTTTTTGTATTTTGAGTACGGATTTAAGGAAAGTTGATTCTTATCTACTATGGCATAAATATATTCTGTGTTATTGCCATCATAGACATCTTTGCCTTCACTAAATTTAAAGATCTTACTATAATAAGATACTGGAAGACCAATGGATTTAGCAAGTTCTTTGCTAATAAGGGCATAATTTTCACTTTCCACAGAATTTTTTAACAGCCTATGGCTTTCAATCACTTGTTTTCCAAATGGTTTTCTATTGCCCTGTACCTCAATAAACTGTAATTCCCCGCAATGGGAAATAATCTTAAGTTCTAGTTTTGGAGCCGACGCACAGGCGTTGCAAGGACATATTCTGTTTTTCTCCAATAACTTTAAGTGACTATGAAAAGCTGTGAACATGGATTCTATTTGTGCCAATAGTCGCTCCTGAGACGGAATATTCCCTTCCTTATAAAAGAAAAGAGCGTCACCTTCAACCTCTGCTAATTCCAAATCTTCAGTATTGGCACCAATAAGAACCTCCAAAAGTTCTGCAATTACATGTTGACTATGCTCTACTTCAGTAGTTTGAACAAATTTGGTAAAACCAGAAATATCTGGAATAAAGAGCAATGATTTTTCCATATAGAAAGGTATTCTTTTTCGCTTAACTTTTAATCCCTCGTTGAGAGTTTAATTCCTTCCCTAGAACGCCTAGCATTAAAAAACACTATTTTGGAAGCATACCTAATAAACATGGGTTTTGGTTGTTGGTTGTTTAGGGTAGTCGATTAATATTGTTGATGCTTACTGGTTATTTTTTGAGTTTTTTCTTTTTCGAATTAAAAATACTGTTATCCCAATTGCTGGAAGTGTAAATAAATACCAATTGCTCCATAATTCATTTTTATATAAATAGGCTCCCAATACACCAAGGATGGTCCATTTAAAAATGACGTAAACAATCCCGAGTAGGATTCCTTTTTTTACATTTCTATTCATTATTGATTTAATTGAGAAATATAGATTAGGGTAAAAATATATTTAGACAAAGCTAAAAATTTGTTTTTACAAATAAAAATGTATTTTTGTCAAAATTTGATTTAGATGACCCGTTCTGAGGAAAACTACATTAAAATCATTTTTCATTTAGGGAAAAGTGAAAAAAAAGGGATATCCACCAATGCCATAGCCAAACAAATGGATACAAAACCATCTTCGGTTACGGATATGGTTAAAAAACTGTCTGATAAAGGTTTGGTAAACTATAGAAAGTACCAAGGCGTTTCTTTAACACCAGTAGGTAGGAAGAAGGCATTGAGTATCGTTAGGAACCATCGTTTATGGGAAGTTTTTTTGGTTGAAAAATTAGATTTTTCATGGGATGAGGTGCATGAGGTTGCTGAGCAGCTAGAACATATAAAAAGTGAGCAACTTATAGATAAGCTAGATAAGTTGTTAGGTTTCCCAAGATTTGACCCCCATGGAGACGCAATTCCTACAAAGGAGGGTGAGTTCAAGGAACGTATAAAGCAACTGCTTAGTGAAGCACCACTGAATAGCATGGGAATTTGTGTTGGAGTAAGAGATTCCTCAGCACCTTTTTTAAAGTTTTTGGACAAAAATAATATTGCGCTGGGACAAACAATTAAAGTTTTAGAAAAGGAAGAGTTTGATGGCTCTTTTATTATAGAAATTGATAAAAAGAAGATGCATATTTCCAATCAAATAGCGTCTAATTTGTATTTAAAAATGGATGAAGTATGATGCAACCTATTATTGATTATTTTGAATCCATTGACCCAATTTTAGCCGCATTTTATGCCACATTGTTTACTTGGGGACTAACTGCAGCAGGGGCTTCTTTGGTCTTTTTATTCAAAACAATGAACAGGGCCGTATTGGATGGTATGTTAGGTTTTACGGGTGGCGTAATGGTAGCTGCAAGTTTTTGGAGCTTGCTTGCACCGGGAATAGAAATGAGCCCAGGAGAGGGTTTTGTCAAGGTGATTCCTGCCGCCATAGGTTTTTTCCTTGGTGCCTTAATGCTCTTTGGATTGGATAAAGTATTGCCGCATTTACACATTAATTTTAAAGAAACTGAAGCTGAAGGTGTCAAAACACCTTGGCATAAAACAACACTTTTAACCTTGGCTATTACTTTGCACAATATTCCAGAAGGCTTGGCTGTTGGTGTGCTTTTTGGTGGTGTGGCCGCTGGTTTTGATGGTGCCACTATTGGAGGTGCAGTTGCTTTGGCAATAGGTATTGGGCTACAAAATTTCCCTGAAGGTTTTGCAGTAGCCATGCCCTTGCGTAGACAAGGTCTTAGTAGAACAAAAAGTTTTATGTACGGTCAGGCATCAGCCTTGGTTGAACCTATTGCAGCAGTTATAGGGGCTTGGG
>NVXD01000020.1 GCA_002746415.1 Flavobacteriaceae bacterium | reverse complement strand
GTGGTTCACTTTCACCCGTTTTAGGTGGTTCACTTTCATCCGTTTTGGGTGGCTCACTTTAGTCCGTTTTTAGTGGTATACTATAACCGTTTTTTGCAGAAGCCTACATAACAATTAGTATTTGGCAATAAAAAACTGCCAAAGAACAATAAAAGTTTCTTAGGCAGCTTTTCAGTGATTTAACCTTCACTATTCAAATTACATTAAGATAATCACGTCAATTTTGCTAATACCCATATTAACACATTTTAAAGTGTCATTTTAAAGTATTCGTAATGTTTGCCAAATTATGATACATTTCTGGCATCTGTATTAAGGATACTTTGCAACTGGCTAATATCTTTCCCTAACTTATCTTCCATTACACGGGCATAGATTTGTGTGGTGGAAAGTTTGGTATGTCCTAATAATTTTGATACCGTTTCGATGGGTACGCCATTGGACAAAGTTACGGTTGTCGCAAATGTATGTCGGGCAACGTGGCACGTTAGGTTTTTATTTATCTCACATATAGTTGCAATCTCCTTTATATATGTATTCATTTTTTGATTTGAATAGACAGGTAGCAACTTGTTACTATTGTCATAATCGCTATACTTTTCTAAAATTTCTAATGCCTTATCTAACAATGGGACTTTAACGGGTTCGGTGTTTTTTTGCCTATAAAACGAAAGCCATTTGTTGCCATCAATTCCATACACAATATTGTTTTTGGTTAACTGCTTCATATCTATATATGATAATCCCGTATAGCAACTAAAAATAAAAACATCCCTTACGTTCTTGTACTTATCTGTATTAAGTTTGATTTCTTCTAATTCCTTCATTTCATTGGGAGATAAAAATGGCCTGCTGTATTTACTGAATTTCACATCATAATGTAAAAATGGGTTTTTGGTTATCCATTCCAGTTTAACCGCAAGGTTCATTAGTTTATTTAATCTCTCGATATGCTTCATTATACCATTATTGTTGAGTTCTTGTTTACTAAGGCGGTTATCCTTATTTCGTAAGTACTGTTCAAAATCAACAATAAAACTATATCCAATTTGCTCTAAATACACATCAGACGATTTTAATTTATTAGATAGAAAAGCCTTTATATACTTTGTTGAAGTTCTATAATTTTTTAGAGTACCTTCTGTCAAAACGTCTTTCATTTTCCCATTGTGGTAATCTACCAAACCCAAAAGTGTTGCTTGATTATTGTCTGTTCCCAAGTATCTGGCTTTAACTGTTTGGGCAGTTATAAATTTGCTTTCTTTACGCAATTGCTTGTAACATTCCACAATATCAACATAGATGCTATCCAATTCATTGTTTAAAATTCTGGCATTTGAAGTTCTGCCAATAGCTCTACTCATTTTACAATCCCATCCATTGATAGGATAATATAAGCCCAGACTAAATTCTGTACGCTTACCGTTTACCGTTATTCTTACGTAAATCGGTGCGGTTTCGTTTTTTCTCCTGGCTATGACTTGGCGAAAGAGAATCTTAAATGTTCTTGAAGTTTTCATTTGCTTCCGTTTTAGGTTAAACATTATCCTAACACGAAAGTTAAATCACGAGGAAAGCTCTGCTTTCACTACTAAAGATACATAAAAAAAGATAGTTAAAGAGTTTCCGAGTTGTTCCCGAATTGTTCTCTTTTTACTTGTTATCAAAGCTAACTAAATGAATTCAAAAAATATTAAAATATTGAAAATCATTAAGTTAGCTATTATTTGACACCATTTAAAATGGTTTTGTCGGGGTGGCAGGATTCGAACCTGCGACCTCCGCGTCCCAAACGCGGCGCGATAACCGGGCTACGCTACACCCCGATGGTGAGCTTTTTTTATTCTCACAAATTAGATAACCCAATCTAAATTTGTGACTGTCACTCCGTGCTAGCCGAAGCTTTGCGGAGAGACAGGGATTCGAACCCTGGGTACACTTTTGATGTACGACGATTTAGCAAACCGTTCCTTTCGGCCACTCAGGCACCTCTCCGTGTGTTATTCAATGAACAAGCATCCTAAAATGCGGTTGCAAATGTACTTCTTCATATATTATAACGCAACACTTTTTTAGTTTTTTTACTAAAAATAATTACAAAAATATTATTCAGGATATTCAATCCTCAAGTGGTACACATTGGTAAGTTTTTGCTTTAAAACTTTCTTTACAGTTTCAATCTCTTTAAAGGTAATATTGGCGTTTAAAAATTGATTTGCTTGCATCTGACCTTCTATAATTTTATTCACAAACTCATCAATCATTTGATAGGTGGGATTTTTTAAACTTTTAGAAGCCGCCTCTACAGAATCTGCCATCATTAATATTGCGGTTTCTTTAGAAAAAGGAATTGGCCCTGGGTAGCTATAATCCTCAATTTTGACCTCATCATCCTGTTCCTGCTGCTTTTTATAAAAATAGTACACCACATTAGTGCCATGGTGGGTTCTTATAAAATCTATAATTCTATCTGGAAGATTGTTCTTTCTGGCTATTTCTATACCTTCAATTACATGGTCAATTATAATCTTTGCACTATTGACAGGCATCAATTCATCATGCGGGTTTACATTGGTAATTTGATTTTCAGTAAAGTATGTTGGGTTATTCATCTTACCAATATCATGGTATAAAGCCCCTACCCTAACCATCATAGCATTTGCGCCTATTTCATTAGCCGCAGCTTCTGCCAAGTTTGCAACTTGTAAAGAATGATGAAATGTGCCAGGCGCCTTATTAGAAAGCTCCTTTAGCAGTTTTGAATTGGTATCCGATAGCTCCAGCAAAGAAACATCTGACACGAGTCCAAATAATTTTTCATAAATATATATCAACGGTTGAGCAAAGGCCAAAGTTATCACACCGTTCAATAAAAAAACAACCAATATTATCCATTCTATATTATCCAATGTCCCTTCATAAATAATATGAAAAGCCAAATAACCAATGACGTAAATCAATATTATTTGCCCCACAGACACAAAAAGATTTGTCCGTTTGTGCATTTCAGATACCGTTAAAATAGTCACTATTCCCGCCACTGTTTGTAGAAAAATATACTCAAAGCTATTGGGAACTACAAAACCAAGTAATAGTACCGTGAGTACGTGTACAAAAAGACCCAGGCGTGCATCAAAAAAGGTTTTTAGTATGATAGGAAGTATACAAAGTGGCACAAGAAAAACATAGGTTTCATTGTATTTCACCACTAAAGTGGTAATGAAAACCATGAGCAGAATATTAAAAAATATGAAGGTTACTTTGGTGTTATTTCTGAAAATTTCATTTCTATATTTCTTTAAGAAAAGAAATAACATCATCAAAACCAATGCTACTAAAACAGTATATCCAAAAAGTATAAAATAATAGTTTCCTGCATTCCATAATTCCGATTCATACTCTTGCTTCAGGGAGTTTAATATTTTAAAGTTTTCGGCTTCAACAACTTCTCCCTTAGCTATAATTAGCTTTCCTTCATCAATATTACCCCTGGTGTATGATATTTTTGAAAGCTCTTCTTCGTGCGCTTTTAATGATAAACTTTCATCATAGGTAACATTAGGTATAATTATGTCTGAAAAGAGTTTTACATACAAGTCCTCATATTCCTCCAGTTTCTTTTCTTGTAATAACACATGTATTACCCCGTTGACCTCACCTATATTATATATTTGATTAAATGTAATTTTTTCTGCCTCATGTTGTTTTACAAGATACAGACCCCTACTTCCTATTTCTTTGGCATTTTTAGGCAACACCCCATTTACATATAATTCATCCAGAATACCAACCCCTATCTCTTTTAAAACACTCTTCTGGATTGGATTTGCGGCTTCTAAATTGGGCGAATTCATGAATTTATCATCAAATTCGTTGTATGCCTTTTGGGCAATATTCGTATTGAATGTATAGTAGTTAATTTGGTTATCAACTACAGCCATGCGTTCTTGCTCAACCTCAGCATCACCCTTCTTTATTGAAAAATCAAAGGGTGCATAAAGATTTTCATATTGCCAGGGTTTTCCTTTTTGAAATTCATACTTAAACTTCCCTCCTCTTGGGAAAAAGAAAACAATAAAAAATATTGAAGCTAAATAAAGTATATACTTAAATATATGAGATTGATTCTTATATAAATTATCCAGTGATTTACTCATGTAGAAAATATCTGCTTCAAAAATAGAAAAATATACGTTGCATATGGGTTTTTAAGTCTAGAACCATTACACCAAATACAAATACGTCTTATAATATTGAATTTACACTACAATTGTAATGTTTATATTCCCGTTATTTATTGCGCTTTAATTCATTAATTTTGCAACATAAGCTTTACCGCATGAAAAAAGTAGTTATCGTATCGGCAGTAAGAACACCTATTGGCAGTTTTATGGGTTCATTATCAAGCATACCCGCTCCTAAACTTGGAGCAATAGCCATTAAAGGTGCATTAGACAAGATAAATCTGAAACCAAATATGGTTGAAGAAGTATTAATGGGAAATGTGATACAGGCAGGAACTGGGCAAGCCCCAGCAAGACAAGCTGCCATTTATGCGGGTATTCCTAATACTGTTCCCTGTACAACCATAAACAAAGTTTGTGCTTCTGGGATGAAAACGGTAATGCAGGCCGCTCAATCCATTGCTTTAGGAGACCACGCAATAGTGGTAGCAGGAGGAATGGAAAACATGAGTCTCATTCCTCATTATATACACATGAGAAATGGAGTTAAATTTGGGCCAACATCATTAATAGACGGCTTGCAAAAAGATGGTTTGGTAGATGCCTATGATCAAAACGCAATGGGCGTCTCCGCTGATGCTTGTGCTAGTAAATATAATTTCACAAGAGAAGACCAGGACAAGTACGCCATACAGTCTTATCAAAGAGCAAGTGAAGCTTGGAAAGACGGAAAATTCAACAATGAGGTTGTACCTGTAGAAGTTCCTCAAAGAAGAGGAGAACCAATCATAGTAAAAGAAGATGAAGAATATAAAAATGTAAAACTTGATAAAATACCCAACCTAAGAGCAGCTTTTAGTAAAGAAGGAACAGTAACAGCAGCAAATGCTTCCACAATAAATGATGGTGCAGCTGCATTAGTATTAATGAGTGCTGAAAAAGCAAAAGAATTAAATATTGAACCTTTGGCAACAATTTTAGGGTATGCCGATGCTGCTCATGAACCAGAATGGTTTACAACTGCCCCGGCAAAAGTACTACCTAAAGCTTTAAACAAGTCCAATATTTCTATGAACGATGTAGATTATTTTGAGTTCAACGAAGCTTTCTCTGTCGTGGGCTTGGCAAATATGAAACTTCTTGGCCTTACCGACAAGAATGTTAACGTTAATGGCGGCGCGGTATCATTAGGACATCCCTTAGGTTGTTCTGGAGCAAGAATATTAGTTACCCTACTTAATGTGTTGGAACAAAATAAAGGAAAAATAGGTGCTGCTGCTATCTGCAATGGCGGTGGTGGTGCATCGGCATTAGTAATAGAAAAGCATTAAGAATTAAAAAATATTTATGCAATACGGTATTTGCCACCTTAGCACTGTTCCTGTTAGATTAATAGCCGAAGAATCTGCAGAAATGACCACCCAATTGTTATACGGTGATTATTTTAAAGTTTTGGATCAACGCAAACATTGGAGTAAAATTAGAATTACATATGATGGCCATGAAGGGTGGATAGCGAATAAACAGTACACTGTTATTTCAGAAAACGATTATGAGACTTTTGAAAAGTCGAAAGAAATTAAAAATGCATCTGATTTAGTCTCCTTTATTGAAACAGAAAATAACATTCTCATTCCCATTCTTTTAGGATCATCATTAGCACATCTAGATTTTCTACATCATAAATTTGAAGGAAGCAGTATCGACACTGTAATGAATAAGTGTAATCTGATAAATACCGCGCTGCTTTATTTAAATGCACCTTATTTATGGGGCGGAAAAACTCCTTTTGGAATTGATTCTTCTGGACTCACACAAATGGTGTATAAAATGAATGGTTATGAATTATTAAGAAACGCCGCCCAACAATCAACTCAAGGAGAGGCACTTAGTTTTATTGAAGAAAGTGAAGCTGGGGATTTAGCTTTTTTTGACAATAAGGATGGCATTATTGACCATGTTGGAATCATCATGGAAAACAATTACATTATCCATGCTTATGGGGAAGTAAGAATCGACAGAATAGACCATACAGGTATTTACAACAATGAGGTAAATAATTACACCCATAAACTTAGAGTCATAAAGAAAGTCATCTAATAAAAAAGCCTCCATTAAAAATGAAGGCTTTTAAAAGAGATGTATAAAGTTTTATTCTTGAATCAAAGCTTTTATTCTCATGAAATTTTCATCATCACCTAAAGCTCCGTAAATGTTCTTTAATTGATTCAATATTGCCTGACTATCACTATTTAAATCTAAAGCATCTTCCAATACTTTGGCAGCGACTACAAATAAGTCATCTTTTTGTTGCTTAAGGGCATCATATTTATCCAAATCCGATTTCTTTCTTGACATAGACAAGTCGTTCATTGCATCTATTAAGCCATTACCCTCATTTACATAAGTAGTAGAAAGGTTCAATTGTGCATTAATATAGTCTGGTTTAATTTCTAAAGCCCTTTCATAAGCAACTCTAGCTTCTTTAATATTTCCCTGTTCCATATTAATTACACCAATATTATATTGCAAATCGGCATTATCTGGTGCAAGATTTGAAGCTTCAGCCATTAAAACTTTAAATTTATCTTTTTCACCTAACTTATAATATAAATTAGCTTGATTCAAAATTAGGTTCACATCATTTGGATTGTCCTCTCTCGCTATTACATATGCTTCCATAGCCTTGTCGTCTTGACCCAATTGAGAATAGATAAGTGCAATATTCTTTACGATCTCTGCTTTTTTAGAAGGTATTTTTTCATCTTTAGGATCCGTATGCGTACCAGCTTTAACAAATAAATCTCTTTGTACTACATCCATTTCCTCAACTGTTCCAGATGCAACATTTACGGCAGTATATCTTGTACCACCCCCATCATAACCAACAGCTTTAAGTTCGTCATAATATTTTAATGCATCCTCATAATGACCTCCATTAACGGCACTACTGGAAGCGTAATACAAATAGGAAGTGTCTTTTGGGCTTAACTTATAGCTCATGTATAATTTCTCGCCTCCCTCTTTGTACATTTTATTGCTATTGTCTTCAACAGCAGCATTTACCAAATCGGGTACCAAAGCGGCTATTCTTTGCTGAGTTTCATCTGTATATTTAGACTTTCCACTGGTCTCTTCCAATGCAATTACTTCGTCAAAAGAAGTTGAAGCTTCACCAAAATCTTTGATATCTCCTTTCTTTGCCAATTCAGCATAGGTTTTGCCTCTTAAAAAATAATATAGGGTTTTAGTTTTATCATCAGCCCCCTCTATTAAAGAAGCAGCACCTTCCAATGCAGCTTTTGCTGCAATAGCATCCTCACCCTTAAGAGCTTTATCAGCCGCTTTAAGTTCTGCCTTTTGTGCAAATCCGGCTATTGTAAAAGACATAGCCGCTAGTATAAAAATTTTAGTTTTCATCTTTAAATTTAATTTTTGTGTATTAGTAGTTGTTATTTATTATTCCTTGGGTTCCGTTCCGTCATTATCAATATCAGTACTGTCATTATCAATAGCCGTGCCATCATCTTCAGTCACTTCCATATCCATAATATCAGCATCATCCATTCCTTCTTCATCTTCTTTCATGACCTTGGCCACTGCTGCAATGGAATCATTCCCTTTTATATTAATTAGTTTCACCCCTTGTGTAGCTCTTCCCATAACTCTTAAATCCTCAACACTCATACGTATTGCGATACCAGATTTATTGATAATCATCAAGTCATCAGCATCCGAGACATTTTTTATAGCAACCAAGCCTCCTGTTTTATCAGTAATTGAAATGGTTTTGACTCCCTTACCTCCTCTATTGGTAATTCTGTAATCATCTATACTGGATCGTTTACCATAACCATTTTCCGAAACTACTAGAATTTCCTCTTCAAAATCATGAACAGAAACCATGCCTATTACCTCATCTTTTTCATGGGCCAATCTTATTCCTCTAACTCCAGAAGCTCCTCTTCCCATTGGTCTTGTCTTACTCTCTTCAAACCTAATGGCTTTACCAGATTTTAAACCTAAGAATATTTGACTGGTACCTGTTGTAAGTTTTGCTTCCAATAGTTCATCACCATCTTTTATACCTATGGCATTAATACCGTTTTGGCGAGGTCTGGAATATTGTTCCAAGGAAGTCTTTTTAACCGTTCCTTTTTTAGTAGCCATAATAACAAAATGGCTATTTACATATTCCTCATCTTTTAAGTCCTGAGTACAAATAAATGCTTTTACCTTATCATCATTCTCTATATTGATAAGGTTTTGGATTGCTCTTCCTTTAGATGTTTTACTACCTTCCGGAATTTCATATACCCGCATCCAAAAACATTTTCCTTTCTGTGTAAAGAATAGCATATATTGGTGATTGGTACCCACAAACAAATGCTCCAGAAAATCTTCACTTCTAGTTGAAGACGCTTTTTGCCCCACACCACCTCTATTTTGTGTTTTATATTCTGTTAGCGGTGTTCTTTTTATATAACCTGCATGAGAAATTGTAATGACCACTTGTTCGTCAGGAATCATATCCTCTATGCTAAGGTCACCACCAGCAAAATTAATCACTGACCTTCTTTCATCACCGTATTTATCCTTAATCACTAAAAGTTCATCTTTAATGATTTGCATTCTAACCTCTTCACTAGCTAAAATACCTTTCAACTCTTCAATAGTCTTTACGATTTCATCATACTCAGACCTAAGCTTATCTTGCTCTAATCCAGTAAGTTGTCTAAGGCGCATTTCAACAATCGCCTTGACCTGTGTTTCTGAAAGCTTAAATCTTTCCTGTAATTTTTCACGAGCTTCATCCGCATTAGGCGATGCTCTTATAATGGCTATTACTTCATCTATATTATCAGAGGCTATGATAAGACCTTCTAAGATATGAGCCCTGTCTTCTGCCTTTTTAAGCTCAAATTTGGTACGCCTTACAACCACTTCATGTCTGTGTTCAACAAAATGATGAATCATTTGTTTCAGATTCAGCAATTCTGGTCTTCCTTTGACTAAAGCAATATTGTTTACACTAAATGAAGATTGTAAAGCTGTATACTTATATAAGGTATTCAATACAATATTTGGAATAGCATCACGCTTAAGAATATAAACAATTCTCATTCCTTTTCTATCCGATTCATCACGGATACTGGAAATCCCTTCTATCTTTTTATCATTGACTAAATCAGCGGTTTTCTTAATCATATCCGCCTTATTTACCTGATAAGGTATTTCAGTAACAATAATGCATTCCTTGCCTTGCACCTCTTCAAAAGTAGCCTTAGCCCTCATCACCACTCTTCCTCTACCCGTATGGAATGCCTCTTTTACACCATCATAACCATATATAGTACCTCCAGTTGGAAAATCAGGCGCTTTTACATGAGTAATAAGTTCATCAATTTCTATATCGTTGTTCTCAATATAAGCCACAATACCATCCACAACTTCAGATAAATTGTGAGGAGGCATGTTTGTTGCCATACCAACCGCAATACCCGAAGCACCATTAACCAATAGATTAGGGACTCTGGCAGGCAAAACAGTAGGTTCCTCCAATGAATCATCAAAATTTAGTTGATGATCAACAGTATCTTTATCGATATCTGCCAACATATCATCGGCAATTTTTCGCATTCGAGCTTCTGTATAACGCATTGCAGCAGGACTATCACCATCTACAGACCCAAAATTTCCTTGTCCATCCACCAACATATAGCGAAGGCTCCATTCTTGTGCCATACGCACCATGGAATCATAAACAGATGTATCCCCATGAGGGTGGTATTTACCCAAAACCTCACCCACAATACGGGCAGATTTTTTATGAGCACTACCAGAACGAACACCCAACTCGTGCATACCATACAATACCCTTCTATGCACAGGTTTTAAACCGTCCCTGACATCTGGTAAAGCACGTGACACAATGACCGACATTGAATAATCAATGTAGGCGGATTTCATTTCATCTTCTATATTTATAGGAATTAACTTCTCTCCTTCTGCCATACTAAATTTTAAAAATTTTACAGGTTAAAAAATCATAGCAATATACGGAAAATGACACCCCTACAAAGCATCTTTAAAAGAGTTTATTAAATTATTTATTAACACTTATTGTAGTTCTTATATTGATGACCCCCTTTGTTCTCTTTTACCAGTCAACCTTTTTTTCGAAATTTGTGACATCTTTATCGAATATGGGTACGGTATTTGCGTTAGATACAGGAAGATTCACTATTTTTATTGTTGAAAAGGTTTTTTTATGGATGATAATTTTTCCCCTAGAGTAAAAGATGTTATAGCTTATAGCAAGGAAGAGGCGCTAAGACTTGGCCATGATTTTATTGGCACAGAGCATCTTATGCTTGGTCTTCTTAGAGATGGCAACGGCAAAGCAATAAGTATTTTAGATGCATTGGACGTAGATTTAGACCATTTAAGAAGAAAAGTGGAAATTCTTAGTCCGGCTAATCCAAATTCAGAAAACATTCAGAAAGATAAAAAGAACCTTCATCTTACAAGACAAGCTGAACGCGCTCTAAAAACAACTTTTCTAGAAGCAAAATTATTCCAAAGCTCATCCATAAACACAGCTCATTTATTATTGTGTATTCTGAGGAATGAAAATGACCCCACCACTAAATTGCTACACAAGTTAAAAGTGGACTATGATGGGGTTAAAGAACAATTTAAATCCATGATTACCAGTGATGATGATTATATGGATAGCCCAACAGCAGAATCATTTCCAAGCGATTCTGATGAAGCAAGCGAAAGCAAGGAAAGCACTTTTGGCGCCACTACAAGCCAAAAAGGAAATAAAAAATCCAAAACCCCTGTTCTTGATAATTTCGGAAGGGACCTTACCCGAATGGCCGAGGACGATAAGTTGGATCCTGTAGTTGGAAGGGAAAAAGAAATTGAAAGAGTTTCCCAAATATTAAGTAGAAGAAAAAAGAACAATCCGCTGTTGATAGGTGAACCGGGAGTTGGTAAAAGCGCCATAGCTGAAGGCCTAGCCTTAAGAATCATCAACAAAAAAGTTTCACGTATTCTTTACAATAAGCGTGTGGTGACATTGGATTTGGCATCGTTAGTTGCTGGAACAAAATACAGAGGGCAGTTCGAAGAACGTATGAAGGCCGTTATGAACGAGCTGGAAAAGAATGATGATATCATTTTATTTATTGATGAAATACACACTATTGTAGGTGCTGGTGGTGCAACTGGAAGCTTAGATGCATCAAATATGTTTAAACCTGCTCTAGCAAGAGGGGAAATTCAATGTATTGGAGCAACAACCTTAGATGAGTACCGTCAATACATTGAAAAGGATGGTGCCCTGGAACGTCGCTTTCAAAAAGTAATAGTAGAACCCACAACAGTGGAAGAAACTATTGAAATATTACAAAATATTAAAGGTAAGTATGAAGATCATCACAATGTAAATTATACAGATGATGCCATAATTGCATGCGTTAAACTTACCAATAGATATATGACAGACAGGTTCCTTCCGGACAAGGCCATTGATGCATTGGATGAATCAGGGTCTAGGGTTCATATTATCAATATGGATGTCCCCAAACAAATTCTGGAACTAGAAGAGCAATTAGATGATGTTAGGGAGCTTAAAAATTCTGTAGTCAAAAAACAAAAATACGAGGAAGCTGCCAAACTAAGAGATGATGAGAAAAGAATAGAAAAAGAACTAGGACTAGCTCAAGAACAGTGGGAAGAAGAAAGTAAACTACACAGAGAAATCGTCGACGAAGAGAGTGTTGCGGATGTAGTTTCTATGATGAGTGGTATCCCTGTGAATAGAATTGCACAAACCGAAAGCAATAAACTTGCTGAACTACCAAATTTAATTAAGAGCAAAGTAATTGGTCAAGATGAAGCAGTATCTAAAGTAGCCAAGGCTATACAAAGAAACCGAGCAGGTCTCAAAGACCCCAATAAACCAATTGGATCATTTATCTTTTTAGGGCAAACAGGGGTAGGAAAAACTCAACTTGCCAAGGTTTTAGCACAAGAATTGTTTGATTCTGAAGAAGCACTCATAAGAATAGATATGAGTGAATACATGGAGAAATTTGCCATTTCTAGATTGGTTGGTGCACCTCCAGGTTATGTTGGTTATGAAGAAGGTGGGCAATTAACTGAAAAAGTGCGTCGCAAACCTTATTCTGTAATTCTTTTGGACGAAGTTGAAAAAGCACATCCAGACGTTTTTAATATGTTATTGCAAGTTTTGGATGATGGTTTTTTAACGGATAGCCTCGGGAGAAAAATTGATTTCAGAAACACAATCATTATAATGACTTCCAATATTGGCGCAAGACAACTAAAAGACTTTGGACAAGGAGTCGGTTTTGGTACTTCTGCTAAAAAATCACAGGAAGATTCACATCAGAAGGGCGTTATAGAAAATGCATTGAAAAAAGCATTCGCTCCAGAATTCTTAAATAGAATAGATGATGTTATTGTGTTTAATCCACTTGAAAGAGAACATATTCATAAAATAATAGATATTGAACTGAATAAACTTTTTGCCAGAATTAGAGACATAGGGTACACACTTACCCTTAGCGAAAACGCAAAGGATTATATCGTAGACAAAGGATTTGACAAACAATATGGAGCCAGACCGTTAAAAAGAGCAATTCAAAAATATATAGAAGATGCTTTAGCAGAGGAGATTGTAAATTCTAAATTAGAAGAAGGAGACACTATCTTTATGGATTTGGATAAGAAGAAAGAAGCCCTTACCATTAAAATAAAGAAAGAAACCAAATCTTCTAAAACGGAATAGATTTTCAAGATAAATTATAACTATTAGGGAGTCAGCTATGTCTGACTCTTTTTTTTGTTCCGTTATTAATTGAGTAGGAATTGAAATACAATCCCCCTTTTTAGATTCCTTATAAACGATATTTACGCCTTTTATCTATTTTTTTTTAAAACAACTCCCTATACTTCTATTTTCGTACCGAGACATTATAATACATTTGAAATGAAGATTGAAAATACGAAGAAAACCCTCATCGTAAGGGAATATCATTTGGACATAGGAGTCGTGCAAGTTTATGACAACTATATGGTTTCAACCATAAATGAAGGAGCCACAATGACCCTTGAAAGAGCTTATCAAATAGTAGGAATTGCAGAAATACATTTTAGGGACAGAGATTTTGGATTTATAAGTTTGCGCCTAAATTCGTATGCCATAGACCCAACCATTTATAACTACATACGAGAAATCGAGAATTTAAAAGCATTTGCCATCGTTTCTGTTAAAGAAATAGATATGCACAATTTCAATATTGAAAAACTGTTTTACAAAAAACCAATGAAGTTTTTCATTAAATATAAGAATGCTTTGACTTGGGTAAAAAGGCGAGTTAAAAACAGTTAATCCTTATCCTCGTTTTCTGGTTGCGGCTCTTTTGGAATTGTCAAAAGATCAATGTAGGCACTCCCAATATGATCTATAATTCTTGAAGCAGTCAGGGATTGGTATCCAAATTTTTCTACAGCAATATCTGCTGCTTTTCCGTGTAGATATACCCCCAAAATTGATGCTTTCAAAGGCTCATATCCTTGGGCAACTAGACCCGTAATCACTCCTGTAAGTGCATCGCCACTACCTGCAGTAGCCATACCCGGATTTCCTGTTGAATTCACATAACCAACATTTTCATACACAACAATGGTATGGGCTCCCTTTATAACTAATACGCAATCATATTGGCTTGAAAACTTTTTTGCCTTTTTTAACTTATCAAAATCATCTTTCCAAACACCAATAAGTCGTTCCAATTCTTTTGGATGCGGCGTTAGAATTGCTTGAGACGGCAACTTTTTTAACAATACCTTGGATTCAGATAACAAATTCAGTCCATCAGCATCAATAACTAAAGACCCCTCATAGTTGGCAATAAAACTGGAAAATGTCTTTTTTAACTCATCTTTTTTTCCCATTCCCATACCAATACTTACTACAGTAGGTACTATATCGTAAACTATGTCAGTTAACCAACTCTCATTTTCATCTGTTATCACCATGATTTCAGGCAAAGCAGTTTGCAATGGCACATAACCACAATTAGGCACATAGGCAGTCACTAGACCACTACCCGAATGCAGACAAGCATTTGATGCTAAAATCATTGCTCCAATTTTCCCATGACTACCCCCTATCATTAATGAATGACCATAGGTCCCCTTATGCGAAAACTTATCTCTTGGCATATACATGGACAACACTTCAATCTTGTCGATAAATTCATAGTCTGTTTTGGTGTTTGCAATATATGCTGCATCTAGACCTATATCTAACATTGCCCATTGCTTTAAATACACACCGGTCTGTGGAAGAAAGAAAACCAGTTTAGGTGCTTGAAAACTCAACACAAAACCAGCATTAATTATTCCAGTAGTGTTTTCAGGATACTTATCAAGATAAAGGCCAGAAGGAATATCTATGGATAAAATAAATGCATCAGACTTGTTTAAATACTGAATCAAATTTGCCACCCATGCGCAAAGAGCTCTATTTAAACCAATACCAAAAATAGCATCCACTATTATATCATCTTTATCTATTTCTGGAAATTCACTGTCCGAATTTAAAAAAGTGGGCCAAACTTTTCTGTCTTTCAATCTTTCAAGATTCAACAAGAAGTCCTTAGAGCGTTTGTCACTATAATTTACTACAAACACCTTTATATTATATCCATGTTCCTGCAAATGCCTTGCCAGTGCAATTCCATCACCTCCATTATTTCCAATACCACAGAATAAGTGGATTTTAACTGGAGCCCCCTGCATTCTATAATCCATCCAATTAAAAATTTGCAATGCCGCTCTTTCCATTAACTCATGACTAGCAATACCCTGTACTTTAACAGTACAAGCATCGGCTTCATATATTTGACTGGCATTGAAAATCTTCATTCAATAAAATTATTTAATAAACGTTCTAGTTTTTGTATAATTAAATACAATTGTTTGTTTAGGTCACCAAATGTAGTACATTTGATTCTTTGTAAAAAGCATGAATTCTAATAGATTAGACATAAAAACTCTTTTTTCTTCATTGAACAATGGTGGTTTCAACACTTTCGCCATTAGTACAATTACCCCATTGGGGTAAACAGCTATATTATTCGTCCTATTATTTTTCCATTTTACATCAATTCCTTTTAACCCATTTATAATGAAAGTTTTAAAATTCGGTGGTACTTCTGTAGCCAACGCCCATAATATTAGGTTAGTAAAAAATATAGTTGTCAATTCCAATAGTGATAAAACCATAGTGGTGGTTTCCGCTTTTGGAGGTGTAACAAATCAATTGGTCCAAATGGCCCAACTTGCCTCTTCCCAGAACAAGGAATACCAAAATATTCTTACGGAAATTGAAAACAAGCATTTAAATACCGTAAAAGAGCTTATCCCTATACAATCACAAAGTAAAGTCTTAAGCAAGGTTAAAAGTGACTTGAACACCTTAGAAACTTTACTGGAAGGCGCCTCCCTAATTGGTGAAACAACACCGCATTTACTTGACAAAATAGTGAGTTTTGGCGAGTTATTGTCTTCCTATATTATCAATGAATTTTTCCTTTCAGAAAATTTAAATACGATATATAAAGACAGTAGGGAATTAATTAAAACCGACGAAATTCATGGAAAAGCAACCGTGGATTTTGAACTTACCAATTCCAACTGCAAAGATTTTATAGCAGGGGACAAACATGAAATCATTGTTTTAGGTGGGTTTATATCATCTTCTAAAAACGGCAGTCAAACCACATTGGGTAGAGGTGGGTCTGATTATACCGCAGCAATAATAGCGGGAGCCATTGGTGCGGATATGCTAGAAATATGGTCAGATGTTAGTGGGATGTTTACCGCTAACCCTAGGATTGTAAAACAAGCCAAACCCATTCCTCAAATTTCTTATGAGGAAGCAATGGAACTTTCTCACTTTGGTGCAAAAGTGCTTTATCCCCCTTCCATCCAGCCTGTGTTTTCAAAAGGAATATCCATCAACATAAAAAATACTTTTGAGCCGCAAAACCTAGGCACTTTAATTACAAAAAATCTGGATAATAATGGCGCATCTGTTCGCGGTATTAGCCATATAGAACACATTACATTATTGTCATTGGAAGGTCCTGGCATGGTAGGTATTCCTGGAATATCCAAACGCTTTTTTGAAATGCTATCCATTGAAGAAATAAGTGTAGTCCTTATAACACAGGCATCATCAGAACATTCCATATGTGTAGGCATACCCAATACGGATGCTAAAAGAGCGGTTGAATCTTTGAGTAAATCTTTTGAGTATGAAATTGCCCAGGGAAAAATAAAACCGATAATCATTGAAAATGATTTGGCCATCATAGCGCTTGTTGGGGACAATATGAAAAGTCATCAAGGCCTCAGTGGTAAAATGTTCAGTACACTAGGAAAAAACAATGTAAATATTAGAGCAATTGCCCAGGGAGCATCAGAACGTAATATTTCTGCTGTGATCAACACTAACGATGTTAAAAAAGCATTGAATGCTTTGCATGAGGAGTTTTTCGAAGAAAATGTAAAACAGCTCAACCTTTTTGTAATGGGTGTAGGGAATGTTGGTTCCAAGTTTTTAAATCAAATAAAACAACAGAAGAAATTTTTAAAGAAGAATTTAAAGTTGAATATCAGGGTCATCGGAATTTCAAATTCCAGGACAATGGTTTTTGATGAGAGTGGCATTCCTCTTAATAACTGGGAAAACCTACTGGCAGATGGTCAAAAGGCTGATAAAAATACCTTTTTCAATACTATCAATAAACTGAATTTCCGCAACAGTATTTTTGTAGACAATACAGCAAGTCATGATGTCTCTAAAACTTACAATGCGTACTTAAGAAATAGTATCTCTATTGTTACTTGTAATAAAATTGCATGTTCATCAGAATATGACAATTATTTGGAGTTAAAAGACTTGGCTAGGCAGTACAATGCTCCTTTTCTATTTGAAACCAATGTGGGTGCTGGATTACCTATCATAGATACATTAAAACACTTAATTACATCCGGTGATAAAATACTTAAAATACAAGCAGTTTTATCTGGAAGTTTAAACTTTGTGTTTAACAATTTTAATGATAGGACTACCTTTCATGATGTAGTGCTACAGGCACAAGCAGAAGGATATACCGAACCTGATCCAAAAATTGATTTAAGCGGCATAGATGTCATGCGCAAAATATTAATTCTAGCGCGTGAAAGTGGTAATAAATTAGATATTGAAGATATTGAAAATGAATCCTTCCTTCCCCAGGAAAGTTTAGACACAAAAAATAATGAAGATTTCTTTTCTTCCTTAAAGAAGTATGAAGATGTCTTTCAAAAATTATACAGCGACGCTGCTGCTGCTGATAGTAAACTAAAATATGTGGCCCAGTATGAAAATGGAAAAGCTAGTGTTGGTTTGCAACATATTCCAAAGGGTCATGATTTTTCTAATCTAGAGGGCAGTGACAATATTGTTCTTTTTTATACCGAAAGATATCCAAACCAACCCATGATTATAAAAGGTGCTGGAGCTGGAGCGGATGTAACCGCATCCGGAATTTTTGCGGATATCGTTAGAATAGGAAGTTTTTAATTATGGAAGAAATAAGAGTTTTTTGTCCAGCTACAATAGCGAACATCTCCTGTGGGTTTGATGTTCTTGGAGTAGCCTTAGATGCTGTGGGGGATGAAATGGTCGTTAGAAAAACGAAAACTCCTGGCATAAAAATCACTAAAATCATCGGCCAAAACCTTCCCTTGGAAACTAAAAAAAATGTTGCCGGTGTAGCCGCATTAGCGCTCTTGGATAAATCTGATTATACTGGTGGGTTCGAAATTGAAATATATAAGAACATAAAACCAGGAAGCGGCATAGGAAGCAGTGCCGCAAGTTCTACTGGAGCTGTTTGGGCCATTAATGAACTTTTAGGTAAGCCTTTTTCTAATCTTGAGCTTGTACAATTTTCCATGGAAGGAGAACGATTGGCAAGTGGAACCGCACATGCCGACAATGTAGCGCCTGCTCTTTATGGAGGATTCACTTTGGTTAGGAGCTATGAACCTTTAGACATTGTAAAAATCAATACGCCCAAGGAACTCTATGCTACAGTAATTCACCCTCAAATAGAGATCAAGACAGCAGACTCTAGAAAAATATTAAAAACCAATATAACCCTTCAAAACGGCATAAAGCAATGGGGAAATGTAGGCGGATTAATTGCAGGACTTTTCACTGAAGATTATGACCTTATCGGTAGGTCTTTAGAAGACCATATTGTAGAACCCATTCGTTCTATCTTAATTCCTGGATTTAATGAAATAAAAACAAACTCCATAGAAGCCGGAGCACTGGGTTGTGGGATTTCTGGTTCTGGTCCATCAATTTTTGCTTTGAGCAAAGGAGAAGCTACTGCTTTAAAAGTAGCCCAAGCCATGAAAAATACGTACCAAAAAATAGGCATCGATTACGATGTACATACCTCTAAAATAAATCCTATAGGGATTAAAAAAATATAACCCATGCAGTTTTACAGTCTCAATAACAATGCTCCAAAAGTCTCTTTTAAAGAAGCCGTGATTGCTGGTATTGCTCCAGATAAAGGATTGTATTTTCCAGAAAAAATCACTCCTTTACCCACTTCTTTTTTTGATGGTATAGAACAAATATCCAATCTTGAGATTGCCTTTAAAGCAATTCATCAGTTTGTTAAGGATGATATTTCCGATGATAAACTAGCCAGCATTCTTGAAACAGTTTTAGATTTTGATTTTCCTGTTGTTGCATTAGAAGAAAATGTAGCCACTTTAGAACTTTTCCATGGTCCCACAATGGCTTTTAAAGATGTTGGCGCCCGCTTCATGGCCAATTGCCTTGGTCATTTCTCTGAAGGGGAAAAACAAGAAGTTACGGTTTTGGTTGCTACATCTGGTGATACAGGGGGAGCCGTTGCAAATGGGTTTTTAGGAGTTGATGGCGTAAAAGTAGTTATACTTTACCCTAGTGGAAAAGTAAGTGATATTCAAGAAAAACAATTGACCACACTTGGCCAAAACATTACTGCTATAGAAGTAGACGGCACTTTTGATGACTGCCAAAAAATGGTTAAAACTGCATTTTTAGATTCAGATTTAACGAATCATATGAAATTGACTTCGGCCAATTCCATAAATGTTGCACGTTGGCTGCCTCAATTGCTATACTTTTTGTTTGCATATAAGCAGGCTAAATCAAAAGGAAGAGAAATCATCTTCTCTGTTCCAAGTGGGAATTTCGGTAACATCTGTGCGGGAATGGTTGCCCAAAAATTAGGAATGCCCGTTAAACATTTTATTGCAGCCACCAATGTCAATGATGTGGTACCCAACTATATGAAAAAAGGGGAGTACGTTCCAAAACCATCAAAAGCAACTATTTCCAATGCAATGGATGTGGGCGACCCTAGTAACTTTATCAGGATTCGTCATTTATATCAGGATGATTTAGAAAAATTATCCCAAAACCTTTCTTCCTATTCCTTTACAGATGTAGAAACAAAAAACGCGATGAAACACATTCACATCGCATCAGGCTATATTACCGACCCTCATGGTGCTGTTGGTTATTTAGGGTTGAAAAAATATCAAGAAAATAAGCCAAACACCTATGGTATTTTCATGGAAACAGCACATCCAGTAAAATTTTTGGATGTAGTTGAAGACACCTTAAACGTAAGCCCTCCTATTCCTCCGCAAATTCAGAAAGTAATGGGAAGGGAAAAGAAATCCATTGCCATCTCGACCTATGACGAACTAAAAAGCTATTTAAAAAATAGCTAATTTACTTTTCAAATTCCTTAATAGTTTTGGTTTAAAACATTAACCTTTCTTCGTTTTCTAGTAGTTTAAATTTCAATAGATTTGTGCAACATATATTGAAAGAATGAAAAATATAGCATTGCACAAAACCCATGTTGATCTTGGGGCAAAAATGGTTTCTTTTGCTGGTTATGATATGCCCGTTTCTTATGAAGGGGTAAATATAGAACATGAGACCGTGCGTAATGGTGTTGGCGTATTTGATGTATCGCACATGGGGGAATTTTTAATAGAAGGACCAAATGCATTAGCCCTCATCCAAAAAGTAACTTCTAACGACGCCTCTAAATTAACAGTAGGGAAAGCTCAATACAGCTATATCCCAAATGAAACTGGAGGTATTGTGGATGATTTAATTGTGTATCGCATTAAAGAAGAAACATATCTTTTAGTCGTTAATGCATCAAATATTGAAAAAGATTGGGCGCATATTTCTAAGTACAATGCTGATTTTGGTGCCACAATGCGAAATATCTCTGAAGGGTTTTCTCTTTTGGCTATTCAAGGTCCTAAAGCTGTAACAGCAATGCAGTCTTTAACATCGGTTGATTTAGCTAGTATCAAATTTTACAATTTTGTGATTGCAGATTTTGCAGGAGTAGCTCATGCCATCATATCAGCAACCGGATATACGGGTTCAGGTGGTTTTGAAATCTATTGTAAGAATGATGAGGCACAACAAATATGGGACAAGGTAATGGAGGCTGGCGCTGATTTTGGAATAAAACCAATTGGGTTAGCAGCAAGGGACACTCTGAGATTAGAAATGGGGTATTGTCTTTATGGAAATGATATAAATGATGAAACATCTCCATTTGAAGCTGGACTGGGATGGGTCACCAAATTCACTAAAGAATTTGTAAACAGTGAAGCTTTAGAAGATGAAAAAAAACGGACTCGTGAGAGGAAACTTATCGCTTTTGAACTAAGCGAAAGAGGTATTCCGCGTCACGACTATGATATAGTTGATGGGCAAGGAAAAAAAATTGGCATTGTAACTTCTGGAACGATGTCACCTTCCTTAGGCAAAGGTATTGGGCTTGGTTATGTTCCAGCTGTTTTTTCGGATGTTGACAGTACAATTCATATCCAGATTAGAAAAAAAGCGGTTCCTGCCAAAGTAATTAAACTTCCATTTTATAAAAAATAAATTGAAGGAGAAAGGGGCAGAAAGAATACTCATTTTAGGTGCAAGTGGTTTTATAGGCAATGCTATATATAGAGAGTTAAATTCCTATTTTAACACCTACGGCACCTATTTTTCCACTGGGAGAACATATCATGATAATCGTCAGTTTTATAAATATGACCTAAATGAAGATGATATATTCATCATTTTAAAAAAAATACGCCCTACCCTTATAATTTCTGCTTTACGAGGAAACTTTCCAGCGCAAATATTGGCCCATCAACATATCACAGAATATATCGCTACAGAAAAGTGCAAGCTTTATTTCATATCCTCGGCCAATGTGTTTGATGCCTATAGCAAATATCCTTCTTACGAAAATGACAAAACACTTTCTTTAAGTATTTACGGTCGATTGAAAATAAAGATTGAAAATATGATGATGAGATTGCCCAAAGAAAAAATAGGCATTATACGTCTACCTATGGTCTTTGGAAATACCTCTCCAAGAATAAAGGAAATAAAATTGTTTATAGAAAACAATGAACCCATTGAGGTATTTCCCAACCTTATCATTAATGTAACCAATAATGACAAACTAACACAGCAGATACATTATCTTATCAACAGGAATAAATGCGGTATTTTTCATTTGGGTAGTAAGGATTTAGTACACCATGAGGAATTGATACAAGGGATAGTAAGCCGTATTGGCACTAAAAAGGCAATCTACAAACGGGTTTATACCACAAATGAAGACCGTTACCTAGCTGTTTTACCCAAATCCAATACCCTACCAAAAAACCTAGATGTGAGCTACCAAGAAATAATTGACCATCACTTTGTAGGTTAGACCAAGTCTTTCTTGCCAGCCCCTCATTTTTTGTTAAATTTGCTGCTAATGAACTACCTCAGAGCAAGCTCATGGGGTATAAAAAATAGTAACACGCACTTATTTCGATTCAAGCATTAAGGAGCATATAGATTCCTAAGTTTCGAAAGTGTGAATAAATACAATTTTTATTATGGGAAGAGCTTTTGAATTTAGAAAAGCACGTAAAATGAAACGTTGGTCAGCGATGTCCAAAGCGTTTACAAGAATTGGAAAAGATATTGTCATGGCCGTAAAAGAAGGCGGACCAGATCCAGATTCCAATTCCAGGCTTAGGGCTGTAATTCAGAATGCCAAGTCTGTAAACATGCCCAAGGATAATGTAGAAAGAGCCATAAAAAGAGCCAGTGATAAAAGCTTAGGAGATTATAAAGAGGTTTTATTTGAAGGGTATGCGCCACATGGTATTGCCATACTTATAGAAACTGCCACAGACAACAACACTAGAACCGTGGCCAACGTTAGGAGTTATTTTAATAAATGCAATGGTAGTTTGGGTACTTCTGGATCTGTAGAATTTATGTTTGATCATAGTTGTAATTTTAGAATCAATGCAGGTGAAATAGACCCAGAGGAGTTGGAGTTAGAAATGATTGATTTTGGTGCTGAGGAAGTATTTGTAGATGATGATGGGATTTTAATTTATGCTCCATTTGAAAGTTTTGGCTCCATACAAAAAGAACTAGAATCTAGAGAAATTGAGATTCTTTCTTCAGGCTTTGAGCGTATTCCACAAGTAACTAAACCACTAAATGAGGAACAGGTGGCAGATGTAGAAAAGCTTTTAGAAAAAATAGAGGAAGATGATGATGTACAGAATGTATATCATACCATGCAGGAATAAACCTTTGCAGTTTTACAAATACAAAAAGAAGCATCATCTGACTATATTGCACATCAAACTGTTTATCTTGGAGGTAGCTTGCCGTACAAATCCATTGCTCCTGTAAATAATTCAAAATATTCGCGACTTACTACCAAACACTAACTATGTTCAAAATTTTAATTCCAGTTATAGCCTGTTGTTTTTTTAGTATTGTTTCTGTCAATAGTCAAGAAATGAATCCAGAAAAATTACGGGAATTAGCATCCCAAGTTTCTGATACATTAGTTGTTCAAGGAAATGCTTTTCAATTTATGTATAAAGAAACTGTTATGATGTGCGTTTATGATGAAAACGCAAACAGAATGCGCATCATATCCCCAATTATAGAACGGGAAAAATTAAAAGAGGAAGAACTTCTAAATGCCATGGTTGCAAATTTTCATTCTGCCTTGGATGTAAAGTATGCGCTGAGCGATGAAATTATTTGGTCTGTTTTTATTCATCCATTAAAAGAGCTGTATGAGCATCAAGTCTTGGATGCCATAGAACAAGTATATACAGCCAAAATATCTTTCGGAACTACTTACTCTAGTACCAATCTTGTTTTCCCAGGTAACACCAAAAAAAAGGAAGGAAAAACACTTAAAAAAATAACGGATAAAATCTAAAAACTATACTCAGGCACTTTGCCTTTTATGCCTTTAAAGAAAGTCTCATAGGTTTTAAAATCTTCTTTTATATTCACTGAAAGAAATTGTAATTCTGAAACTTTAATTTGTTTGTTTTCATAGTCAAAAGCAATCATAACAATAGGAACAGCAGCCTCTTTGGCTATATAATAAAAACCCGTTTTCCATTCTGTAACTTTTTTCCTGGTACCCTCGGGAGAAAGTGCCAACCTAAATTTTTCACGTTCCTTAAAAATTGCCGCAATAGCACCAACTGTATTGTTGCTTTTTGAACGATCTATTGGCGCTCCACCCACCCATTTAACATACCAGCCAAAAGGAGGCTTAAATAAGCTTTTCTTTGCTATAAAATTAATTTCTTCATTCAATACCCTTCTCACAAGCAAGCCCAAGAAGAAATCTACCCAACTGGTATGTGGCACAACAATGACTACGCACTTTTCTACCTCTGGAAAACTTCCAATAAGCTTCCATTTTAATATTCTAAAATAAATGAACTTAGCCAGTTTATGCATCCACAATGAATAAATTATACTATGTTTTATATTTTTTTATAAATATTTTTTAGCTTCTCAGATGTAATGGTTTTTTTCCACTCTTTGCCCACTGCATTTTCCCATAAGGGTTCCAAACTTAAAGCCACAGTAATCATTGCATCAAAATCGCTATCGCTTAGATTTTTACATATTCCATGTGGAAGCTCAATATTATGTGCGGCTTTCATTTTATTAAAAAGTTCTACCCCTTCTGGGTAAAACTCTTCCAAATGTTGAAAAACCAAACAATTTCCTATTCCATGTTTTACCCCTAAAAGATAGGATAACCCATAACTCAAAGCATGTGCTACACCCACTTGGGAATATGCAATGCTCATACCACCGTGCCATGAAGCCATCATTAATTTCTCTCTAGATTCACATTCAGAAAGCTGTCCTAAGTACACTTCCTTACAAAGTTCCAAGGCCTTCTCACCGTAGCTCTGGCTAAAGGCATTTAAATAAGTGCCGTTGAGTGATTCTATACAGTGAATAAAACAATCCATTCCTGTATAAAACCATTGGTCAAGTGCAACCCCTTGCGTAAGTTCTGGATCCAACATCACTTGATCAAAGGTTGTGTAATCTGAATTGATTCCCAATTTTTTATCCGGGCCTAAAAGTACGGCCGTCCTAGACACTTCTGCACCAGTACCACTTATTGTAGGGATTCCTACATGATAAACAGACGCTTTATTGACCAAGTCCCATCCTTGATAAGTATCTGAACTTCCCTCATTAGTTAATAAAATGGACACCGCTTTGGCCAAGTCCAAAACCGTACCACCACCAATACCCACAATTCCTGATGGTAGTTCTTGAAAATCACTCTTTATTTTAGACACCAATGCATCTACCTGCTGGGTTTTTGGTTCTTCCTGTGCAGAAATAAAAATAATTTTATCATTAAAAATCAAAGGCACTCTTTCAGTAAGTTCTTTACCTTCAAAAACATCATCAATTAGGTAAATAAAAGGAGCATCGGAATGCCTGCGTTTTGGCAATAAGATTTCTCCTAACTGGCTAAAACAACCGTTACCAAATACCACACGCGGTACCATAGGAAAATTCCTGTATGTGCTCATAAGTTTGGGGACTTTATCTTTAACTTGGTATTTTTTCTTCGTTTGCATTCACATTAATTCATATACTTCAAAATATCGGATAACGTATTCAAAGTAAGATAGTTATTATTCTGTTCGTCAATGGACACTTCTTCATGCTGCCAAGTTGTGTGAAAGGGAACATGCACTGCCTGTGCTCCAATATTGATGAGTGGCAGCACGTCAGATTTTAAGGAATTTCCAATCATTAAAAACTCACCTACCTCTATTTCCAAATGGTCCAGTAGATTTTTATAATTGTCCTCTTTTTTATCGCTCAATACCTCTATGTGATGAAAAAATTGGGACAGCCCCGATTTTTTCAACTTCCGTTCCTGATCCAACAAATCACCTTTGGTAAGCACAATTAATCTATACTTTTTGACCAACACTTGTAAAACTTTGGTAACACTATCCAATAACTCAACTGGATGTGCAATCATTTTTTTACCTAAATCTAGTATTTCTAAAATGGTTTCTTGAGAAACTTTATTGTTTGACAAATCCAAAGCAGATTCAATCATGGAAAGCATAAAACCCTTAATGCCATACCCATAAAGCTCCAAGTTTTTCATTTCCATTTTAAACAATTCTTGATCTATTTTATTCTTGGTTTCATAATTATCCAAAAGACTACTGAACTGTTCTTCTACTTCTCTAAAATAAGTTTCATTTACCCAAAGTGTGTCATCTGCATCAAAGCCAATTACCTTTACGCTGCTATAATCTACTTCCATGCTGCTTTTGCTTTTACTAAATCTTCAGGAGTATCAATTTCTATACCAGAAACATCAGTCTCCACCATTTTTATTTTTCTACCGTATTCCAAATATCGCAATGCTTCTTGTTTCTCAGTTCCTTCTAACGGTAACATGGGTAAACGTTGAAAATCCATCAACGCCCTTTTTCTAAAAGCATAGATTCCTTTGTGCTTGTAATACGTAGCACCTGCATTTTTATCTCTTGGAAACGGAATAGGAGCTCTAGAAAAATATAAAGCAAAATCTCTATTATCTACCACTACCTTTACCACATTAGGATTATTGATTTCATCCCAATCCGTTATCTTGGTCATCAAAGATGCCAAATCAATTTCCTTATTTGCATCATCATTAAAAACCGCTAAAACACTTGTTAAACTTTTTTTATCTGTAAAAGGCTCATCTCCCTGGACATTTACAATGATATCAACATCCATATCTGTAACAGCCTCTGCAATACGATCACTGCCACATTCATGTTCCTTAATGCTCATCATCGCCTTACCACCAGCGTTAATAATCGTATTATATATAATATCACTATCTGTTACAACATAAACTTCATCAAAAAGTCTTGTATTAACAGCAGCTTCATAAGTTCTTAAAATGACTGGTTTACCAGCCAAATCTTGCATCAACTTAGCAGGAAATCTCGATGCCGCATAGCGAGCAGGAATCATTGCAATAATTTTCATTGAATAAAACTGATTTTATAAATTACTTTTTTTAGGTCTTAGTTTTTTATACACCCAAAAAATGACCACCATTATAATAAAGACCATGATTACCGCCAAAATGGGAGCAAATATTGAAGCCGTAGCAACTACAACTGCTGTTCCTGTTTCCACAGTTGCTACCAAAGGGTTGGCCAAACCTCCCGTAGTAGCTGTAGAAGCCAATCTTCCTGTTGCACCAGCACCTTTTATTGCCGTAGCGGTACCACCACCAGCAATAATAGCCAATGACCAAGTAATGACAGGATCCAAATTTGCAACCGTGGATACCATTACCGCTGTACCTGCAATTGCCGCCAGAGGGATGGCTACGCTATCCAACAGGTTATCTACCCAAGGAATGAAATAGGCAAATATTTCCGCCAAAGTAGCAACACCTAGAGCAATTACTGAAGCTATACTTCCTATCCATTGCCAGCTATCATTTAGTTCCCATATATTGAAATAGGATGCTAAACTTAAGGCAAACAAAGGTAGAAAAACCCTAAACCCTACAGAAGCAGCAAGCCCTATCCCTAAAAATATACTAATGATGGTTTCTGGTGTCATACTTAAACTTTACTACTAAAATATGCTATTCCTATTCAACAAAAAAATCGTTTTTAAATCCTATAAGGTATAATTTGTTCCGGGCTCTAGTAACCGCTGTATACAACCAACGCAAATAATCCTTATCCACTCCATTAGGGAGATAAGGTTGCTCCACAAAAACAGTATTCCATTGCCCTCCCTGAGATTTATGGCAGGTAATGGCATAAGAAAATTTTACTTGCAGGGCATTGAAATACTTATTGTTCTTTACAGCCAAAAACTTTTTATATTTAGACGTCACATCGGCATAATCCTTTATCACTTCTTGGTACAGTCTATTGCCTTCTTCGTAAGGCAATGATGGTGTTTCTGCTTTTATAGTATCTAAAAGTAAAACTGTTTCTAAAGGTTTTTGGTTGGGATAGTCGACCATTTTAACTTTTACTTCTGCAAAAGTAAATCCATACAATTCTTTAATGCCAAAAATCTCTAAAACCTCAATAATATCTCCATTGGCGATAAACCCAGCTTCAGAATTGGGTTTGAGCCAAAAATAATTGTTTTTCACCACCATCATATAGTCACCAACTGCCAATTCATTGTCTAAATAGAGTATCCTGTTCCTTATATTCTCATTATACAGGTTGGCTCTTTTATTGGAACGGACAATAAACGCGGTTTCTTCTTTTCCATTTTCGCTATAGGATTCATCTATTGCTTCCTGAATATCATGTCCTTCAATCAAACGAACAATATCTGGGTATCCTTCTACATCAAATTTAAATTCATCAAAAAATTGAGATTGTAATTGTTCTCTTAGGTTGGTGGCATTTACTAAAATTCCAGAGCCTTCTGCTTGTCTTACCACTTCGTCTAGCTCAATTTTAACAACCTCTTTGTTAAAGTTTAAAGAAAGTTTATGCTCATCCAAGGCAGGACTAAGCTCTAAATGTACAGGAGGTAACTGTGCTGTATCCCCTATTAAAATCAATTTACAATTGTGTCCTGCATACACATATGACATAAGGTCATCCAACAAAGAACCGTTTTCAAAAAGCTTAGAATCTGCTGGCACATCAGGTATCATGGAAGCTTCATCTACAATAAACAAAGTGTTTCTATGCTTGTTGGGTGCCAAGACAAATTTAACACCTCCACCGCTCTCTTTTTTTGGGAAGTAAATTTTTTTATGAATGGTAAACGCCTGTGTATTAGCATAATTAGACATTACTTTGGCTGCCCTACCCGTTGGTGCCATAAGTACTGCCTTCATGGTAGTTTTCCATAAATTGCTCACTAGAGTTCCAATTATGGATGTCTTTCCTGTACCTGCATATCCTTTTAACAGGAACAATGTTTCCTTTTCTTTTGATAGTGTAAAATGTGCCAATTTCTCAAGACTAATAGCTTGTTTTAGCGTAGGCTCATGAGGATATTTATCCTTTAAGACCTTGAAAAATACATTAGCGGAAAGCTCTTTCATAAGCACCAAATATAATAATGATTTTAAGGGCAAAATACTTTTGTGATTAAAAAAAAAATGTAAATTTGTGTCAATCACAAAATTTAATTAACACAGATAAAATGAAGACCATATTACAAGTTGCGCTTTGGATAATATCTATCTTACTGGGATACCTAATTTATAGTTCTGTAAACGGTCCTATTGAGTTTAAAAAAATAAAGGAAGAACGATATTCAAAAATAATATCTTCACTAAAAGACATTAGAAATTCTCAGGAAGCCTACAAAACAGTAAATGGAAAATTTGCCAATGATTTTAATACATTGGTAGCGTTCGTTGATACTGGAAGGTATACCATAACACAACAAAGAGATTCCTCTTTTATGCGTTATAACAAGTCGTATCAAATTGACATGCAAGTAGACACAATCATTATTGACACTTTAGGCTTTGTTAGCGTAAAAGATTCCTTGTTTAAAAGCAATACCCGTTATAAAACAATGATGAATGTTCCTGGAGCTGCCAAAGGGGAAAAATTTGAAATGAAAGCAGATCAAATTGACAAAAGTGGCTATAAAGCATCTGTTTTTGAGGCTAAGGTAAAAAAGAGTGTCGTTCTATTTGACCAACCTAAAGACCTATTATCCAGAGAAAACACACATATCAATGTTAATGAAGTAAATGGTAGCGAAATTACTGTAGGTTCATTGGTAGATGTAAGCACTAATGGAAACTGGCCACCAGTATATGACAGAAAAAACAAATAATAAAAGTTTAGACAATACGTCTTCGGATTATAAAAAATTGTCCATTCAAGCTAGCTTGAATGGACTTTCTTTTTGTGTGATGGATACTATTGACAATACCCTGTTATTATCTGAGAGCTTGGTTTTTAACGAAGAGCTTAATCCCTATGAACTTCAAAAAGAATTAAAAGCATTTATAGAAAAACATAACATTCATAAAGCCAGCTTCTCTGAAGTTGTGGTCATTCATAAAAATGATCTTTTTAGCCTAGTCCCTAAAGCCCTCTTTAACACTGATGAACTGGCTAATTACTTAAAGTTCAATATAAAAATTTTAGAAAATGACCATATGGCCTATGACGAAATAGCGCCTTATGAAATGATTAATGTTTATGTGCCTTTTGTAAACATCAATAATTACATTTACGAGCTTTATGGAGCATTTGAGTTTAAACACAATGGTACTGTACTCATACAAACCCTTTTAAACAATCATAGCAATGGCAAAGAAGCTGTTTGCTATGTTCATGTATCCAAAATGCAAATGGAGGTTATTGTAATCTCACAAAAGAACTTATTATTTTATAATAGTTTTACTTACCACACTAAAGAAGATTTCATCTACTACTTGCTTTTTACTCTTGAACAGCTAAAGTTGGATACCGATACCATAAAATTGAGATTGTTTGGTGGTGTAGATGAGGGAGATGAGGTGCATACATTATGTTACCAGTATATCAAAAACATTTCCATATATGTTCCAGAGAATATTCCATATTTGGCAACTGAACTGGACAAGGAAACAATAGACTTCACCGTTTTAAATGCTCTATAATGCGTATCGTTTCAGGAAAACATAAAAGCCTTCGGATTACCGCACCTAAGAAATTACCGGTTCGCCCTACAACAGATATGGCCAAAGAAGGATTGTTCAACATCCTGAACAATTCATATTATTTTGAAGACCTTACTATTCTTGACCTTTTTGCTGGCACCGGAAACATAAGCTATGAATTTGCCTCTAGAGGCACTTCCGAGATTATAGCCGTTGATGCCAATCATGGTTGTATTAAATTTATAAATAAGACCTCTGAAGAGCTTCAGATGGATATTTCCACTATTAAGAGCGATGTCTTTAAATACTTGGAAAGACAAAAAGGGAAATTTGATATTATCTTTGCCGACCCCCCTTACGACCTACCTTTTGAAGATTTTTGCAAAATAGTAGCATTGGTCTTTGCCAATAATATGCTAGCAGAAGATGGGCAATTGATTATTGAACACTTTAAACAGACCAACTTATCTGAGCAAGAACACTTTACCAAATTAAAAAAGTACGGCAGCAGTGCGTTCAGTTTCTTTAACGCAACAGCTAGCGAAAATTAATTGCTGCCGTATTTTTACCACTGAAGAAAGCGCAAAAGGCTAAATTGTATTCCACAGAATGTTTATGAGAGATTTTACATGATTTTTGTATATTTATCTAATAATCAGTCAATTTTAGTAACCTTCGAGTCCATACCAACCAATATATTAAGTACATGAGAAATTTCTTCACTAGCCTTCTAGGCCTAGGTTTTGTCTTTGTAATAACCGCTTCTTTTGTAAATAAATCAATAGAAAATCTGGATAATAGGGAACAAGTAATAGAATTCCACACAGATGGGTTGTACTATGCTGAGTTTTACGATTACTTATTTAGAGGTCATTATGAAAATATTGAATTGAAGCCAAGCGATTCGGAGTTTCTCATGATTTTTGAGCAATATCTTAGAACTTTTGGCAAACAATGCCCTACATATTCACCTTCAAATAAAGTGGAAATCATGGAACAGGTCTGTGCGACAGAAGAGGTATCCCGAAACATTTACGGGAATGAACTCAGTAGGGTATGTATTGAATGGAAATGGGTGGGAACCAGGCTATATGCCCGACCGGATCTATATAATGCCAAAATGGAAATTGAAAGCACTCAAAGAGCCAATGGTTTGCAAACTGTATTTGCCATGATTACAGACCCGAATGCTATGGGTAATTCTGTGGATTTAATGCATAAAGTCAAAGGGTTGCAAAATGACATGGCTCAAATTTTTAAATTAAACCCTTGTAATAGTCCTGGTGTAAGGAGGTTTGAAGAAAACCTTAAACTATTTGCCCTAAATAAGTCTGCTATACGTATGCAGGGAAGTAGTAAATATGCTAGCATGAAAAAATCTGGCGGCCCTATTGGAACACAAAATTTGACAAAATTATTTGATGATCTTGTTGCCAACCAAGCCCAAACTTGGTCCTTTAATCGGTATGTACCCAATAGTATTTCTGGTTTGGTAATCCAATCCAAGGATACTGAGGGAAGACCCGTAAATGCCACAGCAAATTACAGTTATAAAGGATTTGGTAGTAGTGCCAATGGGTGGGTAAGAATTTCTTTTACAAACGGCTTACCAGACTGCATTTATTTCTTTGACTTTCCGAACAATTGCAAAACCGCAAATAGCAGCATCGTAGCTTCCTATGCACAAGGCAATTATAGAGCAAATTAAAAAAAACACAAAGCACCACTGAATCAATGAATTACGAAAAAAAAAGCAGGTCATAAGCCGGATTCTGTTCATTCTAAACTTGTTTCAGAATTTCTTCCTAATACGTTAGAATGCCCCTATCATTTATCTAGGCTCTTGGTTACCCAAAAGCTCTAACCGCCTACCCTTCAGCTCGGGCGTGCACCCTCAAACACTGATTTACATGACGTTGCACCGCATAGAGTTTACCTGGTTTCACTACAGCATTATCTGTACATTCTTTCTGTTGCACTGGTCCTCACCCTTAGGTGGACGGGCGTTACCCGCTATACTGCACTATGGTGTCCGGACTTTCCTCCGCACCATTGGCGCGGCGATAAGGTGACCTGCTGAGGCAAAGGTAAATCAATTGTTAATAAAAATTAGGTTAAAGTCATCCAAATAAAGCCTATAATACATTGCTATTTTTATATTTGTAGTAGAACCTACTGACACAGATAACGTCAGGTAAATAAGCATAAACATTGGAACCTTTTGTTGTATCGGCACGCAAGTACAGACCCCAGACATTTAAAGATGTTGTGGGACAGGAGGCTATTACCAATACCTTATTAAATGCTATTGAAAACAATCATTTGGCTCAGGCACTTTTATTTACTGGACCAAGAGGCGTGGGTAAAACCACCTGTGCCCGTATTTTGGCAAAAAAAATAAATGAAGACGATGCAGCGCCTGCTGATGAAGATTTTGCCTTCAATATTTTTGAACTAGATGCAGCCTCAAATAACTCTGTTGATGACATCAGGAGTTTAATAGACCAAGTGCGTATTCCACCACAAGTGGGAAAATACAAGGTGTACATTATAGATGAGGTGCATATGCTTTCTCAATCGGCCTTTAATGCTTTTTTAAAGACATTAGAGGAGCCTCCAAAACATGCTATTTTTATTTTGGCTACCACTGAGAAGCATAAAATAATCCCAACCATCCTTTCCCGATGTCAAATATTTGACTTTAAACGAATTACAGTAAAAGATGCTGCTAACTACCTTAAATATATTGCTGAACAACAAGGGGTTATAGCTGAAGATAGCGCTTTACACATCATTGCACAAAAGGCAGATGGTGCCATGCGAGATGCCCTTTCCATCTTTGATCGAGTGGTTAGTTTTTCTGGAAAAGAATTGACACGAAAATCGGTTACGGAGAATTTAAACGTATTGGATTATGACACCTATTTTTCTGCTACAGATTTAATACTTGAAAATAACATTCCATCTTTATTGCTATTGTTCAATGATACCTTGGCGAAAGGTTTTGATGGACATCATTTTATATCTGGCCTCGCCTCCCACTTTAGGGATTTAATGGTTTGCCAACATGAGGTTACCATTAGTCTTTTGGAAGTAGGTGATGACACCAAGAAAAGTTATGGGGAACAGTCAAAGAAAGCATCCACTACCTTTCTGCTTAAAGCTATAGACATTGCCAATGACACTGACTTAAAGTATAAAACAAGTAGAAACCAAAGATTACTTGTAGAACTTGCATTAATGAAATTAGCCTCTATCAATTACGATGGAGAAAAAAAAAATCCTGAATCCGTAGCTCTAAACGGTAAAACAATTGATTTTATAATACCAGCTTCTTTCTTTAAGTCGGCTGCTCCAACCTCCAAGCCACCTAAAGAAACCATAGTTTCAGAAAAAAAAGCACCTGAACAACTTGAAGTTGCATCAATTGACAATAAAACAATTGTACAAAATAAAACTTCAGAAGTCGCCATTGCTGATGCAGAACCTAGAATAAAAGTTTTAGAAAAGCCTATTCTAAAGGAATTACAGCAATCAGCACCTCCTAAAATTAACATCAAAACGCCACCCAAAAGAGTGTCTGGTTTATCCATATCTAGTTTAAAGGCAAAAAAGGAGCATGAGCTTCAAAGAAAAGGAGAGGCTATTGATAAAACTAAATTACCCAAGGACCTTTTTGCTGAGGAGGACATGCAAAAACATTGGAATGACTTTGTTGAAGTAATCGATAAAAAAGGGCAAAAAATATTGGCTTCTAATCTGGCATCAGATGTTCCAAAGCTTAGAAACGACACCACCACCATTTGGATAGAACTACCAAATGACACCATGAAAAAGGAAATTGAGCGAGAGCAATATGAACTAATGGAATATTTAAAACTGAAGCTCAATAATTACTTTATTGAACTACAGATATCTGTCAATGAGGCTGTTGCCAAAAAATTTGCCTTTACTCCCGAGGAGAAATATGAAAAATTACGCGAGAAAAACCCAGCTATAGATCTTCTTAGAAAAGAATTTGATTTGGATTTATAAGCTATAAGAAATGCTTTTTAAGTCCTAAATTTAGGACTTTGCCTTTCTCTTCCCAACATATACAATTCTAAGGGCGTATACCAACATTGCTACCGCAACAATTAACAACCCCAATGCTTCCCTACCTTTTTCTATGTTTACAATATTGCCCTCTCCAATTACAATACCTTCATATTGTTCTGGCCAACTAACAAAAACTCCAATGAAACATCCTATTGTTAAAACAACAGCAGATAATAGGTTAAGCCTATCCATAGAAAACAAGATGGAAGCCAATGCAGCTAATCCATAAATAGCACACCATAACAAAGCGTCTGGGTCATTGTATTGCACAACTGCGGCATAAATAAACAATACCGTAAAAACCATTCCTAAAATTTTAAAAAATTTGCTCATAATTTATTGATTTAAAACATGCTTCTCTATAACTGAAAAAACATCCACCGCTTGGATGGTTGGTTCATTATTATATAATGGATTGTTACTAATTAATATTGGATAATCGTCTTTCTCTTCTGGAATTCTACCATGTGACCCTTTCACTAATTCTGCTTTGAGAGGTATCACATTCATCAATGTCCTAAAGCCCATTTTCTTTTTAACTAGTTTCCAAAGGATTTTAGGAATCACAAGCTTATCCTGTGGATCCGTAAACATTTCAACTGGGTCATAACCCGGTTTTTTATGAATAGCTACCATTCTTGCAAAATCAGGAGCTTTATTATCGTCTAACCAATAATAATAGGTAAACCATGAATCCTTATCAGCCAAAACTACCAAATCCCCACATCTTTCGTGATTGAGATTTGCCGCTTTTATTTCATTGCCCGACAGTACTTTTTCTACTCCAGACACCCCTTGCAACAGTTTTATTACCTCATCCTTAATGGATATGTCATTCAAGTAAACATGTGCAATTTGATGGTCTGCAACGGTAAAAGCCTTACTATTCCCTGCATCCAAAAGCTCTAATCCACGTTCTTCTCTAATGCCCACATATCCTTTAGAACGTAGTATTCGATTTAAATGAATGGGGTTGTTCACATTCGTAATACCATACTCAGATAATAAAATGACATGTGCACCTTGCTTTTCATAATAATTCACCAACTGTTGTACTACCCCATCAATCTCTTTTAAATCATTAGAAATGTGTTTAAAATTTATCCCATGTCGCTGAATATTATAATCTAAATGCGGTAAATACACTAAAGTAAGTGTTGGATCGTGCAACTCATCTGTCTTAATAGCGGAATCAGCAATCCATTGGGAGGATTTTATAGAAGTTTTTGGGCCCCAAAAATGAAATAATGGAAAAGTCCCCAACTCCTTTTGAAGCGTATCTCGTAATTCTGGAGGGTTTGAATATACATCTGGAATTTTTCGTCCGTCAGCCAAATAATTAGGTCTTGGTGTAACACTAAAATCCGCAGTTGAATACATATTGTACCACCAGAAAAGATTGGCGCTGGTAAAATTTTCATCTACTTTCTTGAGTTTGTCCCAAATTTTTTCGCTTTGCACAAGTTGGTTGGACTGGTGCCAAAATTTAACTTCACACTCTTCCTTAAAATACCAGCCATTACCTACTATTCCATGCTCAGAAGGCCATTTTCCAGTAAGATAGGTAGTTTGTGCACTGCAAGTTACTGCAGGAATTACAGGAGTAATTGTTGACGCACTTCCTTTTTTTAAAAACGATGCTATAAATGGAGTATGTTTCCCAATAAGCCTTTGGGTTAATCCAACCACATTAAGTACGACCGTTTTTTTCATATTAGTTTAAAGCTTATTCTTTAACCACTCAATTTCTCTAATAATAGAGTCTGAAAGTTCCAATTTTAGGGATTTGGGAAGCACATCCCATGTATAGGTCTCAATTTCCAAATGATTGGAAACCTTATTTTTCTTTAAATATTCCAAAACTTTAAGAATATGGTCCTGGGTAGAATGCAGATCATCAAACTTATCTAAAAAGATAGGCACATGAAAATGGGCTCTTAATTCATCAAAATTCTTTTCTTCTTCTAATAACGCTGGTAAATCCCAGTAGGTCTTCACTTGGCCATCATCCATGTGGGTCACTTGATGTAAATATGTAGGCTCATTAAAACGGCCTAGTGAATCCCATATTTTTTTATCGTTCTTTCCATCAAAAAGAATCTTTAATGCAGCGCTTACCTGAATTTTTCCAATTTTAATACCTGCTTCCCTAAACTTTCCAAAAGTGTCTTCTGGTTCTTCAAAAGCTAAAGAAAAATGACAAATATCGTAACAAACTGTAATGTATTTATGCACCAATTCTTGAGCCTTTTCATGCGAACAATCCAAGGTTTTCACCAATACCTCTGTAGCAATAGGCAACAAATAATCTGCATAAAAAGAGACCACTTCATCACTATTCTCCAACATACCATCTGGCTCTGGTTCAATATCCAAATGCAAATATTTTCCCGTACTATTTTCTATCTCATGGAGTTGCAACACAATTTCTGTCATGTGTTCCGCGCCTATAGCAAAGGCTTCATGGGTTGTTACTTTTGAATCATACCAATATTTATAACTGATAGGGTTCGTAGATATGCCTCCCATTTGGCCATCCGGAATTAAATAAGCCAATTGGTTGAACAATCTTTTGGTATACTCTACTCGTTCCCTTGTGGTCCAATCAGGTGCATGGACCATATCCTTTACCTTTTCGTTATGAAAATTTCCATAAGGAAACCCGTTCATTGTAAAAACATAAATATCATTAGCGTCCAACCACTCTTTAAACTGTTTTAAATTCTCACCAGTACCCAGTTCTTGGCTAGCGGTATTGGATAACCGAAGCCCTAAACCAAAAGGGTCTTCCTGGGAAACCGATTTTTTTATCTTCGGCACAAAAGCCTCAATATTTTCGAAGGTAATTTTCCAGTTCTCTCCTGGATGGATGTTGGTACAATAGGTTAAGTGATAAAATTGGTCAATAAACATACTAGCAAGATACTTTTTCTTTACCAATAGTATTCCGCATGATGATGGCTTTTCGCATTTTATCCATATCTATTTCATGAACATCATGCTTCTTTCCTATGCCTGAAATGAGTGTAATGGTCAACTCACCTCCCAAATGCTCCCTAAATTCCTCTATACCAGCCAAAAGTTGGTCTATTTCTATTTCTTTATGTAGGGGTATTTGCAAATTGAAACCTACTTCCTCTAAAACATGTAAAATATGATTCAGTGTATTTTCATCAATTAATCCTACTAAATACCCATAAGTAACATCTAGGGCAATTCCTATAGCAACTGCTTCTCCATGGCGAAGTTTGTAATTGGTCATATATTCCAACTTATGCGCAGCCCAATGTCCAAAATCCAAAGGTCTGGAAGAACCGCTCTCAAAAGGATCGCCGCCTTTGGCTATATGATGCATATGCATTTCAGCACACCTAAAAATAAGGTAATCCATAGCTTCCATTTCCCTATTTGCCAGCTTTGTCGCATTTTCAGAAATAAAATTGAAAAACGACTCGTCCTTAATAAGCGACACTTTTACAGCTTCTGCTATGCCTGAAATCCAATCTCGCTGCTCTAAAGTAGTTAAAAAGTCAGCATCATTGATGATTGCATAAGGTGGTGCAAATGTGCCCAAGAAATTCTTTTTTCCAAACTCATTAATACTATTTTTAACGCCAACAGCGGAATCATTTTGAGAAAGGACAGTTGTTGGTATGCGTATCAATTTCACTCCTCTATGGGCTATTGCCGTTGCATAACCTACCATATCAATTACGGCACCCCCACCAATGGCAACAACAAATGAATGTCTACAAATACTTTTTCCATTAATGCCTTTTAAAATAGCAGTTACGTTGTTGTGGTCATTCTTACATGCTTCCCCTCCTTTTACAATTAGAATGTCCTTTAATTGAATCGTATCATGCGCATTGCAATAGGCATTAATCTCATCTAAGAGGTTGGGGTGGCACTTATGGACACCATCATCCACAACAAATAAAATTTTTGTGTTATCTCCTTTCCCATAATTCAACAATACATCTTTGAACAGGGTATTTTCACTTGAAAACAAATGCGATGTAAAGTGTAATTTATATGTATACTCCACTTTAAAAGACTGTTCTATACTATTCATCCGCTTCATTAAGTCTAAATTTTAGGTAACTGCAAAGAGTTTAGAGAGAATAATTGATAAAGGTAATAATAATAGTATCCCTATACCAACCATCCAGTTTGAAAAACCAACCGCCATTACAGCGTCCAAAACTATGATGGAAAGGACTCCACCAATTACAGCTTTCTTTATATTTTCTGGAGAATTATTTGAATATGCTTTAATCAATGGCCTATAAATTAAAATTGCAAACAATAAAATAAACGGAATTGTTTGCAATGTATTGCCGTCATTGGCATAATGAAACACAATTAGCCCAATACAAACCAGCGTATATAGCATTCCTGCAAAAACAATATGCCGCTTATTGTCGCCATGGACTTCGCCCCTGCTTATCAATGTAATTGCGGCGATATAGACCACTGGAATTAATGCATATTCCCATTGTAGCAGCGTTCCAAAAACCGACATCCCCATAAGAAGATTCAAACCCCTGCAAACCCCCATATTTATAGGCCCAAAAAACGCATGTTTTTTAGAGATTCCGTCATAAAGTAAAATGAACAATGCGAGTAATAAAGCAAGACTGCCACAAAGGATGTGAACATAGAATCCTAAAGTAATTCCCAACATTAACAAGGCTCCACCAAATATTGAAGCCGATTTTAGCGAAACAACACCACTAGGAATGGGGCGCTCTGGTCTTTCTTTTTTATCGAGCTGAAAATCAAAAACATCATTTAAAACCACACCACCTGCATATAACAAAACAGATGCCATGACCAAACAAATAAACAGAAGGTAAAACTCAAAATTCAAAAAAGAAAACTGATTTATATTGCCCGCAATTCCTGCTAAAACCATTCCTGCAACTACATCAGCTGCTGCAGTTGGGAGATTAGCGGGACGCATAAGTTGCAAATACCCTATGAAGGTTTTATTCATTATGATATAAATTCACCATCAATCTTTGGTTGTTGCCCCCGTAAAACGCTATTGTCATTAAACAGTTCTCGTTGATCTATGCTTTCAGGGTTTAGCCAATGTGATTCTTTCATCTTACCCGATTTACCAAAAGCGTCCAATGCATTTTGGTAACAGGTTTTTATTACATCTTCTCTAGCAATTCCTCTTTTCAGCATTAAATTAGCCGTTTTTGGCACCGCTAGCGGATCACTTACCCCCCAATCAGCAGAACTGTCTACAATAATATTATCGCTCCCAAATTTCCTAACCACTTCCACCATACGTTCATTACCCATTTTTGTTTTGGGATAAATCGTAAAAGCTGCAACAAACCCTCTGTCCAAAACATCCTGAACAGTTTCTTCATTATTATGGTCTATAATTACCTTACTAGGATCCAATCCATGCTCCAAGCAGACTTCCATACTTTTTATGGTTCCTGCCTTTTTATCACGATGTGGTGTATGTACCTGCACCAGCATATTCATTTCTTTGGCTAGTTCTAATTGTTGTCTAAAATACTTATCCTCAGCAGGTGTTTGATCATCATACCCTATTTCTCCAACAGCAACAACATTCTCTTTATGTAGGTATAATGGCAACAATTCCATTACTTGCTCCGCCAAAGCTTCATTATTAGCCTCTTTGGAATTTAAACCTATGGTACAATAATGTTTTATTCCAAACTGACTAGCCCTAAAAGGCTCCCAACCTACCAAACTACTATAATAGTCTTGAAAAGAACCCACTTGTGTTCTTGGCTGTCCCATCCAAAATGCAGGTTCTATAACAGCAACGACACCAGCAGCTGCCATAGCCTCATAATCATCTGTAGTTCTAGCAGACATATGCACATGGGGGTCTATGAGCATTAATTTTTCTTCCATATTCCTTTTATATATTTTTCCAATTTAGCGTTCCCGCTTCCATTTCATTCTTTAATTCTGGATACCCATTAAGCAACTCTTTAGCTTTTGGATTATCAGAATTATGACAACACAATGCTCCTGCCTTATTCTCCACAACAGCATCACTAGCTAACAAGCGTTGCATATCTTTTAATAGTTTTTCATTTATATGTTTGGAAACTGGTCTCCAAAATAATGGATTTATTTCTCGTGATGCTGCCCAACGTTCATGAGCATAATCAGATATTATTCGAGATAAATCATCATTGCCTCTATCATCTACATTTAAAATCTCACCTAATTCAGATTCAATAAACACCGCCTTTAAATACATTTGATTCCATTGCTGTTCATTAAAATATACAGCGGGATAAGGATTGTTTAATGCAATTGCATTAAACACGGAGCTTATATTAGTTCGTAAAGCATCAACTGCCACACTTATATAATCACTTGCATTTGGCAACAAAACCAAGAACTTTAAAAATGTTTCTAGTTCTGTCTTATCTGCTACTTGAATTAAATTAGCAACCTTCACCTTGAAGAAATCATTATCTACCTCCAAAGTTTTTACCAACAAAAATATACGAGCCAGTTGTAGCGCATTCATTTCTTGACTTTTCAAAAAAGAAATGAGTTCACTATCTGAAGTGAATTTCACAGGTTCAGCTGTCACTTTTGAAGCTAATAGTGTATACGTAAGATAAAGGTCTTTTGTAGATTTATTTTGCGTAATCAATTCAATTTTTAATAAAATCCAATCTTTCACATCTGCATTTAAGCTTGCACTAACGAGCGTATTTAAATGTTTGGCGGTATTCTTAAATTCCATTAAGGGCAATATTTATTTAGACGCTAACAAAGCTAATTAATAAAAGTGCAAACAACGAATTTACAGCCATAATCATAAAGCATTAACAAAATCTTAGTAATTTTGGAGCAAATTTATAATCTATGTTAGGCTTAAAATTACCGACTGACCCACGATGGGTAAATATTGTTAGAAAAAACATAGATGAAATATTATCAGATCACGCCTTTTGTGAGCAAAAAGCGGCAGCCACTGCTATGTCTTTGATTGTTAGTTTTCCTGAATATACAGCGCTAGTAGAAGAAATGGTGGCTCTTGTACGAGAAGAAATGGCGCATTTTAAAATGGTTCATGACCGCATCATTGCAAGGGGAAATACTTTGGGAAGAGACCGTAAAGATGCCTATGTAGTTGAATTATTGAAATTTTTTCCTAAAGGCGGTAGTAGAACTACACAATTGGTTCATAGGCTTTTATATGCAGCACTTATAGAAGCAAGAAGCTGTGAGCGTTTTAGATTGCTATCGGAAGAATTACCAAACAAAGAATTGGCTGAATTCTATCACAAATTAATGATTAGTGAAGCCGGACACTACACTATGTTCCTTCAATTTGCTCGTGACTATGGCGATCGCAAAGAGGTGGATGAAAAATGGGAGGCGCTATTAAACTACGAAGCCGAAATCATGAAGAATTTGAGTGTTAAAGAAACTATTCACGGTTAAGCTTTCAACTTACGCTTGTAATAGTCATATAATTCAAATTGAGACCTGTGTTCCTTTCCTACTACTTCTCTGTATGCATTATCATATTTTTCTGAAAAAACACGAGCTTTTACATTATCATTCCATGAAATTTCAAAAGTTTCCAATAATTCTTGTCTAATATCTTCATCATATATTGGGCAACCCACCTCTACCCTAAAGTCGAGGTTTCTTGTCATCCAATCTGCAGATGAAATGTATATTTTTGGAGCACCATCATTACTGAAAATAAATATTCTTGGATGCTCTAAAAATTTATCGACTACACTTATAGCCTCAATATTTTCGCTCATTCCTTCAATTCCCGGAACTAAACAACAAACACCCCTAATAATTAATTGAATTTTAACACCCGCCCTACTTGCTTCATAAAGTTTATCTATCATTCTATATGAAGTAAAGCTGTTCATTTTTATTTTGATATAGGCCTCTTTTCCTGCTATGGAATTAGCAATTTCAATATCAATAAGTGCCTCAAAAGTAGTTGTGGTGTAATGTGGCGAAACAATAAGGTGTTTGTATTTATTAATTTTATAGGTCGTTTCAAAGAAGTTGAAAATCTTATTACATTCTTTTAAAATCATATCATGAGCAGTAAACAAAGTGTAATCCGTATAAATTCTAGCCGTGGATTCATTAAAATTTCCTGTACTAATAAATCCATACCGCTTCATTCCTTGCGCCTCTTCACGCTCTATAATACATATCTTACTGTGTACTTTTAGCCCTGGTACCCCAAAAATAAGCTTAACTCCTTCTGCTTGTAATTGTTCTGCATACTTTATATTGGCTCTTTCATCAAAACGTGCTTGCAATTCTATTTGCACGGTTACTTTTTTACCATTTTTAACGGCATTAATCAAAGATGCAGCCACTTGGGAAGTATTAGCCAAACGATAGACCGTTATTTTAATACTTCTAACTTTAGGGTCTAAAGCTGCCTCTCTAAGAAATTTAATGATATAAGAAAATGTATGGTAAGGGGTGTATATGAGATAATCCTTTTTTGCAATATGCTCCAGTAGACTCCCTTCCACACTAAAACCTTTTACTGGCAAAGGTTTTATTTTGTCATACATTAAATCTTTTCTACCAAGACTTGGGAAACCCATATAGTCCCGTTTGTTATGGTAACGGCCACCAGGAATAACACTATCTGTATCTTCTATGCCCATTTTTTCCTGCAAAAAGAGCAATGTGTCTTCTTCAATATTCTTATCATAGATAAAACGTACGGGGTCACTAATTTTTCTATGCTCAACACTCGAAGAAATTTTTTCAATAAAACTTTTACTCAAATCATCATCTATATCCAGTTCTGCATCACGGGTTATCTTGATCATGTGTGCTGAAATAGATTCATAGTCGAACATATTAAAAATGCTTCTCAAACAATAGCGAATCATATCATCCAACATAATGATATAATTTTTATCCCCTTCTTTTGGAAGTTCTATAAAACGATCTATTCCTTTGGGTATTTCTATCAAGGCATAGCGGACCTTCTTTTCATTTTCACCATTATCAACATCAACAAGTACAATTTTTACGGCCAAATAAGCTGCCGTATCGTTTAATGTGGGAAACTCTGCCACATCATTTAAAATAAGAATCATCAATGCAGGACTAACATTATTGATGAAATAATTCTTTATGTAGTCCGTATGATTTTCTTTTACCTCCGTTTCTTTAATCAGAAAAATATTCTGGGCTTCCAGCTCCTTTTCCATCTCATACAATACTTCTTGACTCTTTTCTTGTTGATTTATTACAACGGTTGTGATTTCCTCCAACAAATCTTTTGCCTTCTCTCCGCCAAGTGCACTTTTTCCTTTTTTACCAGCTTCAACAATTCGCTTTACAGTAGCGTACCGAACCTTAAAAAATTCGTCCAGATTGTTTGAAAAAATACCCAAAAACCGAAGTCGTTCTATAAGCGGCACTTTTTTATCCGTACACTCCTGAAGGACCCTCTCATTAAAATGCAACCAACTAATTTCTCTATTGATGTATTGGTTTTTTGTTTTCTTCATCATAATAACTACAACTGTTTTGGAAACATGGTCTGTTCAGTATTCCCTTTTGATACATCCTGCCAGGCATCCACATTAAAAGAAAGATGTACCAAACCAGAGGTGACCACATTCTCTATGTATTGGTTGCCCCATGTGTTCACCACATTGGTAAAAGCATTATTGTGCCCAAAAAGCAACACCTTATTCAAATTATTAGGTAAATTTTTCACGAATGGAACAATACCATCACCTGAAAAATCATAAAGTGCCTCGTGTACCTCTAGGGTAGCAAAAGGTATATCTAGTTCTCGTAAAAAAATTGAACAGGTGTGCAGTGCTCTTATTGCTGGGCTAGAAAACACAGCATTTATTTCTATATTTTGAGAAGAAAATTTTGATGCTACCAAATGAGCATCCACAATACCCCTTTCTTTTAAGGGTCTGTCTTTATCATCAACATTATAATCCCAAGAAGATTTACCATGCCTTATCAGTATAAGATGCTTCATACCACAATTATTTTAAGGAGCCAATCGCTCAATTTTCCATGAAAAATCCTCACTCATGATATACCTTATTCGATCATGCAATCTGTTGGGTCTGCCTTGCCAAAACTCAATTGAAATTGGCCTTACTAGATAACCACCCCAGAAATCAGGGCGTTTAATTTCTTTATTGGCATAGGTTTTCTCAAGGACTTTCAACTTTTCTTCTAGTTCCTTTCTTGATGCAATAACTTCGCTTTGTGCGGAAACTATAGCCCCCAATTTACTTCCTTCAGGTCTAGACTCAAAATACCCATCAGATAAATTTTCTGCAATTTTTTCAGCCGTTCCCTTAACAATTATCTGTCGCTCCATATTCGCCCAAAAAAAAGACAAGCAAACATTGGGGTTTTCTGCTATGGCTTTCCCTTTTTCACTTTCATAATTGGTATAAAAAATAAACCCTTCATAGGTATATTTCTTTAAGAGCACTACCCTATTTTTTGGGTACCCATCCAAACCTAAAGTGGATATTGTCATTGCATTGGACTCATCCGCGCTGTTTGATGCTTCTACCTCATAAAACCACTTCTGAAAAAGTTCCATTGGGTTATCTGAAATTGCATCTTCTTTCAAAGCGCTTTTCCCATATGTCTTTCTATGTTCTCCTAAGTCTTTCTGCATTATTTAAGATGTAATATGAACTACTCTAACAAAGTTGCATAAAAGAAAGGAAAAGACGAAAAGTCCTAGTGTTTTTTATTAAATTATTGTGAAAGAGCAAAATATATCAATTTTCTATGTAATAAGAAACTCCGCTTTCTTTATTTTCATTCAACCATTCCCATTTTAAAGATAGGACTATCTTGTTTACTTTGCTAAAAGTAATTTCTGCGATTGCTTTCCCTGCTTTCAATTCATTATCTACTGTTATACACTGGTATAACATATGAAGTTTTTCGTCTTTTAAGTGTGCAATTATTTTACCATATTTAATGGTTCCTCCAGAATAATGCGCAGTTACTAAATCTCCATCTTGTTTATACTTAAATATTGTACTGGTATCTACTTTACCATTCTTTGAGTTTTGAACTAAAGAAAAGGTTTTGTTATTAAAATCTATTTTTTCCATGACATATACATTTAAAAATCGGGGACCAATTTTAATAGAAAGCTAGGCAGATTCTTCTTAAAACTCAAACATTTTACCATCATCTGCCAATGCTACATTGGAGAAAATTTCCTGAGCTTCTTCCTTAAACAAATCAATAGTCTTATAACGAGTGGAATAATGCCCCAATAACAGTTGACCAACATTTGCCTCTTTGGCAATGGAAGCAGCTTCTTTGGCTGTTGCATGCTTTGTTTTGGCAGCCAAATGCTTTTCTGATTCTAAAAAGGTAGACTCATGGTACAACACATCCACACCTTCTATTTGCGGAACGATACTAGGCATATAAGCCGTATCACTACAATACGCATAACTTTTAGGCTTGGGTGGGTCAAAAGTCAATTTTTTATTAGGAAAAATATCACCATTGTCCATAACAACATTCTTTCCTTTTTTGATGTTCCGATACTGACTCTTATCAATTCCATATTTTTCCACAGCTTTTATATTTAGCTTTCTATCATCCAATTTTTCTCTAAATAAAAAACCATTGGTATATACTCTATGGGTCAGTGGTATGGTATGTACGGTGACTTTTTCATCTTCAAAAATCAATTCAGACTCTTTGGAAATCAATTCGTGAAAATATAAATGATAATTGGTCCAAGAATCACCCAATTTTAAAAGTAAGGTAATCGCTTCTTTTATTCCTTTTGGACCATATATATGCATTTCCTTTTCTCTTCCCAACAATCTAAACGTAGAAATAAGTCCTGGTAATCCAAAAAAATGATCTCCATGTAAATGAGATATGAAAATATGGTTGATTCTGGAGAACTTTACTTTGTGTTTCCGCAATTGCACTTGTGTTCCCTCAGCACAATCTATAAGGAACATATGATTTTTAATCTCCAATACCTGAGCAGTAGGATTGGTCATTGTTCTTGGAGTGGCGGCGTAACAACCTAGAGTATGTATTTTCATCACTCTTAGTTATTGGGTTTGTATGTACTAGATTCTTCTACAGTGAATTTACTTTTGAAGGTAAATGAATAAGGGGTTTCACCATGTTCATTTAAATAATTCAGTCGTTCTTTGGCATCATCAGGAGTTGGTATAGTTCCTTCTTCTATATACCAAAATGCCATATGCATTTCCTTCATATTATGAAACCATTCTTTTCGTCTTGCAAAAATCTGAACATGATCAGATTTATAGGTATATCTAAACAAAGCCTCCTTGGATTCCCATACTGACATGTTTATGATAAGAAAATCATCAATGAACAACTGTAATGATGTTGCATCATCACCATCCTTCAAACGCCATATAAATCCATCACTCCGCTCTGCCAAAGCATTAATACGATCAAGATTGTTCACGAAATCTGCCATAACCGGGCTATCTATAGGCGCTAGCATTTTGGCAATATTAACTTGGGCCAAGTAATATTTTTTCATAAACCCAAATCTCTTTCTATTTCTTCCATTTCAACAATATCTTTGGCTTCCTTAATAGTAGGCACCACACAAATCTCTTCTGGAATTTCATCATAAGAAACCTTGGATGTAACCAAAACAAAGGATTTATTTGATCCTCTATGCGTATTGGAAAGCTCCATAAATTCTAATAGGTCTCCAGTAGTAAGCATTGAAAAAGAAAAAAGATTGACAATAATATGATCATTTTTTAGAGTTTGATAAGCATTGTTTAAATTTTTCAAGAACTCTTTCAAAGAAGTATTTTCTTGAGAAACGACTGTCGTTGCACCCTCTTTATTGAAAATCATAACGTTTATTTTATTTTTGAAGCTAACAAATATATCACGGCCATGCGAATGGCTACTCCATTTTCTACCTGATTCAAAATGATAGATTGATCAGAATCTGCCACATCACTAGTGATTTCAACACCTCTATTTATGGGGCCGGGGTGCATAATGACAATTTCTTTATCCAGTTTGTCCAAAATACCTCTATTAACACCATATTGCTGCGTGTATTCCCGTGTTGTAGGGAAATAACTAATATCCATCCGTTCATTCTGAACACGCAACATATTGGCCACATCACACCACTGCAGGGCTTTTTCTAAGTTTGTTTCTACTTTAACTCCTAAAGACTCTATATGCTTGGGAATTAATGTTTTTGGACCACATACTTTAACATTAGCCCCCTGTAGTTTAAGCGCAAATATATTTGATAAGGCCACTCTTGAATGTAGAATATCCCCTACTATAACCACATTTTTTCCAGATACATCGCCTAATTTTTCCCTGATGGAATAAGAATCTAACAATGCCTGCGTTGGGTGCTCATGTGCTCCATCACCAGCATTTATTATTACCGCACTTACATGCTTGGATAAAAATATTCCTGCGCCCGGATTTGGATGACGCATTACTACCATATCCACTTTCATGGATAAAATATTATTTACTGTATCTATTAAGGTTTCTCCTTTTTTTAACGATGATTGTGCAGCAGAAAAATTAAGCACATCCGCAGACAACCGTTTTTCTGCCAGTTCAAAAGATAATTTGGTACGCGTACTATTCTCAAAAAATATATTGGCTATGGTAATGTCTCTTAGGGAAGGTACTTTTTTAATAGAACGATTGATGACCTCTTTAAAATGATCGGCTGTTTCAAAAATGAGCTGAATATCTTTTTCATGTAGATATTTAATTCCTAACAAGTGTTTTACACTTAATTCGCCCATATTTAATTATTTACCAAATATATTATATCCTCACCATCATTTTCTTCCCACATCACCTTTACCTTTTCATTGTTTATAGCATCAACTTGCCTACCCTTATAATTGGGCTGTATGGGTAGATGCCTGCTAAACCTTCGATCTATCAATGTCAATAATTCTATTTCTTTTGGTCTGCCAAATGATTCTATTGCAGTTAGTGCCGCTCTTATACTTCGTCCTGTATACAAGACATCATCAATTAGCACCAGATTTTTATCCTCTATCAAGAAGTCGATTTTAGTTTTATTGGCTTCCAATGTTTTTTCACCTCTTCTAAAATCATCTCTGTAGAACGTAATATCCAAGAATCCCAAGTCAATATCTTTTACCTTATATTCTTCTTTTAAAATTTTTCCTAGACGTTGTGCCAAAAAAGTTCCTCTAGGCTGAATGCCTATTAAAACAGTGTTTTTAAAATCTAAATGATTTTCCAAAAGTTGGCAAGCCAAGCGGTGTAGAATAATGTGTATTTCTTTTGAGGAAAGTAGTACTTTTTGACTCATGGGCTTATTGACCAACACTTTTGAAATACAAAAATAGGTATTTCTTGTTAAATACAGTGCTAGGGTCTCGTCATAATAATGGTTTATAGCGACATTGACACTATAACAAACAAAAAAGCCCAAGCAAACGCTTGGGCTTTAATACTATATAAATGGATAAACTATATTACTTAGTTTTTCCTTCCATTTTATCCTTCAACGCTTGCAATGCTTCGTTAGCATCACCAAGTGTTGGTTTTGCTTCTTCTGCAGCTGCAGCAGCTTTCTTAACCGCTTGCTTTACATTACGTTGTTCCTCTTCTCTAAAGATAGCTGTATGACTGGCAACAACTCTTTTGAATTCTTTATTGAACTCAATGATTTTAAATTCAGCCTCATCTCCTTTAGCCAACTTCTTACCATCTTCTTTTTCCAAATGACGAGAAGGTACAAAAGCAACTATATCCTCATTGAAATCAATAGTGGCACCTTTGTCAACTATTTCTCCAATTGCTGCTTTATGAACAGTACCAAGCGCAAACTCAGTTTCATATTTGTCCCAAGGGTTTTCAGTAGTCTGTTTGTGACCTAAACTTAATTTACGTCCTTCAACATCCAATTCCAACACTTCAACTTCTAAAGTATCGCTTACAGTTACAAATTCTGATGGATGCTTAATTTTCTTAGTCCAAGAAAGGTCAGAGATATAAATTAAACCATCAATTCCTTCTTCTAATTCTACAAACACACCAAAATTGGTAAAGTTTCTAACAATCCCTTTATGCTTAGAACCTACAGGATATTTAGTAGTAATATCAGTCCAAGGATCTGGAGTCAATTGCTTGATACCTAAAGACATCTTACGATCTTCTCTGTCCAATGTCAATACAACTGCATCAACCTCATCTCCTACTTTTACGAAATCCTGAGCGGAACGCAAGTGAGTAGACCATGACATTTCAGAAACGTGTATCAATCCTTCAACACCTTCTACAACCTCGATAAATGCACCGTAATCAGCTATAACTACAACTCTACCTTTTACTTGGTCTCCAATTTTAATTTCATCACTTAGTGCTTCCCAAGGATGTTTTTCCAATTGCTTAAGACCTAATTGAATTCTAGATTTATTGTCATCAAAATCAAGGATAACAACATTTAATTTCTGATCCAATTCTACCACTTCATTAGGGTGGTTTATTCTACTCCAAGAAAGGTCGGTAATATGTACTAGTCCATCAACACCACCAAGGTCAATAAATACCCCGTAAGATGTAATGTTCTTCACAATACCTTCCAGTACTTGTCCTTTTTCCAATTGGCTGATGATTTCTTTTTTCTGCTCTTCAATGTCAGCTTCAATCAACGCTTTATGGGAAACTACTACGTTTTTAAACTCATGATTGATTTTCACAACCTTGAATTCCATAGTTTTATTTACATACTGATCGTAATCACGAATAGGTTTCACATCAATTTGCGAACCTGGAAGGAACGCTTCAATACCAAACACATCCACAATCATACCACCTTTAGTTCTGCATTTCACAAAACCAGTAACTATTTCTTCTTTATCATGGGCAGTATTTACTCTTTCCCATGCCTTAATTGTTCTTGCCTTTCTATGAGACAATACCAATTGACCACTTTTATCTTCACGGATATCTATAAGAACTTCAACTTTGTCACCAACTTTTAAATCTGGATTGTAACGAAATTCGTTAAGGGAAATAACCCCTTCAGATTTAGCATTGATATCAATTATTGCCTCACGGTCAGTTAGGTAAACAACTGTACCTTGTACCACTTCTTCATCGGCAGTATCAACAAAGTTCTCTGTTACCAGCTTTTCAAATTCCTTAAGCTTGGAATCATCAACACGCTCAATTCCTTGCTCGTATTTTTCCCAGTTAAAGTTTTCTAAAAATTCTTTTGGATCTTGTACGGGAACTTCAACTTCTGTTTCCTGTACCGTTTCAGTAGTTTCTTCTACTGCTTTAGTAGTCTCTTCTACTATTGGAGTTTTATCTTCAGCCATTGCTGATCAAATTTGTATTCTACAAGCTTACAAGAGTTAACAATGCTTACAGAAGGATTAATTTATTACTGTTTCTTCCCTTTTACCTCTTGACTATTTGCTAAAAAGGAGTGCAAAAATACAATTAAATAATTGTTTTGCCAACCTTATCCACAGAAGCTTAGTTTCCTTCCTACTAATTAAGTGTTTTTTTAGCAAATCAATCTGATTATTGTTATATTGAAAACATTAATATTAACCATTAAAATAAAGTAAAAAATGAGCATTAAAGCAAAATATCAAGCTGTTTTAGATTTAGGAGAGCAATTCGGCATCAAAGACGGACAAGTAACTGAAGAAGGTGGCATATTAAAAGTTAAAGGAATAGCCACAACCCAATATGAGAAAAATGCAATGTGGGATAAAATAAAAGAAATTGGTGGTGCTAACCCATCCGACATAAAAGCCAACATTTCAGTTGAAGACGAATCTGTATATCACAGACATACTGTAAAAAGTGGAGAATCTTTAAGCTTAATTGCCAAACATTATTATGGTGATTTAATGAAGTATAAGGAAATTTTTGCTGCCAATACTGATTTGTTAAAGAGCCCTGATGTAATACATCCAGATCAAGTTTTGGTGATTCCAAATCTGTAAGAATATATCCAATAGAATTTAAAAAGGGCGTTGTAAACAACGCCTTTTTTATGCTTTTTTTTCAATAACGCGTAATGCAAAATTATGTATACGCTCAAACTGCTCTTTTAAACCCATACCACTATTATCAAAAGCAATAGCATCTTCCGCTTTTTTCAAGGGGGATATTTCTCGATGTGAATCCCTATAATCCCTATCCTCTACATTTTGAAGCACTTCTGCGTAAGTCACCTCTTCACCTCTATCCAATAATTCCTTGTAACGCCTTGTAGCCCTCGCTCCTGGAGAAGCGGTCATGTAAATCTTTAGTTCTGCATTTGGAAATACAACAGTGCCAATATCTCTACCATCCATTACAATTCCTTTCTCCATTCCCATTTTCTTCTGCATTTCCACCAATTTATACCTCACTTCCTCCACAGTTGCAATTTTACTAACCTGTCTGGAAACTGCCATGGTACGGATTTCTTTTTCAACATTCTCATCATTAAGGTACATTTCTGCAAACCCTAAATCCTTATTATAAACAAACTTTAGGTTTATTTTAGGCAAAAGGTTTACCAAAGCATTTATATTACCTTGCTTACCCCCAATAAAATCATTCTTAATTGCAAATAGTGTAATTGCCCTGTACATGGCTCCAGTATCTACATAGGCATAGCCCAATGCTTTTGCTAGTTGCTTCGCAATAGTGCTTTTCCCAGTTGAAGAATAGCCATCTATAGCTATGGTTATTTTTTTCATGGTATAAAAATAAGAAGAAAAGTATTGTTATATCTTTTTAGCGTTCTTCACCTTCTGATCGGTAATTGCCATATCAATTACTTCACTCATATCTGTTACATAATGAAAAGTGAGCCCTTTTAAATAATCTGCCTTTATTTCAAGAATATCTTTTCTATTTTCCTCACAGAGGATAATTTCTTTGATTTTCGCTCTTTTGGCAGCCAATATTTTTTCTTTTATTCCTCCAACTGGCAATACCTTTCCTCTTAAGGTTATCTCGCCAGTCATGGCCAAACTTTTCTTTACTTTTTTCTGAGTAAATAATGACACCAATGAGGTGAGCATTGTAATACCCGCACTTGGTCCATCCTTTGGGGTTGCTCCTTCGGGAACATGAATATGCACATTGTATTTTGCAAATACATCATCATCTATTCCAAAAATAGCTGCATTAGATTTTATGTATTCCATTGCAATTGTAGCAGACTCTTTCATCACCTTACCAAGGTTTCCCGTAATATTAAGCAATCCTTTTCCTTTTGATAAAATAGATTCTATAAAAAGAATATCTCCCCCTACACTTGTCCATGCAAGTCCTGTGACTACTCCGGCGGCATCATTGTTTTCATATTTGTCTCGTTCCAATCTTGCTGGACCCATAATTTTTTCCACATCATCATTGGAAATTTTTACATTATAGCTTTCTTCCATTGCTATGGATTTTGCAGCATAACGTACCATTTTTGCAATTTTCTTTTCTAAAGACCGTACACCAGATTCACGAGTATACCCTTCAACAATTTTTTCCAATTGAGGTTTTGCAATTTTTAAATCTTTTGCTGTTAGCCCATGTTCCTTTAATTGTTTGGGAAGCAAGTGTCGTTTTGCAATTTCCACCTTTTCTTCAATGGTATAACCGGAAACATTTATAATCTCCATCCGGTCCCGCAAGGCAGGCTGAATAGGGCCCAAGTTGTTCGCAGTAGCTATAAACATGACCTTAGAAAGATCATAGCCCATTTCCAAGAAATTATCATAAAACTCGCTATTTTGTTCTGGGTCTAAAACCTCTAACATTGCCGATGATGGATCGCCTTGATGACTGTTGGACAGTTTATCAATCTCATCCAAAATAAAGACAGGATTAGAAGTTCCAGCCTTTTTTAAACTTTGAATGATTCTTCCAGGCATCGCTCCAATATAGGTTTTACGATGTCCACGTATTTCAGCCTCATCCCGTAATCCTCCTAAAGAAATTCTAACATACTCTCTTCCAAGCGCTTCTGCAACAGATTTCCCTAAAGATGTTTTTCCAACTCCCGGAGGGCCATATAGGCAAAGTATTGGAGATTTCATATCGTTCCTAAGCTTTAGAACAGCCAAGTATTCAATAATTCTTTTTTTCACGTCCTCTAGTCCGTAATGGTCTCGGTCTAATATTTTTTGGGCTCGTTTTAAATCAAATTTATCATTAGAAAATTCATTCCATGGTAATTCTAAAAACAAGTCCAAATAATTTCTTTGTACAGAATATTCTGCCACCTGCGGATTCATACGACGCATTTTTGCCAGCTCCTTCTCAAAATGGGTCTTTATTTTTTCATCCCACTTTTTGTTTTTGGCCTTTTCCACCATTTCATCTACCTCCTCTTCATATGAAATACCTCCCAGTTCTTCTTGAATGGTTTTCATTTGTTGATGAAGAAAATACTCCCGCTGTTGCTGATCTAAATCATTTCGAACTTTAGATTGAATATCATTCTTCAATTCTAATTTCTGAAGTTCTACATTCATGTGTTTGAGCGTAGCCAACGCGCGTTCCTGTAAATTTGGTATTTCCAATAACTCTTGCTTCTCTTTTACATGAAGATTAAGATTGGAAGACACAAAATTTATTAAAAAGGAATTACTTTGTATGTTCTTGATAGCAAATGAAGCTTCACTCGGAATGTTGGGATTATCTCTAATGATTTTTAATGACAATTCTTTTATGGAATCTATAATTGCCAAAAATTCTTCATCTTCCTCTAAAGGTCGCTCTTCCTGTGTCTCTCTTATGGTAGCAGTAATATAAGGCTTTGTTGTAAGCACCTCAGCTACTTCAAAACGTTTTTTACCCTGTATAATCACTGTGGTATTACCATCTGGCATTTTTAAAACCCTCAAGATTCTAGCAACTGTACCCAAAGTATGAATATCCTTTATTCCTGGGTTTTCAACACTTTCATCCTTTTGTGAAACTACTCCTATGACTTTAGATCCCTTATTGGCATCTTTTATTAAGCTGATTGACGAATCCCTACCAGCGGTAATGGGAATAACCACACCAGGAAAAAGCACCGTATTTCTTAAAGGCAAAATTGCTAATGTTTCTGGCAATCCCTCTTTTGTCATTTCTTCTTCATCCTCCACTGTTAAAAGTGGTATCAATTCAGAATCCTCATCGATTCCTTGCAACGACATATTGTCAAAATTTGAAAATCTAGAATCTCCCATATCTTTATATCCACGTCATTCTGTCATAATAAAACAGAAATCCTAATTTTTTATTGTTACTATTATCATTGTAAAGCCCTATAAAATGTACATATACATTCTTACGGCTCCGTTATTCACCCTCTTAATTCAATTCTTATGCCAACAAAGAAGAAAAATCTTAAAAAAACTGTAACATTTGTTAAATTGAGTCATCTCTAATACAAACCTTGAACTTTTTGAGCCAAATTAAAGGACATACTGATACTGAAGTATTATTACAATTGTGTTTAAAAGGAAAACAAACCGCACAATTGGAAGTATATAACCGATACTACAAAGCCATGTACAACACGGCTTATAGGATTGTGAAAAATAGTGCTGAAGCCGAGGATGTTATGCAGGAATCATTTTTGAACGCGTTCACCAAACTGCAAACATTTAAGGGTGATGTAACTTTTGGATCCTGGTTAAAACGGATTGTAATAAACAACAGCATCTATCATTACAGAAAACAACAAAAAAATATGGAAGTTGGACTGGATGATATTCTGTATAAGGTCGAAGATAATGATGAAGTTGTTTCAAATCATGGCACAACAGAACTGAAGGCTCAAAAAGTTATGGAGACCATGAAACGGTTAAAAGACAATTACAGAATTTCTTTGACCTTACATTTAATTGAAGGGTATGACTATGAGGAGGTAAGCACTATTATGGATATTAGTTACGCAAATTGCAGAACTACCATTTCTAGAGCTAAAGAAAGCCTCAGAAAAAAAATGATAAATGCTTAATTATGAAAGAAGAAGAAAACTTAGAAAAGGCGTTTAAAAACTTTCAGGGTTCTTTTGATATTGAAGAACCAGCGGGTGGGCATGAACAGCGTTTTATGGAAAAACTTAATGCGGCTAATCAAACTGTAAGTTTCAACACAAAAAAGTCATTGTGGAAACCGTTGTCCATAGCAGCTTCTATAATATTGATTTGTACAGTGAGTGCTGGTCTCTTTTTTAATAACGCAACAACAATTGAAGCAAGGGTAGCAGAAATATCACCTGAAGCCTCCCAAACTGAGTTTTACTTTGCGAATTTGATCAATGAGCAGGTAAAACAATTGGTAAGTGAAGGCACGCCCGAAACGCAAAAAATCATTGATGATACCCTAAACCAGTTAAGAAAACTGGAAACCAACTACCAGGTTTTAGAGCAGGACCTGTTAAATGGGGGTAATACTAAATTGATTTTAAGTGCTATGATCAACAACTTCCAAACCCGGATAGACCTTTTACAGGAGGTGCTAAGCCAAGTAGAAACAATAAAAAATTTAAAAAAATACAATGATGAAAACTTTACTATTTAAATACATAGCAGTACTGCTATTCGTTATGCCAACTGCTCTTTTGGCAAATGATGGAAAATTAAAAGGCAGGTATACCAAAGAGAAAACTATTAAGAAAGAATTCAGCGTAAACTCTGATGCATTACTTAAAATAAACAATAGTTATGGCAACCTAAACATCACTTCTTGGAATGAAGATAGAGTGGTTATTGAAATCCATATAAAGACCAATGGCAACAGTGAAGATAAAGTACAACAAAAACTGGATGGTATTTCAGTTGATTTTGAAAGCAGTAGTAGTCTGGTATCTGCAAGAACTATTTTTAATAAAAACAAAAGTAGTTGGGGTTGGAACTGGGGTAACAACAATGTAAACATGCAAGTAAATTACACCATAAAACTTCCAGTTAAAAACAGTGTAAACTTGAACAATGATTACGGTAATATCACTTTGGACAGAATAGATGGCCATGCTAAGATAAGTTGTGATTATGGCAGATTAGATATTGGCGAATTAAGAGGAAGAAACAACGAATTAAGATTCGATTATACTTCCAAGTCTACCATAGCTTATATCAATAGCGGTGAAATTGACGCAGATTATTCTGGATTCACTATTGAAAAAGCTGGAGACTTAGCCATTAAAGCAGATTATACCAATTCACATATAATGCAAATGGAAAACCTTACCTATTCAAGTGATTACGGAACTTTAGAAGTTAGAGAAGCTAATAATGTAAGAGGTACTGGAGATTATATAAATACAAAATTAGGGACTATTCATGGCAATGTAGACATTACAGCCGATTACGGATCTGTTAAAATAAATAACCTGGCAGAGGATGCTGGCAATGTTAGAATACGAACAGACTATACAGGAGTGAAAATTGGATATGATCCCCAATATTATTTTGACTTTGAAATCACAACGGAATATGCTAGTGTAAGTGGTAAAGATGATTTTGAAATAAATGTAAGCATAGAAAAATCACGAGAAAAATATTACAAAGGATATTATGGCAAAGAAAATAGTGGCAACCATATCTCCATAAATAGTGATTATGGTAATGTATCTTTTTATAAAAACTAATCAAATCAATTAAAACACTAATAATCATGAAAAAAACAACACTCTTAGGCTTAGCCCTTTTAATGGCAGCCACAGTTACTGCCCAATGGGGTAAAAAAATTAAAGGGAATGGAAAGGTCGTAACAATTGAACGTTCTGTAGGGGACTATGACGCTGTTGCACTTGCAGGTTGGTTTGATGTAGATTTAGTTGCAGGTAATGAGGGCGAAATAACCTTAAAAGGAGAAGAAAATCTTTTAGAATATATAAAAACTGAAGTTAAAGATGGCAAACTAGTAATTAAGGTCGAAAAAGGTGTCAATCTTAGACCTTCTAATTGGAGGCAAGGTATTCATATTACGGTACCTATTGAAAGCATCAATTCAGCCACTTTATCAGGTTCTGGGGACATTGTTGGAAAAACAACTATTAGAACAAATAATTTTAAGACGAACATATCTGGTTCTGGTGACATCACTCTTGCTGTTGAGGCTACTTCCGTAACTGCTACTATGTCTGGCTCTGGAGACATTAGGCTAAATGGTAAGACAAATGACTTGGAAGTAAGAATATCTGGATCAGGGGATATAGAAGCTTATGAACTTGAAGCCGAGTTTGTAGAGGTTACCGTCTCTGGCTCTGCTGATGTTCAAGTAACTGCCAATCAAATGCTAAAGGCAAGAGTATCTGGTTCAGGGGACATTAGCTACCGTGGGAACCCTAAGAAAATAGATAGTAAAACTTCAGGTTCTGGCGACATTTCTAAGGGATAAATTATTCATATTATTGGAGTTTGTTCATCAATCATAACAAACAATAAAGACAAATCAAAAAAAGCCTTAATCCAGAATAAATCAGGGTTAAGGCTTTTTTAATGTAATATTTTCAATGATTTGTGTACTTATACTATAAACATATATGAATCAAAATGAAAAACAATAAAAACAGTACGCGTACAACTTTAAAAAACAGATTGCTATCTTTTTATAAATGTGAGGTAAAACAGTTTAATAGAATTTTAGGAATCAAATAAGCTTCTCCTTAAAAAAAGCAACAGTACGGTCCCAAGCCAGTGTAGCAGCTGGATCATCATATCTTGGCGTTGTATTGTTATGAAAACCGTGGTTTACTTCTGGGTAGAAATAAGCCGTATGTGCAACTTTATTTGCTTTAAGTGCTTTTTCGTAAGCAGGCCAACCAGCGTTTACTCTTTCATCTAATCCCGCATATTGAAGCATTAGAGGCGCTTTTATATTAGCTGTTTCAGCATCAGAGGGTTGTCCGCCATAAAATGGAACAGCTGCCGATAAAGATGATATTTGCACGGCCATCATATTGGAAATCCAACCTCCAAAACAAAACCCAACTACTCCTACTTTTCCATTACAATCCTCATGGGCCATGAGGTGCTCATAAGCTGCAATAAAATCCTCTAGCATCTCATTGCGATCACGTTTTCTTTGCAATACCCTTCCTTCATCATCATTACCAGGGTATCCACCCAACGGGGACAATGCATCTGGTGCTAAGGTCACAAAACCTTCAACCGCAGCTCTTCTTCCAACATCTTCAATATATGGATTAAGCCCTCGGTTTTCATGCACCACAATAATCCCTGGAAACTTGGTTTTGGTATCCTTTGGCTTGGAAAACAACCCTTTTATACTACCACCTCCTTTTGGAGAATTATAGGTGATAAATTCAGACGTTATCCTTGGATCACTAGGTTTTACTAAAATGGAATCAACATAATTGGGCATCATAAAACTTAGAAGTGATGAAATTGTAATACCGCCAATTGCATACAATGATAATTTCTCTAGGAATTGTTTTCTATTGATTTTGTTATGAGCATAATCATCATATAAATCAAAAACCTCCTGATCAACGTTTTCTTTAGTTAGCTTTTCCATAGTATTAAAATTAGTTACTCCTTAAAATTCAGTTAAAAACACAAAAAAGGCAAGTTTACAACGTTAAAACAATGCCAATTGCCTGTCCTATCAACCAAAATCTATGCGAATAATACAAAAATCACTACTCCTATTTAGCTTTCAACGCTATCAGAACCTAACACATTCATACCAGTCTTGTCCTTATTTACCCTAGTAAGTAAAACTGCCCCTATGATAAAAAACAGCGCTAGAAAAACAATGGCTGGTCGCATACTGTCCTCAAGTTGAGCCACGAAACCAAACAAAAAAGTACCAAAGATAATTCCAACTTTCTCCGCTACATCATAGAAACTAAAGAAAGAGGTGGTGTCTGTAGTTTCTGGTAAAAATTTAGAATAAGTAGACCTAGATAAAGCTTGTATACCTCCCATGACCAAACCAACGCATCCTGCAGCTATGTAAAAATCCATGGGAGTAATTAAAAAGTAGGCATAAATGCAAATAATGACCCACAGTACATTTATCACAATAAGTGTTTTTACATTTCCATAAGCTTTAGAAGCCATAGCCGTTACTGTAGCGCCTAATATTGCCACCACCTGTATGACCAAAATACTAATAATTAATCCTGTTGTGCGTTCATTGTCAGTTCCCCATTGTATTTCCTCTTCCCCAAAATAGGTAGCAATCAACATAATGGTCTGCACTGCCATGCTGTACACAAAAAATGCCCCCAAGTATCGTTTCAGCTTGGTCTCTCCTCCCAATTGTATCCACACCCCTTTTAGTTCGCGAAAGCCATTGAGAATAATATTCTTTCGTTCTCCCTCCTTTTTAAACCCTTTGGGTAAGTGCCTAAAAGTATACTGACTGAATAAAATCCACCAAATACCAACAGTTACAAAAGAATATTTCATGGCCTTTATTTCTGCAATGCCATCAACATCTGTCTCTATTCCAAAAAAAGCTGGATTCATGACCATCCATAAATTAAACAACAATAAAATAACACTACCCACATACCCCATTGAAAATCCTTTGGCACTAATGCGGTCCTGTTGTTCTGGGAAGGCAATGTCTGGTAAGTAGGAATTATTAATGGCAAAACTTACCCAAAAACCCACCAAACCAAAGAAATAGCAAACCAAGCCGATATATATATTCTCTAAAGAAAACCAATACAGCCCAATGCATGATGCACCACCCAAGTAGCAAAAAAATTGCATAAATACTTTCTTATTACCCAAATAATCTGCAATCCCAGACAGTAATGGTATAATAAGCGCAATAAACACAAAAGCCAATGAGGTAACATAACTAATCAAGGGTGCTCTAGCAATCTCTCCCCCAAAAACGGTAACCTTCTCTATTTCTGCAGCACGGAAGAGTGCACCATAAAAAATAGGGAATATTGCAGAAGCAATAACCAAACTATAAACAGAATTTGCCCAATCGTAAAATGCCCATGCGTTGAGTAATTTTTTACTGCCTTTAAGTGCTAATGCTATTGCCATACTGCTATTGCTATTATATATTTTGGTTAGGTTGATTCCGATTAATTCGCAAAAAAAAGCTGCTCTAAAAAAGAACAGCTTCTAATATACAATTAATAATTTCTATTTTTTAGTAAAAAGAGGTTACCCCATATTTGGCAGCCTCCTCCTTAGCCAAAGGTGCCCAAGACGTAAGATTGCTTATTCTAGTATCATTTGATGGGTGTGTGCTTAAAAATTCTGGCGGCCCCTGTCCTCCGCTATTTGCTTTCATCCTTTTCCATAATTCTGCAGCCTCATCTGGATCATACCCAGCTATAGCCATTATTTGGAGTCCAATCTTATCAGCTTCTGTTTCATGACTTCTACTAAAAGGGAGCATGCCCAATACCTGAGAACCTACACCATAAAATTGATTGAACATATTTCTTTTTTGATCATCCTTCAATGCCACATTACCCGCTACAGCTCCTACTTGCTGTAATGTACCTGCGCTCATACGTTGGGCTCCGTGATCAGCTAAGGCATGGGCAACCTCGTGGCCCATTACCACAGCTACACCTGTTTCACTTTGGGTAATTGGTAAAATCCCTGTGTAAAAAACAATCTTACCTCCTGGCATACACCATGCATTGACGGTTTTATCTTTCACCAGATTGTATTCCCACTTATAATCTTGAAGATATCCTGGATACCCATTAGCCGTCAGCCATCTTTCTGCGGCAGAAGATATACGTTGTCCAACTTTTGTAATCATATAAGCCTCAGCTGTACCCTTAACGGTTTCATGCTCTCCCAAAAACTGATCGTACTGTGCAAAAGCCATGGGAAATATCTGACTATTTGGATAAAAATTTAGCACTTTTTTTCCCGTAAACGGATTTACTTTACAGGAGGCAACCCCTAAAAAAATGGCGAATATCAAAATTACTTTTTTCATAGTCTTTATGTTTTAAATAGGATACGGTAATTTACAAAAAATATTATTTTCCTAGAATATGTAGCTCAGAGAAATCTTTGCTGATTTCAATTACGCTATTCCCTTTTAATTTTACATCTTCCAAAGAAACTATTTTATTGTCTATCTCAATATGTTTTATTTCAAAAGGAAGCCCATGTAATTTCAACTTAAAAGTACTGTAGGGTGTAATAAACTTTCCATCCTTATATTGACGTATAATAAGTGCTGACTCTCTTCCGTCCAATTTAAAGTTACGAAGACTAAAGCGTCCTTTTTTATAATCGTAACCATCTTGCGCATCTTCATAAACTGTTGAACTCTCTTTCCCCATCTTAAAATACACTTCCAGCACCAATTCTTCAATGTCCAACTCCCCTACATACTGTTGTATAGGATATTTAGGAATTATAGCTCCTGCCTTAATATAAAGCGGTAGGCTATCTATCCCAGCGACAACCCATCTTTCCTTCCCGCCATCTAAAACCTCATTGTTCCAGTAATTATACCATTTCCCTTTAGGAAAATACATTCTTCTTCCTTGGGCATTTGGCTCCTGCACTGGGCATACTAAAATCTGATCTCCAAATATAAACTCATCTGTTCTAAAATGGGTCTGCGCATCTTCTTGATCATAATACACCAAGGACTGTAACATTGGCACCCCTTCTTTAGCATAACGCCAAAACATGGTATATAAATAAGGTAATAATTGGTATCTTAATTCAATATACTTCCTAACAATATTGGTCACATCTTCATCAAAAGACCAAGGTTCTTGATCACCATGATCACCACTAGAATGCACTCTGCAAAATGGATGAAATACGCCCAACTGTATCCATCTCACAAAAAGCTCGCCATTGGGTTGTTCTGCAAAACCACCAATATCTGACCCCACAAAAGACATACCACTCATACACATACGTTGTGCTTGCACATTGGCAATCCATAAATGCTCCCATGTGGCTACATTATCACCGGTCCATGTTGATGTATATCTTTGTGCACCAGAATAAGCAGACCGAGTGATTACAAATGGACGTTTAGGATACACATACTTCTTTACACCTTCATAGGTTGCTCTAGCCATTTGGGTTCCATAAATATTATGTGCCTTTCTATGGCTACAAGGATGCCCATCATAATCATGTCTCACATCCAAAGGAAATGTTTTTCCCGGAACTTCCATTACAGCAGGTTCGTTCATATCGTTCCAAACTGCTTTAACTCCAATTTCCGCTATCAATTCTTTATATAGACCTGCCCACCATTCTCTAACTTTTGGATTGGTATAATCGGGAAAATTACATTGGCCTGGCCATACTTTACCTTGCATATAAGGACCATCTCCCCTTTTACAAAAATAATCGTTCTCTTTTGCTTCTTTATATACCCAATAGTCCTTATCAATCTTAATTCCTGGATCTATTATGGCTACTGTTTTAAAACCATCATCACTTAATTCTTGCACCATTCGTTTGGGGTCCGGAAAATACTCCTTGTTCCATGTAAAACATCTGAAACCCTCCATATAATCAATATCCAAGTAAATGGCATCACATGGTATTTTAAGGTCTCTAAATTTTTTAGCTACGTCTTTAACTTTTTTCTCTGGAAAATAACTCCATTTAGATTGATGAAAACCAAGTGCCCATAATGGCGGCAGTTCTGGTTTTCCCGTTAAATCTGTATAGGCTTGGACCACCTCTGATATTTCTGGTCCATAGAAAAAGTAATAATTCATTTCCCCTCCATCTGCCCAAAAACTAGTCACATTTCGGCGTTCTTGCGCAAAATCAAAATAACTTCTAAAAGTATTATCAAAGAAAACTCCGTAAGCCATATTATTATGAAGCCCCACATAAAAAGGAATAGCTTTGTACAACGGCTCTTGGTCTTTGCCAAAAGCGTATTGATCCATTGCCCAATTGTTAACCCGTTTCCCTTTTAAATTAGAATGGGTTGCCTTATCTCCCATGCCATAAAAACTCTCGGAAGATTGGGTCAACTTGCTCATTTTTACAATATTACCCCCATATTCGTAATTTTCCTCCCAATGAAAACCAAGTTCATCCTGATTAATGATATTGCCTTCCAGATCTTTAATTTGAGTTTTAAGATTACTCTTGGAGACATGGATTTTTAGTTTGGCAGTTTCAATTACATATTCAGATGCCAATTCTTCAACTTCCAAATGGTTGTATCCTAAACTAACATTTTCACAAATGGCATAAGAGAAATCGGGTTCAAAAGTATTTCCAGTACCAAATCTAAATCTTATGCCACTATCTCGAAGAATTGTAATCTGAAGTATCACTCCATTTTCTGTAGTAAAGTAGAGTTTATCAGCATCTTTCTTGTAATCTATAACTTGGTTGGGAAACAAATTCCCTCTTTGTTCTATTTCTGTGTTCGTAATCATAGCTAGTCATTTAATCAACTGACAAAAGAACTACTTTAAGCAGTCATATTAAAGAGATATAGTTCGCAATTATAAATTATTAACGATATAATACTTTTTGAAGTGTTTTTTATTGAAAAATAACGACTCCCAGTGGTGGAATTGTAATATTGATAAATTGCTCAAAACCATGGTATGTGCCTTTGCCTGTTTTTACCATCCCATTACTGGAACCACTTCCTCCGTATTTTGAATTATCACTATTAAAAATCTCCTTTAATTTTCCTGATTTTGGCACACCAACCTTATAATTCTCCCGCAGAATAGGGGTAAAATTACAAGCGATGATAACATCGTTCTTTCTATCGTGCCCTCTTCTAATATAGGTCAATACAGAATTTTCATTATCCCCATAGTCTATCCATTGAAAACCCTCTTCACTAAATTGCTTTTCATAGAGTGCTGGACTTTCTTTATACACCTTATTTAAATCTTTGACCATTTCTTGAATTCCAGAGTGAAAATCATATTCCAGCAAATGCCAATCCAAACTTTTTTCAAAATTCCATTCCGAAGACTGCCCAAACTCTCCTCCCATAAAAATAAGATTGGTTCCGGGGTGCGTGTACATATAACCATACAGCAATCGTAAGTTGGCAAATTTTTGCCATTCATCACCAGGCATTCTATTTAAAAGTGATTTTTTTCCATATACCACCTCATCATGCGAAAAAGGGAGCATAAAGTTTTCGGTAAACGTATAGGTCATGCTAAAAGTTAAGTCGTTTTGATGGAACTTCCTATGCACTGGTTCTTTTTTAAAGTATTCTAATGTATCGTGCATCCAACCCATCATCCATTTCATACCAAAACCGAGTCCACCAGCGGGCACGGGTTTGGAAACCCCTGTGAAAGCAGTAGATTCTTCTGCAATGGTCTGTACGCCATCCAAACTTCTATATATTTCTTCATTCAATTCTTTAATAAAAGAAATGGCATCCAAATTTTCATTGCTACCAAACTCATTTGGTTCCCATTCTCCTTCTTCCCTAGAATAATCTAAATATATCATAGACGCCACAGCATCTACTCGTAAAGCGTCCACATGAAATTGGTCCAACCAAAAAAGCGCATTGCTTATTAAAAAAGCCCTGACTTCATTTCTTCCATAATTAAAGATTAAACTTTTCCAATCTGGATGATATCCTTTCTTAAGGTCTGGGTGTTCATAAAGATTGGATCCGTCAAAAAACCCAAGACCATGTTCATCCTCAGGAAAATGAGAAGGTACCCAATCCAGTATTACACCAATATCGTTTTGATGCAATTTATCTATCAAAAATTTAAGGTCTTCAGGTTTTCCAAATCTAGATGTTGGTGCAAAATATCCTGTAAGCTGGTACCCCCAAGACGGGTTGTATGGGTATTCCATAATGGGCATAAACTCCACATGAGTAAAGTTCATTTTCTTCACATATTTCACTAAATGATCAGCCAAATCTATATAGGACAAGTATTCATTTTCATTTTTCCTTTTCCAAGAACCCAAATGCATTTCATATACAGCATATGGTTTGTCTAAATTATTTTTGTCGGCCCTATATCCCATCCAAGCGGTATCTTTCCACTTATGATCAGCGTTCCAGACTAAAGAAGCAGTTTCTGGAGGATGTTCACAAGATCTAGCAAAAGGATCTGCTTTTTCTGTAACTACTTTATTATTGGACTCAATTTTGTATTTGTATTTACTTCCATGGCCCACAGCGGGGATAAATCCCTCCCATATACCACTTTCATCCCACCTTACATTTAAATGATGTTCCTCTGCAACCCAATAATTAAAATCTCCAACCACAGACACCGTCTTAGCACTGGGAGCCCAAACTGCAAAATAAGTGCCTTCAACGCCATTCACTTTCATTGGATGTGAGCCCAGTTTAGTGTATAGCCTATAATGGGTGCCCGATTTAAAAAGGTTGATATCAAAATCAGAAAATAAACTATGTGCAATTACTTTGGCCATTCTTTATGTCATCATACTATTAATACACAACAAAAATAATGTTTTTCTGATAATAAGATGCTTTGAAAATTTAATGCAGCCGCAAAAAGAAGTTGATTTTTTTATTCAAAAAATATTTTTGGCATCCTTTTTGATTTTCCACTAAACAGAATGTCCAAAACTATATGAATATGGTCTAAAGACATCCAAACTCGAACAATTAAAAAATCACAATCATGAAAAAAATTACATTGGTATTCGGCTTATTATTCTCTTTATTTATTATTTCCTGTGAAGGACCAGAAGGACCTCCAGGCTTTGATGGTTTTGATGGACAGGATGGGCAAGATGGGGTCAACATTTTGGGTTCAGTTATAGAAATTGAGGGCACATTTGCTCCAGAGAATGATTATTCTATTCTTTATGATTTTCCGCAAACCGTTGAAGTATTTGAATCTGACGTAGTTTTGGTTTATATTTTATTTGGTCAAACTGAAGACGGAAATGGAGATCCCGTTGATATATGGAGATTATTACCACAAACCCGAATTTTAAACCAGGGCTTGTTACAGTACAATTTTGACCACACTTTCCTTGATGTGAGTATCTTTTTAGAATCTGATTTTGATTTGGGAACCTTACAAGCTGGTGATACTGATGATCAAGTATTTAGGATCGCCATCATCCCTGCAGATTTCAGCTCAGGTAAATTGGACCAATCCAACATTTCCTCAGTCATGAGTTCTTTAGGAATAACAGAGAAAGACGTACAAAAAATTATGCTAGATTAATCCCCAATGGATATTTAGTAGAACCCAATTTCCATACTGGAGATTGGGTTTTTTTATATATTTCTGTGATAAAAATGTGATATTATAGCTGTAATTTTGGAGTATTATTTAAGTATAAACAGTAAAGAACATATCATGATTAAAAATATATTTATTATCCTATTCCTAGTTATTTTAAGTTGCAAAGGCAATTCCCAAGAAAAAGCAGTGGTACAAACGGTAAAAAAAGAACCCTTTAAAATTACAAAGACAGATGCGGAATGGAAAAGTCAATTAACAGATTTACAATATTACATACTTCGAAAAGCAGGGACTGAAAATGCGTTTACGAGTGATTTATTAGACAACAAACAAAAAGGAGTTTATGTTTGTGCTGCCTGTGAAACTGAGCTTTTCAAAAGTGACCATAAATTTAAATCTGGTACTGGTTGGCCCAGTTTTGACCGTGAAATAAGCGGCAATGTAGCTTTTGATACGGATCATAAAATAGGATACCCACGTACAGAAGAGCATTGCGCCACTTGCGGTGGGCATTTAGGACATGTCTTTGATGATGGACCTAGCAATACTACGGGAAAAAGGCATTGCATTAATGGAGCAGCATTACGGTTTATTGCTGAAAATTAATCCCTTACAAATACAACATTTTTCATTCATTAATTTATAAAGCCCGCTATGGGCTTTCATTTTGGTTTTGTAACTTTGCCACTTCAAAAACGAATATCAAAAAATAGATAAATGAGCAATTTCGATGTTATTGTTTTAGGTAGTGGTCCCGGAGGTTATGTAACTGCAATTAGAGCGTCCCAATTAGGTTTAAAAACTGCTATTATTGAAAAAGAAAGCCTTGGAGGCATCTGTTTAAATTGGGGATGTATTCCCACTAAAGCATTATTGAAATCAGCTCAAGTTTTTGAATACCTAAAACATGCTGAAAGCTATGGCCTTAAGGCAGAAGGTGTTGATAAAGATTTTGATGCCGTTGTAGAACGCAGCCGTGGTGTGGCCAATGGCATGAGCAAAGGCGTTCAGTTTTTAATGAAAAAGAACAAAATTGAAGTCATCAATGGTTATGGTAAGGTAAAACCTGGTAAAAAGGTTGTTGTAACCGCTGAAGATGGAAAGGAAACAGAATATACTGCAAGCCATATTATTATTGCTACAGGTGCTCGTAGTAGAGTATTACCAAGTTTACCACAAGACGGAAAAAAAATAATTGGATATCGTGAAGCTTTGAGCCTTAAAGAGCAACCTAAAAAATTGGTTGTTGTTGGTAGTGGCGCCATAGGAATTGAATTCGCCTATTTTTATAAGGCCATGGGTACCGAAGTAACCGTAGTGGAATACCTTCCTAATATTGTTCCTGTTGAAGATGAGGATATTTCCAAGCAATTGGAGCGTAGCTTTAAAAAGGCAGGAGTGAACATAATGACCTCATCGGAAGTAACCAAGGTGGACACCTCTGGAGATGGTGTAAAAGTCACTGTTAAAACCAGTAAGGGTGAACAAATCTTAGAAGCTGATGTGGTGCTTTCGGCGGTAGGAATAAAAAGCAATATTGAAAACATTGGCCTTGAAGAAGTTGGTATCGTTGTGGATAGGGATAAGATTTTAGTAAATGATTATTACCAAACTAATTTCCCTGGCTATTATGCTATAGGAGATATCACTCCAGGACCAGCTTTGGCGCATGTAGCCTCAGCTGAGGGTATTATTTGTGTTGAAAAAATTGCTGGAATGAATGTTGAACCCTTAGATTATGGCAATATCCCTGGATGTACTTACTGCATGCCTGAAATAGCATCTGTTGGTTTAACAGAAAAACAAGCTATAGAAAAAGGACTAGATATTAAAATAGGGAAATTTCCATTCTCTGCCAGTGGAAAAGCCCAAGCGTCTGGAAATCCCGATGGTTTTGTAAAAGTTATTTTTGATGCCAAATATGGCGAATGGCTAGGCTGCCATATGATTGGTGTTGGTGTTACAGATATGATAGCAGAGGCTGTTGTTGCTCGAAAACTAGAAACCACTGGACATGAAATTTTAAAAGCCATTCACCCTCACCCCACCATGAGTGAAGCTGTTATGGAAGCAGTTGCAGATGCTTATGATGAAGTAATCCACTTATAATGTTGAAAATATTTAGAGTAACAGCAATTTTAGAAGGCATTTCCTATCTCATGCTTTTTGGTCTGGGCATGCCCTTAAAATATTGGGCAAATATTCCAGAACCTAATAAATGGATTGGATATTCCCACGGCGGACTTTTTATTGGGTATGTTATTCTGGCCGTTATAATCTGTATGGAGAAAAAATGGGGGCTTAAAAGATTTACTATTCTGTTTATAGCCTCCTTGTTGCCTTTTGGGACCTTCTATATTGATAAAAAGTATTTAAAAGTCTTGGAGAAATAGCAACCAGTCATTTCAAAAGAGTCCTTAGAGCGATTGCGAAATTTCAATATTGGTTTTAGATTTCTCGTTGTACTCGAAATGACACAATTGTTCAAACTACAATTCTAGGATAAATTTAGAAAGGCAAACCTGCGGTTTCTTGCTTCAGTTTAAATTCATTTCGTTAAGGTGCAGGAATCATAAGAAAACCTATAAAAAACTCTGAATTGCCAAATCATAGCTTTGCAACCCAAAGCCTAGAATAACACCCTTCACTACCGGAGAAATATAAGACACATGTCTAAATTCCTCTCGTTGATGTGTGTTTGATATATGAACCTCTATCACTGGGGTTTCTATTCCTTTAACAGCATCACCTATACCAATAGAAGTATGTGTATAAGCAGCAGCATTTAAGATGACTCCATCATAGGAAAACCCTACTTCGTGCAACTTATCTATTAACTCCCCTTCAATATTGGATTGAAAGTACGTTAAATCAACATCAGGGTATTTAGCTTGTAAAGTCTTATAGTAATCTTCAAAAGTTGTACTACCATACACTTCTGGTTCTCTTTTACCTAATAAGTTTAAGTTAGGTCCGTTTATGATTATCAATTTCATAGGCTAAAAATAGCAAAATGTACCCCATAAAAAAAGCGGAAGACAAACTTCCGCTTTTTTTATGGGGTACAATAATGATTAAAATTTACGTCCTATCCCAACAGTAAGATAATTTCCTTTTACTGTGACATCTTGACTACCAGTATAAGAATTATTAAGTTGAATCGAATATCTTGCTTCAACAAAAAGCTTATCCGTTACATCAACACCAATACCACCAACAAAATCAAGTTCAAAACTTGAAAAATCCGGAATAGATTCTTCTAGAGAAAACACAAATTGTGGTCCTACTTGTAAATTGAATTTATCAGATAAATATATTTTGCCCAAAACTGGAAGAAAAAGAGCACCTGAATGATTCACATTTGCATACACTAATTCTGGCTGGACTTTAAATTTATCCCCTGCGCCAAACTCAGCAATAAAGCCTACAAAAAATCCAGAGTCAGAACCAGACACAGAAACGTCCTCTACCTTAACACTAGCCCTAACATTTAAATAACCTGCGGTTACTCCAAAATCAACATTTTGTGCGTTCACTCCAATACTTACTAAAGCCAATACAGCAATAATCAATACTTTATTCATAAAATTATAATCTTTATAGTTAATGTTAGGATGGATAACGCCCCTAATATCCTAAAAGCATAAAACCTTTATAACTAAGTTTAAAATATTAAGGAAACATCAATATCTTTAAAACATGAACTGGAAACAAGCCACACAAGATTACCAACATTATTTAAAAATAGAACGTGGGCTCTCTGAAAATTCCATTAAAAATTATGTGCTTGATATCAATAAACTGAAACTGTTTTTAACATCAAAAGAACTTGTAGAAACTCCAATTTCCATCAACAAAGAAACCGTACAGCAGTTTATCTATGAAGTGGCAAAAACAGTAAACCCCAGATCACAAGCACGAATTATTTCTGGTCTTAAAGGTTTTTTTAATTATTTGGTCTTTGAAGATTATAGAAGTACCAACCCGTTGGATTTAATAGAATCCCCCAAAATTGGTCGTAAATTACCTGATACTCTCTCTGAAAATGAGATTGATGCCATAATTGATGCTATTGACCTATCCAAATTAGAAGGAGAGCGAAATAGAGCCATGTTGGAAACATTGTATGGCTGTGGGTTAAGAGTGTCCGAACTCATAGGTTTACGGATTTCTGATTTATTTTTTGATGAAGACTTTATAAAAGTAACTGGTAAAGGAGACAAACAACGTTTTGTACCCATAGGTAAAATCAATAAAAAATATATTGGTATTTATAGAAAGGAGGTTAGGGTGCACCAAACCATTCAAAAAGGATTTGAGGATACACTCTTTTTAAACAGAAGGGGAAAACAATTAAGTAGGGCCATGGTATTTACCATCATAAAACAATTGGCAGAAAAAATTGGATTGCACAAAAGCATTAGTCCGCATACCTTTAGGCATTCCTTTGCTACCCATCTATTACAAAATGGAGCTGATCTAAGGGCCATTCAACAAATGCTTGGGCATGAGAATATTACAACCACTGAAGTATATATGCATCTAGATAGAACCGATTTAGCCAACACACTCCATAAATTTCATCCAAGAAATTAAGCTTCTATAAGCCAAAGAATTATGAAACAGAAACAGTTTAGTATCATTTTTGGAATCATCCTATTAACCGAACTGAGTGCTTCTATATTTACTAGGCTGGAACCTATGCGTTTCTTTACAAAACCAGCTATTACAATTTCCCTTATCCTATTTTTGACTACTCGAAAGGAAGTTTCAACCAGAACAAAAAAATTTCTTATTCTTGGGCTTCTTTTTTCTTTAATGGGTGATATTTTACTCATGTTTACAAGTCACGGTGAACTATATTTCATGGCAGGCTTGTTTTCTTTTTTGCTAGCGCATGTCATGTATATAACTGCATTTTATATAAAAGGAATGCTTAAGAACAAAGCAATCCTACCCTTTCTTATTGCCTTATGTACCTATGCAGCCACAGCACTCTATTTCATTGGACCCAAACTAGGTGGATTGATGCCTTATGTAGTTGCTTATATTTTCGTGATTTTAATCTTGGGCCTTGTAGCATTATTGAGAAAACACATCACCAATAACCTCAGCTATCTTCTTTTATTGATTGGTGCATTGTGTTTTATTGCTTCGGATACCCTATTGGCCTTTAATAAATTTTATCAGCATTTTTCCGTATCCGCTGTATTGATTATGTTGACCTATGGTTTAGCACAGGTTTTAATTGTTTATGCAGGTATTGCAGAAAACAAAAAGTAATTTAGGTATGTTTTTTTTTGAATGGTCTTATAATCAATCTTGCTTCTCTATCAAAACGAATGTAGTTGTACACCCAATTTACAAATACTACAGCCCTATTACGAAATCCTATTAAAAAGAAAAGGTGCACAAACATCCATACAAACCAAGCAAACACCCCTTGAAATTTAAAATTTGGTAAATCCACAACTGCCTTGTTCCTGCCTACTGTTGCCATACTTCCTTTATCCTTGTACACAAAGGGCTTCATTGGTTTTTGCTCCAATAACCGAATTAAATTGTCACCCAAACACTTCCCTTGCTGAATGGCTGGTTGCGCCATCATAGGATGCCCTTTAGGATAATCCTGTGTTTCCATTTGGGCAACATCGCCAATAGCAAAAATGTCAGTGGTTCCAACTACTTGATTAAATTTATTTACCATGAGTCGACTTCCGTAAGTAAGTAATTCTTTAGCATCTAACCCTTTTGTACAAACAGCCTTAACCCCTGCTGCCCAAACTAATGTGGCCGACTCAAAGGTAAGGTCAGTTGCTGTTTTTACCAATTTACCATCATACCCTGTAACATGCACACCCTTCCACACCTGAACACCCAGCCCTTCCAAGAAATCCTCGGCCTTCCTGGATGCTTTTTCACTCATGCCTTCAAGAATTCTATCCCCAGATTGAATGATGTTTATCTGCACCCTCCTAGTATCCAAATCAGGATAATCCTTGGGCAATATCCCCTTTTTAATTTCTGCCAAGGCCCCTGCAAGTTCAACTCCTGTAGGACCACCACCAACAATAACAAAATTCATTAAAGCATCTCGTTCATGTAGGTCATCAGTCAGTAGTGCTTCTTCGAAATTTTCAAGAATTAAACTTCTTAGATTTAAAGACTGCGGTATGGTTTTCATACCCATACTGTTTTTCTCTATCTGATCATTACCAAAAAAATTAGTAACAGAACCTGTGGCCATTACCAAATAATCATATTCCAACGTTCCAATTGAAGTTATGATCTTTTTCTCCTCGGTAGCTACTCGTTCTACTTCCGCCAGTCTAAAAAAGAAATTGGGAAAGTCTTTGACTACCTTTCTTAGTGGATATGCAATGGAATCAGGTTCCAAACCACCTGTAGACACTTGATATAATAAAGGTTGAAAAGTGTGATAATTATGCTTGTCTATTAAAACCACCTGCACTTCTTTTCTACCTAGTTTTTTAGCCAATGCGATACCTCCAAAACCTCCCCCAACAATTACGATTCTGGAAAAACTAGACTGTGGTATATTCATAGTAATAAATCTGGAACTAAATTAAACATTCAAATGTTGACAGCACAAAAATAATAGCTGTTTTTAGTATATTTATCAAGTAGTTAATCAATCCAACCTAAATGAAAAATAAATATTTATTACCTGTCGTTTGCCTATTTATATCTACTGTAGCGTTTGCCCAAAAAAGGGTTAGCGATGTGCTCAAGAAATTAGATGACAAAAGTGAAACTTATGGAGCAATTGCCCAAGACATTTGGAATTTTGCAGAAATGGGTTATTTGGAAGAAGAAAGTTCCGCTTTATTACAAAAAACACTAGCAGATGAAGGGTTTACCATCCAAAAAGGAGTAGCTGGAATGCCAACCGCATTTATAGCCGAATATGGTAATGAAGGTCCCATTATAGCCATATTAGGTGAATTTGATGCCTTACCTGGATTATCCCAGCAAGCAGTTCCTGAAAAAAAATCAGCCAATGAAGCAGCAGGGCATGCATGTGGACACCACCTCTTTGGAACAGCATCCGCTGCTGCTGCCATAGCAATTAAGGGTTGGATGATGGACAACAAAGTAAAAGGGACCATTAGATTTTATGGTTGTCCGGCCGAAGAAGGTGGTTCTGGAAAAGTGTATATGGTGCGTGAAGGTCTTTTTAATGACGTAGATGTTGCTTTGCATTGGCATCCAGGCTCTAGAAATGCTGCTAGTGCAGGTGCCGCTTTGGCAAACAAATCGGCTAAATTTAGATTTTATGGAGTATCTGCACATGCTGCTGGGGCACCAGAATTGGGTCGGTCCGCACTAGATGCAGTAGAAGCCATGAATACTATGGTGAACATGATGAGGGAGCATGTTCCTGAAAAGGTAAGAATACATTATGTAATTACAGATGGAGGAAAAGCACCAAATGTAGTTCCAGATTTCGCTGAAGTATATTATTACGCCCGTCATAATACCAGAAATGTGGTGGTTGATATTTTTGACCGAATGGTGAACGCAGCAGAAGGAGCAGCATTAGGAACAGGCACTACAATGGATTATGAAATGATTGGTGGGACACATGAATTATTACCCAATCTTAGCTTACAAAAATTAATGCATGACAACCTCACCAAGGTAGGTGGTCTTAGCTATACCATGGAAGAAAAGGAATTTGCAGATAAAATTGCTAAAACTTTGGGTTATGACAAGCTAGATTTGGAGACTGCAAAAAATATTCAACCCTATAAAACAGAGGCAAAAGCATACGGATCCACAGATGTAGGTGATGTAAGTTTCACAGTTCCCACTGTGGGTATGAGTGCAGCTACATGGGTACCTGGAACACCTGCACACAGTTGGCAAGCAGTAGCGGCAGGTGGTACATCTATTGGAAAAAAAGGAATGATGGTAGCTGCCAAAACATTGACTTTGACAGCAATAGATTTATTTAAGGACCCTAAACTAATTGATAAGGCAAAAGTAGAATTTATTAAAAGACGTGGTACCGATTTTGAATACATTCCACTATTAGGGAATCGACCACCAGCTTTGAATTATAGAAATTAGATTTTTACTTAAAAAAAAGGCTCCCACTTGTAACAAATTTAGAAATTCTACTACATATAAGTAACCAGCATCTAAAAAAATTTGAACAAAGAATTGGAACATCGTTTTGTAACTGAACTTGAGAGCAATCAAAATATTGTTCACAAGGTCTGTAGCTTGTACACTAATGATAGAGATTCCCATAACGACTTGTTCCAAGAGATAACCATACAATTATGGAAAGCGTATCCAAAATTTAGGGGCGACTCTAAATTTAGCACATGGATGTATCGCGTTGCCTTGAATACTGCCATTACTTTATATAGAAAGTCTAAAAGAAGTATAAAGACACAAGATTATGATTCTGTCATTTTTAAAATTAAATCCGACGAATACGATAACACCCAGGAAGAGCAGCTAAAATTAATGTATAAGGCAGTAAAGCAATTGGGAGATATAGATAAAGCATTGATTTTTCTCTATTTGGAGGATAAAAATTACAAAGAGATAGCGGAAACTCTAGGTATTACTGAAGTAAATACTCGAGTTAAAATGAACCGCATAAAAAATAAATTAAAAACCATACTAAATCCATAAGGATATGATGGACGAATTGGAATTATTAAAAAAAGATTGGCAAAAAAAAGAAGAACATCTTCCAAAATTGTCATACGAGCAAATCCATAATATGTTATGGAAAAAGTCTTCCTCTATTGTTAGATTGATATTTATCATTAGCATATTAGAATTTGGACTACCCCATTTGTTATACTTACTTCCGTATGTACGTGAAAACATGGATGTATATCAAAACCTTGGTTTGCAAAATGTTTTAATTGCACTATCAATTATTCAATACACCGTTGTTTTTTATTTTATCTATCAATTTTATAAGCGATATAAGGAAATATCTGTTCTAGACAATTCTATAAATCTAATGAACAAAATCCTTAGAACAAGAAAGACAGTAAAGCATTATGTCATATTTTGTCTTTCGGTGTTATTTGTATCCTGTATCGTTTTTACGTTTGGAATTTATTTAAGTGATGATATTGCCAACATTTTAGTTATACCAGAAAATAATGATATCTCTCCAGAAAAACTCAAAGGAATTTTAATGCTAGGAATGGGTATTTTTAGTGTTGTAATTGTACTTGTAATGGGAGGTGTTTACTTTCTATTATATGGAATATTATTAAGAAAGTTAAACATGAATTATAAGGAATTAAAACAATTGGAGGTCTAGGTACTCCACTTCCTTAGCTTATTCTCTTCTTCATAGGCAAGCAAATCCTTTTTAGAGATAACCTTAAGAAAAGAGGGGTGTTGCTCTATGGCAAATTCCAATTTTTCAATTATAGCATCCATTGACTCGTTTTCATAATCAATCTCTAAAGGTTCTTTTACTACCAAAGATTGTAAAATACCTTTTTTCTTTATCCTCAATCCTTTTTTATCAAAAGAACGTCTAAAACCATCTATGACAACAGGAACCACAATTGGTTTGTATTTTTTAATGATATGCGCCGTTCCCTTTCGCAAAGGTTTCCATGGTGTTGTAGTTCCTTGTGGGAAAGTAATGACCCAGCCATCATTCAAAGCAGTTCCTATATTGGAAATATCACTGAATTTTACTTGTCTGTTTACATCTTTTCCTTCTGAACGCCATGTGCGCTGAATACTTACAGAGCCCGCATAAGCAAATATTTTGGTCATTAAACTCTTTTTCATGGTTTCCGCAGCAGCCACATAATACATGTTCAATTTTGGATACCATATATAACCTATGTTCTTTATATTGTCATCCCTTCCCTTTAGACTGGCATTAAAAACATGGAACATGGCAACCACATCTGCAAAATATGTTTGATGATTGCTAACAAAAAGCACATTGGCATCTGGTAAGCTCCTAATAATTTCAGAACCTTCGACCTCCAATTTATTGAACCCCTTATATCTTTGATGTGAAACTATTCCCAAAATACGGATCAACCATTTTTTTAAAAATAGAATATGCCCAAAAGGATTTTCTTTAAATATGCTCATAGAATGCAAAACTACGAAATATGGACTTATAACACCTGTTTAAACAATTCCTTTACCTCACTAAGCACCATAGCGGTTGCTCCCCATACTACATAACCATTTAATTTAAAAGCTGGTACCTCCCAATCTTGGGCATAAGAAGTTGTTATTTTTTCCTTGATTATTTTTTTATCATCCATGAAATCTACCAAAGAAACAGTCACTATAGCCTCAACTTCATTTTTTTGAAGGACAAAGGGAGTTTCCATATTATAAAGCCCAATATAAGGGTGTACTTCAAAATTACTTGGCGGTATGTATAGTTGCGATAGGGGTTTTATTACACTGACATTTTTAGGGTGCACACCTACTTCTTCATAAGTTTCCCTGAGTGCTGTGGCCAATAAATCCTTATCATCATTTTCCCTTTTTCCACCAGGAAAGCCAATTTGATTGGAATGAACCCCTTCATATGTTTTTCTTAAAATAAGAAGCAATTGTGTAACACCAACTTCATCTGGAAAAAATAATGCCATGACACCGGCCTTCTTCGGGTTTTTCTTTTTAATTTCTTCAGGTTTTAACTCCAAAATCCTTGGCATAGGTGCCATTTTAAAATGCGAATCCATGCCTGGAAGCGGTAGATTTTCTATTTTTGGAATCTGCTGGGAAAAATCAGTAAAATTCATGATGACCAAAAGATTAACTTACATTACAATAATAGTGCTTTTTTTAGGCGCTTGTAAAAATATTCCAAAAGAAAAACCAATAATAGAAAAACAAGACACTACTCAGGTGAAAGATTCTACAATCTCCATTGTTAAAGAAGAAGAAGAAGAAGAATTTTACTTGACTGAAGAAAATGCAATTGACTTTTTCTTTAACTACCAAAAAACACTTACTGAAGACAAAGTAAAGGTCACGACCAATCTTGGTAGTTTTACAGTTCAATTATATGATAATGTACCCTATCATAAGGCCAATTTTATATACTTGACTAAAAAAGAATATTTCAACAATACCATGTTCCATAGAGTTGTCAAAAATTTCATTATTCAAGGTGGTAACTCTGATAATATCAAAATTTCAAGAAAACGGAGAACAATTGGAAAATATTTGTTGCCTCCAGATAGCCGAAAAGGGCACAAACATCACCGAGGCACAATTTCTATGCCTAGTAGTGAAATAGACAACCCTCATATGTTAGCCTCTCCTTATGAATTTTTTATTGTGGTCACCAATCCTGGTTCGTATCATTTAGATGGAAATTACACCCCATTTGGAAAAGTAATTGAAGGAATGAACGTGGTTGATTTAATTAACCAACAACCTGTAGACAAAGGCGATTGGCCCTCTCCAAACATCTACATCCTTAAGGCCGAAGTGGTAGAATAAGGAGTGCCTAAAGTTTTTGGGTATAAAAGTTGTAATCTTTAATGATTATATCAATGAAATCAATAGGTTTTAATGTTGTTGTGATTCCTGTTACTTCTTTAACCCTCTTACTTAAAGAAACTATTACACTATGATTACCATTTCTTCTAGCGCTATCATATAATTCTTTTATTGTTTGCATTTCCCTGTCTTTAAAAACAGTCACTTGAGGGTATTGCGGTTCATAATCTTTAGGCAACTCTTTATGTAAAGTATCTTTTAACGTAATTTTTATTTTTTCACTAATAACAGTTGTTCCAGCAGCAATATCTCCTATCCTTTGCCCATTTCCTTTTATGAGTATTGCCAATACCGCACATCCACCAGAGGTAAGCATCACGTCAATGATTCTTAATATCCATCGCACAAAATAACTTCCAAAGTTAGGCTTGGAACCATCAAGTTTCACCACTCTAATGGACACTATTTTTTTGCCAATAGTACTTCCATTGGTAAACGTTTCCATAAGAACATAATACAAAAAAGCGGGCAATGTAAGCACCATATAAAGTGCCCACATGTCTGCAAAATCAATATCTAAAGATGCCAGAAGTAGAATAACCAGTACGGTATAAAGGCCTATTACTAAACTATCTATAATAAATGCTAACATCCTATCTCCTAGATGAGCAACATTTTGGTTAATCGTAATATTTTGTGCCGTTTCTATTTGAAATTGATTCATATTTTAGTTCCTTTGAGTATAAACCTGTAAAGTTAATGCGCGAAGCTGCTTTTGTAAAACAAAATAAAGATAAATGGGCAACTTTTGAAAATGCCTTGAACAATAAAGAGCAAATTCAACCAGATAAACTCTCAGACCTATATATTGAAATCACAGATCATTTAAGTTACGCCAAAACATTTTATTCAGGCAGCAATACCCAAATTTACTTAAATTCTATAGCTTCCCAAGCTCACCAAAAAATATATAAAACCAAAAGAGAGTCCAAAAACCGTATTATTTCCTTTTGGAAAACAGAATTCCCAACTTTATTTTACCACCATCAAAGAGAATTATTAATTGCTTTCCTTGTGTTTTCTTTCTTTGTCGCTGTTGGCGCTTTTTCAGCTGCAAATGAAGGAGATTTTGTTCGCTCTATCCTAGGCGACAATTATGTAAACATGACATTAGAAAATATTGAAAATAATGACCCTATGGCAGTGTATAAGGAACAAGGAGAGTTTAATATGTTTCTTGGCATAACCATAAATAATATTAAAGTGGCCTTAATGGCTTTTATCTATGGTATTTTCTTGGGAATTGGCACCTTGATTATATTGCTTCAAAACGGAATAATGCTTGGCAGTTTTCAGTATTTCTTTTTTGAAAAAGGTATGTTATGGGAATCTGTGAGAACCATTTGGATTCACGGTACTATAGAAATATCCGTAATTATCATCGCTGGCTGTGCAGGTCTAGTTCTTGCAAATGGTTTGCTTTTCCCAGGCACCTATACCCGCTTGGAATCTTTTAAAAGAGGCATTATTAATGGTCTTAAAATAATGATAAGCACGCTGCCCTTTTTTATATTGGCCGGTTTCTTGGAAGGTTTTGTAACCAGACATACAGAAATGCCAGACTGGTTGGCAATTTTTATTATTTTAAGTTCCCTTGCATTAATTCTATTTTACTACGTTATATATCCATACCAATTAAATAAAAAACCAAAATATGTCTAATGACCATTATATTGAATTCAAAAAGCAGAGAGAACTTGGAGAAATTCTATCCGATACTTTTGGATTCCTAAGAACCCAATTCAAACCATTTTTCAATACCTTTTTTAAAATTGTAGGACCTTATCTATTGGTAATGATAATTTCCCTTGGCTTTTATTTTTATTCTTTTAGAGGAGTTCTTGCTTTTAATCTAGAAAGTTCCAATGACGCTTTTTCTGTAATTCTAATGGTAATCTCTGGATTCGCCTTATTTATAAGTGCAATAGCTGCCTATGTAATGTCCCAATCTACAGTATTACACTATATTAAATCTTATACCGAGGGAAAAGGAATCATAGAATTTAGTGATATTAAGAAAAATGTTTATGATTCTTTTTGGAATTTTATTGGTTTAGGATTCTTAGTGGGCATTTCTATTATGGGTGGTTTTTTAGTATGCTTCTTTCCAGGAATTTATTTATACGTTCCACTTATGCTGACTTTTAGTATTATGGTATTTAGTCAAAAAGGAGTCGGAGATGCCTATCAATATAGTTTTACCTTAATAAAAGACAACTGGTGGATAACTTTTGCTTCGCTTTTTGTCATTGGTATTATTGTGACAGTTGCCGGATATGCTTTTAATTTACCTGCATCAATATATGGCTGGGTAAAAATGGGTGTTTTTTCTGGACAAGTTGATGGAGCAAACATTGAGGGGTATTTCTTAGACCCAATCTATATCCTGCTGAATTTAATAGGCTCTTTAGTACAATTTTTATTAAATCTCATTACAGTTATTGCTGGTGTTCTCATATATTTTAACCTAAATGAAAGGAAAAATTTCACTGGCACCTTTGAAAAAATTGGAACCCTGGGGCAAACTGAAGAATAATCTATCTATGCGCATTTTTTTTCTTTTATGTATTCTTTTCTTTTCCACCAACCTACTGGTAGCGCAAAAAGATTCCATACAAGTTCGTTATGATACTGAGGAAATTGAAGCTAAAATTATTACCGAAAATCAACTTACAAAATATTTAGACGATGCAAAGTTCAACTATGAGTTAAAGAAAGTTGAAAACTTAAAATGGGAAGCTTTTAAAAATTGGATGTATACTATTCTTCTTCGTTTCTTTGAATTTTTATTTGGAGTAGGTAAAGCTGTAGGTTTTCTTGGCTTTTTCTTGAACATTATCCCTTATTTATTACTAGCAGCACTGCTTTTTTTTATTATTCGGTTTTTTATTAACACCAATACAAGGTCCATTCTTTACGCTAAGCAAAATCAGAATTTGGTTTCCCTTTCAGAAGAGGAACGTATCATAAAAACTGAAGATATAGAACAACTTATTAGAAATGCTCTCAAAAAGAAAAATTACAGACTGGCAATTCGTTATTACTACCTATTCATTCTTAAACTATTGACTGAAGGTGAATTAATTGATTGGCAATTACAAAAAACCAATGACGATTATTTAAAGGAACTTAAAAAAACAGAATTAAAACAATCTTTTAAAAACATCACAAAAATATATGATTATATCTGGTACGGAGAGTTCCATATAAATGAGGATAAATATAAAAAGATGGAAATTAATTTTTCCTCTATGCAAAAAGAAATAGTACGTCATGATTAAAAAAGGTACTATATATATTATTATCGCAATACTGACTGTTGGTCTTATTTTGCTCCTTGAATACAATAAACCCAAAAAAATTAATTGGTTTCCTTCGTATACTTCCCACCACAAAATACCATATGGCACCTATGTTTTAAATGACCTAATAAAAGAAATGTTCAACAATAAGGTCAAACAGGTGCATCTTCCACCCTATGAATTTTTACTGCAAAATGACAATATAAAAGGAACTTATTTTTTTACAAACGACAACATCACTCATGGTGAAGCAGAGTTAAACTCTCTATTAGATTGGACTTCCAAAGGAAACACACTTTTTATTGCCTCAGAAAATTTGGATGAACAATTATTAGACACCTTACACTTAGAAACGTCCAACTTGTATGATGCCAGTGAATTACAACCAACATTCATATATCAATTGGTTCATCCTAAATTACAGCTTGAAACTCCTGTTTCTTTTGCAAAAGATCACAGCACTGGCTATTTTAATGTTGTTGACACTCTAAATACTACAGCATTAGGCTGGGTAAAAACTGTATCGGACAGTAGTTTAGTAAAAAAAGAAGCTATAAATATTGTAAAACAATCGTTTGGAAAAGGTACTATTGTGCTCTCTACTTTCCCAAAAGCTTTTACCAATTATTTCATTTTAAATAATGAAAATAGAAAACTCACGGCTGGGTTGCTTTCATATATAGATGATACAGAAACCATAATAATGGATAATCATTATAAAAGTGGAAAATCTTTCTATACATCACCCATGCATATTTTTTTAAATACCCGGGAATTTAGATGGGCCTATTATATTTCCCTTATTGGTGTATTGCTCTATGTTGTTTTTGAAGGAAAAAGAAAACAAAGATCTATTCCTTTGGTAACACCTTTAAAGAATCAAACATTGGCATTTACACGAACTATTGCAAACATGTATTTTGAAAAAGGGGAACAAACACCTATTGTAAAACATAAAATAGCATATTTTTTGGATTATGTACGTTCTAAGTTTTACATGGGAACGCACAATCAAAATAAAGAATTTTATCAGAATTTGGGAGCTAGAAGCAATCATACTGCTGCTGAAATAGAAAAACTATTTAAGAGTATGCAATCCTTAGAAAATAAAGCATTGGTAAGTGACAAAGAACTTATCGAACTGAATAAAAAAATAGAAGCATTTAAAGCAAAAGCAAATGGAAAATAATAATTTAAATTTTGAAAGCAGAATTCCTTTGGAGGGCTTAAGAAATATTGTAACAGAAATAAAAACAGAGCTGTCCAAAATAATTATTGGCCAAGAAAAATTTATAGAACTTCTTATTGTCTCTATGCTGGTGGATGGCCATGTCCTTATAGAAGGGGTTCCAGGGATTGCTAAAACGGTCACTGCAAAACTTTTTGCAAAAGTGTTGAAAACCAATTTTAGTAGGATTCAATTTACACCCGATTTGATGCCAAGTGATATTCTGGGAACGTCTATTTTTAATATAAAAAACTCAGAATTTGAATTTAAAAAAGGACCTATTTTTTCTAATATTATTCTAATTGATGAAATAAATCGTTCTCCAGCTAAGACACAAGCCGCCCTTTTTGAAGCTATGGAAGAGCGCCAGGTTACAATTGATGGAAACACGTATAACATGGACAGCCCATTTATGGTATTGGCCACGCAGAACCCCATAGACCAAGAAGGCACTTATGCACTTCCAGAAGCGCAATTGGATCGTTTTATTTTTAAAATCAAGGTAGATTACCCTTCAGTGGAAGAAGAAATAAAAATTATTCAATCGCATCACAATCGTAAAGGAAAAGATCAAGTAGCTATTATAAACCCCATTTTAACCCCAAATAAATTGGCCGATTTTAAGGCGCAAATACATGAGATTGTGGTTGAAGAGAAAATATTTAAATATATAGCAGAAATTATTTCCAAAACTCGCAATTACCCTCATTTATATTTAGGAGCTTCCCCAAGAGCCTCGATTGCAACCATGAATACTGCGAAAGCATTTGCGGCAATAGACGGTCGTGATTTTGTAATTCCTGAAGATGTTAAAAAAGCATTGATTCCAGTCCTAAACCATAGGGTGATTTTAACTCCTGAAAGAGAAATGGAAGGTATGGTTACGGAGGATGTTATTCATATGATTATGGATTCTGTTGAAATCCCAAGGTAAATGCATTTCATAAAATCGCTATACATCCACAATATATTCTTTAAGTATATCGCCATACTAGCGGCATGCTTTATACTCTCCTATTGGATAACCATAATTTACCCCTTTGCATGGATATTGACATGTATACTATTGGGGCTGCTATTTTTTGATCTTTATATTTTATATTCAACTAAAGAAGGTATCACAGCCGAACGTCAATTGCCTAATCGGTTATCTAATGGCGATTATAACCCTATTGGTATTCGTTTTAAATCCTTTTATCCTTTTAAAACAAACATTTCTCTAATAGATGAACTTCCCATACAGTTTCAAAAAAGAGATTTTATTCATAGCACCCAACTCAACAAAGGTGATGAGCAAGTTTTCGAATATAAAGTAAAGCCAGTAGACCGTGGAGAATATGTTTTTGGTAATCTTAATGTCTATGCCAGCTCCCCATTATGTATCTTAAAACGTCGATATGTTTTTCAAAAAGATCAAATGGTACCCGTATATCCATCCATCATTCAAATGCAACAGTATGATTTCTTAGCCATACATAATAAACTATCAGAATATGGGTTCAAAAAAATAAGACGAATTGGGCATACATTAGAGTTTGAGCAAATTAAGGAATATATAAAAGGCGATGACGTACGCTCCATTAATTGGAAAGCAACGGCTAAAAATAACCAATTAATGGTGAACCAATATCAGGATGAAAAATCACAACCTATTTATTCACTTATTGACACAGGGAGAGTAATGAAAATGCCCTTTAACGAGTTAAAATTATTGGATTATGCTATTAATTCAACCTTGGCATTTTCAAATGTGGCATTAAAAAGAAATGACAAAACAGGAATGCTTACTTTTTCTAAAAAAGTGGAAACTTTTGTGCCTGCAGTTCAAAAATTAACACATTTAAACATTATAATAGAAAAATTATACAACATCAATACGGCCTATACAGATACTGATTACGGTTTGCTCTATGCACATATAAAAAGAAAAATTAATCAAAGAAGTCTTCTTTTTCTTTATACTAATTTTGAACATATTTCTGCCTTAAAAAGACAGCTTCCTTATCTATTGGCCATTTCAAAAAAACATGTGCTCGTTCTTATATTTTTTCAAAATACCGAATTGGAAGAACTAATTGCTGTTGATGCGGGAGATATTCAAACAATATATCACAAAACCATAGCAGAAAAATTTTCCTTAGAGAAACGATTAATACAAAAAGAGTTGCAGCAATACGGCATACAGACCATCCTAACGAAACCTGAAGACCTCACAATAAACACAATAAATAAATATTTGGAAATTAAAGCAAGAGGATTGATCTAAATCATTCCATAAGAGAACTGGGAACAGAAAGCATATTAAATGTTGGCATACCATCAATCTGCGATGCCAAGGAATTGGTAGTGGTTTCTTTCAAAAGTACTGGGACACTAGCCGTACTACTATAATCTGATACTTTCTTTTTTCTTTTCTTGTTCGTGAATATATCAACCGTAAATCCAACACTCATTCCTCCCAAGACAGTCGCCAACAAATCATCATTGTCCCATCCATCATACTGTTTCTTATCAATACTTTCTTTGGCCAAACCAACCAAAAAACTACCGCCAACTGCTCCAGCAAAAGTCCAATACCTATCATCTTTAGATATTTGCTTAGCTATTCCAGCACCTACCAAACCGTATAATGTACCTCCCACAAAATGCAAAGCCTTATCCCTTTCCACTTGAGCAGTTACATTATTGATGTAAACCATCAAAATAAATATGAGTCCAATTTTTTTCACTTCATGGTAAATGTATAAAAATGAAAATCACCTGCAAGGAATTGCTAATATTTAATTGATAAAATAAGAACTATCTCTAAAAATCTTTTTTTAATGACAGTACTTTCTTTCCCAAAAAGTTGGTTTTGACTATTTTTATGCAATTACTAGCTTACCGCAAAAAAACACATATGAAACCTTTACAAAATTCAGTATTAATTTTCTTTTTTATTATTTCCTGTCAGGCACAAGAGACCAACATAATTGCCGATGGTGCAGAAGTTACTTTGGTGGCCGCAGATTATAGTTTTACTGAAGGACCAGCAGTTGATAAAGATGGTAATGTGTATTTCACAGACCAACCCAACAATAAAATACTAAAATGGTCACTTGATGGTACCGTATCTGTTTTTATGGAAAATGCAGGTCGCGCCAATGGATTATATGTGGATCATGAAGGACGCCTTCTTGTCTGTGCTGATGAAAAAAATCAGTTATGGCGTATTAATTCAGACAAAAGTATAACGGTGCTTATTGATGACTTTAAAGGTAAAAAACTCAATGGGCCCAATGATTTGTGGGTTGATACCAAAGGGGGCATCTATTTTACTGATCCATATTATCAGCGGGATTATTGGACGCGTACAGAAGGAGAATTAGAAAAAAACGATGTCTATTACCTTGATTCAAATAGCAAAGAATTAAGCATTGTGGCTACCAATTTTGTTAGACCCAATGGCATTATTGGCTCCGCTGATGGCAAGACCCTCTTCATTACAGATATAGGAGACAGTAAAACCTATACATACACCATAAATAAAGATAATAGCCTTACCAATAAAACCCTTTTCACAGCTATGGGTTCTGATGGCATGACTTTGGACAGCCAAGGTAACTTATATCTTACAGGAAAAGGGGTAACCGTTTTTAACAAAAATGGTACACAAATAGCACATATTCCTATTGAACAAAACTGGACGGCAAATGTAACCTTTGGCGGAAAAGACCAGAAAACCCTGTTTATCACCGCTTTAAATTCTTTATATACGCTACAGATGAACGTAAAAGGAATACGATAAATACTGTAAACGATACATGATAAATACCAAAGACATATGAATCTAAAAAAAATACAGACTAAAACAGGATACATTTCTATGACAGTGTTTGCCATTTTCATAGGAGTGTACCCTATTGTCTTTGCAAACATACCTATTGGTAATACCTTATTAGCCTCTAAACCACCAGATTTAATAGCTAATAAATTATACTTGTTTACCTTCTATACCCATATTTTTTTGGGCGGACTAGCCTTGTTGACTGGGTTCTCTCAATTCTATAAAAAACTAAGAAGAAAAAGGCTGGGACTACATAAAATATTGGGTAAAATTTATGTGATATCCGTACTATTAAGTGGTACAGCAGGTTTGGTCATTGCCTTTTTTGCCACAGGAGGTATTATCACCGCTCTGGGATTTGGCGGTTTGGCAATTCTATGGCTTTACACCACTGCTAACGCATACCTCAGCATAAAGCAAGGGAAAATTGAAGCACATCAACGTTGGATGATTCGTAGTTATGCCTTGTGCTTTGCAGCGGTGAGCTTGCGTATTTATCTTCCTCTTTTCCTTGGAGTATTTCGTATGGACTTTATCCCGGCCTATCAAATTATTGCATGGTTGTGTTGGATGCCTAATATATTGGTGGCCGAATTTCTGATTGTTCGTAGATTAAAACCCGCTTCATAAAAGAATATAGAATCTCATAACTCTTTTATATATTTGAATACCAACTATTTATTAAACCATTATGAAACTTAAAATCGCACTTCTTATCATGTCAGTATCTTTTGGCCTAATGGCACAACAAAAAACAATTGGGGAATTGATTGTAGAAAACCCAAAATTCAATGATTTAATTGCCAAAAACGCCAAAATAGAAGTCTTGGCAGAAGGTTTTACTTGGGCAGAAGGTCCTGTTTGGAGCAAAGAAGGAGAGTTTCTCCTATTTTCAGACGTCCCTGAAAACACCATTTTTAAGTGGAAAGAAGGAGAAGGACTTAGTACTTTTTTAAAACCATCTGGCTATACAGGAATACATCCTTATAGCTTAGAACCTGGAAGTAATGGGCTCATTATAAACAATAATGGAGAATTAGTTGCTTGTGAACATGGTGATAGACGTGTTACCCGCATGCCACTTAATGGTGGTGGTGGCAAATTCCCAATAGCAGATTCATGGCAAGGAAAACGTTTTAATAGCCCTAACGATGTGGTACAAGCTGCCAATGGCACCTATTATTTTACAGATCCACCATATGGTCTTCCAGATAGAGAACATGCACCAACCAGAGAAATTGACATTTTTGGTGTTTATAAAGTGGATACTGATGGCAATATTACGCTGGCCATCCAAGGGTTAACAAGACCCAATGGCGTTGCACTCTCACCTGACGAAAGCATCTTATACGTAGCACAGTCAGACCCAGATGCAGCATACATTATGGCCTATAATATCCTTCCCAATGGGGATTTAGGAAAAGGTAAATTACTTTTTGATGCCACACCCATGGTGAAAGCAGGCTTAAGTGGATTACCAGACGGACTTAAAACCGACAAGCATGGAAACATATTCACTACAGGTCCAGGAGGTGTATTGATTCTAACTGCCTCTGGTGAGTTATTGGGCAGAATAGCAACAGGAGAAGCGACTGCTAATGTAAATTGGGGCAATGACGGTTCAGTGCTTTATATCACCGCTGATATGTATTTGGCACGTATCCAAACCAAAACAATTGGCAAAGGGTTTTAAAAACAGTTTGAATTATGGAGCATAAAAAAAGAATACAGATGCCAAAGAAGATTAGTCTTTCTCGGAAATAATTCCGAGAAAAGAATACTATCATTTTATGAAAAAATCACTTCTTTTTCTTTTAACTTTTTTAGCTGCAATACCCATTTTTTCGCAAAATGATATCAGAGCCAATTTAGAACTCACGGCAGATCATTTTCCACAAGAAGGTGTTCCCAAAGGCGAATTAAAAGGTCCTTTTAATTTTCATAGTAAAATAATTGAAGGAACAGTGCGTCAATATTGGTTGTACATTCCAGCGCAATATGATGCTTCTAAACCAGCCAGTGTTTTGGTTTTTCAAGATGGATACAGGTCAAGACACCCAGAAGGATCTATACGTGCACCACAGGTGATGGAAAATTTAATTGCCAAAGGTGAAATGCCAATCGCTATAGGAATATTTATCTCCCCCGGAAACCGTTCTGAGGTATACCCTACTGAAGATTTAGGTTGGAGCAATCCCAACAACAGAGCCCAGGAATATGATGCAATGGACGACCGCTATAGCCGCTTTATTGTAGATGAAATGTTACCGCTCGTTGCCAAAGACTATAACCTGACCAATGACCCCAACCAACGCGCTATTGGCGGCACTAGTAGTGGTGCTATTGCTGCGTTTACCGTGGCATGGCACAGACCAGATATGTTCCGAAAAGTGTACAGTGGTATTGGCAGCTATGTCTCTATTGGGTTTAGACCAGAGGAAAGCCCCATTAAATTGGGTGGACAAGATTACCCTGCCCTTATCCGCAGAGAGCCCATACGCCCGATTCGCATTTTTATACAGGATGGCATCAATGATTTAAGCAATGAATGGGGAAATTGGTTTTTAGCCAACAAACAAATGGTTTCTGCTTTGGAATATGCAAATGGAAATGGGGATAAAAACAATACTACAGGACCACGATACCAACACACTCATGTGTGGACAGATGGCAAACATAGTGACAAAGACCCAGGAGCACTCTTACCCGAAGGTTTAAAATGGCTTTGGGAAGAAGATAAATAGCACTTAATTGTATTAAAAAGTTATATGAAAAATTTCAATTCACTTTAGGCTGTAACAATTTAATATAATTGAGTTAAACCATCATAAACTCTTTCTCATTTCCCAACGAATACTTACATTTAGTGGTCTAAATAACAAACTAATAAAACCACCTAATGAAAGTAGCATCTGCAATGCGTTTCCCCCTACCTTTTTTCGTCTTATTTCTTTTAATACTATCCTGTAACAATACCCCAAAAATTCCAACAGAAATACCTTTAACCAAGGTTCAGGACTCACTTTCCGGTGTCCTTGCCGCTAAAGAAAGTCGAGAGAAAATTTCTCCTTTTATAGCAGAAGGATTAACCCTTTCTTTATGGGCTTCGGATTCTCTAGCCCCAGACCCGATTGCCATGGACATAGATGATGAGGGTCGCATTTACATCACCCGTACCAATCGTCAAAAAAATTCTGAGTTTGATATCCGTGGGTATCGTCATTGGATGACACCTTCCATAAGCTGGGAAACTGTAGAAGACAGGCGCGACTTTTTACATGAATTTTTTGCTCCTGAAAAAAGTGAAGAAAATGCATGGCTAAAAGATTTAAATAATGATTCCATCCATGATTGGAGAGATCTTGCAGTGGAAAAAGATGAAGTTTGGATGTTAGAAGACCAAACTGGAAATGGAATAGCAGATATCTCGACAAGAATTTTGGAAGATTTTAATTCTGAAATTACAGATGTAGCTGGGGCACTTTTAGTACGCGAAAATGATGTCTTTGTTGGAACCGGACCAGATATGTGGCGCCTTACTGATACCAATGGCGATTTAGTCTTGGATACAAAAACTTCTTTAGTACATGGTTTTGCAGTGCATATTGGCTTTAGTGGTCATGGAATGTCTGGAGCCATAGAAGGGCCAGATGGTAAAATCTATTGGGGTATCGGTGATATTGGTGCCAATTTAACCTCTTTGGATGGTAAAAAGCATAAATACCCCAATCAAGGTGTCATTGTACGTTGCAACCCTGATGGAAGTAACTTTGAAATTTTTGCTCGTGGACTCAGAAACACGCACGAGTTTGTTTTTGATGAATATGGTAATGTCATTTCTTCAGACAATGATGGAGACCACCGCGGCGAAAGTGAACGTTTGGTCTATATTGTTGAAGGTTCGGATGCTGGATGGCGTGCAAATTGGCAGTATGGAAAATATACAGATCCAAAAAACAACAGTTATAAAGTTTGGATGGATGAAGAACTATACAAGCCAAGATGGGAAGGACAAGCCGCGTATATCATTCCTCCCATTTCTAATTTTCACAATGGCCCAACAGGCATGGTTTATAATCCAGGTACGGCTTTAGGCAAAGATTGGTTGAATAAATTCTTTTTAGTGGAATTTGTAGGAGATCCAAGCCTATCTAACATTTGGTCGTTCGACCTAAAGCAAAGTGGTGCCGGTTTTGAGCTTAATAATGATGATAAAATGATTGGCGGCATATTACCAACAGGATTAGAATTTGGCCCGGATGGAGCTTTGTATGCCGCAGATTGGATAAATGGATGGGGCACAAACAATGCCGGTCGCATTTGGAAGTTAGACGTAAATGAAGACAAAAACGATTTAAAAGTAGAACGTGCCGAAACCCAACGTTTAATGACTTTGAATTATAGTGACCAATCTAATGATGAATTGGCAGCACTATTGCGTTATCCAGATATGCGTATCCGCCAAAAAGCACAGTTTGAACTGGCAAAAAGTTCTTTCTGGGGTTATAGAGCCTTAAAAAAAGTACTAGTTGAAGAAAAACATCAGTTAGCTAGAATACATGCTATCTGGGGCATTGGACAAATAGCAAGCGCCAGTATTGGCAAAGCAGCACCCTTATTAGAGCTGTTACATGATAATGACCCAGAAATAGTTGCACAGGCAGCTAAAATATTAGGTGATGTAAAATATGCTGACGCCGCAACAGCTTTGATTCCTCTTTTAAAACATGACAATGATAGGGTAAAATTCTTTGCCGCTCAGGCATTGGGACGTTTAGAGCATGTAGAAGCAACAGAGGCACTGGTAGACATGATTGCCGCCAATTCAGACGAAGATGTGTATTTACGCCATGCGGCAGTATTGGCACTAACACGCGTTGGAGCAGCAGAAACAATGGCCAGTTATGTAGACAATGATAACCGAAGTCTTCGGATTGCAGCAGTTTTGGTATTGCGCAGATTACAAAGTCCGCTAGTAGCTAAATTTCTAGAAGATAAAGACGAGTATATTGCTACGGAAGCAGCAAGAGCCATAAACGATGATTGGTCTATTAAAGAAGCACTACCAGCTTTAGCAAATATATTGACCAATGAACGGTTTACGACAGAACCATTATTGCGAAGAGCTATGAATGCTGCATTACGGGTAGGTGGTGAAACGGAATTGAATAACCTCATCGCTTTTGCAAAAAGAACGGACGTGGCCAGCAACCTTAGAGGGGAAGCATTGGCCACAATTGGAACTTGGGCATCACCATCAGTTTTAGACCGAGTAGATGGGCGTTACAGAGGAGAGATTAGTAGAGATGCCAATTTGGTAAAACAAAAGATTGAAGATGATATTACTGCCTTTTTACAGGACAAGGACCAAGAAATTCTTATTGGTGCTTCTAAAGTGTTAAATGCTTTGGGGATTGAAACTTACAATAATCAATTAAACAATTTGTTGGCTTCACATAAAGCTCCAGAAGTACGAGCTGCCATGTTAGATGCTTTAGGGGGATTAAACTACCCCAATATTGAAACGGCTATGAAAACTGGAATGCAGGACACAGATTCTAGAGTACGTGCAGCAGCAGTTGGCCTAATCAGTATATTGGAAATTTCCAAAGAAAAATTACCTGCCATCATTGGGCCTATTTTTAGGAAAGGTTCTACAGGGGAACAACAACGTTTATTAGGTGTATTAGGAGATATGCCGATTGAAAAAAGTAGCGATGTATTGAGCAGTCTGATAAAACAAGCGGATAACAACAATCTGCAACAAGGGATTATACTAGATTTAATTGAAGCCGTTGAAGCTACAGCGTCTGAAACTTTGATTGCACAATTAAGTAAAATAAAGGCTAGTGGTCATACAGTTGATGCATACCAAGAAACTTTAGTAGGTGGCAATAGACGACGAGGACGGCAAGTATTTAACTATAATTCCACAGCCCAATGTGTGCGTTGTCATTCTGTTGGGAGTGCTGGTGGAACGGTTGGTCCTGCTTTAGATAATATTGGTAATATACTGAGCAGAGCGCAATTATTAGAATCCCTTATAGAACCAGGAGCTCGTTTGGCACCAGGTTATGGTAGTGTAACCATTACTCTTAAAGACGGATTGGTTGTTACGGGTATCCTTGAGGAAGAAAACCATGAAGAACTTATTCTAAGAACTGGTGATGCTGAACCACTGGAGATAGCAGTATCACGAATTGCAAAAAGAGTGAACCTACCATCTGGTATGCCACCAATGGGCCAGTTGATAGAACGAAGGGAATTACGTGACCTGATTGAATATTTATCAAGCTTAAAAACAGAAGAGTAGCTTACATACAACTGCTTAGATAAAGGCCCTCAAATTGTTTTTTAAACTCAATTTGAGGGCCTCTTTTATGGTATTTATAATCATTCCTCAGAACGGTACTCCAAAATATCCCCTGGTTGGCATTCCAATACTTCACATATCACTTCTAAAGTACTAAAGCGAATAGCCTTGGCTTTTCCTTTTTTTAGAATTGAAAGATTAGACATAGTGATGCCTACTTTCTCGGAAAGTTCTGTTAGCGACATTTTTCGTTTAGCAAGCATTACATCTAAATTTACGATAATAGGCATAACTCTTAAATAGTTAATTTGGTTTCTTCTTGTAACTGCGCCCCTACTCTAAAAGCTTCTGCAATAACTAAAAGAAAAAGACAATAAAATATAAATTCAATATTTAGCAGTATAAAATAATTGAACTTTTTAAATGCCACACCAGAAAGCTCCAACTTGTCACTAAAATAAGCATATGAAACCAGAGTGCTTAATTTATCAAAAAAAAACATCGCTATACCCAATAATGCAATCCATCGCAGTCGAAGAGCATTTTTAATAATTAAAAAACGAGCTTCTTTTACAGCTTCCAAAATAAGTATGGTTTGCCTCAAGGAAACTAACATGCAAACGGCTCCCAGCATTGTCAATATAACTCTAAAAACCACCATGCCTTTTGATGGGTTAACTATTGACACATATCCCATTCCTTCATTAAAAACAAAACTTGATTCCTCTATTACTGATGAGCTGTTAAAAACACCTTCATTTGTTAAAGAGAACAATACAGGGAAATTTGGAGGACTAAGTGGAACATTTGTAAACATGCTCACCATATTTGTGATTAATAATATTGAAGTGGCAAAAACAGAAAGAAAAAAAACAATTCTAAAAACAGTTAGTAAAAAGCTTATCAGCCCTCTGCCATAAAACATATTTGGTGCTTTCATTATGATGCTTTTTATATTTACACATCGTAAATAAACAAATATTTACTGATAAACAATAATTTATAGTCGAAAATCATTATTTAATAGATTCTAAACATTACTAACATCTTAGTAAAACATTGATTATTTATTTCATTTGAGTATCAGAATTTTATTGAATGTATCAAGAATTCTTACATATAGCATAAAACTAAAATGCCATTCCCACAGCAATAGGAATGGCATAAATCTTCTAATTTCTACGAATTGCTAACTATTGATTAAGAACAAACACAAGCAAGTCATTTTTAAATCGTCCAAATATTTTCCCCATTATAAGGAAGGCATCCATTATATCCCCCTGGAATTGGGTCAAAACGCAATACGTTCTTGCCAATTTCTTCAGAAGTAAAATAGCCTGTTAGTGTAAATGATTTTAAGCGACGATAAAAGTCTAAAGGTTCTTGTACCTCTAATTTACTGCCCCAAACTCTAGGCACAAAATGATTGGTTTCTTCTCCCAATTTGGTGAGCACGGCTGTTTTTTCAGTAGTATTCATCTTATAAAATACAGTTCCGTACATTTCATCGCAGATTGCAACAAAACGGGCATAACCGGTCATCACATGTTCTTTATCTTCTGGAGATAAGGTTTTTTCGAACATTAAATCTACAAACATATCCACATGCAATTCCAAGGCACCAGGAGTATCGGTTTTAGGCAAAATCATATCAACCATGGCAGATACGTTTTGCGCCTGTTCCGCATCAAAAAATACAGGTTCCCATGAAAGTCGGTTTTGCTCTGTACAAGACTGCATTAATGTTGACAGGGTTGAAGTAGAAAGTGCTGCTCCAACTAGCATTGCCGTATTTTTAAGTGCTTTTCTTCTATCCATGTCTTATAAATTTTGTTTTTTTAATTCTTCAACTGCGTAGTTGGCAGCTCTTGCTGTAATAGCCATATAGGTTAGCGATGGGTTTACACAAGACGAAGAAGTCATACAAGCTCCATCTGTTACAAATACGTTTTTAGCGGCGTGTACTTGGTTAAAACCATTCAACACAGATGTTTTTGGATCTCTACCCATTCTAGCTGTACCCATTTCATGTACCCCATGCCCTGGAGGACATTTGGCATCAAAAGCCATGATATCTTTAAATCCGGCTTTTTCTAACATTTCTACAGCATCAGTTTTTATTTGTTTGTTCATTGCCAGCTCATTTTCTTTAAACTCGGCATCCATGGACAGGGTAGATAATCCCCATTTATCTTTAAGATCATGGTTTAGGGTTACTTTATTCTCATGATTAGGCAAACATTCAGCAAAACCTGTGATGAACATTCCCCATCCTCCTGGTTTTGTGAGTCCGTCTTTAAAGTCGGCACCAAATTCATTATTATTGATACCAGAACCCCATCCACCACGTCCAGCGCCACCTTGATAGCCAAAACCACGAAGGAACTTATCCGTTTTGGTCTTTTCATCTAAGTTTACATAACGAGGTATATAAACGCCATTTGGCCTACGACCAGAATAGTATTTATCGTTGAAACCTTCAATACCACCCATAGCTCCAACTTTATAGGTATGGTCCATAAGGTTATGCCCTAATTCTCCACTATCATTTCCAAAACCATTTTCAAAACGGCTGGAAGTAGAGTTTAAAAAGATAGAAGTCGTACTTAATGTAGACGCATTGCTAAAAATAATTTTAGCATAAAATTCAATTTCTTCATTTGTTTCAGCATCTACCACCCTAACACCAGTTGCTTTTCCTTTCGCCTCATCATAAATAATAGATGTTACAATAGAATGAGGTCTTAAAGTCATGTTCCCAGTAGCCTCAGCTGCAGGAAGTGTTACCGCCATACTACTAAAGTACGCCCCATAAGGACAACCTCGAGAGCAACGGTTTCTGTACTGACACTGTCCACGTCCATTAAGTGGTTTAGTTAAATGTGCCACTCGGCCAATAATCATATGCCGACTGTCAAAACCATCTTCAATTTTTTGTTTGGCATGTTTTTCTACGCAATTGAGCTCCATTGGAGGCAAAAAGTGGCTGTCTGGCAAATGAGGTAAGCCTAAAGCTTCACCACTAATACCAGCAAATTTCTCCACATAGGTGTACCATGCTTCTATATCTTTATATCGCAAGGGCCAATCTACTCCATGACCGTCTTTGGCATTGGCTTCAAAATCCAAATCGCTCCATCGATAGGTTTGCTTGCCCCATAACATGGAACGCCCACCTACTTGATGACCTCGCATCCAAACAAAAGGTTTTACTTCTGTATAGGGGTTTTCCTCATCATTGGCCATGAAATGCTTGGCATCTTGCCCAGCCCAGCCCACTTCAGAAAATACTTTATGTTGTTGTTGCTCCTCATATGTTAAAGCTCCACGCAACTCATAATCCCATGTTTCATTACCCATAGTAGGATAATCCTGAACATGCCTTACCATTCTGCCACGTTCCAAAACCAATGTTTTTAAACCCTTTTCACAGAGCTCTTTTGCAGCCCATCCCCCACTTATTCCAGACCCAATTACAATTGCATCGTAGGTATGTTCTTTTTTTGCATTTATATTTAAATATGCCATTCTTAGTTGCGTAGTTTTATTTTCTGATTTTGAAGATAGGAAATAAAATTGATAGCCAAAATGTTAGTTTTTAACTGTTCGTTATGGCATCTATTAAAACACTCATACACAGCACTATTAACTATTCACACATTATTTGTTATAATATAAAATTGTTCCTCTAAAACCCATTCTATCAAAAAACTAGAAGGCTTTATCGTGTGGTAATTTTTAGTAAGAATTGATATTATTGATGCGTGAAAATGTAGCGTTAATTAAACAAATCTTTGTTCATGTACGAATTGTTATGATACTCAAAACAGGAGAAGTTGAAGTTAAAATTATTAAACTTTCAATAATTATTGAAAGTTTAATAATTTATTCATACATTTACACTATGGAATTTCAAGAAGCAAAAATTAAGTTTATTCAGAACTGGGGTACTTTAGGCTCTAGTTGGGGAATTAATAAAACCATGGCACAGATTCATGCATTGCTGTTGATTTCACCAAATGTGCTCTCTACAGAAGACGTCATGGAAGAACTTAAAATATCTAGAGGAAATGCCAATATGAATCTTAGAGCTCTAATGGATTGGGGGATTGTAACCAAAGAATATAAGGCTGGAGAACGCAAAGATTTCTTTAAAGCTGACAAAGATATATGGGAACTGGCACGAAAAATAACTCGTGAACGCAACAGACGTGAGGTAGAACCAGTCTTAAAAGTATTAAATGAGGTTAAAACAGTGAAAGGTACAACCGATGAAATAAAAACTTTTAAAGCCGTAGTGACAGACTTGGAATCATTTACCACCAAACTTGAAGGTGTTGTAGACAAGTTTGTGAAATCTGATAAGCATTGGTTCTATAAAAACCTTTTAAAAATTGTGAAGTAAAAAAATTTGCAAACAAACTTTCAATAATTATTGAAAGTTTAAAAACATTGAGCCAAATGAAACCTTCAAACATTTTTATGACTGGGAATTGGGAGGATTTAATCATCTCAACATTTGAAATAGATAAAAATATTCTCGAAAAATATTTACCCTATGATACGGAACTGGATTTATATCATGGTAAAGCACTACTGAGCACCGTTGCTTTCACCTTTTCCAAGGTCAGCTTTTATGGAATAAAAGTGCCATTTCATCAACAATTTGGGCAACTAAATTTTCGCATCTATGTAAAATCCAAAATTGATGGTGAAAAAGGAGTCGTGTTTCTAAAAGAGTTTGCTCCCAAACCATTGATTGCTTTTGTTGCAAGCACTTTCTATAACGAGCCATACCAGTATAAAAAAATTAGGAGCACTAAATCCATATTAGAAAATCAAATTAACATGGAATACGCTTATAAAAACATACATATACAGGCAACTGCAAATCGGTTGACTCGTTCACTCAAAGAAAATACACTGGAACACTTTATCGTAGACAGGTATATTGCTTTTATAAAAGGTAGTGAGACAAAAACGTATCAGTATACAATTGGACATAAACCTTGGAAATTATATAATGTTAAAACATCATATACGGACGACAGCGTGTTGTCCTTGCTTCCTCATGAATTTAATAATGCAAAACTGATTTCTACTTATTTTGTAGATGGTTCCGAAGTGACGGTGCGCAAAGGCGTATTACAGCAGTCTAACATGATACAAAATATTGTGACAGCAATAAATTAGTATTCAGTCACTTCATTTTTAGCAGCTTCAAATTCTTTAACCATATCTGCTACAATTTGGGCAGCAGGTTTAATCGTATGGATTAGGGCGGATACCTGACCTATTTCTAATTCACCCTCATCCATATCCCCTTCAAACATACCACGTTTGGCACGTCCATGACCCAAAAGGGTTTTGAGGTCATCAATGGAAGCCCC
>NVXD01000019.1 GCA_002746415.1 Flavobacteriaceae bacterium | reverse complement strand
CACTTATTGGTCAGTGAAGCATAATCATAATCCAAAATAGAACGCTGTCTCTTTAACCTATTGTTAGCAAATGCTCGTTGCAAGATATCTTCTATTAAATAGTCTTCGTGATTATCTTCGGGGTGGTATTCTTTCTTTAAACTAATCTTAAACATTTTTGCTGTGGTGTTATACCAAAATGCCCTCCAACCATTACGGAGTTCTTTGACCAATCCAAAGGCTGTGTTTCCAGTTTGCCTATTTATTAATTTAACCAAGATCTGTCCTTCTGTACGGGTTAGCTTTTTTAACTCTTCAGAAAACTCTTCTTCAATAAATTTCTGAATGTATTTTGTGTGCTTTTTCCTTTTTCTCTTAGATTTTATTTTTCCCAAGCTATCGTTTAGTGCAACCAACCGCTCTGATGCCAATTTCGCATACGGATATACCTTTATAGTTTTTCTCCTTAAGATGTAATACCTAAGCCTTTCCTCTTTTGAATTAAACTTAAGTCTTCCAAAAATATAGACTTCATCCAAGGATATGGAACTTTGAAATAGTGAGTCCCCCTCAATTAGAATATATTCTTTAGCAAGGGAATCTAAGGGTTGTTCTTCCACTTGCGCCTGCCCTAAAATACCCATCAAACCAAATAATAAAATACACAGACTTTTTTTCATCACTATAAATAAACTAAAACTCTAACAAAATTAACGATAAACATCAAATGATATTATTAAATAAAAGTGAATATTCCTAAGTTTGTATCAAAACATACATTAATGAGCACAAAGAAAATCATTACAAAAAAATCTCTAGCATTTTTTGAAAAATATTTAAATAATGCGGCACCTACCGGCTATGAATGGGAAGGGCAAAAAATATGGATGGATTACCTAAAACCATACGTAGATACTTTTATTACCGATACTTATGGTACAGCAGTAGGCGTTATAAATCCCGATGCTAAATATAAAGTGGTTATTGAAGGGCATTCTGATGAGATTTCTTGGTACGTAAACTATATAACAGACAACGGTCTTATCCATGTGATACGTAATGGGGGCAGCGACCACCAAATTGCCCCATCTAAGTGGGTAAACATTCACACCAAAAAAGGCATTGTAAAAGGCATTTTTGGCTGGCCAGCAATTCATACTAGAAATAAAGCAAAAGAAGAACCACCCAAATTAGACAACATCACTATTGATGTTGGCGCCAAAGATAAAGCTGAAGTAGAAAAAATGGGCGTGCATGTTGGTTGTGTAATTACATATCCAGATGAATTTAAAATTTTGAATGGAAATAAGTTTGTCTGCAGGGCTATTGACAACCGGGCAGGTGGATTTATGATTGCTGAAGTTGCGCGTTTATTGCATGAAAATAAAAAGACACTTCCTTTTGGTCTGTACATTACTAATTCTGTACAAGAAGAAATCGGATTACGAGGTGCAGAAATGATAACCCAGACCATTAAGCCCAATGTAGCCATTGTCACTGACGTTTGCCATGACACCACTACTCCTATGATTGAGAAAAAAACCCAAGGCCATACGGAAATTGGCGCTGGACCCGTTATTTCCTATGCCCCCGCGGTACAAAATAAGTTACGAGAACGCATTATAGAAACTGCAGAAGCGAATAAAATACCCTTTCAGCGTATGGCAGCCTCTAGAATGACAGGGACAGACACTGATGCCTTTGCATATAGCAATGGTGGAGTTGCTTCCGCACTAATCTCCTTACCTCTTAGGTATATGCACACTACTGTTGAAACAGTGCACCAAGATGATGTTGAAAATGTGATCCATCTCATTTATGAAACCTTATTAAATATTAAGGAAGGTGAAACCTTCAGTTATTTCGAATAGGCATTACCTACTTTTAGCATTACCTGGTTGGTTGGCGTTAAGATTTTTTATTTTGATTAGTTTTCAACTCTGAGCAAACAGGTAATACTATCTTACTTATGTATTATGGATGAACTACTAGATGTATTAGATACCGATGGCAATTACACTGGTGAAATCATTCTGAAGTCCGTGGCTCATCAGAATGGCATTTTTCATCCTACGGTCCATATTTGGTTTTATACCAAGACAGCCAAAATATTAATCCAGCAAAGAGGGAGCGCTAAAAATATATTCCCTCTTTTATGGGATGTTTCCGTTGCGGGGCATATTGGTGCTGGCGAGGAGATTCTAACTTCTGCTCTTCGAGAAATTGAAGAAGAAATTGGGCTAAGCATTTCTGAGACAGATTTACAAAAAATTGGCGTTTTTAAAAGTAGACAACACCATCACAATACATTAGTGGATTGCGAATTCCATCATACCTTTATATGTGAATTGAAAGTTCCTTTAGGGCAGCTTACAAAACAAGAAAGTGAGGTTGAAGCTTTGGATCTAATCTCAATGACCAAATTTGCTGAAGAAACTTGGGGGATGGCCAATATTCAAAAATATGTGCCGCATGATACGGAGTACTACAAGACCATTATTAAAGCAATTAAAGAAAAGCTGTAGGTATTTAGATTTCTCAATCGTGCCTCATTTCGAAAGGACATACGTCTCTGAGGAGGCTTGCATTTACATTTTTAAACACAATTGTCTTTTCGACGGAGCCTGAAAGAGTGACAAGAAATCTTATCTAGTATCGCTGTTTGGATTTCTCAATCGCGCCTTATTTCGAAAGGACTCGGTTTATTATAGTTGATTGATGAAGTCATCAACGGTATCCAACCCATAGGTCTCCTGAGTGCCTTCTGCCATGTTCTTTACCACAAATGAATTCCCATCTAATTCTTGCTCGCCAATAAGCACCACAAAAGGTACTTTTCTATTGTTGGCATACTTCATTTGCTTTTGCATTTTTGCTGACGAAGGATACACATCTGCTTTAATTCCAGATTTTCTAAGCTTCCCCACCAATTTTAAGGCCGCCAAAGCTTCCTTTTCACCAAAATTAACGCAGAGCACTTCTAATGATTGGTCTATTGTTTCAGGAAACAATCCTAATTCTTCTAACACTAAATAAATTCGGTCTAATCCAAAGGATATCCCTACACCGCTCACATCTTTTAATCCAAATACTCCGGTAAGATCATCATAACGACCACCGCCACCAATAGAACCCATCTTTACTCCTTCTGGAGCGGATACTTCAAAAATGGCTCCCGTGTAATAATTAAGACCACGAGCCAAAGTAACATCCAATTGTAATTTTGCAGATTGCAAGCCTAAGGTTTCAAGCGTCTGTACAATATAGCTAAGCTCCTCTACCCCTTTACTCCCTTCTTCTGAATCTTGCAAAAGTGTTTTAAGTTGAGCTAATTGGGATGCGTTGGCACCTACCAGAGAAAATAAGGGCGTCACTTTTTCTATAGCTGCTTCAGATATGCCTTTGGACAACATTTCCTTTTTAACGCCGTCAGTTCCAATTTTATCTAATTTATCTAAGGCTACTGTAAAATCTATCAACAGATCCTTAGCTCCGATTACTTCCGCAATTCCAGAAAGAATTTTTCTGTTGTTGATTTTTATAGTAGTCTCTTTTAGTCCTAATTCTGAAAAAACTGCATCGTATAATTGCACAAATTCCACTTCTTGCAACAAGGAATTTGCACCGACCACATCAGCATCACATTGATAAAATTCTCTGAAACGACCTTTTTGAGGCCTGTCTGCTCTCCATACAGGTTGAATCTGATATCTTTTAAACGGAAAGTCAATTTCATTTTGATGCATCACTACATACCTAGCAAATGGCACAGTAAGATCATAGCGAAGGGCTTTTTCCGAAATACTTCTTGTAATAGCCTTAGAATTTTTATTGATGTAGGTCGCATCATCAACCTTATTTAAGAAATCTCCAGAATTTAAAATTTTAAAGATTAACCTATCCCCTTCTTCTCCATATTTCCCCATAAGGGTATCGGAATTTTCAAAAGAAGGTGTTTCTATAGGTTGGAAACCAAAAGTGCGGAAATGTTTTTTTACGACATCAAATATATAATTTCGCTTGTTTACTTCAGATGGAGAAAAATCTCTTGTGCCTTTTGGTATGGTTGGTTTCTGTGCCATTAATTATAATTCTGTTGTAAATATACTTATTTGTGTTTCTCGTGAAGACAGGAACCTTAAAAACCTCTCGACGCTGATGGACTTGATTCCAAATTATTTGATTATATCATCAAACCAGTTGAACAATGCTCCTTTGGTAATGCTTGCACCTTGCTTAATTAAATTGAACTTATCCAAGTTTTTATCCTCCGTATACGCTTTAGATGCAGTTAAGTATTCCACAAAGTCTCCTTGAAAATTCTTTTTGAACCAGCCAAAACCGACCTCAGTCTGTAAATCTATATCTGGATTCATCACTTTTACAGAAATCAGTTTCATTTCCTTATCGGTTAAATGAAATAAATGCATCTGTTGTGCAGAAATATTTTCAAGAAACTTAACTTTAGTCAATACTCCTTCCCATATCAAATCACTAAAAACATCTATTTCCTCTTCTGCAACTTCAGGGGTATCCGCTTTTATTTTTGTCCATTCATCTCCAGTAATAGATTGGGTTGACAAAAAATTAATAAACTCCTGTTGTAATTCTTCTAATTGCTGCTTTGTTAATCTTGTGTATTTCATGCTACTTATAAAAATTGCAGTACCCTAAGGTTCTATTTTGCAAAAATAGTAAAGACCATTCTTTCAATTCGTCTTTAGATGAAAAAATATGATATTTAGTACAATTACTTGGGGTTGTGAATATTTGTTTCTATTGTGGATTCCTAGCCTTTACTGAACCAATAACCAAGAATAACAAAAAACTTAGCCCTAACCAACCAATGAGTTCATAAGAGTTAAAGGTGCTAAAACAAAGGCTGAAAACACTGGGTGCTAAAGCACTAGACAATATTAAAAAGGACATTACCTTCCCAGTAATGGCGCCCAAATTTTTACGCCCATAAAATCGAGGCCAAACAATGGTATTTAAAACAGCGAAGAAACCACTCATCATCCCGAAACCAATAACTAGCAAGGGAATTCCAAAAGGAGTATTCAGAAACAAAAAGCCAATGGAAGCAAAAATCCCACCAACAATCATTAAATACAAATACAAACGCAACTGCAAATAGTCACTAAAAAAATTGGCAATGGTAGATATGGTCACAGCCACCACTGATGCTGGCAAAAAAATAGCAATGGCTTCCGATTTTGGATGCCCTTCACTGGCGAATATTGAAACGATATGAAAGGTAAGCCCTGTCACAAAAAAACTATTAAAAGATAATAGTAGCGCGTACATCCAGAATGCACGTGTTTTTTTTGCTTCAGGAAGGGTGTATTGTTTTTTATTTAAAATTGATTTTTCTTCAGTTTCAGAAATTTCCTTTACCCCATCTGGCAACAAACCATGTGCTTCGGGGCTATTTCTAAAAAAAATATAGATAACTACAGAAATCAATAATAATCCAACACCCAAATATTGCCATGCACCTTGCCAGCCATTATGCTCAATTAAGGCATCTACCCAGAGAGGAGAAGAAGAAAAACCAAAAGACAGCGCTATGCTAGTAAACATATTTACCTTTCCTCTATGCTTATCAAACCAAATCATGATTACATTACGGGATGCCATGGTTAACACGCCTTGACCCGCAAACCGTAGCAAGAAAAACAATAGGGTCATTATCGTAAAAGGCACTAGCCAAGTATCTAATTGTAATACCTCTTTTACAAAGGAGCTCATATGCGTTGCAAACGAACATAAAAACAAGGTGATTGCAAGGACTAGAGCCGCAACAGTCGCTACGATTCTCGCTCCATAAACATCAAACCACACTCCTGCCCTTCCAATAACCAACGAACTAACTATAGTGCCTATCATGTAGGCATTGCTAAATTGATTTCGGGAAAGCCCTAAAGCATCTTTTACTGGGTCCGTAAAAACAGAAACACCTATGGTTTGCCCAGGAATACTGCAATACACACCTAGAGTACCGACTAATAAAATAATATAGCCATAGAAAATGGGACTCTTCTCTGGTCGAGGAAATGAAAAAACACTTGATTTACGCATCTAAAAATAAAAGGGCAAAAATAGTTAAAAGCGCATCATTAAAGTATCCTCTCCTATTAAATTAAAGTGATTTTTAACAATTTATCACAATAAAAAAGACCATGCTTTCACATGGTCTTTCAATTACAATACTATTTGTTTTATTTAGAATATATAACGCATTCCAAATTGTGCTTGCCATCTGGATAATAAGCTAGAATCATATCCAAAAGTTTCAGTTAAAGCACCATCAAATGTATATGTTGGGACACTTGTTGCAGCATCTACACTTACCCCTATTGGTTGTATACTATTAGGAATTTGTGTTAACCCCCAGTTAGAGTTGATAAGATTTCCAATATTCAAGACATCAATACTAAACTGTATTGCATTGTTACCGCCAACCTTAAGTTCCTGAATGAATTTCATATCCCATTTTCCTCTCCAAGGAGCTAGAGCCGCATAGCGTTCTGCATATTGACCTCTTCTACCACTTAAATAATCATCTTGACTAATAAATTCATCAAAAGCTGCACCTTGACCAGCACCAGAAAATGTCATTTGTCCGATTTCTGAAGAAGTTGGCACATATAATAAATCATTAAGACTTGAACCATCTGCATTTATATCTCCTCCGTATGTATAATTAAAACGACCTCCTTGAGCATACTCAAAGAAAGTAGATAGCGTAGATGACCATTTATCTTTCCCATAATTCCACCTTTTACTGGCCACACCGATAAATCTGTTCGTATCACCATATTTGGAATACCCTAACACATCATCATTAACATTCCCTGAAACAGGATTTCCTGCAAAGGCATCACTTGTAATCTCTGCTTCAATAGAGTTTACATCTTTAGCATTTAGATGACTATAAGCCAACATGGTATACAGACCACCATCAAAAGTTTTCTGTGCTTTTAAGGAAGCATTAATAATACGACCTTTGTCAGAGTTTGTAAATACAAATGGACCATCCCCAGGAGCCCCATCAAATGTAAGAACGTTTTCTGGCGCATATCTTGGTCTATTATCTACACCGCTTAAAGTTCCTGTTGGATTTGCTAATCCCCAATGCTGTACATGTGGACCGTTTGTATCTTTAGTATAGGACACATCTGCAGTTAAAATTAAACCGCTTTCAAACTTTTTATCCGCACCAATATTTGTTCTCCATACCTGTGGGAATTTATACTCAGGATCAACAGCTTGCAAGAAAAATGCATCTGGACTTCCAATTTGATTTCCTAACCATACAAAAGGAAATCTTCCTGTAAACAACCCAGAACCACCACGCAATTGAAAAGTATCATCTCCATTTACATCATAGTTAAACCCTACTCTTGGAGAAACCAACCAGTCATTGCTTGGCAATTGTGTATTATCCACTAAAACGGATTCTCCAGTATTTGGATTAAAATATGGAATATCTCCTAAGACAAAACCCTTGTCTATGACATCCTGTGCCTTTTGTGCAGAATCAAAAAATAAAGGCTTATCTACACGGACCCCATAGGTTAATTTAAATCTATCAGATGCGGTCCATTCATCTTGTACATAAAAGGATAGTTGTCCTACATTGGTTTCTGCCAATTTCCAACCACCTGCTATTCCATCGTCTACGGCATTATTGGCATTAAATACATTTTGCGCATTAGCTATTCCAGCTGCATAGTTATTTGCATCAAAATCAGCTATATCAACACTTCCAAATAAATCAAACCCATAAGAAGTTAAATTAAAGGAGTTATCAAATTGAAATTTCTCAAAAGAAACCCCAACTGTATACGTATGCTTTCCTTTATAAAAATTTAGGTTATTTGAAAATTGGAAAACTTTTTGATCTAATCTATTATGTACTGAAAATGGTTCATGGCCTGCAATGATATATCTAGAACCATCTTTTGTAATGTTAATTGAAGGTGCCGGTGTTGAGAATGGATTTCTAAAATCATTAAAATGTGTATATCCTACCTGAAGTTTGTTTGTCGCATTATCAGATAATGTAGAATTTAATTCTAATTGAATTGATCTCAATTCATTATTGATTTGATAGCCTGAATTCTCAAATTGAAGTGTTGAAAGATTTGGACCTCTAAATCCAATCGCCGTAGGGTGCGCTGGTTTATCTTTTGATGCATTCAAGAAATTATAAATAACTGCCAAACGGTTCTTGTCATTAATATTCCAATCCAATTTAAAAATCCCTTTGGTAGAATTTGCATTGTGTGTAAATCCTTGATATGCTCCTGGATCGTATCCAACTCCCAAAAGACCATTTCTAACATCAATTAAATCTTGCTCCAATACTCTTGATTCATTAATTGCACCAGAGCCTGTATTTGGTACAAATCCATTTGTTCCTAAATCATCTCTTTGATCTTTTTCAAAGTTCATAAAGAAGAACAGTTTATTTTTAATAATCGGACCTCCAATACTAACACCGTATTGACTCTGTGACAATTTAGGCTTTGTTACATCCTCACCTTTTATTTTTCCTCCAGTTAGGTCTTCATTTCTATAAAAGCCATAAACAGTTCCTTTAAATTCATTTGTTCCACTTTTAGTTACTGCATTTACAGTAGCGCCTGTGAAACCAGATTGTGTAACATCAAAAGGTGCCGTACTAATTTGTATTTGGTCAATTGCATCTAAAGAAATTGGTTGTGCCCCTGTTTGCCCACCTGGTGTTGGCGCATCCAATCCAAAGGGATTGTTAAAGATTGCTCCATCTAAAGAAAAATTATTGAACTGATCATTTCTACCTCCAAAGGAATTTCCACTTGCCGTAGGCTCCAATCTTGTAAAGTCTTGGGCTGATCTAGAAATAGTAGGCAATCTTGTTAACTCTCTCCTACCCACACTAGTTTCTGCTCCAGTGCGGTCATTTCCAAAGGTCCCAGTTTGGTCATAAACTAAAATAACTTCATCCAAAGCCTGACTCTCGGCAACCAATTTGGCATTCACATTAAAGGTTTTTCCTAATGTTAAAAAAACACCATTGCTTACTATGCTTTTAAAACCAACATAAGATATAGTAACATCATATGGGCCACCAACTCTTAGGTTTAACAAATTAAAGATACCGTCTTCATTGGAAATTGCTCCATATGTAGTTCCTGTAGGTGTATGCACAGCTACAATATTTGCCCCCAATAAAGGCACGTCTTGATCATCCACAACATTACCACGAATATTGGATGTAGTCACTTGTGAATGAATGGAAAATACTGAGAATAATATAACAGCTCCCATCAATAGAATTCTTTTCATAATAGTATTTATTTTGAGTTATTAGTCGGTATAAAAATAACAAAAAAAAAGAGCTATGCACGCATAGCTCTTAATAACTTATTAACTGTTTTTATTTATTTCTTATCCCCTACTACTTCAAAGGAGAAATCAACAATTACAGCTCTATGTAACCTAATACTAGCCACATAAGTTCCTGTTCTTTTAATTGAACCACCTCTAATAGAGATAAACTTTTTATCGATTTCATGACCTTCTTTTTTCAAAGAATCAGTTACATCCATATTAGTTACAGAACCAAATAATTTATCTCCTCCTCCAGTTTTAGCAGTTATTTTAACTTCTAATTGTTTAAGAGCTTCAGCTATTTTTTTAGCTCCAGCAACAACTTTCTCTTCTTTGTGTGCTTTTTGCCTTAGGTTTTCTGCCAAAACTTTTTTAGCAGAAGGTGTTGCCATTGCAGCCAACCCTTGTGGTATAAGGAAGTTTCTTCCGAAACCATTTTTTACATCAACCACATCATCTTTAAAACCTAAGTTTTGTACGTCTTGTTTTAATATAAGTTCCATGATTAGCTTTTTATTTTAGTAAATCTCCTACGTAAGGCATTAATGCTAAATGACGTGCTCTTTTAACAGCTGTTGCCACTTTTCTTTGAAATTTCAATGAGGTTCCTGTTAACCTCCTAGGTAACAATTTACCTTGTTCATTTACCAGTTTGATTAAAAAATCTGGATCTTTATAGTCCACATATTTAATTCCTGATTTCTTGAAACGACAATATTTCTTTTTCGTATTGGTTTCAATGTTTAATGGGGTTAAATACCTGATTTCCCCATCTTTCTTACCTTTTGCTTGTTGCTCTATAGATGACATATTCCTTACGCTTTAGCTTTTAACTTTGTTCTTCTTCTTTCTGCCCATGAAATGGCATGCTTGTCCAATTTAACGGTTAAGAACCGCATGATCCTTTCATCTCTTCTAAACTCTAACTCATAAGGAGAAATAGTTTCACCAGGAGAGGCGAATTCAAACAAATGGTAAAAACCACTTTTCTTGTGCTGTATGGGATACGCCAATTTTTTTAGGCCCCAATTTTCTTTGGATACCATTTTGGCACCATTCTTAATTAAGAAATTTTCAAATTTCTTAACTGTTTCCTCTATCTGAATATCAGATAGAACGGGATTCAAAATGAAAACAGTTTCGTAATGATTCATATTTATTTCTATTTTAGGGAGGCAAAAGTAATAATTATTCGCACCTTTTACAAGAAAACAGTAAATTCTTCGTTATTAGTTGAAAGAGTTATTAACAGTCTTAAATATAAACCAAACTTAACCTAACGTTAATCATGCATTTTACCACTTACACAACAATTAACACCATGTTTACATCTTTTATTGGAGTTCCGTGTGTTTTTTCAGTACTTTGTTCATGATTTAACCCCACAAATCACCCCATTTATGAAATTAAGAAGTATAATCGTAGACGATTCATCGATGCAACGAATGGCAGTTGCAAAGTTGGTAAACAATCACCCAAACCTAGCCTTGGTTGCAGAGTATAGCAATGCTATCGAAGCCAAAAACGGTATCAAAAACAATGAGATAGATTTAATCTTTCTTGATGTTGAAATGCCAATTATTACTGGATTTGATTTACTAGAATCATTAGAAAACGCGCCACAAGTAATTTTAATCACCGGAAAACCGGATTATGCTCTAAGGGCATTTGAGTATGATGTTACAGATTACTTACACAAACCTATTACATTAGCTCGCTTTGATGCCTCTGTTAAAAGAGCAGTAGCTAAATATGAGCAATTGCACCAGGTTCATGAGGACGAAGAACATATCTTTGTAAAGAGTAACCTTAAGAAAAGAAAAGTTATCCTTAATGATATCAAATGGATTGAAGCGCTAGGTGATTACATTAAATTGGTTACAGATGAGGCCAATATTGTAATTTTATCAACAATGAAATCCTTTGAACAACAATTACCTGCCGACAAATTCCTTAGAATACATAAATCATATATTGTAAACTTAGAGAAAATAGAAAAATTTAACAGTAAAAATGTTGAAGTTAGCGGTAGACAAATACCATTAAGTAGAAATAAAAAGACTGAGCTTGCTGATGCATTAAGCAATGTCTAAGTTATAAATAATCTACATTGTAGATTATGCGTACACTTTTATACTGGGAAATAGCATTAAAAGATTTTTCAACTCTTTTAATGCTATTTTTAGTTTTTATAACAGAATGCTCCTTTGGGATTTTAACCATAATGTTTTTTAAAAATTGATTGCGTATTCTTGCAACAGGAGGGTACTCTGGCCCTAAAATACCTTCCCCGAAGATGTTTTTTAGCGATTTGCCCATCCAATGTGCGGCTTCATTCAACTTATTATAATCTTTATGTTTTAGGGTGATTTTAATTATCCTGTTTGCCGGAGGGTATTTATACTGCTCCCTTTCATACAATTGCTCCGCAAACATCGTATCAAAATCACTTGTGGTCACTTGTTTTAAAATTTGATGATATGGGTTGTAGCTCTGTATTAAAACCTTCCCTCTCTTTTTAGTACGCCCTGCCCTACCAGCAACCTGAGTCAATAATTGAAAACTTTTTTCATGCGCTCTAAAATCTGGAAAATTAAGTAAGGTATCTGCATTCATAATACCAACTACATCTACATTTCTAAAATCCAACCCTTTAGTCAACATTTGGGTTCCCACAAGAATATCCAGTTCCTGCTTTTCAAAGGCAGTTATTATTTTCTCATACCCATGTTTCCCCCTAGTGGTATCCAAATCCATTCTGCCTACTTTAGCATCAGGAAACAATCCATTCAATTCCTCTTCTATTTGCTCCGTTCCAAATCCTTTGGTGTCCAATGTTGGGGAACCACACGCCAAACAACTTACTTGCAAAGCTATATGATGTCCGCAATAGTGACAGCGTAATTGTTGGCTACGTTGATGATAGGTTAAACTTACATCGCAATTGGGGCATTGGGGAGAGTGACCGCAGGTGGTGCACTCCATAATAGGTGCATAACCTCTTCTATTTTGAAATAAAATAACTTGTTTTTTTTCTTCAAGCGCAATGGTTATTTCTTCCAGTAAACGTTCAGAAAAATGACCTTTCATTCGCTTTTTTCTAGTCTGTTCCTTTATATCCACCAATTCCATATCTGGCAACATGACATCTCCATATCGTCTTTTAATACTTGCATACCCATACTTACCAATCTTTACATTGTAATAGCTTTCTATGCTTGGGGTTGCAGAACCCAACAAGATGTTACTCTGATGCAATTTTGCCAATACTATGGCAGTGTCACGAGCATGATATCTTGGAGCAGGATCATACTGCTTAAATGAAGATTCATGTTCTTCATCCACCACAATTAATCCTAAATTTGAAAATGGAAGGAACATGGCTGAACGTGCCCCAATAATAATTTGAGCTTTATTTTTGCACTCCAAAACATTGTTCCATACTTCTACACGTTCCTGTATGTTGTATTTTGAATGATATACCGATATTTTTTCACCAAAATAGTTTTGCAACCTACTGATCAATTGTGTTGTAAGTGCAATTTCTGGCAGCAGATACAATACTTGTTTACCTTTCTCTATACACGCTTCAATGAGTTTGATATACACTTCCGTTTTACCAGAAGATGTTACTCCATGTAAAAGTGTCACCTTATCATCAGTGAAGCTATTTTGAATGTCTTGTAATGCCTTCTCTTGATGTTCATTTAAGAGAATTTCTGGAATTTCGTTTTGTGCTGTATAATTTACCCTATCAACCCTAATGAAATACGCTTCCAAAATACCTTTATCAATTAAAGCTTTTATAATTGCTTTAGAACTGCCGCTTTCCTTCTCTAACTCATCTACCTTTATGGGTTTTTTAGTTACAGCTTGTAGTTGAAAAAGTGAAAGTATTACTTGACTTTGCTTTGGGGCACGGGTTACACTTTCCAATAGTTTTTCCAAAGCATCTTCTGACAAATACTCCTTACCCAACTTTATATACCTAACCAGTTTAGGTTTATACTGCTCATATATTTCCTCTTTTAAGTTGATAGCGCCTTTCTCCAACAGTCGTTGCAAAACAGGCATTACATTTTTCCTTTCTATAATGGAAGCTACTTCATGCACTTTTAAAATGGATTGATGTTGCAATGCTTCAAACACCAAAAACTCATCATCCATTAACGTTGTCTCATCAAAAACTCCCTTATCATTCCTTAAAATCAAGGTTTCACTTTCCAACAAAAAAGCTGAGGGAACGGCGCTTCTAAAAACCTCTCCTGTGGTACACATATAATACTGGCTCATCCATTCCCAGAGCTTTATTTGTACAGGATGCACAATGGGATTTTCATCTAAAATTTGATGGATTTCTTTAGCTTCATAAACTGTTGGTGGGTCATTATGAACTATATACACTAGGGCAGTGTATATTTTTGATTTTCCGAAAGGGACGGCTACACGCATTCCTGGTTGCAAAAATTCTGCTTCAGTTGCCGATATGCTATACGTAAAAAGCTTTTCTAAAGGAATAGGTAATATTACATTTATAAAATATTGCATGACTCCATCATTCATTCACTAATCTGTAGCTCTAATCCATGTTTGTGTTCTATAGATAAATGCCAAATACCCCCTCACTTTTAATTCATTTGAGTTGTCTGGGTTTAGCCATATTTTGCATCTAAAAGTCATTGCTTGTTCTGGGTCAAACAAGGTTTTCCCTGTATACTCTCCTTTTTTGTTTTTGATAAGGCTGTCTATAATCATCATTCCTTCTACAGGTTTGTCTTTACGAACTCCCTTGCATTTAACACAGGTTGCATTTTCTTTCCCTTTTTCTAAAATCTTAATAACTTTGGCATACATAGCCCCTTCATCTTCATAAACATTTATGACTGCTTTTTCCACACCATTCCTATCGTCAACGGTTTTCCATTTCCCAAAAACACTCTGAGAATGAGATAATTGAAAAGAGAATAATAGGATACATAGGAGTAATAACTTATTTTCTTTTCGCATTATTTTTTTATGTTTTTTCTTAAGGAATTCAAGGTTGCATTGAGTTCAAATCCAAGAAGCAATATATTAGAATTTAACCAGATATACACCATTAAAATCAATAATCCTCCCAAGGCTCCGTACAACTCATTATACCTAGCAAATTTTTCTACATAGACACCAAATAGATAGGAAGTCAATAAAAACAATAAGGTCGTCATTAAGGCTCCATATGAGAAAAACTTAGCTTGCTTACCCTCTCTGGTTCCAAAATAGTATAAAATAGCCGTTGACAAATAAGACAACAGTATAAAAAATAATATTTTCCCAATGGTAACTCCTACAACATCATTTTCGGCAATATCATACCCTCTTGTCTTTGCAGCGAATTCACTTAAATACTCAACAATATAAAATTCAAAATAAACAAACCCAATGGCTCCTACCAATAATAAAATGGCCAAAATCAAACCAATTAATAGCGCATATAGATATTGGCGGAAAAAATTTCTGGTTAGTTCTACATGATAAGAATTCTCAAAACCACCAAATATGGCATTTACCCCATTGGCTACCAAAAAAATAGAAATAAGAAAGGATGATGATAGTAGTCCGCCTCTCCTTTGGTCTTTTATTTGTTGGTAAATATCTCCAAAATAGTCACTCGTGGCAGAAGGCAAAAAAGATTCTAAGAACATTAAAAATTGCGTATCAAAATTCTCATTTCCCAAACTTATATACTGAATGATAAAAGGAATAAGTGTAATCAAGAAAATCAATAATGGAAATAGCGCCATAAATAAGCTGAAAGCAATGGAACTTGCTCTGGATGACAAAGCACCCTTCACAACACCCACAATATACATTTCCATTAAGTCATACATGGAAAGTCCTTCGAAGGCAGAAAGTTTAATTCCTTTCAATAATCTGGCCACCCAATTAATAATGGGTATTTTCTCTATTCTTTCTTCTATCTCTACAGACATCTATACAGCTTTTAGGCTAAGGTCCATATTGTATACCGAATGTGTCAATGCTCCAGAAGAAATATAATTGACACCACAATTCGCATATTCTCGTATTGTTTTCTCATTGATACCCCCTGAGGACTCCGTTAAACAGGTGTTTCCAATAACATCTACAGCTTTTCGAGTATCTTCATGATTAAAATTATCCAATAGAATACGATAGACCCCTTTGGTTTTTAGAATTTCATTTACTTCATCCAAGTCACGCGCTTCAACAATGATTTTCAGGTCTCTGTTTCTTTCTTTTAAATAGTCTTGGGTCTTTGTAATGGCTTTTGTGATGCCCCCAGCAAAATCAATATGATTGTCTTTTAACATAATCATATCATATAGTGCAAACCTATGGTTTTCCCCTCCTCCAATTTTTACGGCCCATTTTTCTAAAGCGCGTATTCCAGGGGTTGTTTTTCTAGTATCTAAAATTTTAGTGTCTGTTCCTGTTAAGAGCGATACAAAACCACTAGTTTTTGTTGCTATGGCGCTCATACGTTGCATCGCATTGAGTACTAGCCGTTCTGCCTTTAGAATACTTTGAGAACTTCCCTTTATATAAAAAACAATATCACCATATTTTACTTCTTGCCCATCTTCAATTAGGGTTTCAATTTCCATTTCATTGTCCACATACCCAAATACCTGTTTTGCAAAGGCCACACCAGCAATTATACCATCATCTTTTACTAAAAGTTTAGCCTTTCCCTGTGCGGAATCAGGAATACAAGCAAGAGAACTATGATCCCCATCACCAACGTCTTCTCTTATGGCATTTTCTATGATTAGTTTTATTTCTTTTTGAAATTGTTCTTCCGAAATCATTGGCAAAAGTTAGATTTACGCTAATTTACTAAAACATAAGGCAAACCCATATGCCTATCTTTAAAGATTAGCAAGTATACCATAACTTTACATTTATGAATATAAGATTGTTTGCCATTGGAAAAACCGATAGCGCAGATTTAGAGCGACTTATTGTACAATATAAACAGAGATTAAAACACTATGTTAAGTTTGACCTAGAGATTATTCCTGATATAAAAAATGTGAAAAACCTTTCAGAGTCTCAACAAAAGGACAAGGAGGCTGATGCATTATTAAAAAAAATTAATCCATCAGATTTTGTAGTTCTATTGGATGAAAATGGCAAACAGTATAGTTCTGTAGAGTTTGCCAATCATCTTCAAAAAATAATGAATATGGGAACCAAACAACTTGTTTTTATTATTGGTGGACCCTATGGATTCAGTGAACAACTGTACAAAAAAGCCAAAGGCAAAATAAGCCTTTCCAAAATGACATTTTCCCATCAAATGGTACGTCTTTTTGTAGTTGAGCAAATCTACAGAGGCTTCACTATTTTAAAAAATGAACCGTATCACCATCAATAATATAGCAGTATGAAGAAAATAATAGACAATTTTTCTACTCAGGCAAAAACCTATAAAAAATATAGACCTGTTTACCCTAAAACATTCTATGATGCCTTGCTAAACCTTACGGATAACAAGGATGCATGTTGGGATTGTGGTACTGGGAATGGACAAGTAGCTTCTGTCTTATCCAAGTATTTTAAAACAGTGAGTGCTACAGATATAAGTGATACACAGCTACAACAAGCGGTACCAATAGAAAATGTAAGGTATAGCCAACAAAGGGCGGAAGAAACCAATTTTAAGAGCAACACTTTTGACCTAATTACAGTTGCCCAGGCGGCACATTGGTTTGATTTTGATGCTTTTTACAATGAAGTAAATCGGGTCGCTAAGAAAAACGCTATTCTAGCAATTTGGGGTTACGAACTTCTATATATCACTCCAGAAATTGATGCCATTATCAATACTTTTTATACTGAAATTGTTGGGCCCTACTGGAGTTTTGAACGCAAACACATAGACACTCATTATGATAGTATTGGATTCCCTTTTACAGAAATTAAACTAGCTAAAGACTACGAAATCAAAACTGAATTAAGTCTATCTGATTTAGAAGGGTATTTTAACTCCTGGTCTAGCGTGCAAAACTACATCAGGCAAAAAAAAGAAAATCCCGTTAACCAATTGATTAACGAGATTAGACCTCTATGGGAACAAAACGAAACCAAAATAGTTTCTTATCCCTTATTCACTAAAATTGGCAAAATAACCAGGTAAACTTATTTTAATAAAGCACTCTAAATTTGATGGTGTTCTCTATTTTTTTAAGCGCTTTGATAACATCTTTATTGTATTCTTTATCTAAGTCGGTGATAACATACCCAACCTCATTGTCCGTAGATAAAAACTGACCTGAAATATTCATTTCGTATTTAGCTAATACCTCATTGATTTGCGCCATGATTCCCGGAACGTTCTTGTGTATATGTAAGAAACGGTGTGCTTTGTTCTGTTTTGGTAATCTAATATTCGGGAAATTAACAGCATCAACCGTATTCCCAGAATTAATATAAGCCATTATCTTATTTGGTACAAAATCTGCAATATTACGTTGCGCTTCTTCTGTACTTCCTCCAATATGCGGCGTTAATATGACGTTGTTAAGGCCTTGTAAATCTGTATAAAATTCTCCATTTGCACGTGGCTCTTCAGGATATACATCTACTGCAGCGCCTCCAAGTTTTCCGCTTTTTAACGCAGCTGCCAGTGCTGGTATATCAATCACAAACCCTCTAGAAAGGTTGATTAAGATAGCACCATCTTTCATTTGGTTCAACTCACGTTCTCCAATAAAATTCTTATTGGCTTTATTATCATCAACATGAAGTGAAACAACATCGGATACATTCAACAAATCTTCCAAAGTATTGCATTTCACTGCATTTCCTAATGCTAATTGGTCTCCCAAATCATAATAATACACCCGCATGCCAATGCCTTCCGCAAGTACTGACAATTGTTTGCCTATGTTACCATAACCAATGATTCCAAGGTTTTTACCCCTTACCTCTGTAGCATTAGCGGCAGTTTTATTCCATTGTCCATTATGGATTTCTGTACTACGAGGAAATATACTTCTCTTCAGCATGATAATCTGTCCTATAGCCAATTCCACTACTGAACGAGTATTACTATATGGTGCATTGAAAACAGCAACACCCTTCTTCTTACAAGCCTTTAGGTCTATTTGAGTAGTTCCAATACAAAATGCCCCTACCGTTAACAATTTATTAGCGGCATCTAAAACTTTCTGTGTTACTTGGGTTTTAGAACGAATTCCTAAAACATGTACGCCCTTAATTTTTTCAATAAGGTCTTCCTCAGTCAGGCTATGTTTTACCAATTCTACTGAGAAACCATCTTCAGATAAATTATCAAAAGCGGCTGGGTGTACATTTTCAAGTAAAAGAATTTTTATTCTATTCTTTGGATATGATATATTTCTTGGAAGGTCGTTCACAAATAAAAACTCATCCATATTAGGCGTAACATGATCGGCATTGTCGGCTGCCTTGTCTCTATGCACATTTTCAGTATAGGCGAAAAATTTATGCGCTATACCAGCCTCTCTCATTACATAATCACTGTAACCATCACCAATTACTTGTACTTCACCCTCTAGGTTAAGTTTTTTTAGACATTCTATTTTTCCATTATGCGCAGAAAGTACATTATCCTCATCAAAACCAATAATATTCCCTTCGCCATCAAACTTAAAAGTATTGGCATATACCCGTTCTGATGGTATGTTATATTCTGCAACAATTGGATCAATAAATTCTTTGAACCCGCATGAAATCACATAAATATCATCAGCATAATTATGAAAAAACTCTTTATTAGCTTCAATGGATTTAGAAATTTTCTGACGCAACTCAGTCACCAAACCGTCCAAATCATCCTTATGGGCATTCAATAACTTTATTCTTTTTTCTAACGACTCCGTAAAAGAAATATCCCCATCTATTCCTAGATTGGTAATTTCTTGGATTTCTTTAATGACTTGGGTTCTATTGGATTTTCCCTCCAACGTCATTTCTGCCAAAACATCCAAAGCCTCAACTCTGGTCAATGTACTGTCAAAATCGAACACATATTTTCTACCCACTTCTACCATTTTATTCGTTAAAAATTAATGTGCAAAATTAAGCATTAATTTTATTCGATATCCCTGCTATTTGAAATTAAACAAAAAGCTTTTGAATTGATATTATTTAGAGGAGTTCATTTATTAAAATCATTACTTTTGAGCCCTTAGTAATCCTATCATTAAAAAAAATGAAACTTGTCTTTGCCACACATAATGCTAACAAGCTTAAAGAGGTACAGCAGCTTCTTCCTAAGAGTATTGTATTATTGTCCCTAGAAGATATTGGCTGCCTTCAAGAGATTCCAGAAACAGGGACAACATTGGAAGAAAACGCGCAAATAAAAGCTGATCATGTTACCCAACATTATGGCTATCCTTGTTTTGCAGATGACACGGGTCTATTAGTTGATTCCTTACACGGTGCTCCTGGCGTATACTCTGCACGATATGCCGGAGAACAAAAAAGCTCTGAGGACAATATGGACAAATTACTAAGTCAATTAAAAAACCAGAACAATAGACAAGCCCAATTTAAAACTATAGTAGCCTTAAATCTCCCTAGCACCAAAAAACAATTCAATGGTGTTGTTGAAGGTGAAATAACATATGAAAAAAAAGGCGAGGATGGCTTTGGCTATGACCCTATTTTTAAACCCAACGGTTATGATAAAACCTTTGCTGAATTACCTTTATCCGAAAAAAATAGGATAAGTCACCGAGGAAAGGCCATAGCAAAACTTGTTAACTACCTCAAAGAGAGCCTATAAGCTATTGTTTTATATGTAAATAATAAGCTGTACCTTTGCAACTTTAATAAACGCCGCTGGTATAGCATGTGTTGCTCGGAGTCTGATAAGTTTTTACGAAAACCGCTTTATGCAACATAGATATTTGCGAATTAAGTAACACTTATTATGACAAAATTTGAAGCACTGGGACTGCAAAAGTCTCTATTGAATGCTATTTCTGATTTAGGATTTGAAAGTCCTTCTGAAGTACAAGAAAAATGTATTCCACTTTTATTGGAAGACGATACCGATTTGGTCGCTTTGGCACAAACGGGAACAGGAAAAACCGCCGCTTTTGGTTTTCCTCTAATTCAAAAAATAAATAGCGAAAGTAGAACTACTCAAGGGTTGATACTTTCTCCTACAAGAGAACTCTGCTTGCAGATTACCAATGAAATAAAATTGTATTCCAAGTACGAAAAAGGAATAAATGTAGTCGCTATATATGGTGGAGCCAGTATAACCGACCAAGCCAGACAAATTAAACGTGGAGCACAAATAATAGTAGGTACTCCAGGAAGAATGAAGGACATGATTAGTCGTGGATTGGTAGATATATCCAAAATTGACTATTGTATTCTTGATGAAGCTGATGAAATGTTAAACATGGGCTTCTTTGAAGACATTAAGGATATTTTATCTAACACTCCAGATGAGAAGAACACTTGGTTGTTCTCAGCAACAATGCCAAAAGAAGTTTCCGTCATTGCTAAAAGATTCATGAACAACCCACAAGAAATTACAGTGGGTGCAAAGAATGCTGGAACGTCAACAGTGCAACATGAGCATTATGTTGTTAGTGGTAGAGATCGTTATCCAGCTTTAAAAAGGCTTGCGGATGCTAACCCAGGTATCTTTTCAGTAGTTTTCTGTAGAACCAAAAGAGATACTCAAAGAGTTGCAGAAAAATTAATTGAAGACGGGTATAATGCTGGTGCACTACATGGAGACCTAAGTCAGAACCAAAGAGATTTGGTCATGAATTCATTCCGTAAAAAGCAAATCCAAATGTTGGTTGCTACTGATGTAGCAGCACGTGGAATTGATGTAGATGATATTACTCACGTTATAAACTACCAATTACCTGATGAGATTGAAACCTACACACACCGTAGTGGACGTACAGGTAGAGCAGGGAAATCTGGTATTTCAATGGTCATTGTAACGCGTAGTGAGTTGAGAAAAATTACTGCCATAGAACGAAAAATACAACAAGATTTCATTGCTAAGAAAATTCCAACTGGAATAGAAATTTGCGAAATTCAGTTGTATCATTTAGTCAATAAAATTAAAGACACAGAAATAAATGAGGATGTAAATAACTACTTGCCCGCCATTACTGATGTGCTAAAAGATATTGACCGAGATGAGCTTATTAAAAAAATTGTATCTGTAGAATTTACAAGATTCTTTAAATATTACAGCAAATCCCAAGACCTTAACTCGTCAGGTTCTGATAGAAGAGATAGAGGTGAACGTGGAGAAAGAGGTGAACGTGGAGAAAGAAGAGAACGTGGCAGTAGAGACGATGCTCCTACAGATGGCTCTGTAAGATATTTTATAAATGTTGGTGAAAAAGATGGGTACGATTGGATGTCCTTAAAAGATTTCTTAAAAGACACCTTAGATGTAGGAAGAGATGCCATTTATAAAGTAGACACTAAAGAGAGTTTCTCATTTTTCAATACCGATGCAGAACACACAGAACAAATACTCAGTACTTTTTCAGAATTTAAAGTAGACGGTAGGTTTGTAAATGTTGAGGTTTCTAATAACCCTGGCGGAAGTGGCGGCGGCGGCGGACGTAGAAGAGATAGCCGTGGACGAGATAGAGATAAAAGCCGAAGTGGTGGTGATAGAGATAAAAACCGAAGCGGAGGAGGAGGTCGTAGAAGGGATAAAAGTTCTTTTAAAAGTAACTCCGGAGGTTCCGGAAACTCTTCTGGAAAAAGAAGATCTAAAAAGAGAGAGGGTTTCTATTAGTTAATTGTATATTAAAAAAACACGCTATTGCGTGTTTTTTTATTTTGTTTGCTATTTTTAGAATTGAAATCTTAAGATGAGAAAAATTATTCTGTTGTGCCTTTGCCTTATCAGTTTTGTTGGGTTCTCCCAAGAGGGCGAAGGAAGTAAAATAAAAGCTACTGTTATCAACGCACAAACCAATATTTCAATGGTAAGTGTTCATGTCGTAAACCTTAATAAAGTAGTGGGTACCATTACAGATGACGATGGTCAGTTTACAATAACAGCTGCAGTAAATGACACTTTATATTTTACCTATTTAGGTTTTAAATCGCAAAAAGTAAGAGTCACTAATGACATGCTTAAATTTGAGGGTACAAAAATAACCTTAACTGAATTGGCATATGCTTTAGAGGAAGTAATTGTAAAACCGTATCAGCTTACTGGTTTTCTAGAAATTGATGTAAAGAACCTCCCCATTAACAATGCCTATCAATATAGTATTTCAGGATTGTCCAAAAGCTATGAAGGTGGTAATAAAAGTCCTAGCGCTGTAACCAAAGTATTAGGTGCTATTCTTAACCCAGCAGATTTGTTGCGGAATTTATTTGGTAAAAAACCAAACCAAATGAAAAAGCTAAGGCAAATGAAGGGGGATGACGATATTAAAAATTTATTGGCGGCCAAATTTGATAGGGAAACTCTTATGGAATTGCTACAATTAGAGAAAGTAGATATAGAAGATATCCTTGGTAATTGTAATTACTCAAGGTCGTTTATTGCCACTGCAAACGATCTCCAAATATTGGATGCCATTAGTAGTTGTTATGAGGAATACAGAGTTTTAAATATAAAAAGGTAATTTATTTTATCATATGCTACTGATTATCAATTAGTTTAAAAAACAACTTCACTCGCTTCATAAATAAATTTTCTAGTTTCATCTTCATTTTATAGCTTTAATGAAAATTCATGAAAATGAAAAAACTACTTTTTGCTATACCCCTTATTGCACTTGTATTTAGTTGTGAAGAATTCAAAAAAACACCTCCCAAGGATACTCTTGCAGTTCTTGATTCCGCTCAAATAATAGAAAAAAAAGCTCCCTTTCTCTGGGAAGGAGCCAATATTTACTTTCTATTAACAGATAGGTTTTACAACGGCAATACCGAAAATGATATAAATTTTAACCGAACTAATAAAACAGGTGTTTTAAGAGGTTTTATGGGCGGTGACATACAGGGAATTACTCAAAAAATTAATGAAGGATATTTTACAGATTTGGGTGTAAACGCTATATGGTTTACCCCAGTTGTAGAACAAGTTCATGGAGACACCAATGAAAATACCGGGAACACATATGGATACCACGGGTATTGGACCAAGGACTGGACAGCATTAGACCCGAATTTTGGCACAAAAAAAGATTTGGAAACATTGGTGAAAACCGCACATGCTAAAGGAATCCGAATTCTACTAGACGTAGTGATAAACCACACAGGACCAGTTACAAATGAGGATTCTGTTTGGCCTTCTGAATGGGTAAGGACTTCACCCACCTGTGAATTCACAACCTATGAGAATACTACGAGCTGTACATTGGTAAATAACTTACCAGATATTTATACGGAAACTGATGAGGCAGTGGAACTACCAGACTCGCTATTGGCCAAATGGAAGGAAGAAGGTAGATTATCTAATGAATTGGATGAACTACAGCTTTTTTTTGAACGCACAAACTACCCAAGGGCCCCTCGCTTTTATATTATTAAATGGTTGACGGATTACGTAAATGATTTAGGCATTGATGGATTCCGAGTAGATACCGTTAAACATGCGGATGAAAATGCATGGAGCGAACTTTACAAAGAAGCTTCATATGCTTTTGAAACATGGAAAAAGAAGCATCCCAATGCTGTTTTAGATGATAGTTCTTTTTATATGATGGGTGAAGTGTACAATTACAACATTTCTACCGGTAGGAATTTTGATTTTGGAGATAAAAAAGTAGATTATTTTGACCATGGTTTTAATAGCCTCATCAATTTTGAGTTAAAACAAGATGCTCTTAAAGACTATGAAACCATTTTTAAAAAATACAACCGTCTCCTAAACACCAAATTAAAGGGGAAAAGCGTGGTCAACTATCTTACTTCACATGATGATAGCCAACCGTTTGACAAAGAACGCAAAAGACCATTTTATACCGCTAATGTACTTTTGCTTACTCAAGGAGCCTCTCAAATATATTATGGGGATGAAACAGCAAGAAGTTTGATTATAGAAGGTACAGAGGGTGATGCCACCTTGCGTTCTTTCATGAATTGGCAAGATTTAGATAGCTTGGCAGAAACTAAGAGAATACACAATCATTGGCAAAAACTCGGGAAATTTAGAAACAAGCACCCAGCAATAGGTGCGGGTAAACACAAGAGACTAGCCAAAAAACCCTATGTCTTTAGTCGGTCCTATACAAATGAGGATATAAAAGATAAAGTTGTGGTAGGCTTAAATTTACCCAAAGGCAAAAAATCATTATGGGTAAAGGGTTTTTTTGGTAATGGCACTAAGCTATATGACACCTATTCTGAAACTGAGGTTGAAGTTAAAAATGGAAAAGTGATTTTGGAAAATGACTATGACATTGCACTTTTGGAACTTTTCAACTAAAGCCTAATGGAGCCTATAATTTTTACTCCCTTTAACTATTTCTCATAAATGAAAATAAGTAGAAAAAGCTTTATTTCAAAGCTGTTTTTCGGAGCTTTGGGATTCATTGCACTTGATGCTTTTTGGTTTGAAAAGTATGTTGTTGACTGGACAATCTATGATATTTCAAAAAATGAAACTGACAAAATAAAGGTCCTTCAACTTTCTGATTTGCACCTCCATAAAATTAAATCATTTCACAGAACTATTGCAAAGAGAATAAACAAAGAAAATCCAGATGCGCTATTAATTACAGGGGATTCCATTAATTATACAAGTGAACTTTCCATCTTAGATGAATTTTTAAAATTAATTGACCATCATATTCTGAAAATAGCCACCTTAGGAAATAAAGAATATGAGGGTCGTATAGATTTTGATACACTAAGGAGCGTGTATGAAGTAAATAATGGAATGCTCTTAATCAATCAAAATCATGTTTTAAATATAAAAAATAGAGCAATCAATATTATGGGAATTGATGATTATTTAGCGGGTAATGCAAATTATTTTATGGCATCTCAAAATGTTAACACATCCTTAGATACAATTGTACTTAACCATCGACCAGAATATAGAGATGAAATAGACAGCATAAACAAAAGCCTTAAAATACCTTTAAAATTAATACTTTGTGGTCATACACATGGCGGGCAAGTCACATTCTTCGGGAAAGTTATTTTTAAACCAAATGGCAGTGGAAGATATTTAAAAGGATGGTACAAAAGCGATGAGTCGTTAATGTATGTTTCCAGAGGTATTGGCACCAGTATTATTGATGTAAGATTTGGTGCTAGGGCCGAAGCTTCTATATTCTATGTTTGAGAATGTACCGCAATTCTATTCCCTTCAGAATCCAGTAACAGCCCCATAAAACCTTGACCTCCTCCTATTTCAGTTTTTTGTTTTAAAACTTTTCCACCAGCATCTACTACCCTACTTAATTCTATAGCAACATCTTGACATGAAAAATAAACCAACGGACCAGCTGTTTCGCTTGTTGCGTACATTTCATGTTTCACCAAGGAACCGCTAGCTTCTTTCTTCTCAGAATCACGTGGAAACCACCCCATGACCAAACCACCTAGGTCATGTACAGCAACCTTTATCGCAAAAACAGTTTCATAAAACATTTTTGCTCTATGCATGTCATTTACTGGTATTTCAAAATATCCAACCATTATTTTTCCATTATAGATTTTAAACTTGCTAATCCCTCTTCAAAGTCCTTCCCTATCATCTTGTCCATATTTATAAACATTGCCATGATGGTCATAGGAAATTTATTTTTTCCAGTAAAACCCCAGCTAACCTTGATTTTCCCATTGGCACTATCATCCACAGACAAAAATGCATCAGAAACAGATTTCCATGGTTTTAGAAATCGCAATTGGGTTTCAATACGTTCACCATCCACAATTTTAGTAATTTCCTGCTCCCCTTCGCCTACATCCTTGTTCCCTACCCAACGACTAATAAAACCTACTTCTCCATCAGTTCCAGTATACGAATGCTTCATATTGGGGTCTCTTTTAGCCCATGGAGACCATTCATCCATGTTTTTTAAGGATAGTAAATACTTAAAAATTTCTGCTTTTGGTTTTGAAATTTCCACACTCCTGGAAACTTTATACGTTTTTGGTGCTAATAGCGAAAGAATAATAATCAACAGTATGAGTCCTCCTAAAATATAAAATAGTGTCGTCATGAGCTTATGTATTTATGGTTACTAAATATAATAAATATTATTTTTCTGCTTGATAGCGCTCCAAAATAGCATCGATACTTTTGATTGATTTTTTTGCCCAATCTAATTGCTTCTCTTGCTTCTCTTCTTCAGTTAACTGCCATGCACTATTTTCTTTCTTTAGTTTTTTAGTCAAATTTTGCAATATGATTGCTGCGGAAACTGAGATGTTTAAACTTTCTGAAAAACCTATCGTTGGTATTTTAAGGAAGCCATCTGCTTTGTCTATCACTTCCTGACTAAGACCATCTCTTTCCGTACCAAAAAACAAAGCAATTTTACCATCGATCTTAAAATCGTCCAATAATAAATCATCATCATGAGGTGTTGTAGCAATAATTTTATATCCTTTTCCTTTCAGGGTTTCTATACAACCCGTCGTGCTGGCATACCTATGTACATCTACCCATTGCTGAGCACCCATTGCAATATTCTTGTCCAAGCGCTCTCCAAACCTACTTTCTATAATATACGCATCCTGTATCCCAAAAGCATCACAACTCCGTATCACAGCACTGGCGTTGTGCATTTGAAAGACATCCTCAATAGCGACCGTAATATACCTAGTACGTTGTTCCAATATGTCTATAAACCGTTGCTTACGCTCTGGCGTGATGATATTTTCTAAATAATTAAGCAAATGGGCATCAAACATTTTCCTAAGATACTAAAATTGAAAAACCACATTATTATTTAACAAATACCTTAAACTATTTATTTCTCATTACATTCGAAATGACAATCGCAATCATACAATGAAGCATAAACAAAAAATAGTCGTTTTAAGCGGTGCTGGCATAAGCGCAGAAAGTGGCATTAAAACATTTCGAGATGCGGATGGGCTATGGGAAGGTCACGATGTCATGGAGGTTGCCACTCCTCAAGGATTCGCAAAAAACCCTGAATTGGTATTAAATTTTTACAATCAAAGAAGGAAACAGTTGTTACATGTGAAACCAAATAAAGCACATATAGCCTTGGTAGACTTGGAACGTCATTTTAATATTTCTGTGGTCACCCAGAACGTAGATGACCTCCATGAAAGAGCAGGAAGTTCTAATGTCATTCATATACATGGCGAGCTCTTAAAAGTACGTAGCTCCGTAAATGTAGATGCTGTTTTAGAATGGAAAAAAGATTTGTTTCTTGGAGATTTGTGTGAAAATGGTCATCAACTACGACCTCATATTGTATGGTTTGGTGAAGAAGTTCCTTTGCTTACCAAAGCAGCAGAATTAGTACAAAATGCAGATATTGTAATTATTATTGGTACTTCCATGCAAGTATATCCAGCAGCGGGTCTGGTAAACTATGCGCAACATGGCACTCCCATTTATTTTGTAGACCCAAAGCCAAGTATTCAAAAATCAGATTTTGAGAATTTGACCATCATTCCAGAAACTGCCGTTAATGGTATGCCTATTCTGGTTGCATCTTTAATGGATAAAATTGTGTAGTTGCAATACAAGCAAACATTTTTTAGTAATTTCATTCTCAGATGAATTTTCGCATCATAACAGGCCTATAATGACAAAAGACGAGCTATACAATTCATTAAGTTATATAGACCATACTAGGAAAAAGAGAGGGGAAATGGCGAAAATTATCCTTGGTAATCTTACGCTCATCCGTCCACTAATGGGAATTGTATTTATGGTGAAGGACCCTGTTTCACTTAGGGCATGCTGGGCATTGGAATATACTATTAAAAATAATCTAAGCCCGATATTACCGCACTTAGATTATTTTACTGAAAACTTAAATAAGGTTCAGCATGAATCCGCCATTAGACCAATGGCTAAAATATGTGAATTATTGGTATTGGACTTTTTTAAAAAATCGAATTCAATCTCCAAAACGTTTATTACAGATGAACATCTTGAACGAATTGCTACGGTTTGTTTTGATTGGTTGATTGGCGAGAATAATGTTGCGCCAAAAGCATATTCCATGACTTGTTTGCTCTTAATTGGTTCAAAATATTCTTGGATTCATCCTGAACTAAAAATGGTGCTAGAGCAAAATTATGAACAAGGTAGTGCTGCGTATAAAGCTCGCGCTAGAATAACATTGGCGAAGCTTTGATTTTCAACAGCCCGTAGTCCCTTCACTAATAATTCAAGCAATCCACAACCCTAACCATGCAAAAGCAGTATCTTTGTTCCTTTCAAAATTTCAATCTAAACAAAGATGTCAGTAAACGAATTAAGTGCCATTTCTCCCATTGATGGACGTTATAGAAACAAAGTAAATACTCTAGCCCCATTTTTCTCTGAGGAGGCCTTAATTAAGTATAGAGTACTTGTAGAAATTGAATATTTTATTGCGCTTTGTGAAATACCATTACCTCAGCTACAATCTTTTGATGCTTCAAAATTTGAGGCATTAAGAAAAATATATAAAGATTTTACTTCTGAAGATGCCCAAGCCATCAAGGATATAGAGAAAATTACCAACCATGATGTAAAAGCGGTTGAGTATTTCATTAAAAAAGAATTTGATACGCTTGGATTAGAGACCTATAAAGAATTTATCCATTTTGGATTAACGTCCCAGGACATAAATAATACTGCCATTCCACTTTCTTTAAAAGAGGCTATGAATGATGTTTATGTGCCACAGTATTTTGAAGTATTGGAAAAACTGAAAAGTTTAGTGACGGAATGGGAAGACATTTCAATGTTGGCAAGGACCCACGGTCAGCCAGCTTCCCCTACTCGATTGGGAAAAGAAATTGAAGTTTATGTTGTTCGTTTAAAAGAACAATTCAATTTATTGAACGATATCCCCAGTGCTGCCAAATTTGGTGGTGCCACAGGAAACTATAACGCCCATAAAGTAGCATACCCAGATATTGATTGGAAAGCATTTGGGCAGCAATTTGTTCAAGAAAAGTTGGGGCTATACCACTCCTTCCCAACTACACAAATTGAGCATTATGACCATATGGCTGCATTGTTTGATACCTTAAAGCGCATCAATACCATCATTATTGATTTGAATAGGGATTTTTGGACCTATGTCTCTATGGAGTATTTTAAACAAAAAATAAAAAAGGGCGAAGTTGGTTCTTCTGCCATGCCACATAAGGTGAACCCTATTGATTTTGAGAATTCTGAAGGGAATTTAGGGCTGGCCAATGCCATTTTTGAGCATTTATCAGCTAAACTTCCTGTCTCCCGTTTGCAACGAGATTTAACAGATAGTACGGTATTGAGGAACATAGGCGTGCCTATAGCACATACCATTATTGCCTTTCAATCCACATTAAAAGGGTTGAATAAATTATTATTGAACAAAACCAAGTTTGAACAAGACTTAGAAAACAATTGGGCAGTAGTAGCAGAGGCCATACAAACTATTTTAAGGCGTGAAGGTTATCCTAATCCTTATGAAGCTTTAAAAGGGCTGACACGTACCAATGAAAAAATAAATCAACAATCCATTGCCAACTTTATTGACACTTTGGAAATCTCAGATGTAATTAAAAAGGAGTTAAAGCAAATAACACCCGCAAATTATACTGGAATCTAGTGGCGCAAGGTAGACAACCAAAATTCAGTCTCGCATCTGTTGAATATGATTACAATACAAAATCCCCAAGTTTGCACTTGGGGATTTTGTATTGTATAAAAAGTCTAGATTTATCCTTTTAGAAAATTTCCGATTTCTCCAAGACCTTCACCTTTGTAATCAGATTTTTGTAAAGCCTGTATAAGCTGAACAATATGGGCAGGATTCATATCCTTTCCAAGAACTCTTACCAATGCAAAACCTTTTTCTTTACTATTACCATATATGATAACTTCATCTATAGCATCTTCATCACCTAAATATTTGATAACCCCTTTGCCATAACTAGAATTCAGTTTCATAAGTTCTACAAAATAGTCATTCTTTAGAATCTCTTTTACTTTGGCATTTTCAATTTTGTATTCAGCTTCATTTTCACTGGTTATCCTAAAAGCCAATACGTTCAATTTTCTTAATGAGGATAATGCTGCTCTTTGACCTTCTGATAAATCAGCATCCGCTAAATTTAGAATACTGGTGGGTACGTCCAGGGAAATAAAATTTGGGTTCTCTGCACTATCCACATAATACTCTTGAAGACTTTGGGTTGATGAACATGAAGCCACAAAAGCAACAGCTATTATCAACATAACTTTTATACTATTTTTCATTGTTCTGTTTTTTAAATTGATTTTATATAATTCAGAATTCAGTTTCAGAATGTATTTCACTACCATGCCGTAACTGAATTCTGTATTCCTCTGTTACACTTTTAATGCTTTCCAGCTTTGTTCAATTCCTTTGGAAGGTTCATTTTATTTGTAAGTGCTCCAATTTTTGTTAAATCTATGTCACCTGTCAATGATAGCAATACCGTTTCAACTTTTCTATCATTGATTTCTAGATTAGTATTATTTATTCCGGTAATGAACATTAATAACTCGCTCACATAATCTTCATTCTTACCACTTTTAATATAAAATTTAATATTGGCATCTTTATCCTTCACACGCATTAATTCTTCTAAAGATGCAGATTTGAGATATTTATTCACAGTTGCATTCATATCGGCTGAAACACCTTTGTCCTCAGTAATAAAAACTTTTAATCCTGTAAGGCTTTGGGCTATGTCCATAAAATCCTTTGCTTCTGGATCATCAACCTCTACATTGATTTTACTTAAAAGATTGAACATACTTTTGCTTACCACTACAGAAGTTACATTGTCCACATCTTCAAATTTATCAAACATGGATTGTGAAAATCCAAATAATGGTAACATTGCAAATACTACTATTAAAATATACTTTTTCATTTGTTTACGTTTTTTAATTGTTATTATAAATTTTTTGAGTTGTTGTTTCAAACTCATTTAAATAGGCCATTTTATCAGTTCCTTTACCAAAATTACTGGCCAACAAGCTCATTGCTTTTTTTGTTTCATTATAGGCGAATTCTGCTTGCTTTTGCTCTTGGTAATCCCGATAACTATCGGGGCCAAAATAAATACCAAAGATTAAAACGGCTACTGCAGCAACGGAAATCCACTTATAATAGTTTTTTCTAGGTTTTAATGGCACCTGCTTTGTATACTGTTCCTCTTTAGCTTTGGAAAAATATTGAAACATGGGTTTGTATTGCTTCAAATGTGTTGCCACATTTTCTTGTGAGAAATACGCTCGTAATGTTTCTTCTTCGGTTACTGTTGTGGTAGCCTCAAAATACTTTTCCAATAATTTTTCTATGTTAACTAATTCCATAGCTATGTTTTTGTATTAATTTCTCTCTAACTGTTTTTCTTGCCCTAGACAATGCAACACGTACGGCTGTAGGGTTCATTTCCAATAATTTGCCTATTTCATCAAAATCATATTCTTCTACATCTCTTAATTGCAGTACCATTTTCTGTTGTTCGGGCAATTCTTCCATAATACGCTCAACCCAACTTACACTATCTTTAGCTTCAACCTGATTTTGTAATGATGTGCTATCATCGCTGTAATTACTATGTACTAATTTTAGGTTACCCGCTTGTTTAGATTTTAAACGGTCTAAACAAAAATTCTTCGTCATGGTCATGGCAAATGCCTCTACATTATTATAGCTCTCCATTTTAGTATTCTTAGACCAAAGCTTTAACAAAATTTCCTGAGTAGCATCTTCTGCTTCCTCTGAGGATGTCAACAATCGCTTTGCTAACCTATAGAGCTTATCCTTAAATGGCATTACTACATTTACAAATTCTGCCTGATTCATTGTTGGTTTTGTTGTTTTGCAAACCTATCTATTGGGTTACATAATGAAGACGAAGTATATCGAATATTGTTACATAAAATTTTTATTTCCTTTAGATCTTACTATTTTAGACTTATATAACCTATATAATATTAGGTATATTGCAAAAAAAAGAAAGTTATTAAATCAATATTAAAGTATCCATTCATTTGGAATGATAATTGATTTAATCAAAAGTAAAAAAGTTATGAAAAAGCTCCTTTGGCTGTTTTTGAGCACCACAATTTTATTTGTCAATTGTAAAAAGAATGACGATGACCTTGACCCAGGTGGACAAGACCCCGATCCAACTGCAGATGTTGTCGTTGAAGATTTTATCTGGAAAGCCCTAAACCTATGGTATTTTTGGCAAGATGAAGTTACGGACTTAGGAGACAATCGTTTCGCTACCAGTGCAACATACACTACTTATTTAGAACAATTTTCAAATCCTGAAGATTTGTTTGATGAGGTACTCTTTAATGAGGATCGTTTCAGCTTTATAATTGATGATTACGAAGAATTGGTGCGTGCCTTTGCTGGAATCTCCAAAAGTGATGGTTTAGAGTTTGGTTTGGTGCAATTTTCTGATAGCGATGATGTTTTTGGCTATGTACGTTATATTGTTCCCAATTCTGATGCTTCCACAAAAGATATTGCTCGCGGTGATTTATTTACTGGAGTAGATGGACAAACACTTAACTTGAATAATTATAGTCAGCTACTTTTTGGTGACAATGATACCTACACTCTTAATATGGCAGATATTACCAATGATGTAATTACTCCAAACAGTGAGGAAGTAACCTTAACCAAACAGGAAGGATTGGTCGAAAACCCTGTTTTCATCACCAATTCCTTTGATATCAATGGTAATAAAATAGGGTATTTAATGTACAACCGTTTTACCAGTAATTTTGATGAAGAACTTAATGATGCTTTTGGACAATTAAAAGCTGCTGGGGTAACAAGTCTAGTTTTGGATATGCGATACAATCCAGGAGGCTCTGTTAACACATCGCGTTTATTAGCAAGTATGATTCGTGGCACCAATACTAATGATTTATATATTAGGCAACGATGGAGCAGTAAAATACAACCTCAATTAAGTGCAGAACAGTTAGAAGATTATTTTGCTTCAGCAACGGGTGATGGTTCACCCATACAAACCCTAAACCTTAATACAGTTTATGTTTTGGCAACAAATAGTTCTGCATCTGCAAGTGAATTGGTTATGAATGGCTTGGCACCTTATGTAAATGTTGTTCATATAGGAGAAACCACAAGAGGTAAAAATGAATTTTCCATTACCTTGGTGGATATCCCAGACAATAGTTATGTCTATAATTCAAGTAAGGAAAACCAGATAAATACTGAAAATAGCTGGGGAATGCAACCATTGGTTGGTAGGAATGAAAATGCAGATGGCTTCTTTGATTATACCGCTGGTTTAACTCCTAATATTGAATTGAGAGAGGATTTTGGTAATTTAGGAATTCTAGGAGACGTAAATGAGCCACTATTAGCAAGAGCCATTCAGGAAATTACAGGAATTGCCTCCAAAAGAGATTTTACTGTTAGAATGCCTATTAAAGTATTGACAAGTTCCAAAATGCATACCACTACCAAAGACAATATGTATTTGGACAAAGAATTGAATTTGGATATAAACTTCCAATAAATAAAAAAGCGGCTTGAATATCAAGCCGCTTTTTTATTTAAACTGAACTTGTTTCAGTTTCTCATTCTTTTTAGTTTTCCTTATAAGCTCAAGGAAAGCCCTACTCTTATGTTTCTTCCTTTAGTCGTAAAACCAATGATTTCTGTAAACTCGGTATTCAAAAGGTTATTAGCGGATAAAAAAACATTCAATTTATTGGAAATCAGTTCATGACCTATATACAAATCCACTAATGAAAATGGATCTAATGCAACATCAGTAAACGTATTAAAATCAGTATCTGAGCGATCACCTGTATAAGAATACGTCAGGGATGCATTGGTTTTACTAGAAAATTCATACCCAAAAGAAGCATTCACTTTATGTTTTGGAATACGAATGGCATTGTCTCCCTTACGTTCTGTAAATGTATAATTGGAAGTTATCCTAAGGGCTTCACATAGATCCCAATCCAACTCTACTTCTACTCCTTTAGCTTCAATAAATCCGTCTGTGTTTTCATAACCATTAGCACCATAAACAATTGGCTGATTCTCATCCCTATTAAAATACAGCGCACTGAGACGTAAACCTTCTGTTGCATATTCCAAACCACCTTCAATCGTTTTGTTCTCTTCAGGTTTTAAATCTGCATTGGCACCAAAGAAACCAAATAACTGACTCAATGATGGTGTAATATATGAAGTAGCATAAGAACCCAATAGCTTTACATAAGCACCATCTAATTTATGGGTAAAAGACGGATTCACATTATATACGAAATGAGAACCATATTCTGAATGACTGTTAAGTCTTCCTCCTATATTTAAATTCAACCCAAAAGGAGAGACATACACCATATTAGCATAAGGATCCGTTATTGTAAAATCCCGTGCAACATCGAATGCACTTTCATCTTTTATATAATTCAACCCCAAAATGGTATGAAAAGCATCATTAAAAGTGTATTTGTTATAGACATCCAACACCAGGTTCTTTCCTTCAAAAGTATTTGGAAAAGCACTTTGACTTTCAGAAGTATAATCTGTAAGGGCTGCGTTAATATTAACCGATCCATTTTTGTACGCATATATTGATGAAAGTCCGGCTCGTTTTTGCTCACTTAAAAATTGATATGGAGCATCAAAAAGTCCAAAAGATTCATCAAACTGAGTGCGTAATTTGGTATGGTTGCCATATACAGTTACTTTCAATACATCCGTAAATTGATACCCCAACTTTACATTTGTACTGAAATTTGAAAAGTCATCTTCAATATTGGTAGGAGTTACAATTGCCGAAAGTCCATTGGCATAGTTGTTTGTAAAACTGGCCAAGTAATTAAACTTCCCCACTGTTCCATTAAGCTGTACACTGTTAGAAAAATCGGATATATTATAATTCTGATTTGTGGCAGTTTGATTGGTACCCAAACTAGACTGAATGTTTACTGCAATCTTTTCCTCTGCAGCCTTTTTCGTTGTGATATTGATGACTGCAGTAGCTGCATTAGTACCGTATAGTGTACTTGCGGCTCCTTTTATAATTTCTATCGATTCAATAGTAGCAGTTGGCAATAATCTTAAATCATACTCTTGGGAAGAAGAAGATGGGTCTGATACCCTAACACCATCTATGACCACCAATACCTGCTTGCCTCTACCTCCTCTAGCATAAACTCCATAAATAGTACCCTGTCTACCTCTGCTACCTACTATTTCAATACCAGTTGTGGCGTTGATGATTTCGGCAATAGTTTTTCCTTGATTTTTTTCTAGTTCCAATGCAGTGATTTTTATCACCGTTTTACCAGAATTTTCCCTTTTTAATTTAAAACGGGAATCACTCACTACAACTTCATCCAAATGTTGAATGCGTGTAGCATCTGTTTGTTGTTGTTCTTGTGCAACAACATCCGTACATGCCAATGCAATAGCACATAAGCCAATAAAATTTTTGTTCATTTCGTTTAATCCAATAAACGGGAGATTAGTATGTCTGTACCCATACGTAAACTTCTATCCCGAAAGTTTAACAATAGTTGTTTGAATTTGGCAGGTCTCCTGACTTACGTCTTGCTAATTACCTTCCCAACCTAAACGGTCAGTGGTTTTGAAGTTTTTAACAAGCATCCCATTGGGACAAAGCTTACAGTTGCGGGAACAGCTCCAGATTTTCACTGGATTCCCTTTTAATTGATAAAGTCAATGCTGAAATTGTTTCAGAATTTTCTCTATCAAACCTAAATTCAATGCGAAAGTATACATTAGCCTTTAGGAATTAAAGACAAAATCACTTTTTTTATTCGGCCTACTCATAAAGATAAGTATGCCAATAACAAAATGTACTATAATTTAGCCCAGCAATAATATATATGGTTACATTTGAATCGCTCTCAATGCATTATTTTATCATATTCACCTACAAAGCATCGTATTTCATGTTACAATTTCCACATAGGATTCACAATAAAAAAGTAGTACTGTTGGCGCTATTTGTGCTTTTTCTGTTGTCTGGATGCAAAGACCCAACAGAGGGTAAACCAATTGAAATTTCCGATTCAAAAGTCGCAAATATTACCTATGCAAAAGGATTCAGTATAGAGAAGTCATCCTCCGGAATTACAATTATAAAAGTTACATCACCATGGCCCAACGCAAATAAAGTGTATACCTATGCGTTGATTCCAAGGAATAAATTGGCGAGTATCACCTTAAATATAAATGAATACGACGCCATAGTCACTGTACCTATAACGAAGCTAGTGGCGACATCTACTACCCACGTTCCTGCATTAGAAAGTTTAGGAGTCATCCATACATTGGTTGGTTTTCCAGGGACTGATTATATTTCATCAAAAGAAACACGAAAACGGATTGGTGCTGGGTTTATCAAAGAATTGGGTAATAATGAGTCCATAAATACGGAAATGGCAATTGCGATACAGCCAGATGTTGTCGTTGGTTTTGGTATTGACAACCAAAATGCAATTTATGAAACCATCCAAAATGCCAATATTCCTGTTGTTTATAATGGGGATTGGACAGAAGAAACACCATTAGGAAAAGCAGAATGGATAAAGTTTTTTGCTCCCTTCTTTCAATTGGAAAAGAAGGCGGATAGTATTTTTAAAGGTATAGAAGCGTCATACCTTGAAGCTAAAACTTTAGCGCAAAATGCAGAGACTAAACCCACTGTACTAAGCGGTGCCATGTTTAAAGACGTTTGGTATGTGCCAGGTGGCAAAAGTTGGGCATCACAATTCTTAATAGATGCCAATAGCACTTACTTATGGAAAGACACTAAAGAAACGGGAAGTTTATCCTTGAGTATAGAAACCGTATTAAACATTGGCCAGCGTGCTGAATATTGGGTATCCCCTTCTCAATACACTTCTTATGACGCATTGGTAAAAGATAATCAACACTACGGCCAATTTGATGCCTATAAAAACAAAAAAATATACACCTTTGCTAAAACTGTGGGAGAAACTGGTGGATTATTGTATTATGAATTGGGGCCCAATAGGCCGGATTTAGTATTGAAAGATTTAATTCATATTTTACACCCTGAAATTTTACCAAACCATCAACTTTTCTTTTTTACTCCTTTGGAATAAGTGACTGTTCAAAAAACATATCGAATATCCTTTTTACTATTGCTATTGGCATTATGTATCAGTTTTTGTGTAAACATTAGCCTTGGATCTGTTAGCATTCCATTTGTGGATATATGGAATTCAATCTTTGGAGGTACTGTTCAGGAAGAATCCTGGAAATATATTGTCCTTAATTATAGAATTCCCAAAGCACTTGCAGCAATTCTTGTGGGAAGTGGGCTTTCATTAAGTGGCCTTTTAATGCAAACCTTATTTAGAAATCCATTGGCTGGACCCTTTGTGTTGGGCATAAGCTCTGGGGCAAGCCTAGGAGCAGCATTATTGATCATGGGGTCTTCTTTAGTATCTGGGTGGATTGCATATGACATTGTAAGCGATGTTTCCTTGGCCGTAGCATCTAGTATTGGAAGTTTTTTAGTACTTCTTACAGTAATGGTAGTTGCCTCCAGAATTAAAGATACCATGGCTTTGTTGATTATTGGATTGATGTTTGGTAGCATCACTGCTGCTTTGGTCAGTGTCTTATCTTATTTTTCTAATGCTGAAAATTTGCAGCGTTATGTCTATTGGTCATTTGGTAGTGTAGGGAATCTTTCATGGACCCAGATATCTATTCTATTTGTGCTTGTTTTAATTGGGCTACTCCTTAGTATAGCATTGATGAAAACATTGAACGCCTTTCTTTTGGGTGAAAACTATGCCAAAAGCCTAGGTGTTGATATTAAAAAGAAACGATTCCTAATTATCCTAGCAACTGGAGTATTGGCTGGTGGCATAACTGCCTTTGCAGGACCTATCGCTTTTATTGGTTTGGCAGTTCCACATTTAACTAGACAAATTTTTGACACCACAGACCATAAAGTCCTTGTTCCTGCAGTAATCATTTATGGTGCTATTTTAATGCTGTTATGCGATATATTAGCCCAACTCCCAACATCAGCCTACGTATTACCTATTAATGCCATAACCTCTATAGTGGGTGCGCCAGTTGTCATTTGGTTGTTGGTTAGAAAAAGAAAAATGATATTTTAACATCCTTAATAATAAACAATTAGCAATTATCAACACTAGAGAACCACATATCGCCTTATCTATAAAAGACCTTAGTATTGGGTACGCATCCAAAAAGGAGCGTATCGCAATTTCAAGTAAAATAGATTTTGACCTGAATCAAGGGGAGCTAATCGCAATTGTGGGTGTAAACGGAATTGGGAAATCTACACTTTTACGTACGCTAGGCAATGTACAACCTAAGTTATCTGGAAGCATTGATGTAAAAGGAAAATCTTTAGAATCATACCGTTCCTATGAATTAGCAACTGAAATTAGTTTGGTGTTAACAGAACCTATCGCTTCAAAAAACTTGACTGTTTTGGAATTGATATGTTTGGGGAGACAACCTTATACCAATTGGCTAGGAAGTTTATCTCAGACAGATAAAGAAAAAATTACCGCTGCTATTGAAATGGTGCGATTAGAAGAATTACAGCACAAAAAATGCTATGAATTGAGCGATGGACAACTACAAAAAGTAATGATTGCAAGGGCTGTTGCTCAAGATACTTCTATAATGCTATTGGATGAACCCACTACACATTTAGATTTGTACCATAAAGCACAAATTCTAAAACTATTACAGCAGATTGCACATACCACCAATAAAACAATTGTGTATACCACCCATGAAATTGAATTGGGGCTTCAATTAGCAGATAAAATGTTGTTGATGAAAAAAGGGGAAACCAGTTTTGGCACCCCAAAACAATTGATTGAAAATGGGGAATTTGAAAGCATGTTCCCAACAGACACCATTACATTTGATCCAAAAACGGCTTCGTTTAAAATAAACAAGTAACATTTTAAAGTCAAACCGCTATCTTTACTTCAAATGTAAATTAACGAATGAGCGAACTCCTTATTTATATCATAATTGGGCTGATTTTTTTAACTGGAGGCTTCTTTTTGGGGAGTTATATTCAGAATTTAAAGACAAAATCTAGTCAAAGTACTTTAGTAGAAAGAGAACAGCAATTACGAAGTTCACTGACTGTTGAAGAAGAAAAATTGAGGTATGCTGAGGAAGAGAAAAACCAATTGCGTTTAGAAAATGCCCAATTGGACAATCAGATTATTCGGTATCAGGCCGATATGGAAAATCTTCAGTTAAAGAATACGGAGCAAAAAGAGGAAGTAGAAAAACTTCAAGAAAAGTTCACCAAAGAATTTGAGAATCTGGCCAATAAAATATTGGATGAAAAAAGTGCCAAGTTTACGGAACAGAACAAAGAAAACATTAAAAACATTTTAACCCCACTTCAAGAAAGAATACACCTTTTTGAGAAAAAAGTGGAGCAGACGCATAAAGAAAGTATTGATTATCACGCTGCGCTACGCCAACAAATATTCGGTTTAAAAGAACTGAATGCCCAAATGAGTAAAGAAACCATCAATCTTACCAAAGCGTTGAAAGGAGATAGTAAAATGCAAGGGAACTGGGGGGAATTGGTGTTAGAGCGTGTGCTGGAAAAATCTGGCCTTGAAAAAGATAGGGAGTATTCCGTACAACAAAGCTTCACTAAGGAAGATGGCAGTCGCGTATTACCAGATGTCATCATTAACCTTCCCGATGGTAAAAAAATGGTCGTGGATTCCAAGGTGTCTTTAACAGATTATGAACGCTTTGTAAATGAAGAAGACGATTTAAAGGAGAAACATTTAAAAGATCATGTAAATTCTCTAAGACGGCATGTAGAACAATTGTCCGCAAAAAAATATGAAGATTTGTATGAAATGGAAAGTCCAGATTTTGTACTCATGTTTGTCCCTATTGAACCTGCATTTGCCATAGCAATAAACAAGGACAACTCACTGTACAACAAGGCTTTTGAACAAAACATAATCATCGTTACACCCACTACCCTATTGGCAACCTTGCGGACTATAGACAGCATGTGGAACAATGAAAAGCAGCAAAAAAATGCTATAGAGATTGCCAGACAAGCAGGTGCTTTGTATGACAAATTTGAAGGTTTTGTAATTGATTTGACCAAGGTTGGCAAAAGAATGGATGAGGCAAAAGTTGAATATAGAGGTGCCATGAACAAATTGGTTGAAGGAAGAGGAAATATTATTACCAGTATAGAGAAGTTGAAGAAAATGGGGGCAAAAGCAAAAAAATCTATACCAGAGTCTATTTTAAAACGGGCCCAAGAGGATGATTTTGATGAAGAACCTACAACATTAAATATAGAAGAGCATAATGCAAAAATATAAAGCTGCAACAGAATCACAGGTATCCATTACAGAACTTATGCTTCCATCCCATTCCAATTTTGGTGGAAAGGTGCATGGAGGGCATATTTTAAATTTAATGGATCAAATAGCCTTTGCCTGTTCTTCTAAGCACTCTCAAAGGTATTGTGTTACAGCATCTGTGAACCGCGTAAACTTTCTAAGCGCTATAGATGTGGGCGACTTATTAACGCTTAAAGCTTCTGTCAACTACACAGGTAGAACCTCTATGGTGGTTGGCGTGCGGGTAGAATCCGAAAACATTACCTCTGGAAAAGTAACGCATTGTAATTCCTCCTATTTTACAATGGTAGCCAAGGATAAAGAAGGGAAAAGCATTCCAGTACCAGGGCTTTTAGTAGAAACAGAACAAGGCATTAGAAGATTTGCAAGAAGCAAACAGCGAAAAGAACAAGCATTTATACGAGATACAGAGTTTGATTCTTCCGTTTTTAAAGCGGAAGAATATTTAGAAAACCTAAAAAGAGAAAATATAAAAATAGGTTGGAAAAAATAAGCAACTAGGTTACGCTATTCTCTAAAATAAACTGTTTTTTAGCCAATTCGTTAATTTTATGAATAACAGTTGTTTAAAAAAATTCCACACTACAACTCCGCTGCGGCATCAGCATCTAAAAACCATAACAATTTTCCAGAAGTAGGTACCACCAAACTAGCTGGATACTTTGGCGCAGTAGCGTCAGTCTTAATTATTTCCCTCATCTTTTCAGACTTACCAGCACCAGTGACCAAAAAGGCAACTTCTTTGGCATTGTTGATTAGCTTTCCAGTAATGGTAATTCGTCTTTGTTCAGAATCTGGATGAATGGCTACTTCACAATTGGTATCAGCATTCCACAATTGTATTTCATGAGGAAAAATGGAAGCAGTATGCCCGTCATCACCCATTCCCAACATAACCAAATCAAATTGGGGAATATCATTTAATTTAGGTAATTCCTTATCTAAAACGGCACTATATCTTACAGCTTCGTTCTCAGGGATATCTTCTCCTTTTACACGGTGTATGTTGCCTGCTGGTATGCTTATATTACTCAAGAGGTAATCTACTGTCATTTTATAATTACTTTCTTCATGACTTGGTGCCACACAACGTTCATCTCCCCAATAAAAATGAACTGTTGACCAATCAATGTCATTCTTGAAATTATCAGATATATATTCAAAAACAATCTTTGGTGTACTACCTCCAGAAAGTGCTATATGCGTTACTGCATTAGACTGAATTAAAGCTTTTAAATACTCCGAAAAAGATTCCGCTACCTTAGCCTTAGAATTGTATATTTTTAGTTCCATCAATTTTTATTTAAGTAATAACACAGTATCCAGAATCATCATCAGCCAGATTCTCCCCAGGATTTCTCCACATAGAAAGTCCTTCTATTAAATCATCTGCATTTTTTGGACCCCAAACTCCCGCTGGGTACCCATGGGTAATTACATCTTTACCATTTTTCCAGTAATCAAGAATAGGATCTACAAACTCCCAAGCTGCTTCCACTTCATCTGCTCTTGCATATAAAGTAGCATCGCCTTGCATGGCATCTAACAAAAGACGTTCATAGGCATCCATCACATAGTTATCAGCAAAACTTGAGTAGTAAAATTCCATATTTGCCCTATCAACTGTAAAGCCTTGACCAGGAACCTTTACCCCAAACTTTAATAAAATCCCCTCATCAGGTTGAATCCTAATAATTAACTTATTATCCTTATCAAAAGCATTGGTGTCTTTAAAAATCTGATGGTGCGGTGATTTAAAATGTATGACCACCTCTGTCACCTTCGTTGGCATTTTCTTAGCAGTACGCACATAAAAAGGAACATCTTTCCATCTCCAGTTATCTACAAAAAATTTAATGGCCGCAAAGGTTTCTGTCGTAGAATCTGGATCAACACCCTCTTCTTCTCTATATCCTTTTACTTTTTTACCATCTATCTCTGTAGCAATATACTGCCCTTTTATTGTGTTTTGGAACAGGGTTTCATGATCCCTCATGATACGAAGCGATTTCAATGCCTTTACCTTCTCGTTTCTAATCGCCTCAGCACTATCTCCTATAGGCGGCTCCATCACTATAAGAGAAATAATCTGCAACAAATGGTTTTGGAACATATCTCGTAAAGCGCCCGACTTATCATAGTAACCGCCTCTTTTTTCCACACCTACTTTTTCAGCATTGGTGATTTCTACATGTCTAATGTAATTTCTGTTCCATAACGGCTCAAAAATACTATTAGAAAAACGGGTGACCAATAAGTTTTGTACCGTTTCTTTTCCTAAATAATGGTCAATACGGTATATCTGCTTTTCCTTAAAATAGGACTGCAATCCTTTATTTAAGTGTTTGGCTGTTTCCAAACTATAGCCAAATGGTTTCTCCACTATGAGTCGTTTCCAACCATCAGCTTCATTGTTAAGTCCTTTAGCAGAAAGGTTTTTAGCAACCACTTCATAAATACCAGGAGGTGTGGACAGATAAAAGATATAATTATTATCCGTGCTATACTTTGTATTAAGGTCAGAAATACGTTTGCTTAATCTATCATAATCTGCATCATACTTATCCCCTAAATCTTCATAAAATAATTTACTTGCAAATGTTTTTACGAAATCTTCTGCATCTCCATTTATTTTCTCCTTTAAATAGGAGCTTTCATGAACCACTTTTTTTCTGAACTCCCCATCTGTTAAATTACTACGGCTAACGCCAAGCACCACAAAATTTTCCGGAAGGTGGTTTCCTTTGTACAAATTATATATTGCAGGTATCAATTTTCTAGCGGTAAGGTCTCCCGAAGCGCCAAAAATAACCAGCATTTGATTTGATGTTTTTTTCATATACCCTTATAGTACCAATGGTAATTTTTTATATTTAAAACCTTATTTATCTGCTTTGTTAGTTTACAAAGTCTACCCTTTACAAGTCGATATTTTAGGTTAATTTTGACTCTTTAAAAACAAAACGCGAAGATAGAGCTTATTTAAGTTACAGAATTTACAAATTGGGTACTTAACGTTAAGCAAATACAAAAATATATGGGGAATAACAATTATGATTTTGGCTTGGTAGGTCTCGGTGTTATGGGACGTAATTTTATTTTAAATGTTGCAGACAATGGCTTTTCTGCTTATGGCCATGACATGGATACTGAAAAGGTAAATGCACTAAAAGAAGAAGGTAATGATTTAGCAAAAGTGAGCGCATCTACCGACGTGCTTGAGTTTGTTCAAAATTTATCCACGCCACGTAAAATCATGTTGTTGGTACCCGCAGGAAAAATTGTTGATGTAGTTATTGAAAGCTTATTGCCACACTTGGACAAAGGTGATATTATAATTGATGGTGGGAATTCTTTCTTTACGGACACAGATAGAAGAGAAGCTTATTTAAAAGAAAAGAACATTCATTTCTTTGGTTCTGGTGTATCTGGTGGCGCAAAAGGAGCAAGAAGAGGCCCCAGTATTATGCCTGGTGGTGATAAGGAAGCTTACAAAGAGGTGCAGCCTATTTTTGAAGCAGTGTCTGCAAAATTTAAGGGTGAGCCTTGTGTTGCTTATTTGGGCCCGAAATCAGCCGGGAATTATGTGAAAATGGTACATAATGGTATTGAATATGGCTTAATGCAATTGACATCAGAAATTTATGACCTTCTTAAAAGAGCAGGAGGTTTAAACAATGATGAACTTCATGAAGTTTTTAGTACTTGGAATAAAGGAAGGTTGCAATCTTTTCTTGTTGAGATTACTTCTGAAATACTAAAGCAAGAAGATGATAAGGCTGATGGCCGTTTGGTAGATAAAATCTTAGATAAAGCCAAACAAAAAGGAACAGGAAAATGGACCTCCCAAAATGCAATGGATTTAGGGATACCTATTCCAACAATTGATATTGCAGTGAGTATGCGAGAAATTTCTGCCCTCAAGGAGGAACGCACACAAGCAGATAAATTATATGACCGCCCTACCCCTACCGCTATAGATAAAAAGGAAATAATAAAATTAGCAGAAGAAGCACTATACTTCTCTTTTATTTCTGCATATGCACAAGGATTGCACCAACTTTTGGACGCTTCCAATGAATATGGTTATGAATTGGATTTAGCAGTTATTGCTAAAATTTGGAGAGCAGGATGTATCATAAGGGCTGAATTGTTGGAAGATATTACAAAAGTCTACCAAGAAAATAAAAAGCTACGCAACCTATTGCTAGCTCCTGCTTTTGTTGAAAAAGTGCAGTCCACTGTAGACTCAACCAGAGAAGTTGTGGCCTATGCAGCAAAAAATGGAATTCCAGTACCGGGTGTTTCCAACTCGTTAACGTATTTTGATGCATATACCTCAGAACGTTTACCCTTAAATTTGATACAGGCACAAAGAGACCATTTTGGCTCGCACACCTATGAGCGTACAGATATGGAAGGGATTTTCCATACCGAATGGAAATAATCCTTCCCTAGGTTTTATCTGACCAGTTCACTTCCACCGCATTAAATTTTCAAAAAAAACTTGCGTAACTGAATGATTACATTTATATTTGTAACCAATCAGTTACCTAATATGATGAGGAGAGATGTGTTTCAGGCAATTGCAGACCCAGTTAGACGGGACATTATTGAGTTACTGGCAAAAGAAGTGTTGTCTGTAAACGCTGTAGCTGAAAAATTTGATGTGAGTCGACCGGCAATATCAAAGCATTTAAAAATATTGAAAGAATGTGGCATCATAGAAATCAACAAGCAAGGGAGAGAACGATTCTGTCAGATACAACCTAAAAACTTGATTCCTGCCTTCTTATGGATTGAACAATATCAAAAATTATGGGAAGATCGACTGGATTCTTTCGATACATATTTAATGAAACTACAAACAAAAAATAAAGACAATGAGTGATTTAAACAGCCGAACAGTAACTTTGAAAAGAACATTTAATGCACCTATAAAATTAGTATGGGAAGCTTGGACGCAAGCAGAACACATTGCCAATTGGTGGGGTCCACAGGGAATGGAAGTACAGATAGTTGAACACGATTTTAATGTTGGTGGTCAATGGAAGTATACCATGCTAATGCCCAATGGTAGCGAGTTCATTACAGATGGCGTGTACTCTGAAATCGTTGCGCTGAAAAAAATAATTTCTTCTGCCAATTTCAAACCAATGACAGAAGGAGTTGAAATACAAGCCCTATTTGAAGAAGATGGAGATAAAACCAATTTTACTTTTAATGTTGTGCATCCCACTGAGGAATATCGCATACAACAAGAAAAAATGGGTATTATGAATGGTTGGGGTTCTGTTTTTGATAGATTGGAAACTTTGGTGAGTTCTTTAAACAAATAAGATTAAAAACATCACATTTATTTATTTGGTGAATTTGTTAGATATTGGGCCATCTATAAATTAGATGCGCAATAAAAATAGGTTACGTCCAAAAAAATAGCCCTAAATGCCCATAGAGAACATACCAGAAATATACCTCAAGAACACTGAAACGACACCAGATCTATTTGTTTATGATTTTGAAATGACCAGTGATGTAGTGAAAAGCAAGGTGAACCTCAGCATGCATATGTTTAGTTTTTTACAAGTTGGCAAAAAACAAGTTCACTTTGCAGATACATCGGTTATTGTTGACAAAAAACAATCATTACTTCTGAAAAAAGGGAATTGTCTTTGGACCGAATTATTGGACAAAGAAAACATCTATTACTGCAAACTATTCTTTTTTTCAGAAAAAAAACTGGTAACTTTTTTAAAAAAACATACAGATTACAATAACAATAATAAGGATGAAATCTCCTATTTTACATTTAAGAACGATGCCTATATTAGTTCATATTTAAACTCATTGTCTACAATAAGTACAACTCCTTCAGATTATACGAAAACCCTGCTTGAATTAAAATTTGAAGAAATCTTGGTATATCTTCTCAATATATATGGCAATACGTTTGAACTGTATTTAAAATCATTGGTATCAAAAGAAGTTTCTACATTCAAAAATATTGTGGAGAGCAATGTCTATTCCAACTTAAAATTAGAGGAAATTGCCTTTCTATGCAATATGAGTCTCTCTACTTTTAAACGTTATTTTATAAATGAATACCACGTAAGTCCTGGCAAATGGTTGCAGGACAAGCGGCTTAAAAAAGCTAAGGAACTATTAGAGCAAGGCACTCTAAAGTCTTCGGATATTTATTTAGATTTTGGATATAACAATCTTTCAAATTTTAGTATCGCCTTTAAAAACAAGTTTGGAATCTCTCCAAAAGAAATTTCTAGATAATCTTTCCTTCTAGTCTACTTAGTCTCAAATTGACCTTTTATCATAAGTTTTTTGAACCCTTTCAGTAACTTAAACAAGGGGGTTACTTGATACTTTTATGCGAAAGTTACAAACCATTAAAAGCATAAAATTATGAATATTACATTATCACAGGCAGAAAAAATGATTGCCACAGCAAAAGAAAAAGCTACTGCTCTAGACACAAAAATGAATATTGCAATTGTAGATGCTGGAGCAAATTTAGTCGCATTTGGGCGCATAGATGGTGCTTGGCTAGGTTCGCTTGATATTTCAATTAAAAAAGCTAAAACAGCTCGCTATTTTGACATGAACACAGGGATTATTGGAGAATTGTCCCAACCAGGCGAATCATTGTTTAATATTGAACATTCTAATAATGGTTTAATTACGTTCCCTGGTGGGGTTCCCCTTAAAAATGCAACAGGAGCAATTATTGGTGCCATAGGAGTTAGCGGAAGTTCTGTTGAAAACGATCATGCAGTTGCTGAAGCTGGCTCATCAGCAATCTAATTTCAATACATTGATAAAAGACAAAGAGGGCAAGCTGTATTTCAGCTTGCCCTCTTTTTAGTATATCTTAGAAGCAGGCTCACGAAGAAACACCTGCTGCCTTTTAAATTTCAATTACTTACTTAAATACATTTTTCTCCTTGCATATAGGTTGTAAAACTCATCATCTTTAAGACTGTCTATAAACAAAATACTTTCTCCAGTACTTTTCATTTCAGGTCCAAGATTCTTATTTACATTAGGAAATTTGTTAAATGAGAAGACAGGTTGTTTTATAGCATAGCCTTCCAATTCTGGTTTAAAATCAAAATCTTTTACTTTCTTCTCGCCCAACATTACTTTGGTTGCATAGTTTACATATGGCTCCTTGTATGCCTTAGCAATAAATGGAACTGTTCTAGAGGCTCTTGGATTAGCCTCTATGATGTACACCATATCATCCTTTATGGCAAACTGTATATTTATCAATCCAACAGTGTTCAGAGCCAAAGCAATTTTCTTAGTATGGTCTTTAATTTGCTGCATTACAAACTCACCCAAATTAAAAGGTGGCAATGTGGCATTAGAATCACCCGAATGGATCCCACAAGGCTCTATATGCTCCATTATACCAATTATGTACACATCCTTACCATCACAAATTGCATCAGCTTCAGCTTCTATGGCACCATCCAAATAATGATCCAACAACAACTTATTATTAGGTATCTTTCTAAGAAGGTTTACAACATGTTCTTCCAATTCTTCCTTGTTAATAACAATTTTCATTCCCTGTCCTCCAAGAACATAAGAGGGTCTTATTAACAATGGGAAATCTAATTCATCTGCAAGAGCTAAAGCTTCATCTGCAGTTTCTGCAACACCAAATTCAGGAAAAGGAATATTGTTTTCTTTTAGCATTTCGGAAAAACTACCTCTGTCTTCAGCTAAATCCAAGGATTTAAAATTGGTCCCTATTATTTTTATTCCATACTTTTCTAACTTCTCAGCAAGCTTTAAAGCGGTCTGTCCGCCAAGTTGCACAATAACACCTTCAGGTTTCTCATGCATGATGATATCGTAGATATGCTCCCAAAAAACAGGTTCAAAATAAAGTTTATCAGCGGTATCAAAATCTGTAGAAACAGTCTCTGGGTTACAATTGATCATTATGGTTTCATACCCACACTCTGAAGCGGCCAAAACACCATGAACACAACAATAATCAAACTCTATTCCCTGTCCAATTCTATTTGGGCCAGATCCCAGCACTACAATTTTTTTCTTGTCTGTTACAATACTATCATTTGCTACATATCTTTCTCCACTGGCTGTTTCAATTTCTTCTTCAAATGTGGAATAATAATAGGGTGTCATTGCCTTGAATTCTGCAGCGCAGGTATCCACTAATTTAAATACCCTGTTTATGCCCATTGATATCCGTTTTGAGTGCACCTCACTTTCATAACAATCTAACATATGGGCAATTTGCCTATCTGCAAAACCTTTCTGTTTGGCTTCCAACAAAAGCTCTTTGGGTAGTGATTCTATAGTGTATTTAGATATTTCTTTCTCCAAGAAATGCAACTCCTCATATTGTTTAAGGAACCACATATCTATTTTGGTGATTTCATGGATTCTACTCAACGGAATTCCGATTTGAATGGCATCATAAATCACAAACACCCTATCCCAACTGGCATAAGTGAGTTTACTGATTATTTGGTCATAATCTTTATACCCTTTACCATCTGCCCCAAGTCCGTTTCTACTTATTTCCAAAGATTGGGTGGCTTTATGAAGTGCTTCTTGAAAAGAACGTCCTATGCCCATGACTTCCCCCACAGATTTCATTTGCAAACCTAAAGTCCTATCAGAACCTTCAAACTTGTCAAAATTCCATCGTGGTATTTTCACAATCACATAATCCAATGTAGGCTCAAATAAAGCTGATGTAGATTTGGTAATTTGATTGTCTAATTCATCTAAATTATACCCCATCGCCAATTTAGTTGCAATTTTTGCAATAGGATAGCCTGTAGCTTTTGATGCCAATGCAGAGGAACGAGAAACTCTTGGGTTTATCTCAATGGCAATAATATCTTCTGCTTCATCAGGGCTCACTGCAAACTGAACGTTACAACCCCCAGCAAAATCTCCAATACTTCTCATCATTTTTATGGCCATGTCTCGCATTCTCTGGAATGTCTTGTCAGACAATGTCATTGCAGGGGCTACAGTAATTGAGTCTCCTGTGTGAATCCCCATTGGATCCATGTTCTCTATGGTACAGATAATAACAACATTGTCATTTTTATCTCGCAATAGCTCTAGTTCAAACTCTTTCCAGCCTAATAAGGCTTTATCGATCATCACTTCATGAATAGGTGAAATTTCCAATCCACGACTTAGCAATTCATCAAAATCTTCTGGTTTATAAACTATGGATGCTCCAGCACCACCCAAAGTGTAAGATGCTCTAATCACCAATGGAAATCCAAATTCCTGAGCAATTTCTTTTCCTTTTAAGAAAGAAGTGGCGGTTGCTTGAGGCGCCATTCCTATCCCTATCTTCAACATAAGCTCCCTGAACTTCTCCCTGTCCTCAGTGATGTTTATAGCGTCTATATCAACGCCTATAATTTCTATATCAAAATCTTTCCAAATTCCTTTTTCATCGGCCTCAATACACAAGTTCAAAGCAGTTTGCCCTCCCATGGTTGGCAATACAGCATCTATACTGGGGTGATTTTCTAAAATCTGAATAATGGATTTTGTGGTTAACGGTTTTAAGTATATATGATCCGCCATAGTCGGATCTGTCATTATAGTAGCAGGGTTACTGTTGATCAATACCGTTTCTATTCCATCTTCCGTTAAAGAGCGTAATGACTGGGAACCTGAATAATCAAACTCACATGCTTGTCCAATGACAATTGGTCCAGATCCAATAATTAAAACTGATTTTATATCTTTTCTTTTAGGCATTTTCTCTTTATTGTTATATTTAATACAAAAAAAAGGTGCTACTTTAAAAAAGTAACACCTTAATATTTTGAAAATAATTTTTCATTTATTTCTTATGTCTCAACTCTGAAGATACCGTTAACTTTCTTCTTCCTTTAGCCCTTCTTCTAGCAAGAACCTTCCTACCGTTGGCACTAGCCATACGTTCTCTAAAACCATGCTTGTTTCTTCTCTTTCTTTTTGATGGCTGATATGTTCTTTTTTGTCCAGGCATTTTTTAATCCTTAATTCGTTATTTAAAAAATCTTGTAGGTTATCCCTCAAAATCTGGGCGCAAATATACGAAGAGTTTTTGCTTTCCCAAATGTATTTAAATAAATATTTCAGGATAGTTTTATTACTTTTGTCCTGTAGGGATAACGACTTGCTAAAAATATAACATCTAACATTAATTTACGAATAACAATACACCCATGTTTAACAAAAACTTTAAACTAATAATTGCCGGAATGATTGTTGCTTACGCAGTGTACCAATTTATAGAGGGGTATATTGGTAATGGTATATTTCTTTTACTTCTAGCTTCAATTTTCATCTTTCTTTATTTTAAAAATGAAATTATTCTAATGTCTTTTTTAAGAATGAGGAAACAAGATCTGGATGGTACACAAAAATGGTTGGGAAAAATTAAGAACCCTGAAACTTCTTTGGTAAAAAAACAACAGGGGTATTTCAATTACTTACATGGAATCATTTTTTCACAAAAAAATCTTACTCAAGCAGAAAAATACTTTAAAAAAGCGTTGAAACTGGGTTTAAGTATGGACTATGATGTTGCCATGGCTAAACTAAGTCTTGCTGGAATAGCAATGCAGAAACGTAGAAAGAGAGAAGCTACAACACTTTTACAGGAAGCAAAAAAATTGGATAAAAACAAGATGCTTACGGATCAAATAAAAATGATGCAGCAACAAATGAAAAAGATATAGTTGAAAAATTATTTCTATTTGGAAGACCTGTAATACCCTTTCATTGGAATCTCTATAGTATATTTTTTCCTTGAAGCATTGTTTAAATGTGGCTCTCTAAGCCATGGGTTATGGCGTTTTAATATTTTGTAGTTGATCTCATATTGCACTGCAAAATCAGCGAAATTTGTTACCGGTTTATCTATCTCCACATTAAAGGTAGGCACAGCAGTATACATATCTTCCTTTGATATATCAAAACCATATTTATCTGGACTGCTTAATATTTCTTTGATTGCAAGGATTCTAAACATGTAACGACCCGTTTCCTGGCCCAACAAAAGACTATAATAATCTTTTGCTTTTTGGATTTTCATATATTTTTGAATGCCATAAGGCCCTCCATTGTATGAGGCAGCTGCCAATGTCCAATTTCCAAATTTCTTTTTGGATTTTAAAATATATTCGCAGGCAACTTCAGTTGCTTTCTCTATATGGTAGCGTTCATCTACATTGCTATTAATTTCCAGGCCATATTCCTTTCCTGTACCTTTCATAATTTGCCAAAACCCAGTTGCTCCAGCCGGAGATACCACATTTTGCAAACCACTTTCTGCAACAGCTAAGTATTTAAAATCATCAGGCACTCCATTTTTCGCTAAAATAGGTTCTATGATAGGAAAATATTTATTTGCCCTTTTCATAAGCAATAATGCATTGGACTGCCAATAGGTATTCACCAAAAATTCTCTATCCACACGTTCCATAACTTCTGGATCGTCTACGGGTACAAGCTCATCGGCAAAGTTTAAATTTTCTGGAATGTCTATTGCAGAAATTCTATATTCATGGTTATTATTGTTGTTGTGCATCTCCTTTTCATCAACAACCGCCACATCAGCATCATCTTGGATAGCAAAAATTAAGGTGCTTACCACTAAAACCATCCCCAAAAACATTAAAACATTCTTTATAAACTTCATAATTTTTATTTTTATTAGCGACATAAAGGTATTAATTACAACTCCCTTAATCTAAAATAATTGCAGCCAGTTGCTCATTAAACCATTTTGATCTGTGTATAATCATAGTATGGGTGCCATTTTTAACTGGTATACAATCCTTTATGTGGCTTATTGGAAAAACTGGGTCGCTATCACCATGAATATGAACCAAATTAGGTAAATGTTCCGTATGCTGCCAATTTACAATCTGATCAATGGACCAGTCTATATAATATTTATCCCGTACAGATAGATACTTTTCATATAGCTCCAACCGTTTGGTCACTGGTTCTCCAAAGGCATATTTCGCCAGTAATTCCACATTATTAACCAAACCAGTGGGTAATAATTTATGAATCTTAGTATACTTAGCAAAAATCATTCGTTTTGGAAGTTCAGATTTATGTTTTACGCTAGATACAATAATAACTTTTTGGACCGGCATCAATTTTGCCATTTCCTGAACTAACATTCCCCCAAATGAAACACCTAAAAGAATAGGGTCCTTATGTTTTACATTTTTGCACATTTCCATGGCATATTCTTGGATACTGCATCCCTTTTTAGGCACATGCCATTCCAAAAAATGTGTTTCAAATTGTTCTGAGGGTAATGAAATATTATTAAAAATTGATGGGTTGGCTGCCATACCTGGCATTAAATAAACATGGAGTTTTTCATTGGTCATATTGCAGGTCCTCTATTTTTTAACTAGGAATTTAGCATTCTTTTTATTACTTTTGTAAGCTAGCCGTTAAATTTTTACGAATTTAAAACCAAGCTAAATTACTTAATAACGAGGAAATTACGATTAGAGAACGTCGTATTTTTTTTGTCAAAACCACAAACTTAAAATCTAACTATATGAATGAAATGGAAATTAAGGACAATAGTTTCTTGCGTCAATTTGAAGCTAGAATGGACGGTCATTTGGCTAAAATTGAATATTCATCGCAGGAACGAAAGGTTTTTTTAACGAAACTTGTAATTCCTGAAGAAATTACCAATGAAAGTTTTAAAGAAGATTTTATTAGAGCGGTACTACATCAAATTCAAGATAAGAATTTAAGAGTAGTTCCAACAAGCCCACAAATTGCTGGGTTTCTACGAAAAAATAGGCAGTATAAAGAAATGCTCCCCGTAGGAATAAGAATTTAAGTTACCAACCTCTCAACTGAGAGGTTTTTTTATACCCTTATTCATCACAAACTATTCACAATACCCTTAACGTAAAGGAGAGGCCTTATGAAGCACCTCTACGAAATTGATTCTTACTAAACCATCCTCATCAATTTCTGTAAGGGCAACCTTATGTAAGGTATTTACCAAAGATGGATTCCAAGGATATTTCACTTTTACATAGTTTTCTGTAAATCCGTGAATATACCCCTCTTTGTTTTCCCCTTCAAATAGAACAGTTCTCTCCGTTCCTATTTGACTTTCATAGAATGCCCTTCGCTTTTTTGCAGATAAACCTCTAAGCATTTTACTTCGCTTACTTCTAACATTCTTAGGAACTACTCCATCCATGACTGCAGCTGTAGTATTGTCCCTCTCAGAATATGTAAAAACATGTAAATAAGAAACATCCAAATCATTTAGAAAATGATAGGTCTTTAAAAAATGCTCATCAGTTTCCCCAGGGAAGCCAACAATCACATCCACGCCAATACAAGCATGTGGCATCACTTGTTTAATATGTGAAATTCTATCCTTATATAAATTGCTTAAATACCTTCTCTTCATTAATTTTAAAATAGCATCACTACCACTTTGCAAGGGAACATGAAAATGAGGCACAAAGGAATTGCTTTGTGCTACAAAATCTATTGTTTCATTTTTAAGCAAATTAGGCTCTATGGAAGATATTCTAAGTCTATGAATTCCAGCCACTTCATCCAAGGCTTTTACCAATTCAAAAAAAGTGTGTTCATGTTTTTTGTTTCCAAATTCACCTTTGCCATAATCACCAATATTAACACCGGTCAACACAATTTCCTTAATGCCTTGAGCAGAAATTTCGGCTGCATTTTTTAACACATTTTGCAAGGTGTCACTACGAGATATGCCACGAGCTAATGGAATTGTACAGTATGTACATTTATAGTCACAGCCATCTTGTACTTTTAAAAAAGCCCTAGTTCTATCCCCTATGGCATAACTGCCCACATAAAAATCAGCTTCTTCTATCTCACAAGAATGAATCTCCCCAAAATCATTCTTTGATAAATCATTGATATAATCGGTGATTTTAAATTTTTCTGTGGCTCCCAAAACCAAATCAACTCCATCAACAGCAGCAAGTGCTTCCGGTTTTAATTGAGCATAACATCCAATAGCAGCTACAAAAGCATCTGGATTTATCTTTTGAGCTTGTTTTACAATAGTTTTAAAACGCTTGTCTGCATTCTCTGTCACAGAACATGTATTGATAACATACATATCAGCATATTCAGTGTAGTCCACGCGATCATACCCTTCATTTTGCATATCTCTGGCAATAGTAGAGGTTTCTGAAAAATTAAGCTTGCAGCCTAAAGTATAAAAAGCGACTTTTTTCTTCATTGGTACAAATTTCCTTCAAAAGGAGTGCAAAGATAAGAAGTTCTGTATTTATTTGGCGTGAGTAGAAACAAAGTACAATTGATTGTAACAAGATTAACTTTTACGCCAAGGCTTACTTTCTTCAAAAACGTGGTTTAGAATGGCCTCTTCTTTTTCATCAAACTTTATACCTCTCCTATCCATCATTATTGTAGCCGTTTCGAAAGCTTTTTTTGGCAAATAGGTTGAAAAGCCAGATGCGCCGCCCCAACTAAAACTTGGTACAAAATTTCGAGGGTAACCAGAACCAAAAATATTAGCACTTACACCTATCACAGTTCCTGTATTAAACATTGTATTTATGCCACATTTACTGTGATCCCCCATCATTAAACCGCAAAATTGAACTCCAGTTTTGGTAAAACCTTCAGTTTCATAATTCCACAAACGAACCTCTGCATAATTGTTTTTCATGTTAGAGGTATTTGTATCAGCTCCTATATTACACCACTCTCCTAGAACAGAGTTACCTAAAAAGCCTTCATGCCCCTTATTAGAATATCCAAAAAGAACCACATTATTGACTTCTCCTCCTATTTTGGAATGCGGCCCTATGGTAGTAGGTCCATAAATTTTTGCCCCCATTTTAACCGTTGAATGATTACAAAGCGCAAAACCACCTCTAATAACACTTCCTTCCATAACTTCAGAATCCTTACCCAAATAAATAGGACCAGCAGTCGCATTTAGAATACAACATTCGACTTTAGCTCCTTCTTCCAAAAATATGTTCTCCACATTCATTACCGTATTAGTACTAGGAATGGGTTCACTTTTTCTACCCTTAGTCATTAAATCAAAATCAGCTTGCAATGCTGCATCGTTTTTGGAAAAAATATCCCAAGTGTTTTCTATGCGCAAAACATTCCCTTTTAAATTTATGGTTTTATACGTTGAGAAATCTACTTTTTCCTGTGTTTCCGTAGTATAAAAGGCAACAATTTCCTCTTCAAAAAGTATTGCTTCATTCTCTCCAAGATGCTGCACCTGCTCTACAAATTCTGTACTTGGTAAAAAAGATGCATTAATCAATACATTTTCACTCATTTCCACCATTGGATATTTGTCCGACAAATAATCTTCTGTAATTGTTGTGGTGGTATTCCCAAGGTATTCCTCCCACTTTTCACGAATAGTTAAGATTCCTATTCTTATATCCGCTACTGGTCTCGTAAAAGTAAATGGAAGTAAGGCATTTCTAACAGCACCATCAAAAAGAATATAATTCATGAGTATGGATTTTTATAAAAGTAAAAAAGTCACGCTCCTAAAACAATAGGAACGTGACTTAATAACTCTATAATGAGTAATTTATTATTTGCTGAACTTCTTGTATTTGTTCTTAAATTTATCAATTCTACCAGCAGTATCAACCAATTTGGCTTTACCAGTATAAAAAGGATGTGATGTCCTAGAAATTTCTAATTTAATCAATGGATATTCAACGCCATCAATTTCTAAACTTTCTTTTGTGTTTGCCGTAGACTTTGTTAAAAAAACATCTTCATTAGACATGTCTTTAAAAGCTACTAATCTATAATTTTCTGGGTGAATTCCTTTTCTCATTGTTACTGTACTTTAAACCTACTGATTTTAGAGGTGCAAATTTACAAAAAAAATATAAAACCTTGCAATAGTCACAAGAAAAAAATAAAAACTAACATATTTAGCTACTACGAAAAAATTGTATCTTGTTTGGTGTAACAAAATTACACTATTTGACACTAATCAAACAATCAACTAAAAATTATACATAATAATGGAAGAAATTCAAATTAAACCAAAAAAAATTATTCTTACATATGGTACCTTATTGGGTATTATCCTAATAGTATTTTCCCTTATGCTGTTTTCTATGGACATGCAATATGAAAGGGGCTTCGCTGTTCAAGGCGTTCAATTTTTATTTATAATTGCAGCAGCTGTAATTGGTGTAGTTCAATTTAAAAAGGTAAATGAGGGCTTTTTAAAATTATCAGAGGCGTTAAAAATTGGTGCTGGTGTAGCTCTTATTGGGGGGATTATAGGCACCCTCTATTTTCTTGTCTTCTCTAATTTTATTGAACCAGATTTTATGGTAAACAGTTATGAAATTGGGAAACAACAAGCTTTGGAAGCCAATCCAAAACTTACTTCTGAACAAATAGATCAAGGAATTGAAATCCAAAAAAAGTTTTTTTCAGTTTTTTTGATAGTAGGCATACTCTTTCAAGTTATCATAGGGTTAGTAGCTGGATTAATTGGAGGATTGATTCTTAAAAAAGCAAAACCTGACTATTAATATTTGTACTTTTGAATTGATTTTCACAAGTACCCTATGAATTTATCAATAGTAATCCCATTACTTAATGAGGAAGAATCTATAAAAGAACTACATGATTGGATTGTATCTGTGATGCAATCCAATAATTTTTTATATGAAATTCTTTTTATTGATGATGGTAGCACAGACAATTCTTGGGAAATAATCTCCCAACTTGCAAAAAAAAATCCGAATGTAAGGGGAATACATTTTCTTACCAATTTTGGAAAGTCGCAAGCCTTGCATGCAGGTTTCAACACAGTTAAAGGTGATGTCATCATTACTATGGATGCCGATTTGCAGGACAATCCAGAAGAAATCCCCGAACTTTATAATTTAATTGTTAAAGAAAATTATGATTTAGTTTCTGGTTGGAAGAAAAAAAGATATGATTCTATTATCTCGAAAAATTTACCGTCTAAACTATTTAATTGGGCGGCACAAAAGACTTCTGGTGTTAAATTACATGACTTTAATTGCGGATTAAAAGCATACAGAAAAAATGTAGTAAAAACCATTGAAGTGTCTGGAGAAATGCATCGCTATATCCCAGTATTGGCAAAAAACGCAGGGTTTTCAAATATTGGAGAGAAAGTAGTGCAACACCAGGCAAGAAAATATGGAAAAACAAAATTTGGTATGGAACGGTTTATAAATGGATTTCTGGATCTAATCACCATTTGGTTTGTTTCTAAATTTGGTAGGCGGCCCATGCACCTTTTTGGGGCATTAGGAGTTTTAATGTTTATTATTGGGTTTGGATTTTCTCTTTATCTTGGCATTGACAAATTGTTTATCCATAAGGAGGGTAGGCTTATTACCGATCGTCCACAATTCTTTATTGCTCTTTTTTCAATGGTCATAGGAACGCAATTCTTCTTGGCTGGATTTTTAGGAGAAATTATTTTACGAAGCAAACAAAATAAAGCCAACTACACTATTGACAAAACATTAAATACTTAGCGCTTTAAAGCAAAGTGTCCTTTTATTATCCTCCCATTTTCCAACTCAAGCTGGTACCAATAATCATTTGAGGGCATTGAGCGACTATTGTGCATCCCATCCCATCCGTGCAGAGCATCATTAAAAACTGTTACTAGTTGTCCATACCTATCAAATATTGAAATTTCAAAATTTGGAAAAAACTCAGCATTAGTTAGCGTCCAAATATCATTTATACCATCATTATTTGGGGTGAAAAAAGAATCTAAACCACCTACCACAATAGTTTCCTTTATAATAGTGCAATTATTAGTGACACTGATTTCATACACTCCTGGACTTAAGCGACTGAAACTATTTGAAGTTTGATAATCTATACCCCCATTTATTGAGTATAGTACATCTTCATCAATTTGTTCTAAATGGATAATTATTTCATTATTAATCGTTTTGAAATCATTAACCTCAATTTGGTTAATTCCAATTTCAGGAGTTTCCAATACTTCAAAATATTGAGTACTACTACATTCTCCTTTGTAAAAAGTTACTTCATATGATCCAACATCATAAACAATTATTGATTGCCCTACTCCACCATTAGACCATGAATATTGAGAAAAACCCTCAGGTGCACTAAGCGTGGCTTCATTATTACAAAGGTCAATTGCCACATTTTTCTCGAATTCTGGTTGTTGAATAATATCAAACTCAAGCTTACCTATATAGTCACAAGAATTACCATTTTCTATTCTAAAAAAAACAGACCATGGATCCAATAGTCCAAATAAATGTTCTTCCAGAGGTAAGGAATCTAACTCCATTAATGCATCCCCTTGAGAACTAAATAATTCAATAGATTCATTACCCGGAAATTCACTGCTTATATAATCATAAGCATCCAAAAGATTAATTTTAGAGACAAGAAACGTTGAAACCAAGTCACACAATTCAATGCGATCATAAGTTCCTAAGTCAGACATAGCACGTACAGTAAGTATTATCTCCACAATAACATGGCATTCTGCATTTTCAAAAACCCTAGCGTAAATTACTTGCCCATTTGCAATATTCTGATACCCAATGGCTGGCAATTGGTTGGTATTGGACAAGGCATCTGCCATGGTTAAAAAAAAGAGTCCATTCATATCTTCATTTCCATTACCAACTATTTCTATTGCTTCATAAAGATTAAAGAGGGTTATTCCATCTGCTACCCCGTCAACATCACATTGAACCAATTCTACAGAATTATTTACATTGGGTAGTTCAGCTATTTCAACAAACTCTACAAACGTTCTTGAAGATCCATTTGTATAAATTACATCTAAATTAATCGTAAAAACCCCATGAGTACTATAAACATGGGTTGGGCTAATATTGGTAGAAAAGTTATCACTCCCGGAAGCAGGGTCCCCAAAATCCCAGCTCATGGATTGTATACCTCCTGGTGCGTCTGTTGTAAAAGTCGTTGCTTCTCCTTCACAAAAATTTTCAATGGTCACAATAGTTTCGAAAAATGATTGTATAAATGGAGGAAGTCCATACGTAGCAGAGCCTGGATTTAAATCAACTTCAAACAATCTAAAATCACTATCAATACCTTTCAGGTTTGGTGTCCTAATCACTGATAATTCACCACTTGGAACAGCATGGTATATTTTTTTATCAATTGCAATCTGTAACGCCCCAGCTATCTCATGCGCTATTCCTGGTGGAAAATTTGCCACTGTATATTCCGATGCAGGAATATTGGCCTCATCTAAATCAAACTGAACAATTTCCAAATTTCCAGTTTCCCTCATCCCATTCTCTTCTATTAATTCCATTCCGCTGGCATATAGCTTGGAAGAATTAGAGGAAAACTCTACACCATAATAAATTCTATCATTACCTAACAATTGGGAATTGCTTACCACCCCTGTATTTACATTAAAATCAAATAGATATAACATCCCTTGATATTCAGGCACCAATATGGTATGTGCTATAGCCAATTTATCCCCGTTTGGAGATATTTTTAAACTTCCTCTAATGTTTTCAAAATCATCAATTAGTGGGCCAATTGTTGTAACGACTGGTGTAGTATTTACACCAGCAGCATCAATTTTATAGGCATAAAACTTATTTTCGTATTGTGTAATAACCCAATAAAAACTACCATCTGGACTACCTACTGCAGTCACTTTTTCTGAGCTATTTGGGAGTAAATCAATATTCTTGGTTGTAACATCCCCATTGCCACCATCTAAGGACATATCTATTACAGAATAATTGAATCCGTTGGCTTGATCTAGACGATATGCCAAAGCATCATCAGGGGTGAAAACATAAAATATATTGCTCAATATAGGGTGTGGTACCACTAATGCAGACTGAGTGGTTGAAAAACTTCCTCCAAGACCTGTACCATTTGGCATTATTTGATGAGAACGATTCCATACCGTATTCCCTTCAGTATAAAAAAGAAGATTGCCATTAGCATCTGAAAAGGTCTCACAACCTTCCACTGTCCTTATCTGTCCCCCATTTAACACTTGAGGGATGCCAGAATTAAAATCCAATCCAGCATGTGTGCCAAAGTACCAATTAGAAGCTTCCCGCTGTCCGTAAACAGTAAGTGCAAACAAACACATAAAGAAGCATAGGACTTGTTTCATAATAAAACTTAGGGATTTTTAAAACTCTTAAAAATACCATCTTTATCAATCATATAAAAATTCTACGTTACAAACCCTTCAACCATAGTTAAATGGCATGAAAATCATCCTTAACCAACAAAAAAATAAAATTCTAACGTAACTTTACCAAAACTTATCTTTGTTCATGAACCACACAGCAAATTCCGCCTTAAAAACTGCACAAACTTGGTTAACTGATTTTTTTGATGCAAATACAAAAAAAGAAATTGAAGACCTTATTCTTCATAATCCCGAGGAATTAAAGGAACGTTTCTACAAAGATTTAGAATTTGGCACCGGTGGTATGAGAGGTATTATGGGTGTTGGCACCAATAGAATAAACAAATACACCCTTGGAAAAAACACTCAAGGACTAAGCAATTACCTTAAGGAAGTGTATTCTGATACTACTATTAAAGCAGTCATTGCCTATGATTGCAGGCACAATAGTGACACTTTAGCAAAAATTGTTGCAGATGTTTTTTCTGCCAATGGCATAAAGGTCTTTCTATTTTCTGAACTAAGAACGACTCCTGAGCTTTCCTTCGCTGTTAAATATTTGGGTTGCCAAGCAGGAATTGTTTTAACGGCATCACACAATCCTCCAGAATATAATGGATATAAGGTATATTGGGCAGATGGTGGCCAAATTGTACCTCCACAGGATGAAAAAATAGTAGCAGAAATAAACAAGTTATCCTTTGAGGAAATAAAATTTAATGCAAACGATGCTTTAATTGAATTGATTGATAAGGAAGTAGATGAAGCTTTCTTTGAGGAATCTGTTAAAAACGGAAGCTTTAATGCTGATGGTAAGGATGACTTCAAAATTGTTTTCACTTCAATCCATGGGACATCCATAACCGCAATTCCAGAAGTTTTAAAACGTGCCGGGTACAAAAATGTAACTGTTATTGAAGAACAAGCCATCCCTGATGGCAATTTCCCGACAGTAATCTCACCCAATCCAGAGGAGCCGGAAGCATTGGCCATAGCCATTAAAAAAGCTGAAGAAATTGGAGCAGATATGGTTGTGGGGACAGATCCAGATAGTGATCGTTTAGGTATTGCCGTACGCAACCTGGAAGGAAAAATGGAGCTACTTAATGGCAACCAAACCATGGTTTTAATGACCAAATTTTTATTGGACCAACAAAAAGCCAAAGGATTAATAGGAAATGAATTTATTGCCACAACAATAGTTTCTACCCCAATGGTTGAAAAGCTAGCTAACGCATATGGCATTAACTATAAAACATCACTGACTGGTTTTAAATGGATAGGAAAAATGATAAAAGATTTTCCTGAAGAACATTTTGTTGGTGGTGGTGAAGAAAGCTTTGGTTATATGGTAGGTGATTTTGTCCGTGATAAAGATGCTGTTACGGCTACACTACTAGCCTGCGAAATAGGGTCGCAAGCAAAAGCCAATGGTAGTTCATTTTACCAAGACTTAATCGATTGCTATGTCGACTATGGCTTTTATAAGGAAAAACTAATTTCCATTACCAAAAAGGGAATGAGTGGAGCTGATGAAATAAAAGAAATGCTGATAGAGTTTAAGGAAAACCCTGTGGCATCTGTACAAGGATCAAAAGTTGTTTGGGTAGAAGATTACAATACATCTATTGCAAAAAATGTAGTAACTGGTGAAGAAAAAGAAATTGTAATTCCAAAATCAAACGTATTAATATACATTACTGAAGACGGCACAAGAATAGCAGCCAGACCCAGTGGAACAGAGCCTAAAGTTAAATTTTATATTAGCACAAATACAACTTTAGAAAAAGCAGCAGACTTTAAGCTAGTCGATGCGGCATTAGATTCCAAGATTGATGGAATTCTTAAAGAATTGAAATTAAATTAATGGAGTATTTCAAACAAATCCTTCGTTTTGCAAAACCCTACAAAGGCTATGCAATTCTAAATATTATTGCCAACATCTTTTACGCCTTGTTTGCAACATTATCCATGGTCTCCTTGTTTCCAATGCTAAAAGTACTATTTGGAAAACCTTCTGATCGCCTTAATACAAAGCCCGTTTGGGAGGATTCTGGACTGAAAGATTACGTAGAAGATTCTCTAAATTATTTTGTGACCCAAAAAGCAAATGAAGGTCATGATGATGTTTTGATTTTTATGGTTGCCCTTATAATTGGATTGTTTTTACTCAAAAACATATTCAATTATTTGGCCATGTATTTTATTACTTTTTTGAGGAACGGGGTTCTTAAAGACGTTAGAAATGAGTTGTACCATAAAATAACAGATTTACCGCTCTCTTATTTTTCTGAAAAAAGAAAAGGAGATATCATGGCGCGTATTTCTACAGATGTTCTTGAAATTCAACATTCGTTCTTATCCGTTTTAGAATTAATTGTAAGAGAACCTCTTGTTATTGTATTTACTGTTATTACAATGTTTGCCATTAGTGTAAAACTCACAATTTTTGTGTTTATTTTTATTCCCATTTCTGGTTTTTTAATCTCATTGATTGGTAAATCATTAAAAAAGAAATCGGACAGTGTGCAAAAGGAACAAGGGCAATTTTTATCAATTATAGAAGAAACCCTAGGAGGGCTTCGTATTATTAAAGCTTTTAATTCTGAATCTAGATTCAACAATACCTTTAAAGCCTCTACAAAACGTTTTTTTAATTTCTCTAACACCCTGCTGAACAGACAAAACCTAGCCTCACCAACTAGTGAGTTTTTAGGCATAACTGTCATTGCCGTTTTATTATGGTATGGGGGGCATATGGTAATGGTAGACAAGACGCTAGACCCTAGCATGTTCATTGTATATATTGGTCTAGCTTATAATATTTTAACTCCAGCAAAAGCCATTAGCAAAGCCAGTTATAATGTTAAAAAAGGGAATGCGGCAGCCGAGCGTGTACTGGAAATTTTAAATACTACATCACCACTCAAAGACAAACCCAACGCAATCCATAAAAAAGAATTCACTAATGCTATAGTTTTAGAAAATATCTCCTTTAAATATGAAGATGAATATGTGCTGAAAGATTTTTCTATTAAAGTGAAAAAAGGGCACACTGTGGCTTTAGTAGGGCAATCTGGAAGTGGAAAATCTACCATTGCCAATCTTGTCACCCGTTTTTATGATGTAAACAAAGGTGAAATTCTAATAGATGGACAAGATATAAGAGACTTAACAAAACATTCTCTTCGTAATTTAATGGGATTGGTTACACAAGACTCTATTTTATTCAATGATACAGTAAAAAATAATATTGCTTTAGGGAAAGAAAATGCAAGTGAAGATGAAATTGTAAGTGCTGCAAAAATTGCAAATGCGCATGAGTTCATCATTGCACTACCAAATGGTTATGACACCAACATTGGCGATAGTGGTAATAAACTGAGTGGAGGCCAAAAACAGCGGTTGTCCATTGCAAGAGCAGTTTTAAAAAATCCGCCTATTATGATCTTGGACGAGGCTACATCTGCCCTAGATACCGAAAGCGAACGTTTGGTACAAGATGCATTAGAAAAAATGATGAAAAACAGAACCTCTATTGTCATAGCACATAGGCTTTCTACCATACAAAAAGCGAATACAATTATTGTACTTCAGAAAGGAGAAATTGTGGAACAAGGATCTCATGAGGAACTATTAGCATCAAAAGGCGTGTACCAAAAATTAGTGACCATGCAATCTTTTGAATCCTAGTCCGTGAATTAAACTTTTGTACCTTTAATAAGTCAAAGAACAACGTATAAGCCATAACCCTTGATTGACGAAGAAGTTTTAGTACATCAATTAAAACAAAAAGACACCCAAGCTAAAGCCTTTGAGGTTGTAATAGACACCTATAAAGAGAGGTTATATTGGCATATACGTAAGATTGTATTGAACCATGATGATACAGATGACGTGCTCCAAAATACATTTATCAAAGTGTATAGAAACATAAGTAATTTTAAAGGAGACAGTAAACTATTTTCATGGATGTACCGTATAGCTACTAATGAAGCCTTGTCATTTTTAAAATCCAAATCAAAAAAAATGGGGGTTAACTCTGAAGAGCTACAAGAAAGATTGGTGGCAAATTTGCAATCTGATGTGTATTTTCAAGGGGATGATATACAGTTAAAATTACAGCAGGCAATTGCGACCTTGCCAGAAAAGCAGAAACTGGTCTTTAATATGAAATATTTTGAAGATTTAAAGTATGAGGAGATATCAAACATTCTGGAAACATCCGTAGGTGGGTTAAAGGCATCCTACCATTTAGCAACTAAGAAAATAGAGGCGTTCCTTAAAGAGGATTAAACCTTTTAACATATTGATAGTCAAATTAAAGAATGGAACGGACAAATAAAAATAGCGGTTTTAGAACTCCCAAAGGATACTTTGATGGTTTATCAACTAGCCTTTTGTCTAAAATGGAAACTGATGAAGGCAGTATTTACAATGCTGATACGCAACAAGATGTCTTTAAAGTGCCGAATGGCTATTTTGCGAACCTAAACAAAAGAATTCTACTTAAAATAAACCAAAAAGAAACAAAGGTCGTTTCCATTTATAAGAAATACCACTATTATGCTGCCTCAATTGCAGCAATTTTAGTTGTTTTATTTGCAATTAAATTGAACACAAACAAGGCTCCAACTTTTGATTCGTTGGCCAATCTAGACATAGAGCATTACTTTAGTGAAAACGAACTAGGTTTTTCTGAAAATGAAATAGCAGAACTATTCCCCATAAACAATGTGGAAATAAGTGATATACTCAACCAAGATATTAATGAAGAGGGTATTGTTGAATATTTAAATATCAATATCGAAGATTTACAAGAATTTAATGATGTATATGATGAAGAATAAGAAAATCGCATTAATCATAACAACTTTGTTCTTGGCATTACAAATGTCATATGGACAAAAGCACCAGAGGCTAGATCATGAAAAAATAAAAACCCTCAAAGTCGCCTTCTATACAGAACAATTAGATTTAAGCAGTAAAGAAGCACAACTTTTTTGGCCCTTGTACAATGAATATGAGAAAAAAAATCTTGCTTTACATAGAAGGGAACACCGTGAAATACGGAAGCAAATGAAAAATCCCGATTTAACTGAAAAAGAGGCTGCAAATCTACTGCAAGAGTATCTTACTATAGAAGAAAAAGAAGAGGAATTAGATAAGGCTTTTTACCTAAAAATCAAGAATGTTATTTCTGCAAGAAAAACGATTCTTCTTATAAGTGCCGAAGAGAATTTTAAAAAACGACTCATTAGACAGTATCAGAAAAAACATGGCGGTAGGTAATATAGCCACTATTTAAAAACAAGTTTTGCAATTTGGTTTTTCCCTGCAGCATAAGCTATAGAATCATTTAAGAAGCGAAGGGTATAAAACGATTCACTAGACAGCTGTTCCCAGGAATTCCCCATATCGCTAGAATATGAAATTCCAGTAAAACCAATGGCTACTATATCTTTCCCTCCTGTATTAGGCACAAACTGCACACAACTCCTATAACCTGGCTCCTGTCCGTCTGCAATTAATTCCCATGTTTTTCCACCATCCTTGGTAAGACTCTTATTGGCAGTATTATTTTTTGGTTTTGTATAATCTCCTCCTATAGCAAAACCAATATGTTCGTCATAAAAAGCAAGTGAATAAATGCCCTGTGTAGGTTCAGCATTTATCATTGGGGTTTGGTAATACTCCCAAGTTTCACCTTTATTAGGCGAATAATAAACCCGACCAGCTGTTGTACCTATCCAAGTCTTATTGCCAACAACTGCAATATTGGTATTACTCGCAGCAAAAGCTCCTTCTTCCTTTGTGGATTTTGGCAATATGCTGCAAGACAGTTTGTTCCATGTTCTTCCAGCATCCCTTGTTATAATAATAGATAAACAACCATTCATACTATCACCAACAGCAATCCCTTCATTATTATTCCAAAAAGTCATGGCGTCATAAAAAACAGTTTCACCTATTTCAGTATATACCAATTCCATCTGCCCACTATTTCCAGTTTTGTATAACAAAGCAGGATTTGCAATAGATAGCATAAAAAAATCTGTTGCCGTATGTGCAACGGCTCTAAAGCTGGGCAGAATAGTATCATACTGCTGCACATTGGTTCTTACTTTATCTGTGTCTAAATCAACCGAGCCAAACACTCCATTATTTGCCGCAAAAGCCAAACTACCATCTAGGATTTCTATAGCTCTTATGCTTATAGAATCTTGATAAATTGTTTCAATGCTTACTGCCGTATAGTGATGTGATTCTTCTTCCTCAATACAAGAAACCAGTAAGCAGATAATCATTACAATGAAAAGGTGGCGCATAGCTTTAAATTTCATTAAAAATAAGGGGAATCCCCTTCAAAACAATACCTTTGCATTCTTAATTTTTTCCAATGCGGTTACATAGAAACTTAGTCTTTGCAGTTATTGATGCTTTAAATCTCATATTCAATGAAAATGAATATGCCGATAAAGTAGTACAAAAAGTATTAAAATTTGACAAACGTTGGGGGTCTCGTGACAGAGGGTTTATAGCTGAAACTACGTATGAAATGGTTCGATATAAGAGGCTTTATACTGAGATTGCAGGAGTAAAGGCTCCGTATAGCAAACCAGACTTATTCCGTATGTGGGCCGTTTGGGCAGTATTAAAAGGAATAGAAATACCAGATTGGAAACAAATTGAAACAACACCTGAGCGCAAAATAAAAGGAAAATTTGATGAACTTTCAAAAATAAGAAAGTACCGTGAATCAGTTCCAGATTGGATAGATGAAATCTGTGTAAAAGCCTTGGGAGAAAAACGATGGACAAAGGAACTTGCCGCATTGAATATAAAAGCAGAGGTTATCCTTAGGACCAATACCCTTAAAATCACAAAAGAAAAACTTCGGAAAGCACTTTTAGAAGAAAATATAGTAGTAGAACCAATAAAAGGTTACAATGTGGCCTTAAGACTTCCAGAACGAGCAAATGTTTTTGTAACAGAGTCTTTCAAGAATGGTTATTTTGAAGTACAAGATGCCTCATCTCAATTGGTGGCCGATTTATTAGATGTTAAACCCGGTCAACGAGTTGTGGATACTTGCGCTGGTGCTGGTGGAAAATCTCTCCATATTGCAGCCCTCATGGAAAACAAAGGGCAGCTCATTTCTATGGATATCTATGGCAGCAAATTAAAAGAGCTAAAAAGACGTGCACGAAGAAATGGCGCCCATAATATTGAAACAAGGGAAATAGATTCCACCAAAGTTTTTAAAAAATTATACGGAAGTGCAGACAGAGTTTTAATTGATGCCCCATGTACAGGTTTAGGGGTGCTGCGTCGTAACCCAGATACCAAATGGAAACTACAACCAGATTTTCTGACTAAAATCACACAGACCCAGCAAGAAATTTTACGCAGTTATAGTAAAATTGTAAAAAATGGTGGTAAAATGGTCTATGCCACCTGCTCTATATTACCTCAAGAAAACAGCGACCAAGTAATGTCTTTCCTAGCATCAGAGGAAGGAATGGACTTTAGTTTAGCAAAAGAAAAGAAAATCTATGCCTCCCAAAGTGGATATGATGGTTTTTATATGGCATTGTTGGAACGAAAGTAATTAACAATCCTTGCTGAAAACTGTTTGCTTTTCTCATAAACAAATTCACTATAATGACGTAAATTTGTGCTTTCTTAAGCTAAACAAGTTACGTATTCTATGATTCATTTCTTCGGGGACTTAGACACCAAGGTTTTTGTAATACAAACCAACAAAGAGATTTCACAACAAGACATCACAAAACTCACATGGTTATTTGGCAACCAACCAAAAATAAATGCGGCATCACTAGATGCCTTTTTTATTGGCCCTAGGGCAGCCATGATTACGCCATGGAGTACCAATGCTACTGAAATCACCCAGAATATGGGCATTACTGGAATCATCAGAATTGAAGAGTTTAAAGCTTCAACTAAAGATTTTAGTGATTTTGACCCAATGCTTTCTCAAAAATATGATGGGCTCTCCCAAGGTATTTTTAAAGTAGATATTAACCCTGAACCGATTTTAGAGATTGATGATATCGCTGGGTACAACAAGCAAGAAGGCTTGGCATTAAGTGATGAAGAAGTAGGTTATTTAGAAAAATTATCTGCAAAAATAAAACGAAAATTAACTGATTCTGAAATCTTTGGATTTAGTCAGGTAAACTCAGAACACTGTAGACATAAAATATTCAACGGTACTTTTATAATTGATGGGCAGGAAATGCCATCTTCATTATTCAAGCTCATTAGAAAAACATCAGAAAAAAACCCTAATAATATTGTTTCTGCATACAAGGATAATGTGGCCTTCGTGAAAGGCCCATCTGTCATCCAGTTTGCGCCAAAAAGCGCAGATAAGCCTGATTTTTACGAGGAAACAGTATTTGAGTCCGTCATTTCATTAAAAGCGGAAACTCATAATTTTCCAACAACCGTAGAGCCATTCAATGGCGCAGCTACTGGTTCTGGTGGAGAAATTCGAGACCGATTGGCTGGTGGAAAAGGTTCTTTGCCCTTGGCAGGGACCGCAGTTTACATGACTTCCTATTCGCGATTAGAAAATGACCGTCCATGGGAAAAGGGAATGGCAGAACGAGAATGGCTATACCAAACTCCGATGGATATTTTGATAAAAGCATCCAACGGTGCATCAGATTTTGGAAATAAATTTGGACAACCCTTAATTGTGGGATCTGTGCTAACTTTTGAACACACTGAAGAATCTCGAAAATTAGGGTATGACAAAGTCATCATGCAAGCTGGCGGTATTGGTTATGGAAAAGCTGAACAAGCGTTAAAAGACAAACCAAAAAAAGGAGATAAAATCGTTATTCTTGGGGGTGATAATTATCGTATAGGTATGGGTGGCGCAGCCGTATCTAGTGCAGACACTGGCGCATTGGATTCTTCAATAGAATTAAACGCCATTCAACGTTCCAACCCAGAAATGCAAAAAAGAGCTGCCAATGCCATAAGAGGCATGGTAGAGAGCAAAGAAAATTTCATTGTATCCATACACGATCATGGTGCTGGAGGGCATTTAAATTGTTTATCCGAATTAGTAGAAGAAACTGGTGGGAAAATAGATTTGGATAAATTACCTGTAGGCGACCCTACCCTATCAGCAAAAGAAATTATTGGAAATGAATCACAAGAACGTATGGGGCTTGTGATTGGAGAAAAAGATATTGACCTACTGCAAAGAATTGCAGATAGGGAACGTTCACCTATGTATGAAGTTGGTGATGTTACCGTTGATGATAAGTTTACGTTTGAATCTAGTAGTACGGGTGAAAAACCAATGGATTTAGAACTTTCAGACATGTTTGGAAGCTCTCCTAAAACCATTATGACCGATACTTCTTTTCAGAGAAAATATGACACTCCATCATATTCCTTAGAAAACTTTCATGACTATTTAGAGCAGGTATTACAACTAGAGGCCGTTGCATCTAAAGATTGGTTGACAAACAAAGTAGATCGATGTGTTGGTGGTAAAGTGGCCAAACAACAATGTGTTGGACCATTACAATTACCCTTGAACAATTGTGGGGTCATGGCATTGGACTATAAAGGAAAGGAAGGAATTGCCACTTCTATAGGCCATTCCCCTATTTCCGGACTGATAGATCCAGCTGCTGGTAGTTTAAATAGTATTACCGAAGCCTTGACCAATATTATTTGGGCACCATTAAAAGATGGCTTAGCATCTATTTCTTTATCCGCAAACTGGATGTGGCCGTGTAAAAACGAAGGAGAAGATGCTAGATTATACGAGGCAGTGAAAGCAGTATCAGACTTTTCAATAGCACTTGGAATCAATGTACCCACAGGAAAGGATTCTCTTTCCATGAAGCAAAAATATAAAGACAGCGAGGTTATTGCTCCAGGAACAGTTATTATCTCAGCAACAGCTAATTGCAATGATATTGCCAATATTATAGAACCTGTGCTTCAAAAAAATGGCGGAGCTATTTATTACATCAACCTATCCAAAGATTTCTATAAGATTGGTGGCTCTTCGTTCTCCCAAACGTTGAACAAGATTGGTGATGAGACTCCTACAATAAAAGATGCAGGCTATGTGAAAACCGTTTTCAATGCGATACAGAATGCAATTAAAAACGGAGAAATCATAGCAGGTCATGATGTGGCATCTGGCGGATTAATTACCACCTTATTGGAAATGTGCTTTGCCGACAATAACTTGGGAGCAACATTAGACTTAAGCACTTTAGGGGAAACCGACACTATTAAAGTACTGTTTTCAGAAAATGCAGGAATTGTTTTTCAAGCTAAGGACAATGCTATTGAGGTCGTTTTAAATAAGGCTGGGGTCGATTTCAAAAAAATTGGAGAGGTAGTTTCAGAAGAAACCTTAACCATCAAAAATAATGGAATGGAAATGGGGCTTAATGTTGCATCCCTTCGTGATACTTGGTTCAAGACTTCATTTTTATTGGATCAAAAGCAGACCGCCAACGGTTTGGCTAAAGACCGATTTAACAATTATAAAAAGCAGCCTTTACAATATACTTTTCCAAACAATTTTACTGGGCAATTATCAGGTAGAGAGGGGACAACACTTTCAAGACCTAAAGCAGCCATTCTAAGAGAAAAAGGAAGTAATTCTGAACGAGAAATGGCAAATGCTATGTACTTGGCCGGTTTTGATGTGAAAGACGTGCACATGACCGATTTAATTTCTGGCCGTGAAACTTTAGAAGATATTCAGTTTATAGGTGCTGTTGGTGGCTTTTCAAATTCAGATGTACTAGGTAGTGCAAAAGGATGGGCCGGAGCCATTAAATACAACGAAAAGGCAAACACTGCTATCAAAAACTTTTTTGCAAGGCCAGATACTCTTTCCATAGGCATATGCAATGGCTGTCAATTGTTTATGGAGCTGGATTTAATTAATCCAGAGCATGAAACCCATGGTAGATTAAGACATAATGATTCACATAAGCACGAAAGTAATTTTACATCGGTAAAAATCAAAAAGAATAATTCCGTTATGCTTTCAACATTAGAAGGCACCTCTTTAGGAGTATGGATATCCAATGGTGAGGGTAAATTTAGTTTGCCACATTCTGAAGATTCCTATGAGATTGTTGCCAAGTATGGATATGAAGGTTATCCAGCCAATCCAAATGGAAGTGATTTTAATACCGCCATGCTTTGTGACAAAACAGGAAGACATTTGGTCACCATGCCACATATAGAGCGGTCCATTTTTCCTTGGAACTGGGCACATTATCCATCAAATAGAAATGATGACGTATCTCCTTGGTTAGAAGCTTTTGTAAACGCAAGAGAGTGGGCAGAAAAGAATGCTCAGTAGTTTTTCATTCCTTTTAATGGAAGTGCATTTTTACGAAAAAGATAGTTAGTGCTTAAAAAAATGTAGGATTGAAAAGAAAATCGACTTCATCATATCAGCGGTTTAAATTCTGATAACTCAGCATTTTACAGCAAATGATTTATTGAATTCACAGTTCAAATGGGATTATTTTATCAATCTCACTTTAAAATCCCATTTCCTTTTCTTATTTTGCAATTACTTTTCAGAAACTTAGTATGCAAAACATAACCCGCTTATTTGATTTTCCGTATTATCAATTGGAAAAATTCAATCTTAAAAAATCACTAGTAACCAAATATGATGGCAAATGGATTGCCACATCTACCCAAGAATATATTGATAAAGCCAATGCCATAAGCAGGGGCCTATTAAAATTGGGAGTTGGTCCAAATGATAAAATTGCCATAATTTCCATGAACAATAGAACGGAATGGAATATTATGGATATTGGAATATTACAATTGGGTGCACAAAATGTACCTATATATCCAACAATATCTGAAGATGATTATGAATATGTTTTAAATCATTCCGAAGCCAAATATTGTTTTGTTTCATGTGATGAAGTATTAAAAAAAGTACTCGCCATTAGTTCCAAGCTAAAAAACTTAAAAGAAGTGTACTCTTTTGATGAGCTTTCCAATTGTAATAATTGGAGCAAAGTATTGGAGTTAGGAGCAGACATCTCTGCGCAAAAAGAAGTAGAAGATTTAAAGGCAGCTGTGCAACCTGGAGATTTGGCAACTATCATATATACATCAGGAACCACAGGCAGACCAAAAGGGGTCATGTTATCACATGACAATTTGGTAAGTAATACCCTTGAAAGTTCGGAACGTTTGCCAATATCAGATGGCAATGTAAAAGCCTTAAGTTTTTTACCTGTTTGCCATGTGTATGAACGCATGTTAATGTATCTCTACCAATACCGCGGTGTAACTATCTATTTTGCAGAGTCTATAGAAAAAATAAGTGATAATTTAAAAGAAGTATCTCCACATGTAATGACCGCTGTTCCTAGGCTGTTGGAAAAAGTGTATGACAAAATCATTGCAAAAGGCACACAATTAACTGGGATAAAAAAGAAACTATTCTTTTGGGCAGTTGATGTGGGTTTAAAATATGAACCCTATGGACAGAATGGTTGGCTTTATGAAAAAAAGCTGGCCTTGGCACGCAAACTAATTTTTAGCAAATGGAAAGAAGGGCTGGGGAATAATTTATCGTTGATAGCTTCTGGAAGCGCAGCCTTACAGCCTAGATTAGCGCGCATCTTCAATGCGGCCGGCTTAGGTGTCATGGAAGGGTATGGACTTACGGAAACCTCTCCTGTACTCAGTGTGAATGATATGCGAAAAGGAGGGTTTAAAATTGGCACTGTTGGCAAGCCTCTAGGTCGTACAGAAATAAAAATTGCTGAAGATGGGGAAATATGTGCCAAAGGGCCCCAAGTAATGATGGGGTATTTTAAAGACCCAGAAAAAACTGCTGAAGTCCTCAAAGATGGATATTTTCATACTGGAGACATCGGAGAGATTGACAGCGAGGGCTTTCTAAAGATTACGGACCGGAAAAAGGAAATGTTCAAAACCTCTGGAGGTAAGTATGTTGCACCCCAGTTGATGGAAAACAGGTTTAAACAATCTCGTTTCATTGAACAAATGATGGTCATTGGTGAGAGTGAAAAAATGCCCGCGGCCCTTATACAGCCCAATTTTGAATTTCTATATGAATGGGCCAATAGACATGAAATTACTCTGGGAGAGAATTCAGACATCATCAACAATCCCAAAGTGTTGGAACGCTATCAAGAAGAAATCGATTTGGCCAATGAAGATTTTGCCAAATGGGAAAAAATAAAACAGTTTAGACTTACACCAGAGGTTTGGAGTATAGACGAGGGGCATCTTACCCCAACTATGAAGTTGAGACGAAAAATCATAAAAGGAAAATATATAGACCTTTACAATGATATTTACGGCCATTAACCCATTCATTTTCATATAACTATTTAAAAAACTCTATTTTCCTTTAGGTTTTTTTTAATTCTCAACTTTCTATCTATTTATTATGCATGCATAATAAATATTTCCTATCTTTGAGATTGAAATTGTTTCCCATGAAAGAAATTACGATTGACTACGCGCTAAGAGCAACATGGCAGGCGGTATCAAAAATGTACAACGAAGAGGCTAAAAAATTCAACTCTACCATGGCAGCGGGTTTTACGCTCTTAAGCATAGACCCAAAAACCGGGACTCCTTCAACAGCATTGGGGCCTAAAATGGGAATGGAAGCTACTAGTTTATCTCGCATTTTAAAGAGTATGGAAGAGAAAGGGTTTATTCAAAGAAAACCAAATCCCGAAGATGGGCGTGGTGTTTTAATTCACCTTACTGCTCTTGGCTTACAGAAGCGAGAAGATTCTAAAAGTGCCGTATTACGTTTTAATGGTATAGTAAAAGAAAATGTATCTGAAGAAAAATTGACTCATTTTTACGAAGTTATAGATACCATAAATAAGCTCATTATAGAAAAAGATATCTATTCAAAAGATACAACAACAAATTAATCACCTTAATTGATGAATAAACATATTAAAAAAGTCGCCATTGTCGGTTCTGGAATTATGGGAAGTGGAATTGCCTGCCACTTTGCCAATATAGGCGTTGAAGTTTTATTGCTGGATATTGTGCCTAGAGAACTTAATGACAAAGAAAAGGCAAAAGGTCTTAGCTTAGATGATAATGTTGTCCGTAACCGATTGGTAAACGAATCTCTGACAAAAGCTTTAAAATCCAAACCCTCCCCTATTTATCATCAAAAATTTGCTTCAAGAATCACTACTGGAAACTTAGAAGATGATATTGCAAAAATTGCAGATGTTGATTGGATTATTGAAGTTGTTGTGGAACGCTTGGATATTAAAAAAATAGTGTTTGAAAATATTGAAAAACACAGAAAACCAGGAACACTTATAACTTCCAATACATCAGGGATTCCTATTCAGTTTATGAGTGAAGGTCGTAGTGATGATTTTCAAAAACATTTCTGTGGCACGCACTTTTTTAATCCTGCTAGATATTTAAAATTATTTGAAATAATTCCTGGGCCAAAAACTTCTCCTGAAGTGTTAAGTTTCTTAAACAGCTATGGAGAACAGTATTTGGGAAAAACCTCAGTTATTGCCAAAGACACCCCAGCATTTATTGGAAATAGAATTGGAATTTTTAGTATTCAAAGCCTTTTTCATGTAGTAAAGAAAATGGGAATGACTGTTGAAGAGGTTGATAAATTGACTGGCCCAGTAATCGGAAGACCTAAATCGGCCACTTTCCGTACTGTTGATGTAGTTGGTTTAGATACTTTGGTACATGTTGCTAATGGAATACATGATAATTGCAAGAATGATGAGCGTATTGCCCTTTTTGAATTGCCTGATTTCATTCACACCATGGTTGAAAACAAGTGGTTGGGAAGTAAGTCTGGACAAGGGTTCTATAAAAAAACAAAAGGAAAAGACGGCAAAACCGAAATATTGACCTTGGATTTGGATACGATGGATTATCGTACTAAAAAAAGAGCAAGTTTTGCAACGCTAGAGCTAACAAAGAGTATTGATAATGTTATTGACCGTTTTCCAGTATTAGTAAATGGTAAAGACAAAGCAGGTGAATTCTATAGAAAAAGTTTTGGTGCTTTATTTGCCTACGTATCACATCGCATACCAGAAATCACAGACGATCTTTATAAGATAGACGATGCTATGAAGGCAGGTTTTGGATGGGAACATGGGCCTTTTCAAATTTGGGATGCCATTGGCCTGGAGAAAGGTCTAGAATTGATAAAAGCTGAAGGTTTAGCCGTTGCTGATTGGGTTACTAATATGAAAGCACCATCATTCTATTCTGTAAAAGATGGGGCTTCTTATGGGTATGATATTCCTAAAAAGACGATGGAAAAAATACCAGGACAAGATGCATTCATCATATTGGACAATATTAGAAAATCCAAAGAGGTATTTAAAAATAGCGGGGTTGTCATTGAAGATATAGGAGATGGTATTCTAAACGTAGAATTCCAATCCAAAATGAATACTATTGGTGGTGATGTTTTGGCAGGGTTGAACAAGGGTATTGATTTGGCTGAAAAAGATTTCCAAGGATTGGTTGTTGGCAATCAAGCTGCTAATTTCTCTGTAGGCGCTAACATCGGAATGATTTTCATGATGGCCGTTGAGCAAGAGTATGATGAACTAAACATGGCCGTAAAAATGTTTCAAGATACCATGATGCGGATGCGGTATTCTTCAATACCTACTGTTTCAGCACCGCATGGAATGTGTTTGGGCGGAGGTTGTGAACTTTCCCTTCATGCAGATAAAGTAGTAGCGGCAGCAGAAACATATATTGGTTTGGTAGAATTTGGCATTGGCGTTATTCCAGGTGGTGGTGGTTCTAAAGAATTTGCCCTAAGAGCATCAGACACTTTTAGAAAGAATGATGTAGAACTCAATGTACTGCAAGAATACTTCTTAAATATAGGAATGGCAAAAGCATCTACTTCTGCCTACGAAGCCTTTGATATGGGAGTGCTTCAAAAAGGAAAAGATATTGTAGTAGTCAATAAGGACAGACAAATTGCAACAGCAAAAGCACATGCAAAATTAATGGCTGAAGCTGGATATACACAGCCTGTGAAACGTAAGGATGTAAAAGTGCTTGGAAAACAAGCATTAGGAATGTTCTTGGTTGGCACTGATGCCATGGAAGCTAGTAAATATATTAGTGAACACGATCATAAGATTGCAAACAAATTGGCATATGTAATGGCTGGTGGTGATTTGTCTGAGCCCACTCTTGTAAGCGAACAATATTTGTTGGATTTAGAAAGGGAAGCCTTTTTATCGCTGTGTACCGAGCGTAAAACATTAGAACGTATTCAGCACACTTTAAAAACAGGAAAACCACTTAGAAATTAAGCACAAAGATATTAGTATTAAGCTATTAGCTATATGGAAATAAATTAATCATTCAAACTCTAAATCTTAATACTCACTACTAATTATAGACGATAATGAAAACAGCATATATAGTAAAGGCATATAGAACAGCAGTTGGCAAAGCACCAAAGGGAGTGTTCCGTTTTAAAAGAACGGATGAATTGGCAGCTGAAACCATAGCTCATATGATGAAGGAATTGCCACAACTTGACAAAAAGCGCATCGATGATGTCATTGTAGGCAATGCCATGCCAGAAGGTGCTCAAGGATTAAATATGGCACGTTTAATTTCTTTAATGGGATTGGATATTGTGGATGTTCCAGGAGTAACCGTAAATAGGTTTTGTTCCTCTGGAATTGAAACTATAGGCATAGCTACTGCAAAAATTCAATCAGGAATGGCAGATTGTATTATTGCTGGTGGTGCAGAAAGCATGAGCTCAGTTCCTATGACAGGATACAAAACTGAATTAAATTATGACCTTGCCAAAGCTGGACATGAAGATTATTATTGGGGTATGGGTAATACCGCTGAGGCTGTTGCCAATCAGTTTAAGGTATCTCGTAAAGATCAGGATGAGTTTGCATACAACTCGCACATGAAAGCATTGAAAGCACAAGCAGAAGATCGTTTTCAAGATCAGATTGTGCCTATTGAAGTGGAACAAACCTATGTTGATGCCAACGGAAAAAAAGCCACAAAAAAATATACAGTCACAAAAGATGAAGGCCCAAGAAAAGGAACTTCAATTGAAGTATTAAATAAGCTTCGTGCGGTCTTTGCTGCTGGTGGCAGTGTAACAGCTGGCAATTCTTCGCAGATGAGTGATGGGGCTGCCTTTGTATTGGTGATGAGTGAAGAAATGGTAAAGGAACTAAATATTGAACCTATTGCAAGATTGGTGAACTATGCAGCTGCTGGTGTTGAACCCAGAATCATGGGAATTGGGCCGGTAAAGGCTATTCCTAAAGTTTTGAAGCAAGCAGGATTGAAGCAAGAAGATATTGAGTTGATTGAATTAAATGAGGCCTTTGCATCACAGTCATTAGCGGTAATTAGAGAATTAGAACTTAATCCAGAACTTATAAATGTAAATGGTGGAGCCATTGCTTTAGGACACCCATTGGGTTGCACGGGAGCTAAATTATCAGTTCAATTGTTTGATGAAATGCGCAAACGAAATATGCAGGGGAAATACGGTATGGTGACCATGTGTGTGGGCACAGGTCAAGGTGCTGCTGGAGTTTTTGAATTTCTAAAATAGAATTCCACCAAACCTTCACAATAGGGATGGAGAAAGTGAATTAAAACATATAAAACCTCAATTAATTCTCCTTGTTAGAGAGCTAGAGGGAATAATAACAACAATTATGAGTAAAGACATACTAAGAGGAGGTCAATTTCTTGTTAAGGAAACCAAATGTGAAGATATATTCACGCTAGAAGACTTAACCGAAGAGCATAAAATGATGCGAGACTCTACAAAGGAATTTGTTGATCGCGAATTATGGGCCCATTGGGAAAGGTTTGAACAAAAAGACTATGCCTATACTGAAGAGTGCATGCGCAAGGCCGGTGAACTAGGATTATTGGGTATTGCTGTTCCTGAAGCTTATGGCGGAATGGGAATGGGTTTTGTTTCTACCATGTTGGTTTGTGATTATATTTCAGGGGCTACTGGTTCTTTTAGTACTGCCTTTGGTGCGCATACTGGAATTGGCACAATGCCCATTATATTATATGGCACGGAAGAACAAAAACAAAAGTATGTTCCAAAATTAGCATCTGGTGAATGGTTTGGCGCTTACTGCCTTACAGAGCCTGGAGCTGGGTCTGATGCAAATTCTGGAAAAACTAAAGCGGTTTTATCAGATGATGGTAAACACTACAATATTACAGGTCAAAAAATGTGGATATCCAATGCAGGTTTTTGCAATGTGTTCATTGTTTTTGCACGTATAGAAGATGATAAAAACATTACAGGATTTATTGTTGAAAACAATCCTGAAAACGGAATTTCCCTTGGAGATGAAGAAAAAAAATTAGGTATTCACTCTTCCTCTACGCGACAGGTGTTTTTTAGTGACACCAAAGTACCAGTAGAGAATATGCTTTCTGAAAGAGGTAATGGTTTTAAAATCGCCATGAATGCTCTAAACATTGGTAGAATTAAATTAGCTGCAGCCTGTTTAGAAGCACAAAGGAGAATTATTACGGAGTCCGTAAAATATGCCAATGAAAGAATCCAATTTAAAACTCCAATCATAAACTTTGGGGCAATAAAATCCAAAATTGCTGAAATGACAACGGCTTGTTATGCAGGTGAATCTGGTTGTTATCGTGCCGCTAAAAATATTGAGGATAGAATTGCGATTAGGGAAGCTGAAGGAAATACACATTCAGAGGCAGAATTAAAAGGAGTGGAAGAATATGCCATTGAATGTTCTATTCTTAAAGTTGCCGTATCGGAATTGGTACAATTTGTCACAGATGAAGGGGTTCAAATTTTTGGAGGAATGGGTTTCAGTGCGGATGCACCTATGGAAAAAGCATGGAGAGATGCGCGTATTGCAAGAATCTATGAAGGCACTAATGAAATCAATAGAATGCTTGCTGTGGGCATGTTGGTTAAAAAAGCTATGAAAGGTCATGTGGACCTATTGGGACCGGCCACAGCAGTTGGTGAGGAACTGATGGGGATTCCATCAATGGACAAGCCAGACTTTTCAGAATTGTTTGCTGAAGAAAAGGATTTAGTGGCAAGGTTAAAAAAAGTATTCCTTATGGTTGCAGGTAGTGCAATACAAAAATTTGGACCAGATTTGGAAGAACATCAGCAGCTTTTATTGGCGGCATCAGATATTCTAATTCAAGTCTATATGGCAGAATCAACCATTTTAAGAACAGAAAAAAATGCAAAACGTTTTGGGGAAGATGCTCAGGCAACTCAAATAGCAATGTCTAAATTATATTTATTCAATGCGGTAGATATTGTTCTCAAAAAAGCAAAAGAAGCTATCGTTTCTTTTTCCGAAGGAGATGAGCAACGTATGATGCTTATGGGATTAAAACGTTTTACAAAATATACAAATCAACCTAATGTAGTGGCTTTACGCATACAAATTGCGGATAAAGTAGCTGCAGATAATGGTTATACCTTTGACTAATTCAAATAAGCGCTTTAAATGTGAAGCAGAATTTGAAAACCGCTCCTTTTGGAGCGGTTTTTTTATTTGTTTTATTTCCTTATCATTTCTAAAATCTTCGCTTCGTTTTTCTTAGAGAAATTAACGGCGCATTCTATCAATGCAAGGTGAGAATATGCTTGTGGGAAATTACCAAGCAATCTTTTTGTTTTAAAATCTATGTCTTCACTAAACAATCCTAGGTGATTGCTATAGCTTAGCAATTGGTCAAAATATTTCATGGCTCTCTCTTCCTCCCCTATTTTGAACAAGCTGTTGATAAACCAAAAAGTACATATAGTGAACGAAGAAGAAGGCAAACCAAAATCATCCTCATTCTTATACCTGTACAATAACCCATCATTGCATAACTCTTTTTCTATTGCCTTTACAGTAGCTACAAACTTGGGATTTTTAGCACCTATAAACCCATAAGATTCCATTAGCAACACAGAGGCATCCAAATGAGAAGACCCATAGGACTGCACAAAAGCATTTACCTCAGGGTTCCATGCATTTTTGTAAATATCATCCTTAATTTCTTGTTCTATTAGCTCCCATTTTGCAATTTTCCTTGTCTTACCTAAAATTTTTGCGATTTTAACGGCACGATTCAAAGCAACCCAGCACAACACTTTAGAGAACGTAAAATGCCTATCATCTCCTCTAAATTCCCATATTCCTTTATCTGCCTCTTTCCAATGATTGGTTACTATCCAAACAATACCTTTTGTAATGCCCCATAGCTCTTCACCATTATCAATATCAGAATCAAACTTCGCTAATTGTTCGTATATCACGTCAACTAAAATGCCGTAGATATCATTCTGCCTTTGTTTATGGGCTCCGTTTCCAATTCTAACAGGCTTAGATCCTTTATACCCACTTAAATGCTCTAAAGTTTTCTCAGTTAGGTCTTTTTCTTTATTAATACCATACATAATTTGTAGTTTCTCATCCTTATCAGGAATAAGATCTATAATAAACTGCAAATACCTTTTAACAATGTTTTTATGTCCTAATTCAGACACCACTTTAATGACCATGGAAGCATCCCTAATCCAGCAAAAACGATAATCCCAATTACGAACCTCACCTATAGTTTCTGGTAAAGAAGTTGTGGCTGCAGCTAAAATGGCACCAGATTTATCATAACTCAGTAATTTTAAAGTAATGGAACTGCGCGTGATTTCCATATTGTACCTGCTATAATTAGGAGTCCTACTCGTCCATTCCATCCAATACTCATTGGTCCGTTTTAGCTCTACATATATATCATGTGTAATAGGTGTGTTTATTTTTTCATTATAACATAATTGAAAAAACCCATCTTCTTTCACCTCTATTTCATTCCCTTCTACAACATCACTTTTGTTGTATGACGTATACAGAAAAACAGTATCAAATTTATCTTCTTTTGTAAGACTTGCAATAAAATTATCCTTGATATAAGATTTGGTTTCACCCTTAGCATAACCCAACTTAGGATTATAAAGTGCCCTAAATTTAGGGGTGCCAGAAATATGTCTAATATACCTAATCACATTTGGCGGCGTATGATAACCACCTTTCTCCTTATAATACCTTGGCATAAAATCATGAACTTCAAAGGCATCTTCTCCATTGGAGAAAATCGTAATCAATATAGCGGTGTTTTCCTTATAATTTTGTGCTATAGTATAGCTGCTTTCGACAGTTATTCCAAAGCTCCCTCCTATTTCTTCATCCAGTAGTTTAGCAAAAACTGAAGCAGAATTAAATTCAGGAAGACAACACCAATCCAATGACCCCGTTTTAGAGATCAATGCGGCGCTCCTACAATTCCCAATAATACCGTAATCCAAATTATTCATACAAATATTTTTCTATTTTCTAACTTATTAATTTGATTTACATCCAATTTTTACGAAATTTAAAGAAATTGAGGGTATAATTACTAAAATACCGCCAAAACCGTTTAATTCATGGACAAAACCATCATTATTTCCAACAGACTCCCCGTACAATTACAAATTATTAATGGCGCAGTTACTGCAACACCAAGTGTAGGTGGTTTGGCAACTGGTATGAAATCAGTTCATTCTGGAGGAAATAGCCTTTGGATTGGCTGGTCTGGATTAACTGATGAGGAGATACCCGAAGAGCTTTCTGCCGATATTGATAAAGCACTAAAACAACATGGTTGTGCAAAAGTAAAACTTACTCAAAATGATGTAGATGGCTTTTATTTTGGGTTCAGCAATCGTACTATTTGGCCCTTGTTCCATTATTTTTTGGAATACTCCGAATTTGAACTTGATTTTTGGAATGTCTACAAATCTGTAAATCAAAAATTTGCGGACGCTATAATTGCACAAACTGATGAGAATGATACCATCTGGGTGCATGATTACCAATTAATGTTGGTGCCTCAAATGATTAAAGAAAAAAGACCTGACGCCATCATTGGTTTCTTTCTCCATATCCCCTTTCCATCCTATGAAATATTTAGAACATTACCTTGGCGAGATGAAGTATTAAGGGGCCTTTTAGGGTCTGACCTCATCGGTTTTCACACCTATGATTATGAAAGGCATTTTTTGAGTTCTGTAAGGCGGCTTTTGGAGCTCGATGTTAGTTTTAATGAAATTTATCTTGAAAATAAGGTGGTGAAGGTAGATTCTTTTCCAATGGGAATCGATTATAAAAAGTTTAGTGAAGCTGCAAAAAAACATAGTAAAAGCCCTGAAAAAAATCATACTGATTTTCAGAAAAAATTAGATGAGCATAAAAAATTTGCACCAAACACCAAACTCATTTTATCCATTGATAGATTGGATTATAGTAAAGGCATTGCAAAGCGCCTCAACGCTTTTGAATATTTTTTAAACAAGTACCCCCAATACAAAGAAAAAGTCCGTTTAATCATATTGGCAGTTCCATCACGGTCAAATGTACCCCAGTACCAATTATTAAAAAAAGAAATTGATGAATTGGTCGGTAGAATTAATGGGGAGCTTTCTACAATAAACTGGACGCCAATTTGGTATTTTTACCGCTCTGTTCCTTTTGAAAATTTAATTGACCTCTACACCTCTAGTGATATTGCATGGTTAACTCCTTTACGAGATGGCATGAACCTTGTTGCCAAAGAATATGTGGCGACAAGAACCGATAAAACTGGAGTTCTAATCCTGAGTGAGATGGCGGGTTCTGCATATGAAATGAATGAAGCTTTACTCATAAATCCCAACAATTTTGAACAACAGGCTGATACCTTAAAGAGAGCAATTACAATGCCTGTAAAAGAGCAAATGGCCAGAAATATGTTTTTACAAAATAGATTGAAACGATATGATGTAGAAATATGGGCCAATGAATTTATGGGAGCATTGAATGGGCAAAAATCAGCTCCTAAAACATTCGTTTCCCAAAAAATGACTGAAGCAATTTTAAGCGACATCGTAGCCAAATATAATAAAGCAAAAAAACGTTTATTGTTCTTGGATTATGATGGTACTTTGGCTGGATTTCATAAAGACCCTCAAAAAGCCTCTCCAGATAAAGAACTTTATGAACTTTTAGATACATTACACCACCAAAAAAACACCACCCTTTTCCTTATTAGTGGGCGTGACAAGCAAACTTTTTCTAAATGGTTCCTTCATAAAAAATATAATATGATTGTAGAACATGGCGTATGGATATCTCGTAATGGGGAAGAATTTAAATTTTTGGAAAAAGTAAAAGGGGATTGGATGGCAAAAATAAAGCCAGTTCTGGAGTCTTTTGTAGATCGTACGCCAGGTTCATTTATTGAAGAAAAGAATTATTCTCTCGCTTGGCATTATAGAAATACCGATCCAGATTTTGGCACAAAAAGAGCCACTGAATTAAATACAGTTCTTACCAGTTTAATTGGAAATGATGAAATTAGTGTCCTTAACGGGAACAAAGTAATGGAGGTGAAAAGTAGCAATGTAAACAAAGGCAGGGCTTCAATGCGTATGCTAGGAGAAGACAATTATGACTTTGTTTTTGCAATTGGGGATGATTGGACTGACGAGTATATGTTTGAAGAATTACCAAAAAGTACCGTAACTGTTAAGGTCGGAATGCAAAAAACACAGGCGAAATATTTCGTTGAAAGCACCCATAAAGTAAGGGAGTTACTAAAACACTTCACTGAATGATGAATTCAAAAAAATAAGATATCTTAGGCAGATGAAGTTTTTACATAATATCAACCGAATAGAAGCTTTTAGTGATGCCGTTTTTGCTTTTGCCGCAACCCTTATGGTGGTTTCCTTGGGTACAGATAATGATTTATCAGTTTTACAAATAGACCTCGCAAAGTTTATTGGATTTGGTGCTAGTTTTTTTGTCTTGGTCATGTTATGGAAAGTACATTACAATTTTTTTAGAAGAACCCAGTACATCGACAATTGGATTATTGCCTTAAATAGTGTTCTCCTCTTTGTGGTACTGTATTATGTTTTTCCATTAAAATCCATTATTGGCTCTTTGCTAAACCTAATTTCTGGAGAATCAGGAACTGGTATGACAAATGATGGACTTGCGCAATTATTTGAACTTTATGGATTGGGCTTCTTTTTAATTTTTTTATGCCTTTCATTAATGTACTATAGAGCATATAAAAAATGCAAAGCAATAGAAGCTGCTCTGGACCTATTATTTTATACAAGGCATTTTGCAATTTTTGTCGGAGTAGCATTATTATCAATTATACTTTCAAAAATTAGAATAGGTTTACACATAGGCCTTCCGGGAATTTCATATTTTTTAATGGCTCCTTTATGCCATTTTCATGCGGTACAATTCGATAAGAGAAGAACTTCCAAATAAACAATCATAATGAGAAAAACATTTTTTTGCATTTTACTTTTAATACTAACTATAGGCCATTCGCAAACCGATAGTCGGTTATATGATATCATTGATGCGGTTTCAGCAGAGCGAATTGAAAAAGACATCACTACATTGGCCAATTTTGGCACTCGCCATACGCTTAGTGATACTATTTCGGAAACCAGAGGTATTGGAGCTGCAAGACGTTGGATAAAAAGTGAGTTTGAAAACATCTCCTCAAGCTGTTCAAATTGTTTGGAAGTATTCTATCAAAAAGACTTTATAAAAAAAGGGGATAATGCTCGTATTGTAAAAGATGTCTGGGTAGTCAATGTGGTGGCCATACAACGTGGCACCAAACATCCCAACCGATTTATCATCATGAGTGGCGATATAGATTCTAGGGTAAGTGACCCTACCGATTACACTTCAGATTCACCTGGCGCCAATGACAATGCCAGTGGTATGGCCGGTACTATTGAAGCTGCCAGAGTATTATCAAAATATCAATTTGAAAATAGCATCATCTACACTGGGATATCTGGCGAAGAACAAGGATTGTACGGAGGTAAAGGGCTTGCGGCCTATGCCAAAGAAAAAGGTTGGGAGATTATTGGAACCTTGAACAATGACATGATAGGGAACATTAAAGGTGTAGATGGTATTGTCAGCAATGTTGATTTTAGGATATTTTCAGAGCCTGTACCACCAACAGAAACTGAGCAAGAAAGACGTGCGAGACGATTTTATGGTGGGGAAGTCGATGGTATTTCAAGACAATTAGCCCGTTATGTACACAAGAACACCAAGACCTATATGCCAGAAATGAATCCCATGCTCATTTATAGATTGGATAGATTTGGTCGTGGAGGGCACCATCGTCCTTTTAATGATGCTGGTTATGCGGGGATCCGTATTATGGAAGCCCATGAGAATTACACGCAGCAGCATCAGGATATTCGAGTAGAAGACGGTATAGCCTATGGAGATGTATTGGAGCATGTAAATTTTGAATATGCAAAAAAATTAACTGCTGTTAATGCTATAAATCTAGCCTCCATAGCTTGGGCACCTCCTGCTCCAAAAGAAGTTAAAATTGGTGGTATTGTAGCACCCGCAGCTAAATTTGAATGGAGTAAAGTAATAGGCGCAAAAGGATATAAAATATATTGGAGAGACACCACCTCCCCTACTTGGGACCATAGCAGATATGTTGGAGACGTAACAGAGTATACTTTAAATGGCATTGTAATTGATAATTTTTTCTTCGGAATTGCCGCTATTGGTGAAAATGGTCATGAAAGTCTTGTAGTTTTTCCAAATAAAATATTACGATAATGATAAAAAAAATACTCCCTCTTTTATTGTTTGGCACAGTTCTTACTTCATGTGCCCAACAACAATTTACTGAGCAGGACACACTTCGTGGCAGCATTACCCCTGAACGTGTTTGGTGGGATTTAAATTACTATCATTTGGATATAACCGTGAAACCAGATGAAAAATTCATATCAGGGACCAACACTATACGTTATAAAATACTGGAAGAAAATCAAGTCCTTCAAGTGGATTTACAAGCACCGCTGAAAATTGAAAAAGTAACACAGGATGGTACGGAATTGGTAGTTGCATCCAATGGAAATGCTCATTTTGTGACCCTGAAAAAACCACAAATTAAGGGGGAAATCAAAGAAATTATTGTTCACTATTCAGGACATCCCAAGGAAGCTGAGAATGCCCCATGGGATGGTGGGTTTTCATGGAAAAAAGATAACAATGGCAAACACTTTATTGCTACATCATGTCAGGGATTGGGAGCAAGTGTTTGGTGGCCAAATAAGGACCATATGTATGATGAAGTGGACAGCATGGCCATTAGTGTAACCATTCCCAAAGATTTAATGAATATTTCCAACGGAAGGCTCAGAAAAGTCGAGGAACATAAGGATACCAAAACCTTCCATTGGTTTGTAGTAAACCCCATCAACAACTATGGCATAAATGTAAATATTGGGGACTATGTCCACTTTAGTGAGAAATATGAAGGTGAAAAAGGGAATTTGGACATGGAATACTATGTTTTGAAAGACAACCTGGAAAAAGCCAAAGAACAGTTTAAGCAAGCCCCTTTGATGATGAATGCTTTTGAGCATTGGTTTGGCCCCTACCCTTTTTATGAGGACAGTTTTAAATTAGTGGAGGTCCCCTATTTGGGTATGGAACACCAAAGCTCTGTTACCTATGGGAACCAGTATAAAAATGGGTATCTGGGGAGAGATCTCTCAGGAACTGGTTGGGGATTGAAATTCGATTTTATTATTATTCATGAAGCAGGTCATGAATGGTTTGCTAATAATATCACTTACAAAGATGCTGCTGATATGTGGATTCATGAAGGCTTCACCGCCTATTCAGAAAGTTTGTATTTGGATTATCATTTTGGTACGCAAGCTGCATCAGCATATGTAGCCGGCACAAGAAATTTGATTCGAAATGACAAACCTATCATTGGCGTGTACAATGTAAACAAAGAAGGAAGTGGTGATATGTATTACAAAGGAGCCAATATGCTACATACGCTACGCCAGTTAATAGAAGATGATGAACTATGGCGGGGAATACTAAGAGGCCTAAATAAAGAGTTTTACCACAAGACCGTAACTACAAGTGAAATAGAAGATTACGTTAGCTTAAAAACAAAAAAAGACCTTTCTGCCTTTTTTAATCAATATTTACGGACCACTAAAATTCCAACATTGGAATATGAACTGAAAGGAAATACAATCACTTACAGATATGTGGATGTGGTAACAGATTTTGATATGCCCCTAAGAGTTTTTGTCGACAACAAACCACATTGGTTATTTCCAAAGAAAAATGAAACATGGGAAACTGAAAAGTTAGAGGGCGATATAGGGACATTCAAGTACGATGAGAATTTTTATATAAAAACTAAAAAACTGTAGTTTTATAAAAATCAATATGTGCTATATTAGCCTCAAAAAATTATTATGAAAAGTTTCCTATCAATTTTGCTATGTGCTCTTTTTATTTCCTGTTCTCTTGATTCAGAACCTAAAAAAGAAACTAAAACCGATTTTACTGCCGAAAATGAACAAGAAATTACAGCTTATATTGAAGCCAATAATTTAACTGCTACCAAAAGCACAACAGGCTTATATTATGTTATAGATGAACCAGGGACAGGTGCACAACCAACAGCTAATTCAACCGTAACAGTGTCCTATAAAGGATATTACACTAACGAAAGTGTATTTGATGAAAGTGATATTGAAGGTATTTCCTTTAATTTACAACAAGTAATTCCCGGTTGGACAGAAGGTATTGCCTATTTTAAAGAAGGCGGCAGTGGTATGCTTTTGATTCCTTCACATTTAGGGTATGGGAGTTTTGATTATAGAGGTATTCCAGGAGGTTCTGTCCTAATTTTTGAGATTGAACTAATCTCAGTTGATTAGATAATCATAAATTTAGAATTTGGGTATACATGATGTTGGTGTAAATTACAGCCTACTACTCAGCAAGAAACTGTGATTCAGTGTTATAATTTATCAATAAAGAAATATAATCACTTCAATTTCTTATCTTGAAACTTCTATTGTTTTCAATATTATAAACATTGTCGAACTCATTTCTAAACAACAAACTATTCCATGAAGTTTTCTAAAATTTTAATGGGCATCTTTCTTGTATCATCAACTGCAACCTTTTCTCAAACAGTAAAGGAAATCAATACCGCTACCACTGAATTTCTTACGACTTTAAGTGAAGATGAACTTAAAATAACGGTGCATCCATTCCTTGATTCACTGCGTACCCAATGGACCAATCTTCCCGTGGGGCTTGCCAAACGACCAGGAATAAAATTCGGTGACTTATCTAATAAAAGTAAAATTAAATTTCATCATATTCTCACTACTCTATTTAGTTCTCAAGGGTATTTAAAAACCACGAGCATCATGAATTTGGATGATATTTTAAATAAAGTATATGCTACTGCTTACAATCAAAAAGAGATTACAGAAAAGACTTATAATCAAATAAAAAGATTGGATTGGGATTATAAAAATTACTTTGTCGCGGTTTGGAATAAACCAAATGCTACGGAACCCTGGGGATTAAAATTTGGAGGGCATCATTTATCCATAAATTTATCTGTTGTGGGTGATGATTTTTCCATAACACCATTATTCATGGGAACAGACCCCTCTGAAGTACGTACTACAAAACACGCTGGCCTTCGTGTGTTGAGCAAAGAGGAAGATTATGGTTTTCTACTTCTAAATTCCCTATCAGAAGAACAAAGAAAAATTGCTGTCATAAGTGGTGATACTCCAGGAGATATTATCACCGATCCAGCAAGTACGGGCAGAATAGATACCTATTACGGCATTAAAGCTGTGGATATGACCATGGCGCAAAAAAACATTTTAGAGCGCCTGATTAAAGAGTATATCAATAATATGGAATTTGAAAAAGCCACTTCCGCAATGCAAACTATAAAAAAATCAGGGATTGATACCATTTATTTTGCTTGGATAGGAAGTCATGAACCAAATAAACCACATTATTATCTCATCAATGGGCCAGACTTTCTTATTGAATATGATAACGTTGGTTTTCAAAAAGATGGCAACCACATCCACAGTATTTGGAGAGAAAAAGGCAAGAATTTTGGAGAAGATATTTTAAAAACACATTACCTTAACCATAAACATTAATCATAACATAACGGTTGCTAATTATTGGGTAAAGCTAAGAAGGAATTTAACGAATAGCATTTAGAAAATATGAATACTAAAATAATTAAGATTTTTTTGAGACTTGCAATCGCAATAGGGTTTTTATCAGCAGTTGCAGACAGATTTGGATATTGGGGTAAAGAAGTTTCTGCATGGGGAAATTGGGATAATTTTTTAGAATATACTCAAATCATAAATCCCTGGTTACCCAATTCAATGATTTCAGCAACAGCAATATTTGCGACAACCGCTGAATTAGTTTTTGCTTTATGTTTATTAATTGGGTTTAAAACAGAATTGTTTGCAAAATTAAGCGGATACCTTTTAGTACTATTTGCATTGGCAATGGTGTTTTCGTCTGGAATAAAAGGAGCATTGGATTATTCTGTACTTTCTGCCGCAGCCGCTGCTTTTGCCCTAAGTCTAATAAAAGAAAAATATCTTGAATTGGATGTTGTTCTCAACAAAGAACATTAAACTTCATTGCAAAAAAACTAGTGTCAATAACACATAAAACTTTCTGAATGAAGCAGTCAATAGTTCATATTGCTTTAGTCGTACGAGAATACGATGAGGCTATTGAATTCTATACTGAAAAATTGAATTTTGATTTAATCGAGGATACCTATCAACCAGAACAAGATAAAAGATGGGTTGTAATAGCTCCTCCTAATTCGATCGGAACGACAATTTTACTTGCAAAAGCTTCTAAACCAGAACAAGAAAATTTTATTGGAAATCAGGCTGGAGGAAGGGTGTTTCTGTTCTTAAATACGGATGATTTCTGGAGAGACTACAATGAAATGACCTCAAAAGGAATTGAATTTATCAGAAAACCTAAAAAAGAAGTCTATGGTACTGTTGCCGTATTTAAGGATTTGTATGGCAATTTATGGGATTTACTAGAATTGAATTCCAAACACCCGATTGCAAAAAAATGAGATGAATAAAAACTTCAATTAACCAAGGACACGTCTATAAAGAGCTCAAAATCAACCTATAATTCTGTCAGATTCTCTTTAGCTGTGGCTCTTTTTGCTATCTTTAGGCCAACACCCGTCAAACCACAAAACATCTTTGTGGCATTTCACTAACTCATAGGTAACAGCTTATTATCCTGTTTATTTAATTCAAGGTTCTAAAAAATGAATTTATTTAATAGAAAACCAACGCATAGTTTAAAATCATTATTCAAAGCTGTTAAAAGTGGTGATGAAAGCGTAGTCAAAGAAATTCTTAAAAGTTGTCCATCTTTTATTGATGCTAAAATTGATGAATATATGACGCCTATCAAAATGGCGGCGGCATCTGGCAATCTCAACATTGTTAAACTATTGGTAAAAAAAGGAGCAGAAGTATATTCAAATCCCTTGACTTCATATCCTGCGGTCATGGATGCGTCCTGGAACAAAAAAAAGGAAGTAGTAGCTTATTTTCTTAATGAAATACCTGAAAAGGCAGGAGGTACCAATGGCCTTGGCGTAACCATTAATCTTGCTGCACGGGAGGGTTGGGTAGAAATTGTAAAGAAACACATTGAAAGAGATCCTCTTGCAGTACACCAACGAGGCTGGATTGGAGATACGCCACTTCATTGGTCATGTCACAATAATTTTGCTGATATCGTGACGCTTCTAATTGACAATGGTGCTGATATTGAAGCTGATGAGATTAATTGGATAGGTGGAAAACCCCTTCATTGGGCAAGTGAACATGCTCCAAATACAACAAAAATTCTTCTGGAACATGGTGCAAGTGTAAATTCCAGAAACGAAAAAAAGGGGTCTTCTTGTTATGGAAGGACCCCATTAATACACAACGCCACACAGCGAGAAGACTGCAGTGAAATAACGGAACAACTGTTAGAAGCTGGGGCCGATTTAAATGCAGTTGATCCTGGAGGAAAAACAGCTTTACAATGGGCTCAAGAAAAGAAGAACACTAAGATAGCCTCCGTTTTGCAGCATGCTTAATTATTCTCTACCAACTTTCAAAAACCATTCATATTCATATTGCAGGCGTGATAACATCAATACTCATTTTTATGCTTATAATCCCCAAAGCGGTATTTTACGGTTCGTTTTAAGGGAATATTCATTCCATCTGTTTCTTCCAACCATTTGTATATAGCTTTAGACATACTTTTTGCAATTTCTTGTTTATCGGGATCGGCAATCAAATTGTACATTTCATCTGGGTCATTTTTAAGGTCGTACAATTCATTTCTATCCCAAATTCCTTGATACTTCATATACTTATAAGTGTCTGTCCGCATTCCAAAAACCGTTGGAGTCATTGGAAAGTCGTACTCCCAATAATATTCATAAAAAATCTCTTGCCTTGCCACTACATCCTCTCCTTTAAGAATTGGTATAAATGAAACACCTGGCATGTTTTCTGGTTGCTTAATTCCTGCTTCTGCTAGTATTGTTGGTCCAATATCAATGTTCTGAACCATTTGTTTTGGTGTTATACCTCCTTCAAAAAGTTCTGGACACCTTACCAACAATGGAACCTTTACAGATTCTTCATAAAAATGACGCTTATCTATTAAGCCATGTTCTCCCCAACTAAACCCATTATCACCCATATAAATAACCAAGGTGGACTCATCCAAGCCCGCTTCTTTTAAATAGTCCATCACCGTTCCCACACTTTCATCTACCCCAAGCAAGGTCTCACAATACCTCACTATCATTTCGTTAATATCCAGATTATCATGGTACATATAATCCACCCCATGCCAACTAATTCTTTGGTCGGCGACCCATTGTGGCCATTTTAAATTTTTATATTCCCCCGTTTTGGTTTGGTCATAGGTGCTTGGCAATTTTATCTGTTTTCCTTTATAGGTGTCTTTATGTCTTCTTGCAGGTTGAAATTCCGCATGTACGGCTTTGTGGGATAGGTACATAAAGAAGGGCTTCTTTTCATCTCTATTCTTCAACCAATCCACTGCATGTTCAGTCAGCAAATCAGTAATATAAGTGGAATCCTTATAAGCGGTTCTTTTTCCATTAATATTTAGGGTGGGGTTATAATACACACCTTGACCTGGGAAGCTCTCCCAATGCGAAAAACCAGGTTGCGGATCATCACCATGGTCTCCCATATGCCATTTTCCAAAAAAGCCTGTCTGATACCCCGCTTTTTGTAAATATTGAGGGAAATAAGTTAAATTACCAGGGTCCGGTGCCTGGTTATCCACTATAGTATGACTATGAGAAAACATTCCTGTTAAAATTGAAGCCCTACTAGGTGAGCATAAAGAAGTGGTTACAAAAGTATTTGGTAAATAAGCACCTTCAGAAGCGAGCTTATCCATATTAGGTGTTTCCAACCAGGGCACCTTACCGGTAAACCCCATATAATCATACCTATGGTCATCTGTGAGTATAAAAATAACATTCCTTGGTTTCTTCTTCTTCGGTGGGTTGGTCTCCGTATCCTCATCATTTCCCATTATTGTAGTTGAAGCAATTGTGAAACCTGATAATAGTAGAAGGCTTAAACTCAATATTGTGGTCAGTTTTATTGTTTTCATATAAAAATTATTAGGGTCAATTATTACTAATTTTACGGGGGGTATCCCTTCGCTCAAAATCTTTCCTCAAAATAACATGAATTAGTTGAAAAAACTAATATCATTGTATTAAAATGATACAATAGCATACTTTACTTAAGGGGTGTAGCTATAAAATACTAATATCAACAAATATTGTATCTTTAAATAAAGGCAAAATAACAGGTTATATGAAGAAGAATTTTTATTTAATTTTGATGTGTTTGGTTACACCAGTCTTGTTTATTAAATGCGGATTGGATACAAAAAAAAATATTGAAAAACCAAATCAAAAATTGGAAGTTAGCACCGCAAACGCAACTAAAAACAGTGACGATAATCAAATACCTATGCCTCCAATTGATGGCATGGAATGGATTTCTAGCAGCACACTTAAGTTGGGGGCAGTTCCCCATGATGAAATAGCTATGGGTCATGAAAGACCCTCCAATACAGTGTGGATAGATGGGTTTTATATAGATATTCATGAAGTGACCAATACTCAGTTCAAAAAATTTGTGGACCAAACCAAGTATGTCACTATTGCCGAGCGCGAACTTGAATGGGAGGAGTTAAAAAAGCAACTACCAGTTGGAACACCCAAACCACATGATTCTATCATGAAGCCAGGTTCCTTAACTTTTGAAAAATCCGAGACCAAATTGCCTAATCTATATGATTTCTCCCAATGGTGGCATTGGAACATAGGAGCCAACTGGAGACGTCCTCATGGCCCAAACAGTAATATAGATGGGAAAGAAAATTTTCCCGTCGTTCATATTGCATATGAAGATGCTTTAGCCTATTGTGAATGGGCAGAAAGAAGACTTCCAACAGAAGCGGAATGGGAACTTGCTGCGAGAGGAACACAAATGAATAAAATTCATGTTTGGGGTGATGATGTGGCACAATTAAAAAATCAGGCAAATACTTGGGAAGGGGAATTCCCATTGCATAACACTAAAATTGATGGGTATGAAAATTTGGCGCCAATACAATCCTATATGCCAAATGATAACGGCCTCTATGATATGGCTGGAAACGTTTGGGAGTGGACTAGTGATTGGTACAACTCTAACTACTACAAGGAATTGTCTTCTAAAACAACTCCAATAGAAAACCCAAAAGGAGCCAAAAGACCATTCAATAGCAACAATCCGTATGCCGAGGAAAAAGTAATTAAGGGTGGTTCTTTTTTATGTAGTGCAAGTTACTGTGCAAATTACAGAGTTTCTGCGCGGATGGCGACCAGTATGGATTCTTCAATGGAACATTTGGGCTTTAGAACTGTACTTAAATAACTATTAGTCCCTAATCACGGAATTGCACATAATTCAATCAACCTTTTTGTAACTACTTAACCCATAATGTCATCATAGGGTTAAACATTATAAAATGCATCCATATAAAAGCCACATATTCATAGTCGCACTATGTTTAGCGTAAACAATTTAATTCAAATAAAGACTTTACAAGCATAATATTGAAAGAGAACTGCGCCCCTAAAAATTGATGAATATTTAATCAAACGTGCTATCACCATGTCGAAAAAAAATAGCTTGAGTTGCCTCAACTAGGACTTAGTTGCATTTTTGCAACTTAATGGTTATTAAGCAATCTCCCTACTAAAAAGAACCCATTCACACAGTATGAAAAAACTAGGTCAAAATAAAGTTCCGTTAACGAACACGAAAAGTCAAAAAAAAATGCTATTTTGCCCTCATGAAGTATATTCCCTCAACAAAAAGTAGCTTTTTTGTTATATCGGAGAAATACGTCCAAATTATTTAAAAAATACACGATTTTTACTGTGAAATCAGTTGATTAAAGCATTAGGGCGTTGCTGCTAAAAATTAAATTCTTACATTTGTGTAATCGATTACACTAAACCTTAATAAAATGATAAAAACAGATTTTAGATACGCTTCCCACCCATCTGATGCACTTAAATATGGAACTGATGAATTAAGAGATCATTTTTTGATAAATAATTTATTTAACGATGATGAAATACAATTAACCTATTCTATGTACGATCGGTATATTGTTGGAGGTGCTAAACCAACCAGTAAAAGTTTAACTCTAGAAACCATAGAATATTTAAAATCTGAGAACTTCTTAGACAGAAGAGAGCTGGGAGTTATTAATGTTGGTGGAAAAGGAACTGTTTCTGTTGATGGTGAAGTTTTTGAACTAAGCAAGAAGGAAGCATTATATATTGGACAAGGATGTAAGGAAGTAATTTTCTCTGCTGTAGATGGTGAACAACCCTTGTTTTATTTGAATTCTGCACCTGCCCATAAAAAATTCCCAACAAAAAAAATTGGCAAAGAAAATGCAGAGGTAATTCAGTTAGGAGATGAGAAGTATGCTAATAAGAGAGTTCTCAATAAATTAATAGTGAATAGCATTGTTGAGACGTGCCAATTGCAAATGGGAATTACAGAACTCGTAAGTGGTAATGTATGGAATACGATGCCTGCGCATACGCATGAACGTAGAATGGAAGCCTATTTTTATTTTGATGTAGAAGAAGGACAAACTGTTTGTCATTTTATGGGACAAACTCAAAATACAAGACATATTTTTATGCAAAATAACCAAGCGGTTTTGTCTCCTGAATGGTCTATACATTCTGGCGCAGGTACTTCTAATTACTCCTTTATTTGGGGTATGGCTGGTGAAAATTTAGATTATAGTGATATGGATGTATGTCCTCCTAATGAATTAAAATAATAAGAATGAATTTATTTGACCTCAGTGGTAAAAGGGCGCTTGTAACAGGGGGCACCCATGGACTAGGAATGGCAATGGCCGAAGGCCTGGCTAAGGCAGGAGCTCGTTTAGTCATCACTAGTACAACACCTTCAAAACTGGAAAATGCCATTGCATATTATAGAAAACAAGGATACACTGCTTCCGGTTATATTTTTGATGTTACAGATGAAATTTTGGCAGCAGAAAAAGTAAATGAAATTGAAACCAAAGAAGGTCAAATAGACATTTTGGTAAATAATGCAGGTATCATAAAAAGGGAGTTGGCTACAACTATGCCTGTTGCTGACTTTAGAAGAGTGGTAGATGTGGATTTAGTTGGACCCTTTATCATGTCGCAGTTGGTTGTTCAGAAAATGATTGAAAGGGGAGGTGGGAAAATTATTAATATTTGCTCCATGATGAGTGAACTTGGCAGAAATAGTGTTTCCGCCTATGCTGCTGCAAAAGGTGGGCTAAAAATGCTTACTCGTAATTTGGCCACTGAATGGGCTAAACACAATATACAAGTAAATGGAATTGGTCCTGGCTATTTTGCTACTACGCAAACAGAACCCATTCGTGTAGCTGGTCATCCATTCAATGAATTTATTATAAACAGAACACCCTCAGCTAGATGGGGGAATCCTGAAGATTTAGAAGGAGCTGTAGTTTTCTTAGCTTCAGGAGCAAGTAATTTTGTAAACGGCCAAATTATTTATGTAGATGGTGGTATATTGGCAACAATAGGCAAACCATCTAACGAAAATTAACACCTTTACACAAAGCATAAGTACAATGAAGAGTTTTATAAAACCCGATTTTTTACTGGAAAATAAATATGCAGAAGAACTGTATTTTGACTACGCCAGTAAAATGCCCATTATAGATTATCACTGCCATTTATCTCCTAAAGACATTGCAAATGATAGGGTTTTCAACAACCTTACAGAAGTTTGGATTAATGGAGACCATTACAAATGGAGAGCTATGAGAACCATAGGGGTTGATGAAAATTATATTACAGGTGATGCTCCAGATGAAGAAAAATTTCAACAATGGGCAAAAACGGTACCTTATACCATGAGAAACCCACTTTATCACTGGACTCATTTAGAATTGGAACGCTACTATGGAATTAAAGAATTATTGAATCCAGATTCCGCCAAGGAAATATATCAGGAAGCGGGAAACCAATTACAACAAACGGGAAATAGTTGTCGTGGATTATTAACGCAAATGAATGTCGATGTGGTTTGTACTACTGAAGATCCAACAGACACATTAGAATACCACCAACAAATAGCAAAGAGTGATTTTAAAACCCAAATATCTACTTCTTTTAGACCAGATAAAGCTATTTTAATAGAGAATGATGGATATATAGATTATATAGAACGTTTATCTCAAGTTTCTGGAATTACAATTACTTCTTATCAAGATTTATGCGATGCCTTAGCGCGAAGAATTGCTTATTTTAATGAAAATGGATGCAAGGTTTCTGACCATGGTTTGGCTAAAATTGATTTTGAATCCTATACTGCATCAGAGATAGATGCCATATTTAGTAAAAAAATAGCAGGTAAAGAAATATCAGAATTAGACGCATTAAAATTTCACACCGCATTATTAACCTTTTTAGCAGAAAGCTATCACAGTTTTGACTGGGTACAACAATTCCATTTAGGGGCGCTAAGAAATAACAATGATAGAATGCACCGAATCCTTGGTCCCGATACTGGTTGGGATTCCATTGGTGATTATCCACAGGCTGAAAATTTATCTAAATTCTTAAACGCTTTAGACAGTAAAGATAAACTTACCAAAACCATTCTTTATAATTTAAACCCAGCAGACAATGAAGTCCTAGCGACCATGGTTGGAAATTATAATGATGGCAAAATTAAAGGTAAAATGCAGTTTGGTTCTGGCTGGTGGTTTTTAGACCAGAAAGATGGCATGATCAAACAAATAAATGCCCTTTCTAATATGGGACTATTAAGTTGCTTTGTTGGAATGCTTACAGATTCCCGCAGTTTTATGTCGTATCCTAGACACGAGTATTTCAGAAGAATATTATGTAATTTGCTAGGAACCGAAATAGAAAAAGGCGAGTTGCCAGCAGATATGAAATGGATAGGTAATATGGTCTCGGACATTTGCTATAACAATGCTAAAGAGTATTTCAAATTTTAAATTAATCTAGTATTATACAATTATAATAGAATGAAAAAAGTAGTCACTTTTGGAGAAATAATGTTGAGGTTATCCCCTCAAGGTTTTTTAAGATTTTCTCAGGCAAATAGTTTTGATGTAGTGTACGGTGGAGGAGAATCCAATGTAGCCGTTTCTTTGGCAAATTATGGTGTTCCTGTAGATTTTGTTACACGTTTGCCTAAAAATGATATTGGAGAATGTGCTTTAATGGAAATGAGAAAAAGAGGTGTTAATACTCAAAATATAGTTTTTGGTGGGGACCGTTTAGGCATCTATTTCTTAGAAACAGGCGCCGTTTCTCGTGGCAGTAAAGTGGTTTATGACCGTGCACATTCCGCAGTAAGTGAAATAGAACCAGGAATGGTAGATTGGGAAAAAGTTTTTGAAGGTGCTGATTGGTTCCATTGGACAGGTATTACTCCTGCTATTTCTCAAAGCGCAGCAGATACTTGCTTAGAGGCTGTAAAAGTTGCTAGTAAATTAGGCATTACCATTTCTACAGATTTAAATTACCGAGCAAAATTATGGAATTTTGGTGGTGACCGTGAGGCCATCATGACCGAGCTTACCTCCTATTGTGATGTTATTCTTGGTAATGAAGAAGATGCAGAAAAGCACTTTAATATTAAACCTGAAGGCTTAGATATTACTACTCAAGGGCATGATGTAAAAGCAGAAGCTTTTTTATCTGTCTGCAAACAAATGATGGAAAAATTTCCAAGAGCTAAAAAAGTAATTACTACATTGAGGGGGTCAATTTCTGCTTCTCACAATACTTGGGCTGGAGTATTGTATGATGGTAAAAAAATGTATGAAACACGCCAGTACCAAATTACTGATATTGTAGATAGAGTTGGTGGTGGAGATTCATTTATGGGTGGCTTAATCTACGGATTAAAAAAATATCCTGAAGATGATCAAAATGCACTTGATTTTGCAGTGGCAGCATCTTGCTTAAAACACACAATTAAAGGAGACGCTAACTTAGTTACCGTTCCTGAAGTAGAAAAATTAATGGGCGGTGATGCTTCTGGCAGAGTAGCACGCTAACGTAAAAAAGCATCAAAAAAATACAAATGGCGCAATATTCAAGATTAGAAGTGGCTGCAGTAATGAAAGAAACAGGATTGGTTCCTTTGTTTTATCATACAGACGTAGCATTAGGAAAAAAAGTATTAAAAGCCTGCTACGATGGTGGAGCAAGGTTAATGGAGTTTACAAGCAGAGGTGACTTTGCTTTTGAAATTTTTGGCGAACTTAATAAATATGCATTAAAGGAATTACCAGGGATGATTCTTGGTGTTGGTTCTATTACTGATGCAGGAGCAGCATCATTGTATATGCAATTAGGCGCTAATTTTATTGTAACGCCAATTCTCAGAGAAGATATAGCTATTGCTTGTAACAGAAGAAAAGTACTATGGTCTCCAGGTTGCGGAACCTTAACAGAAATTGCTCGTGCAGAAGAGTTAGGTTGCGAAATAGTAAAACTATTCCCAGGTGGTATCTATGGCCCTAAATTTGTGAAAGCTATTAAAGGACCATGCCCTTGGACAAGCATTATGCCTACTGGTGGTGTTTCTCCCACGGAAGAAAATTTAACGGCTTGGTTTGATGCTGGTGTAACCTGCGTTGGAATGGGTTCTCAATTAATTTCTAAAGAAGTTTTAATAAATGAAGACTTTGATGGATTAAAAGCAACCGTACAAAACGCCATCAACCTCATACAACAAATAAAAAATAAATAATATGAAAAGGTTTCTTACCCTTATAGGCTTAGTGCTGCTAGTATCCGGCTGCGGCAATACAAATGATGTTAAAGTCATAAAACTTGGACACGGTTTGGATTTAGAGCACTCTGTGCATAAAGCCATGGTTATTATGGGCAAGGAATTGGAAAAAAGGTCTGGGGGTAAAATGATTTTAGAGATTTATCCAAGTCAACAATTAGGAACCGAAAGAGAGTGTCTAGAGCTCCTTCAAATTGGAAGTTTAGACATGACCAAGGTTTCAGCTGGAACCATGGAAAATTTTGCTCCAAAAATGGGGGTCTTTAGTGTGCCTTATTTATTTCGTGACCGTCAGCATTCTTTTGACGTGTTGGATGGCCCAATTGGGAAAAGGCTGCTTGTAGACGGTGAGAAATATTGGTTAAAAGGATTAGGATACTACGATGCTGGAAGTCGAAGTTTTTACACCAAAGAAAAACCTATTTATGAACCCGATGATTTAAAAGGCCTAAAAATTAGAGTCTTAGAAAGCGTGAGCGCCGTAAACATGGTCAATGCTTTAGGAGGCTCCCCTACTCCAATATCATGGGGAGAACTGTATACTTCATTATCACAAGGTGTTGTTGATGGCGCAGAAAACAACCCACCTAGTTTTTATTTGAGTAGACATTATGAAGTTTGTAAGTATTATACTTTAAATGAACATACTGTGCTACCAGATGTGTTAATTGCAAGTACTGCTCTTTGGAACAGACTTACGGAACAAGAGCAAAAATGGCTCCAAGAAGCTGTTGATGTTTCTGTCATCCAACAACGTAAACTATGGTTAGAAGCCGAAACCGAAAACTTAGCAGCAGTGGAAGAAGCTGGAGTTGAAATCATCAGACCAGACAAATCGCTCTTCAGGGATAAAGTCGCTAACTTATTGGAAGATTATAAGGATAATACCGAGATATATTCATTAATGCAACAAATTCAAAATACAAAATAGATCGTATGGGAATTAGAGAGAAAATCGACAATATTTTAGGGAAGACATTGGTCGCCATCATGGCCCTAATGGTTGTAAACGTACTCTGGCAAATATTTACAAGATATGTAGTAGGCACACCAAGCTCATTTACAGATGAATTGGCTCGTTATCTTATGATTTGGATAGGCATTTTAGGCGCCGCGTATGTTGCAGGAAAAAACATGCATGTTGCCATCGATGTAATACCCTCAAGATCCAGTGAAAAAACACAGAAAAGACTTAAGATAATTGTAAGCATTTTAATTATACTGTTTGCCTTTTTTGCAATGGTTATTGGCGGACTTAGATTGGTGTACATAACGTATATATTAGACCAACAATCTCCTGCGCTTCAAATTCCTTTGGCCTTAGTTTATTTAGTAATGCCATTAAGCGGTTCACTTATTATATTTTACAAATTGTCTGATTTATTAAAAAAATAACTTATGTGGGAATTTCTACCAGTAATTGTTCTAGTTCTTAGTTTTATCTGTCTATTGGCCATAGGGACTCCCGTGGCATGGAGTATTGCCATTTCCTCATTATTAACCATGTTGGTCAGTATTCCCGCTATGCCAGCACTTACTACGGTGTCCCAAAGAATGGGAGTAGGTTTGGACAGTTTTGCCTTGTTGGCAATTCCGTTTTTTGTGCTTTCTGGTGAATTAATGAATAAGGGAGGTATTGCACATAGACTTATCGCCTTTGCAAAAACTATTGTTGGTGCTTTGCCTGGTGGATTAGCACTCATAAATGTGATTGCTGCTATGCTTATGGGAGCTATTGCGGGCTCGGCTATGGCCTCAGCTTCTGCTATGGGCAGTATCTTAGGTCCTGAAATGGAAAAAGAGGGATACTCTAAAGAGTTTGGAGCAGCAGTAAACATTACTTCTGCTACAACTGGTCTCATCATTCCTCCAAGTAATGTTTTGATTGTATACTCCTTAGCCAGTGGTGGTGTTTCTATAGCAGCATTGTTCATGGCTGGGTACATTCCAGGTATTTTAACAGGATTATTCTTAATGATTGTAGCATCCTTGTGGGCCAAAAAGAAAAAATATAAGTTAGGCGAAAGAAGTTCTTTGAAGCAAGTAATCAAAACTTTTATAGACGCTGTACCTAGTCTTTTCTTATTGGTAGTGGTTATTGGTGGTATTGTTACTGGTATTTTTACAGCAACAGAAGCATCGGCTATAGCTGTATTATATACGCTAGTATTAGGCATGATTTATAAGGAGATAACAATTAAAGGATTGCCTAAAATATTATTGGACTCTAGTGCTACTACCGCTATAGTAATGTTATTGATAGGGGCATCTATGAGTATGTCTTGGGCGATGTCTTTTGAGAATATCCCGCAAGATTTAAGCACTATGCTATTGGGTATTAGTGATAATAAAATTGTCATCCTTCTAATCATAAACTTACTCTTGTTATTTGTTGGTATTTTTATGGATATGACTCCCGCAGTCCTAATATTTACGCCAATATTTCTGCCTATAGTTACAAAACTAGGCTTAGACCCTACTCATTTTGGAATTATAATGGTGCTTAACCTTTGTGTTGGGTTATGTACTCCACCTGTAGGCTCTGTATTGTTTGTTGGGGTCGGTATAGCAGGGACTACCATAGAAAAAGTGATAAAACCTTTGCTACCATTATTTTTGGCAATGATTTTTGCATTATTCTTGGTAACGTACTTCCCACAACTAAGCTTATGGTTGCCAGGCTTATTTGATTTATTATAATTTAAGATAAAAAATGAAATTAAATAGAAAAAATATGGCCCTTGAGGTCAAACTACCTATCAAAGTGGTTCAATTTGGCGAGGGTAATTTTTTAAGAGCATTTATTGGTTATGCTTTTCAAAAGCTAAATAAAGAGGTAGATTTTAATGCCGGTATAGCTGTAGTTCAGCCTATTGACAGAGGTATGGTAGACATGCTTAACGATCAAGATGGTCTGTATACGCTGTTCCTGAAAGGGGTTAAAAAAGGGCAAGAAATACAAGAAAAAGAATTGATTAGCAATATTGTTAAGGGCGTAAACCCTTATACAGATTTTCAAGGCTATGTATCGCTTGCTAAAGAAGATAGTTTAGAATTTATTATTTCTAATACTACTGAAGCCGGAATAGCCTATGTGAAGAGCGATACGCTCGAGATGCAACCACCAAGTTCTTTCCCAGCCAAATTAACAGTGCTGCTGCATGAGCGATTCAAACATTATAATGGTGATGCTTCTAAAGGACTAACAATCATACCTTGTGAGCTTATCAATTACAATTCTGATACCCTAAAAGAAATCATTTTAAAATATATTTCTGATTGGAATTTAAGCGATGATTTTAAAAATTGGATTACCAACCACAATTCCTTTCACAATACATTAGTAGATAGAATTGTACCTGGATATCCTAAAGACGAAATAACAGCATATAACAGTCAGTTGGATTATGAAGATAATTTAATAGTATCTGCAGAAACTTTTTTCCTTTGGGTAATAGAAGGTGGTGAAGCTTTAAAAAAGAAACTTCCATTTGACAAAACGGATTTGGATGTGAAAATTGTAGACAATATGCAACCATACCGAACCAGAAAAGTACGCATCTTGAATGGTGCACACACAAGTATGGTTCCTTTTTCCATATTATATGGCAACCAAACAGTAAAGGAAACGGTTGATGATGAGTTTACAGGAGCCTTTGTAAACAAAGCACTTTCAGGCGAAATTGCAGAGGTCCTAGAAATGGGTAAAGAAGAGTTAAAAAGCTTTACTGATGAAGTATTGGACAGGTTTAGAAATCCATTTATAAAACATCAACTATCTAGTATTGCCTTAAACTCCATTTCCAAATTTAAAGTAAGGGTTTTGCCAAGTTTGCTAGAGTATATTGATATTAAAAAGCAAATCCCGGTAAATTTAACCTTCGCATTGGCTTGTTTAATTCGGTTTTATGGTAAAGAATGGAATGGGAAGGCTTTACCTGTAAATGATGGTACAGATATTGTGGCATTTTTTAATGAACTGTGGGCCACCAATGATCTTAAAAAAGTAGCACAAGAAACCTTAGCTAATACTGTCTTCTGGGATCAAGACCTTACACAGGTACCTCAATTGGCAAGTGCCGTTGAAGTTGCCTTAAATGAAATTGAAAATAAAGGTATAAAAGATGGTTTTGAAGCCTATGCTCAAAGCTTTCAATAAGAAATAAGATGCAAAAGAGAATCATAAAGGTAAACCCTAAAGACAACGTTGCAGTAGCATTAATAGATTTACCAAAAGGTGATGTGGTAGATTTCAATGGAGATGCTATTCAAATCTTATCCTTTACAAAAGCAAAGCATAAGATTGCCTTACAAACTTTTAACCCTGGTGATCAAATTATCATGTATGGAGTTTTAGTAGGAGTAGCAAACACTCTGATAGCATTAGGTGACTTACTTACCACAGAAAATGTAAAACACAAAAGCTCAAAAGTAGAAGGGAAAACAGCAACTCTTAGTTGGGACCCACCAAATGTGGATAAATGGGTTGACAAAACTTTCATGGGATACCACAGAGAAGATGGACAAGTAGGGACGTCTAACGTATGGTTATTTTTTCCATTGGTTTTTTGTGAAAACAGAAACATTGAAATGCTAAAAGATGTTTTTGAAAAAGAATTGTTGCATAAAAAAGCCAACAGCCATAGATTATTGCTACGTTCCTTAGTTAATTCCAATGATCATCCATCTGAAGAAATTAAAGAGCAGCTGAAAACTTTTGAAAATATTGATGTAAAGTTTATCACTCACCAAGGAGGCTGTGGTGGCATAAGACAAGATTCCGAATCCTTGGCCAAATTATTGGCAGGGTATGTTCACAATCCAAATGTAGCTGGTTGTACTGTGCTTAGTTTAGGATGTCAAAACTTACAAATTCAAGTTTTTGAGGATGCCCTTAAAGAACTTGCTCCAAACATAAAAAAGCCTGTTCTGATTTACGAGCAGCAAAAAATGGGTACTGTAGACAATATGCTATCCACTATAATTACGGACTCCTATGAAGCTATAAAAAAAGCTAATAATATTGTACGTAAACCTGCGCCTTTATCCAATTTGAAAGTTGGATTAGAGTGCGGTGGGTCGGATGGTTTCTCTGGTATTTCTGCCAACCCTACTTTAGGACATGTGTCAGATTTATTGGTCGCATTGCAAGGAACTGCTATACTTTCTGAATTCCCTGAATTATGTGGAGTGGAACAAGAGCTTGTAAACCGTTGTGTAGACGAAGAAAAAGGGGAGAAATTTTTAAGTTTAATGAAAGCCTTTGAGAAATCCGTAGTAGATGCTGGTTCTGGCTTTGATATGAACCCATCTCCTGGAAATATAAAAGATGGCCTAATTACTGATGCTATGAAGTCCGCTGGAGCCGCTAAAAAAGGAGGGAACTCTCCTGTAGTAGATGTTTTAGATTATGGAGAATATGTTACAAAGGCAGGGCTAAATTTATTATGCACCCCAGGAAATGATGTCGAAAGTACAACAGCAATGGCTGGTTCGGGAGCCAATATTATTTTGTTTACTACAGGTTTAGGAACACCAACTGGCAATCCCATAACTCCTGTAATTAAAGTATCTTCTAACACAGAAATGGCAGAAAAAATGTCTGATATCATAGATGTTGAAACTGGTGCCGTAATTAGAGGAGAAAAATCTATTGAAGAAATGGGTGAAGAGCTTTTGGAATTTATTATAGAAGTTGCAAGTGGAACCATAGAGACTAAAGCAGATGCCTTAAATCAAAATGATTTTATTCCTTGGAAAAGAGGGGTCTCCTTATAAGTCGCTTATTCTTTTAAAGAAGATTTTCTAATATGTAGTTTAGGAGGCAACACCACCTTTTTCTCTATTTTTACTTTCTTTTTACTATTTATTTGCTCTAAAAACACCTTAGCAGACATCCTTCCCATTTCTATAGGTGATTGGTCTACTGAACTTATAGGTAGTTCCATAAACTTAGTAAAGGGTTCATTACTAAATCCTACCACACAAAAATCATCTGGTACTTTCACCTCTTTTTTCTTAAGTTGCTGCATAACCCCCAAGGCAATATGATCACTGGAAGTAAATATGGCATCAGGCTTATCATTTAGTTTAAATAAATCATCCAATGCCTTTTTTCCTGCTTTTACTTGACTTTCCGTCTGGATAATATACTCTTCCCTAAAAGCTAAACCATTGTCTAATAGTGCCTTCTTATATCCTTCAAACCTGTCTTTGTAGATTCCTATATTTAAATAAACAGAAACGTGTGCAATTTTTTTACAGCCTTGTTGTATTAAATGTTCTGTAGCTTTATAACCTCCTTCAAAATCATCTATAGTGACAGTACTTACCCCTGGAATGTCCTTTTTTCTATCAAAAAAGACCAATGGTACATTTTTTTTTATAATCATATCAAAATGCTCTGTAACAGTGGTTGGTTTAGAGATGGACATCAAAATACCGTCAACCTGTGCATTTAAAAGTGATTTAATAGTTTCTATTTCTTTCTCCTCTTCCTCATGGGTTTGAGATATAATAACTCTATACCCTTTGGGATAAAGCTCATCCTCTATTCCCCTAATAACATTGGAGAAAAAATTTCTATTGATATACGGAACAACAACTCCAACAAGGTATGTTTTACCGCTTTTTAATGCTAAAGCAAGTTTATTTTGCTCATAATTAAGTTCTTTAGCTGTTTTAAGTACCAATTCCTTGGTATCCTGACTTATTCTTGGATGATCATTAAGTGCTCTAGATACAGTTGCAGCAGTAATATTTAATTGTTTTGCAATGTCATAAATCGTAGTTTTTCCGCTCATTAATTTTTATATTTTACTGAATATGATAAGTATACCATTTTTTTTTATCTAGAGGCTTATCAAACTCGACGAATTTAAGTCTTTTTAATATGCCACCTATTTATAAAGGTCACTATTCCTAATAAAAATCATTATTCCTTGAACACTGTATCTAAAAATGAAATTATATACTCAAGGGTTTTGTTAAACCAAGGATGCATCAGCCAAAAAGAATGTGGACTTTCTGATAGGCTATGAACCTCATTATAAATATGATACTGGTTTAACACAGCAATCATATCATCTCTTCCTGCATGAAAACGCTCCTGTGCACTATTTATAAATAAAGTTGGGGGCGTTTTCATATTTACATATTCCAGCGGGGAAGCTTCTTTCCAATTTTTTGGGTTTTCATGCTGAAGACCACCTAACCACAACCCCGCAATTTGGGACTCTTTGGCATCTGGATGAATAAAAGAAACAATCCCATCAATATTTACTATAGCCTGCACCTTATCTGAAACCTTTTGTTTTTGTGCAGTATAAATCTTGTGATCTGGTGTTACTCCAACCAAAGTTGCCAATTGCGCTCCTGCCGAAGCTCCTAATACGGTAATTTTATCAGGGTCTATACGATACTCTTGTGCATGTATTCTCATCCAGCGTATGGCGGATTTCACATCTAATACTGCTGCAGGATATGCTGCCTCTCTACTCAGTCTATATGCAATTGTTATAGCCACATAACCATTGGCTGCTAGTTGCTGAGCCATAACCCGTTCATTTTCCTTGCTCCCAGAAACCCATCCACCACCATGAATTAAAAGAACTGCAGGATAAACTGCATCTTTATTTCCTTTAGGCCTATAAACATCAGCCTTTAAGGACGTTTCATCAACAATTTTATAGACTACATTTTCATTGGAAATTATTTTTTCAGAATTCAATTCCTCAATAGGAATAATAAAAGGATACGCTGTTTTTAATTTTTCATAGGTACTGCCGATTGTATATGGGCTTATTTTGATTTTCTTTTGAGCGGCAAGAACAACATTACTCAGTGTGAATATTGTTACAAGTACATAAATCCTAATTTGCCACTGTACTACCTTAATAATCATTCTATTTTTTTTCTCTTAATCTAAAAAAACACAAGGAACTCAATGTACTTATCTCAAGACAACTTATGAGAATGTCGTTATTTTCTCTCTTAAAAACTATGAAACAAAATACCTTCGTTTGCTTACAAAATAAGGTCGGAATGTTATTTCAAGGGAAACTAAAATAACTTTTCTCCTATTCATATGATTTCCCATTAATGGTGGTTTCACTATAGTGTATTGGCTCAGAATTTTCAATAGATATTGCTATTTCTGCACCTTTAATATGCACATTTTTTAAAGAAATACCTTGAATGGGATTTTCTTCTCTACCCTTAATAAGGATACCGTACTTACCACCGTTGGCAACTTGTATATTTTCTAGGTTTATATTTTTTATAGTTGGGATAAAATCTCCTTCTTGGTTCTCGTAAATTCCATAATAGGTATTAATTTTAAGCACCGCTTCTTTTACTTGCCCAATTACAATATTTTTTACGTAAACATTCTCAACAAAACCTCCTCTTAAAGTATTTGTTTTAATTCTTATCGCTCTTTCTAAATTTGGACTATCCATCTTACAGTTTCGCACATAAACATTTCTTACACCAGCAGAAATTTCACTACCTATTACCACACCACCATGCCCATCTTTCATAATACAATTTTCTATAATTATATTTTCACTAGGAATGTTTACTCTTCTGCCATCTTCATTTCGACCAGATTTTATCGCAATACAATCATCGCCAGTATTAAAAATACAATTGGTAATATGCACATTCCTAGCATATTCTGGATTGCAACCATCATTATTAGGGCCATGACTATTTACAGAAACTCCATCTACGGTTACATTATTAGATTTTATGGGGTGTATCACCCAAAATGGTGCATTTGTAATAGTTACCCCTTGTATTAAAACATTCTCACATTCAAAAGGCTCTACGAAAGTGGGGCGTAAATTATGGCCTTCACCAAAAATACGCTCGGCAACCGGAGTACCTTCCTCATTCATTATTCTTAATCTTGGTAGATTGTGTTCATCTCTTTGCTTTGGCTCCCCGTCTTTATGCCCATACCTACTACTACCACACCATGGCCACCAATTGGTATTATCTGCTTGCCCATTTAATATTCCTCTACCCGTAATGGCTATGTTCTTTTGTTTATACGCATAAATTAGAGGAGAATAATTCATAAGCTCAACCCCTTCGTAGGAGGTATGTACAACCGGCAGATATGCACCTTTATCCTTTGTAAACAAAATCTCTGCCCCCTCCTGTATATGAAAATTTACATTACTTTTCAAGTGTATGGGACCAGTTAAAAACTTACCAGGAGGAACAATCACCTTACCTCCGCCACCTTCAGCACACTTAGCAATTGTGTTTTTTATGGCCTCCGTATTATCAGTAATGCCATCAGGAATGGCTCCAAAATCCATAATAGAATACTCTTTCTCCGGAAAGGATGGAATTATTATTGTCTTTATTAGTTCATCAACAACATCTACCACGGCCATTTCTTCTTTACTTACAGCCATTTTCTTTGACTGTTTACATGAAGTATTTACTGCCGAAAATGTCATAATCAGTACTAATGCAGCTGGGAGGAACGTATTTTTCTTAATCATAAAAAGTGTATAAAATTATTGTAATCGATTGCACTAATGTATGAAAGCTATCCATTAACTCATAATTTATTTTTTAAAATTGAAAAATACCTTAAAAAAATGAAGTAAGTTACTGTGTATCATAATATTAATAATGATTGTATTATCTTGCTTCAAGCTGATAACTATTACGCTATCCTATAAAGGTGAATTATGGGCAACTTGCACCGACCATGAATTCTTCAAAACGGTCATAATAATTTGTCAATTCCATGAAATGTATGATAATTCCATAAAAAATTGTGTATTTATTAATATTTTTCCACTTTTTTTGGCTCAATATTTTGTTTTTTCCATATAATTATTAGATTTGTGTAATCGATTACGCAAAACATGTGTGATTTTAATAAAGAACAATGCTCTTATACCATTTAAATAATTAGTCCTCAATTGCGGCCAAGGCCACAGTATAATTGACAATAAAATAGTATTAAACTTTAAAAACTAGTAACCACTAAATTGAAAATTATATATGACGAGAAAAAGAAACTTAAAACTTAAAACTAATAACATTCACTCATTAATTCATAACTCATGAAAATTAAACTCAAACTAAAGAAATTCTCTAAGGGATTTTCTGTTGTTGTACTAATCCTATCACTAGCTAGTTCTGGTGTGGTATTTGCCCAGCAAAAAACAATTACAGGTACCGTTGTAGAAGCGGGTACAAATTCGCCCTTACCAGGTGTAAACATTATAGAGAAGGGCACCACTAATGGTGTAAGTGCTGATTTTGACGGTAACTTTTCTATTTCTGTATCTGGTAATGATGCCATTCTGGAAATAAGCTATATTGGCTTTTTAACTCAGGAAATCCAGGTTGGCACTCAAACACAGATTTCAGTTGAATTAACCGAAGACGCCGCCCAATTAGAAGAGGTTGTTGTTGTAGGTTATGGTACTGTAAAGAAATCTGATTTAACTGGAGCAATCTCAAGTTTAAATGCTGAAACATTAACTGAACGAAACTTTACTAACCCTCTTGAATCAATTCAGGGTAATGTTGCTGGTGTTCAAATATCATCCAGTACAGGTAGAGTTGGTGATGGGTTTGATATTCAAATAAGAGGGCAATCTTCGTTCTTAGATAATGGAAATCCTTTATTTGTAGTGGACGGGGCTCCAGTAAATGATATTGACTTTTTGAATCCACAAGATATTGCACAAATAGACATCTTAAAAGATGCTTCATCTACCGCAATTTATGGGTCAAGGGGAGCTAATGGGGTTGTTATCATCTCTACCAAGAGCGGTTCTTCAGCCAAAGGCGGCTTTAATGTAAGTTTTGACTCCTATGTAGGAATTAAAAATGTAGCTCGCTTACCCGCGTTAATGGATGGTGAAACTTGGCAATATTATCATCAGTCAGCTTACTTTGCCACTATTGGTGGAGACCCAATGGATATTGACGCCGCCCAATTGGAAGGTACAGTAGTTGGAGGCAGCAATACTGTTTTAAGGAATCGTTTTAATGCAAATCAAACTTATGATTGGTATGATGCCGTATTAAAATCTGCAATACAGCAAAACAATTATGTAAACATTACTGGTAGATCAGATAACGGGATGTCCTATAACTTAGGACTTGGCTATCAACATGAGACTGGAAACATTGAGAATGAAGAATTGGACAAATACACCTTGAAAGCAGGTTTAAGTCACAACGTAAATGATAAATTCTCTTTTGGTGCCAATTTCACCTTGACACATACGCTTAATCAAAGAGGAAGTGGAAATGCCATGACTGAAGCTTTTCGATTGAATCCTTTTTTATCTCCATGGCAAATAGATGATAGTGGAAATGAGCTTATAGGTCAATTTCAAGATCAGCCAGGTAAGCTAAGGTTTCCTACTAGTAATGATTATGCTATCAATAAAACAAGTACATATAACCCACTCTTACAAATAGCGAATTCTTCTGATGAAATTCAAAGATTCAATTTTATTGGTAATGCATTCATGCAATATAACCTCACAGATTGGCTGTCAGTAAGATCAACCTTATCAACTTCATATGACACAAGAAGAAGAGGTAGGTCTTGGGGTGTATTGACTAATGAGGGTCGTAGTAATGACAATCAAGCATTAGGTAACATAAGTAGAACCAATACCTTTAACTATACTTGGGATAATCAAATAAATATTACCAAGTCTTTCAATGACAATAATTTCAAATTCTTAATTCTTCAAAGTATTTATACTGAGAATATTGAAGGTAGTTTTGCTTCGTCTAGAAATCTTCCTTTTGAAAGAGGGTTTTACAACCTTGGATCAGGTGCACAATCTACATTTAACTTAGGTACAGGATTCCTTGGAGAAACATTGTCTTCCTATGCATTACGTTTAAACTACGATTTCGAAGGTAAGTATTTTGTAACCCTATCCAACAGATGGGATGGATATTCATTATTCAGTGATGAAAACAAATGGGATTTTTTCCCATCTGCAGCTGTTGCCTGGAAAGTTTCAAGTGAAGATTTTATTGGTAGTGATAGTGCAATATCAAACCTAAAATTACGAGCTAGTTATGGTTTTACAGGTAATAACGCAATTGATCGGGATGATTTTCCTTATCCTACGCTTAACACATTAAATAACCAATTGTTTTATGATTTTGACGAAACCGTGACCGGATTTATCCCATCTTCCTTAGCAAATGCCAATCTTACTTGGGAAAAAACTAAAGAATGGAACGTTGGTTTAGACTTTGGATTTGCCCAAAACAGAATTAATGGTAGTATTGATGTTTATAACAGACTATCGGATGATATCATATTTGAACAGCAGCTACCGGCCGAGATAGGTGTAAGTGGAGGAATTCTTGCCAATGCCAGTTCTGTAAGAAACAAAGGTATTGAAGCAGTTCTTAGCACCAAAATAGTGAATACAGAAAAGGTCTCTTGGGATGTTAACCTGACCTATACTAAGAATACAAACAGTATAGAATCTATAAATGGTCAAACAGAAGTAGATGACATTGGTAATGGTTTATTCATTGGCGAGTCTTTAGGTGTTAGAGGTGAGAATGGTAACCGTTCTAATTACAACTATGTCTTTGACGGAATTTGGCAAGCTGATGAACGTGATGAAGCAGCAAGTTTTGGACAAACAGAAGGACAAGCCAAAGTTAAAGATTTGAATGGCGATGGTGTTATAGACCCAGATAATGATAGAATGATATTAGGTTCTGTAGACCCAGATTGGACAGGAAGTCTTTTTACTAGATTAAGAGTTGGTAATTTTGATATATCCGCCTCTGTTCTTATAAGTCAGGGCGTATTCACTCGTAGTCCTTGGTTAGACAACTTTACAGATACTAGAGATAGAGGACGTCAAAAAGCAGATATCGATTGGTACATTCCAGAAAATGGGGCAGGTTTACCAGCACAATTCTCCAACAAATATCCGCAACCTAGAAATCAAGGTACCTATTGGAGAAACAGTGAAGTTGGCTATTATGCAGATGTCGATTACATAAAAGTAAAAAATATTGCATTGGGGTACAATTTTGAAGACAGAATACTGGAAAAGCTTAAATTAAAAGGCTTAAGAATATATGCAAATGTTTTAAACCCATTTGTGCTTACTGATTATAAAGGTTACGATCCAGAAACGGCAAGTGCCCGATTAGGAATTGGTAGAGTTTCTACTATTACATACCAATTAGGATTAAATGTTAAATTATAAATTGCTAGAAACCATGAAAAGAATATTTATATACTCACTATCTATCGTGATGGTAATTTTATCCTCTTGTGAGGACGTTATAGAAGTAGATAATAGAAGTTTCAGTACTGCTGAAGAATTCTATTTGACCGAAGAAGGATTTGAAAGTTTGGTGAATGCCAATTACGCAAGTCTGAAAGGAATATATGGTGGTTCAAACAGTTTGTTTAGTATGGGCACAGATATGTACGCTGAAGGTAGCGGTAGATCTGCAGAACCTTTAGGATTAAGTCAGTATACTGAATTGAACCCTTCCTCAGGTGGCGTAAATCAAATTTACAATAGCGCATATAGAGCTATACGTCAAGCCAATACAGCACTGTATTATGCTGACCTTACAGAACCAGCCGCAACTATATCAACACGAATTGGCGAGGTGAAATATTTGCGTGCCAATGCCTATTTTCTTTTGGTTCAAACTTACGGGGGTGTTCCAATTATTACAGATCTTATTGACACACCTGTAATTGAAGTTGATAGAGACTCTGCAGAAGCTGTCTACACCTTGATTTTGGCAGATTTAAATGATGCCTTAGCGAGTGTTGGCTCTGGTGCTTATGACGGTCGTGTGACTCAAAGAGCAGTGCAACATCTATTGGCTAAAGTACATTTAACTAAAGGAAATGAATCCTTTGGTTCGGCTTCAGACTTTAGTAGTGCAGCCAGTTTTGCAGACCAAGCCATCTCAGGACAAGGCTTAGGTCTTTCCTTTGCTGAAGTTTGGGAATCTGGAAATGAGGATAATGAAGAAGTATTATTCTCTGTGAGATATAGTGCAGGTGCAGCGAGTTCTAATCCTACTGGATTAGGAAATCAACAAGCATTATTCTATGGCCCATATATGGGCGGAAATGAAGTTGCAGGAGATGCGCCAAGAAGGTCATATACTTTATTAGCAACAGATTTTGCCTTAAGGTTATTTACGCCAGATGATGCCCGTTATGAAGTTACCTTCATGACACAAGTTTTTGATAGGTATTTCGATTTTTATGATGAGGATGATCATTCTGGTCTTGGAATTGCAGAATTCTATGAGCCTTATTGGTTTACTCCTGCTGATAGTACCGCTTATGTGAATAGTGCAAATTTAAGTACTGATTTTGATTATCATATTTATGAGACTACCTACGCACAAATTGTGAGTGGTGACTGGGAAACCATCCCTGCTAAGAAGTTTGATGATCCTTCTGCTCCTTTTGGAACCAGTTCAAGTACAAAGGACATTATTCATTCTAGACTTGGTGATACCTATTTATTGGCTGCTGAAGCCTATTTAAGTGCTGGTGATGCTGCTACTGGTCTTGCAAGATTAAATATTGTAAGAGCAAGGGCTGGTGTAGTAGATGCTACCTTAGGAGAATTTGATATTGATTATATACTTGATGAACGAGGTAGAGAACTATTTGGAGAATACCACCGCTTTTTTGATTTAAAAAGAACTGGGAAACTAGTTGAAAGAGCATCGTTACATCATCCATTAATTGAAGAAAGTAATTTTAACGGGGCAAGTGGTCTTAAAATTTTAAGACCAATTCCTCAAAGTGCCTTGGATTTAAATCAGAACAAAGATTTTCCTCAAAACCCGGCATATAATTAAGAGCTTATTATTGCAAGCAATAATAGATTTTTGAAGTTAGTAGTTTGAATTTAGTTAAATTAAAATGGAGCTTGAGGGAGTAGTTAACCTTCAAGTTCCATTTTTTCAATGAATGCCTTTTTTACTAACAATTAATAAGCCCTATTTAATATAAAACCATAGCTTTAGTACCCTAAATAAAAAACCAAGAAATACCTCCTAAAAGAAAGAAAATGAAAAAATACAGCCTAATTACATCCTTACTACTTCTAATCTTATTTACTGCATGCAAAGAAGGGAATAAGAAAGAAACCACAATAGCAGTTTCTAAACAAGAAGTTTTAGTAGATACTACTAAGACCTATGCTGAGATTTCTGTAAAACAAGGCGGAGAATGGGTAAATAGAGTTTACCAAGGGGATAGTACTTTTCATAATGTATCTGAACTAGTGGTACCGCAAGAACATACTGATCATTCTTTTTACATTAGATATGAAGGTCCTGGATGGGAGAGTAATAAAGTAGGATATCGTCTCTATTTAGATTGGAGAAATGCAATAGATGTTTTTGGTAAAGTAACAGATAGCCTAATTCTAGACAGAGTTGGACAAGATAATTTTGATTCTTACCACGAAATGAATCCTTGGGGCATGGATATATTAAAAGTTGGCAAAGGTTTGGGTGTTGGTTCTGTTGGTCGGTATATAAACAAAGAAGTACTGCATTTTAACAATGTGGACACCACATCCGTTACCGTTAATAATGACGCTAATGCTTCAGGTATTACCATAAATTACACAGGATGGGAAACAGCAGGTGATAAAATTGATCTCACTTCTACCCTATCCATTCAAAAAGACAGCCGCATTACTTCACATACCATACAATCCTCTATGGCCATAGATAACATTTGTACGGGTATCGTAAAACATGGGGTGGAATATTTTTCCAATCAAACAGAGAAAAATGACTGGGGATACATTGCTACTTATGGTGAACAAACGTTAGTTCCCGATAATTTAGGCATGGCCATTTTCTACCAAAAAAGTACTATAGCAAACATTACTGAATGGGAACATGATCATTTATTATTATTTAAACCAAGCACCGCTCCCATTACCTACTATTTTTTAGGAGCTTGGGAAAAAGAATTAAATGGCATTACAACCAAAGAAGCATTTATCACCTATTTAGATACTACCCTAGAAGAGCTTAATGCCAAAGGAACACTTTAAAAAGAATTATGAAAAGAACAATTCTATTTTTCATTTCTACCTTATTATTAACATCCATATCCTGCAAAGAGGCTAAAAAAGAAACGCAGAAAGAACAGCTAGAAATGGTCATTTCTGATTCCTTAAAATGGTCGGATAGAATGGCACAGTCTATCATGAAAAGACATCCTAAAGCAGTGCAAACAGGAAATCCTAACAAACCTAGTTGGAATTATAAAATAGGTCTATTGCTTTTTTCATTTGAAAAATTACATCAAGAAACTGGAAACAATCTCTATTACAATTATGTAAAAGAATATGCAGAAACGGAAATCGACAGTAGCGGTACCATCTTAAGTTACAACAAGGATGAATACAATATAGACATGATTAATTCTGGAAAAATATTGTTCTCCTTATATGATAAAACTCAGGATACTCGATATTTCAATGCCTTAAAAACATTAAGAGAACAGTTAAAAGGTATGCCCAGAACAAATTCTGGTGGCTTTTGGCACAAAAAAATATACCCTAACCAAATGTGGTTAGACGGGTTGTATATGGGGTCACCTTTTTATGCGCAATACAATACTCGCTATGAAAATGGAGACCAACTAGATGATATTGTCAAACAATTTCGCCTAGTGTACCAGCATACATACGATGAAGAGACAGGAATGCTATTACATGCTTGGGATGAAAGCAAACAAATGGATTGGGCAGATAAAGAAACAGGGAAATCTCCAAATTTTTGGTCACGATCCATGGGATGGTTTATGATGGCAATGGTAGATGTATTGGATTTTATTCCTCAAGAGCATCCTGGACATCAAGAAATAGTAGGGTATTTAAATCAGCTGTCTTCCGCATTAGGAAATCAACAAGATGTCTCTGGTCTTTGGTATCAAGTACCCAATTTCCCTACTAAAGAAGGAAATTATTTAGAATCTTCTTCCACATGCATGTTTATATATGCATATGCTAAAGGAGTAGCACAAGGGTATTTACCAGAGGAATACCAAAGCAAAGCAGAAAGCGCATTTAATGCGACCATTGAAAAACTAATCACTGTAGATACTGATGGTGAAATACATATCAACCAAGTATGTGGTAGTGCAGGTTTAGGAGGCAACCCGTATAGAGATGGCTCTTTTGAATATTATATAGGCGAACCAATTAAAACAGATGATTTACACGGCTTAGGACCTTTTATTCTTGCCGCTCTTGCCTTAGATCAATAACATCAAACAAAAATCGTAAAGATGAAAAAAAATACACTTTTTGGACTACTAGCTATACTAGCACTAACCATTAGCAGCTGTAAACAGCAAAAGAAAGAGCAACTAGCAGAAAACAGTATAGCTAAAGTAGTTCCTGAAGATTTAAAATGGTCAGAACGCATGGCCCTTTCAGAAATTCATAGATTTCCTGATGCCGCATATTTAGATTTCAGAAAAACTCCAGGATGGAGCTATACAAATGGTTTGGTGCTGCAAGCAGTTTCAAAAGTTTACGAGCAAACCAAAAACCAAAAATTATTTGATTATATCTACGATTACGGGGATCAAATGATAGAGGAGGATGGCACCATAAATACCTATAGGCTTCCCACATACAATCTTGATATGATAAAATCTGGGGATCCCATCTTCTACTTATATCAAAAAAAGAAAGAGCCGCGTTTTTTAATGGCCATGGACACGTTGCACAAACAATTAGAGGGGCAACCAATGACTTCAGAAGGTGGATATTGGCACAAAAAAAGATATCCATTTCAAATGTGGCTAGATGGAGTGTTTATGGCGGAACCTTTTCATGCCAAATATGCAAAGGCTTTTATGAATGAAGATGATGCAAAAAAAGTATATGACAAAATAGTATTGCAATTTGATTTAATTCAAAAATACAACCATGATCCTAAAACAGGTCTTTACTTTCATGGTTGGGATGAAAGCAGAGAACAGCGTTGGGCTAATAAAGAAACAGGTCTATCGCAACATTTTTGGTCTAGAGGTATGGGTTGGTATGGAATGGCATTGGTTGATGTCCTAGATCATTTACCTGAGGAGCATCCTGGTTATGACCGAATAAAAGGATATATAAAGGGTTACGCGGAGGCCATTGTAAAATACCAAGCGGAAAATGGTACCTGGTACCAAGTATTAGATTTACCAAATAGAGAAGGTAACTATTTAGAAGCTACCGGCACCAGTATGTTCACCTATATGTTGGCCAAAGGTGCAAACAAGGGGTATTTAGACCAAGAGTATATGGAGTACGCTGAAAAAGCATATGCTGGGATTCTCAAAACATTTATTACTGTAGAAGATAATGGAGTTGTGAGCCTTAATCGCTGTTGTGCCGTTGCTGGCCTTGGAGGAAATCCCTATAGAGATGGAAGCTTTGAATACTACATAGGTGAAAAAATTAGAGCCAACGACCCTAAGGGAACTGGTCCTTTTATTATGGCCTCTGTAGAATTAAATCAATAAGAATATAGTACCCTTCTTTACGAATTAGTTTAGTATGAAAATTACAAAAAAAAGACTCATGAGCATCATCTATTGTATGATGGTGCTATGCCCTATTCTGGTCCATTCCTTGGTTTCAGATAAAAGTTGGGAAAAGCCTAAAAAGAAAACCAAAGATTCCTATCATAAGGTAGTAGCCAAAGACGGAAGTGGAGATTATGCTAGCATTCAAGAAGCTATAAACAGTTCCAAAGCTTTTCCGTACCAACGAGTTATTATAGAAATAAAAAATGGGGTGTACTATGAAAAAGTACATGTCTATTCTTGGAACCCCAATATATCCCTTATTGGTGAAGACAAAGAAAAAACGATCATTATGTATGACGACTATTTTGACAAAATAGATTTGGGAAGAAACAGTACGTTCCTTACTCCTACAGTTTTGGTAGAGGGTGATGATTTTTATGCCAGTAACCTCACTATACAAAATACGGCTGGCCCTGTTGGACAAGCAATAGCGCTAACTATACATGCAAATAAGGTACTCATAGAAAATTGTAAGCTTCTTGGGTATCAGGATACCCTATATACCTCTGGAGAAGCTTTTACCCAATACTTTAAAGATTGTTATATAACAGGTTCTACGGATTTTATATTTGGCGGCGCCACCGTTCTCTTTGAAAATTGCACCATTCATAGTAGCAGTAATTCCTATATAACTGCCGCATCAACTTACAAAGGCATGTCCTATGGATACGTGTTTAAAGATTGTAAATTAACAGCTGACGAAAATGTAAGGGGGGTATATCTTGGTAGGCCCTGGCGAACTTATGCGAAGACTGTTTTTATCAATTGTGAAATGAATGCCCATATACAAGAAGATGGTTGGCATAATTGGTCCTATTCGGAAGCCGAAAAGGAATCCTTTTATGCTGAATATAATTCGTATGGTGAAGGTGCTGCCCCAGATAAAAGAGTGCATTGGTCTCATCAATTAAAAAAATCACAATCAAAAAAATATACTACAAAAAACATCCTTGGAGAGGGTGTGAAAATAGAATGGTATGAAAAACTATAACCTAATTTTCTTGCTTTCTATAGTGCTTTTTGGTTGTAAAGAACAATCAGATGCCACTGAACTGGAAGATATTACCATTTACACTATAGGAGATTCTACTATGGCTGATAAAAATAATCCTGAAGAAAACCCAGAATATGGGTGGGCACAAGTATTAGAGCAGTATTTTAATGATAATATTACTGTTGATAATAGAGCGAAAGGAGGAAGGAGTTCTAGAAGTTTTATTACAGAAAACAGATGGAAATCAGTTTTAGATAGTTTACAAAAAGGAGATTATGTTTTTATACAGTTTGGCCATAACGACCAAAAAATAAAAGACCCTAATAGGTATACCAACCCGCACACTGCATATAGAAATAATCTAATAACCTATATTTCAGAAACGCGAGAAAAAGGTGCAATTCCCATTTTACTAACTTCAATTGTAAGAAGAAATTTTAATGAATATGGTGTTTTAGTTGATACACATGGGCAATACCCTTTAGAAACTCGATTAGTTGCTCAAGAATACGAGGTACCCTTAATAGATTTGCAATACCAAACAGAGCTTTTAGAAGATTCTTATGGTGTGGAGGAATCTAAAAAACTTCATTTACATTATGGACCTGGAGAACATCCCTACTACCCTAACGGGAGAACAGACAATACTCATCTTTCCCTAAAGGGAGCTAATGAGATTTCTAAAATTGTGATAGCAGAAATACGTTCCATACGACTGCCACTAACTGCATATATAAAACAATAGCTTTATTAGAACAATTTTCATAACATTGCTTACCTTGTAAGTCAATCTGTCATTATCATGAATCACAATAGATAAAGATTCTGCTTATATGGCCATTGAAAATGGTAATCAACGACCAACAATTCCAGAATACCAGTTATCTATTTTTGTTTATAGAGGCACTGGAATATCCTTGTGAGGTGCTGTATATTGAGAATGAAGATTTTAATATTAGTGAGAAAACATAGTAATAAAAGCGATAGAGATGATGAAGGAAGAGAGAAAACAAGCACTCCATCAGAAAATATTATAATTCGTAATTGCAGATTTAAGGGGCTGCATTCCTTAGTTATAGGTAGCGAAATGTCTGGTGGAGTGTAACATATTTTGTAAATATCTGAAGTCGTTTTTTTGTAATAAGACAAGGGCTCCTAGCTTGGTAAAATAAATTATTTTTTGTTACTTATTAATATTCCAAAAACCATATGCGTTTTGCTTAACAAAATTCTTTGGAAATTTCTTCTCATCAGGAAAACCAAGTGCTATGGAACCACTTTCTTCAGGTATATAATTGGTTTTAAATATATAATCCCATAGACTTAAGCTAATTCCAAAATTAACACCAATTCTTCCTTTGGGTAATGTATACGCATGGTGATACAAATGCATTACTGGATTATTAAAAAGATATTTAAATGGGCCCCAAGTGATTTTTATATTGGCATGGTTTAGATGTCCAATTGTAATCGCAATAAAATGAACAATATAGGCCTGTTGGGGCTCAAAACCACCCAATAGCATTACCCCAAAAATCTTTAAGGGTTTGTAAAGTACATTCTCCATCCAATGGTATCGCAAATGCGCGGCAAAGCCCATTTCTTTAACGCTATGGTGTACCTTATGAAAATTCCATAACACGGGAAATCTATGCAAGAGGATATGTGTAAACCATTGTACAAAATCAAGAACCACGAAAAAAACAACCAATTGAATCCACATAGGCCAATTATCAATTGCAACAACTGACAGGCTATTAATGGTAACTCCCAAACTCCCAAAAAACAATTCTAAAATTTCATAAAAACCACTAATCATAATGGAGAAAATGAAAAAGTTAAAGAACATATAAAAAGCGTCCAACCAAAAATCCTTCCTGAAAATAGCTTGATCCTTTCGCCAAGGAAACAGAATTTCCAAACCCCAAACCAATACCGAAATGGCAATCAACCCCCAAAAGTAGTTCAGGTACCATGGCACATCAAACAAAATGGATTTCCATGTCCAGTTTAAAGTTCCCGTAAAGGCATTTGTAAAAGCATTTAGATATTCTTCCATACGACATTCATGCATTACTCTATTTCATCAAAAAGACAACTATCTAGCCGTCCATCCCCCATCTACTGTCAACATTGAGCCAACCATATAACTAGCTGCATCGCTAGCCAGGAAAATAGCAGCACCTTGAATTTCTTTAAGCTCAGCCCAACGTGCTAATGCCGTTGCTCCTACAATAAATTTTTCAGCTTCTTCAGTACCTGCAATAGGGATATTTATTTCGGTTAAAAACGGACCGGGACAAATTGCGTTCACATTAATATTGAAGGGTGCTAGCTCCAAGCCTAATGCTCTAGTCATCTGCACTACTGCTCCTTTGCTGGTCACATACGGTGTTCTATTGGACAAACCTACCAAACCCAAAGCACTGGCCATATTGATAATACGACCTTTTTTATTTTTTTTCATATATGGTGTAACCGCTTTAGATACATTCCATTTACCCGTTACATTAACCTTCATTACTTGATCAAAATCATCTTCTGACAATTCATCAATAGGTCCTCTAATATTTATTCCTGCACTATTGATAAGAATATCAATACTTCCAAATTCCTTTACCAAGGAAGCTACCACAGCCTCAATTTGCCCAAGGTTGGTCACATTAGCTGCATAAGCTTTTGCACGAACACCAAAATCAGCCTGCAACTTTTTAGCAGCTGCCTCCCCTTCCTTCAAATTTCTATTGACCAACATTACATTGCATCCAGCCGAGGCAAGACCTGCGGCCATAGCATAACCAAGTCCTTTAGACCCTCCTGTAATAAGGGCATTTCTTCCCGTTAAATCAAATTGTTTTATTCCAGGTAATATCATATCAGACATGATTCAATCTATTTGTTTTTCGAAAAAATTCCTTCATTTTAAAAGTAATGAAAGAATTGCAGTCCTTAAAAAAATTTACAAAAAAGATTATTGTCGTTAATTAACTAGCATCCATTTTGTAAAATGCATTAAAGATGATATCTTAATCGAGTTAAAACTAAATCAATCAACCAACTAATCAACAATTACTTATTATGACTTCCATTCTATTACTACTCCTTAGTATTGTATTTATTATACTACTTACTGTAAAATTAAAAGTACATCCATTTTTAGCCTTGCTTGCCGCTGCTATTTTCTTTGCTCTTTTTTCCGATATGAGTTTAGAGGCTGTGGTAGAATCTATCAATAATGGGTTTGGGGACACCTTAGGAAAAATAGGCATTGTAATTGTCCTAGGAGTCATCATAGGTGCTTTCCTTGAACGCTCGGGAGGAGCATACAAGCTTGCTGAAGTTGTTTTAAAAATAATTGGTAAGAAACGTGTGCATGCCGCAATGGGAATTGTAGGGTTTATAGTATCTATACCTGTATTTGCTGATAGCGGATTCATTATCCTAACACCCCTAAATAAAAGTTTGACCAAAAAAGCTGGATTGTCCCTTGCTGGAACATCTGTCGCCTTGATACTAGGGCTTATGATTACCCATGTGTTGGTACCACCAACTCCGGGACCTATTGCTGCCGCAGGAATCATCGGGGCCGATATAGGGTTGGTCATGCTACTTGGTTTGGGTTTAGGAGCACTCTCTTTAATTGTAGCTATTATTTACGCGACGAAATATGCCTCTAAAACATATATTGACCCTAACCCTGAAATGTCTGATGAAGAAATCAATGCGAAAATAAAACAAGCACCAAGTGCTTTAAAATCATTTCTACCAATTTTAATTCCTATTCTTCTAATTATTGGAAAGTCGGTTATGGAATTTACCCTTACCGATGCACAACTGGCTACTGGTGGCGCAAAATTAATTGGATTTATTGGTTCTCCAGTCATTGCCTTGCTTATTGGGATGTTATTCGCATTATTGCTTCCAAAGAAGTTTGACAAGGAAATATTATCCACCACAGGTTGGGTTGGAAAAGCAATGGGGGAAGCCTCTAATATTATCCTTATAACCGGTGCTGGGGGAATCTTTGGAACTATTTTGCAAAATAGTGGTATTGCTGCTACCATGGCTGATACTATGTCTGGAGGGAATCTTGGAATATGGCTACCTTTTTTAATATGCGCTGCTATAAAAACAGCTCAAGGTTCTTCAACCGTTGCACTAATCACCACAGCATCCATTATAGCACCAATGCTACCATCTCTAGGGTATATTTCAGAAATGGATAAAGCTTTAGTAGTTGCCATGATTGGAGCTGGAGCTATGGTCGTTTCCCATGCCAATGATAGTGGTTTTTGGATTTTGACACAGTTTTCTAATATGGACGTGAAAACTGGATATCGTCTTTATACCCTTGGTACATTGGTCGTTGGGGTTTCCATGGCATTGTTTGTGTTCACTGCCTCCTTTATTTTTTAACAATCAGATATTAATAAAAAGTAAATTATTTTGAAAACAACAATGGTGTTCTTTCAGAAATACCATTGTTGTTAAAAGCTTCTATCTGAAAATAATACGAATCTACTCTATCCATTCCGGTGAAGAAATAATCATTCCTACCATAGACCATAATGCTACCATAAAGTTTATCGGCAGATTTTCCAAAATAAATGACATAACCATTAGCAAAATCATTTTGCTTCCATTTCAACCAAGCACTTCTTCTTTCCCCATACTTTTTAGGGTCTGCTCTTAATACAATAAAATCTTCTACTTGCTCAGGAACATCACTACTCCCTTTTCCAAAAACTCGAAATCCACTTAATGCAAATTTACCTGTAGGCATTTTTAAATTTTCAAGCCTTAGATATCTAGCCTTTATAGGTTTTGCTAATTCTATATAATCATGAGGAACATCTGCTTTATTTTCGCTTTTATCAACTATGGTTTCCCACCTTTTTCTGTCTGTAGATGCTTTAATTACATATTGATGAAATATATCTGAGCTTTTTCCTAAAAATGCTACATCCTGATCTGCAAAATTTATTTGGATGGCGTTTATGCTTGAAACTTCCCCCAAATCAGTTTGAAGCCATTCACTTCTATTTGAAGTCTTTGCCGACCAATATGTCTTCATATCCTCATCAACTGCAAAATTGGCTTGATACCCTCCCAATGTAGATGAAACCTCAACAGGTTTATTATAGTTTAAAAGCATCCATCCAGAAAAAAGGCCTTTTATATGGCTGGCATTTTTATGAGGCAAAAAAGTTGGGTAATCGCCATAGGCCGTATTACAATACATAACATCATCCTCATCAAAACCAGCAGGCCAAATGCCTATTCTACGCTCAAAATTATTTTTAACGCCTAAAACAATTGTAGAGACATGCCACCAATTTCCATAATTATCCTGATAAGTAGCGCCATGTCCTACTCCTTTTGTAAAACCCCCTGGCTTATAGGCAAAAGGATTATGGGATTGATAAGTGTAACGCTCTAAAGGGTCATTGCTCACATACACACCATCCGCATATCCACTAAACTCTGTTGCAGGAGCGCCATATTGAAGATAATATTTATCATTATATTTTGTAACCCATGCTCCTTCCATAAATGGTTGCAGAAATGTATTGTCATTATACTCTCCAAAACGTTCCCAACCATGGTCTTCTGGATGTAAGGACATCAATGGTTTTACATAACCTTCAGATTGCAGAGTTTTCGTATTTATTTTAGTTCCCATTAAAGGAAATTCATTACTGGATCCCCAATACAAATAAAGTTCATCTTTATCTTCTTCATATAAAAAAGCTGGATCCCATGCCCCAACTTTTAAGGAGTCTACCGCTATTTTCCAGTCATCCTCTGTCGGATTTTTACTTTTCCATATGGGGAAACTAGGTCCATGTGTAGAACCTATTACATAAAGTTCATCTTTCATAACGAAAGCAGCCGGAGCACATAATTCGTCATATACCTTATGATGGGGAAGTAAAAATTTCCTTGAGATAAAATTCCATTGTAACATATCATCACTCCACCAATACCCCCACTGATTAGTAGAAAACAAAAAATACTTCTCTTTAAAGGTTACAATTACTGGATCTGCCGTAGCTCTGTGCTTTCCTTGAGAAGCAAAATTTGGTATTGGTGTATACCCATAATCAATGTTTATAGGGTTACAAAATGTCTTTTGCTGTGCTAGAAGTAAACTTGAGTAAAGTAAACTTACCACCAAACCAATTATAACACTCTTTTTATTTTGCATAACTAAACCCAAGTTTATCTAGACCTGCTTGTATATCCTCATTTTGCATAAAAAGATTCCAGAGCAATCCAGTTCTGTGATTTTCAATCATTATTATTTCGGGCCCTTGATCAATTGCCAAATACGCTTCTGCGACCCAATTAAATTCTGGGCTAAAAGCATCGTAAAAACCTGCAGGCCCCAAAAGCTGTTCTTTGTTCTTATAAAAGTAATGCATTGCTCTTAAAGATTCCTCAGGAGTGTATGGAATTGAACTGATTGCAGCAGTAGGTGACACTATTCCTTTGTCATTACCTGGTTTATGTGCATTATACCCTAAACTGCCATCTGCATTCCTGGTGTAACTGGCCGTTAATCCCCAACAATTTTTGCCATACTCTTTAAAATTCTCTGGGTTCTCTACACAATATTGATAATTTATTCTAGCATGATTTTCATTTACATTACCATAGTTCACATAAGCATCTGCCAAGCCATTTGGGTTTAAACCCAAATAAGAGTAATGCGACCAAAACAAAGGTCCGCCATATTGTTCTGACCCTGCATGTTTTACCAATAACGGCAGGTCATATTTACTATTGGATGACTTTATGCTCCCATTGGAAGCCCATCCATTGTCATACACTTCTTTTTCTATACTATAGTCTGGTGAAGCAGCAGCCAAAATATAGGGTATCAATACCTCGTTATATCCTTTGAGTTCTAGACTGATGTTAAAATTATAATTAGGGCTCCAATGCCAATAAAGCGTATTTTTATTGTTCGTGTACCAATTCCATTCTACCCCTTTCCAAAGCGCGTCAGCTTTACTAGCTAACACTTTTTCAGCATCAGAACCTGTTTTAAAATATTCCTTTACGCAAATAAGTCCTTGAACCAAAAAAGCTGTTTCTACTAAGTCCCCTCCGTTATCCATAGTGCTAAACGGAATGACATTTCCGTTTGTTCCATTTATCCAGTGTGACCATGCTCCATGAAAGCGGTCTGAATTTTCTAAAAAATCCAAAACCTTACCCAACCTATTAACAGCCTGTTCCCTTGAAATAAAATTTCGTTCTATGCCTACCAAAATGGCCATTAAACCAAAACCTGTGCCTCCAGAAGTCACCACATGTTCATCTTTAGAGGGTTCATTAGGATGATAACGTTCCCTTGCTGCTCCTGAGTTAGATTCTGCAAAATTCCAAAAATATTTAAAAGTTTCTTTTTGGACAACATCCAACAAATCGGTATCAGAAATTGAGGGCTCTTCTTCAATAGGTTCATTATTTGTATCACCTGGCAGTTCTGATGTACCGACAGGACCTTTCCCATCATCTCCCGAAGAACATGAAAAAAGGAACGAAAACATGAAGATAAAAACAAAAATTTTATTCATCATCAATCATATTGGGACTAGTAAAACCTAATCTGTTAAGGCCATTTCTTACATCCTTATTTTTCATGAAAAGCTTCCAGAAAAGTCCAGTTCTATAATTTTCTATCATTACTGGAATTGGCCCTTGATCAATAGCTAAATATCTTGGTAAAAACCATTTTTTATCTAAACTAAAGGCATCAAAAGGCCCGTATTTACCTACTAAAGAATCTTGCTCAGTATACATAAATCGTAAAAACGCCATACTTTCATCTGGTGTATAAGGCATAGATGATAGGGCGGCCGTTGGTGAAATTACACCATGATCTCTGCCAGGTCTATGACCTGCATAACCAACTATGGAATAACTAGAAGTAAGTCCCCAACATTTTTCTCCATATCCCTCAAAGTTCTCTGGGTTATCTAGCGCATATTTATAATGTATGCGTGCTTGGTTTTGATTTAATTTCCAATAATCCGCATATTGATCCTTTAAGCCATTAGGATTTAACCCCAAATAGGAATAGTGCGACCAGAATAATGGTCCAATAGGAGCATCATCATGTTCAAAGTAATCCAAAACGGTTGATATATCATAATACATAGTGCCTTTAGCAATTTCGCCGTTTCTTGCCCATCCTTTCTCATAAACCTCCTTTGAAATAGGATGTGTAGGGGATGAAGCCGCTAGTACATACATAATAAGACATTCGTTATAGCCACCTACAGGGAAGTTCATATCCCATCCAAAATCCGGAGACCAATGCCAATACAATACATTTTCACCTCCCTTGGTATACCAATCCCATTCCACTTCTTCCCAAAGTTTTTGAATTCTATTAGCCAAAGGCTTCTCCTCCTTATTATTACTATCTAATAAATATTGCCTAACCGTCAGCAAACCTTGAATCATAAATGCTGTCTCCACCAAATCTCCTCCATTGTCTTTCTTGCCAAAAGGAGCTGTGCTACCATCTGGATTTAACCAATGTGGCCAGGCTCCATGAAAACGATCTGCCTTCTCTAAAAAAGTCACAATTTTATGATATCTATCTATTGCATCTTGTCTAGAAATAATTCCTCTTTCTACACCTACCAAAATAGCCATTACTCCAAAACCAGAACCACCAATGGTAATAATATCTTTATCATGCGCTGGATAAATATTATCCAAATGCAGCCTTTCTCTTGCCAATCCTGAGTTTGGTTCTGCACCTTCCCAAAAATAGTTAAAAGTCTGTTCTTGAACTAAATCCATCAAATTTTCATCTGAAGGCACCTCTTTGGTTTCCGCTATTTTGGAAATTTCTTTTTTAGCATTTTTTTGACCGTTGCATCCATATAATATGGACGCAATAGTCAAAAGGGTAAAAACTAACTTCAATGAAACTAAACTAACTTTTCCTTTTAATATCATATAAATTATAATCCTATATTTAATTATTACTCATTATTTCTTGAATTTCCTCTACCGTCAACACCTTATCAAATAAAAATAAATCATCAATAAAACTTGAATCCGAAAGGTGGTTCCAGCCCATAAAATTTGGTGCCCCGGACCCTATAGACAATATCTCGCAATCTGCCCAGCTTATGACTTTTCCTGTCATGTCTCCAGCATTGGTAACTGCGGTACCATTAAAATAAATTTGGGTAGCAGTTTCTGATATTGTAAATGCAATATGTACCCATTCCCCGACGGTAACATCTATTACCTCTCCATCATTCCATACATCGCCACCGTCGGTTCCAAGGTGTAATTTTATTCTTTGCTCATCTGCATTCCCTTCTCTAAACAATCTAAAACCAGAAGAAAGGACATTGTCCGCTCCATTCATTGGAGGGGCAACTGTTAAAATACCTGCCCTATCTGCGTCTGAATTCACTTTGTACCAAAAGGCCCCACTAAATTGATTGTTGAACAAGCCATCAATAGGAAAGGATAGATAAGAATCCGTTGCTCCTGCATAGGCATCAGAGCCTACATTACTATCACCAGCAAAGGTTGGTGTGCCAACCACAGTAGGTTCAGTACTACTATTTACCTCGGTATTTATACCATCAAAAGGCATGTATAAGGTAGCTCCAAAATTTTTGGGTGTAAATTCCCCTCCAGATATCGCTGCAACTTCTTCAGCTGTTAATTCTTTATTGAAAAATCGGAGTTCATCTATACTACTATTATCTGATAAATGCCCCCAATAATCAAAAGTAGCACCTCCAGCACCTATGGTAAATTCTTCGCAACCAGTCCAATCTATTGGTGATGACATGTCCGAAGCTCGTACTTCCACGCCATTTAAATAAATTTTATTTTGAGTGTCAGAAATGGTCATGCCAACATGCACCCATTCCCCCGCAGTAACATCTATAACATCTCCATCATTCCAACTCTCTCCAGACCCTGTTCCAACATTTAGTTTTATTCGTTGTTCATCGGCACTTCCTTCTCTAAACAATCTAAAACCTTGATTACGATCATCCGCATTATCACCAACTACCAAAATACCTGCTCTATCTGGGTTTCCATCAACCTTATACCAGAATGTTGCACTAAATTGAGGTGTTAATAATCCATCTGTTGGATGTGTAATATAAGAATCTGTTGCTCCCATAAAAGCTCCTGACCCATCATGAGTTTGCTCGGTAACTGTTGGAGATCCAACTGCTGCTGCTGCTGTGCCTCCCACCAAATTAATATACCCGCTATCAAAAGGCATATAGAATGATTCCCCATCAAACTGTGGCACATATGGATTGAAAGAATTGAGCATTATCTGAATATCGTTCTGTGTTAAAGCCTTATTGAACAGTCTTAATTCATCAAAAGCACTGTAATCTGATAAGTGATTCCAATAGCTAAACGTATCTCCTCCTGCTCCAATGGTAAGTTGTTCTGCTCCTGTCCAGTCTATTGGAGCACTCAAATCTGCTGTATTTACAATATTGCCATTAAAATAAATGGTAGTTTGGGTCTGTGATATTGTAAAAGCTATGTGTACCCATTCGCCAGCAGCTACATCAATAACTCCTCCATCATTCCAGCTTTCACCTAAGCCAGTACCTACATTCAGTTTTACACGTTGCTCATCGGCATTACCTTCTCGAAACAATCTAAATCCTTGATTACGGTCATCCGCATTAGCACCTACAACCAAAATACCAGCTCGATCGGGATTTGCATCAACCTTATACCAGAAAGCAGCACTAAATTCTTGACTCAACAAACCTTCAGTAGGGAAATTTAAAAACGAATCCGCTGTTCCCTTGTAGGCATTTGTTCCAGCATAACCACTACCTGCAAAATCTGGACTACCTACTTTCCCTGCGCTTTGGAATCCTATTAGATCTCTGTAATCACCATCAAAAGGCATATAAAGGGTTTCTCCGTCAAACATAGAAGTATAAGGAGGTTCCTTAGCAAAATTCACCTCTTCGCTAGTCGATTTACCTTCTATATCTGTTGCGGTAACCATTAATTTATGGTTGCCATCCACCAATTTGTTATAAGTAAAGCTTTCTAGGGCAATTCGGTAATCTTTAAAAGTTGAAAAACTTTTTATCTCTAGACCATCCAACAACACAATTATTGTGGCTATTTCAATATCATCCTTAACCTCTATTTCAATATCCAATGTGGTAACATCTTCAAAGACTTTAACTGTGGATCCTTCAGAAGGGCTCACAATTGTAATACTTGGGGCCGTCTCATCTGCACCGTAAGCAACTTTCGTAATGGGGTCAATACCGTTATCACATCCATATAAAAGGAAAATAACGGTTAAACTGGTAAGTATTTGTTTTATTTTTTTCATCTTTTTTAGTTTAATGTTTACTCTCCTAAAATTGGAAATTGATCTACCTGACTTTGTGGATATGGAAGGAATTTCTTGTCTTCAGTGAAGGTTCTGCCATCATAACTCAGTTCTGAAAATTTATCCAGTCTGATTAAATCAAAATATCGTTTTCCCCATTCCATGCTTAACTCAGCATATTTTTCATCTAGTACATCATCTAATGTTACGCCACTTAAAGCACTTATACCAGCCCTTTCACGAACTATATTAACGGCTTGATCAGCGGTCATAGCAGCACCTGATGCCCCTTGTACTAGGGCCTCAGCATAAGTCAATAAAATTTCAGCATAACGGATGACAGGAAAGTTTTTATTACTACCATATGCTGTCCTACCTGATATTAATTGATTGGAAGGCAAATAATGTTTACCGCTAGAAAACAACCCTCTAGCAAAATCTTCAATGATATCACCATCCCTTGTAGTATTGGATACAAAAGCTGGAATGGTCCCATAATTTGAATCTGACTGCAATTCCGCAATGCCACGATCTGTAAAAAGTACACTTGTTTCTAATCTTTCTGTTTCTCCCCTGTCCAGCATAAACTTTATAAATTTCATGCTAGGCTCAAAAAAGCCCCAACCACTGCTGGCACCATCTACCGCAGGAGTCCAACCCTGTGGACCATATGGAGCATACAAATGAGCTTCCTGATCTCCGTCTCCTTGTCCAAAATCTGAATATTGCATGTCCAAAATACTTTCGTCACTTAGTTTTCCTGGAGTTTTAAATAGCTCATAAAATTCTGGATATAAACTAAATTCACCTGAAGCAATAATCTGCCCTGCTGCATCTGCAACAACTTGGTAGTTTTTTAGTTCTTGATTAGCAAGTGCCTTTACTGCCAATGCAGTATACATTGTTACACCACCTGGTAAATCCATACGCTCATTAGGCCTCATATCTGGTAAAAATGGAATGGCCTCATCCATTTGATTAGAAATATGTTGCATTACTTCTTCTTGCATTGGTACTGTTTCAACTTCATTGAGAAGCGCGGTATCTGATGACTCTGGAATAAAGACATTTCCCCAAGTTTGAGAAATATGAAACAACATAATTGCCCTTAGTACTTTTGCCTCGGCAATATATTGGTTACCCAATGCTACCCCAGCATCATCTGCCAATTCTTGGTAGCGTGCTATTTGCTCCATTCCTGTATGGGTAGAAATGACATCTTTATATACATTTTCCCAAAGGGAATTGTACATCCAATAATCTTTATTGTAATTAAACATATCGGTTTCAGCAAAATCTTGTTGATCTCCAAGCCCTCCCGCATTTACATCGTCTCCTCTTACAGCTAGTAAAAGGGGCTGTTCCCATCCTCTGGACTGAAAAGCTTCATATACTCCAACAATTGACAATTGCATATCATCAGTTTTACTAAAGTCTGTTCCTCCAGCAAAATTGTTGTTTAATTCTGGTTGCTCTAATTCATCCGTACATCCAAATATGACCAATACCATAAAGGCCATTAAAAACGGAATTCTATTTTCTTTATATAGTCTCATAATCATTTTTTTAAATTTTAATGTTTACGCCTACTGTAAATACTGCAGGTATAGGATATGTTTCATTGTCGACACCATTGGCTACCTCTGGGTTAAACCCGTTATAACGAAACAGTGTTAAAGGTTTCTCTGCTGTAAGATATATTCTGGTTTCTGGCACTCCTGCAATGCTCCCATCTTTATTAATGGTATACCCAAGTGTGATATTCTGAATTCTGAAGAAATCTCCATCTTCCACAAAGTAGTTACTAAGAGATTGGTTCCATCCTTTTCTTATTCCAGCGGCTGAAGGGTAGTTATTGGTTGTGCCTTCTCCATGCCAGCGGTTGACTGCAAAGTCCCGATCTACATTGGTATCATTCGTAAAAATGACCTCCCCTCTTTTTCTATTCAGAATTTTATTTCCTCCTTGCCCTAAAGCACTTGCAGAGAAATCAAAATCCTTATAAGTAAAACCAAAATTGAAGCCAAAAGAATAGGATGGCAAAAATGAGCCTAGGACAACCCTATCATCATCATTAATCTCTCCATCACCATTCTGATCTTTATATATAAAATCTCCAGGCACCAAACTATTAGCTACTGCAACAGGATCTGCCTGAATCTCAGTATCATTCTGGTAAACCCCTATGGTTTCCCTTCCAAAAAAAGCAAAAATAGGTTCCCCTACAATGGATCTTTGTCTAAATTCGGCACTACCGGCATCTAAATGTAGTTGCTCATTTAAATCTAATACCTCATTTTTAAGGGAGGAAAAATTTGCCCCTACGTAATAGCTAAAATCTTTTGATACATCTTTGCTCCAATCAATAGCAATCTCAAAACCAGAATTTCTAATTTCTCCAACATTCTGTCTCGTTGACCCCGGTATTAGAGGTCTTTCCACTGGAATCACGGCATCTTGGGTATCCCTAACATAATAATCTGCCTCCAAGGACAGGTTGTTGTTCAACAATTTTGCTGAAATACCTGCATTTAATTCTTCCGTAACTTCCCATTTTAAGGCAGTAAAATCACTGCTGGTTGTTACGCCACTAAATTGTGTGTCTCCCAGTGCAGTAGTCACAACAGTAGAGGTAATTGAACCTTCACTAGATGGTATCTTATCATTCCCTAATTTTCCCCAACTTCCCCGAAGTTTCAGAAAGTTGAATACTCCATTATCCGGCATAAAAGATTCTTCAGAAAGCACCCAACCTAAGCCGATAGTTGGGAAATACCCCCATTTTTCTTGGTATTTATTGGTTCCGTCTGCTCTAAACGTACCGTATAATAAATAACGATCATCATAGTTATAGGCAACTCTACTGAAATAAGAAAAGCCATATTCTCTGCGCCCATCATCCCCAACTCCCTCTTGTACTATTGTTTGAGCTTGGTCTAAGAAATAAGCTTCCTCTCCAGATAATGGAAAATTTAATCCCCTTGCTTCCAATAAGTCATACGCCTCATCTCTAAAAGATGTGCCAACAAGAGCAGTAACATTATGCTTCCCAAATGCTTTTGTATACGTAAGGGTATTGTCCCATATTTGGTTAGAAATGGTTGTGTTTCTTTTAAGGAGTTCTCCATCAGTTCGCTGAAAATTGTTTCCAATAAAATAAGGCAGTCTCACCTCTCTACGTTCAACCGTACTAAAATTGTGGTTATAGGTGCTTTTAAATGTCAGTTCATTCGGGATAATGCGGAATTCTGCGTAGAAATTAGCCAATACATTTCTAATTTTGGATCTTAATTCACTATTGTCCATAATTGGAAAAGGGTTTTGCCCACCACGATATCCCAAATCTTGCGCATTGGCATAATTTGTGGGAGCGGCATTTACATTGAGTGCATCAAACACAGGTAAAATAGGTACCGCAAAATA
>NVXD01000018.1 GCA_002746415.1 Flavobacteriaceae bacterium | reverse complement strand
GAATAACTAATCAAATATTAAATTTAAAACCCTCTTGACGATGAACACGAAAAGAATTTTATTTGGAATGATGGCATGTTTAATGCTTGTTGCAGTTTCTTGCACTCCTAATACAGGTGATGACGAAGCTTATGAGCAAGGTATTGACAAAAAGCATATCAAACCTGGAAGCAGCAAGAGATAATAATGATATTTTCTTCTTTTTTTAATTAGAACTTTATTATTCTTAACTAATATGAAAGCAACTCTTTTGGAGTTGCTTTTTTTTTGTATAATTTTATTAGAATTTTAACGTTAGAGCATAGAGTAAATTATTCTTGTATATGTCTGATAGGGAAAAAAAAAGAAAGGTCAAGAAGAAAATTATAATTGAATCGCTTGTCGTTTTCTTTATAGCTGTTTCCCCATTTTTATTTAAATTTTATGATTATCTCCCAAAAGAGGAAGGTTCATCATTTTCAATTTTAGGAATTACTATTGGCAGTAACGGATTTCATAGCGTTTCTACATATATATGGTTTATGATGAGTAAAATCATTCCTTTATATTTATTAACACTGTGGTTTTTAACTTCTAAAGATTGGTGGTATCATATTATTTTGATTCCGATTACCATGTATGCTTTTCAATTATTTGAAGAGTTTTTTGATTCAGATCAAAATATCGATTCTGAAAACATTCTATGGATTTTGCCTATCTGTATGGCTATCATCCCTTTTGTCTATTTTATTAGGGTTAAACTTTACGACAAACACGTACATGGAATTGATCTTGATGCCATGGATGCAGAGCTCAAAGAACTTAAAGAGCGCGATCGTTTACGGCAAGAAGAAGAAAATAAATTGTAATTTTGTATTTAGTGAGTATCTTTATTTCGTAAAAGGCTCACTTATTACAGCATTGCACTCATGAACCAACCCACTTCACCTTTCAGCAAAGACCAATTGCTACCCCAAGAGGAAACCTTGGAGATTCTAAAACAAAAAGGGGAACTTTTTATAGGTATCCCGAAAGAAAACCAATACCAAGAGAAGCGAATTTGTTTAACACCAGATGCCATTAATGCCATTACGGCAAATGGACACAGAGTACTTATTGAATCTGGAGCTGGTGAAGGTGCCAATTATTCAGATATAAATTATACAGATGCTGGCGCCAAAATAACTAAGGACACTAAAAAGGTATTTTCTTGCCCCTTACTTTTAAAGGTTGAACCGCCTTCCATTGCTGAGATTCAAATGATCAACCCACAGGCAACTGTCATCTCTGCCCTTCAAATCAAAACTCAATCCAAGGAATACTTTAAGGAGCTGGCAAAAAAAAGAATTACTGCAGTTGCTTTTGAATATATAAAAGATGAAGAAGGAAAATATCCGGCAGTAAGATCCCTAAGTGAAATAGCTGGTATTTCTTCTGTCTTGATTGCTTCTGAAATAATGGCCGATACCAATAATGGCAATGGGCTAATGTTTGGTAACATTAGTGGTGTGCCGCCTATAGAAGTAGTCATCATAGGTGCCGGTACCGTTGGGGAGTTTGCCGCACGATCTGCGATTGGCTTAGGAGCAAACGTCAAGGTGTTTGATAATTCAATCACAAAACTTAGAAATATACAGACCAATTTAAAACAGACCATATATACTTCTACTATACAACCAAAAAATTTATTAAAGGCCCTAAAACGCTGTGATGTAGCCATTGGAGCAACAAGGGGAAAAGACCGCTCTCCTGTAGTGGTTTCTTGCACCATGGTAGAACACATGAAAAAAGGGGCCGTTATTATTGATGTAAGTATTGATATGGGTGGATGTTTTGAAACCAGTGAAGTAACAACCCATGACAAACCAACTAGAACCAAATATGGCGTAATCCATTATGCTGTACCCAATATTCCATCTCGTTACCCTAAGACTTCATCAATTTCCATCAGTAATATTTTTACACCCTATTTATTGAAAATTGGAGAAAATGGTGGTTTAGAAAATTCCTTACGATTTGATAAAGGTCTTAGAAATGGACTATATATGTACCATGGCATATTAACCAATAAATCTGTAGGTGAATGGTTTGATCTTACCTATAGCGATATCAACTTCCTTATTTTTTAGAAATGGCATTATTAAAAAGAATTGGCTTTTATTTATTTGGCTTGTCCATTGGGATTGTTTTCCTAACTATTTTTTTAAAGAAAAAATCTGAAGCAACTGGAGTTGAGTTCTGCTATTTTCCAAACTGCAGGACGCTTAAAGATATGCGCTCCAAACCATTGTCCTACTCTGATGAAATTAGCAAAATGCTACAAGAGCAAACACTGGATTCTTTAGAAATTGTTTCTTTTTTTATCGATGGAGATGTTGACTTTTCCAAAAGCAAAACAAAAACTGCTCCTTGCAAAACCTACCTTATTGAAAATGAAATAAAAGGAGCACTTGCCATTATGGAAGTCGTTAATTGCCCCTCCAAACTACAGGTGAAAAGCTTGAGCTATTCAGAAGATTAAATTTTCCTTCTTTTTCTTTCAGTTTTCAATAATTCTAACTCTCTATTGGTCTGCCCGGCTACAGATGTGTTTTCCTCTGCTCTTCTAATTAAGTAAGGCATTACATCCCTTACCGGACCAAATGGTAAATATTTAGCCACATTATATCCTTTACTTGCCAAATTAAAGGATATATGATCACTCATACCAAACAACTGTCCAAACCAAACACTGTTGTCATTGTTGGAAATCCCTTTCTTTTCCATTAAATCAATTAAGGCATAGGAACTTTCTTCATTATGTGTGCCTACAAAAAGAGAAATCACATTTAAATGTTCCAATATAAAGGACACCCCTGTATTAAAATTATCATCTGTTGCTTTCTTTGATACGCATATGGGTGTAGGGTAATTGCCTTCTTCTGCCCTATGGTTTTCTTTTTCCATATAAGCCCCTCTCACTACCTTTACCCCTATTTTAAAATTATCCTTGATTGCCTTTTTATATAATTTTTCCAAATAGTCCATTCTATCCCAACGATACATCTGCAAGGTGTTAAAAACAATAGCTTTCTCTATGTTGTATTTCAGCATCATTTCCTCCGTTAATTGATCTGCGGCGTCTTGCATCCAACTTTCTTCTGCGTCAATCAATAGAGCAACGTCTAAATCGTAGGCTTTTTTACACGCTTTATCAAACCGGTCAACAACACGAGCCCATTCTTCCTCCTCTTCATTTGTAAGTATTGATGTTCCACTCAGTTTTTCATAAAGTTTAAGCCTACCAAATCCAGAAGGTTTAAACACCGCAAACGGGATAGCATTTTTTTCTTTTACAAAATCTAAGGTGTCCAATGTTTTTTCCAAAGCCAAATCAAATTGAGCATCCTCTTCTTTTCCCTCAACAGAATAATCCAACACAGCACACACCCCTTTATCATACATTCGATCTATAAGCCCCATGCAATCTTCTTCATTTATACCTCCACAGAAATGATCAAAGACAGTTGCTCTAATCAATCCCTCAACAGGGAGATGGGCCTTGATTGCAAAATTAGTGACCAAGGTCCCCATTTTTACTAATGGTTCATTAGATATCATCTTGAACAAGAAGAATGCGCGTTCCAATTCTGAATCTGTTTTTAGTGCAAACGCGGTTTTGGTGTTTTCAAAAATCTTTTCCATTTTCTAAAATTTGTGACGAATCAAATATAATTATAGAAATAGTATTCTTATCGCAAAAAATAACCTTTATTTTGTATGATTAAATTTATTAAATGGAATCTATTGTCTCTGCTTCGTATGCTGTACATTTTAATAACACTGCATATACCTCTTTAAATGACCACTTGGAAAAAACCCAATACTCCAAAGTATTCATCATGGTTGATGAAAATACCCATGAGCATTGTTTACCAAATTTCATGGCCAACATTCATGTGGAATGCGATTTTGAAATCATTGAAATTGAAGCGGGTGAAATCAATAAAAACATACATACCTGCACACAGGTTTGGGAAGCCATGTCTGAGTTAGATGCGGATAGAAAAAGTTTAATGATAAACCTTGGTGGTGGCGTAGTTACTGATTTGGGAGGATTTGTGGCCTCTACCTTTAAAAGAGGGATAGCTTTCATAAACATCCCCACTACCCTATTGGCTATGGTAGATGCTTCAGTTGGTGGTAAAACTGGGGTGGATTTAGGAATGTTAAAAAATCAAATTGGCGTCATCAACCAACCTGTAATGGTCTTAGTAATTTCTAGTTTTCTTAAAACTTTGGAAGAAAGGCAGTTAAGGAGTGGGTTTGCTGAAATGCTCAAGCATGGCCTAATTAAAAATGAAACCTATTGGGACGAATTAAAAAGGCTTACCTCTTATAATAATATAGACCAACTGATTTATAAATCAGTTGTCATGAAAAACGAAGTGGTGTTGCAAGATCCTACAGAACAAAATTTGCGTAAAATCTTAAACTATGGGCATACTTTGGGTCATGCGGTAGAATCATATTTTCTTGAGAATGACAATCATGAGCTATTGTTGCATGGAGAAGCAATTGCCATTGGAATGGTACTGGAGGGTTATCTATCTCATAAACTAACCAATCTCCCTGAGGAAGCCTTAAAGGATATTAAAAACACCTTCTCTTCTGTCTATGACAAAGTTGCTTTCTCAAATGATGACATCAAAAACATTCTTGGCCTATTGAAGTTTGATAAGAAGAACTCCCATGGAAATATTAACTTTGTGCTCCTCAAGGACATAGGCGAAACAATTATAGATGTTCAAGTTCCACAAGAATTGTTCAATGAAGCGTTCGCTTACTACAAAGAATAAGGACTACATATACTAAAAACGAGCTTTTACAACTCTTTATACCCCTGAAACAGAATTATTTATAGTTTAGTTTGACACAAACAAACCAACTAAACTATGAAACGAATTTTAATTGATTATAAAAAACTAGATCACAAGCTTGCTTCCTTATTAATTGAGAATTATCCTTATGGATATGGTGATGATGATATCATTGCTTTTAAAAATTTAAATGGGGATATTATTGAAACTGTTGAATTAAAAACAGAGGACACGCTTTACCTTGTGAAAATCAGTAAAAGTCTCTCCAATTTTATCGCCAATTTTGATGATACCATTGAAAAAGAATTGAAGGTTGATTCTGAAGCCATTGTAAATGCTAGCCAAGAACATGTATTCGAAGAAAATATAGATTAAGCGGCTATAAATATCTTTCCTTTAAAATATTTACATGATGTTTCTGGTGCCCAGAAATTGTGAATCCTATGCCAGCCACACTCCATTTTAAATCCCCGACATCACCTGTATACTTTAATTGCTCCTTCGTCATATGAGCAAATAGGGTTATTGATGCTTCTCTAACCGCTACAAACTCGGTCTTTAGCTGGTCAATAGTCCTATCACTGGCATTGCATTCCAATACATAGCCATCTTGTTCAAAACCAGGCAAAGGGGTGTTATCGCCTCTGGAAAAGCGTAATGCTCTATGTGTAAAAACCCGTTCTGTGTCCATGATATGCACAATCACCTCTGCTACGGTCCATTTTCCTTCTTTATATTGATGCTGTAAGGCTTTGGGTGACAAAGTATCCATAAGTGCAAGTAATGCCTTTTTTCCATTTTGCAATTCATCTAGTACTTCTGATGTATTATCTAAAGTAGTTAAATATGTACCATAGAAAGCTTCAAATTCATACTCTTCCAATTCTGATAATCTCATATAATTCCATTTTAATACCAAAGGACAAATAATATAATTCACATGGATAGAAATAAAAAATCCTACACAAAAAGCGTAGGATTTTTTAATATCTAATTTGGTGTTCTATAATTCATTAAAAATAGTGTGCATCAAACGTTTTTTATCATTAATGCTCTCTTCTAATGATATCATAGTTTCTGTCCTACTGATACCATCAATATCATCTATTGTAAAAATAATGTTTTTTGCATGAGTCGTATCTTTGGCTCTTATTTTGCAAAATATATTGAATTTCCCAGTTGTAATATGTGCTACAGTTACAAATGGAATTTGATTTAATCGCTCCAAAACAAATTTGGTTTGATGTGTTTTCTCTAAATATATACCAACATAAGCTATAAAAGCATATCCAAGCTTAACGTAATCAACTGTTAATGAGGAGCCTTTAATTATTTGCGCCTCCTCCATTTTCTTAACCCTAACATGTACAGTACCTGCTGAAATCAATAATTTTTTGGCTATATCTGTAAATGGAGTTCTGGTATTGTCAATTAACATATCCAGAATTTGGTGGTCTATTTCGTCTAATCTTACTTTACTCATTATTAATGATATTTTAAGCAAAAATAACACTTAAAAGAATTAAATTCAACAAAACTGCCTTTTTTTTATAAAAAATGCAAAATAACTCGAATTAAGTTGAATAAAACGAATTATTTTAAAAGTTCAAAAAGGTGTGGATTATTCTTCAATTTTTTTAATCCTTCCTTATTAGAACAATCATACGTCACATGTCCATAATATTGGGACAATTCACCTACTTTATCAACTCTTGGTTCAAATTGTATCTTTTTATTCTTTAAAATTTCTTTATACAAAACACCTACTCTATCTCCTTCCTCAAACTTATCATTAATTAAATGTGCGTTTTCAATCAAAATATCAAAGAACAACTTATTGTTTTCAGGAATTTTAAAATAATCTTTATTTGTATAGCTTTCGTACTGCTTTGTTGTTATGGCAATGATACCAAAAATTAAGGCATGCCATATATACTCCCTAGTTATTTCCCTATCATAATCATTAGGAGAATGCCCTGCTTCAAACAAAACTGTTGGAGTATTTAATATCTGAAATGTATCGCCAACACAATTTGCATTGAACGAATCATCATATCTACCAATATGCCCTGGAATAAACTTTTGAAGCTTTTCATTCATTGCGGCAATTACTTGCATGCTTAGAATTCGACTTGGTGTAATGCTTCGCTCTATATCCTGCGAAGGTGTTAAAAAAGAAATTGTAGCTGGTTTTGGGGAACTGCCAACATTAAAAATTGTGCGTTGTCCATGAAGGTTAAAACAAAAGTCAGGCTTAATTTCATCATAGATACCCCTTAGCACTTTACTTTCTGGCTGACTAAGATTTTGAGCATCCCTATTTAAATCTACCTCATTTGCATTAATACGAGTATATGCTGCTGCGCCATCTGGGTTTAATATAGGTATCATGTATAACGTGCAATTCTTTTTAATTGCGCCAACTATTTCACTGGGCTGATTTAAAAAATTAATTAAATCCAAAATAGCCTTAGTGGTTGTAGATTCATTACCATGCATTTGAGACCACATTAAAATCTTGCTTTTTCCAGAGCCAAATACAACCATTTTAATTGGTTTGTCATCCACAGATTTCCCTATTGTTTTGATATTAAATTGCCCAGTAATGTCATCCATAAATGAAAAAACATCTTCATTGATAACATAACGTCCACTAACTGATGTCTCCTTTATTGATAAATAATCTACTTCAAATTCCTGCATATTGGATGTGTTTTCTACTATGCAAAAGTAAATTCATTTTAGGTTACAATTGTAATTTAATTATTTACATTTGTATACAGTTTATGAACAAGTTTATATAACATTGTAACCAACAAGTGAAGAATCTAATGAAAACTCAACAAAATATTATTATATTTAATGAAATCAGCATTTTATGGCAACATATTTAAACTTATAGTTCAAGTAATTAATGGTATTGTATCCTTCAAAACGAGTCAAACATAGCTAAATTCATATACAATGGTGAACACGGAAAAATTTATTGAAAGGCTAGAAAAAATTCTAAAGTTTTATGGTCTTTCAGCCTCAGCTTTCGCAGATAAAGTGAAGGTACAACGCTCTAGTATATCCCACTTACTAACAGGCAGAAACAAGCCCAGTTTAGATTTTGTTCTTAAAGTTGTCGCTACATTCCAAGAAGTAAATCTTTATTGGTTACTCCTAGGGCAAAACACTTTTCCGACTGTTATTGAGAAATCACCTTCTACCCCCATTACTCCAAAAATTAAAAAGAAAATAAGCAGTCCAGTGAGCGACTCAAAGCCTATTGATAAAATTGTAATCTTTTATACGGATAATAGTTTTGAATCTTTTACTCCCAAATAAAAATCATTTAAACATTACAATCCTTTTGTAATAACTCTAACAATTTGCTTTATTTGTATTTATGATTCTAAGAATTTTTTTTATTTGTAGCATATTATTGCTTACATCCTGTTATGAACCCAAAAGGGATTGTGAACATTTTAAAACGGGTGAATTTAGTTTCACCACAGTAATTAATGGAGAAGAAAAAACTACTACTTTTTTTAGAAACGATAAAATTGAAATAGATTATTTTGATGGAAAAGTAGATACTTCGTCAGTAAGGTGGATAAACAATTGCGAGTATATTTTAAAAAAGCTACATCCTAAATCAATGGCTGAAGAAAAAGCCATACACATGAAAATACTGTCTACTACAAATGATTCGTATTTTTTTGAATATAATATTGTAGGGGATGCTAATAAATCTAAAGGAACTGTATTTAAAACTAACTAACCATGTTTGAAATTTTTGCAAGCCCGGATGCTTGGGTTGCCTTATTAACACTTACTTTTTTAGAAATTGTTTTAGGTATAGACAATATTATCTTTATTTCTATAGCAGCAGGGAAATTGGAAAAAGGCTTGCGTAAAAAAGCAACCACTATAGGTTTGTTCTTAGCTATGGCAATGAGAATTCTATTATTATTTGCTATTTCCCTTCTAGCTTCTTTAAAAAATCCTTTTTGGGTGATTGATAAGTCATGGATATCAGGAGGAATAAGCGGACAAGCATTAATTCTTTTTGGAGGCGGATTGTTTCTCTTATATAAAAGCACCAAAGAGATTCATGAAAAGATAGAAGACAAAGGACACGATGAAAGGGAAGTTAAAAAGCATAGATCCTCTACATTGACCAATGCCATTTTACAAATAACTGTTATTAATATTGTCTTTTCATTTGACTCTATCCTAACAGCTATAGGCATGACCAATGGCATCTCACCAAATCCAAATGATGCACTAATTCTAATGGTTGTGGCCGTTGTTATTTCCGTAATTATAATGATGCTTTTTGCCAACCCAGTTGGAGACTTTGTAAACAAACATCCATCCGTTCAAGTGCTTGGCTTAGCATTTTTAATTTTAATCGGTTTTATGCTAATTGCAGAAGCTGCCCATATTTCTCATTTAAATGTATTTGACAATGAGGTTGGTGTTATCCCTAAAGGATATCTATACTTTGCAATTTCATTCTCCCTTATGGTAGAGTTTTTAAATATGAGAGTGAGAAAGAGGAAAAATAATTTTGATTAAATAGCATCATAAGACTATCCAACACACTTTTTCAAGGTTCTTACTCAAAGTTAGGAATGACATATAAGTTCTTTCTCATACACCTACGTAGGTAGAGAATGCCTTTTATATGAAGCCAATGAAAGCAGGACTCGACTAGTATACTGTTTTATATGGGAATTGAATTAAACCCTCTTTAGTTTGGTCTATCAAAAGTTCCTTCCGGATTTTTCTCTTTTTGTTTAAAAAACAAACGTTGCTGTTGTTTTACGGTAAGCGTACTGCCATCTGGGCTCCATCCTGGGGGGCCAAATATATACATGAGGGCATGAGAAAACTTTTTAGATTTTCTTACATCGTTAAAAATATCTTTAAACTCATGTGTAAGTATCACAATTGGATTGTGCGAATCTGGTGCATGAATAACGCCATATTTCACATCAATATTATCATCCAACTCTATCCATGTTCCAAACAGCCTATCAAAAATATTTAAAAATCCGCCGTGGTTTTTATCCAAATACTCCACATTTTGTGCATGATGTGCTTGGTGCATAGTGTGCGTATTCATAAACTTTTCTATAAAACCCATTTTTGGAACATAAACTGAATGCAATTGAAATTGCCACAATGCTTCTATTCCCAAACATACTACAACCATTTCAACAGGAAATCCTATAGCTGGCATCCACATATAAAATAAAGGTTTATATAAAATTGTAAACCAACCATTACGGACAGCTGTTCCTAAATTAAAATTATCGGAGGAATGGTGTACAATGTGTGCTGCCCAAAGAATCCTTATTTCGTGGTTTGCTCTATGAAACCAATAATAAGTAAAATCATCAGCCAATTGACACAACAACCATAAAAACCAAGCATAACCAAATGATTTGTACCCTAAAATATTGGTCGCAACTCCATCTACTATAGGATTGCACAATGCATATACAAATTTAAAAAGAGCAATGGTGTAGACTACTTTTAACAAAGGAGCAATAATTGCTGATCCCACGCCCATAAAACCACTGGCAGCTAAATCTTTCCACACGTACAAATTTTCTTTGCCATGAGTTTTACTATATGCTAATTCTAATAATATAAACGCAATAAAACAGGGTGCGCCATATACCAGGGGGTTAGTGAAATCCATTTAATTTCTAATTTTTGTAAATATACTTGATAATAAAAAACATTCTGTTATAAATTGTAATATCCATCAAAATAAAGTAGGCTGTTCAGAATCTCCATCTTTAGCACCAGCATTTTCTTGTTTTGGTAAAATATTCTCTTCATCTATTACTTCTATGTCTTTGGGCTCATTTTCTTTAGGTTCTTCAAAGGGTAATGCTTCCAAAGCATTCATATTCTTTACTTTTTCTGAGGTCAATTGATTCCCCATCGCCTTTATTCCTTTTATAGTAATAAAGTTCTCTATGTCCACTATCTGGTTTGGTTTTGCTTCTTTACCTCTTGGTTTAGCAAATTCAATTTCTGCAACGGGTCGCCAATCTGTAGAAATAAGCTCTAAGAATGATTTAGGGTTATCAGAAATAAATAGTTCTTCCTTATTACCGCTTTCAATTTGGAACCTTTTTATATAGTATCTTTCTTTTTCCCCATCGTAATAGATTGCAGAAAGTGGTTTCTTTGGATTCCATTTTTCCAAGACAATCATGTCCTCCTCAAAATGTGTCGTTAGTTTAGGCTCAATGGTTTTTGCAATTCCTTTTTGAGTTACAATCAATAATAAGTCATCACCTCTAAATTCACCCAATACATCTCCTCGTCCATCCACATTCAATCTTCTCACAACATCATCGAACCATATTTTACGTGGCTTTAAGGTAGAAACACCCTTTTCTTTCAACTCGATGCGCTTTACGGAATACTTAGAAACAATATTTCCTTTAGATGATCTTCCTTTAATTAAAACATCTGCAAAATCTATATCCCATTTTAATTTCTTAATACTGCCTACCTGTCTCAATAACACAGTCACTACCTCTGCTTCACCATTTTGGTTTGCTGTAAAATACAATAATAAAGAATTAGGTTTACCAGCGGTGAGATCATATAGCTTATCCCTAGTGGTTCCTGTTACATTAAAACGCTTCACATAACTTGCACCACCTTTACCATCTTTATAGACCATATTGTATGTAGTGCGTGAGTCTTTCTTTTTAAATACAGCCACATGGATAATATTTTTTCCAATAAAGGTTTTGGAATCTACTTTGGTGACCATCATTTTGCCATCTGTAGTGAACACAATAATATCATCTATATCACTACAATCGGTTACATACTCATCTCTCTTTAAGGAAGTTCCTATAAAACCTTCTTCCCTGTTTACATATAGTTTTGTATTCCTAATAGCCACTTTAGTCGCTTCAATATCATCAAAAACCCGAATCTCAGATTTCCGTTCCCTTCCCTTACCGTACGTCTTTTTCAAGTTTTTAAAATAAGCAATGGCAAAATCAATCAAATTGGCCAAATGGTGTTTAACCTCTGCTATTTTCTCATCAAGCGTATCTAAAAGCTGTTGTGCCTTATCCTTGTCAAATTTAGAAATACGTTTAATTCTGATTTCAGTTAAACGAGTGATATCATCTTCTGTAACCGCTCGTTTTAAATGTTTGGTAAATGGCTTTAATCCTTTGTCTATAGCACTTATAACTCCCTCCCATGTCTCCTCTTCTTCAATATCCCTATAGATTCTATTTTCAATAAAAATACGCTCCAAAGAAGAAAAATGCCATTGCTCTTCTAACTCTTTTAGTTGAATTTCAAGCTCCGCTTTTAATAATTGTACTGTTAGATCAGCTGAGCGTTTCAACATTTCTGTTACACCAATAAACAATGGTTTGTTATCCTCAATGATACAGCCTAATGGAGAAATAGAAGATTCACATGATGTAAATGCATAGAGCGCATCAATAGTTTTGTCAGGAGAGATACCACTTGGCAAATGCACCAGAATCTCTACATCAGCTGCAGTATTATCTTCAATTTTTTTGATTTTAATCTTACCCTTATCATTGGCTTTAAGAATAGAATCTATTAGTGAAGACGTATTTGTACCATATGGAATTTCATTGATTACCAGTGTATTCTTATCAAACTGAGATATTTTGGCACGTACTCGTATTTTCCCACCCCTAATGCCGTCATTATAATTGCTAATATCAATGATTCCTGATGTAGCAAAGTCTGGAAATATCGTAAATCCCTGTCCTTTTAGGTGTTTAATTGAAGCATCTATTAATTCAATGAAATTATGGGGCAATACTTTTGTAGAAAGACCAACAGCAATCCCTTCCGCTCCTTGTGCCAATAGCAAAGGAAATTTAACGGGAAGGTTAACTGGTTCTTTTTTTCTACCGTCATAGGATTGTTGCCATTCCGTAATTTTAGGACTAAAAATAACTTCTAAGGCAAACTTGGAAAGTCTAGCTTCTATATATCTAGAAGCCGCTGCCCTATCCCCTGTTAAAATGTTCCCCCAGTTTCCTTGGGTGTCTATCAACAGTTCTTTTTGACCAATCTGCACCATGGCATCAGCAATACTTGCATCTCCATGTGGGTGATACTGCATAGTGTGCCCTACAACATTAGCCACTTTGTTGTACCTGCCATCATCCAACTCTTTTAGCGAATGCATTATTCTTCGCTGCACTGGTTTAAAACCATCTTCAATTGCTGGTACGGCACGTTCTAATATAACATAGGAAGCATAGTCCAAAAACCATTCCTTGTACATACCAGTAACTTTGACCAAGGAATCTTGATTGTTCTCTGATTGATCTATATGTTCTTCGTTTATTTCTTCACTTTCTTCCATAAAGAAAGGTTCGTCTTATTTTTGGTTAAACTTGGTCTTCTTCAATTAAATCTAATTCTACTTTTAGATTTTCAATAATAAACTTCTGCCTGTCTGGAGTGTTTTTACCCATATAAAATTCCAGTAGCTTTTCTATAGACATTGTTTTGTCTAACATTATAGGCTCTAACCGAATATCATCTCCTATAAAATATTTGAATTCATCCGGAGATATTTCACCCAAACCTTTAAATCGTGTGATTTCAGGTTTACCTGAGAGTTTTTTTATTGCAATGTTTTTTTCTTCCATACTATAACAGTAGTGCGTTTCTTTCTTGTTGCGCACCCTAAACAGTGGTGTCTGTAAAATGTATAAATGATTTTCTTTTATCAATTCAGGGAAAAATTGAAGAAAGAAGGTAATGAGCAACAGGCGTATATGCATTCCATCTACATCGGCATCCGTAGCAATAACAATATTGTTATATCTAAGGTTATCCATAGACTCCTCAATGTTCAATGCTGCTTGTAACAAATTAAACTCCTCATTTTCATACACAATCTTTTTAGACATTGCATAGCAATTCAAGGGTTTTCCTCTAAGACTAAAGACAGCTTGGGTATTTACATCGCGGGATTTGGTTATGGAACCAGAGGCAGAATCTCCTTCTGTAATGAACAGTGTAGATTCCAAGCGTCTATCCTTTTTCATATCCCCTAAATGAACACGACAATCCCTTAATTTCTTATTGTGTAAATTAGATTTTTTAGCTCTTTCTTTGGCTAACTTTCGGATACCTGATAAATCTTTTCGCTCCCGTTCTGCTTGCAGAATCTTTGAAAGCAATTTTTCCGCCGTATCTGGATTCTTATGCAAATAGTTATCCAAATATTTTCCAACAAAATCATTGATATAAGTCCGTACCGTTGGGAAATTCCCACCCATATCTGTTGAACCCAATTTTGTTTTGGTCTGACTCTCAAAAATCGGCTCCATTACTTTAATTGAAATGGCTGAAATCACTGATTTCCGTATATCCGAAGCTTCATAATTTTTACCATAAAAATCTCGTATGGTTTTCACCAATGATTCCCTAAAAGCAGCATGATGCGTACCTCCTTGGGTGGTATGCTGGCCATTTACAAAAGAATGGTATTCCTCACTATATTGTGTCTTGCTATGTGTTATGGCTACTTCTATATCATCCCCTTTTAAATGAATGATAGGGTACAACATATCTTCTTTGCTGTTGTTATCTTCTAAAAGATCTTTTAATCCATTTTCCGACTGAAATTTTTCACCATTAAAAACGATGGTCAGCCCTAAGTTTAGATACACATAGTTCTTAAGCATGCGTTCTACATACTCATTCCTATATTTATACTTTTTAAAAATGATTTCATCGGGAATAAAGGAAACTTTTGTCCCTTTTCTCCTGGAAGAATCAATAGGACCTTCTTCAACAACCAATTCTCCTTGGCTGAACTCCGCAGTCTTCATTTTGTCCTCCCTATTGGATTCTACTTTAAAAAATGAGGACAGTGCATTCACCGCTTTCGTACCAACACCATTTAAACCTACAGATTTTTTAAATGCTTTGGAATCATATTTTCCACCAGTATTCATCTTAGAAACAACATCCACTACCTTTCCTAAAGGTATGCCTCTACCATAATCTCTAACACTTACTACATTGTCCTTGATAATGATTTCAATGGTTTTTCCTGCTCCCATCACAAACTCATCAATACAATTATCCAACACCTCTTTTAGAAGAATATAGATGCCATCATCTGCAGAAGAACCATCTCCTAATTTTCCAATATACATCCCCGGACGCATACGGATATGCTCCTTCCAGTCCAAGGAGCGAATATTGTCTTCGGTATATTGTGAATCTTGAGCCATTAAATAATTTTGCAATGTAGGTCTGCTAATATAGGAAGTGTTGCAAAAAAATAAAACCCTTACTCGCTAAAGTAATTAACAAAACAACCAATTATTTTGTTGATAGGATTATTTTAGGCTCTTTTTTTTCTAGAAACCATCACAACACCAAAAATAACAACCAACATACCAATCATTTGAATCAAAGTTATTGCTTCCTCTAAAAATAGATATGCTAAAATAATTGTTGATATAGGCCCCAAGCTTCCAAATATGGAAAAAGTGGATGCTCCTAATCGCTCAATTGCTGCAGATACTAAAAAAGAAGGTATTAGTGTTGAAAAAATAGCCATGGCCAATCCCAACAAATACACTTGTAAGGGGTATTCTAACAAGGACGTTTCAGGTGATATAAAAATGTAATGAACTACTACGCATACTGTTGAAACAATCATGGCATAAGCTGTAAACGTAACGGAGCCAAATTTTGGGATAAGCCACCCACTGCCCACTAAATACATGGCATACGTAAGTGCGCTTAAAAAGATTAAAAACCCGCCCCAATATATATGGTCATCACTAACACCCATTTCATTCCAGAAAACTATAAGAATACCAAAATAAGTTGTGATAATAGCGATAGTCTGCTTTTTACTGATTTTCTTCCTGAAAAATATCCAAGATAATAGCACCACCATGGTTGGGTAAACAAACAAAATGATTCTTTCCAAACCAGCTTTAATATATTGCAAGCCTTCAAAATCGAACAAACTAGCCAAATAGTAGCCTATAAAACCAAAGAAAACAAGCCATAGGTAATCCTTTCTCTTAATTTCTTTCGGATACAATGGTTTTTTCCAAAAAGCAATTACAACATAGAATGGTAGCGCAAAAATCATTCTAAAAAACAATAAGGTTACTGTGTCTACATCATATTGATAGGCCAGTTTTACCATGATTGCTTTTGCAGAAAACAAGACAACGCCTACAATTGCAAAGACAATACCAAGCGTTACAGATGAATTTTTACTCATGCTGCTAAAGTAACCTCAAACTATAAAAAAAGGTGGTTCAATGTTACGGAATTACGATGCCCATATCTCATTAAAATCACCCTTAATTGTTTAATTCAATTTTTTATAATAATTGCTGTCACCAGATGATTCACAGCCTATTATTTTATTGTTTTTATCTCTTTTAAAAACAACTTCATTTTTGCTTACATCCTCAAATAGGTCTTTTTTATTATAAAAAAGAGGATATTTCATTTCATTGATTATAGCATAAAGCGATTTTTCTCTTTCAGAAATTTTTAGTTCTATTTTTTGACCACCCACTATTTCATAAACACCTACATAGTCAATTAAATGGTCTACATTCTCAATAATTGCATAAGGATTTTCCCCAGATAACATAACCCCTTCTCCAGGAAACCATTTATCATACTCCATATAATATGCAACCTTTCTTGCTGCATTAAATCCATTTAATCTAGCCACTAAATGTAATGCTCCATCTATTCCAGCGGAAATACCTGCCGTAGTAATAATAGTTCCATTGTCGACATAGCGAGCATTTCTCAATACTTTTGTTTTTGGATAATTTTGCTCTAAATAATCCAATGCATCATGAAAAGTAGTAGCCGTTTTATTCTCTAAAATTCCTGCTTTAGCAAGAACTAGAGCACCTGTACATACTGAAAAATGATAATCAAGATGTTGTTGTGACTTTACCCAATTTATGACATCAGGATCATCGGAAGCAGCTCCTGAATTGCCACCAAAGAAAGCGAGAATGTCTGCTTGAGGGGCGTCATTTATATCATAATCTGGAATAATTTTTAGAATTCCCTGAGAAACAATTGGGTCTTTTGTTTTTGATACTGTAAATACCTCATAACCCGCATATGCAAAAACCTCCATTGGACCAGCAAAATCTAATACCTCTACACCAGACTGTAAGTAAAAGGCAATTGTTTTTTTCATTTGTGTCATCGTAATTTTTAATTCGTTCTCTATTTGTAATGTCATATTGCAGTGGGAGCAAACTCCTGATGCATCAAATTTTAAATCATCACATTGATTATTGCATGGTGGACAAACATAAATTGGTTTCGATTCTTGGGAAGCAAAAGATGAATTGGTTACACACACCATCATCATTAAAAGGACTATTCGTTTCATTATAAAATGTTTTTGATTGTTCCACAAAAATAACCCTATAATTAACCCTTTAAAAGGACAACCATACTCACTATCAAGACAAAACCTATTTTAATGAAGATATGTCCGTTGGCAATATGTCTTTGTGTTTTTTTAGCAATGTTCGCAATTGGTTCGCGCTTTTAAGCCCGCATTGATGTGCTACAAATTCAACTTTATGCTTATCAGATAATAAATCCACGGCTTTTTCTACTCTTAACTTTTCAAGATAATGACCCAGTGTAATTCCTGTAGTTTTTTTAAAAAGTCGGGTCAAGTTTCTCACACTCATATGTACTTTTTCTGCCACATTTTCCATTTTAAACCTGTCAGATATATGCTTCATCAGATAATCTTGAGCATCATGAATCCGAGTATCTAAATGATTTCTATATTGAAGAAAGATGCTCAACTGCGGGTCAGATTCACTCCTTCTAAAATAGATAACTACTTCTTTCGCAACATCAGCAGCCAATTTAGCATCAAATTGAGATTCTAGAATATAAAGCGCCAAATCTATCCCTGAACAGACTCCGGCACTGCTATACAACGATGCATCATGCACAAAGAGCCTGTTTTTCTTTAGTGCAATTTCCGGATATTTTTCAATAAATTTGGTAAAAAACCTCCAATGTGTTGTACAACTTTTGCCATTTAATATTCCAGCTTCAGCTAATAAAAAAGTACCTGTGCAGACTGAGCAAATATTAGCTTCGTTTTTGAATTGGATATTCAACCAATTCAAAAAGGGGGTGCATTCTCTTAAAAATTCAGTATTGGAGAGGAGTTCATATGTTAGTCCTGGTATGAAGACATAATCATCTTTGGATAATTTAAATTCATGAAATGGAGTTAGTTTAGAAAAATGAAGCCCTGCGCTACTTTCAACCTCCGTTTCATTATTTAGGGATATAAAATGCAATTCAATAGAAGCGCCATATTCTATTGCTTCATAAAAAATATGAGCTGGTCCATTGACATCTAACAGATGTGCTTTTGGCGGTATGACAAATACTATTCTTTTAATGACTATGCTATTGTAACAACTAAACTAGCACAATAAACATGAAGAACAAAAAATGATTTCTTCAACTGAAAATAAGTGTTGTTTAATACCTATACATTAAACCTAAAATGCATCACATCACCATCTTTAACGATATATTCTTTTCCTTCTACTTTCATTTTCCCAGCTTCCTTTACTTTGGCTTCACTACCATAGGAAACAAAATCATTATACCCAATTACTTCCGCACGAATAAATCCTTTTTCAAAATCGGTATGAATAACACCAGCAGCTTGTGGAGCCGTTGCACCAATAGGTATGGTCCAAGCTCGAACTTCTTTTACCCCTGCTGTAAAATAAGTTTCCAAATTCAACAATTTATAAGCACTTCTAATCAATTTGGCAGACCCAGGTTCTGTTAAGCCTAAATCTTCCAAAAACATTTGTCGCTCTTCATAGGTGTCCAATTCCGTAATATCGGCCTCGGTGCCTATTGCCAAGAAAATCACTTCTACATTCTCATTGGCTACAGCTTCTATAACTTTGGTTACATAGGCATTACCCTCTGTTGCAGATGCCTCATCTACATTACAAACGTACAATACAGGTTTATCTGTAATAAACTGTAGCGGTTTAACGTACTCAGTTCTATCATCGTTTTCAATTTCAATAGCCCTAACTGATGTTCCAGATTCAAGGCCATTTTTTATTTTCAACAGTATCGCTTCTTCTTTTTGAGCTTCTTTGTTTCCTGTTTTAGCTGCTCGTTTGACTTTGTCCAGTTTTTTATCAACCGTTTCCAAGTCTTTCAATTGCAACTCCATGTCTATAATTTCTTTATCCCTAATAGGATCTATAGAAGTTTCTACATGCACAATATTATCATCATCAAAACAACGGAGCACATGTAAAATAGCGTCCGTTTCTCTAATATTTCCTAGAAACTGATTCCCTAGACCTTCCCCTTTACTGGCTCCTTTTACCAAGCCTGCGATATCAACAATTTCAACTGTGGCATGCAAAACCCTTTCCGGATTGACTAATTCTTCTAATTTCTCCAATCTATTGTCTGGTACATTCACCACACCAATATTAGGTTCAATAGTACAAAAAGGAAAATTTGCGCTTTGTGCTTTAGCGTTTGACAAGCAATTAAAAAGAGTGGATTTACCCACGTTTGGCAATCCTACAATACCAGCTTTCATGTTATATTATTTTGGAGTGCAAATATAGACCATAGATATATAGTGCTAAAACGATTTAAAACAAAAAGCCCGAGCAAATTGCTCGGGTCAAATAATTATTATTAGTTGAGGCATCTATAAATCACCCTGGGTGCATAAATTTTTGCTTGCCCAAAAGCACCTCTTCAGTCTCTTCTCTATCGTCATCAGGAATACAGCAATCAACAGGACAAACCGCTGCACACTGTGGTTCTTCATGGAAGCCCATACATTCTGTACACTTATCTGGTGAAATATAATAAATTTCATCACTGATAGGTTCTTGTACTTCATCTGCGTTCACAGCTTTGCCATCAGGTAATACTACATCACCGGCCAATGAAGTGCCATCACTATAGCGCCATTCATCTGCTCCTTCATATATTGCGGTGTTCGGACATTCCGGTTCGCAAGCACCACAATTGATACATTCGTCTGTAATTATAATAGCCATAGATTCTTTTTCAATATGATACCGAATTAAATTCAGCATCCGTACTTTTGTACAAAGGTAAAACCAATTAAAATCTTGTACAAATATAATGGATGACCTTAACATAAGGATTAAGTCTTTTATCAAACTTGGGGCATTTCTTCAAGAATATTGCGAATATTCCAATAAACCTATGGATTTAATAGGAATTAAAAAACAATGGTTTGATGAATTCGATCAAGAATTAACACTTTCAGGCCATAAAAACGGATGGCACACCAAAGAAAACATCTTATATAACCTAAAAAAGTGGTCGGAATTACTAACTGAATCCAATCTCAATGCATGGCTAAACAACTATGACTTAGGGAATACAAGCCCTAAAAAAGTAGCTTTGATACTTGCTGGGAATATCCCTTTAGTAGGCTTTCATGATTTCCTTTCCGCATTAATTACAGGCAACAAAGTCCTGATAAAGGCCTCCTCCAATGATGCAGTTTTACTACCCTTTTTAGTACGTTATTTAGTATCTGTAGCCCCATCTTTAGAAAATGAGATCAGTTTTATTGAGGGAAAATTAAAAGATTATGATTGTGTCATTGCTACGGGCAGTAATAATACCGCTCGTTACTTTGAGCATTATTTTGGTAGCAAACCCAATATCATAAGAAAAAGTAGAAATTCTGTCGCGGTACTAACAGGAAATGAAACTCAGGAACAGCTTTTTGCGCTAGGGGAAGATATTTTTCAATATTATGGCTTGGGATGCCGTAGTGTATCCAAGCTATTTGTGCCTATTGACTATGATTTTGATGTATTCTTTAAAGCCATATTTCCATATAGTTCAATCATAGATGGTATTAAATACTCAAACAATTATGACTATAACAAGGCCGTATATTTAATGAGCGAATTTAAAATATTGGATAATGGTTTTTTAATATTGAAAGAAGATGAAAGTTACGCATCCCCCATTGCGTCTCTTTTTTATGAGCGATATGAATCAAAAGCAGCCGTCATAGCAAAATTAAACAAGGATCGTGAAAAACTACAGTGTATTGTAGCAAAAGGTATTACAAAAGATGAAACCCCTTTTGGACAAACACAGACACCTTCTTTGACGGATTATGCCGATGGAGTGGATACCGTGGAGTTCTTGTTAAAAACATAATAGAATTTATGAAGATTCCACTATAATCTTTCAACTTAATTTATGACCTTTAGCCGCTTAATTCTATTCTGTCAAAAAAAACGAAACAAATGAAAAAACATAATTTTAGTGCAGGTCCATGTATATTGCCACAAGAAGTAATGAAAAAAGCCTCAGAGGCTGTTATTGAGTTAGATGGCATTGGACTTTCTTTGATTGAAATCTCTCACCGAAGCAAAGAATTTATAGGCATTATGGAAAATGCACGTTCCTTGGTGTTAGAATTAATGGGTTTAGAAGGGAAAGGATACCAGGCACTTTTTTTACAAGGTGGGGCAAGTACGGAGTTTCTTATGACTGCCTATAACCTATTGGAAAAAAAAGCGGGTTATACCAATACAGGTGCTTGGAGTGCCAAAGCCATTAAAGAAGCTAAATTGTTTGGTGAAGTAATAGAATTGGCGTCTTCTGCGGATAAAAACTTTAATTATATTCCTAAAGGATATGCTATTCCTACGGATTTAGATTATTTACATATCACATCTAACAATACTATTTTTGGTACCCAAATAAAGAAATTTCCAAAAACAAATGTTCCATTGGTGTGTGATATGAGTTCTGATATCTTTTCAAGACAATTAGATTTTTCCCAATTTGATTTGATTTATGCAGGAGCCCAAAAGAATATGGGACCAGCTGGTACTACTCTAGTAGTAATAAAAGAAGATATTTTAGGAAAAGTATCCCGTCAAATTCCGTCAATGTTAGATTATAAAGTCCACATAGGAAAAGACAGCATGTTCAATACGCCTCCTGTTTTCCCTATCTATGTGTCAATGCTTACCTTACAGTGGCTAAAAGATTTGGGTGGCATTGCAGCTATTGAAAAAATTAACGATAAAAAAGCAAGGTTAATTTATTCTGAAGTTGAGCTTAATCCCCTGTTCAAAGGCTTTGCCGCTGTGGAAGACCGTTCAAATATGAATGCAACCTTTACCCTTACTGATGATGCCTTAAAAGATTCTTTTGAAGCCATGTGCAAAGAAGCAGGAATAAATGGAGTTAATGGACACCGTTCTGTTGGTGGCTACAGAGCTTCTATGTACAATGCACTACCCTTAGAAAGTGTTGGGACATTGGTAGATGTAATGAGTGAATTGGAAAGAACGGCTTAATTTTTTTTAAGTTTTAAACGTATATTGTAAAGCAAGTCAAAGGAATCTTTAAAAGCAGCATTCAACATTTAAAACTATAAAGCAACATTTAAAACTTACATATGAAAGTACTAGCAAATGATGGAATAGCACAAACCGGGGTTTTAGCAATGGAAGATGGCGGTTTTGAGGTCATTACCACTAAAGTTGCTCAGGAACAATTGATACCTTATATCAATGAAAATGAAATTGTTGCTTTACTTGTTCGTAGTGCTACACAAGTAAGAAAGGATATTATAGACAACTGCCCTACTCTTAAGTTAATTGGTCGTGGTGGTGTTGGAATGGATAATATTGATGTAGCCTATGCCAAGGAAAAAGGACTGCATGTCATCAATACACCCGCTGCTTCATCTGAATCAGTGGCAGAATTGGTATTTGCCCACTTATTTGGTGGTGTTCGTTTTTTGTATGATTCCAATAGAAACATGCCTCTAGATGGTGATACCAAATTCAAGGCATTAAAAAAGGCCTATGCTGGCGGAATAGAATTACGCGGAAAAGTACTTGGTGTTATCGGCTTTGGACGTATAGGACAAGCTACTGCAAAAATTGCACTGGGTATAGGAATGAAAGTCATTTATTTTGACCCATTTTTAGAGGAATCAACAATAAAAGTTACATTTTATGATGGGCAACAGCTATCCTTCGCTTTAGAAAGCATCAGTAAGGAAGAGGTTTTGAAGGCATCAGATTTTATTACAATACATGTTCCTGCACAAAAAGAATATGTTATTGGGAAAAAAGAATTTGGTTTAATGAAAGACGGAGTTGCCATAGTTAATGCGGCTCGTGGTGGAGTGTTGGATGAGGTGGCTTTAATAGATGCCTTAGAAAGCAATAAGGTGGCATTTGCAGCTTTGGACGTATTTGAATCGGAACCTATTCCAGAAATAAAAATACTCATGCATCCACAGATATCATTGACTCCACATATTGGTGCTGCAACTAAAGAAGCTCAAGGTAGAATTGGAAGTGAGCTTGCTTCTCAAATAATCACCTTGCTAAAATAATTTTTAATAAAAATTTCTTGGTCATATTTTTTTTGATACATTACAAAACATTAACTAATTAAAATATAGCATGTCAGGATTATTAGATTTATTAGGCAGCCCAATGGGCAAACAATTAATTCAAGGAGTGGCTGGACAAACTGGTCAATCTACCAACAAAACAGCAGACGTATTGAGCATGGCCATGCCACTATTAATGGGGGCCATGAAAAAAAATGTTTCTTCCCCACAAGGAGCAGAAGGTCTTTTAAGTGCCCTTTCATCAAAACATAGTGGGGGTATTTTAGATGATTTAGGTGGTTTGTTTGGTGGAGGCGTTGATCAGACCGTAATGGATGATGGTGCTGGGATTTTAGGACATATTTTAGGTAATAAACAACCACAGGTAGAAAGTGCCTTAAGTCAAAAATCTGGAATGGACATAGGTTCAATAGCCAGCATATTAAAAATTGCGGCTCCCTTATTAATGGGTTATTTAGGAAAACAAAAAGCACAAAATAATGTGAGTGATGCCAATGGATTAAATGGTTTGCTTGGTGGTCTTTTAGGAGGGCAGCCCAAACAAAATCAAAGTCTTATTGAAAGCCTTATTGATGCTGATGGTGATGGAAGTGTATTGGATGATGTTGCAGGAATGGTACTTGGAGGCGGTAAAAAAACCGGTGGTCTAGGTGGACTTCTTGGAGGTTTATTCAGAAAATAAAATCCTTAACTTATTTTAACAAAGCCGTTTGCAGTTGCAAACGGCTTTTTTTGTACCTTATACTTATGAAAACATATATCCATAACATCTTACTAGCTTCTTTTGCTGTAACGCTGTTATTTAGTAGTTGCAAGAGCACAAAAGAAGCAGTTGTCCTTTCTGAAGAAGAAAAAACGATATTCAACCAAGAAGAAGGGAGTGCGCATACTATTGAAGGTGATGTCACAGAATATGAAATAACCATCATAGACACAGGTTTTTATACTTGGCTCAAGAGCATTGCAAAACCTGAGGGATATTATTCCCAATCTTTTATGGAAACTAGAAATGCTATTTATGTGACAGAATGGAACAGTAGAGTTGTACAACCACTGCGGTATGATTCAAACTTATATGAACTACAAATAAGTTATGATTCCTTTACTAATTATGGATATGATGTCAACTATCAATTATATAATTATTTTATTTACTTTCAAAGAAAGTACGAACAACGTTTAGGGCTTTTTGTGCCAAGGATTTAAAGAGAGCGTAGTATATTTGCATTGTAAATACTCTTATATGCAAAACTTTAAGCAGCAATGGCAAATTACTCATAATTGGCAGCTTATTTTTCCTTTTCTTGGTATCGTTGGATTATTGTATAGTTCATTCAAATTAGCAAGGTTGATTTCTGGTACTTTAAATGTAGGCTTCACAATACTAATTTGTTTACTGATTTTTTATGTTTTATTGAAATTGTGTCTTTTCTTCTTTAAGAAATTGGAACAAAAATGGATTGTGGAACAAAAATGGGAAATAATAAGAATCTTTATTGTATTTGCAATTACTGGAAGTTCTAGTGTTTTAATTGGTCGGCCTTTTATTAAGGCTATTGGGATCACCAAAGAGAATTTAAATGTATTTATCTACTGGTGTCTATTTATTTTTATCAGCCTGGTTTTTTATCAAATTTTATTGGTTGCCTATGGTTGGTTATTTGGACAGTTTAAATTTTTCTGGGCTTTCGAAAAGAAAATGTTAGCCCGTATGGGTTTTAAAAGGTTTTTATAAAAAAGTGTGAACAAGTATATCAAATTATTACTTTCTTTCACTTCCATACTTTTGGTTGGGGCAATAAACGCGCCTTCATTTGTTAAACTTTTCCACGCCATTCATGAGCATCAAGAACAAACATGCGAAGAACTAGGTGCATTACACCTTCACGAAGTGGAACTTGATTGTGATTTCCATAAATTTAATCTGTCATCTGAGTCTTATTCGCAATTACAAGAATACGTATTACATCCTCCTAGGATAATCAAAAAAGGAAATAACAACTACTATTTCTTTTTAAGTAACTTTCAAAAATTACATTTTTCCCTCAGGGGACCCCCTACTATTTCATAACTATCTTATTGAAAATCAATTATTTATTAATTAATTTTTTTGTTATGAATAAAAAACTTTGTGCATTGCTACTAGCAATGCTTGTATTACATATTTCTAAAACTTACTCACAAAACACACTATCAGGGACTATTACCAACACTAATGATAAAAATCCCCTAGAACAGGTAAACGTTTATCTTTCTCAATTGGAAAAAGGAGGAATAACCAATAAAGAAGGAACCTATAGCATTACCCATCTACCCAATGGAACGTATACGATTATAGCATCCTATTTAGGCTATCAAACCTATTCAAAATCCATTACAATTATTTCTGGAAACAATGTTCTAGATATTGAATTGGTACCAAGCGTTATAGAAATGGAAGAAGTTATTTTATCCACCCCCTTTCATAAGCTCCAAAGTGAGAATGTCATGAAGGTAGAAACGGCTAAAGTATCAGATTTAAAAACTATGGGAGCTACTACTTTAGCCCAGGGAATAACCACAATTGCAGGAGTAGAAAGTGTTTCCACTGGTATGGGAATTGGAAAGCCCGTTATTAGAGGACTAAGTGGCAATAGGGTTTTGGTCTATAGTCAGGGAATACGAATAGAAAACCAACAATTTGGTGATGAACATGGTCTCGGTATCAATGATGCTGGTATTGAAAGTGTTGAAGTTATTAAAGGTCCCGCTTCCCTACTCTATGGCTCAGATGCCATGGGTGGTGTACTCTATATTAACCCAGAAAAATTTAGCCTGCCTAATTCAATGTCAAGTGATGTAAATCTGGACTATTTTACCAATACAGAAGGTGTAAATGCAAATGTTGGTTTTAAATCATCCAATAACACACTAAAATTTTTAATTAGAGGAGGCATTACCACACATGCAGATTACAATACCGGGAATGATTTTAGAGTAACCAATTCTAGGTTTCAGGAGTACGATTTTAAAACAGGGATAGGATATCAACTTTCTAATTTTAAAACAGAACTGCGTTACAATTATAATACTGCAGACTTGGGTATACCTGAGGAAATTGGAGAACAAACTAAAAAACACGCTCCAAACGTTCCCTTTCAGCAAATAGACAATCATATTTTAAGTTCAAAAACCAATCTATTTTTTAATAATTCCAGTTTGGAAGCTACAGTTGGGTATACTTTTAATACCCGAAAAGAGCTTGAGGAAAGCAAAGAATTGGCAGCACTACATATGGAATTGGCTACCTTAAGTTATAATGTACAATACCATCTTCCAACATTGGGGAATTGGGAAATCATTACAGCTGTACAAGGTTTGAGGCAAAACAATGAGAACTTTGGTGAGGAAGTCTTGATTCCAAATGCGATTACAAATGACATTGGTTTTCTTGCAACATCGCACCTGCATATCCATAAGAGTGATATTCAGATAGGGTTTCGCTATGACCATAGAAAGATTGCTGGAGAGGCATCTGGTTCAGCAGCTGAAGAGGGTTATATTCCAGTAATAAATAGAAATTTTGAAAGTCTTAATGCAGCTTTTGGGTACAAGTTTAACCTTACGGAAAAGATGATTGCAAGATTAAATATCGCAACGGGCTTTAGAGCGCCAAATTTGGCGGAGTTAACTTCTAATGGGGTACATGAAGGTACTAGTAGATATGAAATTGGCAACGCCAACTTAGGGCGAGAGCAGAATTTACAAACTGATATTGGTTTGGAATACAAATCAGAACATATTGCCTTTTTTATAAATGGGTTTCATAATAGTGTGAGTGATTTTATTTTCATAGCTCCCACTGGAGAAATTATTGGGGAAGATGATGTATTTCTATACAGCCAACAAAATGCCACTCTTTTTGGTGGGGAGATGGGCTTTCATTTACATCCACATCCATTAGATTGGTTGCACATAAGAAGTAGTTATGAAACAGTAAAAGGAAAATTAAAAGATGGCCAATATCTACCAATGATTCCTGCAAATAACCTGACCAATACAGTAAAAATAGAATTTACTAATAGGAAAGAAAGTTGTATTCATGATGGCTATGTTTTTATAAGCTTAAAATCCGTTTTCAACCAAAATAATATAAGTGCTTTTGAAAGTGAAACAAGTGGGTATAGTCTATTGAATATTGGAATAGGTGGAGATTTAGAAGTTCTTGGACAAAAAATGAAGGTCCATATCAGTGGTGCCAATATTTTGAACAAGAGTTATGTGTCTCACTTATCTAGATTAAAAACTGATGGAATTCCCAATATTGGAAGAAATATTAATATTGGTTTGAGCTTGCCGTTGTAATAGTATTTAAAATTGAAGCATCTTCTCATTTCGTTTAGATGCTTCAATACCTTCTGTTATCAATCTATTTTTACTATTTTTTCTTTCTTTTTCCCTTTAAAAACATAGGTGTACAACCACATAAGGGTAAAAGATGGTACAAAATCTGTACCTGGAATCAATTCTTCAACAAAAGTGACCAACCCGGCAATTTGCCCTATTTTTCCTTTATACATTCTTGTCATTAACCATGCAGATATAGGCGCCCAAATAATATCTGAAAATTCCCCAATACCAGGAATTACAAATGATAGCATCCCAAGGGCATCGAAAAGCAACCCTAGGAATAGGTTTTGAATTTTTTTATCTTTTAGTTTGGACATGTCGTGAAAATATAGATTCAATTCAAATAAAACAATAAAGATGCCAGAAATTAGAAATACGAACTAAGAAATACGAACTAAGAATTATGAAATTAGAATTACGAAGTTTGAATTACTAGGACACGACACTTGATTCTTGAACTTGACTCTTGACACATCAGACTTAAACATGACTCTTGAAATTACCCTTTGCCAAATGCTTATGATAAATTAGAACTTATTAATTTTAAAAATTCGTTTCTAGTTTCAATCTTTTCGAACTGTCCTCTAAATCCAGAGGTTGTGGTTACTGAGTTTTGTTTTTGTACGCCACGCATCATCATGCACATATGAGAAGCTTCAATCACTACTGCCACACCCTTAGGCTTAATCGTTTCATTCAAACATTCCAATATATCATGGGTCAACCGTTCTTGTACTTGTAATCGCCTTGCAAATACATCTACAATGCGTGGTATTTTACTCAACCCAACAATATGTCCGTTTGGAATGTAAGCCACGTGGGCTTTACCAAAAAAGGGCAACATATGATGTTCACAAAGAGAATATAGCTCTATATCCTTAATAATGACCATATCATCATAATCCTCCTTAAACATGGCGCTTTTTAGGATTTCCACGGCATCTTGCTGGTATCCTTGTGTTAAGAACAACATGGCTTTAGCTGCTCTTTCTGGGGTTTTCAATAAGCCTTCCCTAGTGGCATCCTCCCCTATTTCATCTATAATTCTAGAGAAACCACCCTTAACTTCCTGAGTGATTTCTATATTGTACTCTTCTAAATTCTTATATGGTGACATGCTTTAAATATATTGTTCAATTATCTAAGTCGAAACTTTCATGTAAAATTATCATTCTATTTGCTAATATTTTTTAAATAAACATCACAAATAGGCAAGAACTCAAAAATACACATTAATGTAGTTATATCATTAATTTTTGCCATGTCTATAGATATGATTAATTTCATCCAGAAAATAAATTTTAATGATACAAGTCAGTAATATTCAAAAATATTATGGAGAGCTCCAAGTATTAAAAGGAGTTAATTTACACATAAAGAAAGGTGAAATTGTCTCTATTGTGGGCCCTTCTGGAGCAGGAAAGACCACTTTATTGCAAATTTTGGGGACTTTAGATACCCAATCCAATTCGTCAGATAGTTCATTATTGATAAATAATACGGACGTTACTAATTTATCGGATAAAGTATTGGCGAAATTTAGAAATGAACATATTGGTTTCATTTTTCAGTTTCATCAATTACTACCTGAGTTTACAGCATTAGAAAATGTATGTATTCCAGCTTTTATCAAAAAAACACCTAGAGCAGAAGCAGAAAAGAAGGCCAAAGAATTGCTGAGTTTTCTAGGACTTGCTGATAGATTTGACCATAAACCTAATGCCTTATCTGGTGGAGAACAACAACGCGTTGCGGTAGCAAGGGCATTGATAAATAATCCCTCTATAATTTTTGCAGACGAACCCAGTGGAAACTTAGATTCTGAAAGTGCGGACAATTTGCATCAGCTATTCTTTAAACTTAGAGACCAATTTGGGCAAACTTTTATAATTGTTACCCATAATGATGAATTAGCAAATATGGCCGATAGAAAATTAATTATGGTTGATGGCCAAATAACAAATTAATATGCTTCATAAATTGTGGGGTTATATAAAAAATCCTGTTTACAAAGAATACAAAAACGCCCCTTCATGGTATAAGAGAAAAATATTCTTTTATTCACTCATTTGGTGCTTGGTTATAGGTGTGGCATTAGTAATACTTAGTGGAGCAGTTACGCTTTTATTTGATATAGAAGTTGGAGGACATGCATCTGAAGAACTTTTCTCTAAATCCATAGGGGTTGTATTTCTTTTAGTGGCAATAGTAGCTCCCGTAATAGAGGAACTTATATTTAGAGGGCCTTTAAAATTATTTGAAAAATCTCCACACTTTAAATATGCATACTATGTTTCTGCATTGGCATTTGGAGCCATACATATTGCAAATTATGAAGACTGGCAGCAAATAGTATGGCTCACTCCTCTCCTAGTGGCTCCTCAAATATTTATTGGCTTTTTCTTGGGCTATATTCGTGTAAAACTTGGCCTTTTATGGTCCATTTTATTGCATGCTGCTTATAATACCGTTTTGTTTTTACCCGTGGTTTTGGTAAAATTGTTAGAGATACCTTTAGAATGAATCAAACTGAATTAAAAGAATTTTTGGATGCAAAGGTGATACAGTACAACAATCCAAAATTTTTGGATAGTGACCCCATACAAATCCCTCATTTATTTACCGAAAAAGAAGATATAGAGATCAGTGCATTCTTAACTGCCACTATTGCGTGGGGAAATCGAAAAAGCATTATCAACAATGCTACCCGATTAATGGAACTTTTGGATAATAATCCCTATGACTTTGTAATGAATCATAGTGAGAACGATTTAGAGGCACTTACAGGATTTGTACACCGCACATTTAAAGATGTAGACTTAATCTATTTTATAAAAAGTTTAAAAAACATCTACCAAAACCATCAAGGTCTAGAACAAGTATTCGCAATCAAAAATGAAGAAAACTCATTACAGACTGCCATTTCAGATTTTAAATCTATTTTTTTTGAAATGAACCACCCTCTTAGAACCACCAAACATATTTCAGACCCAAAAAAAGGTTCTGCCGCAAAACGCATCAATATGTTTTTGCGATGGATGGTCAGGGATGCTGCCACTGGAGTAGATTTTGGTCTATGGAAAAAAATAAGCCCAAGTCAGCTTTCTTGCCCTTTAGATGTACACTCAGGTAACGTTGCCCGTAAATTAGGATTGCTAAACCGTAAGCAAAATGATGGCAAAGCACTGGCTGAATTAGACAGGAACCTTCGTGCTTTAGACCCAATTGATCCTGTTAAATATGACTTTGCCCTCTTTGGACTTGGAGTTTTTGAAAAATTCTAACCTCACATTACTTCCCCACCTTAGTTTGTTTATAAAAAATGTCATTTCGAAAGCGCCTATAAGAGCAATGAGAAATCTCATAAAAACAGTATAAGATTTCTCATTAATTTATTTTGCTATTAAGGGCAAAAAACAAATTCCTGCCGAAAAGAAAATTAGTATCAAACTAAAAAAAAAAGTAATTTTCACCCTTCAAACCCAAAACCAGGAGCTAAATCCATCAGTACTTTTTTACCACCTTCTGCTATCGATGTATAAATAGCCTCCATAATCATCATGTCCCGCAATCCCATTTCTCCGGGAGCCCTATTTGGAGCACCGACTTGTATATGCTGCACAAAATCGTCCATTTGTAATTTTTGCTGGCGCTCATGTGGAAATTCAATTTTACCCTTAGAAGTCTCTCCTGCTAAAGGCCCATAATTAGATCCGGGGTCTAAGGCATACCATCCTTTTTCACAGGAGGCATGCACCCTGTTCATACTGATATTATGCGATGTCATAATGTTACCTACAGCTCCACTTGGAAACTCAAACTGTGCCATTATTGTTTCATCCGTATCTTTAAAATATTCTGGGCGGGTACTATATTCTTGAGCTGTTACGGAAATAGGGTTTTCTCCAGTTCCATAAATAGCAGCTTGTATGGCATAAACACCCATATTTCCTAAAGCCCCTCCTCCAGATAATGCCTTGTTTAAACGCCATTGGTCAGGGTTACTACCCGAATAATATCCCATTTCAGCAGTTATATAACGAACCTTTCCAAAAGTTTTTTCACGTACAAAACGCTTTAATTCATTGGTATAAGGTTCCGATTGTAACCGATATCCCATCCCTAATTTTACTCCCGCATCATCGCAAGCAGCAATAATGGCATTGCACTCATCAACATTTATGGCCATGGGTTTTTCGCAGACTACATGTTTGCCGGCTTTGGCAGCGCGAATACAAAATTCCGCATGCATGGAATTAGGCAATACCACATAAACAATATCAATATCCGAGTTTTTCGCTATAGCATCAAAATTCTCATAATTGTAGACATTCTCTTTAGGGATATCATACTTATCCATCCATATTTTTTCCTTTTCTGGTGTTCCTGTCACAATGCCAGCTAAATAACAGTGTTCTGCCTCCGCCAGTGAAGGTGCTAATTGATACTCACTATAGCTTCCCAATCCTACTAAGGCATACCCTAACTTTTTCTTTTTACTTGCAGCGCCCATTCCACATGCCAAAGGCATACCGCCCATTAAAGCAGCCGCTACTACTCCTTTTACAATTTTGTTGTTAAATGTTCTTCTATCAATTTTTTTCATGGTTTTGGTTTTTATTGGTCGATTAAGATTAAGTCCTTTATACTAAAGCATATAAAGTTAAGAAACAGTAGAATTGCTGCTCTTTTCTTTTAGTTAAGAATTTCTTAATACCATGGAGTTGATTGATTTATTAATAAATCAAATGGAATACAAAGCATCATTCCTAGCATTAAAAGAAAGCGTTAACCCCAAATATTTCATTCAAAATTCCTACTTTTAATCAAATTACAAAACCTGTTTGAAATGATTAAAAAAACACCTTTAATAATCCTTGCTATATTTTGTTTTGCAACTACAATGTTCGCCCAAAGCAGAACTATTCCTGTAGATACCACTATTGTCACGCAACATAGTGTAACAGTCAATGGTAGTAGTTTTACGTATACAGCTACAACAGGTACGCAACCGGTATGGGATGAATTAGGCGAACCTATTGCCGCATTACATTATACCTATTATACACGCAACAATATTAAAAATAGAGCGGCAAGACCTTTATTGATTTCTTTCAATGGTGGGCCTGGTTCCGCTTCCGTTTGGATGCACCTTGCTTATACGGGGCCTCGTATTTTAAAGATTGATGATGAAGGCTATCCCGTTCAACCTTATGGGGTAAAGGAAAATCCATATTCTGTATTGGATATGGCGGATATTGTTTATGTAAATCCCGCAAATACTGGTTATTCCCGTACCATTCCTGAAACCGGAAAGGAAGTGAATAGAGATACCTTTTTTGGCATCAATGCAGATATCACCTATTTGGCCGAATGGCTAAACACTTTTGTGACTAGGAACAACCGTTGGCGTTCCCCAAAATACATCATTGGTGAAAGTTATGGGGGTACTCGGGTCATGGGATTAGCTCTTGCCTTACAAAACCAACAATGGATGTATTTAAACGGAGTGATTATGGTTTCTCCTGCTGATTATAAAGTAATCCGTAATGATGGTCCAGTGGCATCGGCCCTAAACCTTCCCTATTATACTGCAGCTGCATGGTATCATAAAGTTTTGCCTGCTGAATTACAGGAAAAGGACTTATTGGAAATTTTACCAGAATCTGAGGCATATACGGTTAACTCCCTAATTCCAGCGATTGCAAAAGGTGGTTTTATTGGAGAAACTGAAAAAAATAATGTGGCTCAAAAAATGGCCTATTACTCTGGCCTATCAGAAAAAGAAATTTTAGACCAGAATCTGGTGGTGCCTACTCAATATTTTTGGAAGAACTTATTAAAAAATAAAAATGGATATACAACTGGTCGGTTAGACAGTCGCTATTTGGGCGTAGATAGACAATTATTAGGGACAGTACCAGATTATAGTGCGGAACTCACTTCATGGTTACATAGTTTTACCCCAGCAATTAATTATTATTTACAGGAAGAGCTTAATTTTAAGACCGATGTAAAATATAATATGTTTGGCCCTGTACACCCATGGAACAATGAAGATGACAATACAAGAGACAACTTACGCCAGGCCATGGCACAAAATCCTTATTTAAATGTGATGTTCCAATCGGGGTATTTTGATGGGGCAACCACCTATTTTAATGCTAAATACACCATGTGGCAAATAGATCCTAGTGGACGGCTAAAAGACCGTTTTAGTTTTAAAGGATATCGCAGTGGTCATATGATGTATTTACGTCGTGAGGATTTAAAGAATGCCAATAATGATATCCGTCAGTTTATTCAGAGGACCTTGGCAAATGGAAAAAGTGCAAAATATTAAATAAAAAAAAACATGAAAAATAAAAGAACATTATTCAGCATTCCCCTACTCCTTATAACATTGTTGCTCTCTGCTCAGAACATTCCCTCCAAGGAATGGCAAATTAAAACAGCAACTATGGCTGTGCCAGAAGAATTTAGGGAAGAAGCAAAAGTATATGGATATGATAGTGCTGGAGAATTTATCACCCTAAGAGAGGGTACCAATACCTATGTTTCTTTAGCAGATGACCCAAATAATGATAATTTTTCAACCGCTGCTTACCATATAGATTTGGACGAATTTATGGCACGGGGCAGGGAATTAAAAAAAGAAGGGTTCAACTTTAAAGAAATATTTGATACAAGAGAGAAAGAAGTAAAGGAAGGCACCTTAAAAATGCCAGACAAAGCTACTTTATGTGTGTTCACTGGTGTTGTAAATAAAGAAACCCAAGAAATAGAAAATGGCTATGTTCGTTATGTGTTTTATGTGCCCTTCGCTACAGGAGAATCCACAGGTTTGCCTACCAAACCAACCCCTCCTGGTCATGCATGGTTGATGGATCCTGGTACACACCGTGCACATATCATGATTACTCCACCAAAAGAATAGCCATGTAACATTTGTTGGTTTTTCACTACTCATATATAAAGCAAGAACTTATGGGATTAGGAGGACCAATGTTAGCAGTAAAATACAATAGATCTTTATTAAAAAAGAAAAAAAGTTTTAAGGAGCTTAGAAAGGACTATATTACCTTATCTGGAGAGACAAAACTGGAATTTAAAGAATTGAGCGAATTTGAAAAAAAGAGAATTCGCGATAAAATTATTGTGCAATGTAAAAAAGACAGAAAACAGGGAATTCTTATTTCTGCAGTATGTCTTGTGTTGTCCATTATTGTGATTTATGGTGTCTATTGGTCGCTTCTATCATAAAATGGTATCTTGGCTAAAACTAATAACCACTCATAAATGCCAACTGAACAAAATACCATTCCCAAACCTTTTCTACAGACCTTATCCATGCTGCACATAGGCCTTTTAATTGGCCTAGTAGCCTTCACTTTTTTTGCATATTATACTGGGGATGCCCTTAAAACAGAAAGTTATCCCAATGGAGATGTTTTTTTCTACCTAGTTCCTATAGGCGCAATAATCGGTTATTTCATAAGCAATTCTGTCTTTAAGAAAATGATAGATAAAATACCAATGAAACTACCTTTACAAAGTAAGCTGGCGAGGTACCAAAGTGCCTCCCTTATTAAATATGCTATATTGGAAGCCCCTGCATTCTTAGCACTTTTTGCATTTTTACAAAGTTCCAATGCACTATACTTAACCATCGCAGTAACCCTAATTATTTATTTTTTTACGCAACGGCCTACGGAAGATAAAATTAAAAAAGCGCTATCCTTATAAGTCCATAATATGTCTTAAATTATTATTTTTAAGGCATATGCTTTTGAATTAAAACTCCCTATATATTTATTAAACATTTGTACCTAATGAAAAAGATGATGTTAAGATTATTTATCAAATTGACAAGCATGTTTTTTATTACAATTCTGCTTTGGAGTTGTCAATCCGCTACAATAAAGTTTAATGAAAACAACTATATAGCACATCTAAAATTGGATACTTCCGTTTTAGTCGCTACAGAGATAGCCCATGATCTGGAAGTTCCATGGGATCTTGTGGTTGACCATGAAGGTTGGATTTGGTTTACAGAACAAAAAGGGTCCATTAAACGTGTACATTCAGAAACAAGTGAAATACAAAAACTAGTTACAATTGATGATGTTTTTTATAGAAAGTCTACAGGCTTATTCAGTATGGCGCTGCATCCTGATTTTGAGAACAGTCCACATGTTTTTGTTCACTATACTTACGCCATCACAGATGCTAATTTAATGGACCATATTTTCTCCAAAATTGTCAGGTATACCCTAAAAAAACAACAGCTTACAGACCAAATATTAATTCTGGATGCCATTCCTGGAAGAACCTTTCATAACGGTTCTAGAATGTTAATTACCAAAGATTATAAATTGTTTCTAGGCCTCGGAGATGCAGGTGGTGGAACAAATTTGACACAGAACAATCAAGTTTTAAACGGAAAAATAATCCGTATCAATTTAGATGGCTCAATTCCATCAGATAATCCCTACCCCAATAATCCCGTTTGGAGCATGGGACATAGAAACGTGCAAGGCATTACTTTTGCTAATGGAAAATTGTATGCATCTGAGCATGGGCCAATTACTGATGATGAAATAAACATCATAACAAAAGGCAGTAATTATGGATGGCCCAATGTCCATGGATACTGTGATTTGGCATCTGAAAAAGCCTATTGTAAAGATTCTATAATCGTTGAACCAATTAAAGCATGGACCCCAACTGTGGCAACATCTGGTCTAGCATATTATAATCATACTGCCATTCCTGAATGGAAAAACAGCCTTTTACAAAGCACCTTAAAAGGACAATCACTTCGTGTATTGAATCTTAATGAAAATGGTAGTGAAGTAACTGAAGAACACATTTTACTCCAAAAGTTCTTGGGCAGAATTCGCGATGTAACTATGGGTAACCATGGGGAAGTTTATGTGGCCATCAGTAATTTGGATTGGCATCCTGGACACCAACCATGGATGTATGATTCTTTGCCTACCTCTAGGGGCGATAGGATAATAAAACTGGAAAGAGCAAACGATGCCATGTTAGATCAATTGACGCAAATAGAAAACCCTATTGAACTGACGGAAGACGCGGAGGCCTATGCCTTACCTTCTGAGGATTGGGGATTCAATGCTACAGATGATGAATTATTAAGTGGTCAAAATTTGTACATGGTACAATGTGCTGCATGCCATAGACCAGATGGTAAAGGAAATATAGGGCAAATTCCACCTTTAGTTAATAGTGAATGGGTTTCTGGAGACAATCAAAGATTAATAGATGTTATGCTAAAAGGGTTAAGCGCTCCCATTATTGTAAATGGTGTGGAATATCAAGATGAAATGCCTTCCTATCAAAATTTGGAAGATGAAGAAATAAGGGATATCTTGAATTTCATTCGGATAGAATTTGGAGAAACCAATGGAAATATCATAGCTGCCGATGTGCTGCACCAGCGTAAAGGACTTCAATAGAAATAGTAAATAAAAACCTAGAAAATGAAAAGTATGAAAATAACGTTGCTAACATTGATGGCATTCCTATTCAGCATCAATACTTCCGTTGCTCAAGATGATTCTAAAGACTGGCCTAATTTGAATAGGTTTCAAAAAGACAATAAAGAACTAAAACAACCAAAAGACGGCCAAAATAGAATTGTCTTTATGGGAAATTCAATTACTATAGGTTGGAGCAGTCATCATCCAGAATTTTTTGAAGGAAAACCCTATGTAAATAGGGGTATTAGTGGGCAAACTACTCCACAAATGTTGCTTAGATTTAAGCAAGATGTAGTACAGTTAAATCCAAAAGTAGTAGTCATATGTGCAGGCACAAATGACATAGCAGGAAATACCGGCTATGCGAGTATCCAAATGATTATGGACAATCTTAGCTCCATGGTAGAAATTGCCCAAGCCAATGACATAAAAGTGGTATTGGCTTCTGTTCACCCAGCTTTTGATTATCCTTGGAGCAAAGGATTAGCTCCAAACGAGAGAATTCCAGAATTGAATGGGGAAATTAAAAAATATGCTGATGCACACAGTATTGTGTATTTGGACTATTTCTCTGCAATGACTGACGGGAATAATGGATTGCGAACTGAACTCACTTATGATGGTGTACACCCAAACAAAGAAGGGTATGCAATTATGGAGCCATTGGCTGAAGAAGCAATAAAAAAAGCATTACAAAAATAATGTATACCCAAACTGCCTAAAACCAAAAATATTAGCCTTTAGTAATCATGCAAAACCCATTGGTAAGCATCCTCATTCCTTTTAAAAACACGGTATCGTTTTTAAATGAGTGTTTAGACTCTATTGTGCAACAGCAGTACACCAACTGGGAGGTTTTGGCTGTTAATGACCATTCTAATGACAATAGCACATCTATCCTTAGTACCTATGCTTTAAATGACCCAAGAATAAAAGTATATGACAACGAAGGCAATGGAATCATAGATGCACTCAGAACAGCATATTCCCATAGCAATGGCATGTTTATAACCAGAATGGATTCTGATGATATTATGCTACCTGAAAGATTACATACCATGCTAGACTCATTACTGGCAAAAGGCCCTAGTCATCTTGCTGTTGGACAGGTACAATACTTCTCCAAGGAAGGAATTAAAAGCGGCTATAAACGGTATGAAGAATGGTTGAACCAATTGACAAAAGAAGGCACTAATTATTCAGAAATATATAAGGAGTGTGTTATCCCCTCTCCTTGCTGGATGGTTCGAAGAGAAGATTTGGATTTGTGTGGCGCCTTTTTACCAGACAGGTATCCAGAAGATTATGACCTTGCATTTCGGTTTTATGAAAAAGGGCTAACATGTATTCCATGCAATAAGATATTGCTTCGTTGGAGGGATTATGACACCCGTACCTCTAGAACAAGTGAACATTATGCGCACAACTATTTTCTGGAAATAAAACTGCATTATTTTTTAAAATTAGAGCATAACCCAACCAAAACACTAACCGTATGGGGAGCGGGACGTAAAGGCAAAGCAATCGCCAAAAGCTTGTTAGAGAAAAATATTGACTTTCATTGGCTATGTGACAACCCAAAGAAAATTGGAATAAAAATATATGGTAAAGAACTTTTTCATTTTTCAGCATTAAACACTTTAGGAAATACACAAAGCATTATTACTGTAGCCAATGAGGATGCGCAGGCATTTATCAAAAACTACTTTACTGAAATCAATCAAGTCCATAGAGTAGATTATTTTTTCTTTTGTTGAAAAAAAATAATTAGAAGTTGAAAGTGAGAAGTTAGAGGTTAGAGGTTAGCAACTCAATACCGCACTTCGTACTTCTAAAATCATACTTCGTACTTCATTATAAGAGGTTAGAAGTTAGAATTTCGAAATGAACTCAATGCCAAACTTCGCACTTCGACAATCTTATTTCATCTTGCGTACTTCGAAAATCATATTTCATACTTCATAATAAGCCTTTTAACATCTCAATTCTTAAACTTATATCAAGGAACTTTCATCTCTATAACTTTTGAAGTATATTTGCCAAATCAAATTAAGGAATGCAGTTTAAACATCCAGAACTCCTTTGGGCCTTATTCTTACTACTCATTCCGCTATTTATCCATCTTTTTCAACTCCGTAGATTTAAAAAAACACCTTTCACCAACGTAAAGTTGTTGCAAAAAGTAGTTGTAGAATCACGTAAAAGCAATAGCTTAAAAAAATGGTTATTACTGTTTACCAGGCTATTGCTCATGGTTGCGTTGATATTGGCATTTGCCCAACCCTTTTTTGCTGAAGAAACAGCACTTGCAAAAAAAGAAACGGTTATCTATTTGGATGACTCCTTTAGCATGCAAGCCAAAAACACAACCACCTCCTTGTTAGAGGACGCCGTACAGGAATTAATAAAGGCTATTCCAAAAGAGCATACATTTTCACTTTTCACCAATGATCGTGTTTTTAAGGATGTGGAACTAAAAGATATTCAGAATGATTTATTGTCTTTACCATTTGCCACAAAACAATTGGAATTAAATGAAGTGGAATTAAAGGCAAATACGCTTTTTTCCAAAAATCAGGCGGTTATAAAAAACCTAATCCTGATTTCTGATTTCCAACAACGTATAGGTTCCAACAACAAGGATACAATCACCACGGGTGTTCAGAAGCATTTAGTGCAAATTTTACCCGAAAAAAAGGAGAATATTGCAATTGACACCGCTTACATTAGTTCCACACAAGCCAACAGTATTGAACTTACTGTGGAGCTTTCTAGTGCCAGTACAATAGAAAACACACCCGTTTCCTTATATGACAATGTAAATTTAATTGCCAAAACTGCTGCTAGTTTTGATGTGAATAAAAAGGCAAATGTCATTTTTACCTTGCCCAGAAATGAAATTATTAATGGTAAAATTGAGGTGTCTGATAATGGATTAATTTATGACAATACGCTTTATTTCAATATCAATAAAAAAGAAAAAATTAAGGTATTGGTTATATCAGAAGCAGCATCAGGCTTCCTTGAACGGATTTTTACCGAAGATGAATTTCAATATACCTCCAATACCCAACAAAATTTAAATTATAGCATCATAGAAGGACAGCATTTAATTGTCTTAAATGAGTTAATCGCAATTTCAAATTCACTTCAAAATGCATTAAGGTCTTTTAAAAGCAATGGAGGCCACTTAGTTATCATCCCATCAGTAACAACAAACATTGCATCCTACAATCAATTGACCATTGGTAGTAACAACACCTCATTTGGAGAACCAATCTTGGGCACCCAGAACGTAACCAATATCAATTTCTCCCACCAATTGTATGCAGATGTATTTGAAAAAAAGGTAACCAATTTTCAATATCCCAGTATTTCACAATATTATAAAATAAGTTCTTCATTGCCCAAAATACTCTCTTTTGAAAACGGGGATGCTTTCTTGACAGGCGCAAATGGCTTGTATGTTTTTACTAGCTCACTTACAAAAAACAATACAAACTTTAAGGGCTCACCACTAATAGTACCTACATTTTATAATATGGGCGCCAATAGCCTTAAATCATCGAAGCTATATACTGTAATAGAAGCTGTTTCAAATACAGATATTCCCATTACGCTGGCAAAAGATAATATTTTAAAGCTTGTACAAGGGGCGTATGAATTTATTCCTCAACAACAATCATACGCTAATAAAGTTACTTTGTTATTCAATGAAAATATTGAAAAGAATGGGACCTATAGTATTCAAAATGGAGAAGCGGTATTAAAAAACATAAGCTTTAATCATTCAAGAATTGAAAGCGATTTGACATATTTAGACATCAATACATTAGATGCAGTATCTAAGCAAAGTTCCATTACCAATCTTTTTAATGAGTTGAAAAATGACAATAGGGTTACAGACCTTTGGAAATGGTTTGTTATTTTAGCATTGCTTTTTATACTGATTGAAATTTTTATACAAAAAGTTTTTAAATGAATATACTCCTAAAATCGGCAACAATCATTGACAAGAGCAATACCTCATTGCATCAAAAAAAGCGCGATATTCTCATTAAAAATGGTGTTATTGAAAAAATAGCAGCAAAAATTCAGCCTACTGGTAAAACGCAAGTTTTTGACTATAAAAATTTGCACATATCTCAAGGTTGGCTAGATACTAGTGTTAGTTTTGGAGAACCAGGATACGAGGAAAGAGAAACTATTGCCAGTGGTCTTATTGTCGCTGCAAAGAGTGGCTTTACGGATATAGTCCTTAATTCCAACAGTAATCCTGTGCCTGATAGTAGTTCCAATATTGTTTTTCTGAAAAATACCGCTCTGGGACAGGCAACGAAATTGCATCCTTTGGGAATGTTGACTTCTAATGGAGAAGGCAAGGATTTAGCGGAACTTTATGATATGAAAAATGCTGGAGCCGTGGGGTTCTATGATTATAAAAGCCCAACCAAAAATTCCAACTTAGTAAAAATAGCATTGCTTTATGCCCAGAACTTTGATGGGTTGGTGTATTCTTTTCCACTGGATACAGGAATCGCGGGAAAAGGAAACGTAAATGAAGGAGAAGTGTCAACTACCCTTGGTCTTAAAGGAATTCCGGCTTTGGCTGAAGAGCTTCAAATTGCAAGAGACCTTTTTATTCTGGAATACACAGGTGGTAAACTACATATACCTACCATTTCTACCTCTAATTCAGTAAAATTAATATCCGAAGCCAAAAAGAAAGGCTTACATGTAAGTTGTAGCGTGGCAATCCACAATTTATGGTTTACTGATGAAGTCTTGGAAGAGTTTGACTCTAACTACAAGGTAATGCCTCCTCTTAGAACCAAAAATGATATAAAATCACTTATAAAAGGTGTAAAAGATGGTATTATAGATTTTGTAACCACAGACCATACTCCGTTAAACATTGAATTAAAACAAGTAGAATTTGATAATGCAACTTATGGTACCATAGGATTAGAAAATGCTTTTGGAATTCTAACCCAACTATTCGGATTAGAAAAAACCATTGAATTGCTTACAAAGAACAAAGACTTATATGGTATTACAGCACAGAAAATTGCAGAAGGAGAAGTGGCTAACATCACCCTGTTTGATCCAGATATAGCATATAAATTCACCAAAGAACATATGCACTCTACTTCTAAAAACAGCATGTTCTTAGGTGTTGGCTTAAAAGGTAAAGCTCTTGGAGTTGTTGCTAATAATCAAATTATAAATTAAGTATCTTTAGGGCCTTGTAAGCATTGAACAATACAAATTATTAATTCTATCTAAGTTTATTTATGACCGATACCAAAGCGGGTAAAACTACTGCCGTTATTGCATACTTAACAATCGTTGGTGCGCTCATTGCTATTAGCATGAATTCAGATCCCAAACATAAGTTTGCGCGCTTTCATACAAGACAAGCATTTGGATTACACTTAATTTTTTTAGGTTGCGCTCTTTTTTTAAGCCAATGGTACAATGATTATGCTTGGTATGGCTTGTATACTTTTTATATCGTATTGTGGGTTTATGGATTTGTAGGCGCATTAAGCAACAAAGAACAAGAAGTACCCATTTTGGGAAGTTACTTTCAAAAATGGTTCACATTTATCCCTTAATATGACTACCGCTCCCCTATCCTTAGAACACATTATTCGCCCATCAACATTGAAAGATGGAAAACCCCCTGTCATATTCATGCTTCATGGTTATGGCAGTAATGAAGATGATCTTTTCTCATTTGCCAATGAATTACCTGAGGAATTTTGCATCATCTCTATGAGAGCGCCCTATAACCTACAGCCTTATGGCTATGCTTGGTATGCCATTAATTTTGATGCTGAAAAAGGAAAATGGAGTGATGAAGAACAGGCAGTGGAATCTCGCACTAAAATTGCTGCTTTTATAGATGAAGCCTGTGCTACCTATCATTTAGATACAGCTAATATTACATTGTTAGGCTTTAGTCAAGGCACTATTTTAAGTTATGCCATTGGGTTATCTTTTCCCAATAAAATAAAAAACATTATTGCTCTAAGTGGTTATATCAATGAAAATATTCTTGTAGATAACTATGAAAATAACGCATTTAATGACTTAAGCATATATGCATCACATGGATCCGTAGACCAAGTGATTCCTGTAGAATGGGCTCAAAAAGCTCCAGAATTTCTAAAAAAACTGGGCATTAAACATCAGTATGAAGAATTCCCAATTGGCCATGGAGTATCCCCACAAAACTTTTACTCCTTTAAGAAGTGGTTGGAACAAAAAACTTAATTGCTCCGTGTATACAGTAAATGGTCAATTAAAGTAAAATCTACAGCCATATCATCTTTTAATTCGTACTTCACCAGAATTTCTCCCCAATATTTCCCGTCTGAAAAATCGGCAATAATCCATTTGTGATTTAGCATTTTAATTTTATTGATTTTAAAATCACCTTCCATTCCTGCATATGGAATCAATGGGTTGTCCCCTTTCTTTTCATTAGTTTCTAATAATTTATCAGAAATATACAATGAAGGATCTTTAAGATTTAAATGTTCATAATAAGCCAAAGCATCATCATTGTTTTCCAAAGAGAAATATTGCATATCCAATACCTTGAGCTGTAAAGTTTGTACAGAATCTTCTAATGTACCTATTTGGGTTTTTAACTTTTCTATTCTATCGGTTTTTTCAGCAACCATCTTACCAGAACTTACAAATAGATAAAGTGCTATTAAAGAAACGAATACAAACAAGTATAAAAATATTTTACCTCTCATCAACTATATATTTATAATTAAATTATCATAAGCCAAATGTACATTATTTGGCAATTTTTTCTCTACTTCATCATGAAAACCCAGCATATGACTAATATGTGTTAAGTAGGCCTTTTCAGGTTTTACCTTTTCAATAAAATGAAGTGCCTCTTCCAAATTAAAATGAGAATGATGGGGCTCCACTCTCAAGGCATTTACTGTCAACACCTTAACGCCTTTTATTTTCTCAATTTCTTGATCAGAAATAGTTTTTATGTCAGTTAAATATGCAAAATCCTGAATTCTATAACCAAACACTTGTAACCTATTATGATAGGCTTCAACAGGGATTACCTCCATATTTCCCAATTTAAAAGGATGGTTGTTATCAACTAGGTTCACTTGCACTGCTGGAGCACCTGGGTATCTATTTTTATTGGCAAAAATATAATCGAACCTATGTTTTAAGGAAGCTACTACTTGTTTGTGAGCATAAATAGGAATATCACCTTGTCTAAAAAAAAATGGGCGTATATCATCTATCCCGGAGGTATGATCTGCATGCTCGTGGGTAAAAAGTATACCGTCCATTTTGGTCACTTTATGTGTAAGCATTTGCTGCCTGAAATCTGGACCACAATCAATTACATAATTATAATCATCCCAAGAAACCATAACAGATACTCGCAGACGTTTATCCTTTGGATTTTTGCTTAAACAAACTGGGTGATTGCTTCCTATAACCGGAATTCCTTGGGATGTGCCCGTTCCCAGAAAAGTAATTTTAACCTCATTCCCCATTTAAGTCAAATTTATAACATATTTAATTAAAAGATTAGATGATCTTAGTAACTTTGCCAAAGCAAAACATATAGAATGGCTTCAGTCTTAAAAAAGGATGTAGGTTTTGAAAACGTCCCTTCCATAAAAGCAAAAACGCTTAGGATAAATCTAAACCCAAATATTTACGGAACATTTGCAGAAATTGGGGCTGGACAAGAAACAGCTCGGCATTTCTTTAGGTCGGGTGGTGCTTCTGGTACCATTGCTAAAGCAATGAGCGCCTATGACAAAGATTTTAGTGATGCTATATATGGGGTTGAAGATAATAATAGATATGTATCACAATCAAGGCTAAAGAAAATGCTTTCCCACGAAATGCGACTCATGGAAGAACGTATTAACCGGGAAGACCAGCCAGATAGGCTTTTCTTTTCCTATGCCAATACTGTGGCTACCATAGATTTTTCTAAAAGATATAAAGGTCATGGATGGGTAGGGCTACGGTTTCAGTTAGACCAGAACCAAAAAGAATATGATGAGATAATCTTACATGTGCGCTTTAAGCAGAACGAAGCTAGGTTGCAACAAGAAACGCTCGGAATAATGGGTGTTAATCTTATTTATGGCGCTTTTTACAAATACAATAAGCCAAGGAAATTAATTAAATATTTATATGACCATATAGATACGGATACTGTGGAAATTGACATGGTAAACTTCTCAGGTCCTAATTTTAAGAATGTGGACAATAGGTTGATTAGCCTTCAACTTATTAAGAATGATATGACCGATGCGGTTATGTTTGGTCCAGATGGCAACAACCTCTTACCGGCTGCAATTTTGTACAAAAAGAACATTCTCGCCTTAAGGGGAAGTTTTAGACCGGTAACCAAGGTCAATGTAGACATGCTTGAAAAATCTTATGATATTTTTATAAGGGAGCAAACAGTTGTAGAGGCAAAAACCATAGTTATTTTTGAAATAACCCTTTCCAATTTAAAAGCCTCAGGTGAAATAGATGAGCAGGATTTTATGGACAGGGCCAAATTATTATGCTCTTTAGGGCATACAGTAATGATATCCAAATTTCAAGAATATTATAAATTGGTAGAATATTTTAATAATTATACCAAAAAGAGAATCGGACTTACCATGGGCGTCAATAATTTGGTAGATATATTTGACGAACAATATTACAAGCATTTAAGTGGTGGCATATTGGAGGCATTTGGAAAATTATTCTTTAAAAACCTTAGAGTCTACCTCTATCCAATGAAGAATAATGAAACTGGGCAAATTATGACCAGTAATAATATTCAAGTGCACCCCAGAATGAAGGAATTATATAAATTTTTTAAGTATAACAGTAAGGTTATGGACATTATTGATTATGATCCAGAAATCATGCATGTTTTTTCTAGGGATGTCCTTAAGAAAATCTCCAATGGTGAAGAAGGCTGGGAAGAAATGCTACCAGAAGGGATTTCACAAATTATTAAAAAAGAGCATTTATTTCAAAAAAAACCAGTAATACAGAATGAAGAATAAAGCTTTTATCGTATTATAAATAAAAAAGCCTCACAATGTGAGGATTTTTTATTCCAATAATTGTTGCGCATGGTCTTTTGTCTTAACCTTATCAATAACTTTGGTAATTGTTCCATTTTCATCAATTACAAATGTCTTTCTATGAATTCCGTCAAATTCCCTACCCATAAATTTTTTAAGTCCCCAAACGCCAAAAATATTGAGTACGGTATGGTCTTCGTCCGCCAATAATGGAAAAGGGAAGTTAAATTTATTCCTAAAACTGGCTTGCTTTTTTTGAGAGTCTGCACTTACTCCAAGAAGCTCATATCCAGCATTTTGAAGTTCTTCGTAATGATCTCTAAGATTACATGCTTCCACTGTACAACCCGGTGTGTTGGCTTTAGGGTAGAAAAATACAATCAATTTTTTTCCTTTATAGTCTTCTAATGAAACGATATTGCCGTCTTGGTCCTTTACTGAAAATTCAGCTACCTTATCCCCTACTTTTAATGTATTCATTGATATCTTTTATTAAATTTGAATTACTATCCAGCACTAAATTAAGCATAAATGACGAAGGTAGAAAAAGTAGCATTTGTTATAAAAACACTTCAAAAAATATATCCTACAATACCAGTACCTCTTGAACACAAGGACCCATACACCTTGTTAATTGCTGTGCTGCTTTCAGCTCAAAGTACAGATGTTAGGGTAAACAAAATTACACCTTTACTTTTTGCAAAAGCAGATAATCCTTATGATATGGTAAAATTAACTGTTGAAGAAATTAGGGATATTATAAGACCTGTAGGGCTTTCCCCTATGAAATCTAAAGGAATATTTGGGCTTTCTAAAATTCTGATTGAAAAATATAATGGAATTGTGCCGACTGATATTAAATTGTTGGAAGAATTTCCTTCAGTAGGTCATAAAACTGCCAGCGTTGTAGTTTCCCAAGCTTTTGGAATTCCAGCTTTTCCAGTAGATACGCACATACATAGGTTACTATATAGGTGGGGATTTACAAATGGCAAAAATGTTGTACAGACAGAAAAAGATGCAAAAAGATTGTTTCCAAAAGAGATATGGAACGACCTTCACTTACAAATTATATGGTATGGCCGCGAATATTCACCAGCTAGAGGCTGGAATCTTGAAAAAGACCCTATTACCAAGACAATTGGTAGAAAAACGGTATTGGATGACTATAGTAAAAACAAAAAGAACTCCTAATTAGGAGTTCTTTTTGTTTTTTAATTTAGATTTCCTTCGAATCTTATATTATTGTACTGCGTAATATACAGTGACTTGGAGTAATTCAAAAGAAACGAAACAGTTTCAGGACAGGCTTTAGCCAGTCTACATGTATTGTGTTGTTCAGAGTAAATTTTTTCCATATAATAGTATTGTTATGTCATAATAACGCCACTAACATGGATATATTGCTTTATAAGGTTTTTGACTTTAGCTTGTCAATACAATATTATTTTTCTCAATTATTTTTCTAAGGTTGATTAAAGCATATCTCATTCTTCCCAAGGCAGTGTTTATACTAACTCCCGTGTTTTCAGATATTTCTTTAAAACTCATGTCTTTATAGATACGCATAAGAAGTACTTCTCTTTGATCCTCTGGCAATTCATCAACCAACACTCTTAAATCTGAATCAATCTGTTCTTTTATAATCAGTTTCTCTGCATTCAATTTATCATCACTTATAACCGAAAAAATATTAAAATCATCATTGCCTTCAAACATTGGCATTCTTTTATTTTTTCTGAAATGATCAATAATCAAATTATGTGCAATTCTCATTACCCATGGTAAAAACTTACCCTCTTCACTATAGGAACCCTTCTTTAATGTATTGATTACTTTAATGAAAGTATCTTGGAAAATATCTTCTGTAATGTCACGATTCAACACTTTAGAGTAAATAAAGCTACTTATTCTCTGATTGTGTCTATTAACAAGAGCTTCTAAAGCTTTTTCATTTCCGCTTATGTACTCTCTTACTAATACTGAATCTTCTATTTGAACTTCCATGTAAATTATTTTTTTAGTTAAATGAGTTTCCTATTTAAAGGGTTGCTATTTTTTGATGTTATATTATTCTAATATGTAACTGCTTTGCTATCTATTTGATTCTCAATTACATTTTAAAAGTATATAAATAGGGAAGTCTGCAAAAAAGTATGTTGTCAAACAACGGATTTATGATGTCAAACAGCGGTTTTATATTTCTCTAATAAAAAAGCCCCATCAAAAAGATGGGGCTCATACTATATAAGAACGCATTGTAAAAGACAATTAATTGCCTTGTGCTACGTTGCCAATAAATTTTAAAGGTCTAATTCTTGTTACTTTCAAACTTTAAACCATTATAATCTACAATGTGTAGTGATTTAGAGTAGTTCAATAAAAACTGTACCGTCTTTGGTTGAGCATTAACTAATTCACAAGTCTGTTTTTTCTTAGCGTAAATTTTTTCCATATTATTTTGGTTTGCTATGTTTTAAGATAACGTAGCGTATACGGATGTATTTACCTTGTTCGTCCTATGACCTAATAATTCGTTAAAACGATATTATGCTTCTCAATCATCTTTCTTAGATTGATTAATCCATAACGCATTCTACCCAATGCAGTATTGATACTTACTCCAGTATTCTCAGATATTTCTTTAAAACTCATATCCTTGTACATGCGCATTGTAATAACCTCTTGTTGGTCACCCGGCAATTCTTCTATCATTAGCTTGATATCAAAATCTATTTGATTCTTAATCAACTGCTTTTCCGCATTCAATTTTCCATCACCAATAATGGAGAAAATATTGAAATTGTCATTGCATTCAAATTTGGGAAGTCTGTTTTTCTTTCTAAAGTAATCTATAATAAGGTTATGGGCTATCCGCATAACCCAAGGCAAGAACTTACCTTCTTCGCTATATGAGCCCCTCTTTAGGGTTCTAATGACCTTAATGAAGGTATCCTGAAAAATATCATCTGTGATACTCTGGTTTAATACCTTGGAATAAATAAAGCTACTGATTCGTTGATTATGCCTGTTGATAAGGATTTCTAGAGATCTTTCATCTCCTTGAATATAATTTTTTACTAATACCGAATCATCAATTTGAAGTTCCATGTAATTACTTTTTTTAGCTAAAATCACCGTCTTTCCACTATTGGAAAGATTTAGATTTTTATAGGTTAACTTTTAAAAAGTAATTGTGCGGTATAGGCTATTCTATTTTTATATTCAATGTCAAATATATAAAAAAAATAAAATATAGGGCATTCAACACCATTTCTTTACATAAAAATATTCGGGAATGACGTCCCTTAGCAATTGAATTGGACATATTGTATCTTTGCACACTTAAGAATAACAATGCCATCAATTTCAGAAGTAAATCCGAAAGAAAACATCATTATTAAGGGTGCAAAACTGCACAATTTAAAGAATATTGATGTTGTAATCCCTAGAAACAAACTAGTTGTAATAACGGGTTTGTCTGGTTCAGGAAAGTCTACCTTAGCGTTTGACACCTTATATGCAGAAGGGCAAAGGCGTTATGTGGAAAGTCTTTCTTCATATGCACGTCAGTTTTTGGGAAAACTAAACAAACCAAAAGTAGATTATATAAAAGGTATCGCTCCTGCCATAGCCATTGAGCAAAAAGTAAACTCCACCAACCCACGTTCCACAGTAGGCACTACCACGGAAATATATGATTATCTTAAATTAGTATTTGCTCGTATTGGAAGAACCGTTTCACCAATATCAGGAAAGGAAGTAAAAAAACATACCGTAACTGATGTAATGTCCTATATAAAAGAGTTTCCAATAGGAACTAAACTTTTACTATTGGCACCAATTACAATTAGAAAAGATAGAGATCCAATAAAATCTTTACAAATATTATCCAAACAAGGGTATGCAAGAATAAAGTACAAGGGAGAAATTGTGCGCATAAATGATTCCATCACAAAAATAGATAGAAAGTTCCATTTAGTGGTAGATAGAATCATCACCAAGGACGATGAAGATTTTTTCAATAGATTAGCCAATGCCATAGATACCGCCTTCTTTGAGGGAGATGGCGAATGTATTATTGAAGAATTGGCAACCAAAATTGAAAAAGGGTTTAGTAATAAATTTGAGTTGGACGGGATGAAATTCCTAGAGCCCAACACGCATTTGTTCAGTTTTAATAATCCTTATGGCGCATGCCCCAAATGCGAAGGTTATGGGGATGTTATAGGTATTGATCAAGATTTGGTAGTGCCCAATAGTTCTTTATCTGTTTATGAGAGTGCTATATTTCCTTGGAGAGGAGAAAGTATGAGTTGGTATAAAGACCAATTAGTAAAAGCTGCCTATAAATTTGATTTTCCTATTCATAAACCTTGGTTTGAGCTTACGGATGAGCAAAAATATCTTGTCTGGGATGGGAATGAACATTTTACAGGTCTAAGCCTGTTCTTTAAAGAATTAGAGGATAAAAGCTATAAAATTCAAAATAGGGTAATGCTTTCTCGCTATCGTGGAAAAACCAAATGCAACCAATGCAAGGGGAAACGATTGCGAAAAGAAACAGATTATGTTTTAGTGGATGGAAAATCCATATCTGATTTGGTAGAACTACCTATAACAAAACTTATTGCATTTTTTGAAAAACTGTCTCTTAACCAGCATGATGCTAAAATTGCATCAAGGCTCCTAACCGAAATAAATACCCGTTTGGGATTTCTCTTTAAGGTAGGTTTAAGTTATTTGACCTTAAATAGAAAATCCAATACGCTATCTGGCGGGGAGAGTCAACGGATAAATCTAGCAACTTCTTTAGGGAGTAGCCTGGTAGGCTCCATGTACATTTTGGACGAACCTAGTATTGGTTTGCATCCAAAGGATACGGAAAATTTAATAGATGTATTAAAATCGCTCAGAGATTTAGGAAATACTGTTATTGTTGTAGAACATGATGAAGACATCATGAAAGCAGCCGATGCCGTAATAGATATTGGTCCAGAAGCCGGCACCAATGGTGGTGAAGTGGTGGCTTATGGTACTTTAAATGAAATATTAAAGTCATCATCACTCACAGCGGGTTACCTCAATGGCACGAAAAAAATTGAAGTTCCGAAAATAAGGAGAGCATCAAAAAACTATATTGAAATTAAAGGAGCTAGGGAAAACAACCTTAAAAACATAGATGTTACCTTCCCTTTGAACATGCTCACAGTGGTTACAGGCGTTTCTGGGAGTGGAAAAAGCACCTTAGTTAAAAAGATACTGTACCCTATTATCCTTAAAGAAGTGGGTGGATATGGCCAAAAAGCGGGCCAATACACAGCTGTAGGAGGAAAATATGAGTCCGTGAAACATGTGGAGTTTGTGGATCAAAATCCTATTGGTAGATCTTCTCGTTCCAACCCAGTGACCTATATTAAGGCATATGATGACATTCGTGCGTTATTTTCATCTCAAAAATTAAGTAAAATAAGAGGCTACCAACCCAAGCATTTTTCATTTAATGTGGATGGTGGCAGGTGTGAGAAATGTAAGGGAGAAGGAGAAATCACTGTAGAAATGCAGTTTATGGCCGATGTACATTTAGAGTGTGATGTCTGTAAAGGCAAACGCTTTAAAAAAGAAGTGCTAGAAGTAAAGTTTCAGGATGCCTCAATAGATGACATCCTTAATATGACCATTGACAATGCCGTTGCCTTTTTCCAAGAACATGCGCAGAACAAAATAATGGCTAAACTAAAACCTTTGCAGGATGTTGGCTTAGGGTATGTTACTTTAGGACAATCCTCTTCGACTCTTTCTGGTGGTGAAGCCCAGCGTATAAAACTTGCTTCCTTTCTAGTTAAAGGAAAATCTAAAGAAAAAGCCTTGTTTATTTTTGATGAGCCCACCACTGGTCTGCATTTCCATGATATTAAAAAATTATTGAAGTCGTTTGACGCATTAATCGACACAGGGCATTCCATAATTGTGATTGAACATAATATTGAGCTTATAAAATGTGCCGATTATATTATTGATCTTGGGTTAGAAGGTGGTGATAAAGGTGGACAGTTAATTGTTCAAGGAACACCTGAGGAGGTAATCAAAAACAAGAGGTCTGTTACCACACCATATCTCAAAGAAAAATTATAGTAATGGAAGAACCCTTGGTATCAATTGAATGGCTTCGGGAAAATTTTACCGACCCAAAATTGATACTATTGGATGCAAGTGTAAAAAACACCATCAAAAATATTGAAACTGAATATCCAGGAATCCAAATTAAAAACGCGCGCTTTTTTGATATTAAAAAATCTTTTTCAGACCAAGAAAGTGATTTACCCAATACCATACCGGCTCCGAAAGCATTTACGGAAGCATGTAGAAAATTAGGCATCAACAAAGACAGTAAAATTGTTGTCTATGATAACCTTGGTATTTATTCCAGCCCTAGAGCATGGTGTCTATTCCATATCATGGGGTTCCAAAATGTGGCAGTTTTAGATGGTGGACTACCCGCTTGGGTGAAAAATGGACTACGTACAGAACCCAAAGAAGTAAAAACATATCCAAATGGAAATTTTACAGCTACATATCAGAGTCATTTGGTAGTTGATAAAGATGATGTCCTTAAAAATATAGCAGAAAAGAAAGCATTGGTGCTAGATGCCCGATCAAAAGCACGGTTCTATGCCGAAGTCCCAGAACCAAGAACTGGTTATAGAAGTGGACATATTCCAAATTCCATCAGCCTACCCTACTCCACTTTATTAAATGAAGGTATGTTTCTTCCTAAACCAGAACTAGAAAAGGTTATCGGCAAGCACAATCTTGAAGAGACACCCCTTATTTTTAGTTGTGGTTCGGGCATGACGGCTTGTATTGTGCTCCTGGCATGTGCTCTTGTCAATACCAATGAGAAGTCAATTTATGATGCTTCCTGGGCCGAATGGGGACAGGAAAATGGACTTCCTATTTCAATATAAATCATTTAAATACACCCTTATTTCTTTCCTTTCAAGTTGTGCACCCTAGGGTCAATGGAAAGACCTTTTTTAGAATAATTTTCTTTTTATAAGTAGTTTTTAGTTTTGCTCAAACAGATATTTCTTCAATTTAATTAAAAATAAATCATTGATAATCAGTTGATTATAAGGTGTCCAAATTTTATGGCACGCTGTTTGCTCTATCCTAATCGAATGTGAACAGTTACATTCGGAAACTAAAACCTTATATGATGAAAAACATACTATTTCTTTTAACAGCATTAGTTTTGGGTACTACAAGTACCATGGCTAACACAACAGAAGATAAGGTTGCAATACGCAATGCTTATAATTACAACAACTCATTCATTTTTGTTGAAAATGGCGTTACGTTTTCAGTATATCCGGATGGCGAATTTGACTTTTATATTGACAACAACAGAAACAGAAGTATTTCTTATCGCTCAAGAAATACGCAAATAACTTTTAATTCAGGTCGCGATTACAATGCATATGTGCAGTATGATGATTACGGTGCAGTTATTCAGGTTGAGAATGTTCCTGTGTATTACGATTCATATGGTCGTGTAACTCAATTTGGAGATGTGAATGTATGGTACCGAAACGGTAGGGTTCATAGAATTGGTGGGATGTATGCTTATTATAACCATAGAGGGTTCTATAGCCATCATACTGGGTACATAAACAGATACAACAGATATTATGTATACAACTCTTTTCACAGCTATTTTGCAAGACCATCATTAAGCTTATGCTTGGTGTATAATAGACCGTACAGAAGTTATTATAGTCCTGTAAGATATACGTACTACAAACCTTATAAGCATAACCATAGAAGGTCTTATGTAAAATATGGAAAGGCTTATAAGCATGGTAACAGTAAGCATAAAAGAAGCACTATTTATAGAAACGATAAAAGAGTGGCTACAAGAGATAACAACAGAAGAGGATACAATGATGTAGCTAGATCCAATAGGTCAGTTTCACATAGAAATAATGCTGCTAAAACAAACAGAAGTGTTACACGTACAACGACACGTCCTAATGTCAATAGAAAGACTACAACAAGAACGTCTATTGATAGAAACAGAGGGGTTAACCGTAACACTACTGTAAAAAGAAGCACGCAGGTTAAAAGGCCATCAGCTAATAGTAGAACGGTAACTAAAAGAACGGTTACCAAGGCTCCTAATAGCAGAACTGTTACCAGAAGTACAACTACTTACAGAAAACCTGTAACTAGAAATACACAAAGAAAGGTAGCGCCACGTGCAAGAACACAAAAGAGGGTTGCTACTACAAGTCGTAGTGCTACCTCTAGAAATAAAGGGGTAGCTAGTAGAAGTAGTGCTCCAAGAAGTAATAAAACAGGGTCAGCTAGAAGTTCTAGAAGACAATAACAATAGTTTTTAGGTTGGTTGGTTGTAAAGCCCCATGGCGAATTTCGGTTCCCGTGGGGTTTTTCTATTTGAATCAAAAACAATTTCATAATTGTTTTGAGTCTCCTTCCGTAAACGCATCAATTACGCAGTTCAGTAGTGCCATAGAAGTTGATTACCTTCAAAATAAAGACGTAATACCTATATGATGCTGCCTGAAAACAAGAATAATGTCTAGGTCATAACTACAAATAGTTATTATGGGCCATAATACTATTTCAATAAAAAATCTCCTGTAAATTGCAGCTGTTGCTTTTCGGGTAATGTATGAAAACCTGCCGCCTGTACATCCCTGAAGAGTCGTTCAAGTTCAATTTTTCGATAATAACTTTGTCCGCCTACTGTTTCCATAGCTTTATTGACAGTTTCCTTGCATGCGCTAGCGACCAATGTCTTTCTGGCTAATATTTCGACACCTAATCTATTTTCAGGCTGAAAATCTAAATTGTTGGCTTTTCCAATCATGTCTTTATGCAACACTTGAGCCGATGTAAGGCTATTATAGACTTCCCCAAGTAAAAAAGTAATATGTGGTGGTCTACCCTGTTTTACTTTTAACTTTTCTAGAGTAATCTTCAATGCTTTCTCGGCAATTCCTACATAAGGGGCCATGATCAAGGGTAATGCAACGGTAAGCACTACATTCCAAAACATAGGAAACTCGCCTTTTGCTCTTGTCATGGATATCGAATTATCGGGAACAAATACATTTTCTAGTGTTACCGTCTGTGAACCAGTACCTCGCATTCCCAGTGTGTACCAATCATCCAGTATCTTTAGACCATCTGAACTCATAGGTACTGTGAAGTGCAATACCTGCCAACCCTTTTCTGGGTCATTATAAGGCATGCTGGTCACCAAAATATCTCCAATTGCAGATTGACTAGCAAATTGTTTTTTTGCTGAAACCAAATAACCGCCATTCGTTTTTATCATATTACCACTTGAGTCTAGCCAGTCACGTGCACCTGTACTAATCAAAACCAGATTTTTATCCACTACCTCTTTTAGAAATTCTCCTCCCGTATTAAAATGTATGTATTTCCAAATGTTGGTTGCAATGAGATGTTGATGCATGGAAAGCGCTAGTGCGGTAGCAGGACAATACTGTGCAATTTTGATTAAGATTTTGCACATATCATTATAAGAAACACCCGCTCCACCTAAGGATTGTGGAATCATGGCTGTTAGATATCCCTTCTTTTTGAGCAAATGATAATTATCAGCTACAAAAGTATCACGCTGATCATGATTAATTCCATTTGTTGCAAATTGTTCGCCTAACTGGTCTATAAGATTCAACAATTTTTTTGATACAAGTTTAGTTGTCTTATTTTTATGCATATCTATAATCAGAGGTTGAAAATATTACTATAATGTCATTAAACGTACAGCTGCGTTTTTTTGAAATTTTAAAGGAGTCATACCATTTTCATTTTTGAATACTCTTGCAAAATGTGCGGGGCTTTCAAAACCACAATCAAAAGCGACTTCATATATTTTTTGATGTGTATTCTCCAGTAACTTTTTAGCGTGTAGCAGTCTTTTATTAATAAGCCATTTCCCTGGTGATATTCCATAAGTACTATGGAAATCACGATTAAAGCTACTTAAGCTTCTATGCGTTAACCTGGCAAACTCTTCCAGAGATAAATTATAAATAAAATTAGATTCCATAATATTTTTGATCGATGGTTTAACGTTTTGTGCTATATTCTTAAAATAACTCCTAATTTTTGGATTAGAAGAAAGTGACAAAATATTGACCAACAATTCCTGAAATTTAATTTCCATTAAATATTTTGAAGGCTTTTCATTATTAAAAAAATACTCCAACATGGAAGCAAAATAGGTGCTTAATGTCTTGTCTAATTTTAAAGGAATTACACTGTCACTTGGAATATTATTTTTTTGACCCATGCCTATTTCTGGTTTTTGTAAAATAAAATCCCTGATGTACGTATCTGGAATAAATATTACCATGGCACAAAAATCCGAATCAAAAAACTTATGGATAATATTGGCCCCTTTTTTTACAAAAAGCACCTCATTGGCATGAACCATATAGCTATGATCTAAGGTGCGCCATTTCTTTTTTCCTTCCAGTACATAAATAAAATAATTAAGATGTGACCAGGCTGCGAACATTGATTTTTCCTCCATACATCGATACTCCGAAAACATAAGGGAGGATACTTCAATTTTCTTGAATATAGGAGTGTTTTTTGCTATGTCGTAACCGTTTTCCATCTTTTTCAAATAAAGGTTTGTACTTTAAAATTACATCTTTTTAGCAAAAGCAATTAAGATAGCATAATATTCCCAAAGGTTAAACTTATATTTTCTCACCTACAATTGATTGATTGATTGGTGCATATTTCTTATACACCTTGCCCAGCTAACACAAAGTCCAAGCCATGTTTCTACTCAATTTTTGCAGGCTTTAAGATCAAGTCATTTTCTGATGCAAGCTTTGCAAATTCATCGGCACTTAATACAGTGGCCAGTTTCCCAGGCGCTGCCCCCACCTTTTTAAAGAAGGTCAACAAGCCATGTTTGGCATTTGGTATAGTGGCAAACACCAATTTTAAGGGTATATCTCCAGTATTTTTGAATGAATGCCATTCTCCTGGTGCCGTATACCATACGTATCCCTCCTCCACAACTGTTTCTATACGCTGATCGTTCTCATAACTTATAACAATACCCTTTCCTGAAAGAAAATAAGCAATCTCTTCGGTTTTGTTATGCTTATGCTCAGGTAATGCACCTCCTACACCCAACTCATATTTTGCGAAACCTGAAGAAGCATGGGGATGACTTTCGGAGTCCATATAAACTTGAAGCAAGCCTCCAGAACCTAGATTTTCCTTGCTTTCTGGAAAAATCCAAAATTGTTTTGCCTCATTTGGTTTTACTATTCTTTTGCCAGGATCTGATGGTAATGAATGACTATGAATGTGAGGTTCCGTTCCTTCATCAAGAGATAGTTCAGCTATTGGCTCCTCGCTTTTTTTAAGTTTGTTTTCCTTTTCACCGCAACCTTGGACGATTGTAAACATAATGGATACGACAGCTAATGCTATTACTTTAATTACTATTTTATTTTTAATCATATTAATAATTTTTAAGTTATACTTAGATTTTTTATTTAATGAAACAAAATAAATAAAATTCTACATGTTTTAATTGACCAAGCCTTTCAATAAATTGACTGTGTATGTCAAAAAGACATTTTTGGAAGAAATTGAAAGAAAACACTCTTATCTGAAAAATAAAAGAAATAATTTTTACCAAAAATAATCCAAAGCGCACCATCTGAAATTTATGCTTTTAGTGGATTTTAAAACACAAAACTGAAAATAATTAAAGTACTCAAGGCGAAAGAGGTATAAAACTACTTCTTCAAAAACTTAGACAACACCCCAAATACATCCTCAGAGATTTTAAACTTATACAATACACTTATATACACTACTACCACAAAGACACTTTTTATAGCAATATTAAGTAGTGCATAAAATGGAAGCTCTAAAAAGTATAGCGGAGGCCCAATTAAAAGTAAAAGCCCTAATACCTTAAGGGTGTCCACAGTGAAAGGCTGTATTTTAAATTTAGCCTTTACATAAAAGAGTTTGGCGGTATTAAAAATACAGATAGCCAAGAATGTGGCCAATGCCGCACCATTTAATCCATATAAGGGTATCAACCAAAAATTAAAGAGGACGGTCATTGCCGCTAAACATACCCCCATAACCAATACGGTTTTATAATAATCAGAATTATACAAAATAGAATTGTTGTTACCCAAGAGGGAATCGTACAATTTAGCAAGACCAATGAGTAGTACCACTAGAAGTCCACCACTATACTCTTTGGGAATTAGGGTATATAAATCATTCAGATTCAGGAGAATTAATATGAATAATAAGCCAGAAATGATAAACAGCGTTAAAGAACTTTTTTGGTATAATTCCTTTAAGGCAAAGCTGTCCTTTCTATTCAGTATTTCTGCTGTCAAAGGGTACGTTATTTGATGCATGGCCCTAGAGGGTACCGCAATTACTGTAGCAATAAAGATGGCGACACTATAGTATGCTACATATTCTATTTTTATAAACTGATTGATCATAAATCGGTCTATTTCCAATACAATTACTCCTGCTGAGGCTCCTAAAATAATAAGAGAACTAAAGGTAATAATCTCTTTAGAATTTTTGGGAAATGTGAAACTCAGTTTGGGAAATTTCAATTTATAAGCATAGAGTTTCATAATAATTGTCCGCAATAGATACACGACAACCAAAGCTTTAAGAAAAACTTCTACTGTAATCACTTTAAAATAGACAAGGCACAACAATAAGGTCACGCACACACGTATAAAAACCTCTTTCATAAAATTCCCGAAGACAGTTTTCATCTGCACCCTTGCCCAAGCATAGAATACTTCAAAATACCCCATAGCAAGGCCAATCAAGAAAATGTACCATACATAACTTTCTACAATAGCATTTTCTTTGGATAAAAACTTACCAATGGCCTCAAAAGCAAAATAGGTAAGTACGGTACTTGGAATTATAATGACCAAAGGCAACAACAACATTAGGGTTAAAAACCCATTTGAGTTCTTAGAACCTTGGAAACTACTGTAGTATTTCACTAAAGTATTTGGCACGCCAAAAGCCATCAATGGCATTAAAATAGTGGCAGTGGATAAAATAACCCCTACAAGACCAAAGTATTCATCCGTTAAAAAATTCGTGTATAAAAAGAGAATATTTAGAGCGCCAATACCAAAACCCAAATAGGTTACTAGAGTATTCTTTAAAGATTGTTTTAATACGACTCCCATTGAATATATTCGGCTAATTTTCCTGTAAGCTCCCTCCTACTGTACTGTTGCACATGTATGGAAGTAACGCTAAGGTCTTGTTGCTGGTATTTTAAAAACCAATCTAAAATTACACTTTTTAAATCTGATTCCGCTTCATAATTATAGATATGGCCAGAATTGGTATCGGTTACCATATCCACTACCTCCCACTCTTTTGGTCCTATCCCCAAAATAGGCCTTTTGGCGGCTAGGTATTCAAACAGCTTTCCTGGAATGATTCCTGTGGTTTCGGGCGAGTCAATTTCTACCAATAGCAATACTTGCGACTTTCTTTGAATACTGATGGCCTCCTCATGTGATACATACCCCAAAAAATTGGCATAGGATGCTAGTCCAGCGGCTTCTATACTTTCCATCACCTCCTGACTCACTACACCTGCAAATTGAATGGATATTGCTTTTTCAAAGGCTTCGTCCTCAGTAATTAATTCTGATATAACCTTCCAAAGGTTTTTGGGGTTTCTACCACCCAATAATGAGCCAATATGGGAAAGGGTAAATTTAATATCCAATACCACTTCCTCTGCATAATCAACATCAAACCCATTTGTAATGACCCTAATTGGTTTTTTGGTAAGCACTTCAAACTCGCTCTTCGTGGTACTGCTGGTCACAATAATTTTATCAGCACTAGTAAGCACCAGGTATTCCAATGCCTTATGCTTTGCTTGCGAAGCTTTTGATAATTTCAATTTTTTATGATAACCAATAGAGGTCCATGGATCTCTAAAATCTACCAACCACTGAAGGTTCAACTTCTTTTTTAAACCCAAGCCTATCAGGTGTACCGAATGTGGTGGGCCAGTGGTTATAATCGTCCTAATACCTTCTTTTTCAATTATGCTTTTCAAAAATGTTATGGAGGGTTTTACCCAATATTTACGGGCATCTGGAATAAAGAAATTACCACGTACCCATAACATTGTCTTTTCTAAAAAAGACTGATTTTTAGTTGCAATAATACCAGAACTGATTCTTTTGGTTTTCTTTTTAGAAAACAGGCTCGCCAAACGATATGGTTCAAAAATGGGTTTTTTATAAATGGTAATTCCTTCTGGAATTTCGTTCAAAAACGTATCATCAATAATGGGATAATTTGGGTTTTCAGGAATATAAACAACGGGTTCTATATTAAAATCCCTCAGGTATTTTACAAATTTCAACCAACGTTGTACTCCTGGTCCACCTGCTGGAGGCCAGTAATACGTTATGATGAGTACCTTTTGCATTATGCTAGCTCTTTCTTACGAGGGCGCCATATAGAAAATCCTAATCCGCCCATAATGATTAACCCTAATACAACAGAACTTGCCAGCGCAATCTTGCTTCCTGTTTCCACTACTTTGGGTTCAAACTTAAATTCAATGGTATGTTGCCCTTCTGGTATGCGCAATGCACGTAATACATGGTTGACTTTAAAATGTGGCTTTATTTCACCATCAACATAAGCATTCCATCCATGGGCATAATACATCTCTGAAAATACCGCTACACCAGCATTTAGATTTGTAGCACTATAGGTAAGATGATTTGGCCTATAATCCATTAATTTAATGGTCGCTGTGGAATCGACTTGAAAATCGAATCGGCGCACATCAGGAAATGCCTTTGTGTTTACAACCGCACTATTTTTCACATCCAAACTTTCCAAGGCTAAAATTTCTTCATCAGCACTTTTTACCTCGTTCAATTTCCTAACAAACCAAGCATTACCGCTTGCATTTGGATTTAATGTGGCGTAGGACTTACCCTCTTCATCTTGCTGAATGATATACTTAACATTCAACATACTCAAGACACCAATATTATTTCGGTACACATAAAAATCAAAGAGATCTTCCATACCTCTTGGCTTCGCAGCATGGTATCCACTAATGGACTGATGAAAATAAGCCGTTCTTGCCTGAAACCCTTCTGACGGGTCAAATACCCTATAATTAGACGTGTCTTGCTGTATTTGTTTATCAACTGCTGTGATTTGAAAAGGTTCAGACATACGTCTTTTCCTAACAAAATCTTCCTCGGTCACATAGCGTAGATCTATGCCTACCAAATCAACCAGCATTAAAAATCCCAGTCCTATTATAGCTATGTTTTTATTAATTCTTTCTTTGAGGAATAGCCAAATGACCACTGCCGCCAACAACACAAAAATTAAAGAGCGTATGGTGTCACTGGTATATACTGTTTCCCTATCCCTTTGTATCATGGACATTAATTCATCTCCATAATACCCTCTATATGTTTCATCGTTCAATCCTACAAAATCGAACATTCCTTTTAAAGCCAATAGTGCAATACCTATGCCTGCTACAATAATGAAGCTTATTTTTAAGGAATTAAATTTCTTCTTTTTAGGAATTTCTGGTTTAAACAATTTCACCAATGCCAAAATTCCCAAAATTGGAGCACAGAGTTCCAAAATAGTCTGTATGGAAGATACCGCTCTAAACTTATCATATAGTGGAAAGTAATCTATCATAAAATCCGTAAGCAGACTAAAGTTCTTTCCCCATGATAATAAGAGGGACATTAGTACCCCTCCAAGAAGCCACCATTTGGTTTTTCCCCTTACCATAAACAATCCTAATACAAACAGGAAGAAAATTACCGCTCCAATATAGGCAGGCGCAGAAGTCCCTGGTTGGTCACCCCAATATAAAAGGCGCATATCGCTAGAAAATTCTAATGCCTTTGTTCTTGATAAGCCTTGTCTTACTAGATAATCATAAGCCTTGGAATCTTTACCCAAATTTTCTTGATTACTACCCCCAAACAATCTGGGGACAAATAAATTTAAAGACTCTGTTACCCCATAGCTATAATGAGTAATGTATTCTCTACTTAATCCTTGTGTATTCTCTTTGGTGGTACCATCTGGGTTTATGGTCAACTCTGTTTTCCCTCTAGTACTCCAATCTGCATATTCTTTAGTCGCTAACAAACCTGTGGCATTTGTACCTATCCCCAATACAACGGCAACCAGCAAAATTCCTACAGAAACAAAAAAATGTTTGTACTCCTTGTTTTTAATAGCGTAGATAAAATAGACCACACCCAATATTAGTACCAATAACATAAAATAATAGGTCATTTGGTAATGGTTGGCAACAATTTCCAATGCCATGGCAATAGCCGTGAGTATAAACCCCTTTATATATTTCTTTTGAAAAACGAGCAGAATTCCTCCTAAAAGCATCGGCATATATCCAAGCGCATGTGCTTTGGAATTATGTCCGACCCCAATAATGATAATCATATAGGTGGAAAAACCAAAAGCCAAAGCGCCCAATATTGCCAGTCTAAAATCTACTTTTAAGCAACAAAGCAAAATATAAAACCCTATAAAATAAAGAAAGAGATAATCTGCTGGTCGTGGTAAAAACCGAATAAGTTTGTCCAGCTTTTTTACATAATTATGAGGGTAATTGGCCCCTAATTGATAAGTAGGCATGCCGCCAAATGCACTATTGGTCCAATATGGCTCTTCACCGGTGTTCTTTTTAAAATCGGTCTGCTCCTTGGCCATTCCATTATACTGAACAATATCAGACTGTAGAATAACTTTCCCTTGAAGTACAGGGTGGAAATAAGTCAGAGCGGCTACAATGAAAAACACAACAACAAAAAAATGTGTAAAAAGAGCTTTAAAGCCAGGTTTCATTTTTTGATTTTACGCTAATATCAATCAATTTCTTCAAAATCTATATAATCTCCAACTTTTTTTGAAGTGTTACTTTTCCTAGTTGAATTTTTATCGACAGTTGTATCTCCTACTTTTGTTTCTGGAGCTTTGTTTTTATTGGTAAACTGCTCAAAATTTTCTTTAAAATGTTCCTCGGTTTTTTTAGCGGCATAGCTAAATAATTTTGGAGCCAACATTCTAATAACCATTTTAAACAGGTAATATACTAAGAGTAGTATTAAAAGCGTTTTTAGTAAAACCATGTGTTTAAATATTTAGTATAAAAATACAAATCTAGGGCTGTATTACGAACACAAAAGTCTTAAAATAATAATAAATAGTAGCCTAAAGGCTATTTTTTAGCTTTTTAAAAATGAAAAAAAAACTAGTATATCTTCTTTTTTTACTTCCACTTTTAACGGTTTCACAATATACTGATGTTATAAATTCTAATAGACCAGGACAATCTGTGAGTGCTTATGCCGTTGGAAAAAACGTTTTGCAAACCGAATTTGGTATAGTATACGAAAAGCAAGAACACCGTGATTTGCTAACAACTGCTAATCGCCTAGGGGGCGAATTAGTCGTTAGATACGGTCTTCTTTTTGAAGAATTGGAAATCTCTTGGGAGGGCACTTATTTAAGTGAGAAGAAGAGCTACGCTAGTCTAGAAGAAGAAATTACTAACGTAAATTTTACAAAACACCGTGCCGGATTAAAGTATCTAATCTATGACCCATTTAAAGATCCTGAAAAAAACAAACCCAATCTATTAAGTTGGAGAGCCAACAATGTATTTCAGCTTAAAAATCTTATTCCTGCCGTTTCCTTATACGGGGGTGCCAATTTTAATCTAGGTGACAATCCGTTTTACCCAGAAGACCCAACAATTTCTTATAGAGGAATGCTAGCCACCCAGAGTAGATTGTCACCAAAATTTGTACTGATTACCAATATAATTTATGATCGTATTGGAACTGATTTTCCAGAAATGAGCTATATCGTTTCCATTACCCGTGGTCTTAAGAATCCTAAATGGAGTGTATTCATTGAAAATCAAGGTATTAAAAGTGATCGCTACGCCGATATACTTCTCAGAACTGGTATTGCGCATTTGTTCAATGACCGTCTCCAAGCTGATATTAATTTTGGGGCTAGTTTTAAACACACCCCTTCACAGTTTTATGCAACTATGGGTGCTTCTTATCGGTTTGATTTTCATAAAGATAAACTTGTCCCTATACAGGATCAAAAAGCTGGTGAGAATGGTAGTCCAATCAAGAAAAATAGCATGAAGAAAAAGAAAATCAAGAAAAAGAATAGAAAGAAAGGCAAAAAAAAGAAACCCTCCGATAATGGGGTGATTGATTTTTAACCTGACAGTTGTTAATTCAAAAAATCTCCAATTTAAAAATTAAAGCTGTACTATTCCTTCTTTTGCTTTTTGCTATTTCCCAATCCATTTTCCCTTAGGTCAAATTGTATTATAACTTTTGGCTATTCCCTTTTTCCTCTAAATTAATAGTGTTAATATTGGTCATAGAAAATTAATCCTATGATCACTATTAAAGAAGCTAAGACAAAATCTGATTTAAAGAAATTTGTCCAGTTTCCATTTTCCATATATAAGGACTCTCCATACTGGGTGCCTCCTATCATAAAAGATGAACTGGATACTTTTGACAAGTCCAAAAACCCTATTTTTAAAGATGCAGATGCCTGGTTCTTATTGGCATATAAAGGCGATAAAATTGTTGGCAGGCTAGCTGCTATTATCAACCGAATAGAAACCACCCAGCAAGAAGTAAAAAAAATGAGGTTTGGTTGGTTTGATTTTATTGATGACGTAGCCGTAACCGAAACGCTTTTGGCAAAAGTGGAAGAAATAGGAAAACAACACCAATTGGAGTTTATGGAAGGTCCTGTGGGGTTTTCTAATTTGGATAAAGTCGGTGTTCTTATTGAAGGCTTTGACCATATTGGCACTATGATCACCTGGTACAACCACCCGTATTATGCAGCTCATTTTGAACGACTTGGGTTTGTCAAAGAAAAGGAATATATGGAAAACAGGTTTCCTTTTTCCAATGTAAAACCTGAGTTCTTTGAAAGGTTGAATTTTTTGATAAAAAAAAGATATGGCCTTAAAGAACTCAATTTCACTAAAACTTCGGACATCTTACCCATGGCAAATGAAATGTTTGATCTTTTTAATGCCTCATATGCTTCGCTCTCCTCTTTTGTCCCTATTAACGATATTCAAAAGGAATATTTCAAGAAAAAATACATCAGTTTTATCAACCCAGAATACATTAAATTTGTTGTTGATAAGAACGATAAACTTATTGCCTTTTCTATAGTAATGCCTTCCTTTTCAAAGGCTCTTCAAAAATCAAAGGGTAAATTATTTCCGTTTGGCATCTTTCATATGCTAAAGGCCAAGAAACAGAGTAAGGATATTATTTTTTACCTTATAGGAGTGCATCCAGATTATCAAAACAAAGGGATTACCGCCATTATCTTCAATGAATACTACAATACGTTTAGACAAAATGGAATCATAAATTGTATAAGAACACCAGAATTAGAGGATAATCTTGCTATTAAACAACTTTGGAAACATTTTGATCCTGTGGTACACAAACGAAGAAGAACGTATAGAAAAGAGCTGGTCTCCTAAAAATAGGAAAACCAAATTCTTACCAGTTTGGCTAAGAATTTGGTTTTTAAATTATATAAAACTTTAAGTTTTTTTATTCTCCCATTGCCGCTGTAACAGCTGCTGACAATCTTTTATACGTGCCATTCTCCAATCTATCTCTTATTGCTGAGAAAGCATCTAATGTTATGGACACATCTTCTAAAGTATGGGTTGCGGTAGGAATCAATCGTAATAAAATCAATCCTTTAGGCACTACTGGATAAACTACTATAGAACAAAAGATACCATAGTTTTCACGCAAATCCTTCACAAGAGCCATTGCCTCAGGGATACTACCCTTTAAATAAACAGGGGTAACACAGCTTGTTGTTGCTCCAATATCAAAACCTTTTTCTTTAAGGCCATTTTGTAGAGCATTGACATTTTCCCATAATTTAGACCTAAGTTCTGGCATGGTACGCAGCATATCCAACCTTTTCAACGCTCCTTTTACGTAAATCATAGGCAAAGATTTAGCAAACATTTGAGACCGAAGGTTATATTTCAAATAATCAATAATTGGCTTATCGGCAGCCAAAAATGCACCTATACCGGCCATAGATTTTGCGAAAGTGGCGAAATATACATCAATACCATCTTGTATTCCTTGCTCTTCTCCTGCTCCTGCTCCTGTTTTTCCCAAAGTTCCAAAGCCGTGGGCATCGTCTACAAACAACCTAAAGTTGAACTTTTCTTTTAAAGCTACTATTTCCTTTAATTTCCCTTGCTCTCCACGCATTCCAAAGACCCCTTCGGAAATAACTAAAATACCTCCTCCAGTTTGTTCTGCCATTTTTGTTGCTCGTCCCAAGTTTTTTTCCAAACTCTCCATGTCATTGTGCATAAACGTAAAACGCTTGCCCATATGCAATCGAACCCCATCAATGATACATGCATGTGAATCCACATCATAGACGATAATGTCGTTTTTAGAAACCAAGGCATCTATGGCAGATACCATTCCTTGATAACCAAAGTTCAATAAATAAGCAGATTCTTTGTTAACAAAAGAAGCCAGTTCCTGTTCTAATTGTTCATGAAAACCTGTATGACCACTCATCATTCTGGCTCCCATGGGGTAGGCTGCTCCATACTCTGTTGCCACTTCACCATCCACTTTCCTAACTTCAGCCATACTGCCAAGTCCCAGATAGTCATTGATGCTCCAAGTAATAACTTCCTTTCCTTGAAATTTCATTCTATTGGAAATGGGTCCTTCCAATTTTGGAAAAACAAAATATCCTTCTGCCTGGGAGGCCCATTTTCCCAATGGTCCTATATTCTCTATAATCCTCTCAAATAAATCTCTCATCTAGCCACTAATTGGTTTAACCGCAAAAATATAGATTTTTAATAAGCATTCATAAAAATATTCGCTCAAAAAAAAAGCAATAACCCAAAAGATCATCGCCTAAACACATCTAATTTGTGTATTATTTTACAAACTGTATTTGTTGTACTTCTTCAACATTTTTACTATCAAAAAAGCCTTGGTTGTTCATCCACTCATCACTAAAGACCTTGCTCATGTATCTTGAACCATGATCAGGGAAAATTACAACAACATTGCTATTCTTATCAAATTTTCCATCAGCGCTTAGTTGTTTTAAAGCTTGCATGGCCGCACCACTTGTGTAACCAACAAACATTCCTTCACTTTTTGCAATTTCCCTTGCTGTATGCGCACTTTCTTCATCAGTTACTTTTATGAACTCATCTATTGCATCAAAATCAGTAGCTCCAGGAATTAGGTTCTTTCCTAAACCTTCAATACGATATGGGTAAATTTCTTCAGCATCAAACTCCCTTGTCTCATGATATTTCTTTAAAACCGAACCAAAAGCATCTACTCCGATTACTTTTACATTAGGATTTTGCTCTTTTAAATATCTTGAAGTTCCAGAAATGGTTCCTCCTGTACCACTACAAGCAACCAAATGAGTAATATTCCCATTGGTCTGTTCCCAAATTTCTGGTCCTGTAGTTTTATAATGGGCTTCCATATTCAACTCATTAAAATATTGGTTGATATAAATGGAGCCTTTTGTTTCTTCATGTAGTCGCTTTGCAACCTGATAATATGATCGTGGATCATCTGCACTCACATGTGCAGGGCATACATATACCTTTGCACCCATAGCACGCAACATATCAATTTTATCTTGGGAAGATTTAGAACTAACGGCCAGAATACAATCATAACCTTTAATAATGCTTACCATGGCTATGCTAAAACCAGTATTCCCAGAAGTAGTTTCTATAATGGTACTGCCTTCTTTTAAAATGCCTTTGCGTTCTGCCTCTTCAATAATATAAGCAGCCACTCTATCCTTAGAGGAATGCCCAGGGTTAAAAGCCTCAAATTTTGCATAAAAATTACCTACAAATGAGGAGGTCATTTTATTTAACTTGATTAATGGGGTATTGCCTATTAGTGATAGGAGGTTATTATGAGCGTTTATTTTGGATGCCATAAAATGGTGTCTAGTTAGGGGAATATAACTTCTAATATAGGAAATAGAAATATATATTCCAGCGTCAAAATTAAGATTTTTTTTTGAACTACCGTATTTTGCCTTCTAAATCCAGTAAAAAGGAATAATCTTTAGCAGTTTCTTTTAGTGCTTCAAAACGGCCAGAAGCTCCACCATGACCAGTATCCATGTTGATGTCAAACAACAATAAATTACCATCTGTCTTTGTATCTCGCAATTTGGCCACCCATTTTGCAGGTTCAAAATATTGTACCTGTGAATCATGAAGTCCAGTGGTTACATATAGGTTAGGGTAATCTTGTGCCACAACATTATCATAAGGAGAATACGTTTTTATATAATCATAGTATGCTTTATCATTAGGATTTCCCCACTCATCATACTCTCCTGTGGTTAAGGGAATGGAATCATCCAGCATGGTTGTAATAACATCTACAAATGGAACTGCGGCTATAACACCATTATACAGCTCTGGAGCCATATTTACGATAGCGCCCATTAATAGCCCACCAGCTGAGCCTCCATATGCATATAAATGATTGGCACTGGTAAAGTTGTTCTCTATTAAATATGAAGAGCAATCAATAAAATCTGTAAATGTATTTTTCTTTTTAAGGAGCTTACCATCTTCATACCACTTTCTTCCTAAATACTCTCCTCCTCTAACATGTGAAATGGCAAAAACAAACCCTCTGTCCAAAAGACTTAACCTTGAGGTGGAAAAATAAGGATCTGTAGTACTACCATAGGAGCCATAAGCATATTGTAATAATGGACTTGTACCGTCTAATTTTGTGTCTTTATGGTATACGATAGACATTGGAATCTTCACTCCATCCCTTGCAGTTGCCCAAACCCTTTGTGACCGGTAGTTCTCTTTATTAAATGTACCTCCCAAAACTTCTTGCTCCTTTTTTATTTCCTTCTTTTTGGTTTTCATATCAAAATCCAATATGGAATACGGAGTAGTTATCGCATTGTACACATATCGCAAAGTTTGTGTATCAAATTCTAAATTGGCATAAGAATAGGCTGTATACGTCTCATTATCAAATGGTAGATGATAACTATTCGTATTATCCCAACGTACTATTTTTAACTTATTCAACCCATTTTCTCTTTCAGAAAGTACATAATACTCTTTAAAAATGTCTATATCCTCCAAAAGTACATCATCTCTATGCCGAATAAATTCTTCCCAATGCTCTGAAGAAGTATTATCCTCTTTTACCTTCATCAACTTAAAGTTGGTGGCACCATCTTTATTAGTCAATACATAAAAGTCATCTTGGTAGTGGTAAATTGAATATTCCAATCCTCGTTTCCTTGGTGAAAACATCTTAAAAGGTTCATCAGGACTATCCGCTTTAAGGATTTGATACTCACTTGTAAGGGTGCTATAGGAACCCATAATGATATATTTCTTGGATTTTGATTTGTACACAAATGTCCCAAAAGTTTCATCCTCCTCATGGAAAATCATCTTATCAGTACTGGAATCAGTTCCAAACTTATGCTTATAAATTTTATCCGACCTTAGGGTTGTTGGATCCTTCTTAGTATAAAAAAATGTTTTATTATCATTGGCCCAAACAGAACTACCTGTTGTATTTTCGATTTTATCCGTATAAATCTCCCCTGTTTCCAAATTTTTAATCTGAATGTAATATTGTCTTCTGGAAACTGTATCCAAGGCAAAAGATGCATACTTATTATCTGGACTTATAGAGATACCTCTTAAGTTAAAATATTCATGTCCTACGGCCATTTCATTGCCATTGAACATTATTTCTTCGGCAGCTTCCAAATCTCCTTTTCTTCTAGAATGAATTGGATACTCTTTTCCTTCTTCATATCTAGTAATGTACCAATACCCATTATGTTTGTAGGGAACAGAAGAGTCATCTTCCTTAATCCTAGATTTCATTTCTTCAAAAAGTGAACTTTGAAAATCTTTAGTATGGGCCGTCTTTTCTGCGTAGTAATCGTTCTCTTGCTCTAAATAGGTTATTACTTCACTGTTTTCCCTATCATTTAACCAATAGTAATTATCCACTCTAATATCACCATGCTTCTCTAATTCTTTAGCCTTTTTTTGTGCTATTGGTTCTTTCATTTCAATTTTATTCTTTTTTTGTTTTTGACAAGAGGGCGCAAAAATAAGACTTACTAACAAAACAATTTTACTAATTTTTAAATGACTCATATTAGAAGCATTATATGATTTAATATTAGATAATTATCTCTTATCAAATGGATAATAATTCGCGCAAATTAGTAATTTTGGAGTTAGAACTTCTTAAAATAAATATATATGTTCGGAGATATGATGGGAATGATGGGCAAACTAAAAGAAACCCAAGAAAAGGTTGAAGCTACAAAACAGCGCTTACACACAGTTCTTCTTGAAGAAAAATCGAGCGACGATTTAATTGCGGTAACCATAACGGCAAACAGAACCATAAAGTCTATCGCAATAGACGATTCCCTTTTAAATGACAAAGAGCAATTGGAGGATCTTTTAATATCGACTATCAACAAAGCAATTGCAACTGCTACCAAAATAAGTGAAGCAGAACTTGCGGCTGTAGCCAAAGAGGGAATGCCCAATATTCCAGGAATGGGTTCGTTATTTAAATAGTTGCTAGATTATTTGATTGTTCCATATTTAAAATGGTACTTTTATAAAAGAGGCTCATTAGGTTATGGTTGAAATAAAAAAAGACGAAGACAATATGTATTGCTTTAGCGTAAAGTCTACTGGTGGCAGTCTCATTTTAAGCAGCATTCCTTTTCCCAATAAGGAAGCAATTCATAAGGTAATTCTTGATTTAAATTCAATGGACCGTCATGAAAACATTTTTGAAAGAAAAACCAATCATCAAGGTAAATTCCTTTTTAATCTAAAAGATAGAATTGGAAATATCATTGGTAGCAGTCAATTATACAGTTCAGAAGCGGGCATGGAGAATGGTATTAAAAACACCAAAAACAGCTTAAAAAGTGTTTCTAGTGTGGAGTAGCTATAGTTTATCCAATACATTTAGAACAATTTCATGCATCTCTTGGGTGTAATCATAATGGGTCACCATTCTTAATTTCCCTTGTCCCATATCTATAATATGAACGTTGTGCTTCTCTAGTTTTTTTGTAAAATCCGCGACACTCAGCTTTTGTTCATCAATCTCAAAAATTACAATATTAGTTTCAATAGGGGCTACTTTTCCTATACATGACAACTCATTAAGGAGCTGTCCTATTTCTTTTGCACGTTTGTGGTCTTCTGCCAGTCTTTCAATGTTATTGTCCAGAGCATAAATAGCCGCCGCCCCAAGAAAACCTGCTTGTCGCATTCCTCCTCCAAATACCTTTCTTATTCTTAAAGCTTTTCCAATCAATTCTTGACTCCCAATCAAAACAGAACCTACTGGACAGCCCAACCCCTTACTAAAGCAGACACTAATCGTGTCAAAGAGTTCTCCATACTGTTTAGGGGTTTCTTTTTTGGCTACCAAAGCATTCCAAAGTCTTGCCCCGTCTAAATGATAAGCCAACCCATTTTCATCACAAATATTTTTAATCTTTTTAAGCTCCTTAATATCCCAACAAGCTCCTCCCCCTTTGTTTGTGGTATTTTCAATACAAACCAATGAGGTTAACGGACTATGATAAAAGTCTGGAGGGTTTATTGCGGCGGCTACTTGTTCAGCGGTCATCATTCCACTACCACCTTCTAATAACTTACAGGAAACACCACTATTAAAACTTACACCCCCACCTTCATAATTATAAATATGGGCATATTCATGACATATTAATTGCTCCCCTGGCTGCGTATGCAACTTTATTCCTGTTTGGTTGGCCATGGTACCACTTGGAAAAAAAAGAGCCGCCTCCATCCCAAACATTCTTGCCACTTGATCTTCAAGAGCATTTACGGTAGGATCTTCCTTAAATACATCATCTCCTACTTTTGCGGACATCATGGCATCTAACATTCCCGGGCTAGGCTTGGTTACCGTATCACTTATTAAATTAATTTTCATGCAAAGTTGATTTCAATACTAATGGAATTTTAATTTCTCTAATTCATACAATCCATCCCAATTGGGGAACCATCTGGAATTTGAGGAGCTACCGTTTTTCTTTCGTATCCTTTTGGGTTCCCAATAAAAGATTCAATTTCTTTTTTCATAAGAATTGCTGTAGGCTCAATGCGTTTTTCCCCCAACCATGTTTTTAAGCGCATCATTTCAAACAAAATAATTTCTGTAACCTGTGGAGCACTATTTTTATCACTGGCCAAAGCCATTAGCTCACCTAATACCTGCCAATTAATGGTTTTTTGTATTTCTCCTATATACCCAACCTTACTTTTTGCCCTAACTGTTTGCTTTAAGAGTAATTTTACTACCTCTTGCAGTCCCAATTGCTTATCATCAACAGCCTTTTGCTGTATCAATCTATTGGCCCTTTCAGAATGCAAGAGTAGTGAAAGGCTATATCTGCTAACTGTTTCTGCAGCTCCAAATGGATCAAAAGCAACTCCCGTTCTCCCTTTAAAAGACTCCCTGCTCCTTGAATACCCTATGGCACGTGGTGGAAACAACCCTAATTTCTCTTTTGGAATTGCGATTACTTGAGCATCCAAGGTTTTCAAAATACTCTTTAAAGCTTTTTGTTGGGTTGCCTTGTCAACAGTTGAAACTACATTCTGACCATCTCCTTTAATCGCATAATTATAATCCAATCCACCTATAACTTTAGCAGCCGCTTCTGTTTGGTAGCGGTGGAAAAAATATAAAGGCGCAAAAACATCTTCCAAAACTGAGTAGGGTTCGTTTGTTCTAATATTATCGACTGAAAAGTTGCTTATGGCTAATTTTCTAATGTCAAGAACATGATCCAACTCTTCGCTGGCGCTTTTACCATTGTCCCATAAATGGCCTAAAACATGAGCACTACCCATAGGTCTGGCGTCTCTGTCGGAAATATATCGCAACCCAGCCGTCTGTGCCTTTTGTAAAATAGCATGCAAGCCCTTTTTCTCATCCTTACTCTCAGTAAAAACTGTATAAGAGTAGGCAACAGTTGTTTTGTCCCAATCACCAATTCCGGTATCATAGGCGTTCGAAAAATCAATTTTCCCATCTACGATTGAAAATTGTGGGTGCGGATAATCCATTACCGATGCTCTACCGTTTGTACTGGCAGCAAAATTATGAGCAAAACCAAGTGTGTGGCCAATTTCATGGGCCGATAATTGTCTGATTCTCGCCAAAGCCAATGCTAGCATTCCTTGGTGGTTATCATCTCTATCAGCAAAAGGCTTGTCCATCAAGGCTTGGGCGATTAAAAAATCTTGACGAATTCTAAGGCTTCCCAAACTCACATGTCCTTTTATTATTTCTCCAGTTCTTGGGTCAGTAATGCTGCTACCATAGCTCCACCCTCTAGTGGAACGGTGTACCCATTGTATGACGTTGTACCTCACATCTAGAGGGTCTGCATCATCTGGAAGTATTTTTAATTGAAACGCATCTTTGTAGCCGATGGCCTCGAAAGCTTCGTTCCACCACTTTCCACCATCCATGAGCGCAGAACGAACTGGTTCTGGCGTACCATTATCAAGGTAATACACTATGGGTTCTACCGCTTCACTTATGGCTGCGTTGGGGTCTTTTTTCTCTAGTCGATGTCGAGTAATAAATTGCTTAAGAATAGGGGCCTCTACTGGAGTAGCATAATCGTAATATGAAAACGGGTAGGAACCGCTTCTTGGATCAAAAACTCTTTTTTGGTACTCATCATCTGGTAATGCAATAAAGGAATGATGCTGCGCTACAGTAATTAAATTTGGATTAGGAGCTACAGAACGAATATATGCTCCTTTAGGGGCACCTTTAAAGGTTAACATCACATCAAATTCTATATTATTGGGAAAGGCCTTTGTCCGGGCTAATGCAAAAGCACTTTTGGAGGCGTCCAGACTATAAGCACCCTGATTGGTGTTTTTTAGTCTATTAGACACTCCATGGGTATCTTGCATTAAAAAATCTGTGACATCAATGATATAGGTGCCGTCAATTTCTTCCACAATTTTAAAACCAAATAGAACCGACTTTGCAAAGGCCTGCTCCACCGACTTCTTCTCCAACTCATTCTCTGTGAGTGCCCTGTATTTTAGGTTGGGTTGTACTAAAAGTAGCTTATTTCCGGCTTTCGTAAAATGGACCACTTGTTCATTTCCGAGTTGCCCCCTATCCAGTCCAATATCATTACTGCCTATACCACTACTCAAGGAATACACATATAAAAAATCTGCATTCAGGGCGTCTACCTCCAAAAAGATCTTATCTTCCCCTTCATCGTAATAAAAATCAAAATAACCTTCATGTTTTAAATATTCCTTACTTTTTTCCATGAATTGGGATTGCAGAGAATAACATGTGAACACAGTAATAAACAGTACTATAACTTTCCTCATTTTGGGTTGGTTTTTGAGTTTTAAATTTAGGCAAAAACATTTAAAAAGAAGTAGATTATTAAATAGTAAAAAAGAATCTTATTTTTGAGCAAATTTAATTTTTTTGATGATAACAACAGATCAACATAAAGGTCTTATAGATCGCCTTGGTGCGTTAAGGAGGTATCTTTGACATTGATGCCAAACTTATTGAAATAGAAAACGAAGAAGAGAAGACGCTTGCGCCCGACTTTTGGAATAATCCGCAGGAAGCTCAAGTACAAATGAAATCTATCCAATCCAAAAAAAAGTGGGTGGAGGATTACAACTCGTCCAATGATTTAGTAACCGATTTGGAAATCTTAATTGAATTCCAAAAAGAAGGTGAGGTTACTGAAGAGGAAGTAAACGTGCATTTTGACAAGTCTCTTACTGCCATTGAAAACTTGGAGTTTAAGAACATGCTTTCCGATGAGGGAGATGAACTAACTGCTGTACTCCAAATTACTGCAGGTGCAGGTGGAACAGAAAGTTGTGATTGGGCGGCAATGCTCATGCGCATGTATATGATGTGGAGTGAAAAAAACGGGTATAAGGTAAAAGAACTCAATTATCAAGGTGGTGATGTAACTGGTATAAAAACAGTAACGCTGGAAATAGATGGTGAATTTTCCTTTGGATGGCTAAAGGGTGAGAATGGCGTACATAGATTGGTTCGTATTTCTCCTTTTGATAGCAATGCCAAAAGACATACTTCTTTTGCATCTGTTTATGTCTATCCACTGGTGGATGATAGTATTGAAATAGACATCAATCCTGCGGATATAGAAATAACAACAGCACGCTCTAGTGGTGCAGGTGGTCAAAATGTAAACAAAGTGGAAACTAAAGTACAATTAGTACACAAACCATCTGGAATCCATATTTCTTGTTCTGATTCCCGTTCACAACATGAAAATAGGGCTACAGCGCTAAAAATGTTGAAATCGCAATTGTACGAGATTGAACTCCGTAAAAAAATGGAAGCACGTCAAGAAATTGAGTCTTCTAAAATGAAAATTGAGTGGGGTTCCCAAATCAGAAATTACGTGATGCACCCTTATAAATTGGTAAAGGACGTAAGAACAAGTGAAGAAACTGGTAATGTTGATGCTGTAATGGATGGCAATATTGACAAATTCTTAAAAGCGTATCTCATGATGATGGGGCAAAAAGAGGAACAGTAAAGCCAAAGGTAAATAGACCATAAAATAAACATTATTAATAACAGTCCATGCGAATTTCCCAAGTTGACATGCAAAAAGTCCTCAACGGAGTCTTCTTAAAATATAATTTTCCTAAAGAAAAAGCCAATCTCCTTGCCAATGTACACACCGAAAGTACATTGGTGGGAGTAAATTCTCATGGAATCAATCGCGTTTCTCTATTTCTTGAACATGTAGAAAAAGGGATTATTAAAGTTGATGCACAAGCAGAAAAAACGGAGTCTTTTGGTAGTATAGAACGTTGGGACGGTAATCAAGGTCCTGGCGTAGTAAATGCAACCTTATGTACAGAAAGAGCTGTTTCCCTGGCAAAACAACATGGTATGGGGTTGGTAGCGCTAAGAAACACCAACCATTGGATGAGAGGTGGTTCTTACGGCATGCAAGCCGCGAAAGCCGGTTGTATTGGCATTATGTTTACCAATACAAAACCCAATATGCCAGCTTGGGGTGGCAAGGAAAGTAGAATAGGTAATAATCCGTTTGTAGTAGCCATTCCCAGAGAAAAAGAGAACGTAGTGTTAGATATGGCTATTTCTCAGTTCTCTTTCGGGAAAATAAACGATTATAAATTAAAAGGGGAAAAATTGCCTTTCCTTGGGGGTTGGGATGATCAGGACCAGCTTTCTAATAATCCAGAAAAAATATTATTGAAAGAAAGAGGACTGCCCATTGGTTATTGGAAAGGTTCTGCTTTATCTATGATTTTGGACATGCTAGCCACCCTGCTATCAGCTGGAAACTCTACTTACAGAATTAGCAAAAAGGAGGAAGAAACTCAAATATCTCAGGTATTTCTGTGTATAAATCCAGAGATTTATGGAGATAAGGAATTGCAAGAAAAACTCATTAACGAGATTATAGATTATACCCATGACGTAACACCAATGCACCCAGGGGATAAAACTTATTTTCCCGGGGAAAGAAGTGCAAAAAAGAGAGCGAAAAATTTAAAAGAAAATATGCTTGTTAGTGATGGTATTTGGGAAAACATCTTAAAACTCTCATCTTAGCAAAAAATTTCATATTTTAATGATAAAAATATACCACAATCCAAGATGTAGTAAGTCTAGAGAAGGTTTGGCAATTTTAGAAAACTCTGGCAAGGAGTTTGAAGTAATCAGGTATTTGGAAGATATTCCTTCCAAAGAAGAATTAAAGCAAGTAATCAGCTTTTTAGGGATTGCACCAGAAGATTTGGTTCGCAAGAATGAATCTGTTTGGAAAGAAAAATACAAAGGGAAAAACTTATCTGATGACGCGCTAATTGATGCTATGATAAAACATCCTAAATTAATAGAGCGACCAATAGTCATTAATGGTAATAAAGCTGTTATTGGCAGACCATCAGGAAAAATTGTTGACATCATTGCTCACTAGCGTCAACAAAGGAAAATCACTTTAACAAACATTTAACGATGTGCGTTTAAACCTTAAAATAATTTTGTAATCAAAGTAATCGATTAAAAACATGAAAACAAATAACAAATTTACCTTATTGTTCTTCTTTTTAATTATATGTTCTTTAAATCTTAGTGCTCAATATGGTTACGGTAGTGGGCGTGGTTATGGACGTGGTGGTTATGGATATGGCAGAAGTCGCAATACCGTTCCACAAGCTGAAATGCCAGACAAAAAACCTGAACCAAAAACAGCTGAAGAAATTGTAGAGGGTCAAATGCCCAAAATTACGGAAGCCATTGGTTTAAATGAGTTTGAAGTGGCAGTAGTGAGTAGCATACTTACTACATCCATTAAAAAGCGTCTGGAATTACAAATTCTAGAGTTGGATAATGAAAAAACCAGAGAAGCTTTAGAAAAAATATATAAAAGGCAAGAAGAAGATTTAAAAACTAGTCTTCCAGAAGACAAGTATAATGCCTTTGTAAAGCTTCAAAAGGAGGGTTTTAGAACCAACAAAAAGAAGAAAAAGAAAAAGAAGAAAAAGAAGAAAGATAAGGGTTGATTAAAAATCTATGAAAAAACTACTCTATTTATTTTTATTTGCCGCAACAGTAACGATAAGTGCACAAAGACCACAAGGGCAAAGAAAACCAATAAAAATTACGGGAATAGTTTTAGACAAGGATAATGACCTACCTCTAGAATACGCCACTTTAGTATTACAAAGCGTTCGTAATCCAGATAGAATTACTGGAGGCATTACTGATGCCAATGGTAAATTTAGTGTGGATGCCTTTCCTGGGCGCTATAACATAAGAATAGAATACATTTCTTATATCACACACACTTTAGACAATCAGCAATTGACTGGTTCAATAGACCTTGGTACCGTTAAACTTGGCATGGATGTCGCTCAATTAGAAGGAGTAGAATTGATAGGGGAACGCACTACAGTAGAATTACGGTTAGACAAAAAAGTATATAACGTTGGTAAAGATTTAACTGTAGGAGGCGGTTCTGTTACCGATGTGTTGGATAATGTCCCCTCAGTATCTGTTGATGTTGAAGGAAATATTAGCCTAAGAGGAAATGAAAGCGTTCGTATTCTTATCAATGGAAAACCATCTGCACTTTCTGGCCTTGGTCCAGATGCCTTGAAACAATTACCGGCTGATGCGATTGATAAGGTGGAAGTCATCACCAACCCTTCTGCCAGGTATGATGCTGAGGGAACAGCAGGTATTCTCAATATTATTCTTAAACAAAGTAAAACAGCCGGACTTAATGGATCTGTGAATACTTTTGTTGGTAATCCAGAAAATTATGGGGCGGCTCTTAATCTAAACCTTAGACGTAAAAATTTCAATATTTTCACCAATACTTCTTATCGCTTCAGTAAAGGTCCAGGAAATGCTTTTTTTAAGCAAGAAAATTTTGATTCAAACGGGAACACTGCTAGTTTTCAAGATGAAATAAGAGATACTCAGAGAGAAAGAAAAAATTTCAATACCAATATAGGTCTTGAACTTTTTATTGATGAAACAAGCAGTATTACAAATTCATTTGGATTTAGAACATCTGATGGCAACAATACTACAGATATAGACTTCTTTAATTTTGATGCCAATAGGACCCCAACTATTCAGCGAAATAGATTCACCAGAGAAGTGGAGAAAGATGAAAATATTAGGTATTCATTCAATTATGAAAAAAGGTTTAATGAGGATGGACATAAACTTGTTTTTGATTATCAATACTCCTCTGGAACTGACGATGAAGATTCTGTCATAGATGAAATTGTTCTTGGTGAAACAACTGGTTTGCCTACAGAAGTAACTCTAAATGATGAAAGGCAAGTAAACCAATTGTTGCAAATGGATTATGTATTGCCATTTGGTAAGGACAATAACGCTCAATTTGAATTTGGTTACCGTGGAAATTTCAACAATTTTAATACCGATTTTAACTTTGGTGTTCTTGATGACAATGGAACCTTTACTAGTAATCCCGACTTTAGCAATATCTTGAATTACAAGGAACAAATAAATGCTGCTTATACCCAGTTAGGAACAAAGCTGGATAAATTTAATGCTTTAGCTGGTCTAAGAATGGAATCTTCTGATATAGAAATTGCGCTGTTAAATACCAACGATGTAAGCACTAAAAATTATGTGAATTGGTTTCCTTCTGTATTTCTTGGGTATGAGTTTTCAGAAACCCAGCAACTTACAATAAGTTATAGCAAAAGGTTAAGAAGACCTAGGTCTCGTTTTATAAATCCATTTCCTTCTCGAACAAGTAATACTAACTTGTTTCAAGGAAATCCAAATTTGGATCCAACATTTACCAATGCATTTGATTTGGGTTACTTAAAAAGATGGGACAAGGTAACCATATCTACATCAGGTTATTATAACAAATCTACTGGAGTATTTCAATTCGTAACACAAGAAACTGGAGAGTTTGTTGAAATTGATAATCCAGATGACCCATTAAACCCTATAAGTGTGCCTGTACAAGCACGTACACCCATCAATTTATCTGATGAAAGCAGATATGGCATGGAATTCACGACCACCTATAATCCAAAAAGAAACTGGAGGTTTTCATGGAATATAAATTTATTTCAGCGCAATTTAAAAGGAGATTATACCTACACTAATTTTCTTGATGAAGAAATAACTCAGAATTTTGATTCTGAAAACTTTACATGGTTTACAAGAATCAGTGCTAGATTCCCATTACCAGCAAAAATTAACTTCCAAACAAATCTTTTTTATAGAGGTCCTTCGGAAAATGCACAAAGTATCAACAAGGGCAGTTTAAACACCAATCTTGCATTAAGCAAAGAAATCATAAAGGATAAAGCAACATTGTCATTAAATGTTCGTGATGTATTTAACACCAGAAAAAGAATTAGTGAGACAAGAACTTCCAATGTTTTTACTGAAAGTGAGTTTCAATGGAGACAGCGTCAAATAACATTGTCTTTTCGATATAGGTTTAACCAACAACAAAACCAAAGAGGAAGAAATGGAAACCAGCAAAGAAATGGTGGCGGAGGCGGTGGTGATGATTTTGAATTTGAAGGATAATAACCAACCTTTACTTATTTTTTAACCAAAAAAAAAAGAAGCCAATTGGCTTCTTTTTTTATTCGTTACGTTTTGCTTTTCTAGCATCCCGTTTCTCTTTATATAATTCTCTTAAATTTCCAATCAACCAATATGGCACCACAAAAGTCAATAAAAATATCATTAGCCAAAACCCCATGGTTAATATGGTAAAGAAAGCTAAAAATCCTAAATACTGGTCAAAATCAAACATGGAACAAATTTTTAATAGTACAAAGATAACTTGAAAAGGTTAAATACTGCAAATCAAATTCAATAAAATACTGAAATCATTTGAACGCTGGATAAATGAGCTTCAAAATGGTACATTTGTGAATATAAAATCGATTAAAAATGAGCTTTAGAATAGAAAAAGATACCATGGGAGAAGTTAAGGTCCCATCAGATAAATACTGGGGAGCACAAACTGAACGTTCCCTAAACAATTTTAAAATTGGCCCAACAGCATCCATGCCTTTGGATATTGTCTATGGTTTTGCTTATTTAAAAAAAGCAGCAGCCTTTACCAACTGTGAACTTGGTGTCCTTTCTAAAGAAAAAAGAGATTTAATTTCAAGTGTATGCGATGAGATTTTAGAGGGCAAACATGATGCTCAATTTCCATTAGTTATATGGCAGACAGGTTCTGGCACTCAAAGCAATATGAACGTAAATGAAGTTGTAGCTAACCGAGCACATGAAATTGCAGGCAAAGTCATAGGTGAAGGAGAAAAAACCATTCAACCAAACGATGATGTAAATAAATCACAATCCTCTAATGATACTTTTCCAACGGGAATGCATATTGCCGCCTATAAGAAAATTGTAGAAGTTACCATTCCAGGTGTCACCCAGTTGCGAGAAAGCTTGCATCAAAAGGCGAAGGATTTTGCCCAAATAGTGAAAATTGGACGAACACATTTAATGGATGCCACTCCCCTAACCTTGGGCCAGGAATTTTCTGGGTATGTTTCCCAATTGGACCATGGATTAAAGGCGTTGAACAATACATTAGAACATTTAAGTGAGCTTGCACTAGGTGGAACAGCTGTTGGTACAGGGCTTAACACCCCTGATGGTTATGATGTTCTTGTTGCCAAGTATATTGCAGAGTTTACAGGCTTACCCTTTATTACTGCAAAAAATAAGTTTGAGGCATTGGCGGCACATGATGCCATTGTGGAAAGTCATTCTGCATTAAAGCAATTAGCCGTTTCATTAAATAAAATTGCCCATGACATTAGGATGATGGCTTCTGGTCCACGTTCTGGTATTGGTGAAATTAACCTTCCTGCTAATGAACCAGGAAGTTCCATAATGCCTGGGAAAGTGAACCCAACTCAATGTGAAGCTTTGACCATGGTTTGTGCACAAGTAATGGGTAATGATGTGGCTATAGCTGTTGGAGGTATGCAAGGACATTATGAACTGAATGTGTTTAAACCTATGATGGCAGCAAATATTTTACAATCTGCCGAATTAATTGGCGATGCCTGTGTTAGTTTTGAGGAAAATTGTGCTTCAGGTATCACACCCAATGAACAAATCATAAAACAATTGCTAAACAACTCCTTAATGTTGGTCACTGCTTTAAATACAAAAATAGGGTATTACAAAGCTGCTGAAATTGCCAATACGGCTCACAAAAATGGCACTACATTAAAAGTGGAGGCCATTAATTTAGGGTACGTGACCGCAGCCGAATATGATGCATGGGTAAAACCAGAAAACATGGTAGGTTCCTTAAAATAAATTAGGTAAAAAATCTATGCAAATAAAAAGGGGAGAAATCAATGTTGATTTCTCCCCTTTTTTATAAATAAGTAGTCTTTATTCTTACTTTAAAATGAACTTAGAAGTTCCCAATAATTTTAGTTTGTCATCATAAACATTCACCATATAATTTCCTTTTTGGAAATCTCCAGCTGGTTTGTTTACATAATCACATACATCTAAAGTATTGTTCTCATAATAGAAGTTAGTTCCTTTACTATATGTTACAGAAGCTCCAGAATCATTTGATTTAGAAAAACTTTCTCCAAGAACATTTCCTTGAGGATCCAATACTTCAACATAAAACTCTCTGTCACCAGCTTCAGCAATTACATTATCAGCAACTGTAAAACAAATTTTAAATTTATCGGTGCTTTTAGCTCTAGATGTAGAAACCAATTTTCCATTGTTTCTTTCTCTTACTGCATCAACACTGAATTTAGATAAATTTAATGCAGACCCTCTTTCTACAGCATCAGCTAATTGTGTGTTTTGAACAACCAAAGAATCATTAAATACAGTTTGTTTTTCTAACTCTACAAATGTACTATCTCTTTGCATCGCCAACAACGAATTAGAGCTTCTAAGAGAATCAACTTGCTTAAGCAATTGTGCTCTTTCAGCTTTTAAAGTGGTCACTTGTCTTCTATATCTAGAAAGTGAAGAAATATCTGCTTTCATGGTTTTAACAGAATCAATATATTTTGCAATTCTGTCTCTAGCTCCAACTAATTCTTCATTGGTAACATTACTTTCCATAATAGCTTTGTCATACTCAGATTTTAAGCTATTTAAATCTTCTACAACCAAATCCTTTTCATTTGTAAGCATTTGGGTTGTCTTTTTCTTATCTTGATAAAGACTTACAGTGTAAATAATTGTTCCAAGCAAAATTACACCTAGTAATCCTGCTGCCACCTTTAATCCGTTATTGTTTTTTGTTTCCGTCATAATGTATTTATTAATAAATAGAGTTCGTAAATTTTAAAACAGTTATTTCGATTTTTCAATTTATATACGGAACATTTTAACGTTTGGATTTTTTAAATAAAAAAAAACAACTTAATAATGGTAATGGCACCTTTAAATATCCCTCTTTGACTCCTTAATTTTTATGGAAAGCTTATAAAATGGTTATGTGGAATAGTCTAAAGAATTGATTTTAGCAGACAACACTACATTGAAGCAGTCCATTGAATTGGTACCCAAATGATTATTTACAAACATTACTTTGCTATAAGGAGCGGAATAGAAATTGGAATAGTTCCAGGTCCCGCTCTAACAGTCAATGCGCTTGTTTTAACGTATCAACTTTCTATATTTAATACGTTTAGGTATTAAATCACCACCCAAGCGCTTCTTTTTATTTTCTTCGTAGTCAGAAAAAGAGCCTTCAAAGAAATAAACTTGTGAATCTCCTTCAAAAGCTAGAATGTGTGTGCATACTCTATCCAAAAACCATCTATCGTGAGATATGACCACTGCACACCCAGCAAAGTTTTCCAACCCTTCTTCCAAAGCACGTAGTGTATTTACATCCAAATCATTTGTCGGTTCATCTAAAAGCAAAACATTTCCTTCTTCTTTTAAGGTCATGGCCAAATGAAGTCGGTTACGCTCACCTCCCGATAACATATTCACTTTTTTGTTCTGTTCCCCACCGGAAAAATTAAATCGGCTTAAATAGGCCCTAGAATTAACTTGTCTGCCTCCCATCATAATCAATTCTTGCTCATCGCTAAAATTTTCCCAAATAGTTTTATCTGGGTTTATATTGGAATGGCTTTGATCTACATAAGCAATTTTTGCGGTTTCGCCTACCGCAAATTCCCCTTTATCGGGGGTTTCCTCACCCATTATCATTCTAAAAATAGTGGTCTTACCAGCACCATTGGGACCAATAATACCAACTATACCAGCTTGTGGCAGTTTAAAGTTTAAATTTTCATACAGTAATTTATCGTCATAGCCCTTGCTGATGCCAATAGCCTCTATCACATTTGTTCCCAGACGTGGACCGTTGGGAATATAGATTTCCAACTTGTCATCTAATTGTTTTTGATCCTGACTTAACAGTTTGTCATAGTTTTTTAAACGTGCCTTTTGCTTGGCTTGCCTTCCCTTAGCTCCTTGGCGAACCCATTCCAGTTCACGTTCCAATGTTTTTTGCCTTTTAGATGCTTGTTTACTTTCTTGTGCCAGTCGTTTCGATTTTTGGTCCAACCAACTTGAGTAATTGCCTTTCCATGGTATGCCTTCTCCCCTGTCCAATTCCAAAATCCAACCTGCAACATTATCTAAAAAATATCGATCATGCGTTACGGCAATAACCGTACCCTTGTATTGTGCCAAATGATGCTCCAGCCAGTGCACAGATTCTGCATCCAAGTGGTTAGTAGGCTCATCTAATAAAAGTATTTCAGGTTCTTGCAACAACAACCTACACAGTGCAACACGTCTACGTTCTCCACCAGAAAGCACCCCTATTTTCTTATCAGAATCTGGTGTGCGCAATGCATCCATTGCAATTTCAAGTTTGGTGTCCAATTCCCATGCATTAGAGGCATCAATCTTATCTTGGAGCGTCGCTTGCTTGTCCATGAGTTTCTGCATTTTATCTGCATCCTCATAAACTTCTGGCAAACCAAACATATCATTTATTTTATTGTACTCATCAAGAATTGCCACAGTTTCTGCAACGCCTTCTTTTACAACTTCCAAAACAGTTTTGTCTTCATCCAATTGTGGTTCCTGTTCTAGATATCCTACATTATACCCTGGAGAAAAAACAACATCCCCTTGAAAATTCTTATCAACCCCAGCAATGATTTTTAATAAAGTGGACTTACCAGAACCATTGAGTCCCAAAATCCCAATTTTTGCCCCATAAAAGAAACTGAGGTAAATGTTTTTTAATACCGGAGTATTGGCACTTTTATATGCTTTAGTTACTCCAGACATGGAGAAAATGACTTTTTTATCGTCAGACATACTATAAAATATTAGATTATCGGATTAACAATATATTACATTAATCCTATTAAAAAGATTGGAGGCTAAAAAATACATTAAAGATTATACGCGTCCTTTTAGGGCATTAAATACCCAAGCATTTGCAAAGAAACCTATACCAACAGATGCAAAACCCCATCCTGCAACTTCGTCATATCTAAATGCTCCCAATGCAATAAGAGCCAATCCTACAAATATCATAATTAACGTTGCCCACGAAAGAACCGTGTTTTTATTCATTACCATTTTTAGTTACTTTAGTTGAAATCCAAATATCGTGAATTTAAAGGAATACCCTAGTAAATATGAACATTTTAAGATTCAAAAGGGAAAACCACACCTACTTGCCTTCGTACTTCATCCAACAATTCCATTAGATCCAAACTGTTTTGATGTGACCATAAGTCACTTTCCAATTTTCCAGCACGCAGACAATCATGCACTTCCATAGCCTCGCTTGCATATCCCACGCCAAGAGTGGGCATATCAAAACTCTCAACATCACCACCTTTTTCCAATGTATACCCTTGAGCCATATGCCAGATAGGAAGCAATGACAAAGATGCTTTACTACCAGAAACTTTAGCCTTGACCTCTAAATTGGTATCAAAACCACTATGAAGAATGGCTTGGGCATTATCATAGACAAAAATCAAAGAAGTTTGTATTTCTACCCCAGTTTTATAAAAATTGGATGCTGCTATTATCTTTTTTGGTTTCCCCAAAAATAGGTACGCGAAAAATATTGGATAAATTCCGATATCTAAAATGGAACCACCTGCTAGCATAGGATTTAAAAGTCGACCATCTTCTTCCCTATCCAAACCAAAATAAGTGAAATCTGCATTTACATAACCCACATCACCAATGACTCCTTCATCCACAAGCTCTTTTAGCTTTTTAATTGATGGATTAAACCTACTCCACATGGCCTCCATAAGAAATACATTTTCTTCTTTGGATACAGCTACCATGCTCTCCGTATCTTTTCTATTGACGGCGATAGGCTTTTCACAAAGTACATGCTTACCTTTGCGCATGGCTGCTATACTCAATTCTGCATGGGAATCATGTGGGGTAGCTATATATAGTACATCTACACCATTAAAGTCAAACAATTCATCATAGCTTCCAAAAGAAGTTGCTACATCGTATTCCTGTGCAAATGCCTCAGCTTTTTCTACACTTCGAGATGCAACAGCTACCAATTCACCATCATCGACTAATTTTAAATCATCAGCGAACTTTCGAGCTATTCCTCCTAAGCCAATAATGCCCCAGCGTATTTTATCTTTCATTTTGTAATTGAGTTTTCTCAAAGTTAATCAAATTTACTCCTTATCTTTATCATGATTAAAGAAACCTTTTAAGAATGGACATTACCTTCAATAAGAACGAAGACCATAATAAATTACTGCTTTCAAAACTAAAAAAACAGCTTGCAAAAGTGAAATTGGGTGGTGGCAAACAACGAATAGAAAAATTGCATGCCAAAGGGAAAATGACGGCTAGGGAGCGTATTGATTATCTTTTAGACGCTAAAAAAGACAATATAGAAATTGGAGCTTTTGTAGGAGATGGAATGTACGTTGAGCATGGTGGTTGTCCCTCTGGAGGTGTTGTGGTTAAAGTTGGTTATATCAAAGGCAAACAATGTGTGGTAGTGGCAAATGATGCAACTGTAAAAGCTGGTGCATGGTTTCCTATAACCGCAAAGAAAAATCTTAGAGCGCAGGAAATTGCCATTGAAAATAGGTTACCTATTATTTATTTAGTGGATAGTGCTGGGGTGTATCTACCACTACAAGATGAGATTTTCCCTGACAAAGAACATTTTGGCCGAATCTTTAGAAATAATGCCATCATGAGTAGTATGGGAATAACACAAATAGCTGCAGTTATGGGCAGTTGTGTTGCCGGTGGAGCGTATCTCCCAATCATGAGCGATGAAGCCTTAATTGTTGATAAAACAGGGAGTATTTTCTTGGCGGGCAGTTATTTAGTGAAAGCTGCCATTGGCGAAAACATTGATAACGAAACTTTAGGCGGGGCTACAACACATTCCGAGATAAGTGGAGTTGTAGATTATAAATCCAAAGATGATAAGGATGCCTTGGACACAATTAAAAATATAGTAGATAAAATAGGTGCATTTGATAAAGCCGGTTATAATAGAACAACGCCTGCAAAACCAAAAGAAAAGCCTGAAGAAATATATGGCATACTACCAGCTTCTCGTTCTGAACAATACGATATGCTGGAAGTCATAAAGAGATTGGTAGATAACTCTGATTTCGAACAATACAAAGAAGGATACGGAAAAACCATTTTAACAGGTTATGCTCGTATTGATGGTTGGGCCGTTGGAATTGTTGCAAATCAAAGAAAAGTGGTGAAAACTGCCAAAGGTGAAATGCAATTTGGTGGTGTCATCTATTCAGATTCCGCAGATAAAGCTACTCGTTTCATTGCCAATTGCAACCAGAAGAAAATCCCTCTTGTTTTTCTACAAGATGTTACAGGTTTTATGGTTGGAAGTAAAAGTGAACAGGGTGGCATTATTAAGGACGGTGCCAAAATGGTAAATGCCGTAAGCAATTCTGTAGTTCCAAAATTCACTGTAATTATTGGCAACAGCTACGGAGCAGGAAATTATGCCATGTGTGGCAAAGCATACGATCCAAGATTAATTGCTGCATGGCCTAGTGCAGAACTTGCTGTTATGAGTGGTAATTCTGCAGCAAAAGTTTTGTTGCAAATTGAAAAAGCTTCCTTGGAAAAAAAAGGTGAAAAAATCACCAAAGAGAAAGAGGCCGCTCTTTTTGATACCATCAAAAAACGGTATGATGATCAAATTTCTCCCTATTATGCAGCAGCAAGATTGTGGACTGATGCCATAATTGACCCCTTAGATACGCGTAAATGGATAGCTATGGGTATAGAGGCTGCTAACCATGCTCCTATTGAAAAGCCATTTAATATGGGAGTTTTACAGGTTTAGTTTTCTATATGTTGTTTAACTCTAGGTATCAGTAGTAATTCTGTCTGTCTGCCATTTACATATCTAAAACCTTCTTTACCATAAAAACCAGCTTCTTCCAACATGATTCGTATCTCTCTTTTCCATTCTGGAATACTAACAGTAGTATTTAATTCTATAGCATAAACAGTATTGTAGTGTAAAGGATAGTTTTCGCCATCATCTTTCATTACACCTTTCTGAGCATCCCACATCCCAATGGTTGTTCCAGCGGAGTGCCCATACATACCTAAAGGATGCGTATAAATAGCCGGTTGTAGGCCTGCATTTCTGGCATCTTCTAGAGACTTAGCTAATATTTCATTGCCCGTGCTCCCAACAACCATATTTTTAGTTAAAAAATCCTGAACCATATTGCCTTCCTTTAATGCATTTACCAAAAAGGATGGTGCCTTATTTTCATTGGGCTTTAATACATATGCCAGCTCTTGACAATCTGTATTTAACCCTAAATAGGTAATTCCAAAATCACAATGCAGTAAATCTCCAGGTACAATAACCATATCACCAGGGCGTCCAGAAAAAGAGTATAAATGTCCTACCAAATTTTCAGTGGTCCGTTGTACATCTACAGTTGGGTGAAACCATGTTTCCAATCCCAAATCAGTCACTTTTTGGCGCATCCACCATTCCACTTCACTCGTTGTTGTAATGCCGGGAGTTATTATTTTTTCAGAAAAGGCTTCCGCAATAATATCATGGGTAATGTCTACCAACTGATTGTATATAATCATTTCCCTTTCTGTCCTTGTTTCTATCCATCCAACCGCCAATTGTTCAGCAGAGACAATTTTAGAATGGGATTTTTTTGGAAGGTATTGGATAAAGGCATCATAATCCGTTTTATCCAGTCCATCTGCAATATTATGGTCTTGGGAATAGTTTAATCCTATTTTAGTTGGATTCCGTTCGGCAATCAATTTCATTAACCTTTTCCATTGATTTGGCTCCTTTTCCTTGTCCCAAGCAGATGCTATGTTGTTCCCTACATCATAACGAGCTACTGCTAGTTTTTCAAATGTATTTTTAGCTTGGTTTCTATAGAAAAGCAAAATTGTACGTCTGCGGGCATTTAACCAAGTAGAAGGCAACATTGTTTTTAAAACAGGATCCTCATTATATTCCCGAGAAATAAGAATCCACATATCTATGCCCGCATCATCCATTAAAGCAGGCAACAAACTATCCAAACGAGTTTCTAGTATTTCATCCACCACCATGGCTCTTTCCCTTTCTGAAAGTATTTGCTGTGAAAAACCAAAAGCATGCATCCATAAAAAAACCAAAATAAAAATACTTTTCATAAGCCTTGTTTAGGCCATGAAAATACGAAATAAAAAAAGTTGTTTTTAGGATAGCTACTTAAGAAATTTTAGAACAGTAGTTTTTGGATAAAATTTTTCTTTTTTTCAGTTGCAGTCAAATTTTGAATTGTCTTATATTTCCTGGAATTGGTTTATAAATTAAGTTTAAAAAACAAAGCTTCAGTTCCTTTTTCATCTAACCTAACCATATATTTTTCTGATCTCTGATTGGGTTTTCCAAAATTGTATTGCACCATACCTTTTATAAACGTTACATCTTTCTTATTTGGGTTTCTGTTACCTAAATATTTTATATTTATAATCCATTCTCCTTTACCCAATTCCCCCATAATCTCAAATTGCTCTTTACTGTATCCATTGTCCAATTCATCTTTTATTCTTTGACGAATAGCCAAATCCGTATGCTCCCATTTAAAAAACTTTTTCTGTGGGTTTACAAATTGCAATTCAAATTCTGCCTGGTCATTGTTCCAATCAAATACAATTCTTACATCATAAGTAGCATTATTTAGGTATTTATCCTCAACCTTGGTTAAATCTAAGTCAATCCGTTTTTTATATATGATATTTCTTATTTCACTGTTAACAATTTTATGAAGGCCTGAAAAATCTAGTGTTGGGTTGATACTGCCATTGTCAATTTTAATCAACATATTCAAAGCATCTTGATAGTTTCCCACTTTTTTGTGCGACAATGCTAGGTCTAAATAGGATTGTATCTTATTTGGAAACAAATCCATGATTTTTTTTGCACCGTATAATTCCATTTCATGGTATCCGTTTTGACTTGCCTTAAACAGCAGTCCCTTTAATTCTAAAATGGAAGGGGAACTTTTTTCAAGAATATTGGATAAAATCTGATGGGCTAAAGCCCCATTTGTTCCTGCAAAAAAATCATGTACATCAATGAAATATTCTGGGTGCTCCCAATATTGAGCTCTTTGTCCTAAATATATTTTATATGCCTCCTCAACATTCTTTCCTTTTTTTAACTCCTTTAAATATGGTGTCACCAGAAGTTTATTACTTATTTTTATTTTTCCTTTATAAATATTATTTTTAACAAGAGCCAAATCTTCTTTTTCCTTTACATCATCAAAAGAAGCTGTTTTTGTAGTGATTAAAATAACACCATTACTGCCAAGGCTACCATATTTGTTTGTTGCTGCCAGTCCTTTTAATACCGTAATACTAGCAATATTTTTGGGGTCTATATACCCAGTCCCTTCTATTTTGAATGATGTACTTGAACTGTTAGACCTTGGCATAGGCACTCCATTCAAAACAATGAGTCCATAATTATTTCCCAGAATTGAATTACTGGGTCTCATCACTACTTGACTTAAATCATCGTTCTGCCCCAATTTAACGCCAGAGAACTTCCCTTGAACTGCATTTGAAACATTTGTTGAGCTTTCTGGAATATCAACATCCGTAATGCTTTGTACGGCATACCCAACAGCATCAGGATTTGCTAATCCAAAAGCTGTAATTTTTTTATCTTCAAGTGCTTTCTTTTTTTCAGTAACCACCACTTCATCTAAACGTACCCCTTGACTATCAAACCAAGCGTCAATACTTGTTATGTTTCCTAATACAATTTCCTTTCTAATGCTATTATTCATAGAAAAGACCAATACTGCTCCTGGATGTGCCTCAATTTCATAAAAGCCATTTTCTTTTGACCTTATCGTTGTGCTTTCTTTACCTTTTATTGAAATTATCACTCCACCAACTCCAATATTATTCTCAAAAATAGTACCCGTATAATTCCTAGTACTCTTTTCTAAGGGCGCATCACCTATTCCTATAAGATTAACATAATTCCCTTTATTTAATATGGTAAGCAAATTAATATTGGCCTTATTGATATCCTTATTGCTGTTAATGATATAAACATTTCCATTGAATATAGGGGTGTCATTGTTCAGGTTCTGAGCGCCATCAGTAAAAAGTAAAATATCCCCAGAATGTACATAATTTGAAAGGTTTTTAAATGAGGTTCCTCCATCATAAATTACTTCTGTTAACTTGTTGTGAATAGTACTCCAGTCTCCAGATGCAACATGCAACGATTCTTTATCAACCACGCCATTATTGAACATTAGCAAACTCACTTCTGCATTTTGAACTCTATTAAAATAAGTATTCAAGTAATTGACTTCTTCTTGTAAGTCTCTATCTAGCATTGAAAAGGAAGTATCCCATAAAATAGTTGTTTTCTGTTCAGTCTCCTGCGCTCCAAGTGCTAGGGTAAAAAATAATACCGAATGTAGAATGAGCAGTTTCATTTTTTATTTTTATGTATTATGAAGGTACAAAATATATTAAATGCCCCTCAAGGTCTTTTCCTTTTGCACTTTATCATTAGATTCAGAAAACTTTAGAATGCAAACCACATCTTTTGGAATTTCAGTTTTTTGTAGTACTGATGTAGCCTTAATTTTGTTCATGATTTTATTTGAATCTAAATTGCCCTCAACAACCAAAATCAATTTTTGCCCCAGTTTTTCATCTGGAATACCAGCAACAAAAAATCTATTTTCAATAATTACCGAAAGCTTGGACTCTATTTCTTCGGGAATTAATTTTATCCCACCTGAATTTATGATATTATCAAATCTTCCCAACAGTTGAAATTCGGTATCAGAAATAAGACGTACTATATCATTTGTAATGACTAAATCATTAGAAATATTTGGAGCATTAATGATTAGACAGTTTCTCTTGTCCTGAGAAATTTGAACGTTTGGCAGCACATTAAAATTAGCATTCCCTTCTCCTAGGTTAGTTTTTATTTCTTTAATAGCTATATGAGTAATGGTTTCTGTCATCCCATAAGTTTCATAAACTTTGGTGTTTAAACTTTTAAGCTTTCCCTTAAGGTCTTTAGACATTGCAGCTCCACCAACAATTAAAGTTTTTACTAGTATTAACTCCTTAAGTGAGTCTTCCACTTGTAATGGCACCATTGCAACAAAATCGTATTTTTTAAATGTATTTTTTAATGGTGAGGAGTTTGGGGCTACATAATCCAATTCCATACCTAAGACCATAGCCCGTACCAACATCATTTTACCAGCAATAAAATTAGTGTTCAAACAAAGCAACGCACTACTACCTGCCTCTAAATCAAAATAATTAGCTGTAGCAAGGGCTGAGCTTGACATATGCTCTTTTTTTAGAGCCATGATTTTGGGTTTCCCTGTAGATCCAGATGTTTTTACGGTAGTAGTTGGACTAACAGACAACCAATCCATCAGAAAATCTCCTATTATAATTTCATAAGGTTTCCCCTCTTTAATTAAGCTATATGCGACTTCCCGTAGTTCTTCTTTGGAATAAGAAAATCCATTTAGTTTAAAATTTGGATGTATTTTTTTATAGTTGCACATTCTTTGATGCTACTTCTTCTAAAGCCTCTTTGGAAAGTACTTTTCCAAATAATTTATCCTTCCAGTTTGTCCACCCATATTTTTTAGAAAAAATAAATAACAATAGTGGATATAATACTAAAACTGGTATAAAAACATCCCAGCCTAAAACTGGTTCTGAAACGTCCCTATAAATCGAATCGGTTTGAAATACAGTCCAGTCAGCAGTTACAAGTAAAGCTGTTATAATATTATTAGAGGCATGAAAACCTAGGGCCAGTTCTAGACCTTCATCCATTAAGGTCATAATGCCGAGTAAGAAGCCAGTTCCTATATAATAGACCATGATACCATAACCCAATTTTCCCACCTCTGGATTTGCAATATGCATTAACCCAAATAAAATTGATGTTACAAATAAGGGCATCCATTTGTTTTTAGCTACTAAACCAATACCCTGCATAAGATAGGCTCTAAAAAAATACTCTTCAAAACTAGTTTGAAATGGAATCAATAAAATTCCAATTGCAGCCAAAATAAGAAATGGTTTAAGATTAAAGTTCAACACATAATCATCAGGGGCTAAGTATATCCCAATCATAACCATCACAATTGAAACTAGTGCCCAGAGCCCAAATGAAAACAAAATTCGCTTCCAATCAACTTTTTTTCTACTGGTGGTAAGGGACGTTATGCTTTGTTTATGTGCATACTTTACCCATAAAAAAAGGAGCACTAAAAAAAGGGCAAATTGTGATATTTGTTCTATTAAAAACCTGTTCATTCCTTTTCTTTCAATTTCAGCACTCATAATGGCCTCCAAATCAATATTCAAAAGTAAAACCATAATCAACCCTAAAATTGAAACTCCAAAAAATAATACTGTAAAAGGCAGGTATTTCCAAAGCCCTAAATTCCCTTTATATCCTTGTTCAATATACATAAATCAACAATTAAATTATCCTTCCATTTTTTATTATTCTTGTAAGATATCCTACCTTTTTCAATGGACAAAGGAGAATCAAAATTATTTGTATACAATCCCCCTGTGCCAAGTCCTTGTGGTAAATTGCTCTTTAAAGTATAGGCCCATTGCGAAATGGCATTCAACCCAATATTACTTTCCAGGGCACTTGTTATCCACCAACCAATATTATATTTCCTTGCTAGGGAAATCCATTCCATGCTTCCCTTAAACCCACCTACCAAACTAGGTTTTAAAATAATGTATTGCGGTTGGATGGTTAGTAGCAATTTTTCTTTTTCTGTTACATCAAACACTCCAATTAATTCTTCATCCAAAGCAATTGGAAGTGGCGTTTTAGAGCATAATTCCTTCATTTTAAGAACATTACCTTGTTTTATAGGTTGTTCTATGGAATGTATGTCATAGTCTGCCAATATTTTTAGCTTCTCTAATGCTTCATCTACATGAAATGCTCCGTTGGCATCTACCCGTAGTTCAATTTCTTCTTTAGTATATTTCTTCCTGATGGACGCTATTATTGAAATCTCTGTTTCAAAATCTATTGCTCCAATTTTTAATTTGATGCATTTGAAACCTTCTTTAAGTTTCTGCTGAATTTGATTGTGCATAAAAACTTCACTCCCCATCCAAACTAAACCATTGATGGTCATTACGTCTCCTTTTTCAGTAAAGTTTGATGGGAATAGTATAAATGGGTCTTTTGATTGTAGGGACATAAAGGCTTGCTCCAATCCAAATTGAATACTTGGGAATCTCACTAGCTGCGCGTGTAATTCATCTTCTCCTAAATGAATATTAGCGCATACCCATTTTAATTTCGCTTCATAGTTTATGACATCATCAAAACTTAAGCCCCTAAGTATTCCACATTCGCCAATGCCATATTGTCCATTTTTCCCAATAATTAGAAACCATGTTTCCTTAGTCGTCAGTACACCCCTGGATGTTCCGCTGGGAGCTTTAAAATTCAATATGTACTTTTTATAACAGGCTTTCATGCTTAAAATCAAAATTAGACAAATTTTAAGTCATAAAACCAAAGGCAAGACTACTTCGTATTTTTAATGCTCTAAATATTATATTAGTATAGTTAGGGTACCGTGTTACTTAAAATTAAACCAAAAACGCACCCCTGAAGTGCTTTTATCAATATTTAAGGTTGATTGTAATTGATTCACCAAACGATTCATTAGGCGTACTCCCATTGATTCATTTGCCCTATCATCTACATCATCTGGAAGGCCAATACCATTATCCGTATATTCAAAATAGCCTTCATCTTTACCTTTCCTAAGGTGAATATATATTTTACCATTTTCATCTCCTTCGGGAAATGCATATTTAAATGAATTGGAAACCAACTCATTTAATATCAACCCAAAAGGAATTGCTCGGTCAATGTCCAATTCCACCCCCTCTGCATCTATTGTAATATTTATATTGTGTCCCCCCTTTTTATAAACAGACTGTACACTATTAATCAAACTTTCAATATAGCCTTGCATTTCAATGACTGATAAATCATCATTCTGATAGAGTTTTTGATGAATTAAGGCCATCGCTTTTACTCTACTTTTTCCTTCTTCCAAAGCAGCAATTGCAGCTTTACTTTTTGTATTCTTTGTTTGTAGGCTTAACAAACTAGAAACCATTTGCAAATTATTCTTTACTCGATGATGAATTTCTTTTAAAAGAGAATCTTTTTCTATCAAAGAGTTTTCAATGATATGTTTTTGGGCTGCAATGAGTCGCTGGTTTTTAATACTCTTTAAATAGGCAAACACCAATCCAGCAAAACCAAGCAATGTAAATATTAAGGAAATAAACACGAAGCTTATTTTATCATCCTTGGATTGCAAATCATTCCTGACTTTTTCCATCACCAATTTTTGCTCATCTATCATTCTTTTGGAAATAGCCACCTGTTGTCCAGCTACTGCAACCAACTGTTGTTTTTTAATTGAAGTATTGCTTAAGTTGATGGAATCTCTAATTTTCACATTTCTTTTTAAATAAAGTGAAGTGTTTTTAAAATCTTCTCGTATCTCATAGTAAAGCGCCAATAGACGATTCTTTTTTATAACATGGTTTACTTGGGTAATATTAAGCTCTTCATCCAAATATGCTTTGGCCTGTCTATATCTTTCTAGTTGTAAATGGGAATCAGCTAGGTTCAATGTATTTTCTATGACTTCTGTAGAATGCTTTCCTTTATTATTTTCTCTAATTGTAGTAATACCTGCTTCCAAAAATGGAATAGCCGCTTCATATTCTTTTAATTGTACATGGCATTTTCCAATATTGCCATCAATAATTCCTTTTAATAAATTTCCTTTTACAATGTCGTTCTCTGTTTTTTCTTCTGTAATATCAATTAAATAAAGTTCGATATAATTCTGGGATTTTTTATAATAAGGGAGTGCTGTTGATGCAGATCTATCCAAACGAAGAAAATTCCCTACATTATTATTATATTCTGCCAAACCATAATGGTCATCTTCATCAATGTCTTTCTTAACTTCCATGATGTAATCCTCCATAGCCTGCCTATGAAGGCCTAAGTTGGAATATATATCGTAAAATGTAACACTTTCTGTAAAACCCAATTCCCTCTTTCGTTCTCTAATTTCTACTTGCTTATCATATAATTGTAATTGGGAGTAGTCATTGTCCATAATGTTCAACAACTTCTTCATTGTTTCCAAATTCAAATTATCCTTTTCAGCATATAACTCATTAGTTATTGCAATACTCTTATCATAATCGCCAATATCATGATACAACTGAGACTGAATTAACTTGTATTGCTGAATTGATGTAGAATCCTTTATTTTAAGGGAAGTACTAAGGTATACATTAACTGTTTCTAGCCAATCATAGGCCGAATTCTCATAATATCTGTTTGAAGTACTAAAGAAAAAAGAATACCTGCCATCTGCATTTTCAGAATCTTGAAACTCTTTTAGATAATTCCTTTCTGTAATTAAAGAATCTTGCGCAAGAATTTGTACGAAGGTCAGGCAAAAGACCAACACTGTATATACTATTTTATAACTCCCTTCTTTCATTTTCAATTTGGGCAAAATATACGCTTAAATTCAAGGACTATTTTATTGTTTCCTTCTTATCAAACTTAATACAATAAAACACCACAGCTAAATTTTTGTTGTAAACAAAATTATACTTGATGTGCAGACCAGTTTTTAAGTGATCAAATTTTTCCTCTTGGCATTGTTGCTATTATAACGTACAAATTAATATTATATAAAATAAATAGGCCACACATAAATGCATAGCCTATATACTAATCTATTTGAAAATGATAAGATTTGGGGTTATCTTTTTCTATGCTCAAATGTATCACGAAGTTGTGTACAAACTAGATTTATGTTGTGAAAACAGCTTTTTATGTTGTAAAAACGATGTTTCATTTTTATTAATACCGTTAATCGATTTTCTGTATAAAGGAAACATAATAAGATTTGAAAAATCTCAAAATTTTACATTAAAAAAGGTTTTGCCTTTTTGGACAAAACCTCTTTTTTGAGAACACTATATGAAAATGAAATAATCTTTATTTAAATAATACACTGCTAAACTATAGGAGGTACCTACATAAATAAAAAGAATGTTGCGAACTTGTACAAAACAGCGGTGTGTTCCCAAAAAAGATATGTTTGGAAAATAAAAGTTTAACTATTCTAAGGAAAAAAACCTACTAGGAGTTCATTGCGGAGATAATAAATTCTTTAAAATCCTTAGATATAGGAATAAGTTTGTTGTTGATCATTATATCCTTAGAATTAATAGCATTGATATGATCTACATTTACAATATAGGATTTATGTGCTCTATAAAATTTATTTTGGGGAAGTTTACCTAAGTAATCTTTCAATGGAGAACGCACCAAAAATTTCTTATCAACAGTATGTACCTCTAAGTATACATTATCTGCTTTGATATATTGGATATCCTCAAACTGTATCCTGTAATATAAGTGCTGCTTCTTGACAAAAATCGAGTCTTTAAGTACAGCATTAGACATATGGTTTTCTTCCTCTTCTTCTGAATCACTTACTTTACTCCCTTTTGCTTTTTCATTATAGTTAAAACCTGATAATGCTATCTCAATGGATGTATATAAGTCTTGTTGTTCAAAAGGTTTCACCAAATAACCATTAGGCTTAACGGTTTTAGCATTCTCCACTGTTGCCCTATCCGAATTAGAAGTGACAAAAATGAATGGAATATTATACTTATCCCTTATGTGTTTTCCTAAATCTATACCTGTTTTATCTGAAGCCAGAATAATATCTATAAGCACAAGGTCTACCGTTTTGGCCTTAAGAACCTCTACAGCTTGTTCATAAACAATTACATTGTCTACAATTTCATATCCAATCTCTTCCAACATAGATTGCATATCATCTGCAATAATGACATTATCTTCAACAATAAGAATTCTTATGGGTTGTTCCAAAGTAGTTAAGTTTAATTGATTATATCAAATTTACAAAAATTTATTAAAAGCAATGTAAAAGAGTATGGCAATCAAGAAAGTACTCAATGCCAATTTTTTCAATTCAGGATCTAATAAAACTGGTTCTTTCATTTTTTGAACCCTGTTTAAATGCAAAAAAATCGGAATAAAACCTAATAGCCCAATTATATTTTTCCAGTTAGTGTAGTTCATAAAGACAAAAAATATCATACAAACAAAGGCTGTAATGAGTAAAGCGTAATGATACTTTTTCCCATTTGCATATCCAATTTTAACCACCAAAGTATTCTTCCCTGCTTTTTTATCGGGTTCACTATCTCTTAGATTGTTAAGGTTCAGTACTGCAGTGCTTAGTAAGCCTATTGTGATAGCTGGTAATATGGCTAAAACCTCTAAATATTTTGTAAACAAGAACAAGGATCCCAAAACGCTCAACAAGCCAAAAAAAAGAAAAACAAAAATATCACCTAAGCCTTTATACCCATAGGCGGAATTCCCAACCGTATACTTAATTGCTGCCCAAATACTAATGACCCCTAGAAAAACAAAAAGCAATGGGTATACTAAATCTTCAATTCCAAAAGAGACATAAACAAGTGTAATAATCAAAAGGAAACAAACTACAATTGATATTATTATGCCCGACTTTAACTCGCTACGAGATAAAATCCCACTTTGAAGAGCTCGTTTAGGTCCAATTCTATCTTCATTATCGGTTCCTTTTACACCATCACCATAATCATTTGCAAAATTTGAAGTGATTTGAAAACCTATTGTAGTTAGAATAGCTAGGGTAAAAATACTCCAGTTGGCGTACCCATAAAAACTTGCTAAAGAAAATCCAATAATTACTCCAGATACAGAAAGTGGAAGGGTTCTAAGTCTTGCAGCATTGATCCATGCCTTTATTTTTGTCAAACTTAATATGGATCTTCTATTGCCAATCTTTTTCCGTCTTGGTATGAAGCCACAAAAGCATCATCAAAACCCATTTTTACTAGTTGATACCTAAAGGATTGTGCCTCATTTAAAGTTTCAAAATTACCCAAAGAATAGGAATAAAAAGGATTTGTTTTTACAAAAAGTGTATTTGCTAGTGAATTTGAAGTTAAGGTAACATTGTTATCCACAAATGATTTTACCTGTACAGAATAGATTTTTTCTTTGTTTAAAAATTTCTTGGCCAAATAAAACTCATTTACTAAGCTAAGCTCATCATTCTTTTGTTTCAGATTGTCTATTCTGGTTTTTATCGCATCCAAACTATCTATGGATACTAATAAGTTATTTGGTGTTTCAATAGCATTTTTACTACTAACCCCAGCAGTAAAAGAGAAAATCGCCAAAGTGCCTACTAAAAACAATCCTGTAATTCCAGCAAAAGAATTTCGTTGGAATTTGCTTCTTCTCAACTCTTTGTTCTTAATCTTAATCTGGTCCAATAGACGCTCATTGATTATTTGTGCTTTATCTATGTCCTTATGCAATTCCAGTAAATCGCTCTCTTCAATAAATGGCATATGTTCTTTATTAGGGGCTTAATCAATAAATACAATTTGTAATATACAAAAATATGCTTTTTTACAAAACTTTTAAACTAATACAACGCATTATTAGCTATATTTATTTGAAAATCATTCTATTAGAAGAGATATTCTTCCTTTTTTATATATAATCCTATATTAATTTTATTCCGTCCTCCGTAATTTCAATTTTTCTTTCCTTGTACAATATCCCAACACCTCTTTTGAACATTTTCTTGCTCATCTGTAGTACTTTCTTAATTTTCTCCGGATCAGATTTATCATGCAAATCCAAAACACCATTGTTTGCCACTAGTTTATCGTAAATTATAATTGCAGCCGGCTCTAGACTTTTAAAGCCTATAGGTTCCAAAGAAACATCTATTTTATTGTCTGGTCGAATATTTTTTATGTATCCTTTTGTTATATCCCCAACAGCAATTTTTTTATAAATATCACTAAAAAAAACTAATCCTTTGTGGGTTTCATTTATGATGACTTCCCACCCTAAATCTGTCTTACTAGTAACTACTAGTGCTACTTCTTCATTACTTTCAACAGTTAAACTTTCGTTGCTTAAAAACTTATTTAGTTTATTGGAAGCAACCAATCTGAATGATTTTTCATCCAAATAACAATGCACTACATACCATTGTCCTTCTTTCATTTTATCCCTTTGTTCCCTAAAGGGTACTAAAAGATGCTTTTCCAATCCCCAATCCATAAAAGCGCCATAATCATTTACTTCTGCAACTTGGAGTAAAGCAAAAGTATTTCTAATTATATAAGGTTCTAGGTTTGTTGCAATAGGTCTTTCGTCATAATCCAAATAGCAAAAAACAGAGATATCATCCTCTATCTCATACGTTTCTGGAACATATTTGTTAGGTAACAATATATCTGTACCCTCATCATCTTCCAAAAAAAGCCCCACACTTGTGTTCCTAACTATTTTTAGAGTGTTATAGTTTCCTAATTCTATCATCTTGCAAAGGTATCGTTAAAGCATGAATATAAAAAAGCCGTTCTAAAAAGAACGGCTCCATTATTTTTTATTCATCAAACCTACTAATTATAAATAGATTCTTTTCCATGGTGTTTTGCCAACATATAATATACCACTGCACGGTGTTTATTTTTCTCAGATTTTCCGTACTTAGCTATGACCACATTAATGCTTTCCATTAAACCACTGTTATCACTAAGTCCTAATTTTTTAATTAAAAAATTATTCTTTACTGTTTCTAGTTCTTTATCATCTGTTCCTGAAACTTTGGACGAATCTTTATTATAAATTGCTGGCCCTAATCCTATAGATACTTTTGTCAATAAATCCATATCTGGGGTTTGTCCAAATTTGCTTTTAATATCCGCTGCGTACTTTTCTATTAATTCATCTCTTTTACTCATAGTTAATTTTTAGTGTTTATGATGTGTTTTTTAATGTTCTTCTAAAGATATAAAATCAAAATAACTGAGCAAAATTTTGTCATTCAATAACCTAGGTGTTTTAATTTCTAAAATTTTTGGAGTATTGGATTTTTCATAAAAGGTGGACAATGCATCCTTTAAACTGTCCTTATCCTTTACTATAACATATTCCATATCATACATTTTACAAAGATTAGAAGCATTCATCTCATGTGTGGTCTCAAAAAATGTTTCATGATTTTTCGTGTTTTCTTTTCCCGGTAGGATTCTAAATATTCCTCCCCCACCATTATTGATTAGTATGATTCTAAAATCTGGTTTAATGTATTCATTCCAGAGGCCGTTACTGTCATAAAAGAAACTCAAATCGCCTGTTATCAATAAGGTTGGCGTTTCATTATGAACAGATGCCCCTATGGCGGTTGAGGTACTACCATCTATACCACTAGTGCCTCTATTACAATACACATGCAAAGAAGGCTTTAAATCAAACAATTGCGCATATCGTATTGTTGAGCTATTGGCCAATTGCAGCATATAGTTGTTTGGTATACTTTCCAACATATTATTAAAGGCCCACATATCAGAGAAGGATATCTTATGCAAATACGCTTCCCTATTTAGTTCGTAATTCCTTTTCCTGTTTTCCCAAAACCCCTGATAGGCGCTCTCGACATTTACAGTAAAATTAAAAAAGCTATGAAAAAATGTATTGACCTCTAATTTTAAATGATCGGTGTCACTAAAAAAAGTATCATATGCCTTCTTTTTATCAACATGCCAATGATGTTTTGGCTTGTATTCACGTAAAAATGCTTTTATTTTTTTGGATACAATCAGCCCTCCAAAGGTGAGCAAAATATCTGGCTGTAATGCATTAAAAAGTTCTTCTCTCTTATTAGATTTTTCAATAGGAGCAATTATACTATCTATGCTTGGAAAAAAATCGGGGTGGTGGAGATTGGAAGTCGTTTCAGTAAATACAATTACTGAACTGTCTTCTGCCAACTCATCCAGAAATTGTTGTTCTACCATATTGGGAGGATTCACGCCAACCAGCACCAATTTTTTCTTAGCAATATTCCATGAGTGGGCTAAAGCTTTAAAATCTATATTTCTTTCACTTTTTTCTAAGGCATCAATTTGCGAAAAAGAGATACAATTAGTAGTTTCAACAATATTATACAAAGGTTCTTCAAAGGGAATGTTTATATGTACAGGGGCATTTTTTATAATTGCGGTACTGAAAGCAATGTTTAATTCTTGGTCATTAAATGATTGAACCTGCTCTTGACCTATATCCATACTTTCCATACCCAGAAACATCGCGTCATTTTCTTTTTTTAGCTTTTGGGTAGCGTGTGAAATGTCCAATTTTAAATTGGCGGAATATCCAATATGTTTTTCGAAAATATGCTCTTGACGAATAGTCTGCCCGTCACCAATATCAATTTTATAATTGGGTCTATCCGCTGATATAATTAGTAGCGGTATATCACTATAAAAAGCTTCAGCAACTGCAGGGTAGTAATTCAATAACGCACTTCCCGAAGTACATATCAGCGCTACAGCCGATTGCTGCTGCTGTGCCATTCCCAATGCAAAAAAAGCTGCACAACGTTCATCAACAATACTAAAACAATTAAAGAAATTATCTTCTGAAAAACCAATAATCAACGGAGCATTTCTAGATCCAGGAGAAATAACTATGTTTTTAATATTGTTGGTTTTACAATGATGGACAACACTTTGTGCTGATGGGATGCTAGAGTATTTCATGAACTACAAAAATACAATGACCCAGTTACTTTCCCAAAGTTTTATCCAATTACATTACCCATAGTTGCACTCTTTATGACTGTTTCTTCCCATTCTTTTTCTGGATCGGATTTGTTGGTCACTCCTCCTCCAACATAAATAATCACCTTTTTATCAATCATTTTCATGCAACGCAAGTTTACAAATAACCTACTTTTTGTTGTAATGGTTTTATAGGCTTTATTTTCTTGATTTCTGGCTTTTGAAGTTCTCTCTTTGACCTCTGTAAAATTAAGTTCGCCTAAAAAACCTGTATAATATTCCCTCTTATAATCTTCGTTCTCTAAAATAAAAGCCTTAGAAGTTTCTTTTGGCAACCCACAAACTGCTGGCGTTGGATGCAATGCATTCACAATTTCCTTTAAACTTGCTTTCATAATTCCTGAAATGGAACTTCTTAAATGCCAAACATTACCAGCTTGTATGGATTCCCTATCAGAAATATTGGTTTTTTCTATTTTCCCAACCAAAGCGTTGACAATATATTGAGTTACCAAAGCTTGTTCATTCAATTCCTTTTCTTTCCAAATTGGAGATTCATTTGGCACATATGCTTTGGTCCCAGCCAAAGACATGGTCGTGATTCTTTTATTTTCGGTCTTTAATAAGATTTCCGGTGTGGCTCCCATCCATAATCCAACTTTTGGATGATACCATAAATAGCAAAAAGCAGATGGATACAAGTTTAATAATGTCTGAAACAATTCTAAGGGCCCTTTAATTGAAGCCAATTCGATTTTTCTTGAAAGCACTACTTTTTCAAAAGTCCCTTTGTTTATCTGATCAATGGCTTTTTGTACCAAATCAATATAGTCTTCCTTTTTCCCCTCTTCCTGTTTTAGAAATTGGGTAGAGCTAGTGGGCCTATTTGTATTTTTGCTTGATTGATATGCCGCTTCATATTTTTCGTCTATTTGTAATAAAACAGGCGTCTTAGAATCAAAAGCACTAAAGGCAAAACCTGTTTCCGTATATGTTTTTATATGATGAAGTGCATCATCTTTTTGAAAAATACCGGTGACCTTCTCTTCACCAGGCTTTCTATACCCTACAAATGGTAGTCCTTTAGAGAAATGTGTATTAATTTTAAGAAGGAAATCAGAAAACATATTACTTTCTGGGAAGGGTTATTGTAGTGAGTTTGCATACGGAAATTAAATCACCATTATCATCTGTAATTTTAATTTCCCAGAGTTGGGTGGTTCTTCCTTTGTGCAAAATAACTGCTCTTGCAAAGACATTGCCATCTTTAGCGCTTTTTACATGATTGGCAGCTATTTCTATGCCGCGAACCAAAAACTCTTGTCCATTTAAAAAAATATAAGATGCAGCACTACCAACGCTCTCAGCAAGAGCAACAGTTGCCCCTCCATGCAATACTCCGTCTGGCTGAAAAACTCTAGAGGTAACTGGCATTTTTCCTACTAAAAAATTCTCGCCAACATCTACATATTCAATCTCCAAGGTTTCCATTAAAGTTCCTTTGCAGGTATCATTGCAGATTTTTAAAATTTTCTCTTGATATTCGTTCATGAATACATTTTTTGTAAAATTAAGCATTACGTAATCAAAAAAGGGCTTACTTTATCATTGATTTCATCTTATGAACCCTTTAGAAAAACAAATTACCTATACCTCCACCGCTTCTTATTCCTGTTTAAATCAGTTTACTGAAAAAACAAAAAACGTTTGGTTGGTTTTTCATGGGATTGGTTATTTAAGCAGGTATTTTCTGAAATATTTTAATGAGCTAGCCCCTGAGGAAAACTATATCATTTCACCGCAAGCACCTTCTAAATACTATCTTAACAATCAATACAAACATGTAGGTGCCAGTTGGCTGACAAAAGAAAACACCTTAGCTGAGACGAACAATGTACTCGCCTATATCAATGAAATTTATAAAGCGGAACAGATCCCATCTAATTGTAATTTAATTGTTCTTGGGTTTTCACAAGGAGTCTCAATAGCAACACGATGGATAGCAAAAAACAAAATTGAATGCAACCAACTTATACTTTATGCTGGTGGTATTCCTAATGAACTGACAGCAAGTGATTTTGATTTTCTAGAGCACAAAACTTCAATTACCATAATCATAGGAAGCAAAGATCAATATTTAACTGAGGAACGACTAAAAACTGAAAAACATAAAATTGAAATTTTATTTAAAGGCAAGGCCAAACAAATCACTTTTGAAGGCGGTCATGAAGTAAAAAAAGAAATCATAAATCAATTCGTGTAATGCAATTATCAACAATCATTTTAGAGAATAATTTTGTAAAACTGTCTCCGTTAACCTTAGAGAATCATCATCACTTATACCCTATTGCCTCTCAGAAAAAATTGGTGCAATATTCTCCATCGGATATTGAAACCCCATCTGGTTTAAAAAATTACGTTGAAACTGCTTTAAAACATCAAAAACAAGAACTAGCCATACCTTTCATCATATTTGACAAAAAGAGCAAGACATATGTAGGAAGTTCTCGTTATATGCGAATTGATTGGACCAACAAGGTATTGGAAATTGGTTCCACATGGATTGGTAGGGAGTTTCATGGTACAGGGTTAAACAAACATATAAAATCCTTAATGCTCGATTACGCCTTTAATTCTTTGGACTTTGAAAAAGTAGAATTCCGTATAGATGAACGAAATATGGCATCCAGAAAAGCGGTTGAAAAATTAGGGGCAGCAGCTGAAGGAATATTAAGACGAAATGTCTACTTACTCGATGGTTATAAAAGAAACACATGCCTTTATGGACTCTTAAGAGAAGAATGGAACAGTAAAAATTAAGTCTGTTTTTTTTTAAATTTTTAAGACGAAATATCGATGAAGTGAACACCTAATTCATTTTAACCACAAACATTAACAGGTTTACCACAAAATTTTTCTTTTTTCAGTAATCATTCCGATTTTGCACCGTCCAAATTTTTTAAACAAAACTTGACCAAAGAATGAAAAAAGTAATTCTCCTAATTTCACTAATATCATATTCGTTTATGTCTGCTGCCAATTGCGACAATGCTTATTCCTCAGCGGGATATGCTTTATCACACACAAAAAAGGCACTAAAATCTGATAATTTCGATCATCAAAAATATTATGCAGATAGAGCTTTGGAAGCCTTTAAAAAAACTCAAAAACTTGTTGAAAGTTGTGGATGCGCGGAAGCTTTAAACTCCATTTTGGATGGGGTAGAAAATTTAGAAAGTGCCATTGACCCGGAAGATTGGGATGCAGGTAGGTATTTTTCTAAAAGGGCATTTGCCAATGCTCAGGATGCACTTACTGCAATGGATATTTGTTCCGGTAATAGTGTTGCAATCAATTATGCTGCAGAAGGTGATTCTAATACTTCCTTGGAAGTAACAGATGAGATTGCCTTGGAAAGTCAAAACCTTAACGAACAACAAAAAAGACTAGCTGAAGAACAAGAAAAGTTACTACAACAACAGCGAGCTTTAGAGCAAAAAATAGAAAAACAACGTGTATTAGCTAATGAAGTTAGAGCTAATCGTCAAATAGAGTTGGAAGAGCAATTTAGACTCAAGAGAATTGCCGAACAGTCCCTAAACAGTTTTGAAAAAAACATTCAAGAATTGGCATCTATATATGGTTGTGACAATGCAATGGAAATTGTGAACAACTATCTTTCAAGAAAAGATGCCGAATTGAACAATGAAACTTTAGAAGAAACCAGAAACCACTACTTGCAACAAACCATTGCAATGCAATCAAAAGCTATGAAGGCACTACAAAAATGTGCTTCCGATGCTGCTTCGAAATAAAGTATAATATAATGCTATGGCACAGTGTTAAAAAGGGTATGTTTTTTGTAAACATATCCTTTTTTTTATGCACCAAGAAAGACCTCTAGTCTTCCTCCGTTATATCTACCCTCAAATAATATTCAACACTCCTAGTGGTATAGGTATTGTCCGGAGTAATGATTTCCTTGACCCAGTTCTTAAAGCTAGAGCCATCATACTGATAAATAAATTCTTTTACCCTAGCCTCCTCTTCACCTCGCATTGTTATAGTTGAATTCAAAACTCCCGTTTCATTATAACGGTAAATTATTTTTTCTTCAGAGGTAAACTCCTTGTATTCAATATCATAAATAAATTTCACTTCAGAAATCAACTTGTTATCGGCATCATATATTTCTTCAAAAGCTTTTATTGGATCCCCCTCCAAAAAATCCTTAGTCAGTACTATTTTTTGGAGCCCTCTCTTGCCTTTCTTTTCTGAAGTACGTATTGATTTTTGAACCACTCCATCCATAAGGTAGGATACTGTATTTTCACCCTTATAGTCATTATAGACAACAATAGTTTCATCTATGCCCTCGTTATTAGTACGCTTAAAGGAAATAAGTCTATTATCAGCATCGTAATTATATTCATATTCATCCAGAGGTTCTTCATTATATGAAAAAATTGTTTCAGTAATTTTTCTTTGGAGCGTGGTATCAATTTGATAAAAATTGGCAATGGATGTGCCTTCATCAAATTTTCCCTCTCTATAATTTTCCACTCTTTTCTCTATCAATTCCGCATTGTCATATTTATAATAGGTAACGGCATAGTCCAAATCACTATAACGAGTTACCAACTTTGTTAGATACCCATTTTCATCAAAATCAAACTCTTCTTTACCATACTTGGTAACAACCGTACAGGTTTTTACATCTCCTTTTAAATCAAAATCATTTACAGTAAAGATTCGCACTTCTTGAGCATACAGAAGTGTATTCATCCAACAAAAAATGAACAAAAAAATAATGGTGTTGTGCTTTTTCATGTTATAAAATTAGTCTATAAATTGCCAATATGAAAAAAAAAACGACCAAATGAAAAAGTGGGTTTTACTTCACAAATCGAATAAATTAGTATTTCACCCTTTAGATGCAATAATAAAACCACAATCCTAGTTAAAACACATTCAACAACTTAAACATAAACTTATGGAAAACAATGAAGTAAAGGTCATTCAATTGGTAAGTAGCCTAACGGATGAATCACGAGTAACTTTTTATAAAAAGACCTATACCCACTTAGCAGGTGCTGTATTGCTTTTTATATTAGTTGAGACCATATTTTTTCAAATTGATGCCGTAGTTAAGCTTGCATTATCATTAACTGGTGGCATCAGTTGGTTACTATTATTGGGTGGTTTCATGCTCATTACCAACTATGCTGAAAAAATGGCGCTTAGGAGCGATGATATAAAAATGCACTATACAGGTTTGGTCTTATACGTTATCGCCGAGGCATTCATCTTTATCCCTTTGATCTTTATCGCCATGGCAATGGCAGAAGGTGGTGCTTTTAGCATTCTTAACCAAGCAGCCATATTAACACTTTCTTTGTTTACTGGTTTATCGGCTATAGTTTTTCTTACTAAAAAAGACTTTTCGTTCTTAAAATCAGCACTTACAATCGGTTTCTTTATAGCTATTGGGTTAATTATAGCAGGAACCCTTTTCGGTTTTAATTTAGGCCTGTGGTTTAGTGTAGGTATGATTGTTTTGGCTTCTGGCTCTATTTTATATCAAACGTCAAATATGATACATAAATACCAAGAACATCAATATGTAGCAGCATCATTAGGTTTGTTTGCATCATTAATGTTATTATTCTGGTATATACTAAGTATTTTATCCCGTGATTAGGAAATACCCTTAAAGTATTGAAATTAAAAAACCCACAACTTTCGTTGTGGGTTTTTTAATTTCAATACTTTAGTAGTACTATTTTACTTCCTCAAAGTCAACATCTTCAACATCATCAGTTTCTTTGGCTGCTTCTGCTGAGGCTGCATCACCTTCTGGAGCAGCGCCATTTTGTTGTGCATCTGCTTGTGCTTTGTACATTTCTTCAGAAGCAACTTTCCAAGCTTCATTGATTTTCTCCAATGCTGGAGTAATCACTGCTAAGTCTTTGCCTTCATATGCTTTCTTCAATTCTTCCAAAGCATCTTCTATTGGCTTTTTCTTGTCATCTGACAATTTATCACCAAACTCTTTCAATTGCTTTTCAGTTTGAAAAATCATACCATCAGCTTCGTTCAACTTATCAGCAGTTTCTTTTGCTGCCTTATCCGCTTCAGCATTTGCTTCGGCTTCGGCTTTCATTTTTTCAATTTCCTCATCAGTTAATCCTGAAGAAGCTTCTATACGAATATCTTGAGTCTTATTAGTTGCCTTATCTGTTGCAGAAACTTTGATGATACCATTGGCATCAATATCAAAGGTCACTTCAATCTGTGGAGTTCCTCTTTGTGATGGTGGAATACCATCTAAATGGAAACGTCCAATAGTATTGTTATCTGTGGCCATAGGTCTTTCCCCTTGCAACACATGAATCTCTACTGAAGGCTGATTATCTGCTGCAGTTGAAAACACTTGTGATTTCTTTGTTGGGATAGTGGTATTGGCATCTATCAACTTGGTCATAACACTTCCCATAGTTTCTATACCTAGTGAAAGAGGTGTTACATCTAATAACAACACATCTTTTACATCTCCTGTCAATACACCACCTTGTATAGCAGCACCAACAGCTACTACCTCATCTGGGTTTACACCTTTAGATGGTTTTTTACCGAAAAACTTCTCAACCGCTTCCTGAACAGCTGGTATTCTTGTAGAACCACCAACTAGGATAATTTCATCAATATCGCTTTTAGATAAACCTGCAGCTTTTAAAGCTGTTGCACATGGAGCTATTGTTCTTTTCACCAAATCAGCAATCAATTGCTCAAACTTGGCTTTGGTCAAGGTACGCACTAAGTGCTTAGGACCAGAAGCAGTTGCTGTTACATATGGTAAATTGATTTCTGTTTGTGCAGAAGAAGAAAGTTCAATTTTTGCTTTTTCAGCAGCCTCACGTAAACGTTGCAATGCCATTGCATCTTCACGTAAGTCCATAGATTCGTCTTTTTTGAACTCATCTGCCAACCAATCAATAATTTTTTGATCAACATCATCACCACCCAAATGCGTATCACCATCAGTTGCCAATACTTCAAAAACTCCGTCACCCAATTCTAAAACAGACACATCATGTGTTCCACCACCAAAATCAAATACCACAATTTTTTGATCGATATCTTTTTTATCCATTCCGTATGCCAAAGAAGCCGCAGTTGGCTCATTTATAATACGTTCTACGACAAGTCCTGCAATTTCACCTGCTTCCTTAGTAGCCTGTCTTTGTGCATCATTAAAATATGCTGGTACCGTAATTACAGCACGAGTTACATCTTGCCCCAAATAATCTTCAGCTGTTTTCTTCATTTTTTGAAGAATCATAGCTGATAATTCCTGTGGCGTATACAAACGACCATCAATATCTACTCTTGGTGTATCGTTATCACCTTTAACTACTTTATAAGGAACCCTTTTAGCCTCTTTGCTTGACTCTGAAAATTTGTTCCCCATAAAACGTTTTATGGAATATATAGTATTGTGAGGATTGGTCACTGCCTGTCTCTTTGCAGGGTCACCAACTTTTATTTCACCACCTTCTACAAAGGCAATCACAGATGGTGTAGTTCTCTTTCCTTCCGCATTAGGAATTACAACTGGTTCATTACCCTCCATCACTGAAACACAAGAGTTTGTTGTTCCTAAATCTATTCCTATAATCTTACTCATTTTATATAACTTAAAATATTAGTGTATTTTTCTAACTCGTTATGAGAATTACAAACAATATGCCAAGTGAGAAAAACTGACAGGTTGTCATTTATAGTACATAAGTTATTTAAACAATGGCGGAATCTACCGTACAACATATAGGTCTAAGCTTAAAACAAGCTTCATTTCTCTATTTTTAACTGTTTTGCAATAGGAAATAAATTAATTGGTCAACTTTCCTAACGAAATTTTCAATGCTGAAGTAGAAATATTTGTCTTACTATCGGAAAATTCATGCACTTCTAAAAGTGCATTCTTTATTGTAGTTGAAACATCCTTAAAAATTGCATCATCAGTCATTTGTGCATCAGGTTGCATTAGATATGCAAAAACTCTGGCCATGCCACAATTGGCGATAAAATCAGGAATCAAGGATATTCTTTCATCAACGATATTTGCCGTAGGGCCAAAGAATACCTCATCATCTACAAATGGGACGTTAGCACCACAGGACATCACCTCCAAACCATTTGTCATTAATGAATTGATTTGATCATCACTCACCAATTTAGAGGCTGCTCCAGGTACAAAAATATTTGCTTTTAGTTTCCATATGCTTTCATTTATCTTATGGAATGGCAGCATGTTTTCTGCTTTTAATACATTGTTCTCTTTATCTTGAAACATTTTTTTGACTTCTGCCAATCCAAAACCATTTTCAGATAATACACCCCCACTTTTATCTATAATACCAATAATAACCGCACCATAATATGCCAAATAAGAAGCAGCAGCAGAAGCTACGTTGCCCCAACCTTGAATAATTACCCTTTTCCCTTCTATACTAGAACCATGGTATATATCATAATAATGCAATACTGACTGCGCTACACCAAAACCTGTGATAACATCCGCTATGGCATACTTTTCCTTCCCATCTTGCACATAACGAGCATCTTCAATTATCTTGGTACAACCATATCGTAATTGGCCCAAAATTTTAATTTTGTCACCTCTTTGAGACTTAAAGTGTCCATTTACAATTCCCTCCTGCGGGTGCCATAATCCAAGATCCTCCGTGATGGGTATAACGTCCTTGATTTCATCAATATTTAAGTCGCCTCCTGTGCCATAATAATTTTTTAATAATGGAAATACAGCCTTATACCATCGTTGCAACACTTCATCTCTACGTGGATCTTGTGGGTTAAAATCTATTCCAGATTTTGCCCCACCAATATCAGGGCCACTAATGGAGAATTTAATTTCCATCACCTTTGCCAATGAAATCACCTCATCCTTGGTTAAGCCTTCACGCATTCTGGTGCCCCCTCCAGCGGCTCCATTTCTCAGCGTATTGATAACAACCCACCCCTTAGCAGTTGTTTCGCTGTCATTCCATTCAAATACTATTTCAGGCTGTTTGTTTTTATACTTCTCCAACAGTTGCAACATAATTATATCGTTCTAAATAATTTAATCAACCACTACTTCTAAATTTCCTCAGCATAAAGTAATATTTGCCAAGCCAAGGCTATTTCGTTTTTTCGCAAATACTTTTGAGCTTTTTGATGTCTCTTTAATCGCTTCAAACCATCAAGTTCCTGTAAGTTACCATCAAATTCCAAAGAAGGCAACTGCTCTACATTTGCCAATTTAGCCAAATCGTTTCCTGTCAAAACACTACTCATTACGATATACTTCGGTAATTTGTCTATTCCTATTCCTTTGGTTGTCAGAGGTTTTTCTATATCAAAAATCGTATCATCCTTGAATTTAGAATATAAGTTTTGACCAAGACGAGCAACCGTATTTAAGTCCAATGGTGCTATCTCTCCGTTTTTAATAATATCGGTATCCACATGCATCATCAGCACCTCACAAATTACTAAGTTTCCAGCGCCTCCATCTTTTCCCAAAGGAACAATTTTCTGTACTTTACATTCAAAAGCCACAGGTGATTCTGCTACTCTAGGGGGAGCTACTACCAATGACGGCATTGCTGTAAATCCAGCCTTAATAAATTCGTTCACACCAGATGCATACTCGGTACTAGCCAATGAAGTTTGCTCTACAATATCAGTTGTTACCAGATGAATTACTACTTCTGAATGTTCTAATACATTATCCAAGGTGTGTTTGGTTGTATTGTCCCTTACTCTTCTTGATGGCGAAAAAACCAATATTGGAGGGTTCATACTGAACACATTAAAAAAGCTAAAAGGGCTTAAATTTACCCGTCCCTCAGCGTCTATAGAACTCACTAAAGCAATGGGCCTTGGTGTCACAGTAGACGTCAACAGCCTTGCCATCTCCACAGCGCTTAGCTCCGAGACCTTAATAGCCTTAAATTGTTTCTCCTTTTTCATCATTTATTTCGCAGGTATTATCTGTGCTTTACACTCACCAAACCCCACCCTAATATCATTTTTAACAGCACAAGCTGATAGGTTGATTGCATCATAATCTTGGAGGAATGTTCGTTCCATTCCATCCTCAAATACTATTTTATGCTTCCCTGCTTTTGTCATTTCTAACAAGGAACCGTATGATTCAGGAGTTGGACCGCTAATGGTTCCCGAAGCCATCATATCCCCTACCCTTACATTACATCCATTAACTGTATGATGTGCCAGTTGTTGACTCATGGTCCAATACATATATTTAAAATTGGATACTGAAATACGTTTAACAATGCCTTTATTTGGGGTATAATCCACATGCAATTCTATATCATAATTCAATCGCTCACATTTCAAATAATCCAACACCTCAACATCCTGTTTTGGCGCCTCTATTTTAGCAAATTCCAAAGCCTCTAGTGTCACAATCCATGGCGAAATGGTTGAGGCAAAATTTTTGCCTAAAAATGGACCTAAAGGCACGTACTCCCATTTCTGAATGTCCCTTGCTGACCAATCATTAAGCATTACCATTCCAAAAATATAATCTGAGGTACGCCCTGTAGAAATTGATTCACCCATTTCCGTGTCTTTACCAATAATAAAACCCATTTCTAGTTCAATATCCAATAACGTACTTGGACCATATACTGGATTTATCTCTCCCTTAGGGACTCTTTGCCCATTGGGCCTAATTACTGGGGTTCCTGAAACGTAAATTGATGAAGCCCTCCCATGATAGGCTACAGGAAGATGTTTCCAATTGGGTAATAATGCGTTATCTGGATCTCTAAACAAGCTCCCTAAGTTAGTCGCATGCTCAATACTACTATAGAAATCCGTATAATCGCCAATTCTGACGGGTAAATGCATGGTACATTTAGCTTGCTCTACCAAAACATCTGGTTCGTTTTTTAACAGACTTTGCTCTTGAATTAATAAGTCCTGTATCTGAAGTCTCACTTCATTGGTTACCGACTTGCCCAAGGCAATAAAATCATTTAAAAAGAGGTTATCAAATATTTCTTTTTTTAAAACTTTGGGTGACAATACTCCTAGATTATAAACTTTTAGGACATCAACAACTTTGTCTCCAATTGCTACGCCTATTCTTGGAGACCTATTTTCAGTAGAAAATATCCCAAAAGGTAAATTGTAGATTGAAAAATCTGATGTGATATCTACGGGTATCCAAGATTTTAATTTAGTCATTTACAGTTTAATTTTTATGCAACCACTTCAACTCCTCCTATGAGCGGCATTCCTTTTGTTCTTATTTTGAAAGCCATGATTTGTAATAGCCTTTATCCTCAATTTGCAGCGCATTCTCCGTAATTTGAAGGGGTTTGAATGTGTCTATCATCACTGCCAATTCCTTTGTTTCTTTTTTTCCTATACTTCCCTCATAAGTTCCAGGGTGGGGACCATGAGGTATTCCTGAAGGATGAAGTGTCATGTGACCAGCTTCAATACTACCTCTACTCATAAAATCACCTGCCACATAATAAAGCAGTTCATCACTGTCTATATTTGAGTGGTTATATGGAGCCGGAATTGCCTGGGGATGGTAATCATACAGGCGTGGACAAAATGAACAAATGACAAAGGCATCAGTTTCAAAAGTCTGATGCACTGGTGGTGGTTGATGCACCCTTCCTGTTATGGGCTCAAAATTATGGATAGAAAAGCCGTATGGGTAATTATAACCATCCCAACCTACCACATCAAAAGGATGTGAATCATATACCAACTCGTGCAAGAAGCCCTCCTTCTTTATTTTTAACAGGTATTCTCCCTTTTCGCTGTGGGTTTCTAATTCCTGTGGTAACTTATAATCTCGTTCACAAAAAGGAGAATGCTCTAAAAGCTGTCCAAACCAATTTCTGTATTTTTTAGGGGTGTAAATTGGTCTTTTTGATTCTGCAAAAAGTAAGCGATTATCATCAGTATCAAATTCTATTTGGTAAATCACCCCCCTAGGTATGATCAAATAATCTCCATATTCAAAACGAATATTCCCTACAAAGGTGCGCAAGGTTCCACTACCCCGATGTACAAACAACATTTCATCAGCATCAACATTTTTGTAGTAATATGCGGTCAGTGATTTTCTAGGGGCCGCAACCCCTATCTCAATATCGCTATTGACGAGCATTGTGCTCCTACTCTCTAAAAAATCATCTACCGCCTCAACACCAAATCCCAATAATTTACGAGATTGAATATTATTGTTGACTACAATCTTTGGGCGCACATCTACTACTTTCCCAATAGCTTTTACCTGAGTAGGCGTATTGACATGATATAGCAAAGAAGACATCCCATCAAAACCTATGGTTCCAAACAATTCTTCATGGTACAGGCTACCATCAGCTTGGCGGTAAACTGTATGTCGTTTTTTTGGTATTTTTCCTAATGTATGATATATGGGCATACCTTAATTTATTTATAAATTTTCATTAAATCCTCCTTTGATTTGAACAACGCCAATCCATCTTCAATCAAATGACTTATGGCTGGTTGTTGTTCTTGAATCCGCATTAATTCGGATAAGACGCATGTAGACAATTCCCTATTCTTTTCAAGACACTTTTCGTAAAAATTCAATACCAAAAGCCAATTCCCTTCTCCCAATTGCAAAATTGTATTCCATTCGTTCTCTAAACCTGCTTTATCTTTTATGGGTTTAGCTGCGATTTTAAAACACTGTTCCAGAGGTGTTTCTTTTAATCTAAGGATATCTGAAGAGATTTTATGGGGTTCAAAATCAAATGAATTTTCATCCGCAGCTCCTGCATAAGCAGATTCAATTCTTTTACCCACGGCCATGTCATACACTCCCCATGAAGGTTGATACAACACTTCATTTTGGTGGGTAACCAAGCAATCCACAAATCGTATGATTTGTACTTTTCCTTGTTTATTTCTAGTCCCGGAGATAATTTTTCCCTTTACCACAACCCCACTTTCAAACTCCAGTTTTATTTCTTCATTTTCATAAATTTTATATCTTTCCAAATCTGAGGGCGACATATCCTCTATCGCAATAGGTATTCCCTTCAATTTACCAAGGGGAGTTCCAAAACCTAAGGCATGGGTTGCTATACCATGACCAATCAATTCCTTATCTCTTTGCGCAAATGCAACTGGTCCCTTGAGTTGAATATATGCAACATCACGCTCCTTATGATTAAAAGAAGTGACCTTACTAAAATGGCCAGATATTTGTAAGCCTGTCGTTAGTTCTATAGTCCCCAATTGCTTGGAAGCAATTAATTTTTCAACACCTTTCCTCCCTCCATGACGCAAAGCCATTGTATCTGCTAATTCTTCAAGAATTTTAGATAAATGAGCAAAACTAGGCGTTACAAAAAGTTGTGGTTGTGCTTTGGTCACATCAAAATTTTGATATGCTGCCTCCAATGTATACTGTTTTTTATCTACCTTATTAGACATACACCATTTACTCTCTCCAATAGATGACAACAACCCTGCCCCGTACAATTTATAATTCTTTAAGGTTCCTATGAGACCATACTCCACAGTCCACCAATGCAAGTTCTTAATTTTAGTCATTTCTGATAAATCACCCAACATATCTTGTAAGCGGCTTACTTCCTTCTCTGCTGCATCAATCTGTGCAGGCTTCTCATTCTTTTCTTTTAATATGGACAACTGTCTCATTGCCTGAAATAAATCTACATCCAATTGAGATGAAATTGCCCTTGAACCTATGGTTCCAAATCTTCGCAAATACTCCGCATATTCTGGATTTGCAAGGATAGGGGCATGTCCTGCAGATTCATGAATAATATCTGGTGTAGGTGTATATTCTATATGCTCCAAATGCCTAATTTCTGAAGCAATCACCAATACATTGTATGCCTGGAATTCCATAAATGAAGCTGAGGGAATCAACCCATCCACCGATGCCGCGGCCCATCCAATATCTTGTAGAATACGGTTCATCCCATACATACTTGGTATCTCATTAATGGAAACCCCTGTTTTGTGTAATCCCTCCAAATAAGAATGGTGCGCATGCTCCTTAAGAAAATGAATGTTTTTACGCATCACATACTTCCAAACTGCTTGATTCTGGGCAGTATAGTGCTCATAATTCTGAGGCTTTATGTACTGCCTCAAATGAGCTGGCAACTTATCCAATACAGGGTTAGAAGGAATTTTCATTAACGTTTACTTTTTTTTATAATGTACCACGCAATTCTTGCTCTCTTTCAATGGCTTCGAACAGGGCTTTAAAATTCCCTTTCCCAAACGACTGAGCTCCTTTGCGTTGAATTATTTCAAAAAACATTGTAGGCCTAGATTGTACCGGTTTGGTAAATATTTGAAGTAAATACCCTTCATCATCACAATCTGCCAATATACCCAACTCCCCTAACACGGTAATATCTTCATCAATCTCACCTATCCTATCCCCCAATTCTTCATAGTAGGTATGCGGGACCATTAAAAACTGCATGCCTCTACTTTTCAAGGCTCTTACGGTTGTAATAATATCATCCGTGGCAACCGCAATATGTTGCACTCCTGCTCCTTCATAAAAATCTAAATATTCTTCTATTTGAGATTTTTTAATGCCCTTAGCAGGCTCATTTATAGGGAATTTTATTCGGCCATTACCATTACTCATGACCTTGCTCATTAAAGCAGTATATTCTGTAGAAATATCCTTATCATCAAAGGATAAAATTTGGGTAAAACCTAAAACATTCTCATAAAACGCTACCCAATGATTCATTTTACCTAATTCAACATTGCCCACCATATGATCAACATATTTTAATCCTATGGAAGGAGATTCAAAAGTTGAATTCCATTCCAAAAATCCTGGTAAAAATAGGCCTGTAAAATTCTTACGTTCAATAAACTTGTGCACGACCTCGCCGTAGGTATATATGCCAGACTCCACAACTTCTCCATGTTCATTGGATAGTTTTGTAGGTGCCAAATAAGAAATAGCGCCCCTTTGCATAGCAGCTTCATAAGCCGCGGTTGCATCGGCCACCCAAAATGCAATTACCTTAACCCCATCACCATGTTTATCTATATGTTTTCCAATCTCAGTTCCACTGTGTAAAGGTGAGGTAAGTACTAAGGTGATTTTGTCCTGTCTAACCACATAAGATTCCTTATCCTTCCAGCCTGTTTCTAAACCCCCAAAAGCCAAGGCCTCAAAACCCATTGCAGACTGGTAATAAAATGCTGCCTGTTTGGCATTACTAACGTATAATTCAATATAATCCGTTCCTAAAAGGGGCATAAAATCCCCTGCATTTTTATGTATTTTTGGAAGTACATTAGTGCTCAACTGCATATCACTACAATTTTTTGTTATCAAAATTTCAATAACTGAATCCTAACTTAATTACATATTTTGATGCCGTTATTTTTACTCTAATCCAGCTTCTTGAATATATTCATTTTTATGCAAATAATCAAATATTAAATGAATTATTTTAATTGCATTTGTTGCGAAAAATACAATTTAATTAGTTAAAAATAAGAGTAAATTATAAAATGTTTAATAAAAGTGCTATTAAATTATATGATTCCTAAAAATATTAAGCTCCTGTTCAAGCAGGTAAAACGTAAAAAAAAGTTCATAATGGCCAAAACACCACTATGAACTTCCCTTATGCAGATGTTGCTGTATTTAAGCATTCCACCTGTCATATTTAATAATGTACGTTACTTACTTTACTACGGGTGTAACCACGATATTTCTATACTCAATCGGGCCATGATCTCCTTGTATTAAAAAAGGGCCTGGTTCGCCTTCCTTACTATCCAAGGCACCACCTGTAATACCAGGAATATTTTGGTCTTTAATCACTGTAACTCCGTTGACTTCTATAGTAACGCGCCTACCAATTAAGGTAATGTCAAAAGATTGCCATTTGCCCGGACCTTTGGCTACCAATTGATTTGGTGTAAGGAATCCATAAACACCACTAAATTCTACATCAGAGGGTTCTGTGCTTATGGGGTCTGTAATTTGTACTTCATAACGACCACGAAGATATATGCCACTGTTACTGCCCTTAGGATAACGAAATTCCATATGTAATTTAAAATCTTTAAAAGTAGCATCGGTCACTAAATTGGAGCCAGATTTTGGGCTTCTTAAGATACCATCTTCCACCAACCATTGGTTTTCACCCATAGCATGCCAACCACTAAGGTCTTTGCCATTAAAAATAGAAATAGGCGTTCCCCATGTAGGGTTCTCTATAAATTCTAGAACAGGAGCCCGTGTGGCTGTCCAATTGTACGTTTTGCCATCAGTATAAATCATGGTTCCGGCTAAATCATTATTTACCATATGTCCCGTAAATATCATATTACCTCCTTTTGGCTCCCATTGTGGGGGAATCTCAAAACTAAATTCGCCATCCGTTACCTTAATTTCCGAAATCGGACGGGCACTGCCAAAAGCATATACAAAACGACCAATTAATGTATGGCTTCCAGAGTGGCGTATTTCTAACCAAGAAGGCAATTCTTTGCCAGATTGATTAATGACCATATCCCATCTTCCTTCTAATGGATTGATATTCTGCGCATTGCTCAGAGTAGAGATAAGAGAAATAAATACTAAAAAAAAAGTCGATTTAATGTTCATTTTAAAAGAGGATTTTTTTGGTTTATATTAAAAACTAAAGATACATAATAAGCTTTTTGATTCTTGGAAAAGCTTCCTTTAAAAACTGCTACACGGCTTTTTTTATTTCAAAATTCATTTAATATTTTAGACTAATCCGATTTATACATAAATGACACCACTTATTACATGGCCTTTAAGTTATTCTGTTCTAAGTATTGCTTTCAAAAAGTCTAGGAAAATTTCTAATAATAAAAATCACCTTTTAATAATGTTCAATTAATATTGAATCTATTTCTGTAACATAAATTTTTGTGGCTATATTAACAGTATACCATGAAGGTTAAATTTAATAGCATCTATATCTTACTCGCTTTAATAATTCTGAGTGTTGTCATAAAAAACAATAAATACGCTACCCTTAAAGAAGGGGATATTTCATGAAAATAACTAAAACTATCTGCTCTAGTTATTATTACATCCCTGTTTTCTTCGTGTATCAATTAAATAAATGATTTTCCATTCTTCATCATCATTTTTAAACAATTGAATACAGTTAACTCCGCAATGACTAAATTCATTATTGTACCAAAACTCATAGGGCACCCACACATTTGCCATAAGCCCATCTACTTGTATCTTAAAATCAAATAATTTTTCAGTAAAAACAATGGAGTCTGGTATGCTTACAATAGATGCTACCAATTTTTCAAACTCCTCTGTCCGTAAATGGTGTTTTCCTTCTTTATCTTTCCACACACTTTGTAGTTTAACGCCTTCTCCTGCAATAAAACTGCTCATGATTGTAGCATCCTGTTTATGAAACCCTTCAAAAAAAGCTTCCACGGTTTTTTGTACTTCAAGTTCCTCAGAATCTTGCGCATTTATAACAAATGCAAAAAAAACAAGGAAAAGAAAAAAATAATTTTTCATATTTTTGATTTTGTTGTTACTTTCAAAAATAAAGTATTTTTTAATTAAAAACACTTCATAAATCCACACAAAAGGACAATACCCTTCTCAAAGTCAATTCAACAAATCTCCTTACATTTACCTCACTTAAAACAAAACAATGTCAGTTGCCAAAAAAGAATACAAAAGAATTACCGTAAAGTCCCTTGTGGAAATGAAGAAAAACGGTGAAAAAATCTCCATGCTAACATCGTATGATTACTCAATGGCCAAAATTGTAGATGCAGCCAATGTGGATATTATTTTAGTAGGAGACTCAGCCAGTAATGTCATGGCAGGACACGAGACTACATTGCCCATCACTTTGGACCAAATGATTTATCATGCTAGTTCCGTAATTCGAGCTGTGAAAAGAGCATTGGTTGTGGTAGATATTCCTTTTGGAAGCTACCAGAGTGATCCAAAAGAAGCATTGCGATCTGCTATCAGAATTATGAAAGAAAGTGGTGCACATGCAGTAAAAGTTGAAGGAGGCATAGAAATTAAAGAACCAATAAAGCGTATTTTAAATGCTGGCATCCCTGTAATGGGGCATTTGGGTCTAACACCTCAATCTATTTACAAATTTGGAACCTATACAGTAAGAGCCAAAGAAGAGCAAGAGGCGGAGAAATTAAAGCAGGACGCCAAAATGCTGGAAAAGTCAGGGTGTTTTGGAATTGTATTGGAAAAAATACCCGCTGAATTGGCAAAAGAAGTAGCAGAAAGTGTCTCCATCCCAGTAATAGGTATTGGTGCAGGGAATGGTGTAGACGGACAAGTTTTAGTGGTGCATGACCTCTTAGGAATGACACATGAATTTAACCCTAGGTTTTTACGTAGATATATGAATTTATATGAAGAAATGGGGAATGCCATTTCCTCATATGTTGCTGATGTAAAGAGTTCAGACTTTCCAAGTGATGAAGAGCAATACTAGAAATTAAAGTGCTCATTTGGATAGGCGCATTGATATAAAAAATAGGAATGAAAATAAAAAGAATAGGGATTATATTAATTGTATTGATAAATATTGGTTGTGATCAAATTTCCAAGGACATTGTCCGAAAAAAAATAGCCCCTTCAGAATATATCCAAGTCGTGAGCGATAAGTTTGTTTTGACCAATGTAGAAAATTCAGGTGCAATGCTCGGTGCTGGGCAAAACCTACCACAACCACTGAAAACCATTCTTTTACAAATTGTTCCTATTTTTATTTTGCTCATACTATTATTCAGTATTCTTAAAAAGACTAGTTTAAACAAGTGGATGCTTATCGCTTTTGCCTTTGTTGTTGGTGGTGGAATAGGTAATTTAATTGATCGGGTAGCCTATGGTTCTGTTACAGATTTCATGTACATTAACCTTGGTATTGTTAAAACAGGAATCTTTAATATGGCCGATGTTTCGGTTACACTTGGTGGTATTTTTATTCTTTTATTTTCTTTGCGAAGTAGAAAAGCACTAATTGGTGGGCAATAACACGATATCCGACAAAAATAATCTTCATGTATTGTATGAAGACAATCACTTAATTGTCATCAACAAAAGACCTGGTGATATTGTACAAGGAGATAAAACAGGTGATATGCCTTTAAGTGAGGTAGTAAAATTATACATCAAAGAAAAATACAACAAACCGGGAAATGTATATTTAGGCGTTGCACACAGATTGGACAGACCAACTTCCGGAATTGTGGTTTTTGCAAAAACCTCAAAAGCGCTACCTAGGTTGAACAAACTTTTTGCGGAGAAAGAAGCTCAAAAAACCTATTGGGCCGTGGTGAAAAATAAACCAAAAAAAGAGTCTGATACCCTTGTTCATTGGTTAAAACGCAATACCAAACAAAATAAATCTTACGCTCATAAAAATGAAGTGCCAGATAGTAAAAAAGCGATTTTAGAATATAAAATCATAAAAAAACTAGACAATTACTTTCTTTTAGAGGTTGATTTAAAAACCGGAAGACATCACCAAATACGTGCGCAGCTCACTTCATTGGACTGCCCAATTAAAGGCGACTTAAAATATGGCTTTGACCCCAGCAACAAAAATGGTAGTATTCATTTGCATGCTAGAAAACTGTCATTTGTCCATCCTGTTAAAAAGGAACAACTAGAAATCATTGCACCTCCTCCGGAGGATTCAGTTTGGAATGCTTGTTTGTAACTTTTTTGTTACATTTAAAGGGTTAAACAAAACCCGTTAATGGATCCATACTTACCCTCAAAAGAAACCATTTTAAATCCACCAATAAAATTTAGGGATAGATTAAAACATTTAGGCCCTAGTCTTATACTTTCAGCGGCCATTGTGGGTTCTGGAGAACTAATTGCAACAACTACCTTAGGTGCAAAGGCAGGTTTTACTACTTTTTGGTTGATTCTTCTAGGGTGCCTCATTAAAGTAATGGCGCAAGTAGCTTTTGGAAAACACACCATAATGACTGGAGAAACAGCTATGCAAGCGTTTAACTCTCTACCTGGACCCAATGGTAAAAGAGGAAACTGGGCCGTATGGTCTGTGACAATAATGATGCTTTTAAAACTCTTACAATTAGGGGGAATCATTGGTGGGGTAGCCATTATTCTAAACCTTGCGTTACCAATAATCAGCATTCCCTTATGGGCCTTTATTGTCGCTGTTTTTGTTGGCTTTTTGGTATATAGGGGCTACTATAAATTTATTGAACGAGTTTCTATTTTTATGATTGGATTCTTTACCATATTTACTTTTACAGCCTTATACTTTTTAAAATTCACACCCCATGCCCTAGAATGGGGGGACATTTTAAGTGGGCTACAGTTTCAATTGCCCAAAGCTTCCCTTGCTTTTGCTTTTGGAGCTTTTGGTATCACTGGTGTTGGGGGTGATGAAATTATCCATTATAATTATTGGTGTTTAGAAAAAGGATATGCAGCATATGTTGGTCCAAAAGATAACTCAGTAGCTTGGGAAAGCCGAGTAAAAGGCTGGGTGAAAGTAATGCATTTGGATGCAGTCATTGCCTTGGTTATATACACTTGTGTCACTGCTGCTTTTTACCTGTTAGGAGCTGCTATGCTACATTCTCAGGGTACTATCCCAGAAGGGTTTGGAATGATAGAAACGATTTCTACCATCTATACTGATGCCTTGGGACCTAAAGCCAAGATTTTCTTTTTAGTAGGCTCTTTCATTGTTTTATTTTCAACACTATTTGCGGCTTTGGCAGCATGGACAAGACAATTTGCTGATATTTTTGGGCAAATGGGATTACTAGATTTCTTTGATCAAAAAATAAGACAAAAAACCATTAAAATTTTAGCTTTTACGTTCCCCCTAATTTGGGCAACTTTATTTGTTTTCATTAAACTACCTGTAATAATGGTCATGATTGGTGGTATTGTTGGCTCCTTAATCCTTCTTTTGGTAGTAATCGCTGTATTATATTTTAGATATCGCCGTACCAGTATAGCTTTTAGACCTTCTAACCTTTATGATATAGCATTATGGATCAGTACTATTAGCATCATTGGTGTTGGAATTTACGGATTGATAAAATTGTTTTAAAATAATATGGTGCACAAAGAAGAAGGCTCTTCCATGGCACCATGGTCAAGAAGAAACACTATGTTATTATTTGTTCATTTATGCATCTTAAATAAGGAATACTTTCTGGTATCTTTTCTACATTTTTAGAGCTTTCAAATTTATCATAAATTTCTTTTCTTTAGTTCGCTAACGGCATGGTTGGCAGCTCTTGCTGTTATGGCCATAAAAGTCAGTGTTGGATTTTGCGTACTAGTACTCGTCATACAAGCGCCATCGGTCACAAAAACATTTTTGCAATCATGAAGTTGATTGTGTTTATTTAATAGAGATGTTTCTTTGTCATGTCCCATACGCACCCCTCCCATTTCGTGAATATCAGAGCCTGGAGGTCTTTTGGTGTCTCTAGCTTCAATGTTTTTAAAGCCAGCCTTTTCAAACATTTCAATGGTTTGTTCCATATAATCATCCACCATTTTTTCATCATTTTCTGTCCAGTCACATGACATGATTATTTGTGGAATTCCATATTTATCCTTCAAATCATTGTGCAAACGAACATGATTTGCTTCAGTTGGTATCACTTCCCCCATCATCCAACTTCCTATTATCCAGTTGTCATCCAATTTTGGGGCAAGGATATTTTCTCGCAATTGATTTCCAATCATATTTGTGTCAGTATTGGTCCTCCTGCTAGCACTTATGCCCGCAGCATAGCCTCTTAAGAAATTTGTTTCTTGGGAAAAGACATTTCTAAATCTTGGCATATAAGCGTGACTAGCGCTACGGCCTGCTGTTTTCTTATCTGCAAAACCTTCTACTTCGGCACTGGCCTTACCTCGATAGTTGTGCCATGACATATACTTCCCTAGTAAACCATTTGAATTACCTAAACCCTCTGGGAACCGCTCTGATTTTGAATTTAATAATATGGCATTGGAATTTATGGTCGAAGCATTGACAAAAATGATTTTTGCATAGAATTCTATCATTTCATTGGTATGTGCATCTATTACACGCACCCCTTCTGCCCTACTTTTTCTTCTTTTCTTATTGTTGTGAATGATAGAGTGTACAACCGAATGTGGGCGCAATGTTAGGTTCCCTGTTTTTTCTGCCCAGGGCATGGTTGATGAGTTACTACTGTAATAACCACCATACAAACACCCTCTATTGCATTGACGTTGGTGCATACACTTTGAGCGACCTTGTTGCTTATGTATTTCCTGAGGGTCAGTTAAATGCGCACAACGTGCTTGAATAACGTGTCTACCTTCATAGTTTTTTTTTAAACTTTCTTTAAAATAACTTTCAACACAGCTCATTCCAAATCCAGGCTGGGTGTAACTATCTGGTAATTCTACCAATCCATCATTAGCTCCTGCAATTCCTATAAACTTTTCTACATAGGTGTACCAAGGTTCCAAATCCTTATACCGGATTGGCCAGTCTACAGCAAAACCATCTCTTTCTGGTCCCTGAAAATCATAGTCAGACCATCGCTGCGTTTGCCTAGCCCACAATAACGATTTTCCTCCTTGGTGATAGCCCCTATGCCACTCAAATGGTTTTTCTTGGATAAATGGTTGCTCATCATCCTTAAGCATAAAAGGCAGCCTTGACTCCCTTAAAAAACGAGCATTTCTATAATCCGTTCTTTTATCTAAGGGTACTGTACCCCTGTAATCAAATTGCCACGGTGCTTTGGAGGCGGTGGGATAATCCCTTCCATGTTTTACTTCCCGTCCTCTTTCGAGCACCAATACTTTTAATCCTTTTTCGCATAATTCTTTTGCCGCCCAACCACCACTGGCTCCTGAACCAATAACTATTGCATCATATGTTCTTTTCTTCTCTGAATCTATATTAAAATTTGCCATTTTTTTTAAATATTTAATTCAACATCAACACAACCATCATAATAACCAGGTGCCATAACATAATCTAGATGATTCATCATCACTTTTCTTGAAGTACGAAATCCGCGAATGGTTTCTCCTTTCATCAAATTGAAAAAGTCTGATTCGGGAGAATCATCAACCTCCAACAATGCCAAGAGCAATGATTCTCGCAAGGTTTGACTGCAATGGATAAAAGATTGACCGTGTAGTTCATTTGCAGATTTTTCTAACGCATTTAATTGTTCCTTAATATTGTCCTGAACCTTCTGTTCATAACAATCGACAAACAAACGCATCAAAAATTTTTCTACTCCCACAGATAAAGCCCCAATAGAATCTCCTGAAGGAATTATTGTATCTGCCACAGCTGCTAGTATTTCTTTTTCTTCAAATGGAAACAAGGAAGAAGCTCCTACGTTTTCTGGTTCCCATCCTTGAGCCCAGGCTGGTAAAGCCACGAGCCCGGCAGAAGCCATCATAAGCTTCTTGAGCGAACTACGTCTATTCATTTTGGTTAATTTTAGTTAGTTATGCTATCATGTTAAATGCACATATGGCATTCTTCACGTAAAACAAGCATTAAATTAACATAAATGACCTCCATAGCATAGATTATTGTGAGGTTTTAGGTGAGTTTTAATGTTTTTTTAACAATTTTAAAAATTATTTGAAAATATATGCGCAGTATTGCTAAAAAAGTACCAGTTATTATCTAACCAACTCTTTGGCTTTCTCTCTTATGACCTGCGAAACGGGTTTGTTCTCCAAATGACTTTCCAACCATGAAAGTATATCTAGGTACAAGAAAGCTCTTTTCTCATAAGGATGGTTCTCATATTTTTTAAGCTGATTATACAATTTCTGAAATTCATTATTAAGTTCATGCGGATATATATCCCCTAATTTTCTCAGAAATTTGATCATCTCCTTTTGAACTGCATGTAGATCATTCATTTTCAATAGAAACTTATAGGTGCTTTTTAATTGCACTTCCAAATGATAATCCATTCCAGCTTCATAATGCGCCACCAAACTCAATACACGAGCAAAACACATAAGGTCTTCCCGCATTTTTAAATTCTTATTATTAATTATTTTTTTGAGATACTGAATACAATTTTTGTTATCGCCAATACCAAAATAAAGACAAGCTATTTTATAATAGAATACCATGATATGGTGTTCATCTATTCTATCACTATGCTTTTTAATTCCATATTCTATAATATTCACCAAATACAACCCTTTCTCAAAAGTGCCTTCCAAAAAATGCTGGTTTAATTTATTTGAATTAATGTATAGAAATGCCAAGGAATTTATATTATCATTCTGTGGAAACTCCTTAGTCTTAACAATAGTTTCCAATCTTTCTAAAGTCTCTTTAAACTGCGAACTATAGCGGACAAAAAACAAGGATTCTAATAAATAATGATTCCCTTTCAAAAAGAAAACGGGGTTGAGGTAAATCATTTTCTTATGCTCATAAAAAAGGTCTACCCATTTACTGGAATATTTATAACAGGATAAAAAATCCTGAGTCAAAAAACTATACCATAAATGTGCTTTGTACAACCATAATTTTTCTCTAAAACCCAAATCTTCAATCTGGTATTTAGGCAAATGTTTATCAAAATATTCTTTTATATCTTGATAATCCTCATCGCTCCTAGCATACCCAACTTTCAACATAATACCATATAATTGTAAGGATAGGTTAGAGAGTTTGCTGGTCATTACATTTTGTGCGGATAGTTCTTTGGCCTGTATGGCCAGTTCATCTGCTCTATCTGGGATACTCCTTGTAATATACTGTGTTTCAATTACTTTTTCTAATTCAACAATTTCATAGGCAATGTTTTTTTCTTCATTCTCTATGGCGGTAGTCTTCGTTTTATCTAAAATTTTAAGGCTTTGCTTATATAGTCCTTTTTGATACAAAATAGTCGCAAAATCTAACTGCTCTCGTATTTGTACCCTTATATTTTGGTTTACCGGATTTAACCTTAGACTAACTAAAATTTGCTTGTAGAGATGCGCTTTAAGATTAGAGAGTTGGGTTTTCTTTACCACGCCACTATCTAAAATTATTTTTTCATCATAACGCTTCATTTTATCCAACAAATTGAACAAAGCCAGAAACTTAGCATCAGTATTTACACCCAAACGACCCACATATAATTTAAACTGCCTTTTTTCAGATTTGGAAAGCGATTTAATCAAAACGAACAAAGTGTCTTTATGGGCATTTGTCATCGTAAAAAATATAATTTAATTAATTGTATATCAGTAACTTAAATAATACAAAATCTAATTTGGCGTTGTAAATGATTTCAGTGCATGCATCTAATTGCACTAGCTAACCATAACTTCGTATAGGTTGCTCAAAATTACGTAAATTTAAGAGCTTAAAATTATGCAAATAATATGGGTAAAGATAAGGTACAAATTTTTGATACTACACTAAGAGACGGAGAACAGGTCCCTGGCTGTAGATTAGATACAACACAAAAATTGGTCATTGCAGAAAGATTGGATAATTTGGGAGTGGATATTATTGAAGCGGGTTTTCCCGTTTCCAGTCCTGGCGATTTTAAGTCTGTAAATGAAATTGCCAAACTAGTAAAAAATGCAACCGTTTGTGGTCTTACTAGAGCTGTAAAAAAAGATATTGAAGTAGCGGCGGAAGCATTAAAACATGCAAAACGTCCTAGAATACATACTGGGATTGGCACCTCTGACTCCCATATAAAATTCAAATTTAATTCTAACAAGGATGCTATTATAGAAAGGGCTGTTGAGGCTGTAAAATATGCAAAAACGTTTGTGGAAGATGTTGAGTTTTATGCTGAAGATGCTGGAAGGACGGATAATGAGTTTTTAGCAAGAGTTTGCGAAGCTGTTGTCAAAGCTGGGGCCACTGTTTTAAACATTCCAGATACCACGGGTTATTGTCTGCCGGAAGAATATGGTGCCAAAATGAAATATTTAATGGAGAATGTAAAAGGCATTCATAAAGCAATTCTTTCTTGTCACTGTCATAATGATCTTGGATTGGCAACTGCAAATTCCATAGCTGGTGTGGTTAATGGTGCCAGACAAATTGAATGTACCATCAATGGTATTGGAGAACGCGCTGGAAATACGGCTTTAGAAGAAGTTGTCATGATTTTACGGCAGCATCCAACGCTAAATTTGGATACTGGCATCAACTCAAAATTGCTGTATGATACGAGTCAAATGGTATCACAAAAAATGGGAATGCCTGTGCAACCTAATAAGGCCATTGTTGGCTCAAATGCTTTTGCCCATAGTTCTGGCATCCACCAAGACGGAGTAATTAAAAACAGAGAGACCTATGAAATAATGGACCCAGAAGATGTTGGGGTAAATGAATCGTCCATTGTTTTGACTGCTAGAAGCGGTAGGGCTGCGTTAGCTTATAGGGCAAAAAAAGTAGGATACGAACTTTCAAAAATTCAGTTGGATATAGTTTATATTGAATTTTTAAAGTTTGCAGACAAAAAGAAGGAAGTCCTTGATAAAGATATCCATGAAATAATTGGAGCAAGTAATATAGAAATTGAAAGTATCGCTTAAATGAAATTAAAAATTGCTCTCTTACCTGGTGATGGTATTGGGCCAGAAGTCTTGGCTCAGGGTAAAAAATGCCTACAAGCCATTGAAGATAAATTTAATCATGATTTTAGCTATATAGAAGCTCCTGTTGGTGCTATGGCAATTGAAAAATTTGGAATTCCACTTCCTGATAGCACATTAAACATTTGTAGAGATTCTGATGCTATCTTGTTTGGGGCAATCGGAGACCCAAAATATGACCATGACCCTGATGCCAAAGTGCGACCAGAACAAGCCTTATTTAAACTCCGTAAGGAATTAGACCTTTTTGCAAACATAAGACCTGTAAAAATGTTTCCCACTCTTATAGACAAATCCCCTATAAAAAAGAAAATTATTATGGGAACAGATTTTGTTATTTATAGAGAACTTATGGGGGGTATTTATTATGGGAAGAAAACACTGAGCCAGGATGGCACAATTGCCACTAATGTCTGTGAATACACAGAAAAAGAAATAAGCAGGATTACACATTTAGCTTTTAAAGCTGCTAAAGGAAGAAAAAAGAAAGTTACCCTTGTAGATAAAGCCAATGTGCTAGAATCTTCACGTTTGTGGCGTAGAGTGGTTACAAGAATTGCCGAAAGTTACCCAGAAGTCGCGCTGGAATACATGTACCTAGATAATGCTGCTATGCAACTTATTCTTGCCCCTACCCAATTTGATGTCATATTGACTGAAAATCTATTTGGAGATATTCTGTCTGCTGAAGGAAGTACCATTGGTGGCTCTATAGGGCTTTTGCCCTCGGCATCCATTGGAGACGAAAATGCAATGTTTGAACCCATTCATGGGGCTTACACCCAAGCCAAAGGAAAAGATATTGCAAACCCAATAGCCACTATATTATCTGCCGCTATGCTGTTGCAACACTTTAGCTTGCATGAGGAAGTGATGGCTATAGTTTTAGCAGTTGACAAAACCATGAAAAAGAATATTGTCACCCCAGATTTGGAAAAGAACAGTATGTTTGGAACAAACCATGTGGGGGATTCTATTGCCAGTCATATTTTGGATATGGATGATGACCTGAACATCAATGATGAAAATATTGGACTAGGAAGGTCTACCATTATTTAATTTCAATTGTTTTTTTTAATACATAATTACTGATAATTGAATAGTATACATGTTGAATGTATACAGACATTGTTTTATCTTTGGTCGCTATAAAACTTTCTAATGAAAATTTCTTACAACTGGTTAAAACAGTTTATAAATATAGATTGGGACCCCAATAAAACAGCTGAGCTTTTAACGGATTTAGGGTTGGAAGTAGAAGGAATTCAACCTTTTGAATCTGTCAAGGGTGGATTAAAAGGTATTGTTGTTGGACAAGTACTTAGTTGTGTTAAGCATCCCAATGCAGATAAATTAAAACTTACAACAGTTGCTATAGGCAAAGAGGAACCCTTACAAATTGTTTGTGGAGCTCCAAACGTTGCTGAAGGTCAAAAAGTGCCAGTTGCCACAATCGGTACAATCCTATATTCTAAAGAAGGTGAAGCCTGGACCATAAAGAAAGGAAAAATACGAGGAGAAGAAAGCTATGGGATGATTTGCGCTCAAGATGAACTGGGCTTAGGAGAAGACCATGATGGAATTATGGTCCTTAGTAACACACTCACTGTTGGAACTCCTTGTGCTGAAGTATTTGAAATTGAAAACGATCAAGTTTTTGAAATTGGCCTTACCCCAAACCGATCTGATGCAATGAGTCATTTTGGCGTGGCAAGAGATTTAAAAGCTGGACTGATACAGCAAGATATTAATAAAGAACTGATAACACCTTCCGTCAGTAATTTTAACATAGAGAGCAGAACCCTAAAAATTGATGTTGAAGTAGAAATAACGAAACTTGCACCAAGATACTGTGGAGTAACCATAAGCAATCTTATCGTAGAGCCTTCTCCAGATTGGCTAAAAAATAGATTAAGCGCAATTGGTATAAATCCCGTCAACAACATTGTAGATGCTACCAATTATGTATTACATGAGTTAGGACAACCACTACATGCCTTTGATGCTGCTAAAATAAAGGGAAATAAAATTGTTGTTAAAACCCTTCCATCAGGGACCATATTTACAACATTGGATGGAATTGAAAGGAAATTACATGAAGATGACCTTATGATTTGTGATGGAGAAAAACCAATGTGTATTGCTGGAATTTTTGGTGGAATAAATTCTGGGGTCACAGAAAACACAACATCAATCTTCCTTGAAAGCGCATATTTTGACCCGATTTCAGTTAGAAAAACAGCGAAAAGACATGGTTTAAACACAGACGCTTCTTTTCGTTTTGAACGTGGTATCGATATCAATAATGTAAAATATACTTTAAAAAGAGCAGCCATTCTTATCAAAGAAATTGCAGGCGGTGATATTACTTCAGAAGTAGTGGATATTTACCCTAATAAGAAAGATGATTATCAAGTATTCTTAACGTTTGATAAAATCAATAAACTCATCGGGCAAGAAATTCCAAGAGACACTATTAAATCCATTTTAGCCTCATTAGAGATTAAGGTTCAGAATATTACTGAATCTGGCATGGGCATCATGATCCCATTTTATAGAACAGATGTACAAAGAGAAGTTGATGTCATTGAAGAGATTTTAAGAGTATACGGGTATAATAAAATTGATTTTAAAGAAAAATTAAATGCGTCAATTGCTCCAACTTCAAGATTTGAGGATTACAAAATTCAAAACATTGTCGGCAACGTTCTTGCATCTAAAGGGTTTCATGAAATTTTGGCAAATAGTCTTACAAACCCAGATTACACAAAACTTATTGAGGACTTGAAAGAGGAACATACCATTAGTATGTTAAACCCGCTGAGTAGTGAACTGTCAGCAATGAGACAATCCATTCTCTTTTCCGGCTTAGAAGCCATTTCGCATAATGTGAATAGAAAAAGACGAAATTTAAAAATCTTTGAATTCGGTAAAACATACCATCAATACAATTCTGAAAGAGTTGAAAACAAGCATTTATCTCTTTTGATTACTGGTAATAGAACTGAAGATAGTTGGGCTGTCACACAAAAAAAATCCGATTTCTATTATATGAAGGGTATAATTACCAATATCCTGGAACGAATTGGGCTTAAAAACGAAAATACAATTCATAGTACAAATGCTGTTTTTTCCGAAGGTATTTCTATTGTAGCTTCCAAAAAGGAATTGGTTTCTTTTGGGATAATCAACAAATCGATATTGAAAGCATTTGATATTAAACAGGAAGTTCTTTTTGCCGATTTTAATTGGGATAATATATTGGAAGCTGTAAAATCCAATAGCATCACCTATAAGGATATTCCTAAATATCCAGCTGTAAAAAGAGATTTAGCTTTGCTATTAGACAATGAAGTCTCCTTTAAAAAAGTACATGAAACTGCTTTACAAACAGAGCGGGCTTTTCTTAAAAATGTCTCACTTTTTGATGTATATACAGGAAACAAATTACCAAATGGGAAAAAATCTTATGCGGTAAGCTTTACATTACAAGATGTTAACGGCACCCTGACGGATAAAAAGATAGACAAAATAATGAGCAAGCTTCAAAGTCGATATGAAAATGAACTAGGGGCGGAGTTGCGGTAATTTTTTTTGCGGTCGAATAACATTGTCTATTACATGAATCACACCATTACATTGATTGGTATCCGCTTTTACAATGGTAGCATTATTTCCAAAACTATCCGTTAAAACAATATCCGAACCATTCATACTAGCCGTTAATTTAGTTCCCTGTAAGGTCGTAAATGTTGCCACACCTTCTCCCCTACACATTGCTTTAAGGATTTTAGAGGCTGAAAAACTTCTTGCTACAATATGGTAGGTCAAAAGAGAACGCAATTCCTTCGTGTTTTTTGAGTCAATCAATAACTGTATTTTTTCTTTGGAAAATTTTTCAAAAGCATTATCTGAAGGAGCAAAGAAGGTAAACGACCCATCATTATCTAATATCTCCTCTAATTTAGCTGCCTTTATGGCTTTAACCAATATCGTATGTATACCAGATTTTTGAGCACTTTTAATAATGGAACTTTCAGAATTTAAGTCTACTACATTGGGAATCATAGCCATAGCCATATCCTGTGATTGGACAAAACTGAAGAATATAAGAGTTAATAAAAATGCCAAACGACATTTTAATGGCTTCTGCATGGGCAATTTATATAGTAGTTCTCGATGAACTGTTCTCGTTCCACGACAAGATACAATTTATCCAAAAGCACGCAAGAATAATATTAACATATTTATATATTAACAAAGTATTAACATATATGAGGTGCTTCCATATTACAGAAAATTAAAAGCACCTCAAAGTGCTATTTTGAATACATTTTGGCACGTTGCTCCTTTATAGAAGCATCGGACATGTATTCATCAAAAGTGGCGTAGCGGTCTATATTTCCATTTGGAGTAAGCTCAATAACTCTATTGGCCACAGTTTGCGCAAATTCATGATCATGCGTTGTAAATAAAACGGTACCCTTAAAATTCTTCAAGGAATTGTTAAAAGCAGTGATACTTTCCAAATCCAAATGGTTGGTAGGTTCATCCAACATAACAACATTGGCTCTTAGCATCATCATTCTACTCAACATGCAACGTACCTTTTCTCCACCAGAGAGAACAGTTAATTTTTTTAGGGCTTCTTCCCCACTAAACAACATTTTGCCAAGAAATCCTCTAATATGTACTTCTTCTCTTTCTTCTTCTGTTTTAGCCCATTGCCGTAACCAATCCACAAGATTGATGTTTGTATTAAAAAAGGCCTCATTATTTGATGGTAAATAGGATTGAATAGTAGTTACTCCCCAATTAAATACACCGTTGCTTGCTTGCTTGTTTCCATTTATGATTTCATAGAATGCCGTTGTTGCCCTAGAGTCTTTGGAAATAATAGCAACTTTGTCTCCTTTTGCAAGGTTTATATTTACATTTTTGAACAATAGATCTCCGTCCTCTGAGGTCCCTGCTAATTTATCAACATTCAATATCTGATCACCTGCTTCTCTTTCTCTTTCAAAAATAATAGCTGGATATCTCCTACTTGAAGGTTTTATATCATCAATTTTTAATTTAGAGAGCATTTTTTTTCTGGATGTCGCTTGCTTGCTTTTTGAAACATTGGCACTAAACCTTTGAATAAACTCTTGAAGCTCTTTAGCCTTATCTTCAGCCTTCTTATTCTGCTGTGATCTTTGTCTAGAAGCTAGCTGACTACTCTCATACCAAAATGTATAATTACCTGAGTATAAGTTGATTTTACTAAAATCTATATCAGCTATATGCGTACAAACAGAATCTAAAAAGTGTCTGTCATGCGATACAACTATTACCGTATTATCATAATTTGCTAGAAAATGCTCCAACCAGCCTATTGTTTCATAATCCAAATCATTGGTTGGTTCATCCATTATAAGAACATCCGGATTTCCAAACAACGCTTGCACCAACAAAACCCTAACCTTTAATTTAGAGTCCATATCAGCCATTGACATAAAATGATACTCTTCACTGATACCCAAATTAGAAAGAAGTGCCGCTGCATTGCTATCGGCATTCCAACCATTCATCTCTTCAAACTCGACTTGTAACTCCCCTATTCTATCTGCATTCTCATCACTATAATCAGCATATAGGGCATCTATTTCCTTCTTTAAAGCAAATAAAGGCTTATTACCCATTACTACTGTTTCTAAAACTGGAAATTCATCATATGCATTGTGATTTTGTTCCAAGATGGACATTCTTTTTCCTGGTTCCAAATGCACATGACCAGATGTTGCATCAGCATCACCAGATAATATCTTTAAAAAAGTGGATTTTCCGGCTCCATTGGCGCCAATGATTCCATAGCAATTTCCTTGGGTAAAGGACACATTTACTTCATCAAAAAGAACTCTTTTCCCAAATTGCACAGATAAATTGGATACAGATAGCATAGTATAGTTTTAATTTTTTTTGCAAAAATAGATAAATTTGGCCCTTTATACCAATAAACTTAAGAACCTTATGTTTTAGCAGTGCATTAACTTAACTTCACAACATTTAACGACCTATTAACAGGGTGCTTTCATTGGGTTTGCTAGTTTTGTAAATGAATGTAGCAGTATTTCATATGGCTAAATTTTTACCTTTCATATCTATTTTATTTCTAATTGGTTGTAGTTCAGTTGAAAAAAACTCATCTTCAACAGTTTATTTTGCTGGTGAAATTGTAAATCCAACCAGTGATTATGTGGTATTATTTAAGGATGATATTGCTATTGATTCTGCCAAATTAGACTCCAAAAATAGGTTTTCCTTTAAATTGGATTCCATAAATGAGGGGCTTCATCATTTTAACCATAACCCAGAACTTCAATACGTTTTCTTTGAAAAAGGAGATAGCATTCTAACACGTTTAAATACCGTTGATTTTGATGAATCTCTTGCGTTTTCTGGAAAAGGTGAGGAAATCAATAATTTTTTAGCGGATATCTTTTTAACACATGAACAGGAAGCATCTTACATCCATTCCTTATTTAAAATAGAGCCAAAACAATTTTGCCAGAAAACAGACTCCTTAAGGAACCAAAAAATAATGGACTTAATGGATGTACAAGCAAACACCTTATTATCAGAAAATGCGCTGGAAATGGCAAAGGCCAGTATTGATTATAATTACTATATCTATAGGGAAAAGTATCCATATTATCATAAAAGAAAATCTGGTGAGAAAACATTTCATAAACTTCCGGAGGAATTTTATGCATATAGAAAAGATTTAAGCTTTAATAATAAGAACCTTGCCTATTTTAGACCTTATTATAATTTCATGAAGTATCACTATGGTAATTTATCCTTTAAGGATTGTTCCCATAAATGTGATATTGAAAATGGTATTGTAAAAAATAATTTACATTTTTATCAGCACAAATTAAAACTAATAGATAGTTGTGTAAAACAAAAGAACCTAAGGGACAATCTTTTTAGAAATGTAGCTGTAGATTATCTTTTAAAACATGATGATGAAAAAAATAATAATATTTTCATAGAAAACTTCCATGAATTTTCTGCTAACAATAAGCATATAAAAGAAATCAACCTTTTGTATGAGAATATAAAGAAAATACAACCTAGCAATGAAATCCCTAGTCTTTTGGTATACAATACTGAAGGGGCCGAAATTCAATTAAGAGATATTGGTAGTTCCAAAAAAACAGTGTTTTATTTTTGGTCCGGTACTCAAAAAAGACATTTTGAAAATATTACAAATCGTATTGCTGTTTTATCAGATAAATACCCAGATTATAGATTTGTGGGTATCAATGTAAAAACTGATTCAGAAAGATGGTTGACAATGCTAGATTCCAAAGGCTTAGACAAAACGAATCAATTTAGAGCTTCAAATTATAAGGAAGTCGCACATACCATGATTGTCTATAGTACTAATAAGGCATTCATAGTTGAAAAAGGAGTAATTGTTGATGCTTTTGCCAACCTCTATTCCTCTTTTTAATTTTCCCTTCTCATTTTACGCTTTAATCTAAGGCAAAAAAAAGACCCTAAGCACAAGCCTAGAGTCTTTTCTTAATTATAATACTATAAGAATTAGTTTCCTTTAGCGTAATCTTCTAAAAACTTAGCAAGGCCGCTATCTGTTAAAGGGTGTCTCAATAATCCCTCAATAGATGATAAAGGTCCTGTCATTACATCTGCACCAATTTTAGCACAATCAACAACATGCATTGTATGTCTAATAGATGCAGCTAATATTTGAGTTTCATAAGCATAGTTATCATACACTAGACGAATTTCAGAAATCAAATGCAATCCGTCTGTTGAAATATCATCCAAACGACCTAGAAAAGGAGAAACATAAGTAGCTCCTGCTTTTGCAGCCAAAAGCGCTTGTCCTACAGAGAATACCAAAGTAACATTTGTTCTAATTCCTTTATCAGAAAAATACTTACATGCCTTTACACCATCTGCAATCATTGGTACTTTAACAACAATTTGAGGGTTCAAAGCAGCTAAGGCTTCACCTTCTTTAATCATTCCCTCATAATCTGTTGAAATAACTTCAGCACTTACATCACCATCAACAATGCTACAAATATCTTTGTAATGCTGCAGGATATTTTCTTTTCCAGTAATTCCTTCTTTTGCCATTAAAGATGGGTTGGTGGTCACCCCGTCCAATACGCCCAATTGCTGCGCTTCCTTAATTTGATCCAAATTAGCTGTGTCTATGAAAAATTTCATCTTTTACTCTGGTTTTAAAAGTTATTATTAGAAAATAGATTTTTGTTTGAAAATGCAAAATTACAACTTATAATGATTCAGTAATAGCTTCTCATACACTTTATCAGGCAAAACCATCTTTAAAAAAACAGAGAATTTCTGCATAAACTCACCCACTTTATAATGTCCCTTGGGATTTTTCACATTAATAATCTTAAACACCTTTTTTGCAACATTAATAGGATTGCTGCCGCTATCCACATCCTCATCCATCATTTTTAAGGTATTCCCATAGGAAACCTCATATGGCGAATCTTTTTTAACCGGTGCGTGATATCTACCAGCTGCAATATTTGTAGCAAAATCTCCAGGGGCTAAATTTGTGATGCTAACTCCAAAATCCTTGGTCTCCATTCGCAAAGCCTCTGTAACCAACTCCAAAGCTCCTTTTGTTGCAGAATATATGCCTCTAAAAGGCAATCCCATATAACCGGCAATAGATGTAATATTAATAATGATTCCGCTATTTTGCTTCCGCATCTGCGGCAATACCGCTTTGGCCATATGCAAAGGTCCATGGAAATTAGTGTCAAAGGTTTTTAAAATTTCTTCATGCGGCGTTTCTTCTATAGGGCCTGTTATGCCTACCCCCGCATTATTAATTAAAACATCTAACCTTCCTTCTTTTTCTATTAATTGTTGCACAGCAATAGCAATACTGTTTACATCCCTAACATTCAGCTCTAATAATTGAAATTCATGAAACGCTTTGTATTTCTCCAGATTCCGTGTCGTACCATAAATAATGCACCCTTTGGATTTTAAATACATCCCTATTGCTTTTCCAATTCCAGAAGAGCCACCAGTAATCAACACCACTTTATTATCCATACTTAATCAATATTTTGCCTTTAGAAAATCTACAAGACTGTAGGAACACTACATTTTTATAATTTGACACTAAAATCTAAACAAATAAACCCCTTATTGAGTATAAAGGTGCAAATAAATAAAGAAATGACAGAATGAAAACTTGTAATATTAACTTTCTTACTCAGTAGCAAAATAACATGTAAATAAAGCCTGTGAAGTGAATTTTGGGCACAAAAAAAAGGCAAGCTACCTACATCGCACCGCTACGACTACATACCCTTGCTGCGTTCCCACCCTGGGGGATTCAGTAGGAGCTGGTCGTGTAGGACTTGCCAGATGCAAAGATACAATCTTTTAAATTTGAAGCAATCGTTTTACATTCTTAATTTTATTAAATACCTTGCTCAATAAATAGCATTAACAGATGAATTTTTTTAAATTTTTAGCATTCAGCTCATTAGCCATTCTACTTACAGCATGTGGAGGTGGCAATACAGCTACATCCCAACTTTTTGATATACAACTGGAAGGAAATAAAACCCAATTTAGCCAAAACCAAACCATTGGTATTCATATAAATAATAAGAAAGGAAAAACTATAAATAAGGTAACCTATACTGTAGACGGACAAGAATTAGTTCTAAAAGACAATAAACTCACATTAAACATCTCTAAGTTGGGGAGCAAATCCTTAAAAGCAACTATAGATTTTGAAGGTGGAAAAGGTGAAATAACAAAGAACATCAAAATATTATCTGCAACTGCACCAGAAGTATATACCTATGAAATAGTGAACACCTATCCGCATGACCTAGAAGCCTTTACACAAGGATTGGAATTTTACAAAGACACTTTATATGAAAGTACAGGCCATAATGGCAAATCTTCCTTGCGAAAAGTGAATTTTGAGACCGGAGAAATTTTAAGCCAAATAGATTTGGACAAGGCATTTTTTGGGGAAGGCATCACCATTCTCAATGATAAAATTTATCAATTGACTTGGCAAAGTGGAACGGGGTTCATATATGACTTAAATGCCTTTGAAAAAATTGATAGTTTTAAATATGGGAAAAGTAAAGAAGGATGGGGGTTTTGTAACGATGGTGAAAAATTATACAAGAGTGATGGGTCAGAAAAAATATGGCAATTAAATCCTGAAACATTAATAGAAGAGAGCTTCATTGAAATCTACACCAACAAGAACAAAATTGTAAAAATCAATGAATTGGAATATTTTGATGATAAAATCTATGCGAATACATGGCAATTTAAAAAAGAGGTTGGCATTATTATCAATCCTAAGAGTGGAGCTGTTGAAGGAGTAATAAATTTTGCTGGTTTAAAAGACAAAGTGACATCAGCTGAGAAGGATGTATTAAATGGAATAGCATACAATCCAAAAAGAGGTACCTTTTTCGTAACTGGAAAATATTGGGACAAACTTTTTGAGATTAAATTATTAAAAAAGTAAATGGAATTCTATGAAAAAATTGTTCAGGTCAAAAAAAGTGACCTAGATGAACTGAATCACGTAAACAATGTACAATACGTGCATTGGATTCAAGATGTTTCAAGAGAGCATTGGCGATTATTGGCCTCAAAAGAAATACAGTCAGATTTTATTTGGGTTGTGGTCAACCACAATATTTCATATAAAAATGCGGCAAAACTGGGCGACCACATTATTGTACGCACCCATGTAGCCAGAACTGAAGGTTGTTTTTCAATAAGAGCGGTTGAAATATTCAATAAAGAAACCGGTTTAGTTCATGTGCAGTCTGAAACTAAATTTTGCCTGCTCAATGCAAAAACAAACAAACCCATGAGAGTTCCAAAAAACATTGAAGGCCTTTTCTCAAATTAAATCATTTAACTTGTTTTGTATGCAACGGTATGTATTCTTCTTTATAGCATTGACAGCCTTACTATTTTGGGGCTCCTGCCGTAAAAATTTTGACTACCAAACCAGTACGGGGAATTTAGAATTTTCCAAGGATACAGTCTATCTCGATACCGTTTTCACAACTATTGGTAGCAGTACCAGAACATTAAAAGTTTATAATAAAAGTAATACGGATATTCAAATCCCATCAATACGTTTGGCAAGTGGTCAAAACAGCAGCTATAGGCTAAATGTGGATGGAATGGCTGGAAAAGAATTTGAAAACATTCCGATTTTTGCCAAGGATAGTATTTTTATTTTTATTGAATCAACTTTTGATATTGCACCGACCAATGAAAAAGAATTTCTATATACTGACGCCATACAGTTTTCATCTTCTGGAAATATGCAAGAAGTGCAATTGGTTACTTTAATCAAGGATGCTATTTTTTTATTTCCCAAAACATTATCAGATGGCTCCAAAGAAACCTTTGTTCTGGGGATGGATGATGAAGGAAATGAAATTGCGGTAGAAGGGTTCATCATAGAAGACACTCAACTTAATTTCACCAATGAAAAACCCTATGTAATTTATGGGTACGCTGTTGTGCAGGAGGATAAAACCTTGTCAATAAATGCAGGAGCAAGAGTTTATTTTCATGATAATTCTGGAATTATAGTACCTTCTAAAGCTTCAATTAATGTAATGGGAGCTCTAAGTAGTAATCAGGAAGAACTGGAAAATGAAGTTGTTTTTGAAGGGGATCGTTTAGAACCAGAATTTGAAAATATAGCCGGACAATGGGGAACCATTTGGCTGACCTATGGAAGCATAAACAACCAAATTAATTATTTAACCATAAAAAATGCCAGTGTGGGCTTGTTTGTAGAGGGAGATGGACTATTAGACAACCCTACTCTAACCATTAAAAATACCCAAATACACAACAGTTCCAATTTTAATTTATGGGGAAAGACAGCATCCATTATTGGAGAAAATATAGTTCTGGGAAGTGCTGGTGCTTCTTCTTTATATTGTAGCCTAGGAGGCAACTACGTGTTTACCCATTGTACTATTGCCAATTACTGGACCAATGGGTTTAGAAATGCTACAGCACTGTTCATTGATAATTTTATTGAAACTGATCTGGATAACATATCAAAAGACCTTACACAAGCCGACTTCATAAATTGTATAATTGATGGTAATAGTAGGCATGAACTAGCGCTAAGTAAAACAGATGCTTCCCTATTTAATTACTCCTTTAAAAATTGCGCTATAACATTTAATGAAACTGAGCTGCAATTTTTAGACCCTTCCTTGTATAATTTTAATGACCCTATTTGGTATTCAGATGTTCTATTGAATGTTGATTTGGATTTTTATAATGCGCAAAAGAACGATTTTAGAATTGGGGCTGCATCCGAAATTATTGGGCGTGCAGCTGTAGAAAATTCGGTAACAGTTCCATTTGATATATTAGGAAAAAGTAGAATTTTGGTTCCAGAAATTGGAGCATATGAGCTTGATTTACAAAATTAACACTTCTCCTACAAAAAATTTGTAGTCTTTTTCCTCTAATTCCTCTCATTTTCAGTATGTTAGCACCAAAACCATACTTATTTTATGGTTTATCTATAAAACAGAACCATTTATAACCGCTAATTTGGCAGTATAATTAATGGTTTCCGTGGAGTATACGTACACAATTATAGATTCTAACGCAACTACAACTTTGCAATTACAGCATTACTTGGAGGACTATGGCAATTTCAGTTTTCAAGGTTTGGCTAAAAATAATGCGGAAGGATTAAAAACAATACTCAAACATGAGCCAGATGTGGTTTTCATTAATTTAGATGACAATGCCAGTCTATCTTTTGAAATGACCTCTCAACTTCACAAATATATTTCGAATATTCCAGTCATAATTGGAATGTCTAAAGCTAAGGAGCATGCATATGAGGCCATAAAAAATAATTTTTACGATTATTGGTTAATGCCCTATAACGAGTTGGATATCTTAAAAACGCTCATGCACATAAAAAAGCAAGTGCCAAAAGAGCCCGAAACAAGTGCAGCGACCACCTCTACCATTTGCTTAAAATCATATAGCGATTTTCAATATTTAGACACTGATGAAATCCTATATCTAAAAGCAGATAACAATGCGACAGACTTTGTAATGAAAGACGGCAGCACTATTAGCGCCTTTAAAACTTTAAAAACATTTGAAGGAAAATTACCGGAAAATTTTATTAGGGTACACCAAAGCTATATTATTAACGTTAACTATGTATCTAGAATAAATTACGGCAAAAGCATATGTGCCCTGAAAATTGGACAAGAACAACTGCCTTTCTCCAAATCTTACAAAAAAAACATAGACGATCTTAAAAAGGTCATGGCGAAAAACTCTATTTCCACCCTTAATTAGACAAATACTCACAAAACATAAGAGAATACTCTCAAAACGTGTACGTTCACTAAAAGTGATATTGTGCATATCTTGCTCATTGCATATCTATAATACCTTAGTCACGAATTAATTATTTAACCCCTTTAACATTATAGATTATGAAAAGATTGATGAGTATTGCAGCAGTAGTAGTTTTTACCTTAGGTATGTTTTCTTGTGAAAAAAGTAACGATCAAGCATTATATGACTCAGAAGTGGCATGTGATGGATGCATGAATAAAACTGATAGTAGAGAATAAATAGTAGAATATATACGAAAATAAAAAAGCCTTAAAACAATTGTTTTAAGGCTTTTTTTATATCTTGTCTTTTAACCCAATGAAATGCTTCCAAGAACAAACCAAATAATTAACGCAATTTGTTGCGTACTCCTTTTATTTGCTTTTTCCTGTAAAAGGGAGAAAGGTTTGGACATTCAGAACAACGATACTGTTACAATCGATAGTGTTTTTCTGTTAATCAAAGATGGAAGAAATACATCCTTTACTGTACTAAAAAGGAATAATGCACTAAAAAAGGCACATGAGAAGGCCGATGCAAGCACAAATGACTCTCTTAAGACCAAATATTTTTCTAGACTTTCTTTGGCCTATTTTAGGTTAAATGACTCGACTTTATTCAGAGATACTAACAAGACCACCATGGAATTGGCACAAAATAACAAGGACTCCATTGTTCTTGCAGAAGCTCATTGGGATTTGGCAGATTTCTTTAGAAACAATGTGGTGCAAGATAGTGCCTATTATCACTTTTATGAGGCTCAAAAATTATATGATGAACTAAATAATCAAGCCTATTCTGCCAGAATGCTGTATAATATGGCAATAGTGCAGAATGATGTTAGAGATTATACTGGAAGTGAAATTAACCTTATTAGGGCTATAGAGTTATTAAAACCAATAAACTATTACAATCGCTTATATAGCTGCTACAATGCACTTGGTAATATAGCGACTAGTTTAAAAGAATATGATAAGGCCTTGGAGTATCATCAGAAAGCCTCGGAATATTTAAACTTGCTCGATTCTCAAGATGATTTACCCATGACTCAAAACAATATTGGCAGGGTTTACCAAGAACAAGGCAAACACAAAAAGGCAATGGAATATTTTAACATGGTTATGTCTTTTGATAGTGTATTTTATAAGAACACACAAATTTATGCCAAAGCCTTAAATAATCTTGCGGTTAGTACATCCATATTAAATATGGACAATGACCAACTCCCAGCACTTTTTAACCAAGCCATACATATACAGGATAGCATTAAGGATATAAAAGCATTATCCCTTAGCAATTATAGTTTGGGGAAATACTATTTAAGTAAAAAAGATACAATTACTGCCTTAACTTTTATACGAAAATCAAAAAAACACGCAGAACAAAGTAGCAGTCATGGGCGATTATTTCAAGTTTTGGCAGTACTTCCTAATATTGATCCTGTAAATGCTACTGCGTATGCGCAAGAATATATTCACCTAAATGACAGCCTGCAACAAGAAGAACGGGTATTGAGAAACAAATTTGTCCGCATTCGTTTTGAAACAGATGAGTTTATAGCACAAAATAGCATATTAGACCGCCAAAGACAACTATGGCTAGGTATTTCTATAGCCTCTATACTGCTTGGATTGTTGGTGTTTGTTGTCATTTCGCAACGTGTAAAAAACCAAAAATTACAATTTCAACAAAGTCAACAAAAAAGTAATGAGGAAATATTTAACCTCATGCTTTCCCAACAAGGCAAGCTTGAAGAAGGTAAACATATTGAGCAAAAGAGAATTTCTGAAGAATTACATGATGGTATTCTTGGGCAAATGCTAGGTATACGACTAATACTCACAGGTTTAAACAGAAAAACAGATGAAAAGACCATGGACCAGAGAGAGGATTTTATCAAAAAATTACAATTAGTAGAAGAGGAAGTAAGGACCATATCCCACGAATTAAACCATACCGCCTATGAGAAAGTTAGTAATTTTATTGCTTCTATTCAAGATCTACTAAGCACAATAAGCGTCACTGGTAAGTTCTCTTACGATTTTACATACAATGAAGAAATGAATTGGGATCAGTTGTTGGGAGATGTTAAAATAAATATTTACAGAATAGTTCAAGAATGTCTTCAAAACTGTGTAAAGCATGCAAAAGCTAATAATATATATGTAAATTTCAATACAAATGATGAGAATCTCATAGTCTCCATTAAAGATGACGGAAAAGGTTTTGAGACCAAAAAAGGAAAAAAAGGAATTGGTCTAAAAAACATATCCTCCAGAGCAGAAAAATTAAATGGCAGTTATATTATTGAAAGTGAAGTAGAAAGAGGAACAACAGTTACCTTAACCCTACCAAAGGACAAAACATTGGCATAAGCTAACAAGGTTTTTGTATCTTGTACGTTATAGTAGTAATTTTATTACAAAGTAAGATACATGCAAAGTTTAAGGATTCTATCGGTAGATGACCATGAAATGACCATATTGGGATATAAATTAATCCTGGAGTCTATAGAATTCGAGAAATATTCCATTCATGTAGATGTAGCCAGTTCATTTGATTTAGGAAAAGATAAAATTGAAATTTCCGCCAAATCCTTAAAATACGATATTATCTTTTTGGACATTCAGATGTTCTCCTCAGATGAACAAAGAATGGAAACGGGTGAAGATTTGGGCATTTTAGCGCGTCAGATAATTCCAGAGACCAAAGTTGTTTTTATGTCCTCATTCAATGACAGTTATAGGATCAATAGCATTTTAAAATCGGTAAATCCGGATGGCTATTTGGTAAAGTCTGATATTGACCCCAAATCTTTAAAAGAATTGATCAATACGATTATGGTTACGCCACCTTATTATTCATCAAAGGCACTTGTAGCCATAAGGAAAAGTATGTCCAACGACATTATTTTGGATGAAAATGATAGAAAAATATTATATCATTTATCCTTAGGCACCAAAACAAAGGATATTGTAGAGTACGTATCTATCTCACTACCAAGCATTGAAAATAGAAAACGACACTTAAAGACCATTTTTGGCATTGACAAACAGAACGACCTTGCGCTAATTTCAGAAGCCAGGGAAAGAGGATTTATCTAAGTTTTTTTTCTTTAACACCTTTTATTTTTATTCATTCTTTTTAGTGTAATCTCACGAAAACCATAGTTTTTTTATGGTTTTCGTATAAAAGATATCTATATATTAAGATTAGCTTTGTTAAAAAAGCTAATCTTTAAACTAAAGTTTATGTCTTTAAGAAAGAATGTATACACAAATTCTTTTCGTTTTAATTGTGACAACACTCGGGATATAAAAGGTCTTGCAGTATTTGAGCAAGTATTGGAAAGAGAATATTTTTGTACTGCTAATGTAAGTTCCTATCCTTCCACGGACAATACATTAAATTTGGTTATAGAACTTGATTTTAAGTTTGAATTCATTGAGGTTATTAATACGATGTCAATGTTTAAATTCGAAAATGAAAAGACAGATATTAAAAAAAGAATTAACCTATCCGCATTTAAAAAAGCCCTTATAGCCTTAAAAGAAAAGAACAAACATACAATTGATGTAGAAGAGTTAAACCTTTACACTAATGAATGTTCATATATTATCCATAAAATATACCCTCATAGTATTCCTGAGCAAATAGAATCTATATTAGAAAAAATCATATCACAGCACGCTTCTTTTCCTCTATTGTTTAAAGAATTACCATATGAAGTCTTCATTCCTGTTTTTGATGAAAATCAATTAGAGGAGGTTAAAAAAGGCTTGGTAGAAAAAGAAGATTACTTTAAATTTTGGGGATTGTATTTTCAATCAGAAAATGATGCTACCATTTATGATTTAGCGGAGAAAAAGGTCATAAAAAATGATTTATTACTCTTAAGTCATTAAAAAAATACCTCTTGTCAATTTGTTAGTTTATTGACAAGAGATGTTTTAGTTTTTACATATTGAAAAGTGGACGGTTTTTCATTAAAACGTTCACTTTATTTTTTACACTATTCAATACGGTTTCATCTTCTGGATTACAGATTACTTCATCAACCAGTTCTACAATCACTTCCATATCAGCTTCTTTTAATCCCCTTGTTGTAATAGCAGCTGTACCAAATCGGATACCAGAGGTAATAAATGGTGATTTATCATCAAACGGAACCATGTTCTTATTTGCTGTTATTTCAGCCAGCACTAGAGCCTTTTCAGCATCCTTTCCAGTAATATTTTTATTACGCAAATCAATCAACATCATATGATTGTCCGTACCTCCAGAAATAATCTTATACCCTTTTTCCACAAATGCATTGGCCATTGTTGCAGCATTTTTCTTTACCTGTAACATGTAGTTCAGGTATTCATCAGATAACGCCTCACCGAAAGCTATTGCCTTTGCTGCAATAATATGCTCCAATGGCCCTCCTTGGTTACCTGGAAATACAGCCAAGTTCAACAAGGCCGACATTTTTCTAAGATTTCCATTCTTAAGTTTAATACCAAATGGGTTGTCAAAATCTTCTCCCATTAATATTAAACCACCACGCGGTCCTCTTAAAGTTTTATGCGTTGTTGTTGTTACAATATGACAATGTGGAATTGGGTCATTTAAAATTCCTTTTGCTATTAAACCAGCAGGATGAGAGATATCAGCTAATAACAAGGCATTTACGCTATCTGCTATTTCTCTAAAACGTTCAAAATCTATATCACGAGAGTATGCGGAAGCTCCAGCAATAATCATTTTTGGATGCTCCTTAGTTGCTATTTCCTGAATTTTATCATAGTCCAAAACTCCAGTTGCTTCATCAACTCCATAAAATACAGGATTGTACAACCTTCCTGAAAAATTTACAGGTGAACCATGTGTTAAATGACCTCCATGAGATAAATCAAATCCTAAAATAGTATCCCCTGGCTTTAAACAAGCGTGGTATACAGACGCATTTGCCTGTGAGCCAGAATGTGGTTGCACGTTGGCATAAGCCGCTCCAAATAACTCTTTAGCCCTATCAATAGCTATTTGTTCAATTACATCTACCACTTCACATCCGCCATAATACCGCTTTCCAGGATACCCTTCAGCGTATTTATTGGTCAAAACAGATCCAGCAGCTTCCATCACCTGTGAACTCACAAAGTTCTCAGAGGCAATTAACTCTACCCCATTGCTTTGGCGTTCTTTCTCTTCCGTAATTAAATCAAATATTTTTTGGTCTCTTTGCATGATTTACCTATTAAATAATGCGCAAAAGTACAAATTGTCATTTGTTAAATGAAAGAAAAATGACAATAGATTTTAAACTTATTAAAGACAAATCAACAATTGCTCAAGAACTTAAAACCACAATTCTTCATACTGCTATAAATCTTGATTTCAGTATTAAAACAAGTATTTCAACGGAATTATAAGATAGTTCATCGATTTGCGTTACTACTATAATTGTCTTTGGCACGGCAATTGAAATTAAACAATCAAACCTTAAATTAAAACATTATGAAAAAAGCATTACTTTTTAGTATTATTCTTGCTTTTTTAATCGCATGCGGCGGAGTTAAAAAAACACAGGAAGCGATCAACACTGGTAATTATTATGGTGCCATCAATAAAGCTTTAAAAAATCTATCAGATAATAAAACAAAAAAAGGCCACCAGCCTTATGTTTTGCTATTGGAAGAAGCCTTTGAAAAAAACACAGATAGAGAAATGCAACGTATTTCTTTCTTACAAGAAGATGGGAACCCAGCTAATTATGAAGCCATCTATAGAGGATATACAAATCTTAGCAACCTCCAGGAAAGGATAAGGCCCATATTACCTTTATCAGTTTATGATGAAAATAGAAATGCTCAATTTTCATTTAAGGACTATGATGGAAAAATCATTAGCTCAAAGAATCAATTGTCTGATTATTTATATCAGAACGGATTGACATTAATGAATGAGGCTGTTGAAAAGTATGACTTTAGGAAAGCGTATGAAGATTTTAAATATTTAAATGAAATCAACCCTGGTTATGCTGACAGCAAACAAAAAATGGAAGAAGCCTATCTTAAGGGATTAGATTACGTGAAAGTAGATGTTATAAATGCCACAGAACAAATAGTTCCAGAACGTTTACAAGAAGAGCTTCTAAACTTTAACACATTTGGTTTGGATAATTTATGGACGGAGTACCACACTTCCCCATTAAATGAAATAAACTATGACTATGCCATGAATGTTGCTTTTAGGGAAATCAATATCTCTCCAGAGCATATAAAGGAAATTCAAATCATTAAGGAAAAGCAGGTCAAAGATGGTTTTAGCTATGCACTTGATGAAAATGGAAATGTGGTAAGGGACAGCTTAGGTAATGATATTAAGATTGTTAAGTTTAAAACCATACGATGTGATTTTTACCGATTTGAGCAATTAAAATCCGTTCAAGTAGTAGGACAGGTAAGTTTCACAGATTTAAAATCCAAACAGCAATTAAATTCTTACCCGCTGAGTAGCGAATTTGTTTTTGAGCATATCTATGCAAATCACAGCGGTGATAAAAGAGCCTTAGAACATGAACAAATATCATTGTTGAAGGAAATTCAAGTTCCATTTCCAAGTAACGAGCAAATGGTATATGATGCAGGTGAAGACTTAAAACTCAAACTCAAACAAATCATAAAGAGGCATCAATTCAATTAAAGTAATACTAAAAACCCTGCATGAAGCAGGGTTTTTTTATATATAGTTTTCTATATCAATTTCTGATATGGCGCCATGAGAAGCATGAGCAACCACTACTCCATCCTTAATGACTAATACTTGCGGAGACTGGTGCATCACTTGAAATTTATACCCTGTTTCGTTGGAAACCTCCCGATATTGATGCAAATCCAAATAGTAAACATCAACGCTATCTTCGGGCACATCAAAGCCACTTGTAAACATTTTAATGACCATTCTGCTAATGCCACAACTTGTAGAGTGTTTAAATATTAGTTGCAGCTTTGTTTTGGATTTTTTACTAATATCTTCAAGCTGCTCCACTGCGGTCAATGGAAGCCACGGAAAAAGTTTTGCGTTTTTCTCTTCCTCTACTTTACTACTACCAAATAAGCTTTTAAAAAATGTCATTATATAATTTTAAGAATGAGTCGTACTAAGTTCATAATCTTAACATCTGACGAAATGTCCTGAAAACACAGGCTCTAAGCGACATTTTGTCTGCTGTTTTGTATTGGTAAGGTTGTTGAACCCTACTTTACAAGTGCAAAAATAATAGAAAAATAAAACAATATGAACTTTAATAATTTCACTATAAAATCACAAGAGGCTATACAGCAAGCACAACAGCTTGCCCATGGTTTGGAGCATCAACAAATAGAAAATGAGCATTTATTTAAAGCCATTACAGAAGTTGATGAGAATGTGTTCCCATTTATTTTAAAAAAATTGAATGTAAATACTTCCCTAATTTCACAAATACTTGAAAAAGAACTGGAAAGTTTCCCAAAAGTATCAGGAGGAGAAATCATGGTTTCCAGAGAAGCTGGCAATACTTTAAATGCAGCCAGTTCCATAGCAAACAAAATGGACGATGAATATGTATCAATAGAGCATTTACTATTGGCCATTTTCAAATCCAAAAGCAAGATAGCTCAAATATTAAAAGACCAAGGCGTAAATGAGAAAGACTTAAAAGCAACCATTTCGGAATTGAGAAAAGGTGGCAAAGTAACATCGCAAAACGTAGAAGACACTTACAACTCCTTAAATAAATACGCAAAAAACCTTAATGAAATGGCAGACAGTGGCAAGCTGGATCCTGTTATTGGTAGAGATGAAGAAATAAGAAGGGTACTACAAATATTATCTAGAAGGACAAAAAACAACCCCATGTTGGTTGGAGAACCTGGAGTTGGGAAAACAGCCATTGCCGAGGGATTAGCACATAGAATAGTACAGGGGGACATTCCAGAAAATCTTAAAAACAAAACCTTGTATTCGTTGGATATGGCTGCTTTAATTGCTGGAGCAAAATATAAGGGTGAATTTGAAGAACGGTTAAAATCTGTTATTAAAGAAGTTACCTCTTCTGATGGCAACATTATACTGTTCATTGATGAAATCCACACTTTGGTCGGTGCTGGTGGTGGGCAAGGCGCTATGGATGCTGCCAATATATTAAAGCCCGCTTTGGCAAGAGGGGAACTTAGAGCCATTGGAGCAACTACCCTGGATGAGTATCAAAAATATTTTGAAAAAGACAAGGCTTTAGAGAGAAGGTTTCAAAAAATTGTGGTGGATGAACCTGATACTGAAAGTGCCATTTCCATACTTAGGGGTATAAAAGAGAAATATGAAACGCATCACAAAGTTCGTATCAAAGATGCAGCAGTAATAGCTGCAGTGGAATTGTCTCAGCGATATATAACCAATCGGTTTTTACCAGACAAAGCCATTGATTTAATGGATGAGGCTGCTGCAAAACTAAGAATGGAAATTAACTCCAAACCTGAGGAATTAGATGTTCTAGACCGAAAAATCATGCAATTTGAAATAGAAATTGAAGCCATTAAAAGAGAAAATGACACTTCAAAGCTTAAAATATTGAACATTGATGTTGCCAACCTTAAAGAGGAACGAAATGAAATATTTGCAAAATGGGAAAGCGAAAAAAGTGTTGTAGATGATATTCAAAAAACAAAACAGGAAATAGAAAACTACAAACTGGAGGCTGAAAAGGCTGAACGAAATGGTGATTATGGAAAAGTGGCCGAATTGCGTTATGGTAAAATAAAAGAGTCTCAAGCAAAATTGGAAAAACTGCAAAGAGAATTAGAAGAACAGCAAAAAATAGGAACACTTATTCAAGAAGAAGTCACCAGCGAAGATATTGCTGAGGCTGTAGCTAAATGGACTGGGATACCTGTTCAAAAAATGTTGCAAAGTGAGCGCGAAAAATTATTGAGCTTAGAAGATGTTTTGCATAAAAGGGTCGTGGGTCAAGAAGAAGCCATACAAGCTGTATCTGATGCTGTTAGAAGAAGCAGATCTGGACTTCAGGATACAAAACGGCCAATTGGCTCCTTTCTTTTTCTAGGCAGTACGGGAGTAGGAAAAACGGAACTTGCAAAAACTTTGGCAACATATCTATTTGATGATGAAAATGCTATCACAAGAATTGATATGAGTGAATACCAAGAGCGTCATTCCATAAGTAGATTGGTAGGAGCTCCTCCTGGCTATGTTGGATATGATGAAGGCGGGCAATTGACAGAGGCAGTAAGACGCAAACCATATTCAGTGATACTACTTGATGAAATTGAAAAAGCTCATCCAGACACTTTTAATATCCTTTTACAGGTATTAGATGAAGGGAGATTAACAGATAACAAAGGAAGGGTAGCTGATTTTAAAAACAGCATCATCATTATGACTAGTAATTTGGGAAGCCATATCATACAGGAGAATTTTGAAAAAACTGACGATATAGTGCTAGCTACGGAGACATCACAAATAGAAGTTCTTGGTTTATTAAGAAAAACAATCCGCCCAGAATTTTTAAATAGAATTGATGATATCATCATGTTCACTCCATTAAGCAGAGAAAACATTACGCAAATTGTAAAAATTCAATTAAGCAAACTCAAAGAAACAGTTGCAAAACAACATATTACCATTGATGCCACGGAAGAGGCTATTGCATATTTGGCCAATAAAGGATATGACCCACAATATGGTGCAAGACCAATAAAAAGGTTGATTCAAAAAGAAGTCCTGAACAATTTATCCAAAGAACTTCTTAGTGGAAAAATAAAGGCCGATAGTAGTGTCCTGATTGATTCTTTTGACAATCATTTGGTTTTCAGAAATCAAAGTGAAATAACAACTTAAGCATATTCAATTTTTTTAATAAAAAGACACCTAATTGATGGGTGTCTTTTTATTAAATATATATACCATACAGTATATAATTTTTTTATCTTCGTATAAAATCGACACAATGTCAACAAAAGCTGAGAAAACCACTGCATACATTATTGAAACAGTTGCGCCTATTTTTAACAAGCATGGCTATATTGGTACCAGCATGAGTGATCTCACAGAGGCTACTGGACTAACCAAAGGTGCGCTTTACGGTAATTTTGAAAACAAAGAAACCTTGGCGCTATCCGCTTTTGAATACAACAGCAGAGCATTGCTCAAATCATTGGATGAGAAATTAAATATAGAAGGGACAGCCTTAGACAAAATAGCATCTCTTACAAAGTTCTATAAAAACTATGATATTTTTACCAATCATTTAGGAGGTTGTCCAGTTTTAAATGTAGGAATGGATGCTCAAAATAACAACTCATTATTAGCAGCTGCGGCTAAAGAGACAATCAAAGAAATTGAAGGGATGATAGCATTAGTATTAGAAAACGGAGTAAATAACAATGAACTCAAATTACCTGTGCCCCCTCTACAATTTTCAAAACAATTGTATACCATGCTTCAAGGTGCAGTAGCCATGTTCACCATAACGAAGGATCGAAAATACTTAATAAATACAGTTGCCTATTTGGATGTTCTAATCACCAAGGAAATTAAAAAATAATTTTACCGACTTAGAATCATTTTATTCTCAAAATCCACATCCTATCTGGATATCTACCATTGAATTTATTTATTCTAGCTCGTTCAGCTTCATCGATAGTATCATACCGTTGCAAATAGACATAATTATACTTGTTTACATTACGATATAAAGATCCCGGTGCTAAGCCTTTATCTTTCAATGTCTTCATAAAGCTTTCAAAATACCGCTTAGTTCCAAAAATATTAGCAATGAGATAATACCCTGGAAGTTGTGCATTCTCGGATTCCACTTCCTCATAATGTCCTTTGGTTTTGGACTTATTCTCTTCAAATGTGGCAGTTTTACCCAATACCGCTGCTTTTTTTCTTTGTGCTTCAACTTCGGCCAGTTTAACAGCATTTATGGAATCTACCCTTTTTTGTTCCAGAGCTTTCTGGAGCGCAATTTTATCCTCTTCTGCCTTTTTCTTTGCTGTCTCAACTATAGCCAATCTAGCAGCATTTGTAGAATCTATCCTTTTTTGTTTCAATTCCTTCCGGCTTGCAGTTTTAGTACGTTCCACCTTATTCTTGTTCGCTTCAATTTTGGCTAATCTAACGGCGTTTATGGAGTCTTTTCTTTTTTGTTTCAATTCCTTTCGGACAGCAATTTTAGCGCTTTTAGCTTTTTCGATGGCAGCTTCATCTTTAGCCAATTTAGCAGCATTTATGAAATCTATTCGTTCTTGTTCCAATTCCTTCTGGCCGTTAATTTTAGCGGCAGCTTCAAGAGGATTAACAATGGAATCTTGTACTTTTTGTTTATTAAGGGCTATTGCTTTTTGTTTATCGGAGGCAATAGAATCAAGCGATTTCTTTTCTTTTTCCTTTGCAAGTTCTTTTAATATATCTTCATTGACTTCTTCAACGACAACATTATTATCTTCCTTTGTTTTTTGTTTTCCAAAACTAAATCTGGAAACTATTTCAAAACTAGCGTCTTTGTCACCAATGGAAGCGTCCGTACCAAACTCGACAAGCGCACCAATAGAAAGTTGTTTAAAAAGCTTTGCTCCCGCGCCAACAGATATTCCATAGAAACTATTATAACCTGTTTGTGCCCAAAACTTTGAGGTGGAGAACAAAGTGTTCAACCCAAACTGAGTATCAAAACTTGGTATGGATTTTATATAAATTGATGGTCTTATGTAAGAATTGCCATCACTAAATAATGCTAAAGGAAAATCATAACTGCTATGTACCAAATAAATCTCCTGTGGGGAACTTGGCTCGTCCTTGGAAATCACAATTAAATTCTCAGAAGACACCCCTATTCTAAACCCATCTACGCTCAATTGTATTCCTGGAGCAAATTGCATTACAAACTGATTGCTGTTTTCCAACTGCGGCAATTGAATATTTGGGTCCGGTTGAAAAATATTACCAGCTAATTCTTGATTAAATCCAATTATATTGGTTCCTATACCAATTCTTGCATTGGTTCCTAGATTTATATTATACGCAAAATTTAAAATCCCCCCTGTTTGTAAAAAAGTTCCTGTATTATGCTGAAAAAAACCTGCACCAATTGCAGATTTTTCATTTAATTGGCCAGTATAGTTGATTAAAAATGTAGATGGGTCCCCATCTATAGTCTGCCACTGCCACCTACTCCATAATGCTACAGCATGAGCGTTTTCACCATATAAAGAAAATACCGGGCTAAATAAGCTTGAATTATACGCTGCTAAATTATGTTGCCTAAAATCTACAGGCAGCTGAACCTCTTGCCCATTAGAAGTACAAACTATCATTATTAAGAAAAAGAGAGTCAAGGATTTAACCATATACAAAAAAACAAAAAACTGATAGCATTACATACTATTTTCTACTATATTTAGTTACAATTATAACCATACATCTCAGTATAAAAAAAATATGAAAATGAGCACAATAAAAACACTGTTTATCGCTTCCTTATTTGTTGTTTTTATTAATTGTAAAGAAGACCAAAAAGAGATTATGGAGGTTGCAGACCCTGTAATTTCAACCTTTTACTTTATTAGACATGCAGAAAAAGATAGAAGTGACTTAGAGAATACAGATCCAGAATTAAATCAAGATGGTCTTGGTAGAGCAGTACGTTGGGCAGAAGTTATGAACAATATAACCTTAGATGCCATATATACTACAGATTATGAAAGAACGTCTATGACGGCTGCACCAACTGCAGTGCAAAAGGACCTTACAGTCCAATATTATAGTCCGCAAGACATAAATATTGAAGAGTTCAAATCAAACAATTTGGGCTACAATGTGTTAGTGGTTGGGCATAGCAATACCACTCCAGATTTTGTCAATAAAATAATCGGCATTGAAAAGTACGAGGCCTTGGACGACTATAATAATGGAAGTTTGTTTATTGTTCGTATTATTAATGGTATAGCCACAGATATTAGGTTACAAATTAATTAATTTGGGTTACCTGAACATTTTCCAGTTCTATTTTTGATAGCAATTCCAGTTCATTGCGGCCAAACAATTCATCAATTTCATAAATCGATGTGTTTTTATCTTTTGGTTTGTAATTATTATAATCAACAAATCGAATGCCGTTAACATATCGTTCATTATAAGCTTCCCTAAAGCGTTTTCCACCACCATTTACTGCAAATTCATACGCAAGATAATCTGGTTTATAAGTTTCCTTATTGAACCAATAGATGTACACATCATCAAAATCATCGCCACCACCTTCTTCACTGAAAGTAACTTTTAACTTGTAATAATCTTTGTTCTTAATCGTAACATTTCCCAAAAGCTCTTTATGTACTGCCTTAGCATTAAGACCATAGGGTAAATGGGCAAAATAATGGACCGAGTTAACGGAGTTTGCATATAAGTTGGCGAGAGAATCAGCCACAACTACTAAATCGTCATTTATATACCTGCAAAATTCTGATGGCTCCTTAATATCAATTATAGTTGAAGTATCCTTTTTGAAAATTCTTTTTAATATTTTTTTGTTGTCAATTCGTTCATAATGATATTCCCTATCCCTAAAATTAAACGAAATGTTGCTTTTGGTATATAAGTCCCCACCACTTACCTCAATAGATTTATCCACAATTTGCTGTGCATCCATTGTAGACGGTACAGTTTCTTTGCATCCTATCATTAACAACAACCCCAATACCATGGTCCCAAAATTTTTCATTCTCATTATTTTATATAAGTTGTTCGAAAAAATAGCTTTCTCTTTACAAAGATATGTGTGAATCACAACTTTAATAAAATCTATAATCACATATTTATGTTATTTTTGTTTTTCTTATGCAGAAGAACATCAATATAAAAAACAAAAAAGCAAGATTTGAATATGACTTGCTGGACACATTTATGGCTGGTATTGTCTTATCTGGTACGGAAATAAAATCTATCCGTTTAGGAAAAGCATCCATTTCTGAAAGTTTTTGTGAATTCAATGATCATGGCGAGCTGTTTGTCATTAACATGCAGGTTGATGAATACATGCACGGGTCTCATTACAATCATAAGCCAAAAGCAGAACGCAAGCTTTTATTGAACAGGCAAGAGCTTAAAAAGCTGGAAAAAGAAGTTAATACTGGTGGAAATACTATTGTTCCACTACATCTTTTTATCAATGACAATGGTCTTGCCAAAATTAAAATTGCGTTGGCAAAAGGAAAAAAACTCTATGATAAGCGAGAAACAATAAAAGATAGGGACAACAAAAGAGATTTGGACCGAATTAAAAAGAATTTTAATAGTTAATTCTTGTCTTCCAAAAGCGGTACAAACCTAAAAGCTCCCAACTCTTTTTTTTCAAATTCGGTATCGGATTTCCGAATAAACAATGTCATTGTTTGTTCATCTATACCAACAGGTATTACAAGTCGCCCCCCAATTTTTAGTTGGGACAATAACGCTTTAGGCACCTCTGGAGCGCCAGCTGTAACAATAATCCCATCAAATGGAGCCTCTTCAGGCAATCCTTTATAGCCATCTCCAAAAATAATTTTCTTTGGTCTATATCCCATTTTACCAAAGAACAACTTGGTCTTTTTAAAAAGCTCCAATTGCCTTTCAATGGTATATACTTTAGCCTTTAAACTCAGCAAAACAGCAGTTTGATAGCCACTCCCCGTACCTATTTCCAAAATTTTACAATTTGGCTTTACTTTCAACAATTCAGTTTGAAATGCAACGGTATACGGTTGGGAAATTGTTTGATCCGCTCCTATTGGGAATGCCTTATCTTGATAAGCATGATCCACAAAACTGCTATCTAAAAACAAGTGTCTGGGAATCTGTTTTATTGCATTTATAACATTGACATCCTTTATCCCCTTGGCAGCTAATACTTCCGCCAATTTATTCCGCATTCCTTGATGCTTTAACGTATTTTTCAATAGTGTCGTTTTGGTTTTGCGAAGTTAAAAAAACTATCCTTTTTATATAATCTAAGCCTACATTATATTTATTCTATTTTCAACTTCTTTATTGCATCTTATTCCTTGAAAAATGCTAACATATTCCTATTTTTGAAAAAACATTTTTTATGCTAAAAGTTGGAGTTTTAGGAGCAGGTCATCTTGGGAAAATACATTTGCGTTTATTGAATGAATCTCAAAAATATAATCTCATTGGTTTTTATGATCCAGATGATATTAATGGAAGAAAAGTGGCTGATGAATTTGGATATACTTTTTACGATAACATCAATACGCTTATTGATGCTGTAGATATGATTGATATTGTAACGCCTACCCTATCCCATTATGATTGTGCAAAAAAAGCAATGAAAAAAGGGAAACATGTTTTTATAGAAAAACCAATTACCAATACCTTGGAAGAAGCGGAGACCTTACTATCCCTTGAAAAAAAGCACAATGTAAAGGGGCAAGTTGGCCATGTAGAACGATTTAACCCTGCATTCACTGCCGTTAATGATCAGATTAAAAACCCTATGTTTATTGAGACACATCGATTGGCTGAATTTAACCCAAGAGGCACTGACGTTCCTGTGGTGCTGGATTTAATGATTCATGATATAGATGCCATTCTAAGTGTTGTTGATTCTGAAGTAAAAAACATAAACGCAAGCGGAGTTTCCGTTATCAGTAAATCACCTGATATTGCAAATGCAAGAATAGAGTTTGTAAATGGTTGTGTGGCCAATTTAACCGCTAGCAGAATATCTCTAAAAAATATGAGAAAATCCCGTTTCTTTCAGCGTGACGCCTATATTTCCATAGATTTTTTAGAAAAAAAGGTTGAAGTGGTAAAAATGCAGGATGCCCCAGAACAAGCTGGAGATTTTGATATGATCCTCCAAAATGCTGAAGGCGAAAAGAAACGTATCTATTTTGAAAATCCAGATATATCGACCAATAATGCTATTTTGGATGAGCTAGAAACTTTTGCAGATGCCATAACCAATGACACTACCCCCATTGTTTCTTTGGAACAAGGAACAAAAGCATTAAAAGTGGCCTTACAAATCATAGCAGCATTTAAAAACTAGGAATATGAAAACTATTGCAGTACTTGGAGCAGGCACTATGGGGAATGGAATAGCCCATGTTTTTGCTCAAAAAGGATACAAGGTTCATCTTATAGATATTGTACAAGAATCTCTTGACAAAGCACTAGCAACAATTGCCAAGAATTTAGACCGCATGGTGGTCAAAGAACAAATTGATGAACAAGAAAAAGCAGCTACACTGAGTAAGGTATATACATTTACCAATCTAAAAGAGGGTGTTAAAAATGTTGATTTGGTAATTGAAGCAGCTACTGAAAATGAAGCAATCAAGAAATCTATTTTTAAAGATTTAGATACCTTTTGTGAGAAGAATACTATTCTGGCTACCAATACGTCATCCATATCTATTACAGAACTGGGGAACATCACCAGCAGACCAGAAAATGTAATTGGAATGCATTTCATGAACCCTGTTCCCCTTATGGAATTGATTGAAGTTATTAAAGGTCGACTTACTTCTCCAGATGTGGTTAAAGCGATTATGGAGCTTTCTATCAAATTGAAAAAAATTCCAGTGGAAGTAAATGATTTTCCTGGTTTTGTGGCCAATCGTATTTTAATGCCTATGATTAATGAGGCAATTGAAGCATTGAACGATGGTGTTTCTGGGGTAACAGAAATTGATACTGTAATGAAATTAGGCATGGCACATCCCATGGGACCACTACAATTAGCAGATTTTATAGGCTTGGATGTCTGTCTGTCTATTTTAAATGTAATGCATAAAGGTTTTAATAATCCAAAATATGCCCCATGCCCATTACTTATAGATATGGTAAAAGCTGGAAGATTGGGTATTAAATCAGGAGAAGGATTTTATGATTATACTAATTCCAAAAAGGCAGAAAATGTTTCATCTCACTTCAACTAATTTTTATGGCCATAATAAAACCATTTAAAGCCATCAGAGCTGCTAAGGATAAAGCTGCCTTTGTTGCCTCTCGCTCCTACCAGGAATATTCTAAAAAAGAGCGAAAGGGAATTTTAAGTCTTAACCCATTTTCCTTCTTGCACATTATTACTCCTGGTTTTAAACTAAACAAGAAAGTGCCTATCCAGGATCGGTATGCATTTGTTCATGAATCCTATTTGGAATTTTTAAAAGAGAATATTTTACTGAAAGACGCCCAAGATAGTTTTTACATTTATCAAATAGAAAAAGAAGACTTTACATGTTCTGGCATCTTTTGTGGAACCAGTGTCGCCGACTATCAAAATAATGTCATTAAAAAACATGAGGATACGCTACAGCCAAGGGAAGAACTGTTTGCTAATTATTTAAAAATAGCAGGTTTTAATGCAGAAGCGGTATTAATGACCTATCCTGATAATGACAAGGTTTCCAGTATTATTGAAACTCAAAAAGAACAGGAACCAGACAGCTTTTTTACCACTACAGACAAGGTTAAACATAAAATTTGGATCGTCTCAAACAGTCAAACCGTCAAAATTATTCAGGAAGAATTCTCTAAAATAAACTCGATTTATATAGCTGATGGCCATCACAGGAGCGCATCTTCTAACCTATTTGCAACAAATTCCAAAGAAAACAATCCACAGCATTCTGGAAAAGAACCCTATAATTATTTTATGAGTTATTTAATTCCTGAATCCGAAATCAAAATTTATGAGTTCAACAGATTGGTAAAAGACCTTAACGGTTTATCAAAAGAGAAGTTCTTAATGAAGTTGGGGGATGTTTATAAAATAGAAAACAAAGGAAATGCTTTGTATAAACCTTCTGGAAAGCATCATTTTAGCATGTATGTAGGTGGAGAATTTTATGCTTTATATTTAAAAAAAGATAACTATACTTTTACCGATGCATTGAGCAAATTGGACACTCAAATTCTTTATAAAACTGTTTTAGAACCAATTTTAGGAATTAAAGACCTGAAAAATAACGACAGAATTCAATATGGTTATGGTAAAAACAATGTAAATAAAATGAAGGAGGAAGTTGATAATGGTAAATTTATGGTCGGTTTTAGCCTTGTCCCTATCACTATCAATGAAATAAAGGCAATTGCCGATGCTGGTTTGGTAATGCCCCCTAAAAGCACCTATATAGAGCCAAAATTGAGAAGTGGATTAATAATCTATGAATTGTAATTTTTGAAAAAATAACATGAGTATAGAAGCCAATTTAAATAAAATAAAGCGTTTACTTCCAGAGCAAGTAACACTTGTGGCTGTTTCCAAGACCAAACCTAATAATGACATTATGGAAGCGTATAATGCTGGTCAAAAAGTGTTTGGTGAGAATAAAATTCAGGAAATGACCCAAAAATGGGAAGTGCTTCCAAAGGATATTGAATGGCACATGATTGGGCATGTACAACGCAACAAAGTAAAATATATGGCTGCGTATGTTTCTTTGATTCACGGTGTGGACAGTTTTAAATTATTGAAGGAAATTGACAAACAGGCCAAAAAACATGACCGCAGTATTGACTGTCTTTTGCAAATCCACATCGCTGAAGAAGACAGTAAATTTGGTTTGGATGAGGACGAGTTAACCACTATTTTAAGTTCTGAGGAATACAAAAACCTAAAGAATATCAATGTTATTGGACTTATGGGAATGGCTACTTTTACCCAAGATAAAGGTCAGATTGAAAAAGAATTCAAAAATTTACATCGGATTTTTAAAAAAATAAAGAAATCAACTTCCAGTATATCAATACTTTCCATGGGAATGAGTGGTGATTATGCAATGGCCATTTCTGAGGGCAGTACCATGGTACGCATAGGAAGTAGTATTTTTGGAGCAAGAAACTACCATTAACTTCATATCTTTATAAACCAATATCAATTGCAAGGGATTTAATGTACGTCATTTTAGATATAGAAACTACCGGAGGAAAATATAATGAGGAAGGCATCACAGAAATAGCTATCCATAGGTTTAACGGCCATGAAGTGGTTGATAAATTCATTAGTCTTGTAAATCCAGAAAAAGATATTCAGCCATTTGTTGTTAAGCTCACAGGTATAAATAATAAAATGCTTCGAACAGCACCTAAATTTCATGAAGTTGCCAAACGTATTATAGAAATCACCCAAGATGCGGTCTTAGTTGCTCATAATGCACAATTTGATTATAGGATTTTAAGAACTGAATACCGACGTTTAGGCTATAATTTTGAACGTAAAACCATTTGCACAGTTGATTTGTCAAAAAAACTGATTCCTGAAGCAGAATCATATAGCTTGGGAAAATTAGTACGCTCTCTTGGAATTCCGGTCAGTGACCGACATAGGGCCAATGGAGATGCACTTGCCACTATAAAATTGTTTAAACTTTTGCTGGCCAAAGATTCTGACAAGTCCATCCTAAAAAGCGTGATCAAGGAAGAAACTATGGGAGAACTGTCCCCTACCCAATTAGATATTGTGGAAGAGCTTCCTTCTGAGACGGGTGTGTATTATATGCACAATAAGGATGGAGATATCATTTTTCTGGGAAAAAGCAGCAACATAAAGAAAAGGGTAAATCAGCATTTTACTAATAATGGTAGTAAAGCAATGAAATTGCGCAAGGAAACCAAAAGGGTAAGCTTTGAAAAAACGGGGAATGAACTTATTGCGCTACTTAAAGAAAACGAGGAATTGGCTAAAAACCGACCTATTTATAACGGGCGTAAAAGGCAAAAGTTATTTTCTCATATCATTTCTATCGCCCCCAATGCGAAAGGATATTTATCCCTAAATGCTGAAAAATTAAATGTTGATGCTGAAAAAATCAATACATTTAACAGTATACATGCTGCAAAAAATCAATTGTTTAAAATAAGTAGTGAGTTTCATTTATGTGACAAGTTAAATGGCATTTCTGAAGCAAAAAACCATTGTTCCAAATACGATGATGGAGCATGTGAGGGTGCTTGCATAGAAAAGGAGGATGTAGAAAGCTATAACCAAAGAGTGTTAACTGCTATTCAGAAATACAGTATTAGAGATAAAAACATAGTTATCATTGATAAAGGAAGAGCAATAGGGGAACAAAGTGCTATTTTAATTAAAAAAGGCATCTTTATGGGCTTAGGTTTTTTTGATTTAAACCATCAAATAAATAATATTCATATCTTAGAATCAATAATTGTTAATATGAAGGGTGATGACAGTACCAATCATATTATAGAATCTTATCTTAGAAAAAGAAAAGTTCATAAAATTTTGGAAATAAACCAATAGTTTGAAAGACAAAAAAAAATATATAGGCTGGCGAGGAAAACTTCATGAAGTAATTTATGAAGCAGATACTCCCATGGGAAAGTGGTTTGACATTATACTCTTTATTCTCATCATAATCAGTGTCATTTTGGTTATGCTAGAAAGTGTTCATGAAATAAATCTGAAATACCATGACATCCTTTTAGGTTTAGAATGGGTGATTACTATATTTTTTACGATAGAATATATTGCCAGAATAGTCAGCATTAAGAAACCTTTTAAATATATTTTTAGTGTTTACGGCATCATTGATTTCATCTCTACTGTCCCTCTTTATTTATCCTACATTTTTGCAGGTTCTCAAGTATTGTTAATTGTACGAGCCTTAAGATTGCTACGGGTATTCCGAATTTTAAAATTGGGGAAGTTTATAGGAGAAGCATCAACTATCACAAAGGCACTTAAAGCCAGTAAAGCCAAAATTGCTGTTTTCATTTATGCGGTCGTAATTCTATCAGTCGTCATGGGGACTTTAATGTACCTAATAGAAGATAGTGAAGCTGGTTTCACTAGTATTCCAAGAAGTATTTATTGGGCCATTGTAACACTTACCACTGTAGGTTATGGAGATATAGCACCCCAGACAAGTCTTGGTCAGTTTATTGCAACAGTGGTTATGATAATGGGTTATGGCATTATAGCTGTACCTACTGGTATTGTAACTGCTGAGTTTTCTAGGCAAGGAAGAGATGAGAAATTACATTTAAACACTCAATGCTGTCCAAGCTGTTCAAAAGATGGTCACAAAGATGAGGCTTCTCATTGCTATAATTGTGGAAGCGAACTGTAATGAATAAAATCCTAATATCGGTAATTGGGCCAACAGCCATAGGAAAAACCAAGTTGGCGATTAAAATTGCAGAGCATTATAATACGGAGATAGTTTCGGCAGATTCGCGTCAATTTTTTAAAGAAATGTGCATAGGCACTGCTGTGCCATCCCAAGAGGAGTTAGAAAGTGTGACACATCACTTTATACAGCATAAAAGCATTTTAGAGCCCTATTCTGTCGGTGATTTTGAAAAAGACGCCATAAAGCTTTTAACTGCCCTTTTTAAAAAACATGATATTGTGGTCATGGTTGGTGGGAGTGGTCTTTATGTAGATGCTGTTTCTTATGGATTTGATGAATTTCCTGAAGTAGACCCAAAAATTCGTATGGAACTCAATACCTTATACAACGACAAAGGAATTGAACCTTTACAGGCTAAATTAAAAGAATTAGATGAAAAGTATTATGCAACTGTAGCTATAGAAAACCCGCAACGATTAGTGAGAGCTTTGGAAATATGCATTGGTTCTGGAAAGCCATACTCATCCTTTCTTAATAAAAAGGATATTCAAAGAATGTTTAAAACAGTTACTATTGGTATTACAGCAGACCGGGAATTAATTTATGACAACATCAACAAAAGAGTAACTGTCATGAAAGAAGCTGGCTTATTGGAAGAGGCAAAATCATTGCTTGCTCATAAACATCTAAATGCGCTACAAACAGTTGGCTATAAAGAATTGTTCAAGTATTTTGATGGGGAATGGACTTTAGATTTTGCCCTATCAGAAATTAAAAAAAATACAAGGAGGTTTGCAAAAAGACAACTTACATGGTTTAGAAAAAATGAAAATACGCTTTGGTTCAACCATGATTACAAAATAGAAAATGTGCTGAGGCAAATTGAAAAAATAATAAATTAGATGACAGCGACTAAAAAAAATATATACTTTATCATGGGTGTTTCTGGCTGTGGAAAAACGACTATTGGAACATTATTATCAAAAGAATTAAATATTCCCTTTTATGATGGTGATGATTTTCATCCAGAAGTAAATGTAAAAAAAATGGAAGCTGGCAATGCCTTAAATGATCGTGACAGACATGACTGGTTGGTAAGACTAAATGAACTTGCCATAGAACACCCAGACGGCGCTATTATTGCTTGTTCTTCCCTAAAAGAAGCATATAGGTCCATATTATGCAACAACATTGAAAACAGAGTTGTTTGGATCCATCTGAAGGGAACATTTAAAGAAATATCTGAGAGAATGAGTAAAAGAGAAAACCACTATATGCCCAGTTCTTTATTACAATCTCAATTTGATGTTTTGGAAGCTCCAGATAATGGCATAACGGTTGATATTACTAAACCGCCTGATCAAATGATTGAAGGAATACTAAACCAACTCTAATTATACTCTAAAAAAGAAAGCCGTATTGATTTTCAATACGGCTTTCTTTTCTTAAAAAAATATTTTTATTCGTTCCCATCTTTTTTGACCACCAAACGGAAACCTTCACCATGTATGTTCAATATTTCCACTACATCATCTTTTTTAAGATACTTACGTAGTTTGGCAATATATACATCCATACTTCTTGAAGTAAAGTAATTATCATCTCTCCATATTTTGGTTAATGCCAACTCTCTTGGCATTAAATCATTTTCATGCAAAGCCAATAAACGCAACAGTTCATTCTCTTTTGGCGATAATTTAATGGAGTCTTCTTCCTTATACTTTAAAAACCTAAGTTTAGAATTTAAGTGGAAATTACCAACAGTAAATTCAAATTGCTTGCTATCTGCTAAAGTGTTGGAAGCTTTTCTTTGTATGATGGCTTTCAATTTCATCAATAACACTTCAGAATCAAAAGGTTTATTTAAATAATCATCAGCACCAGCTTTGTATCCTTTTAGAATATCTTCCTTCATGGTTTTTGCCGTTAAGAAAATAATGGGAACATTTTCATTCTTCTCCCTGATTTCCTTTGCCAACGTAAATCCGTCTTTGTATGGCATCATTACATCCAAAATGCAAACATCGTAATTATCCTTTTTGAATTTTTCAAACCCTTCCATACCATTTTTGGCTAGAACTACATCAAAATCGTTCATTGATAAATAGTCCTTTAGAACAATCCCAAAATTTGGGTCATCTTCTACCAAAAGAATTTTTTTATTTATTGTTTCCATAATTTTTATATTAAAGGCAATTTTATGTAAAAAGTGCTTCCTTTTCCTTTTTCACTTTCTGCATAAACCTCACCTTGGTGATCATTTATTATTTGTTTTACATAGGCAAGACCTAAACCATGCCCTTTTACATTATGTATATTCCCCGTATGCTCACGGTAAAATTTCTCAAAGACCCTTTTTAAAACTGCTTTACTCATTCCAGCTCCGTGATCTTCTATTTTTACAATTATATTATTCTTCACCAACTCAGTAAACACATCTATTTTAGGTGCCTCAATAGAATATTTAACAGCATTGTCCAAAATGTTGACGATAACATTTGTTAAATGCATTTCATTTCCAAGTATTTCTGCATTATTTGCATCTAGATTTCGGTTTATATAACCTCCTTTATCAGCAACTATAAGTTCTATATGCGCGATAGCATCATTAACAATGTCGTGCATGTCTACTTTTTCCTTACTAATATCCAATTGTTTTTTTTCCAATCTGGATATGCGTAATACGTTCTCTACTTGGGCATGCATGCGTTTATTCTCTTCCTTTATCATTTGGAGGTACCGATTTATTTTATCTTTATCTCCAATTACCTTAGGGTTTTTAATAGCTTCTACCGCTAAATTTATAGTCGCAATGGGTGTTTTAAACTCATGCGTCATATTATTTATGAAATCTGTTTTAATTTCAGAAATTTTCTTTTGCTTCAGCAATTGATAGATTGCACTTGTATAGGCAATTATTATAACCAATGTAAACAAAACAGATAGGGTTGCCATTCCTATTATAGATTTGAACAAAAACTTTTCTTTCTTTGGGAAATTAAGCAACAGAGAAAAATTTGTATTTCCTTCACTATCCTTAAATATGGGTGCTCTATGAATCGTCGTTTTTGAAAATTTAAACTTTTTGGATTTTAATTTAGTCGGTAAACCTTTGCTATAGACGCCGTACTCATAATCTATATTAATCCTTCTGTTTTCCAACTCTCTGCCTATCAAAAGCTCAATTTCTTGTTTAGAAACTCTTTTATGCACTGGAACTGTCGCTGCAAACTTGCCAAAGACATCGTCAAATTGACTTTTCACCATTTTAGACAATCCTCCAATTTTCTCTAGCTTCTGAATAGGTGTAAGCTTATACTGCCTACCGTCCAGACCATATTCTTCCTTAAAAACCGAAGTGGTTCTTCTACTGGTATAATTTTTAATCGTACTGGTATCCGTTAAAATACCATTATCAAAGAACGTTGATGCTATATTATAATCTTCTTCTAAAATTCCATGGGAATAAAAAAGAATCTCATTAGAATTATCATCTCTATTGACAAATACCAAATTACTAAGATGAGAGCTTTCCGGTTCCTCGCCAACACTATCTATTATACCATAGTATCTTTCAAAATAGTCATTTCTCTCTCTCTCTTCAATTTTATCGGTTACCCTACTTAAAACTTCAGCTACCGCGTTGGAAAATTGCTCCTCTCTATCCTCTACTGATCTTGAAATCCAATACCCTTGCACAAATATGATGCCTATAAGGGAAAGACTCATTAAGATTACTAGAAGTATAAATAACTTCTTATTCATTTTTGTAAAATTAGAAATTTAACATCTTGTAGTTGAAACGTTTAACCAAACCTTAACAATTATGTTAAAATTAAAGAATTCTTCTATAGCATTAGAAGTTGTTTGTGGGTCTTAAATACATCCTGTTTAGTATCTTCTAAATTGATGTTTTCTATTACGTAATCAGATCTGTCAACTTTGACAGAATCCTTCCATTGATTGTCCATCCTATTCATTGCTTTTTCCTTGGAAACCCCGTCCCTACTAACAACTCTCGCTAAACGGGTTTCCTGTGGAGCGGTTACTAAGACTATTTTATCATAGTTATTCTCCGATGAATTCTCAAAAATAATAGCAGCTTCTTGTATCACATACGGAGCATTTTGTTTCTTAATCCAAGTCAAAAAATGCTTTTTAACGGCCGGATGAACAATCTTGTTCAATTTTTGAAGTAAGCTCTTATTTGTGAAAATACAGTTAGAAATATAGCTTTTATTTAGTTTTTTGCCCTTATATGCCTCTTTTCCTAAAAGTTCAACTATTGCTTTTCTAAGCTTTTTAGAAGATTTCATCAATTTTTTAGCTTCTTTGTCCGAATTGTATACGGGTACATCTAAAGCTTTAAACATTTTAGCCACTGTGGTTTTTCCACTCCCAATACCTCCTGTAAGTCCTATAACTTTCATTCTTTCCTTAATATATACTCCACTTGGGTTTCCATAGGAACTGCACTATGTACTTTCTCTGGTTTTTTCAATAATTGCAATGGCAAAATATTGGTTGAGCCTTCTTTAATTGCATGATAATCCACCGAAAGCAAAAAATCTGATGCGCCAAGCACTCTTAACTCCTCTAATTTTGCCTTGCATAAAATGGAAACAGTATTTGGAAATGTCTGCATTATTAATCCATCAGGTAAGTTGATTACTTCAACTGGCACCTTAATTATTTTCTCTGAAAATTTAGATACTGTACCAGAAATGTTCACTGATTTAATTGAAAACTCGGTATTTACAATTTCTGCTGGCTTTATAAGTGCTATATCATGCGAAAAATCAGAAGTTAGTTCAGTCAATACCATCTCAGTAGTTCTAACGCCTGTAATGCTATCTATTTCGCTTTTTGGACCCTTAACAATTACTGTGCTTGGGTTTATAAGTAGTTCGCCCTCCAATAAGTGATTTGGTGCTAACACAAGATCAATAACAGAAATTACAGGAACTTCTTTAGAATACACCTTAAAAAAATCAACAAATATCGTATCGTTATCCAAATCCAATAACGCAATAGAGTTAGATAATTGTCTTTCTATTTGTGCTTTATAAACTCTTTGAGGTACAAAATAGGTCGAACCAATTTTTTGAATGGAAGATAAATTTATACTGACATTTTTACGCTTAAAGCCAAAACTTAGAAACTGGTAGCCACTGGCTTTAAGTTTTACCCTTATTCTATTTTTAGAAACGTTGGTTAATAATAAACTATCTGGCACCTCTTCAAAACCCAAATTAAATGTAGTATTGCTGGTATAAGGTTCTGATAAATTACTTAGAAGCCAAGCCAAACTAGAGCATAGTAAAAATACCAGAAATATTTTCACTTTTCTTTTACTAAAGCCTTTCGCAATATTCATTAGTACATATTAGTTTTTAAAAAACAGTTTAGGAAATAACTCCTGAGGTCTCTTATTGCTAAAATTAATCAACATAGTTGACTTAAAAAAACCATAGCCATATCCTAAAAATTGAATTAGCACAGCAATAATTGACAATAAGGCTACAATTACATTCTTATTTTTAAGTACAGAATCAATAAAAACAATCACAAAGTATGCTGCATAAAAATAAATAGGCCCATTAATTCCCATAAACAATAACCCCAGTGATACCAATAAACCTAGACAAAAAAAAGTAGGAAACCAATAGGTTATTTTTGAAGTACCTGCATGCCATTTATTGAGTATAGGACGCACCATTCCAAATTTATTTACCTGCATAAAAAATTTGTTCCAATCTATTCTCCTCTTATGATAAACGCTTGCTTCTGGTATTAATTTGGTTTCATATCCTTTTTTCCATATTCTAAAGGTTAGGTCTGGGTCTTCTCCTGGATGAATATTTCCGTACCCACCAGTAGCGGTGAATACTTCCTTGGATATTCCCATATTAAAACTTCTTGGCTGAAATTTGTTTACTGAATTTTTATTTCCTCTTATGCCTCCGGTTGTAAAGAATGAGGTCATTGCATAATTAATGGCTTTCTGAACAATACTAAAAGATTCATGTGCCGCATCTGGACCCCCAAAACATGGTACAAATTCCTTCTTCAAAGCATCATCTACTGCTTTTAAATACTGTGGAGGTAAAATACAATCAGAATCCAACACAATGAAGTAGTTGCCCTTGGCATGTTTCATTCCATAATTTCTGGAATCACCAGGCCCCGTATTCTTCTTTTGTAAATATGAAATCTTGAGTCTTTCTTTAAAGGTATCAATTACATTTTTTGAAGACAGTGTAGAGCCGTCCTCAATAATTACTATTTCATAATCTGATGCATAGTTTTGAAGTGTAAGACTCTGCAATAGTTCCTTGATTTCATCAGGTCTATTATAAACAGGTACTATAAAAGAATAATATAACTCCATCATTTATACTGTAAAAAACAAAAGCCATCCATACAAATGGGATGGCTTTCTTTTATGTGTTATAACCAATTAGGAGAATTTCTCAATTACTTCTTGGCTAACCCCAGTATTGGAGAAACCACCATCATGGAATAAATTCTGCATGGTTACTTTCTTCGTTAAATCAGAAAACAAACTAATCGTATAATCTGCACAGTCAGCTGCCGTTGCATTTCCTAAGGGAGACATTTTCTCTGCATAACTAATAAAACCACCAAATCCTTTAACTCCTTGTCCAGCAGTTGTTGGTGTTGGTGATTGAGAAATTGTGTTTACCCTTACCTTCTTTTCTTTTCCATAGAAATATCCAAAGCTTCTGGCAACAGATTCTAAATATGCCTTATTATCTGCCATATCATTATAATCTGGAAATACTCTTTGTGCCGCCATATAAGTCAATGCAATAATACTTCCCCATTCATTCATTGCATCTTCTTTATACAAGCTCTGCATTACTTTATGAAAAGACAAAGCAGAAACATCCCACCCCTTTGTAGTAAAATCATATTTCTCATCAGTGTAAGCTCTACCTTTACGAACATTTACGGACATGCCTATTGAATGCAATACAAAGTCTAATTTCCCACCAAGTATTTCCATAGATTTGGTTACTAAATTGTTCAAATCCTCTTCATTGGTTGCATCTGCTGGTATAATTTCTGAGCCCGTTTGTTCTGCCAAAGTTCTTATTTGACCCATTCTCATAGCTATTGGCGCATTGGTCAATACAAAGGTACCACCTTCTTCATGTACACGTTCTGCAGTTTTCCAAGCAATTGAATTTTCATCCAAAGCCCCAAAAATTATTCCTCTTTTACCTTTCAATAAATTATATGACATATTGGTTTTCTTAATCCTGATTTTACTCTAGGAAATTAGTGTTCAAAGATATTTAAAATTAGTTAATTTAATAATTGTTTTGCATGGGCAATAGCGGAATCTGATAAAGTTTTCCCCCCAAGCATTTCTGCCAACTCCACTATACGCTCGTCCGTTGTCAATTTTTTGATTTTTGTATGGGTTTGCTGACCAATATCTTCCTTATAAACTTTAAAGTGGTGGTGGCCTTTAGATGCAACTTGAGGTAAATGGGTTATAGAAAACACTTGCATGGTATTGCTCATTTCTTCCATTATATCACCCATACGATTAGAAATTTCTCCTGAAACCCCAGTATCAATCTCATCAAACATGATGGTTGGCAACTGCTCGTATTTGGTTAAAATGGATTTTATGGTCAGCATTATTCTTGACATTTCTCCTCCTGAAGCAACTTTTTTCAATTCTCCATATTCTGCTCCTTTATTGGCAGAAAAAAGAAATACTAAATTATCCTTACCACTACTTTTAAAAGCGGTTGCTGGGTTCACCTCAATTTTAAAAGAAGCATTGGGCATTCCTAAAGAAGTCAATGAGGCTATCAATTGTTTTCCCAATGGTGCTATTACCTTATTCCTTCTATTTCTGATTTGAAGCGCCAATTCATCTAGTTTAAGCTCTTGTGCATGCAACTCCTTTTCTTTCTCTTCAATATGCAATTCTACATTTTCTGTAGCCGCTACTTTAGTCGATAGTTCTTCTTTAATTGAAATAAGATCTTCCATCGTTTGAACATGGTGCTTTTTCTGCAAATCATATAGCAATTGCAACTTCCCGTTTACATCCTCCAACAATTTAGGATTGGCTTCAACATTCTCTTGAAGGCCAACAATTTCGTTGGCAATATCATCTAACTCAAGGAAAACGGATTGTATTCTTTCATTCAAAGTAGTAAATTGATTTCCATAAGACGTCAATTTATTGGAAATCTGCTTTAATTCAGATAACAAACCTACGGCACCCACCTGCTCATCATTTAAGAGTTGATTTCCTTTAGAAAGTTCTTCTAGAATAACCTCCACATTATTCAACTGCTCATATTGCTCTTCTAGCTCTTCTTGTATTCCTATTCGCAATGGGGCATTTTCCAACTCATGCAATAGAAAACTATTATAATCTTGCTCTTTGGTTGCGTTTTCCTGAAAAAACTTTAATTCAGTCAACTCTTTTAAAGTGTTCCGGTATGCTGTTAATTTGCTGGTATAAGTAATTAAAGTAGTACTGTTATTCGCTAGGGCATCAATAACCTTTAATTGAAAATCATTGTCTGTAAGTTGAAGTGTTTGATGCTGGGAATGCACATCTATCAATCTTTTTCCTAATCGGGAGAGAATATCTAAGGTAACAGGAGAATCGTTTATAAAGGCTCTGGACTTACCACTGGGCAATATCTCACGCCTTATGATAGTCAAGGTTTCATAATCCAGGTCATTTGTATCAAAAAATGATTGGAGTCCATATTTACCGACTTCAAACTCGGCCTCAATGATGCATTTCTTTTCCTTATCCCTCAAAGAGGACAAATCCGCTCTTTTTCCCAATACTAAGGATAGACCGCCTAGCAAAATAGATTTTCCAGCACCTGTTTCGCCTGTAATAACGGTAAAGCCATTTGTAAACTCAATGTTTAAATGGTCTATTAGCGCGTAGTTCTTTATGGAAAGAGTAGATAGCAATATATCGTATTATTCCTGTAAAGATAATTTATTCTACATTGGAACAAAATGGGTTCAATATTTTATTTCATTCCAAGTAGTGGAATAAAAAGGAGCTATCTTATTAAGGGTTTCTTTTAGCTTTATAATATCCACTTTGGGACCGTCTGAAAATATATTCTGAATCTCCTCTGATTTGGCATCAAAGAAAGTCTGAATTAAAAATGCATTTGGCCTTCTGCTTATCAAGGTTTCAAACAATCGCATGCTTCCAGAAATTATTTGTTTCCCCGTACTATTGTTGTCTGCTAAAATATCCAAGCCTTTTCTATGATAATTGTACATGGCAATTCTGTACTCCCTATAAGTATTGGACAATAAATTATCCACCAACTCATAGCGGGTTCTTTCACCTGTAGTTTGTTTCCAACCATTAAAATTAGTTCCTTGTGCTTGGGTAACAATGTTTTGCGCTTTTCTGTAAAATTCACTACCACCTTCCAAGGCAAAAGTATCCGCATCCAATCCTAAGATTATATAAACGTAATAAGAGATTACACCTACTAAATTAGAATTAAACACATTTTCATTAAATGTTAAGGGCTGAAATTCAATATATTGAAAGTCTAATTGATTGTCTTTATAATTAAAAACCGGAGTTTCATAAGATGTATTGAAAACGGGTCTGGAAGACTGTAACTGTATATTGGCTTTAAACTTATCAGATTCGTATTCACTTACTGTGATAAACATTCTGGTATTGATTCTCTCATTTTCCTTGTAAACCTTATTCGTCCACCTTGTTCTGTTCACAAAATCATTTAGTGAGCGCTCTAGTGTTCTAAATACTTGTTGGTTGGTTTGTCCAACTTGGTCAGAATTAATTGTGATGGTAGCATTTAACTCTTGTGCTCCTAAATGGATAGAGAATGCAAAGCAAATGATAACTATAATAAAATTACGCATGGATTTTGGCAATAATCTCGTTCATTATATCCAAGGCCACTTCAGCCTTAGTCTTTAATTTAAACGTCTTAATATTCAAATTCTTATCAATGAAGGATATTTTGTTTGTAGTTTGTTTAAAACCGGCTCCAGAATCGTTCAAAGAATTAAGAACAATGGCATTTAAATTCTTTTTTTTAAGCTTGCCAATAGCATTTTCAACTTCATTTTCAGTTTCTAAGGCAAAGCCAACTAAAAATTGATTTTTTTTCTGCTCTCCCATAGAAAATAGAATGTCTTTATTCTTCACCAAATCAATGGTCAATTGACTTTCTTTTTTCTTGATTTTTTGGTCTGCTATTTCCTTAGGTCTGTAATCTGCAACTGCTGCTGCGGCTATTGCGATGTCCATTTCCTTATAATGGTCATGTACAGCATAGAACATTTCATCTGCAGAAGTGACATTAATGACCTTAATGGCATGGTGCTGTATCGTTAAATGAGAGGGTCCTGAAACCAAAGTTACTTCTGCCCCCATATTGGCTGCAGCCTTAGCAAGTTCGTATCCCATAAGGCCTGAAGAATGATTTCCTATAAAACGTACTGGATCTATTGCCTCATAAGTTGGTCCGGCAGTAATCAGTACTTTTTTTCCACTTAAGGGAAGGCCTTTAGATAAGTATGCTTGGATAAAGGTGACAATATCTTCAGGTTCTGCCATTCTACCTTCTCCATGAAGCCCGCTTGCCAACTCACCAGATGTAGCAGGCACCATTATATTTCCATAAGAGTCTAACTTAGAGAAAGATAATTTAGTAGATGGATGCTTGTACATATCCAAATCCATTGCAGGAGCATAAAAAACAGGACATTTTGCTGAAAGGTATGTTGCCAATAATAAATTATCGCTGGTTCCATGTGCCATTTTCGACAACGTATTGGCTGTGGCTGGAGCAATCAACATTATATCTGCCCATAACCCCATCTCTACATGATTGTTCCACGAAACACTGTTCTGCTCTTCTTTAACAAAAGAAGTAAGAACTGGATTTTTAGAAAGCGTAGCAAGTGTAAGTGGGGAAACAAAAGAGCTGGCACTATCCGTTAAAACAACTTTAACATTGGCACCAGCTTTTATCAATAAACGTACAAGAAAAGTAGTCTTATAGGCCGCAATACCCCCTGTTATTCCTAATAGGATATTTTTACCGCCTAACATACGCTATATGTCTTTATCTATATTTCTATGGTAAATTTTATCATTCAACCATTCCTCAACAGCCAAAGCATGTGGTTTTGGTAGTTTTTCGTAGAATTTTGAAACTTCAATTTGCTCTTTATTTTCAAAAACCTCTTCTAAGCTATCACTGTAGGTTGCAAATTCTTCAAGCTTCTCTAGCAATTCTTTTTTAATTTCAGAATTTATCTGGATTGCTCTTTTAGCAGTTATTGAAATAGCTTCATAAATGTTTTCTGTCGGCGCATCAAAATCATTTTTATTGATGGTTGTTGTAGAAACAGAAGCTTTGGAATTTTTTAAATCGTTCATGTTCATCTTTACTAAGATTTTTATTTAGAATAATTTTGTAACTGTTTTTCTATTTTCCCCAAAAAGGCATCTGTCTTTTTTTGATATTTTGTTTCTGGGAAGTATTTTTTTAAATTACTATAAGCATCTTGTGCTTCTTGTAATCGTTCTTGTTTTCTATTTTCGGTACTGTTCAATGCCAAATTAGTTGATGCTCTTACGATTTCAAACAAAGCATCTTCCTTAAATATTGAGCCTGGATAATCTGAAATAAAATTATTCAATGAAGCAATGGCGGAAACATTGTAATCCAAAGTATAAAACTCTCCGAGTTTAGCAAACTGTTTTCCAATCTCAAAAGCTTTTTCCTCTTTTTTACTGGTCAATTCCTTAGCCATTGCATTGGCTTCAACTATATATTCCGAATCTGGATAAGCATTAATGAAGTTTTGAAGTTTAATTAATGCTTTGTCAGTATCAGTCTGATCCAATGAATACTTTGGAGACAATTCATAATAACTTTTGGCTCCTAAAAATGTAGCTTCTTGCGCTTTATCACTTTTAGGATATGATTTCACAAAACGCTCAAATTGATACCCTGACAAATAAAAGTCATTCTTTTTAAAATAAGAGTCTGCATAAAAGAACATCACACGTTCTCCCTGGGGCTTCCCAACATATTTTGGTGCAATCTGTTCAAAAAGCCTACTCGCTTTTTTATAGTCGCCATCATTATATAGTTTCTCGGCCATTTCATATTTGGTCTTAACATCATCATTTTTGAGCACTTTTTGATACTCATTACACGATGATAATAATACAAATAGGAATAAAATAGAAAGTAGTTGTCTCATATTCAAAAACATTTTGCAAAATTACGGATAATCGGCGGATTTAAAAAACATTTTTCCACCGCTAAAATAAAACCGATACAATCTTTCAGCAACTTTTTTGGCTAACTTTAACTAATAAATGCAAATATTCCCTAATTACGCATGTATTCTTGAGGATATTCTTAAGAAATCAGAAAGTTCATTTTTCAAATTAAGAGACGCTTCAACTAGCGGTAATCTAACCGCTGCCCCAGACAAGCCTAATATTTCATATATGGCTTTGATGCCCGCTGGGTTGCCTTCTTTAAAAATTAACTCCATCCCATCTTGCAAGGCATAATGCAATTCGTACGCCTTATCTACTTCTCTTTGTAAACCATGGCGTATCATTTTAGAAAACTCAAATGGAAGACCTTGTCCCAAAACCGAAATAACTCCTACTCCCCCAGCTAAAACCGTTGGTAAGGCAGTAAAATCGTCCCCGGATATAATCATAAAATCTTCAGGTTTTCCTTTAATAATTTTCATTATCTGTGTAATATCACCAGAAGCTTCTTTAACTGCAATAATATTTTTAAAATCATTTGCCAATCGTAAAACGGTTTCCGGCAACATATTACTTCCTGTCCTACTGGGGACATTATATAAAAGTATTGGTTTTGGTGACGCCAATGCTATTGCTTTAAAATGCTGATAAATACCCTCTTGGGTAGGTCTGTTGTAATATGGAGATACGGAAAGAATGGCATAAAAATCATCTAAATTCCAATAGGCTAATTCATCTACAACTGCCGCTGTATTGTTCCCGCCTATTCCTAAAACCAAAGGTAATCTACCTGCATTGGCACCTATCACAGTATCTATTACTATTTGTTTTTCAATTTTGCTAAGGGTGGATGATTCCCCGGTAGTTCCAAGAACTACTAGATAGTCAACACCACCTTCTATATTAAACGTTACAATTTTAGTCAATGCAACAACATCAACTGATAAATCTTTTTTAAATGGTGTAACCAAGGCTACCCCTGTACCATGCAATTCCATCATTCTTTAATTTCCTTTAGTACAACTAAATACTTTTTAAGCTCTTTTTTAAATATTTGAAAATCCTTCATTGGGACCTTCAATATTAAGTCGTTTAAATTTTCATCAACTTCTTTGAATCCAACTTTAATTCTAGCCTTCGTTTTTATAGTCATTAACTGCATTAATAAACTCTCTTGTGTGTAATAATTTATTAATAAATCATATTCACGATTTAAAAATTCTAATGCATAACTATTCTCTATTGCCCCTTTCCAACCCAAATCTTTATCAGAAAAAACTGGAGTGGAATAGGGCGAATTTTTATCATAAAAATTCTTATACCCAATTATCTTAACAGCATTAGGCTGTAAAGAAAGTTCTTCCGATAATTCTTGAAAAACAGTAGCATTTTCAAACTGATCTAAATCCACTATGCAACCTACGGATGATATCCCTTTTTTCCGATCAACTACTGAGGAAGTCCTTTTAAGTTCTTCCTTTAGATGCTTTAAACCAGATTTAACCTTAAATTTATCTTTAAGAACCTTTATAAACATTTATTTTTTCACATTTTTACAAATGTAAAAATATCCTTAGAATTATAAGGCTAAGATAAAAACTATATGAATTTTAAAATAAAACATTTTGTTGTATTTGTAACTATCATCTTGTTCTTGTCCTGCCAAAAGAAGAATTATACCCTCACAAAGATTGATGGCACCCAAATAAAGTTAAATGATTCCATTAAAAATTTAACTTCCATTGATAGTTTTATTGCTCCATATCAAAACAGAATAAATAAGATTTTGGATAGTAGCTTGGCTTATGCCCCCAAAGTGATTACCAAGGAAGAAGGGCAATACAATACAACTGCTGGTAATCTTATGGCTGATATTATATACACCCAAGCAAGTCCAATCTTTAATTCCAGAACTGGTAAGGAAATAGACTTTGTTCTTTTAAATCACGGTGGAATTCGTTCCATAATATCAAAAGGAAATGTTACGGCTAGGACTGCTTATCAAGTGATGCCTTTTGAAAATGCCATAGTGGTTGTTGAGCTAAACGGTAAATCCGTAAGGGAACTTGTTTCTTTTTTAATTCTTTCTGGCCGTCCCCATCCTATTTCAGGGCTTCAAGTGGTATTAAATAGTGATGACAGCTTGCAATCAGTAAATATCAATAAAAAACCTTTTGATGAAGAACGCACATATTTTGTGGCCACATCGAGTTATTTATTAAATGGTGGTGATCAAATGAATTTCTTTAAAGACCATTTAAGTGTAACTGAATTAGACTATATGATACGCAATGCCATGATTGATTATTTTAAAAAAGTGGATACCGTTGCCCCAGTAATTGATGATCGCTTTATGAAACAATAATGATGAACCGAAGAAAATTTTTAGCACAAACAACTGCCTCCTCTGCGTTTGTGGGTCTGGGAGGCCTATCGCTTAACTCCTGTAATACAGCTACTAATAAGCATATTACCATTCTGCATACTAACGATGTACACAGCCATATTGATGTATTTCCAAATGATCATTCTCAATATCCCAATTTAGGCGGTTTGGCTCGTAGGGCTAGTTTGGTAGCACAAATTAGAAGAGAAAACCCCCATACGCTTCTTTTTGATGCTGGGGACATATTTCAAGGCACACCCTATTTTAACTTTTATGGAGGTGAATTAGAGTTTAAACTCATGAGTATGCTAAAATATGATGCCGCCACTATAGGGAATCATGATTTTGATAATGGTATTGAAGGGCTTCTAGCACAATTACCACATGCGAAATTTGAACTACTCTCCGCTAATTATGATTTTTCAAATACAGTCTTGGATGGTTATGTGCAACCCTACAAAACCTATTTTATTGATGATATAAAAATTGGAGTCTACGGTTTAGGAGTGGCCCTTGATGGATTGGTTACAAAAAGATTGTACAGAGAAACCAAATATTTAAATCCCTATGAAATTGCTACGGATGTAGAGCAAAAATTAAAAATAGAGGAAAAATGTGATTTGGTAATATGCCTTTCACATTTAGGGTATACCTATGAAAATACAAATAGGCCACATGATTTAGAATTGGCTTCCAACACGGCGCACACCAACTTAATTATTGGCGGACATACACACACTTTTTTGGATAGACCTACCATTAAAAAAAACAGAAGAGGAAATAACGTACTTGTCAATCAGGTTGGATGTTATGGATTAAACTTGGGAAGAATTGATTTTTATTTAGACGCTGATAAAAACGCCATTGGTAATGGCCTGTCTATTACAGTTTAGAGACAGACAAAACTATTGATTTAAAAAACATATATAAACGATCAAACCAACTTGAATGGTTTTGTTTCTATTTTGAACCTTCACCATAAATTGCATTAGTTAAATTTAGACTTCACATAACTTATTGTATTAAAAATCACTAACTTATACTGATTTTGCAAACCATAGACCTCGTGAAATCAACTCTAAAACATAAACGTTATGCTAAAGAAGAAAAACAATTTAAGTCGAAAAACCTTTACTGGAATACTATTGCTATTGTTGTTGCTTGGAACAAATGGTACTATAGAGGCATCTTCCTTTTTTCAAGTGGAACAAAATAGCACCTATAATCAGTACAAAGGAGAAGTTAAAGATGGTAAAACTAATAAACCCTTGGTTTTTGCTACAATAAATTTAGAGGGAACAAATATTAGCACTGTTTCTAATACCGAAGGAAAATTTTTATTAAAAATTCCAAAAAATATAGATAATGGTAATGTTTCGATTTCTTTCTTAGGGTATAGTACAAAATTGATAGCTCTGTCTCAGTTAAAAACAGAAAAAAACATTGTTTTATTAAATATTTTGGTTACAAAACTATCCGAAGTTGACATCACTATTCCTCGCAATGCTAAAGATTTGGTCCTTCAGACACTCGCTAAAAAAGGAGAAAATTACTTCAACGACCCTACACTAATGACAGCATTTTATAGAGAAACCATTAAGAAACGCAAAAAGAATGTATCCCTTTCTGAAGCAGTAGTAAATATTTATAAAACACCATATACATCTCACCGTAGAGATGCCTTGCAATTATATAAAGCAAGAAAAAGTACTGATTACAGCAAGTTGGATACTTTGGCGTTGAAATTACAAGGAGGTCCTTTTAACACCCTATTTACAGATATAATGAAGTATCCTGAGTACATTTTTTCTACTGAGCATATTTCAGATTACTCATTTACCTACGATCATTCTACTAGAATTAATGACAAGCTTATTTATGTTATCAATTTTAAGCAAAAAAAACATATTAATGAGCCCTTATATATGGGTAAATTATATATTGATGCCAAAAATAAAATACTTACAAGTGCGGTATATTCTTTAAACATCACTAGCAAAGAAAAAGCGGCTCAATTATTTGTTCGTAAAAAACCAAGAAATGCTAAAGTATATCCCACAGAAATGGCATATCGAGTAAATTATAGAGAAAAAAATGGAAGATGGTATTATGGGTATAGTAATGTCCTATTAGAATTTAAAATAAATTGGGCTGACAAGCTATTTAATTCTGTTTATACCATGTCTGCTGAAATGGCGGTAACAGACTGGGAAAAAAATGAAACTGGAGCATATCCAAAAAACAAAGACCGACTTAAATCCTCCATCATTCTTAGTGATGAGGCGATAGGGTTCTCTGATCCAGATTTCTGGGGAGAGTACAATATTATAGAACCCGAGAAGTCAATTGAATCGGCTATTAGAAAAATTCAGAGACAGTTAAAAAGAGCCAGAAATAATAGCGGACAAACTGTCCCTATTCCTTAAAAATACAAATCATACCAGTATAAAAACCTCGGGGAAATACTCCTAGGTTTTTATTTGTTCTTTCTACTATAGTCTCCTATTTGAAAATTCTCATAAATTTGAAAGAAAACAAGTTTTAATATTTATTACAATAGTTTGCTAAACATGTTAAAAAGGAGAAAGTTCATTACAACAGCAATAGGGTTTTCAGCAAGCAGCATGCTCCCAACCAGTCTATTTGCACAAAAAGACCACAAAATTAGTAATTCAGCGCTACTTCCCAAGCGCTTAAAAAAAGGAGACACCATTGGCCTCATTGCTCCTGGTTATGCGGTAGCACCAGAGGTTTTGGAAAAAATGAAACAAACATTAATCAATATGGGGTTTATTCCATACCATACAGAGCGCATTGTAGGGAATCAAGGTTATTTTAGCAATACTGACGAGGAGAGGGCAGTAGATTTAAACGAAATGTTTTCCAATCCTAATGTAAATGGAATATTATGTGCACGTGGTGGGTATGGATGTACAAGAATCATGCACTTGATAAACTATGAGAATATTAAACAACACCCAAAAGTATTTATAGGTTTTAGTGATATCACCGCATTACTGAATGGCATATATACCGAAACCGGGATGATTACTTTTCACGGCCCTGTTGGAAGCACCTTAGATGACCCTTATTCCATTTCACAATTAAAAAGAGTAGTAGGAACCCCTAAAAAAAAGTTACTCATTAAGAACGCGGATTTCAATGCTAATTCGCTTTTAACCAATTCTGAATTTGAACGATATACAATTACTCCAGGAGAAGCAGTCGGAAAACTTGTTGGTGGAAGTTTAACCTTAATCAATGCGCTAATAGGTACGGCGCATGAAATTGATTTTACAAATACCATTGTTTGTATAGAAGATGTTGAAGAATCTCCTTACCGAATTGATAGAATGTTGACACAACTTATTGAAGGCAAAACATTCCATAAAGCTTCCGGAATTGTTTTTGGGGTCTGCAAAGGTTGTGACAAGCCAAAAAGACTAAATTCTTTTACACTAAAAGAGGTTATCATGGACAGGGTACAACCTTTACAGATTCCTGCAGTATATGGAATGAGCTTTGGACATATACAAAACAACTTTACTTTTCCTATTGGTATTGATGCGAAATTGAGCACAACACAGATGACACTCCAATTACAAGCAAAAGCTGTTCTATAATTCTTTTTTTAAATGCAAAGCATAAAAATTAGCGGTCAAATGTTTTCAAGGTTTCTGTAATAATTGAAACACAATCTAATAACTGTTCTTTATTTATTACCAATGGAGGTGCAAAGCGAATAATATTACCATGTGTGGGTTTCGCCAAAAGTCCATTTTCCTTTAATGCAAGACAAATATTCCATGCAGAATCACTATCCTCAGAATCATTGATCAATATTGCATTCAACAAACCTTTGCCTCGTACTTTGGTTACCAAATCACAAGTAGGAATAAATTTATTCAATGCTTCCCTAAATAATTCTCCAAGTATTTGTGCGTTTTCAGCCAGATTTTCTTCTTTTATTACCTCTAGAGCAGCAATACCTACTGCAGCTGCAATTGGGTTACCACCAAATGTACTTCCGTGATTACCTGGACCAATAACATCCATAACAGCATCATTGGCTAGTACAGCAGATACTGGATAAGCCCCGCCACTTAAAGCCTTACCAAGTATTAAAATATCTGGGATTACATTTTCATGGTCTACTGCAAGCATTTTACCTGTTCGGGCGATTCCTGTTTGCACTTCATCAGCAATAAACAACACATTGTGTTGCTCACAAAGGGCTTTAGCTGCACTTAAATACCCCTCTGTTGGTACATACACCCCAGCTTCCCCTTGTATAGGCTCCACAAGAAAACCAGCAATATTACTAGTGCTTTTTAAAACTTCTTCCAAAGCTTTTAAATTGTTGTATTCAATCTTTATAAACCCCTTGGTATACGGTCCAAAATTCTCACGGGCTACTGGATCATTGGAAAATGAGATAATGGTTGTCGTCCTGCCATGAAAATTGTTTTCGCAAACAATAATCTGTGCTTCATTTTCGGCAATTCCCTTTTTCTCATAAGCCCATTTCCTACAAACTTTAAGAGCGGTTTCTACTGCCTCAGCACCTGTATTCATGGGCAACAACTTATCAAATCCAAAAGTTTCCGCGGCATACTTCTCATATGCACCTAATACATCATTGTAAAACGCTCGTGAGGTAAGGGTCAACCTTTGTGCCTGACGCATCATTGCTCCTACTATTTTGGGATGACAATGCCCCTGATTAACAGCAGAATAGGCCGATAAAAAATCATAATATTTTTTCCCTTCAACATCCCAAACAAAGACACCCTCTCCCCTATTTAAAACTACAGGTAATGGATGGTAGTTGTTTGCACCATATTTATTTTCTAATGCAATGGCATCCTCAGAAGTGATTTTTTCTAAAACTGACATGATTCTCAATTATTTAAGTAAAACTATAGCAATTCCTTCTTAGGGAGAGAAATCATCCTTTGTAGACTACAAAATTACTAAATATTTGATAAAACCATAGCAGGAAAAATTTCTATTTATACATTTTAAGATTTATTCGACAGCGCAGATATTTGTAATTCCAATCTTTTTATTTCCCGCAAAACATCGTTTTTATCCATTTGCATCCAGGTATAGAGCTTTATCATGCTCATGCACATTAAACATACAAAGAACCCCACCCCCCATTGTATCAACTCATGGGTGATTTCCGTATCAAAGAATTGGATGCCACAATAAATCAATAATCCAAGTACTGCAAGGTTTACTATATTCATTAATATAGCCAACCATCCTAGCTTTCCTTTAAACACACCTCCCAACTTCTCTAGAAGATTTTGTTCTCCCAATTCATCATAAAATTGCGCTTCTTCCTTGCTCAATGCCTCTTTAATTAAGACATCAATTTTTTCAGTTTCCTTTTTCATCTTATTTCGTTTTTAAAATTTTCTTTAATTTTTCTCTTGCATGGAATAATCTAGACTTTACTGTTCCCACAGCTATTTCTTGTATATTACTAATCTCTTTCAATGAGTATTCTTCTATATAAAATAGTTTTAGCACCATTTGTTGCTCATTGGGTAACTTTCGTATTGCTTCAATTAGTTTAGGGACATCCGCATCGTTACTTGCTACATTGTCATTACTAGCTGCTACAACCTGATATTCTTCCAACCTCATTTTGTTTCTCTTTTGGTTATTTAGAAAATCCAATGATTTTCTGGTCACGATTTTTGTGGCCCAGCTTCCAAAACTATTAGGCTCTTTAAGTCCGTTTAGTTTATTGATGATAATGCTCCAACAATCTTGTACAATATCTTTTGATATATCAATATCTCGGGTATACCAATAAGAATGCTTACATAATCTGTTATGATATCGGTTTACCAATAAGGACAAGGCTTTCTTGTTCCCAGATTGATACTCCAATACCAAAAGCCCATCAAATATTTTATTGGTGCCTTTCATGCTTGCTTGCTACTATAAGGACGGTACTAAATCAAAAAGGTTCAAAAAAGAATTCAACATTTAATAGTTGCCCATTTAAAGATAGCTGTTCTATAATCAAATTGGTATTAGTACTTTTGCCAAATGCGTAAAAAGAAAACAAGGGTAATCTTTGAAAATGTTGAAGTGATTGATGCCGGGGCAAAAGGAAAAACCGTGGGTAAAGCACCAGATGGTAGGGTTATTTTCATGACCAATACAGTACCTGGAGATGTTGTGGATGTACAAACCACAAAAAAGAGAAAATCCTATTTTGAAGGTACTGCCATCCATTTTCATTCTTTATCACCTAAAAGAACGGAACCTGTATGTGAACATTTTGGAGTCTGTGGTGGTTGTAAATGGCAACATATGGGCTATGAGCATCAATTATTTTACAAACAAAAAGAAATAGAGAACAACCTGGTAAGAATAGGTCACTTAGATGTTCCTGAAACAACGCAGATACTTGGTTCCAAAAATCAGTATTTCTATCGCAATAAAATGGAATTTTCTTTTTCTGATAGCCGTTGGTTGACTTTAGATGAAATAAGATCCAATGAAGAAATTACAGAAAAGAATGCGCTGGGGTTTCATATTCCAGGTATGTGGGACAAAATATTGGACTTAAAAAAATGTCATCTTCAAGAAGACCCCTCCAATGCAATTCGTTTGGAAGTGAAAGATTTTTCTATAAAAAACGGGTTAAGCTTTTTTAATCCCAGACACCATACAGGGCAGCTAAGAACCTTGATGATTAGGACCACATCTATTGGAGAACTAATGGTCCTTATTCAGTTTTATGAGAATGATGAAACAAAAAGAAACCTCCTTTTAGGACATTTACAAAACACCTTTCCAGAAATTACGGCATTGTTATATGTTATCAATCAAAAGCAGAATGACACTATTTATGATCAAGAAGTAGTTTGCTATGCTGGTAAAGATCATATTTTTGAGGAAATGGAGGGATTGCGGTTTAAAATAAATGCCAAATCCTTTTACCAAACCAATTCTGATCAAGCTTATGAATTGTATAAAATAACGCGAGATTTTGCTGGGCTTACTGGTAATGAATTGGTTTATGACTTATATACGGGTACAGGTACCATTGCACAATTTGTTGCGAAAAAAGCAAAAAAGGTGGTCGGTATAGAAGCCGTTCCAGAGGCCATTGATGATGCCAAAGCAAATGCAGTTTTGAACAAGATTGATAATGTAGTTTTCTTTGTTGGTGACATGAAGAAAGTTTTCAATGAAGATTTTATTGCAGCAAATGGTGTTCCAGATGTATTGATAACAGACCCTCCAAGGGACGGGATGCACAAAGATGTTGTTAATCAAATATTAAATATAGCGCCAGAAAAAATAGTTTATGTAAGTTGCAATAGTGCTACTCAAGCAAGGGATTTGGCGCTTATGAAGGAAATCTATACAATAGAAAAAATACAACCAGTGGATATGTTTCCACAGACCCATCACGTGGAAAATGTTGTACTTTTGAAAAAAAGGAAATCATAAGTTGCGAATGCCATTCTCCAAATGAATACCTATTTATGAAGAAAATCAGTTTTGCCATTTTTATAGTCCTAACCACCATTTTTATTGGTAGTTGTGAAAAAGATGACATCTGTGTGAATGCTAATACCCCTTTGCTCGTTATTACCTTCTATGATAGTAATGATACTGAAGTTTCAAAGGCTGTCCCAAGTTTAAGGGTAGGCGGCATAGATAATGAATTTACTGTAAACACCATTGCAGATAGGACCAGTTTAGATTCTATAGGATTACCCCTTAAAACAAATGATGTCACCACCAGTTTTGCTTTCATAAAAGATTCTGAAGATAATGATGAAGATTTGGAAATTGGCAATGTGGACGTCATTACATTTAATTATGAAGTCATTGAGGAATTTAATTCTAGAGCTTGTGGTTTTATTGCCAATTATGGGATGCTAACGGCTACGCTTCAATCGGATTCTGATGAATGGATACAGGATATTGTTATTACGGACACACTAGTTAAAAATCAAGCTGCGACACATGTTAAGATATACCATTAGCCTTCTTTTTATACTGTGTTTCTGTTTGGGAAATTCTCAAAGTAAGTCTGTAAATTTACAGCAAAAAGATACTGTATTGTACAAGCAGAAATATGGTATTAGAGCTGGTATAGATTTAAGCAAGCTTCTTATCACCAATCTAAACGATGATTATACAGGTTTAGAGGTGGTTGGGGACTATAGACTGACTGAAAACCTCTATTTGGCAGCAGAATTAGGGAATGAAAAAAGAACAAAACAAGAAGATCTGTACAATTTTACCACCTCTGGAAGTTATATAAAATTGGGGGTAGATTACAACACTTATGAAAATTGGCTGGGAATGAATAATTCCATTTATATTGGGGGTCGATATGCCTTAAGTTCTTTTAGTCAGACATTGAACAATTATCAGATTTATGACACCAATAGGTATTGGAGTCCGGATGATTTTGTAACAGGAGCAACAAGCAATGAAGAATTTAGCGGATTAAATGCCAGTTGGTTAGAGTTTGTTCTTGGGATAAAAGCAGAACTATTTGCTAATATTTATTTAGGAGGCAGTGTGCGTTTGGGTTATTTAATATCTGATAAACCTTCCGATAAATTCCCCAACCTATGGATCCCTGGATTTAATAGGATTACTGATAACAGTAATTTTGGTTTAGGATACAACTACTCCCTTACTTATTTCCTTCCCTTGTATAAAAAAGCTAAAAAGAAAAAGGAAAAGGCATCTGTGAATCAGTAGCTTTAAACAATATTCATTCACATCTAGAACTTTAGCCTCCCTCCCTTTTATTGTTGTCAAAATCACACATGTTTACCACTTATTAAATACTATAGTACCCATACTCAAAAAAGTCTTTTATTTATTCGTGTAATTCAGAAAATTAACAAACTAGCATGTTGATCTTTAGGAAAAAACCAAGAAGGGAAATCTATTTGGAGGCAGCCATTAAAAAAATCAATAATGGAGAATTGGGTGGTTGGGTGATTGGGAAAAATATTTTGTCTCTGCACTAGAACAATTTACTGCAAAACAACTAAAAGATTTAAAAAAACAAAACCCAAAACTATATAAGAAGTTAAAAAAAATAGCTGGTTATTAAATAATAGTATCACTCCAATTTAAAAATTTATAATGACACCATGATAAAAATAATTATAATATCACTATCCATTTTAGCTTTCGGTTGTGGTCATGAAAATGGTAAAAGAACACTTTACAAATATTCCGTAAGAAATGATAGTGGTAGACCAATTACTGTAAAGAGCTTTACGTCTCATGAGCCTGCTCTTACCCCTATACTTACGGAACTTGCTGTAGGAATGAAAATTAAGAAAGAATACTTGGGTGGTGTACCTCCAGGTGGGTATACTTATATAGATTTTTTTGGAAAAATAGGTTCCCCTAATCGGGATTCAATCATCATTATCTATGGCAATTTAAAAAAACAAGTATTTAAAAGAATTGGTTGCGGTGGAAGTGAAAGAAATCCATTGAGCACTTGTATTTATCGGAAAGTAAAAGAAACATTTGTTTTTACGGAACAAGATTATGAAAATGCTGAAGATTGTAATGGAGATTGTAATTGACCACTTATTACTTTTACCCACCTTTAACAAAACAATTTCTCTTTCTTTGAGGTGCAATATTTGTTTTTCATAATTTATTTATTGATGAGGGCATAGTAACGGCATCAGGATTTATTTGGGTAACTGTTGGGTATGGTTAAACAATATACTATGGTGCCGTATGCCTTTATCCTTTTGATCAACTCCCTCAAATATTGAAAATTAATCTTTAGGTTAAATTTCATTTTACCTAGATTTTCATTTTTCTTCGAGTTTTTTGATTTTCTCCCTCCAAATTGTTATGTTTCTATTTATATCTAAAACTTTGGATATAGAAACATACAAAATTAGAAAGGAAATAATTGCTAGAGTAACATTGAACATGGTTCCAAATATGGCACTCAAAGCAATAACACACATCACAAAAAATGTAATAATGAAACTGGCTCTTTTATGTTCAAATCCGAGCATTAAAATTAAATGATGAAAATGTGTTTTATCAGCCTTAAATGGACTGTTTCCAGATTTAATTCTTTTATAATATACCCTTATAGAATCTGCTACTGGCAATCCTAATACTCCAATAACTACTCCAAGTGCACATGAAACATTTGCAGAACCTTGTGCAGATTGCAGCAGCATAATTCCAGAAACTACAAGAATATAACCCAAAACCAATGAGCCTGCATCTCCCATAAATACTTTATGCGTTGCAGATAGGTTAAATTTTAAAAAGCCAATTATAGCCCCTATGATAGCGACAAATAGAACCGCTAAAAATAGTTCCCCCGTTAATATTGCGATATAGGTATAAGCAGAAAATCCTATTATTGATAAGCCCGCTGCCAGACCATCTATTCCATCCATTAAGTTAAAGGCATTTATAACCCCTACTATTACGAGTAATGTAAGTATATATTGAATGGCATATGGCAATTCATAAATACCAAAAATACCATACATTGATTCTATACGCACGCCTGAATTGAATATAAAATATGCCAATGCAATTTGAATAATCAGTTTTAATGATGCTCTAACATCCATCTTGTCATCAATTGCTCCTATAACCAGCAATACAATAGTACCAACAACCAGCACATAGTATTCATTTATACTGTTCCAAAACTCTGGAGACAATAGGAGTGCAAAGCCAGCAGCAATGACAATGGCCACTCCCCCAATGATTGGAATAGGTTTCTTATGCATTTTTCTTGCATTAGGCTTATCCACAAGGTTAATCTTTATCGCTACTTTTCTCAATAGCTGTAATAAAATCAATACCAATACCAGTGAGAAAGCAAGTATTACAAAATATTCCTTTATTTGATCCATAGTTTAGAAGTTTATTCCTTTTCAAAAAATAAATGTTGATGCTTTAAATGTCCCAAATTCATTTCAATAAGCTTGGTTACTCCCAATTGGGCTAGTCTAGGTTTAACAGCTACCTTATCCTTAACCATTAAAGCTTCCGTAATAAGTTGACTGTATTTATCACTGACCAATTCCCAATTATACCTTCTTTTTGCTATCTCTCCCATAATACTGCCTTGTGCTTTCAATTCCTTAATTGTAGTGTTCTTGATCAATCCTATTAAATCTTTATGATTTTTAAAATATAGGGCCTTGTCTTCTGTTGTGGTTCTATTGTAGGAAACCCCATATGCAATTACTGGTAAGCCCAAATACATAGCCTCAACCAATGATGGGTTTGTCCCCCCTGCTGCGTGCCCATGAATATAAACAAGGGCATTACTGCGAAGTAAATCCAATCTACTTTGTTCGTATATGGGATCTAGTAAAATAATGCTTGCGCGCTTTTCGTATTGCTGTTTTAGACCTCGTCCATATTCACTGTTCTCCCAATTACCAACCATAACCAAAGTATATTTTGTTAATTGAGAAAAAGCCTTCAATACTTCATGCACATTATTTTCAGGTTCTATTCTACAGACTTTAAATGCATAAGGTTTATTAAGAAATGGAAACTCTTGTCGGTCCTCATATACTGGCACAACTTTCATGGTGTGGTCTGCACCATATTCAATTATTCTACTAAGGCTACCATACCGAATTGCCGTATAATCTTGAATGGATTCATTATCTGAAATATCAATATGTGAATATTTTACCGCTAGGTTTTCCGCCCAAAACAAGTAGCATTTGGCAAAAAAGTTCCATTTATCACGCTTCCACTCAATTCCATCAATAGAAATAATGATTTTCTTATTGGTAAACGTTTTGACAAATGGCAGAATCCAGGCACCCGCTACTCCTAAAACCAATAATACATCGGCATAGAACAGTGCATGGATGATGGATAATGTATCATAAATAATGCTTTGAATGCCATTGGCTTTAAATGGTAAATATTTTAATCGAGCAAATCGATAATATGTCTGTCTCTGGTTATTTATTTTTTTATATTTTTTTCCTGAACAGTACACCGTAATCTTATATTTACGGTCTAAGTTCTTCACCAAATGCGCTGCTAAAGTTTCAAATCCTCCGTATTTGGCGGGAAGTCCGACAGTGCCTATCACAGCAATTTTTTTCTTTGCACCCATAATACTTGTTTTATGTTTATTCAATTCCAAAAACCAGTCCTCGTTTTTAATTGGCTGATAATCAGAATATTAAATTGATTCTATAAATTTTAATTTTCCATATTTTGGAATTTGATTCCAATTTTTAAAACCACCTCTCAGGCACTTAGAATGGCTAGACTATTCTGCACAAACAGCTCTTCGCTAAAAGCGTTAATTTTTTCTATGGAAACAGCAGTCATTTTGCTGTATGTTTTTTTATTTTCAAGGAGTTGATTTAGTTTTTTATTCAACAATGCCCTATCCCTACAATCTACCAGAAAGCCATTTTTGTTTTCAACAACTAATTCTGTGATACCGCCCACTGGAGGTACAATTGCTGGTAATCCGTAGGCCATTCCTTCTATGATTGTTAACCCAAAAGTTTCAACCCAGCCATCTGGTCTGGAAAGATTTAGGATCACATCTGCCCATTTGTAAAATGGATGTAAATCTAACTGTGTATCGTATATTTTAATATTGGAGGAAAGGCTGTTATTTGTGAAAAAAACGGCGATATCCTCTTTTGACGCATTCAGTACTAATCTAAATTGATATTGAGGGTTATCTTCCGCCAAAGAAAGATATTCCTGTACTCCCTTATATTTCTTTAAAGAACACACCATTAATACTTTACATGGGGTTATTGTCTTCCGTCTATTTTCTATGGCTTTTTCTAAATATTTTTGCTCTATGGCATTATACAAAACATGTACTTTGCTGGACTTGAAGTGCTCCTGTTTAGAAAGAAACTTAGAAACATAAATCACGTCATTCGCCATCAATTTGGCTATACCAAATACAAACTTCTTAAATATTGCAGGTTTTACAGTAGTTTCATGTATGTGATACACTATTTTACAACCTTTCAACTTTCCCAAAAAAGCAGCTCCAAATGGCAGTATTGTATTCACATATATAATATCTTCTTTAGTCACTTTGCTATACAATGTGAAAAACAAAAGTATTTGACTTAGTATTAGATTACACAACCTTAACACTGGATTAGCCGCCCATTTATACCAGAAATAATGGTACGTAGTTCCTGGAATATTGGAAAGAAAGCCATTTCTTCCAGAACTGGTGACTAGATGTACGGATATATCATTTTTTATCCATCCCTTTACAAGTTGCATCAGCACCTTTGGGCTACCGCTATAATCGTTTAATAAATGAAAGGCATATATTTTCATCCTATAATATGTTTGAATAAACAGCATCTAGTAACTCGCCCCTTCTATTCCAGTGAAATTTCTCTTCATATAGCTGCCTTGCATTTTTGCCAAGTTCCAATCTTAATTTAGGGTCTTGGTACATTTTAGAAATTGCATCACCAAGAGCTCTTACTGTTTTTGAATACTCTTGAATGGGAATGGTGAAACCACATGAATCATTTATAAATTCTCCCGGTCCACAATTATCGAGACATACAACAGGCAGACCAAATGACAATGCTTCAGAAACTACCATACCAGCACCCTCATGAGAGGGAAAAAGAAAAACAGATGCTTCTTTAAAAAGTTGCATTAAATCTTTTCTTTCCATCCAATTTTCAAATTTCACAAACTCGGACACTCCATTTATGACACTTAATTCTTTGTAATAGCTTAATTCTGGTCCCTTACCAATAATAATTAACTCACAATTGTTTCTTTCATTTATGGGCAGCTCTTTCAAGAATGATGCAAATGCCAAGATACTAAGGTCATATCCCTTGAGAGGCACTAACCTACCCGCAGAAATAATTGTGAACTTTTTCTTTTGTTTTGTAAAATCACATCCAAAATCTTCTGAAGCAACTGAAGGCATAACAGCCAATTCATTGTTATTAAGATTTAACGCTATAGCCACAGAAGAGTTCATGCAAAAAATGAAATCAGCCTTTTTTATCGTTTTTTTTAAGGAAATTGATGCGTTCCAGAAGAGTTGTTTTACCAACCATGTCAACCTATCCTTAATCCAATAACGTATTTTGTAAGGCTTTAAATATTGACTCGGAATACGTGGATGATGCCCAATTGGCCCCCACACAAAGGGTTTCTTTAATTTCCATAAATAACTGGGTGTCCAATCATTGTGAAAATTTACATTATGAACAATATCAAAATGAATATTTTGCTTTCTTACAAAGGAAATGATTTGTCTTTGCCATAACCAAAAATATAACATAGCTCCTTTACTCCCTCTCTTCCAAAACCTTTGCCATAGCGGCAGGTCAAAATATAGAAATTGAATATTTTTATAGTACTCTTTGAAATTGTCATGCATGTATCTTTCAATATGGACTTGATTGTTCTTTCTGGTTATAGCTATAACCTTATTAAACCTTGCTATTTGGCATACGAAATTCCATCCCATGGCATCTTCTGACCCTTTATAGGGGTTTACGGCATAGGTCGTGGCTAGTATTGTCTTATTGATTTCCATGTCTTATTTTTAAAAGTTTAGCAGGTACCCCTCCTATGATACTATTTGGAGGAAAAGATTTGTTGACCACGGCACCTGCAGCAATAATGCTCCCAGAACCAATTTCAACGCCATCTAAGACGGTTACCTTACTACCTATCCAACAATCGGCACCTATTTTTATACCTTTTCTATCCACCCCTTGAAGTCTCATGGGCATATCAAGGTTTTGGTGGTCATGATTTTCCGGGTGACAGCTTAAATATTGGCCCACGATACAATCGTTTCCTATTTCCAGACCACCACCACCACCTAAATAGGCAAATTCACCAATACCAACATTGTTTCCAAGCTTAATATACGTCCCTAAATTGTTAAGGGAAGTAGAGACTATTACTCTGCTAAATGCCCCTATACTAACATTGTTCCCTAAAAAAACCCCTTCTTTTCCCAACGCACTTATATATACATGGCTCTCTAGTTTTAAAAACTTCCCAAAATGAATTTTTGGCATATTGAAGAATTTAACTCCCCTTCCAAAAATGGCTCCTTTGGGTTTTTTTAATTGCAGTAATACACGCATACCCCTAACCATACTCCAAAACTGGATCCATGCAAATTGATACAAGGCAGTATTGTTAAGTGCCGCATCAAAATGAAAATGGGGGTTTCTAAATTGAATTATGTATTCAAGAACTTTCTTCATGATAAATAGGCTAGTTTTTGGGTTGTTTCCTTCATAACAAAAACAAGCGTTTGACTTAATTCTTTATTCTCTATGGTGAAATATTGTTTTTCTGCTGACTCATCCAATTCATTGAATAATCTTATATATTCAGCGGTTAGCACATTGATGGTGGGTTCATCTAACTCTTGCTTTCTTTTTATTATTGTTTTTGTATCGGCATGTAGAAAAAAGTTCAAATCTGGTTTTATCAAAAGCTTATATCCTGCTTTTATGAGACCTTTGGGCAATTTAATATTGCTTCTTTTGCTATCATTGATAAAATCAAAATAATAACGGTCATATAAAACCACATACCCTCTACATACATATTTAAAATAGATATAGAATTGTCCTAAAACATAGTCCGTATAATAGTATAAAAAGCGAAAAAGTGAACTCAAAAAACTGTTGTTTTTCCCTTGTCTTGGCAAGCTATCTACAACATCCTGCATTGCTTTTTCTTTTCCTTTGACCCACACACTTAAAATAGGTAATAAAGAAGGTCTATGTCTCAACACAATTACTCGTTTCCTAATCTTTTTTTCAATCTTTAACTTTATATTCTCTATCACAGTAGACTTTCCTGCTCCATCTACTCCACTAAAAGTAATGACTAGGCCTCGCGAGAAAAAGAACTGTTTAAAGCTATCTAAATAGTACTTCATGATGTTAAATACCCTTCTCAGATACTTATTTTCTTTTTCTTTTTTCAAACACTTCACCAAATCTCTTTTTAAAACAGAATTGTCTAAATAACTACAGTATAATATCTCGTCCAATCTGCTTTCCTCATTAATTAAAATTTGATGATAAACCCTGTATTTTGATGGGATATTAGAATCATTTAATCCATAGAATAATCCTATATACCTCACTTTGTCTAACAAGCCCATTTGCTTGATATTATATGAATTTTGATACGTGTTTTTTAAAATATCTTTGGCATTTAGCATTACCAAGGACTTTCTTTTAAATTTCCATATTAAATCCAGGCTAAGGATGCCTCCATCTCCCATATAAACCAGAATAGTAGCCATAAAAGACTTTTTACATATGTGAACATGAGTCGTTAATGGATGATTTTTTATATAGTTGAGCATTGAATCAACATCTTCTCTCTCCATACACAAATCAATATCAGAAAACTCACTGAGTTTTTCGGGAGCCGTATTTGGAAATTTAATGGCCGCATAATTTTTTCCATTAACAAAATCAAAAACATCCCTTATCATTAATTCTCTTTGAGGAATTAATTTTTTAATAGCATCGCTCAATGCTTCATTCCAAGTGTTTAAAAACCAATATACCTGGGTATGCCATTCCTTTTGATCAGCAAATAGTGCCAAACAAGAGATGGTATTTATGGTCAAATAAAATTCAAGGTACTCTTCCATATAGAGTTGTCCTCGACTGGACCATTGAAGAAATAACTCTGGCTTAAGTTTATTTTTGATTTCTTTTTTAATCACGCTCCATGGTTTCTTATCTACCAAAATTCCCTGCTGAATGATATAATGAAAAGCGTCATGCCCCACGGGCATTAATGAATTAGAAAGTTCCCAATCATAAATGGCCAACTTCCCATTTTTTTCATACATGTTCCAAGACGTAAAATCTCCATGGCATAATCCTGCTTCTATGGTTTTATATCTCATGGAATCCAACATAACTCTAAGCTTCTTCAACATTCCTTTAGGAATTCGCTTATCCTCACATTCTTCTAATTGATGCAACCTTAAAAGGGAGATATTAAACATAGGAAGGGCATTGGCTTCAATTACCTTGGATGTCCTAGCATATATTTCACTCAAGACCGATTGATGCAAGTAACCAAACTTAGTAGTTCTTGTTCCAAACAAAGAAATATCAGCTACCCTTATGGTGTTTTTCTGAATTCTTTCAATAAAGGGAAAAGTGAATGTAATTGGATTCATTGTGCCTAATTCCTTAATAATTTCTTCCTCCTTCATAATCAAGGACAGGGTTTTTTGTGAATTAGCAACCTTATAAAAACTGCTTCTATTTTCAGTTTCTTCATAAATCAAAATTTTATTATTGGGTCCTACAGTACCTGTAAAGATTGCCCAATTGGCATGTAACATATTTATGATTGGCTCCTGTGTTTCATCTATAGCTTCAAAGTTTGTCTTTATGGTCTTAAAAAATATTTTTTGAAGACCTAAAAAGAAAACCGTTTTAATCCCTAAAGCAATTAATTGTGATTTAGATGATTTTATCAAATAGAATTTTAAAAAAAGAGGCTTCTTTGATGCTGCATTACAAATCCATCTAGGAGTACCATCTGGATTATTTATAACAAGCAATTTTACGCTTGCCCCCTTCTTCTGGTTATCCATTAGTTGGATATTCAAATGTTTGAGTATTGCTTTCATAAATTCATTTTTTAGTTATACGATATACATTCAAATCATCTGCCAAAGACATAACTTTCTGATAATTAGATTGATATGTGTTATTTTATTAGTAATTCTGTCCAAAAAATGGAAAACATCCTGTATTCTGGAAATCATTTTTTGTAATTGGTTTATAATAGGGTATCATCTCATGCTGAGCATACTTGGTAAAACAGTGAAGGAATGGAATGAGACCTAAAGGAATACTATATAAAGCCTATCCCACACAGAATTGAATCTTATCTCTGAACGATTTAATTTTAATGCTTTAAAATGGTTTTTTGCGATTTTATTCCTGCTGAAGAATGCACCACCATGTAGTATACGCCGGCTTGTAAATTATGTAAAGCACATTCATATTTGTTCCATCCTACAAAAGCCGTTTTGCTTTCAGAATGGGTCAATTGTCCTGCCAAGTTAAAAAAGCTGATGCTTAAATCTTCTTGCAAATCAGATTTATATTGAAGGATCAAGGTGTTGATAACTGGCACTGGATAGGCAAAAAGAATATTTTCGGTTTCTTGATTATTGACGACTACTGTAGTGGTATTTGTAACTGTAGTTTGATAGTAATCAAAAACAATATCCGCTGTGTTTTTTATAACAGTTTCAAGTGGAAGATTGTCAACGGCATCAATAGTAAACTGCACGTAACCGTGACTTTCTGGTTCATTATGCTCACTATCTGGAAGATTAATATCTGGAAACTCCCATTTTAGAGTGGTACCATCAATTATCGTAAAAATACCATCATGTGAAGTAAGTACATTCCTAATTGTTCTAATATCAAGATTTGAACTTAGCTCGTCATAAATAACAACAGATTCTGCCTCATAGTTCCCCACATTTTGAAATCGTATCTTATAGGTCAGTTCACTTCCGGAATTATTATTTTTGTATACAATTTTATCATTTGGATCTATAGCTCCAACTATTAAACCAACATCCTCACAAGAATCATTGGTTGTATTCACATCAGTAGATTCAGAGCTAATTGATGCTGTATTAGTTACATATTCTCCCCAAGTGGCCTCTGTGGTCACCTCAACAGTTACATCAAAATTAACGGATTCTTGAGGCTGTATGGAAGCTATGTTCCAATATGCCGTTCGGCCTACCTTCGTATCCCAGGGCACAGTGCTCGATACAAACTCAATCCCCTCATCTAGCGTAACGGTAATGACATTATTATTGGCCACATTGTTCCCTACATTTTCATAAATGATGGTGTATTCGTTAGTAAAGTTTAAACGTAAGGCTGTTGTACTTAAACAAACAGACAAATCTGGTTTGTTCCCATCGGGTACAAAGCCAAAATTATTATTGGGATGAGTGGTTCCAATTTCAGAAACCTCAACTGTATGCGATCCATTGTTGGTAGGGCAAAGCTGTGTATAATAATTGGGTGTTTCCGCAGCAATGGTATAAGAGCCCGTATTCATATAGAAAGAATATTCCCCATCTGAATTGGTATATGTTTTTTTACCATCTGGTGAAATAGTTATTGCTACATTTTTTATCAAGGTTTCTCCTTCATCAAATGAGCAATTCGAATTATCATCAACATATGCCTTTCCAGATACATATGCGCCATCGTCCTCAACATACACCGTACAATTTGAAACGGTTGTAGCAACATTTGTATAGGTTTTTTTAAAGCCAGAGGGCCATTGTATGATCAATTCGTCCACAATAGTGGCATCACCCAAACCAAATATCACTTTATGCGAATTTTGACTACCCGCTCCACCTCCAGATTGCCCAGAGATTTCATGGGTCTGCCATACTGTTTCCCCATAGATGGTTGCTTTGACTTTAATTTTAGCACCCAAAGCTGAGTAGTTTGACTTACTCCCTATTAAGTTTAAACAGATATATGAAGAGCATTGTCCTTTTGTGTTTTCAAAAAAGAAATTATTAGTATCACTGTGATTAGGAACAAAAATGTCATAATCACCATCATTGTCATAATCGGCAATTGAGGTTCCAAAGGAGTTGCCCCCTAATTTGGTTAAATCATTTTCAATTCTGCTAAAACTACCATCCCCTTGATTACGGTATAAAAAATTGTCTTGATCTTGATCATTGGTCACATACAGATCTAAATCACCATCATTATCAATATCTATCCATGTACTCCCATGGGAATGCCCTTTATCAGTTACTACTGCCCCTGTAGTAATAGCGACAAAAGTACCATCGCCATTATTTTTATACAGGTAATTTTCTGAATTTCCTGTATTTGTGATGAACAGATCCATGTTTCCATCGTTATTATAATCACCCCAACTACTTCCTACGGAATTGGAAGGTGTGCTAAGGACATTTTCATTTACTTTTTTAAACTGACCGTTACCAATATTTTTATACAACCAGTTTACTTCATTATTGGTATTTGGCACAAATAAATCTACCAGACCGTCATTGTCATAATCACCCCATGATGCACCAATAGAATGACCAGCATCTGTAACAACAGGGCTTCCCTGAACACTGGTAAATGTGCCATTGCCATTATTATGGAACAAATGGTTGGTCTTTGTTGGGAAATATTCCGCAACAAATAAATCAAGATATCCATCATTGTCATAATCTGCCCAGGCAGCACTATGGCAGTAGGTTCCTTCTTCAACAATAGCACCTGAAGTGATTTTTGTAAATGTTGCGTTTCCATTGTTATGGTATAGAAAATTATTAGAGCCAAAATTATTGGCAACAAACAGGTCTAAATAGCCGTCATTGTCATAATCGCCCCATGTAGCGGCAACAGACCCAGCCAAATCAGTAACGATTTCCCCTGTTGTGATTTTTGTAAAGGTTTTGTCTCCATTATTTTTGTACAGAAGATTTGGTTGTTGAGGATCATAGGTTGTGACGAATAGGTCATCATACCCATCATTATTATAATCGCCCCAACTAGATGACCAACTATCTGTTGCATCCTCTGTAAGACCAGAAGATGAAGCCATTCTAAATCCAATACTGGGGTCAAATGCCAAATTTATGGTAGGAATGGCTTCCCCGCAAATAGCCTGCCCAGAAACGCTGACCGCAACATAATCTCCTGGTTTAAACGAAGCGTCCATGACCATGTTAAATTTTAACTTGAAATGGTTTTGTGTAAGTTCCAAAACTCCAGGTAAACCATCTGCAGCAATTGTTGTATTTAAGTCTACTAATTCGTACACATAATTTCCATTGTCAAGAGTTGGGTCGCCAATAGCCTGGTATGAATTGGATAATGGATATTGTAGCTGCCCACTTCCTGTTTCAAATGTCATGCTATTTCCAATGCCAGAAATCATGACGGCAATGGAGTCAACTGAAGCAAATTTCACACTAGATACATCAATTTCAATTTCAACAATATTACTACATTCATCCCCTACGTTTCCCCCAGCTAAAGTTACCTGCATTTGAGCGGGTTTGGGTTCTACAAAGAGACCATAGGTGGTAAAACTACAGTTGAAATCGTCAAAAGTATCCGGGTAATCGGTACATTCATATCCAGAATATGCAGTGATATAATCGGGTACACAAGCTCCATAAGTTGCCACCACACTAAGATTTTTGGCTGTACCACCATTGATCGTACCCAATCTATAGATGTCCCCATTTACAGCAATGGTATCTTGAGCAACATCATCAATAACATAAAGAATAGTGATATCCTCTGAAGGATTTTTAAAATGCACCCATGCATTATCAGTATCGATGCTGGAGGAACTTGTATTCACTTTTAAATCCCATGTTACTGTCTTAGTAAGACCATCTACTATTGGGTTATCAGAAGATAATACCAGTGCCGGAGGATTAAACCGAATTTTATCTGGATTTGAGGCTTCTAACAAGCCTGTTTCTCCTCCCCCTAGATAGTCCCCTTTGGTAAAATTGAATTTCCAAGTAAGGTCCTGGTAGGTATTTATGGGAACATCACAGTTAGGTGAAAGATCCATATAAAGGGTTCCCTTAAAACCGTCGTCAGAAAGGTTTACGGTTCCTCCATTGGTCTTATAATATTGTTCTAAATCAAAAGTTAGCAGTTGTCCTACTACAGATGAAGGGAAAATGTTAGTTACAGTCTCGGTAGAAGAAGAATTGGTCTTTTTTGTTCTTCGTATTTTCATTACAATATTGCTTACATCATAATTGGCCGGTATTTGTACTGTAGCAGATTTTATTTGCGCCCAATTTCTATATTCTGATGGAAACAGATTTCCGCCATTGTAATTAGAACAACAATCTCCTATACTTAAATAAAAATTTTGACTTACTGTTTTGCTACAACTGGTTACTGTAAAATTATTTTTAGACGCATTTTTAAAGAAATAACCTATCAAAGTGTAATTGTCATTGTATTGTCCACATTGGTATTTATCCCCAGCACCAGGATCTGCCACATTGCTTACATAAAATTCGTTGGAAGATTTTAGCTGCTCTATATTGCCTCCAATATTAGTGGTTACTTCATAGTCTGTATATACCCAAACGGAATCTCCTTCTTCAAATTTAAAATTGGTGAAGGATGCACATGAAGCGGCTAAGCCATTTGGGCTTATATTGTAAGTAAATGTTTTGTTTAAGCCATTTACAGAAGTTACAATAGGAACATTAGAACAGTTGATATAGACCTCAGCACTAGCATCGTATATAGTAACTGAAGCAGTAATGGCATTTAGATAAGTACCTTTTTCTATGTTCTGGGAAGCATATCCATAACTCCAATCTGCATTCGCCTGTGAGGTATTGACTAGCCCGAAAAAAGTCCCTCTGATGGTGTCCCCAACCATAACACGATTGGTTTTTACACGATCAAAGTCCAAACTTCCACTTGTATCTGGCAAGCCATCTTGGTTATTATCAGGGTCACCAAAACTGGTTCTTTCAAAAGTAAAGGTATCAAAACTCATTCCCTCACATACTTCTCCAGAAGGGCAATGAAGGTCTACAGAAACGGTTTCATCACATATAAATGGAATTTCATAGTTACAATTGGTGTCTGGTATATAGGAAATGTTCATTGTAATGGGAAGAGAGCCTGCCACTGTTCCTGCCATATCACAATCACCTGTAACATCAAGATTAAAAGCTGCTTTGGTAATATTAAAACCAGAAGGCAAAGGCAATTCATAGAAAGCCGTTACCATATTGGTGCTTGTATTATAATCTATAGATTCTGCGGTCCATAGCGTATTATTATAAAACTCAAGATTTGAATACGCTATTCCCGTAGGAAGGTCAAAAACCACCTTGTATTTTGCCCCATCACCTACGGGTAAATCGTTTTTATGGGAAGAAACAGTAAAGATAAACTCCTTGGTCTCTTCATCGTTGATATCGGTTGGTGATTCAGGAAATATACTCATATAGGTATCGTTGGGGTCTTGCCCCTTTCCTGTTTTATTATAGGTATTTACAGCACATACATCAGCATAATCCAATTCATATTTCCATCCTTTTACATAGTCGCCATTACATACATTAATGTTACATTGGTAGGTAATAAATGAAACTTTTATCTGTTGGCCCACCTCCAAATCGGGCAAATCTAAAATGACTCGCCCTATCGGATTGGTTCCCAAGCATGAGTAGTCCCCATCATTGTCTGTAGCATATGTAGTGGTAGGCGTTAAAGTTCCAGATGCTCCACCAATAATCTCATAGGTAATATTGGTTTCATCAATTCTGGAAAAAATATCTTGTTGGTAACCGGAACCTCTTGATTTAAATATATCCAGTTCCAGACCAACTGCTTTTCCTTGTCCGTTATTGGTCAGTGTTATTGTTTGCAAAGAAGCATCTGAATCTCCAAAGCAAGAACTCAATTCCTCAGTAGTAGCTACCGCTATATTTGGTGTTTTTAGGGATACGCTAGCATGGGCATATGAATTTGAACCTTGAATAGCCCCAGCACCACATTCCCATATATTAGTAATAGTAGAAGTAATGGTTGCTGTTTGACATCCCGAAGCTGTAATAGTTTCGGTAATGACAATACTCTCATTGGTATCAAAAAAATTATCATTGTTTCCTATCCCACTAAAATCGCTTCCGCTAATGGAAATAGTATCTTTGGCAGCATTTAAAGTTCCTATATCTACTCCTGTTAATTCGATACCAGATGCATGGGTATCTGTCAATAAAAAAGAAGAAGTCCTTCCATTTCCAGCATTGACAATCGTTATTTGTCTTGTGTAGGAATCCCCAGAATTTATGGTTTTACTGGAAGGGTTTATGCTAAGTGTACTTAATACGGGATAATACAAATTATAACCATTGGACAGCGCATTTACTGATCCACCACTAAAGTTCAAAGTAACATCATTCCGAAAAACGTTTCCATTATTTTGGAACGTTATGGCATCCATATCTGCTGTTACACCAATGGAAAATGAAATGGTTTCGTTTCCAGGTAGATTGTCCGCAGACAATACTATGGATGAAAGATTGGTTATGTTTTGTTCTTCTACATTGTAACTGCTCAGGTCATTTAAACTAGAAGGCTCATAGGTAATACCAGTAGGCAGCGCAATTGTAATGGTATTATTTGCCAAAGTGCTGGTATTTAAGTTAAGGATATCAATTCTAACAGTTTCCGCCACATCACATACATTGACCCCAGAGGGATTTGTTATAGTGATTTGGGCATCTTGGGCTTTTACAGAAAAGCTTAAGCCAATACAGGCTATAAGTAATAGGAATACTTTCAAAAAAGAGCGGTTGAAAGCATTGAATTTAAAGACATTGCTTGTTTGCGAGTAGATATGTTTTCTTTCCATAAATCAAAAATCTTTGAATATGGAATAATAGGTACAAAGAATATGCAAATTATGGTATTTTTCTAACAATCAATTAGTTATATATAATATTCCATATTGGTTTTTCCAAAAAATGGAATTATTTATGAAATGTGGAAGGTATTTTGAGTCCAGATTCTGAAAACAACTCTGGCCTTCTTTTTTGGAGGTATATTTTTTGTTTAGGCGTGAGTATGGAAGATGCCTTAAACGAAATGTAGAGTATAATAAGTTGGTAGAACAAAATTCCGTAATTGGATTCCCCAAAAATACCGAATTCGGTAAATGAGTTGATTAAAATGGGGATTATCATGCTCCAGAGCATCAGTCTTTTTCCTTTATTTTCTTTGGATACTGCCTGAAATGTAAATACCACTTGAAAAATTACGATTGTCAACCCTATAAAACCCAAATTCATCAATGCCTGCATAAAAGTATTATGAGTCATTTTTCCAGGATAGGTATGGGTACTTTGAAAATACTCTTTGTAATCAATTCGCATGAATCCGAAGCCCAATAAAGGCTCCCTTGGAATACCTTCACTTATCAATGCTTTCCAAAATGGCAATCTACCTGTCATACTCATAACTTCTTCTAAGCGAGAGCTGTCCCCATCCTTTAGGATTATTTTGTTTACGGCTAAGGGCATTATCATCAATAATGCGGCCAAGGCACCAATTTTTAAATTCTTGCTAGAAGATTGTTTTATGTGGTAGCCAATAATTAGAAAAACCCCAATCAATGATGACCTTGATCCTGTTGCGTAAAGTGCGTAAAAAAGAACCAATAGCTTTAAAATGGTCCAACCCATATTTTTTTTCTCGTAAAAATTAAAAAGTAGTCCGGCTATGCCTATACAGCACAACATTCCCAGTTCATTGGGATTCATTAAATAACCACCCAGCCTAGCTTCCGCTCCTCCATGCGTCATTCTATAAAAAACAGTAGGAGCTACCCACATACCAATAACAAACACGAGTAGCAACGCAGCTGCTGTATTTCCCAAAAGGTTATATAATTTAACGGGATGTTCGGGGAAATAGGCATCCAACAAATAGAGGCTTTTCACAAAAAAATAGCAAAATACTAGTGTCTGTGAAGTCATTAACCATTGTAATGCACTGTACCCTACATTGGTACTCCACATAAAAGAGGCAAAGCCTAAAATCAAATAAGCCATATAGAGAAATATCACCTGTGAATTGTGCCATTTTAGTGTATCTACTGCACCATATTTAATGATTTTACGGTACACCCAGTAGGAAGCAAATAAAACGCTCATTCGCCCTACAACTTTAATTATTCTTGTAATTAATATATTCTCACTCCATGTAAAAAAGCAAGCCACCATTAATAGTAGAATAATAAATAAATGGGTGTTTGTTCTTTTCAAGAACTGCTTATGATTGGTATGTAGTTTTATCTCTTTCATATTATTGGTACAAATTGTCAAATCTGTTGATAATAGTTTTCCAATTGAAAACATCATTGACCATTTTTCTTGCATTTTCTGAAATTACGGTAAGCCTATTCTGTTTTCTAAGCGAATTCAGTACTACCATTGCCCAGGTCAATGCTTTGCTATTTTCATCTTCAATAGCGATGCCTGCCCTTTCTTCTTGAATGTAGGTCCCCATATTCGTGGCCTTGGTTACTATACTGGGGATTCCCAGTTCACAGGCTTCAAGCACAGCTACTGGTAATCCTTCATTACGAGAAGGATGTACAAAAATGTGCATTTTCTTCATTAATTCTTCTTTCTCATTTCCAAACTTGCTTCCCCACAAGATGACCTTGTTTTGAAGTTTATGGGTAGCGATTAAACGCTGCAGTTCTGCTTTTTGATCACTATCGCCAACAATCCATAATTTTGAATTGGGTTCAAATTCCTGGAATTTTTTAAACGAGTCTACCAAGAGGTCCAACCCTTTGGTATAGATATCTAATCGGCCTACAAAACCAATTATAAAATCACCCGGTCTTTTTTGGATGCTATCCTTTGCATGCGAAATCTCAAACCCATAGGGCAACAACAAAAACTTCTTGTTGGGAAATATTTTTCCAAGCCCTTCAATTTCGCTTTCCCCAATGAAATGTATTTTACGTGCTTTTGACAAAAGTGATTTTTCGAAAAAATAAAAATATAATCCCTTCACCCATTTGCTACGTTTCATGGCAACGGTATTGTATGCACCATGTGGTGTTAACACATAGGGGATTTCGTTTTTGCTTAAAAATTTTGATAAGGTAAAATAAATAGGTATCCACCCACCGTGCATGTGAAAAACAGCTTTCCCTTTTTTTAATTGAATGGCTTTCTTTAATTCTGGACACAATAGAAACGGATTCCTTTTCGCCTTGAAAAGTTTTGTCTTAAAATTCCGTTTTCCATAATTATGTTCCATATTTTTGGTAATGCCCCAAACCGCAACCTTTCTGCCATATTCTACCTGCTTTGACGCCAGTTGATGGACTACTTTGTTCACCCCGTTTAAGCGATTTGGATTAGCCTTGCCAAGTATGATGTGTATTATTTCCATAATATAAAGTTGTTTTTTATTAAAATGAATTGCCAATAGCCCAATACTATCAATTGGGAAACAATGAGTCCTGCAATAGCTCCCATTAAGCCCCATTCCTTCAATAGATAGCTAAAAGAAAGTAAACTGAAGAGTAGGGAATATATATAGCCTGTCAAGAAGTTTCTGTTGAGTATCAATACACGAATTGCCATCCGAATGGGATATCCCAAAAAAATAATGAAATATAATATGGACATTCCCTTTACTACAAAGGAATATTCTGCATAAGCAGTTCCACCAATCAGTACAATAATATATTTTGAGAAAATAAAGATGGGAAGAAGTACGAGGCCAAATAAAATAGAAGATTTAATACCAATCTGTCTTATATATATTTTTGCTTGTTCATGCGAATTGACAAGTAATCTGGCTGCTTGTGGTAGTACATAATTTTCAAATGTCTGTAATAATAGATTGAATACTCCAAATACCGATTGTACTAACCTAAAGGCTCCCAATGCTTTTATTCCTAAGAAAATACCAGATGCCACAACAAAAAGATTGCTGGACCACCATTGAACCAATGCTGTCATTACTAGCCACTTGGATTGGTGTATATGTGTTAATAAATGCGATTCCCATATGGGCATTTTATATATTTTAGGCTTAACAAAAAATATACCTAGCGCAATGGCTGGAACATATGCCAAACCCAAATAAACGATAATGTCTAATAATTCATATTCAACATAAAGCAGCGCAGTAATTAAAATTGTTATATGTAAAATGGCAGTAAGTGCATCTACCTGCAAGGCTTGTTTAAGCTTTCCAGAGGCCAGAAAAAGCTTTCTGAAATAATCCTGCATTACAAAACCAAAAGTGAGCAATATTATACCATTGCCCAAAGAATTGTAGAATTCAAAGAAAGTGAGGTTTAGGTTGATAACTAACGCTATAACCAACAAAAGAAATACAAGCAAAATTAGTTGTAACCAAAAGCTGAAGGCTAAATAGGGTGCTTTATTAGCTATTTTAGATAGTGTTACTTGCAAAGGTTGCATTACAATCGCTGTGAGTATACTAATCACTAAATAAATCAATAGAATGATAGACGCATAGACCCCAAAATTTTCGGGTGATAAAATTCTGGCCATTAGTAAGGTTGTCAAAAAATTATTACCGCTGAAAACCATTTGGTCTGCAAGAACAATTGACTTATTATCGGTCGCTATTTTATGTATCCAAGAACCCATTATTTACGCAGTTTACTTTTTAGAATTTGAAAATATTGCTTCCCAAACTTAATTGCTACTCTTACAATGTTTGGATTATGCCCAACTCTGTTTAAAGCAAAATAAGTAGGTGGTAAATCAAATTTTTCTTTTAAAATATCCACTTCAGTAATATTTTTTGCAGGGGTTAAACGGGTATCCAAAACCACGATATTAGCTGTTGCAATGCTCATGAGTAAAATGGATTTTGGGTCTCCCAATTTTTCATTGAGTAGTACGACTATATCGTATTTCTCCTGAAAAGTTTCAATAAAAGCCTGCATTTTATGCTTTGTATATGAATTATAAAATACGTGAGTGAGTTTCAGCATGTCTAAATTATCTTCAATAAAGACAGGGGAATCATGATCTTCTTGAATGATATTTAATGTATTCTCCACATCAATAAACAGCACTTTCTTATTTTGTCTCATCAATGCATTCACAAGATGAAAAGAATTGTATGCTGCGCCTTCATTGTGCTCAAAAGAGCTAAAACAAATAATGTCCTTATCGTAAATAATTTCCTTGATTTCTAATTGCACTGCTTGTTGTTGAAAATGGCTTTCTATTTCCTGCTTATTCTTTAAGACTGGGGTAAGCATGACAATAGGAAGAAGAGAATTGGATTCCACTGTATAGGCATCATTCACTTTCCCTTTTATTAAATGCACCATATAAATCAGTAGTATGGCAGATAACATTCCAACCAATACCGCCACAATGGTAATAACAGTTCTATTTGGAGAAACAGACCCCTTAGGTACCTGTGCCTGGGTAATTATTCTATGAAACGCTATTTTGGCAGCTTGTGCAATTTCAGCTTCGATTTTCTTTTCATTTAAAAAAGTGTAGGATTCCTGGTAAATTTCAAATTCACGAGTTAAAATTTTCATCACCTTTTCTTTATTGGGAATACCAATGAACAATTGTCGGGTAGCTTCTATTTTATTATTTAAATTCTTGTATTTGACTTCAAGGTTTTTTCTTGTATTGCTAACGCCTTCTGCTAAATAGCTAGTAATATCCTTAATTTTACCATCTACCACTATAACCTTCTTGTTTTCAGGAGTATAAACCAATAATAAGTCTCTTTTTTCTGCTTGCAAAGCCTTTATATTCTTCACCATTTCAGTGGATAGCAAATATGTGAAAGCCTCAAAATTAGGAGCTAGTTCCAAAAAATTATCCTGTCCTTCTTTTATATAAGACTCCAATTCCTGAATGGCCTCTAGATTCATTTTAAGGTTGGTTTGCTGAATTTCCAATTGGGCCAGCTGCCTTAAATCTGTTTCAGTTTCTTGGGTGATATTGGTAATGTTTTTTTTGTTCCGATAGTTTTGAATGTTTTCTTCAGAAGTCGATAACTTTTGTAGCACTTCATTGATCCTGTCTATTAGAAAATCCACAGTTATATTGGCTGCTCTGTGTTTATTTTCTATATAGTCCTTGATATATACCCTAGTCAATTTATCGGCCAATTTTGATGCCTTTAGTGGGTTGGCCGACTTATAGTTGATTCTAATGATAGGTACATCTTTATCAACCGCCGTAACATCAAGGCTTTTTTTAACCGTACTCAACAACTTTTGACGGCTCAGTATTTGAAACTGGTAGTCATCCAAAATATTTATATGTGGATTTTCAGTTAAATGAGTAGTGTTCAAGGAAATTAATAGCGCTACATTGGGTAAATTTAAAGTAGTTCCCATTTTTCCATTATAAGTTTGGTTGCTAATAGGATCTGTTAACTCATAATGTTGCTCATTATCAATGCTTAGTTCAAACAATTTATCATACACCTTCTCATCTGCATTGATATACTCAATTGTAATTGGTGATTGTTGGTAAAGCTCCACAACCTTGATTTTCCCTTTTCTAAATATTTCAATATCAAAATCTAGTTCGTCAAATACCTTGTTTAGCAATACTTCGGATTTAATTACTTCTATCTCTGCTGCTATTCTGTTTGTGGTTGCAAAAACATCTAAATCTTTAAATAAATTAGTGCCAGTAACTCCTTCACTAATATCCGCTAGCTTAAGTTTAGATGTACTTTCATACATAGGTGTTACATAGCTAAGGTATTTTTTAGCTACCATAAAAGCTATGATCATGGCCATTATGATAAGGGGAAACCCTCTTAAGTATGGTTTAAATATTCTTATATATTCTTTCATGGTGATTTGGCTTTTAAAACGTTCCTAAAAGTATTGCTGCTGCTGTAATGGTGGTTGTAAATGGAATAATGGTAGCAACCCGCTTGTCAAACTCTTTATACTTTTTGGAGGGTACTATTACAACATCACCAGGATGCAATTGAATATTCTTATGTGAAAAACTTCCAGATTCGCTCAAATCAATATTAGCGACCCGTACATGTTCTCCTTCTTGCCTAAGTATTTTTATATATTTTACGTTGGCATAAAAATCGAGCCCTTTACAATGGGCTATCATTTCCAATAAGGTATTCTGGTCTTTATCAATCGAAATAACTTGTGGATCTCTAACCTCACCTAATACCGTTATTTCTTTATTTAATATTTTTATATCCACTATAGGGTTTACCAACCATTTGCCGAATATTTTCTTTAGGGATTTTTTTAACTCAATTACAGACTTATCAAGTACGTTATAGGTTCCTATTTGAGGGATTTCTATGTTTCCTTCTGCGTCTACCATTAACCATTTTCCATAAACTTCATTGGAATTATAAATCCCATAGGTAGATCCAACACTTAACTCATCCTGTCCCCATACACTGATACTTATTTTATCGTCTTTTCTGATATGGTATTGGTACTCCGGATTGTAAAAAAATGTGCTGTCCAGAGCGGCCACCTCGGCGGTTCGATCGGCTTTTTGTTCCATGAATAAGTTTGTGGTCTTACAGGAGGTAAAAAGGGTGGCAATGCTAGCAATTAGTAATAGATATTTCATTTTTTATAAAATTTGTAGGAATTTTCTAAGAAAACTGGGGTTAGACTGCTTTAAAAGGGCTTTTACTTCTAGTATTCGTTCTAAAACATGCTTAATCTTTTCTTCTGCCTTATCTCCTTTTTGGATATAATCAAATGCTCCATGTTTAAGGGTATCTACAGCTGCCTTAATATCTTCTTGTCCAGAAATCATGACGATATATATATTTGGGTCATATCTTTTGATTTTTTTTAATACGTCATACCCTGTTAGGGTGTCCATGCTATAATCCAAGAAGACTACATCTGGCTTTCCCGTTATTTGGTTAAGACAGTCTGTACCATTATTAAATGTGGTTACATTTTCATAACCCATATTGCGAATGTGCTGTTCAAGAATATTGAGGTAAAAGACTTCATCGTCTACCACAAATATTTTCAACTGTTTTGATTTGTCCATAACACTTTTTTAAAACGTTCATTATGAGTATACGAAAACTGAACCTTTAATTTAAAGCTCTCATTATCAGTATTTTAAGTAAGTGGGTGGGTGGTGTTATTCCATAAAACAAAAAGAGTTTCCATAAATTGGAAACCCTTTGCGCTAGTTAACAACGATACTATGTGCCTCATATAAACAAAAATCCTTCTTATGTTAAGCCTTGTTGTGGTATGGGGGTATTAGAAATAGAAAATCCTTGCGGCCTAGCAACCACAAGGATTCATTCAAAATGAAAAAAAATAAATACAACCCCCGATGTATTTACGATAAATACTTTTATCTTCTTATATATAAGAATTAAGTTCTAAGTGCATGTGCTGCTGCTGCTCCTAATTCTTCTAAAATCTCCAAAAAATTTTGTATAAACTTTTTCATAATAACTATTTTTAAGGTTAAATATCTTTTTAATTACGATTACATATATTCGATATGTTTTATTTAACTCTAAGAATGCCAAGACCAAGCCGAAAAATTAACTATTTGATTATCAGGTATTTAAATATGTATATGTCTGGAAAAATTCCATAAAAAAAAGGGAAATTCCAGTTTATGGAAACCCCTTTGTTATTTTTTAGCCCTAGGCGTTGTGTTACACCAACTCTTTCTCTTTAAGTTGTTTTACAACGGCAACTAAAACTTCATTAACCTTATCAATCAGTAATTTTAAATCTTTTAAGGATTGCTCTTTTTTATCAAAATGTTCTATATCCCTAACATCTTGCTTTATTGAAGTTATACCCATATTATCAATACTGGGTTTTATTTTATGTGCAACTTTTTTTAAACCAACGATGTCGTTCTCCTTATAAAAAGTGTTAATCTGTTTTAGATACATAGGAGTTGTATCTACAAAAAGAGAAAGCATTCTATGTACAAAATTAGCATCTCCCCTACTCATTTCATTGAGCATGCGTAGATTATAAGGTTTATTCCCTTCATTACTATCTTTCTCTGTAGGTGTACGTTTTTGTTTTCTTTCTTTAATTGCCGTTTTATGATGTTTTACAACAACTCTTAATAAATCTTGTTCTTCATAAGGTTTCGTGACATAATCATTCATCCCTATTTTCATGCAGGCATCTATTTCAGATTTAAATGCATTTGCAGACAAGGCAATGATAGGTGTCTTTATTTTTAGCTCATTTCTAATAATTTTGGTAGCGTCCATTCCACTCATTATGGGCATTTGAATATCCATTAAGATTAAATCAAACGTTTCCTTTTTTAACAGCCTTACGGCTTCTAGACCATTGGTTGCCTCAGTTATTTCAACATTTAAAAGATTCAATGTATTTGCAGCCACCAAACGGTTCATCTCATGATCCTCTACCAAAAGTACTCTTGCGCTATCTAATGATTCATTTGCAACATAGACTTCTCTTTTCGAAACAATGGACAAGGTTCCTATTGGCAAGGGTAAACGTACTTGCATTTCCGTTCCTTTACCTTTTACACTGTATACTTGTAAATTTCCGCCCATAAGGTCTACCAATTTTTTGGTAATGAACAATCCTAAACCTGTACCCCCGAACTTTCTAGAAATTGATGGGTCTTCTTGCTGAAATTTTTTAAAGATAGTGGTCATATATTTATCATCCATTCCTATTCCCGTATCACTAATTGTAAAACTAAGTTCTTGTTTACTCTTAGATTTACGAAAGCCAACACAATCAATGACAACTTCACCCTTCTCTGTAAATTTTATGGCGTTACCTGCTAAGTTGAGTAAAATCTGTCTTATACGAGGTTCATCTCCAATAAAAGCTTCTGAAACATTTTCACCAATATTTATATTCAAGCTAATATCTTTGTGTTTCATTTGTGGCTTAAGCATAGCTGCAACATCATCTAGTAATTCTTGAATACCGAAATGCTCGGGGACCAACTGTAACTCTCCTGCCTCAATTTTTGTGATTTCCAAAATATTAGTTACCACAGATAAAAGATGTCTTGAAGCTTTTTTGGCACTATTTACATATCCTCTTTGCTTGTTAGACATTTGCCCTTTGTCTAACTCTCTTATCATGCCAATAATACCATTGAGAGGAGTTCTAATTTCATGACTCATATTGGTCAAGAACAATTCTTTTGATTCTGAAGCCTTCTGGGATTTTAATAACGCCTCTTCCAATTCATTTTCTAATCTTTTTTGTTTGGTGATGTCCAAGTAGATTCCAATTGAGCCTATAGGTTGGTTCTTGTCATTAAAATTGGGAGCTAAACTTATTAACCACCAGCGCGCTTCACCTCTTTTATTTTTCGTTAATATTTCAAGACTCTCGGTTGTGTTTTCAGGGTGAATCACATCCACACCTTGAACAACACCATCTTTATGGTCTGTAAAAAACAAATTAGCGGCTATCTTTCCTTTTATTTCGTCTAGATCAAAACCAGATATTTCAGTAAAACTTTGATTACAGAATTGAATTATGCCCTTATTATCTACTTCCAACAATCCCAAGTTCATATTAGAAATTATATTTCTATACTTCTCCTCTTGTAGCTTAAGTCGCTTGTTAGAGCGCACAATAACCTTTTCTACTTCTTTTTGTTTTGTTATATTACTAAAGTATATGTTTATATATTCATTTGTTTCTGAAAGTCGGGCTGTTGCTAGGTAAAATTGTTTGCCTGCAGAAATTTCAAAGGATTCCATACGGTTCTCTGTATTTAACCTTCTACTCAAGCCTTTATATATTCGTTCTTCAAATTTTTTATTATCTCCGATGCCCTTGGCATCCTTTAGTACTTCTCCAGGCTTGTTTATTAGGATTACTTCTCCCTTTAAATCAATTCTAACTACAGGATTGGGGTTTTCTAATGGAAATAAGGCCATGTCCTTGAGTTCTTTGGTGGTATCCGTTATTTCCAAGGCACTGGAAAGGCTATTTCCAAAACTCTTTAGCAACAAAAGCTCATCTTGAGGCCATTGCCTTTCATTAGTACAATCATCATACCCTATAAATCCCCAAAACCTATCTCTATGAAATATAGGAATGATTAAAATGGATTTAATATTCTGAACAACAAATATTTCCTTAATGTTTGACTTGTCTTCTAACTGAGAAATGGTCCTCTCAAATGGCTCTCTTGAATACAAATGAGGCAAAAATTCTTCAAAAATGGACGTAGTTAAATTTTGTATTTTTTTATTTTTTATTTGGGAGGATTCCCCTTTAGCAACCCATTCATGGCTTTGTGATATTACAATTTCCCCAGTGGTACTATTAAGTGTGTTTTCAAAAATATACGCTCTGCTTACACCCACTGCCTTCCCTAATATTCTTAAACTCGTGTCTATTGCCAAGGAAAGATTAGCATTGGTCAACAATTCTTCAGTAGCGATTGCCACACCTTGTAACATTTTTTGTTTACGCAATACCGTTTCTTCAATATTGGCTTGCTTTTCTTGAATTAAGGCATTTTTTATTTTAACGGCGGTTAAATTGGCAATTGTTGTAAAATCTATAAGGTGTTGCTCTGTAAAAAAGTTTTTTGATGAATGTTCTGAATCTATCACCCCAATTACTTTGTTATACGCTATAATAGGAACGGTTAATTCTGAATGCCTTCTTTTATCATCAACAATATACTCGGGTACTTTAGAAGTGTCATCTATTATTACAGATTCTCCTGTTAGTGCAACTTTACCAACAATACCCTCCCCTATTTTTATTTGAATAGGCTGATAGATTTTATGCTGTTCTTCCCTTTTATCTCCATAAGCAGCTCGTTGTATGAGGTATTCACCATTTTCATCAACAAGATATATAATACAATCTTCAAGATTAAAACGGCTAATTGCATTGTCAATAATAGTCCACGCTATATCATCTAGCGTAATCTGGTTCAACATATTTGCCGCAAACTCGTTGATTCCTGTTAGCGATTCTTTTTGTCGGTCTACTGTTATAAGCAACTCCTTTACATCCTTTGTGGCCGCCATTTGGTTTTTCATGACCTCCAAAAATGTCATTATTGGATTATGGATGGCAAAATCTTGAGGGGTTAGTTTTTTAATTTTTAATTCTTCAATGGAATTAAAACTGGGGAAACCAACAAATAAAACCTGTTCTTGTTCTGGGAAATATTCAAACTGCCCTAGAAGAGATATCAGTTTTTGCTCTTTGTATCGTAAAAGGATTTTATGACCAACCAATTTTTTAAGGCCTTCAATATCAAAAATCTCAACTTTGGGTTTCTTTATGAAAAAGACGGAATTAAATAATGGTTCACCACCAAGCACACAAATTTTCCCAAGGCTTTTCCCAAAGGACATAATTTTCATGTGTTCATCAATCAATATATGGAAAGGGAACAATCTATTAAATTGCTCATTATCAAATAGAATAGGATGTTTTTTTATTGAATTTTTCATTTTAGTCATGCTATTCCAACATCACACTTATTAGAATTGACATCTATATTTGTGTATATATGAAGTTACTCTTGTTCTACTTTATTGGATTTCATCAAATTATAAATAGTAGATTTTCCAATGTCTAGTTTATCTGCTACCTTCATTACATTATTGTCATATTTCTTAAGAAAATAAGTGATAATTTCGGTATTGTACTCTTTCAGTGTTTTCTCCATTGCTGTAAAGGGCTCATCCTGGGTAAGTACATTAAATGTTATATCCTCTTCCAAGATTTCTTTACCATTGCACATGACACAGGCCAAATCTATAAAAGATTTAAGCTCTCTAACATTGCCAGGGTAATTGTATTTCATTAGTTTTTCCTTGGCATTTGACGACAATGTTGGAATCTCCATTTTATTATCATTTGAAAAGGAGTCGATAAAATACTTGGACAATACCAATATATCATTCCCTCTTTCTCGTAAAGGCGGCAACTCAATTGGCAAACCTATGATACGGTAAAACAAATCTTTCCTGAAATTTTCATTCTTTACCTCTTGTGCCAAATCCTTATTTGTAGCTGTGATTAAACGTGCATTGAATTTTATACTTTGATTGCTCCCAACGCGTATCACTTCCCTTTCCTGCAATACTCTTAAGAGTTTTACTTGCATATTAATGTCTAGCTCTGCTATTTCATCTAAAAAAATAGATCCGCCATCTGCTTCTTCAAATTTTCCAATTTTTCTAGTGTGCGCACCAGTAAATGATCCTTTTTCGTGTCCAAACAATTCGCTTTCTATCAATTCTCTGGGTATGGCGGCCATATTAATTGCCACAAATGGTTTTTTACGTCTATCACTATTAAAATGTATAGCTCTTGCTACTAATTCTTTACCCGTCCCTGTCTCTCCGGTAATGGATACGTTAATATTGGTTTTTACTGCGCTTTCAATTAAAGAGAATGATTTTTTAATTGCTGAGCTTTGCCCTATAATTGTTCGGTCATAATCAAATTTAGTGACCAATTGTTCTTTTAAGTTGGCTACCTCTTTCTTTAGACTTGTATTTTCCCTAATACGTAAAATACTGTTCCAAAGAATTTCTTTGGTATTATCATCTTTTAAAATATAGTCGTAAGCCCCTTTTTTAAGGAGGTTTAAAGCGACATTGATTTCTTCCTGGCCACTAATAACAAGTACAGCTATAGAAGAATCATGAGCTTTTATTTTTTCAAATAGTTCGTCACCCTTAGCATCTGGTAAGTTATAGTCTATGGAAATTACATTTGGTTTTAAATGTAAATTACTTAAACATGCTTTGGCATTGGTAAATATATGTACCTCATAGTCCTCATTGAGAGATAGATGGTACTTAAGCATTTCGCTGTACCAAGGGTCATCTTCAACAATAAATATTTTAAATGAATTCATTTTATTTATTTAACTGGCAGTGTCCAAACTACTGATTAGAAAATCAAATGTTTAGTTGAATTTAATTAAAAAAAACTACGTCCATATATCCACTAAGGCTATATGTGCTGCTTACTTAATGATTTACTAGTTTGGTCTGTCATAGAGTTAAACGTAAGCATCTTAATTTTTAGTATTAAAGTTAGCTATATTTTCCTACAAGATACGTTACATAATTCTTTAGGAATTAAAAATCATTGAAACATATACTCTTGCCAGGTAACCAAAACATATTTTTCCTTTCCGTTATTCTTATGGCTTAAAAAACCGAATTCGTACACAAAAAGGTATACATCTCCTTTTTTATTTTTCCAATAATGGGTGAAAAAATTGGGGTTAAATCCTTTAGATAACAATTGCGATTGTCTAATGGTTGTGAAGCCCGATTTGTTATGTTTTTTTAGCAGTTTCCTGTTTATTTTTAGCTGTCTGTCTACTTTCAGGTAAAAAGCTTCAGTCTCTTGCCTATTCTCATATTGCTCTATGGATTTACACTTTGTGGAACAAAATTTCTTATCGGATCTACCTTTTATCAAAGCATCACATACGGGACAGGTTTTAGGGTCAATCATATATAAGAGTATATTATAAGGTTAATATACCGCTTAATGCTTAAAAGCTAGCTACCATTGTCATATGAATCGTCTAAAATCCATAACGCTCTACCATTTAATGATTAATAATCAAAAGATGATAGGTATAAAATTCTCACCAGATAAGCTTATCCAAAATTTAATTAGGGGCCTTCCAAACCCTAAATGGAGTGACCAATACAATATGGCCTACATTCCCAATAGTAAGCGTAATTTGGGGGTCATATTCAGTACCTTTAAGGGGAATGCTTGGATAAATTACAACCGATTTTTATCTAATAAGCCTGTAAACAGCAATAATGAAACTGTGGATGTGGAGTGGTTTAGAAAAAGAAAACCAATTCCCGAATACAGGGCATGCCCGGAAGAGTACCTCTTGAAACTTGAACTTAAAAGATATGCTAACAATACGGTACGCACTTATGTATCTTTTTTTGAAATGTTCATTAACCATTATCGAGAAAAAGAGCTTAATACAATAAATGAAAGCGATATTAGAGCTTTTCTTCAAACACTTATACGTAGGGATGTTTCCAATTCATACCTCAATCAGGCTATCAATGCGATTAAGTTCTATTATGAGGTTGTTTTGGGAATGCCAAACCGATTTTATGAAATAGAACGCCCACGTAAGGAATATAAACTGCCAAAAGTAATTTCAAAGGAAGAGATCCTATCCTTAATTGAGCATACCAACAATATGAAGCATAGGTGTGTCATAGAATTGCTATATGGCTCAGGACTAAGACGAAGCGAATTATTGAACTTAAAAATAGAAGATGTAGACAGCAAGAGAATGTTGGTAATGGTTGAAGGTGCAAAAGGTAATAAAGATAGGTATACGTTATTATCTAAAAATGCATTGGAGGATCTTCGCCTGTATTTTAAAGAATGGAAGCCTCAACAATATTTATTTGAAGGTCAAAAAGGTGAGAAATACAGTGGTGAAAGTATTCTGAAACTAGTTCAAAGAGCAGCCAAAAAAGCAGGGATAAGCAAAACTGTAACGCCACATATGCTTCGTCATAGTTTTGCTACTCATCTTTTGGAATCTGGTGTTGACCTGAGACAAATTCAAGTACTTTTAGGCCATGGCTCAAGTAAAACAACTGAAATTTATACTCATGTTGCTACGAATACTTTTAAATCCATTAAAAATCCACTAGATTAGTAGTAATATTAACCAATATTGACAAAGGCGATATATAAGTAATCCTACACATATCCGTACGTTGTGTGCCATTTCCAAGACCGCAAGGGCATTTTTTTCGAGGTATATGGTAAAAGGATGGAGTTTGTTTTAGTAGTAAAATGGACTGGTCTGACCTTAGGAGAAGGGCTGACCCCAAGTATTTTTCGCTGACAGCGTGGAGAGTTTTTCACTATCCAAACGTTGGCACGTTAAAAATACTTGACTTCAAGGACGTTAAAATTTTTTACAAAGTCAATCTAAAGTTAATAATAGGACATTTTACTACTAAAACAAACGGATTTATTTGTTTCCCGGCGCCAACAAGTTTTATTGGGTTTTAAAACCAATTGGCTTGGGACATCCCGAAAAAAATGAAGTCATTGTGTTCGGTCTTGAAAACGGTGCCTTTGCTTTTTATTCTTAATTTTAAAAAAGAAAAAATTAAAATAAAACAGCACACAACAGAGCCTATAAAACATAGCTCCTTCTCAAACAAATTGAAAATACCTATTTTTATAGGACCTATATATCTAACTGAAAAACCCTAACCAGTTTTTCGCTACGTATTATAGCCTATACATTGTACCTAATACTCAAACAGATTCAAATTTAAAAACCTCCTAATTTGAATAATATCCAAAGTGTTTAAATTTAATAGAGAATCTTTTTATTCGTAAAAGCTTTTATTACCTTCATCGAACTTGAAAGATGTATGAGAGGTAAACACAAATTATACAACAAAAGGATTGCTCTAAAATTTGGCTTTAAAAAGGCTAATCGATTTCTACCACATATAATATTGGTGGGCTTGGGTATAGGTACTGCTAATTTAGTTATTGATGGTGGTCTCAACTGGATTCAATGGGTTATTCAATCTCTATCGACCAGCTTGCTTATCGGATATACAACTGTTTTAATAGGTTCTAATAAGCCTTGGTTTAAAGTCTGTCTTAAACCTATTTGGAAATTGTACGTTTTAATTTTCTTAGTATTCCTTTTTGTTGGAGTATTTGCAACTGAGATGGAGCATATAATTAGGTCATTGGTTTTTCGTAGTGAACCATATCTACCTTTTACCGCTGGAAAAATGTATTTATTCAATGGTATAATTTCTTTGTTCTTGGGTTTCAGTTTTTTTCAGAACAGTTATTTGTCCAAAATTCGTAATTCTAATTCCATTTACAACACTACTGAATTACAAAATCAAGAACAAAACACCAAAGAGTCTTTAAAACCGTCCGATTTTGCCACCAGTATACCTGTAAAACAAGGTGAAAATATACTATTGATTCCTATACGAGATATTGTATATTTTGAAGCGTACGACAACTACTCCTTTGTATATGATTTGAAAGCTCAAAAAAGACTTTGTGATTACTCACTTCTATTTCTGGAAAAAAGGTTAGATGAAAAATTTTCAAGAGTACACCGCAAGTATATTGTGAATGCAAGGCACATTAAACTAATTAAGCCTCATTTAAATAGTCGGTACCTTATTGAGTTCTCACAAAAAGAATTGTTACCCATTACTAGCAGCAAAAGCTATTCAAAGGTTATTCGAAAACTGATTAAAATGGAGTAAGAAGGGTTTATACGCTGTGTTTTATATCTCCCTTTACCTTAGCCTTGATTCGCTCACCCGTTCTTGGGTATCATTCACTTGTTTTTTCGACTATTCACCACAAACCTATTTCTTAACCTATTAATTATTTGTTATTTGCATTCGAATTTAAAACGAATAAAGGGCGATACTGCCCAGTAAAATAAATAACATATTACTATGAGAAAAACCGTGTTTTTTGGTGTATTGTGTATGATAATGCTCAATATCCAAGCTTGTAAAGTAACTGACAAAAAAAAAACTAACCGTCAATTCACCAAGGGTAACGACCCAGCAAAAGAGCTATATTTATATTCAATTGAAGCCTTCAATCAAGGAAATCTTGAACTGTTCTTGGCGAATTTTTCGCAAGAAATTAAAATGTATGGTACGGATGGTACTTATTTCGGACACGATGCTCTGCGCGAGCGTTTTGAGGATGTATTTAAACGATTCCCTAATATGAAAATGGAGATTCCGGAACTTAAATCAGAAATACTGTCTAAAGATGTAATAATGGTAAATTTTAAATGGAAATTATACCCTATGGGCCAAGGACCTGCCTATAGCGGAATAGGATCTGGAATATATAAATACGAGAATGCTGAGTGGACGGAAGTCCTAGAAGTTGAAACAATTACTAATGTTGACGAAGCATTGAAACAACCAAAATAGATTAATTAAAAAATCGGATTAAATCTATCCAAGCTTAGTATTTTGCTTTTCATAAAAAATATATCTTGTTATTGTATCATTTAAAATAGCGAAAACGGCCGCCTTGATTATCAAGCATAACAACGCTGAATTAAAAAACGTATGCCAACAATCCCTATAATTAATACGGACTTGTGTCTTATTCGAAGCGTCTGTGTATATTTATGAAGTCGCAAAATCTTATGGATTTTGCATTTAAGACAAAAAAAGAAAAACACAAAACCATAAGATTATGCTTTGTGCGTAGCTGGAAATTCGTCGAATTTCTGCGCCGCACTAATCATAGCCTAGCGATGGAATACATTCGGCAAAAAAGCCGACCCAATGTTCTACGTTGTCCGCTACGCTACCAACTCCCGCCCATTGGGATATGTATTCCATCGCAGGGCT
>NVXD01000017.1 GCA_002746415.1 Flavobacteriaceae bacterium | reverse complement strand
ATAAAGTAATTTGGTGTAGCCCTGCGATGGAATACATATCCCAATGGGCGGGAGTTGGTAGCGTAGCGGACAACGTAGAACATTGGGTCGGCTTTTTTTCCGAATGTATTCCATCGGTTTGGCTAAACTGCGTTTTAATGCAGTTTAGGTTTTGCTAGCGCCAGTTTTTATTTCTTTTCTTCTCGCAAAATTTTCTCCATTTTACGACCTCTTGCCAATTCATCAATCAGCTTTTCCAAACGTCTGCATTGTCTATACAATTCAAATTCATCTTCTATTTCTTCAATTCGATAACCACAAACAACTCCTTTAATCATGTATGCATTGGGATGGATTTTTGCTTTCTCAAAAAACGTTTTAAACGTTACTTTCTCTTCGATAAGTGATTGTAATTTATTTTCGTCAAAACCAGTAAACCATTCTATTACTTGATGGAACTCCTCTTTTGTCCTACCATGTTTTTCCAATCTATTCCAGTAAAGGGGGTAAATAGATGCAAAGATCATATTAGCAACTTTTTCATTTTTTTCAGCTGTAACCTTCATTTTTTGCGATTTTAAATTGGAGCTAACGTTCTGTATAAGAATAGTAAGGGATTAAAATGTACTTACTTTTCGAATTTAGCACTTAGCCAAATTCAACAATTTTGCCTTATTTTTCTTTTAACCATCAAATTTTAAATTTGGCGGACTTTGTAAATATGTACCAACTTTTGGTTTGGCACTTAACCCTTATTATTTTTATACTTTGTTGTGCGTTCGTTTTTTATTCAATTAATTTCTAGGCTAAAACTGATTTTCCAATTAACGCCAAATTTATCCATACAGATTCCATAATATGAGCCCCAAAACTGTTCAGAAATAGGAAGTTTTATTTCTCCTTCTTTTGAGAATGAATCAAACAATCTATCAGCTTCTTCTTTACTATCAGTGTTCACATAAAGCGAGAAGTATTTTGCTGCATTATTTTCTTGTTCATTGATATCAATTATGTCGGCTCCCATTAAAATTGTTTCGTTACTAATAGGTAGTCCAATATGCATAATATGTTCATCTTCGCAATTTGGAAAATTCTGTCTCGCAACTTCAGGAACATCTTTATAACGTCCAATAAATTTGAATTCCTTCTTAAAAATAGATTTATAAAAATCAAATGCTTTTTCACAATTCCCGTTAAAATATAAATAGGTATTAACTGTTGCCATGATTGTAATCTTCTTTAATTTATGTTTGATGAGTTCGCTGCTTTCACTCTTCCAAATGACGCACAACGTAAGGATATAGTTACCAGTAACTATACACCTAAATATAACACATAAAAAACATAAAAAATTTAATTGTGAGCAATTTAGATTAATCAGTCAACCTTGCCAATCAACCCAGCACGTTCCAACAAAGGTTCTATTTTAGGTTCTGCTCCCCTAAAACGTTTGTAGAGTTCCATAGGGTTTTCTGTACCGCCTTTAGACAGCACATGCTCCTTAAATTTAGTAGCCACTTCTTTATTAAAAATACCCTTTTCCTTAAAATAAGCAAAGGCATCTGCATCTAAAACTTCGGCCCATTTGTAGCTGTAGTAACCAGAAGAGTAGCCTCCTTGAAAAATATGTGCAAAAGCAGTACTCATACAAGTTTCTGCTGTGTCTGGGAACAAATTGGTGCCAGAAAAAGCTTGTGTTTCATGAACTTTTACATCTATAATATCGCTTGGATCTGCCCCATGCCATGACATGTCTAACAAGCCAAAACTCAATTGCCTAAGTGTAGCCATACCCTCTTGGAAGGTGGCAGATTCTTTTATTTTTTGTACTAATTCCATAGGGATCAATTCCCCAGTTTCATAGTGCGTAGCAAAAAGCTCCAAAGCTTCTTTTTCATAACACCAGTTTTCTAAAATTTGGCTAGGCAGTTCTACAAAATCCCAGAAGACAGAGGTGCCAGAGAGGCTTGGATAGACCGTATCTGCTAACATGCCGTGCAGCCCATGACCAAATTCATGGAATAGGGTAGTCACCTCATTAAACGTAAGCAAAGAGGGTTTGCTCTCCGTGGGTTTGGTAAAGTTGCAGACATTAGAAATATGTGGGCGTATATTCTTACCTTCCGCCACATATTGCGGCTTAAAAGAAGTCATCCATGCACCACCACGTTTCCCTGCCCGTGGGTGAAAATCTGCATAGAAAAGCGATACAAATTCCCCTTTGTCGTTAGATACCTCATAGGTTTTTACTTCCTCATGGTAGGTGTCTACATTGTACACCTCCTTAAAGCTTAGACCAAATAGTTTTTCTGCTACCTTAAAAACCCCTGCAATGACATTTTCTAGTTTAAAATAAGGTTTAAGCATCTCATCATCCAAACTAAAGAGCTTTTGCTTTAGTTTTTCGGAATAGTAACTGCCGTCCCATTTTTGTAGGCCTTCAATGCCGTCTAGTTCTTTTGCAAAATCTGCCAGTTGTTGAAATTCTCTTTCTGCTGCTGGCTTTGCTTTATCTAGCAATTCGTTGAGAAAGGAAATTACTTTTTCTGGTGTTTTTGCCATGCGTTCTTCCAATACAAAATGGGCATGGGTGGTATAGCCTAGTAAATTAGCTCTTTCATGCCGTAGCTTGGCAATTTTAAGCACGTTTTCTTGGTTGTCCAAAGCATCGCCCTTAAAACCTTTGGATCCAAAGGCAAGGGAGAGTTCTTTTCGCAATTCCCTATTGCTGGCATATTTCATAAAGGGAATATAACTGGGGTAGTCCAAAGTAACCAACCAACCCGTTAATTCTTTTGTTTTTGCCAATTGTGCTGCGGCTTCTTTTTCTCCTTCTGGCAAGCCATCCAAATCTGCTTCATTGGTTAGATGCAATTGGTAGGCATTGGTCTCCGCCAAGATGTTTTCCCCAAAGGTGAGCTTTAGTTTTGCAGACTCGGCATCAATTTCCCTTAGGCGTTCCTTTTTGTCATCTTCCAAGTTGGCACCATTTCTACTAAAACCCTTGTATTTTTTATCCAACAAGGTTTGTTGTTCCACGTTTAAGTCAAGCGCATCTTTACCATCATAAACCGTTTTTATACGTAGAAACAGAGCCTCATTAAGCGTAATATCATTCCCAAATTCTGATAATAGGGGCGACACCTCCTGTGCTATTTTCTGAATTTCATCATTGGTCTCGGCAGAATTCAGGTTGAAAAACACGCTTGAGATTCGGTCTAACTGCTGCCCAGAATAATCCAATGCTACTACCGTATTCTCAAAAGTTGGTGCATCAGTATTGGCAGTTATGGTATCAATTTCTGCTCTTGCATCGGCTATTGCCTGTAGAAAGGCAGGTTTAAAATGCTCGTTTTTTATGTTGGAAAATGGGGCGGTATTGAAAGGGGATAGTAGTGGATTCATGTAGAAATGAGTATATAGAAGTGAGTAATAAGTATTAAGTAGTTAGTACAAAGGGGTTAGCGGTATGTTGTGAAATTGGGGTAGGGGATTTGCCTTTTAAGCAGCATCAACAAACTACAACTATTTCTTATTTCGGATGGCTTCTGCTCCTTTGATGACCTTATCTTTTAAGCCTTCTTTGTATAAGATCACCTTGTCCAAGACACATTTGTCTGCACTACCAATGATCTGAGCTGCTAAAATCCCTGCGTTTTTTGCACCGTTTAGGGCTACTGTGGCAACAGGCACACCTCCTGGCATTTGAAGGATAGAAAGGATAGAATCCCAACCATCTATAGAATTGCTACTTTTTACGGGTACGCCAATGACTGGTAAGGGCGACATAGATGCCACCATACCCGGTAAATGAGCCGCTCCGCCAGCTCCTGCAATGATTACAGTATAGCCATTGGTGTGGGCGTTTTTACTAAAATCGAATAATTTTTCTGGTGTTCTATGGGCAGATACAATGTCCACATCTACCTCAATATCAAAACCTTTTAAAATATCAATCGCGTCTTGCATTACTGGAAGGTCACTTGTGCTTCCCATTACTACTGCTACTTTGCCCATGGTGTTATTTGCTTATTACTTTTATCGTTTCTTTTACTTTCTGTGCAATTTCCCTTGCGGTGTCAATATTCTTGTTTACAATAGTGACATGCCCCATTTTTCTAAAAGGTCGGGTCTGTTTTTTACCGTAAATGTGAGGGGTAACGCCTTCTAATTTTAGGATGTCGCTCATGTTTTCATAGACCACATCACCCGTATGTCCTTCTGCACCTACCAAATTTACCATAATTCCCGCAACCTTGCTCTGGGTATTGCCCAAGGGAAGGTTTAAAATGGCTCTGATGTGTTGTTCAAATTGGTTGGTATAACTAGATTCGATCGTATGGTGCCCACTATTGTGTGGTCTTGGTGCTACTTCATTAACCAATATTTCATCTTCTTGGGTCTGGAACATCTCTACGGCCAATAGCCCCACATGTTCAATTTCTTCAGATACTTTTAAGGCGATTTCAGTTGCTTTTTTAGCAACTGCATCACTAATCCTAGCTGGGCAGATTACATATTCTACCTGATTGGCTTCAGGATGAAATTCCATTTCCACAACAGGATAAGTAACGACATCACCACTAGGGTTTCTGGCAACAATAACTGCCAATTCATTTTTAAAGGGAATCATCTCCTCTGCTATACATTCCACTTTTGGTAAACCTTCTATGTCTTTTAGTGTGCGAACTACTTTTACACCTTGCCCATCATATCCAAATTGTGCGCTCTTCCATACAAAAGGGAATTGCAAGCCGCCATTGCGAATGCTATCTGGTATTTCACTGGCATAGGCAAAACGAACAAAAGGGGCAGTAGGGATGTTATGATCCGTATAAAATAATTTTTGTGTGGCTTTGTTTTGAATAACTCGTAATGCTTTTGTAGGTGGATATACTTTTACCCCTTCATGCTCCAGTTTTTCAAGAGCTTCAATGTTTACATTTTCAATTTCTATGGTGAGTACGTTTACATCTTTTCCAAAATTGTAAACGGCATCAAAATCTAGTAAATCGCCCTGTACAAATTCGTTGCAGGCTATTTTGCATGGCGCCTCAAGAGAGGGGTCTAAAATTTTGGTATAGATATCTAGTTTGCGGGTTTCATACAGTAACATTTTCCCTAATTGGCCACCTCCAAGAATCCCTAATTTAAAATCGGACGAAAAATAGTTCATGTAAAAGCATTTTACAAAGCTTAAATGCCTTGTTTTAATGACAAAAATACAGCTAAATCTTAAAACCCGATGCCATAAATTTAAAAACCCCTAACAAAACCCTATCTTTGCCAACCATTAATTTTAAGAGACTTGATAAAGCTTCACGATAAATATTTTAAGCCTTTTCTAAGCGAGAAAGAAATTCTCAAAGCAGTTCAAAAAATTGCTGATGAAATCGCTGTGGATTATAAGGATGAGACACCCATTTTTGTTGGTGTACTCAACGGTGCTTTTATGTTTGTTGCAGATTTTCTAAAGGCATACCAACATCCTTGTGAAGTATCCTTTGTGAAATTGAGCTCTTATCGTGGATTAACCTCTACAGGAATTGTGGAAACCTTGTTAGATGTACCCGAAAATATTGAAGGACGGAGTATCATCATATTAGAAGATATTATTGATACAGGTCACACTTTACAAGAACTAGTGCACTTGTTCTCTAATACCAATGCTAAAGAATTTAAAATAGCTTCCTTATTTCACAAACCGGATATTTATAAAGGAGAGTATGCCATTGACTATGTTGGCATAGAGATTCCAAATAAATTTATAGTTGGTTACGGTTTAGATTATAAAGAATTAGGAAGAAATTTAAGAGAAGTATATCAATTAAACCAACAACATATGATTAACCTTGTCCTTTTTGGAAAACCGGGTGCAGGAAAAGGAACCCAAGCTTCATTTTTAAAAGAAAAATACAATTTAAAGCATATTTCTACGGGAGATGTTTTTAGGTATAATATTAAAAATGGGACGGAACTGGGCACTTTGGCAAAATCCTATATTGATAAGGGCGATTTAGTACCAGATGAGGTAACCATTAAAATGTTGGAAGATGAGGTTGATAAAAACCCAGATGCCAGCGGATTTATTTTTGATGGTTTTCCAAGGACAACAGCCCAAGCGGAAGCTTTAGATATCTTTTTACAATCTAAGGATATGAAAATCAATGCTACCATTGCATTAGAAGCCAACGATGAGGTGCTGATACAGAGACTCTTAGAAAGAGGAAAAGTAAGTGGCAGGCCAGACGATCAGGATGAAGAGAAAATAAGGAATCGTTTTGACGAGTACAATGAAAAGACCGCTCCCTTAAAGGATTATTATGAGGATATGGCGAAATTTCAGAGTGTAAACGGTATTGGTTCTGTTGCAGAAATTACAGAACGTTTAAAGAAGGTAATAGATTCTTTATAAGCAAGAAATTAGATTCCCACGTAATGGGTTTTACAAGTAGAAAGAATGACTGAGGGCAATTTTGTAGATTATGTAAAAGTACAGGCAGTTTCTGGCGATGGAGGCAAAGGTTCTGTGCACTTGCATAGGGAAAAATTTATTACTAAAGGTGGCCCAGATGGTGGTGATGGTGGTCGTGGTGGTCACGTAATTGCTAGGGGAAACAAGAACAGATGGACCTTAGTCAATTTTAGATATAGAAGACATTTTAAGAGTAGCCATGGTGGACATGGAAGTAAAAATAGGAGTAGTGGTGCCGATGGGCAAGATATCTATATGGATGTCCCCTTAGGAACGGTAATCCGTGATTTTGAAACCAAAGACATCCTTTTTGAGATTACCGAGGAAGGCCAAGAAGAAGTTTTACTTCCAGGTGGTATGGGAGGTCGTGGCAACTGGCATTTTAGAAGCTCTACCAACCAAACGCCAAGATATGCCCAACCCGGTGTTGAAGGTACAGAGGGTGTATTTATATTAGAGCTTAAAGTTTTAGCCGATGTGGGTCTAGTTGGGTTTCCAAATGCAGGGAAATCTACCTTACTTTCTGTATTGACATCAGCCAAGCCTAAGATTGCAGATTACGAATTTACGACCCTAAAACCCAATTTAGGTATTGTAGAACACAGAGACTTTAAAAGTTTTGTAATGGCTGATATCCCTGGGATTATTGAGGGGGCTGCCGAAGGAAAAGGACTAGGACATTACTTTCTAAGGCATATTGAAAGGAATGCTGCACTGTTGTTTTTGATTCCCGCTGATAGTGACGACATTATTAAAGAATACGAAATTCTATTGGATGAACTCCGACGCTATAATTCTGAATTATTAGATAAAGACCGATTGGTGGTCATTTCAAAATCTGATATGTTAGATGATGAATTAATAACCGAGATGAGCGTTGAATTGGATAAAGACTTAGATACTTCTTATATGTTTATTTCTTCCGTTGCACAATTAGGGCTACTAGAACTTAAGGATAAACTCTGGACGCTGATCAACGAATAGTCAGTATTTTCTGACTGCCTTGCCCTATTTTTTAGTATTTTTGTGTGTGCTAATTTGGTGTAAAATCACTGAAAATGAAAAGTTTAGGCTACTTATTGATTGTGCTATTTTTAGTTTCTTGCTCAAGTGTTCGGGTCAACTATGACTACGATAAGACAACTGATTTCACGAACTATTCCACCTATAATTATTACCCAGACATCAATTCTGGTTTAAATGAATTGGATGGCAGACGCCTAATAAGAGCTGTAGATTCCATCATGACATCAAAAGGCTTGTTGCTATCTGAAGAGCCAGATTTTTACATCAATATATTTAGTGACGCCTATGTAAAACCAAATAACAGCAGTATTGGTATTGGCGTAGGGGGAACAGGAAGAAATATTGGTGGAGGTGTTTCCATGGGTGTGCCCATTGGTGGGAGTCAGTTACTACGCCAGATTCAGTTTGATTTTATTGATAGTCAGAAAGACATGCTCTTTTGGAATGCCTCTGTTAAAAGTGGTTTTAGGGATAATGGCTCACCAAATGAGAAAGAAAAAATTATAAGACAGCTAGTTGCAAAGGCTTTTGCTAAATACCCTCCAAAGAAGAGAAAATAAAAACGGTTTCACTCTTAGAATGAAACCGTTTTCTATAAAATTCACTTTTAATTAACCGTTGAGTAAATCTTTGTATTTGTCTTTGTACCCGTACAAGAGCACAATGTTAAGTACGAGTAAAACAGCACCCATAACTATGGAGTCCATGTCCAAGGTTATGTGGTAAAGTACTGCATTTACAGAAACACTCATTAGAATAAGCATCATTAAGGCGCCATATTTGTTTAAGAGTAGTGATAAAGCTGCTAGAATTTCTACAACGGCTACAAGAGTCATTGTTTTGGAAGCCATTAAGGCTGTCCAATAACCGACGGCTTCTTCTGGCGGGGGCGGGGGATCCATAAAATGAAATAATTTATTGGCACCAAAAAATAATAGCGCCAATCCAAAGACAATTCGTAATGCTAAAAAAACTTTAGAATTCATAATTATATAATATTTTGGTTTGTTGAGTGTTAAAATATTAAAATTTAATTAAATAATTAAGAATTTGATGATTTTTAGCATAAAATATAAGGAAATGATATTATTTTCTTTTTACTTTCACAACATAGGTGGCAAGAATATCATCGTTTGCCTTGATGTGAATATCATAGGTGCCTGCCTTTGTAAAAATGTGTTCTAAATGCTGCCCATTTTGGTCTGAGCTTACTTTAGACTGCATATTTTTATTGGAGTTGCCAGTAGTCAATAGCAGGGATATGTTTTCATTTTTAAATGAGGGAGGCACATTCAAGGAAAAAACGACAGCTTCATTTCTCAAGGTCTCAATATGCATAGCCCTTGGCGCTATTGGGGTGATATTGTGTTTAAAGGCTTCTTTATAAACGACTGGTCCCTTCGTAAAATCTTGAAAAGAATAGGATTCTGACATCAAGACCCATTTACTATCTAAAGGATAATGGTTTTTTGCAAATAAGATTGGATTAGCTAAAAAGTAACCGTCAGCATAGTCGGGTATAAATCTGGGTAGTCCCTCTTCAACTTCCACACGCCCAGCAGACCAAGTAGCATCAGACAAGTACCATTTGCCATTTAGTTCTACCGCATTCCAGGAATGATTAGGAAGGCTGTTTTCGTCTACCATAGTGTGTGCCGTACGCCCATAACCGTCAATTATTTTACAATTAATATCAGCTAAGAGTACTAATTCCTGAACCAAATAGGCATAGCCTGTACAAGCTGTTTTCTTCTCCTTTAATAATTTTTGAAATACCTTGGGTGTAAAACTCCTGTTCCATTCTAATAGGGCTTCTCTATCCTTAGCGAACTTTTTACGTTTCTTACTGGTTTTGATGTAAGAGGTGTAATCATTTTCAATATTTGTACTGACCCATGTATAAATGGCTCTAAATTTTTCAACATCAGTAGTTAAATGAGTCGTTAATTTATGAGTCAGTACAGGTAAATTCTGTAAACTTTCACCCTTAAGGGCTAAAGCGATACTATCTGCTTTTTTAAAATCAATCTGGCTAAAATCAGCTCGCTGACCGTAGCATGATAAGCAAGCAAATAGTACAAGTAGTAAGACAGGTTTCATTATTTAAACAAGCCTTTAATTTTTTGAAAAATGTTGCGCTTGCTTTTGTAAGCTCCACCAACAACTATTTTACCCATAAGCTCTATGTCTGAAGCGTCAAACATGATGGTGATATCAAGGGTATCAGATTGGCTTGCAGGAATTGTATATTCTTTGGTTATATACCCAATATAACTAAAAATCAAAATGTCATCAACTTCTAAGGTTGAAGGGAATTCAAATTTCCCATCCATGTCGGTCACAGTACCCTCAGCAGTACCTTTTAAAATCACATTAACACCAGGAAGTGGTAGATTATCTTCGTCTAGAACAGTACCGGTCACCGTGTAGTTTTCAACGACAATGCCATTTACTGTTTCAAAGTTTGGTGAAAGACTGACTTCGGTTTGTATTGGAGTAGCTGCACTAGCTACATCTTGTGCTTGCATATTAGATACGGCACATAAGGCCAATAATGAAAAGCTCAAGGTGCCAATACTTCTGGATAAAAAATTGTTATTCATGGTAGATATAGTGTTTACATTATATTCTTTTAACTGTGATGCTCTAAACCGTCCACAGGTTTTAGCACTGCTGTTGTTGAAATAATTAATCAATTCCTTTTCGGGCATTGTGGTAAAATCTATGACTTCTTTTTCACAAGATCCACAAAAACCTCCTTTGGCAGTTGGTTCAAAATTATCGAACTTTTCAGCACATGGACTCTTTACAAAAATACTAAATGAATTTTTCATACTGTTTTGGTTTTAAAATCTCCTTGAGGTATTGGTTATTATACCTCTAAACTATGGTACTCATTGGGTTTTAAAAACAACCATTGAGCCTGCACCTACTTTAAATGCGTAAAACAGCTCTTTCAATGAGTTTGGGGATGTGAGCAAATAGATAAAGCCATATGGTTTTATGAATATTATGGATGTCGCTTAAGGATAAATACTATTTTCGACTAAAATAGCATTATTTAAACCTCAATAATGAAACAAGTCTTTTTCATCTGCTTGCTACTGATTTCTTTTTGGGGAGAGGCTCAGCAGGTGGTTTTGGGAGAAATTAATCAACTTATTACTACTAAGGAGTATGCGCATGCCGAAAAGCTCCTTGTTGAAAACCTAAAAACATTTACTTCCAAGGAATTAAAAAATAAGTTGGGAGAGGTGTATGCACTCCAAGAAAAATGGGATGATGCGGTAACTATTTACAAAGAACTCACCGAAGAATACCCCAAGGAAGCCGAGTATCATTTTAGATATGGTGGTGTTTTGGTGAAAAAGGCACAATACAGCAATAAATTCAGGGCTCTAATGCTATTAGGGAAAATAAAGTCTTCTTTTATCAAGGCATCCCAATTAGACAAAAACCATATTGCAACACGATGGGCGCTAGTAGAAATGTATGTGTCCTTGCCAGGTATAGTGGGTGGAAGCAAGACCAAGGCGTACTATCATGCAAATGAGTTGAGAAAAGTATCTGCAATGGATGGTTATTTAACCTTGGGCTATGTGTATGAATATGATAATGCCCCAGAGAAAGCCAAGGAAAGTTATATCAGGGCCCTTGGTTATTTGGATGATCTAAAAGAAATTGAACGCAATCAATTAAACTATCAAATTGGTAAGGTGTGTGGGGATTATGGCTTGCAATTGGAGAAAGGAATAGTTCATATGCAGCAATACATAGATGATTTTTTAGTAATTGATGGCGTGCCCTTGGAATGGGCCTATTATCGCATGGCACGTTTGCATCGAAAAAGTAAGAATAAGCAACTGGCTGATAAATGGATTCGTAAAGCGTTGCAAAACAGGCCCCAATTTAAACGGGCCCTAAAAGAACAGCAATTAATTAAAACCCTATAAAAGATTACAATTGTAAGCTTATGAATACTGGAAGATGATCAGAAATAAAGAAACCATCCGTTCTTTTATCATTGATATGTATGTGGGATATAACGGAAATATTTTTCACAAAAACATAATCTATTCTATTATCCAATACCCTTGAAGCATCAAAACCATTGAAAGTACCTATAGGACCCTCATGTTCTTGTGTGCTTACCTCAAAGGTGTCCTCTAATTTGTTTGTTATTGTAGTTATAGGATTGCTTCCTGGTATACTGTTTAAATCGCCCATAAGGATTACAGGATAACCAGCTTTATTTACTTTCTTTATTCTAGAAAGAATGAGCTTGGAGGACATTTCCCTTGCTTGGACTCCAATATGATCATAGTGGGTATTGAATACCCAAATTTTCTTACCACTTTCTTTATGTTTAAACAATCCGTAGGTACATACTCTTTCCATGGCTGCATCCCAACCAACAGAAACTTTTTTGCTTTGGTCAGATAGCCAAAAAGTCTTTTTTCTGGACACCTTATACTTGGTTGCATCGTAAAAAATGGCACTGTATTCTCCCTTGGTCTTTCCGTCATCTCTGGCAACACCAATATATGTATAGTGTATTAAAGAACTATCCAAATACTGTACTTGGTGGTGCTTTCCTTCCTGTATACCAAAAATTTCCGGATGGTAGGTTTCAAGTAAATCTACAACGGCTTCTTTCCGTTTTTCCCACCAGTTTTCTCCATCGTTGGGAGTGTCATAACGTATGTTATAGGACATTGCAGAAGTAGTTTGTCCATATGAATAGCTGGACAATATTAGGATTGCTAAAAGAATTTTAAAATTGGTTTTCATAGTGATGAATTGGTATGACTAAAGTATGGAATATGTTATGAAATTAAAGAACTAATTTATAATGATTTTAGAAGTCCACCATCAATAGGAATGTTGGTTCCTGTGATAAAGGCGGCTTTTTCGGATGCTAAAAAACTGACTAAATAGCCATATTCTTCTGGTTTTCCGATACGTTTTACAGGCACTTGAGCTTCCATATTAGATTTTACTTCTTCCAAAGGAATACCCAATTGTTTGGCCTTGGTTTGGTTGAGGTCATGGATGCGTTCCGTGTCAAAATACCCCGTTAAGACACTGTTTACGGTAATTTGATGTTGGCCAACATCCATAGCTAAAGATTTTCCCCAGGTGACAACTGCTGCCCGTATGGTATTGGATAATGCCAAATACGAAAGCGGCTCTTTTACAGAAATAGAGGCTACATTAATGATGCGCCCCCATTTGTTTTTTATCATATGGTCTAAAGCAAGTTCTGTAGTGAAAACCACAGACTTAAAAAGCAGGTCAAATGCATTTTGGTAATCGTCCACTTTTTTCTCCAGCGCATTACCAGCAGATGGGCCTTGGGTATTGTTGACTAGTATATCTATGGCATTGTTTTTAAAGTAGTCAAAAACCACACTTTTATACGTCTCATAATTAGTGAAATCCACTAAAAGATATTGATGTTTTTGTCCTTGATCGGTGGGCAATTCAGTGATAATCTGATTTAATTTATCCTCGCTTCTTGCCATTAGTGTAACACTGGCACCACTTTCTGCCAATTGTTGGGCAATAGCTTTACCAATACCCCGACTACTACCGCCAACCAATGCTTTTTTTCCTTTGAGTGATATGTTCATAATGTATTTTCTTTTGTAATTTTATTTGGAGTCGAGCGCTTATTTGTATTCTTCCCTAACCGGGCTAAAAACATCGAGTAATTTGCATGCTGTTAAAGCCTTTCCGCCATGAACTGCATGAGATGGAATGAGGACTAAATCTCCTGATTCGTACGTTTGTGATACTCCACTTAAGGTGAACTCAAACGAACCCTCAAGAACATGCATGATTTGTTCGTGCATATGGGAGTGTGCAGGTACTTCTGCACCTTTTTCAACATCCCAAAAAGCCAAACTCATGTTTTCACCATGTACCATTTTAGCATGGTAACCAGGGATAATTTCTTTAGGAATGATGTTGGATAGCTTAAAATTCATTAGTTATGTTTTTGATGAATTAAATATATAAATAATCCTTTGGTTATTACTTTCATTGGGAAAGGTTTTTCCAATCCCTATCTTTACCCTATAATTTATACCAAATGAAAATTCATTTTATTGCCATTGGGGGTAGTGCTATGCACAACTTGGCTTTGGCGCTCCACCATAAAGGGTACACTATTTCTGGTAGTGATGATGTTATTTATGAACCGTCTAAGGGACGATTAAAAGATAAGGGCTTATTACCTGAAGCTTTTGGATGGTTTCCAGAAAAGTTACACAACGATTTGGATGCCGTGGTTTTGGGAATGCATGCCAAAGCGGACAATCCAGAATTACTGAAAGCCCAAGAGTTGGGATTGAAAATATATTCCTACCCAGAATTTTTGTACGAGCAATCCAAAAACAAAACCCGAGTGGTCATTGGTGGGAGTCATGGAAAAACAACAATTACTTCCATGATTTTGCATGTGCTTAATTACCATGATATAAAAGTAGATTATATGGTGGGCGCACAATTGGATGGTTTTGATTGTATGGTACACCTTACGGAAGAGAATGATTTTATTATTTTGGAGGGCGATGAATATTTGTCTTCACCAATAGATAGGCGACCAAAGTTTCATTTGTATAAGCCGAATATTGCTTTGTTGAGTGGTATTGCTTGGGACCATATCAATGTATTTCCCACTTTTGAGAATTATGTAACGCAGTTTCAGATTTTCGTGGATAGTATCGTCAAGGGTGGAAGCATCACTTATAATGAGGAGGATATTGAAGTGAAAAGGGTAGTGGAGGCCTCAGAGAATACAATCAGGAAGTTGGCTTATACAACACCAGAATATTCAGTTGAGAATGGACAAACCTTATTGCAAACTCCAGAAGGTCCAATGCCAATTGAAATTTTCGGCAAGCATAATTTAAGTAATCTAGCTGGTGCCAAATGGATATGCCAGAATATGGGGGTGGATGAGAATGATTTTTATGAGGCAATAGATTCGTTTAAAGGGGCCTCAAAAAGGCTAGAAAAAATAATGGAAAGTCCAACTAGTGTAGCCTATAAGGATTTTGCGCATTCGCCTAGTAAAGTAGCGGCAACTACAAAGGCGGTTAAAGAGCAGTATCCCAACAGAAAATTAATTGCTTGTTTAGAGTTGCATACCTACAGTAGTCTTAATGCTGAGTTCCTAAAGGAATATAAAGGTGCGTTAAGTGATGCCGATGAAGCTATTGTTTTTTACTCGCCACATGCTGTCAAAATCAAGCAATTGGATGAAGTATCAGAAAAACAAATTGCAGCAGCTTTTAACAGAGATGATTTAAAAATATTTACCAACCCCGAAGGTTTTAAAGAAAACTTATTTGGGAAGGACTTCACCAATTCCACACTACTATTAATGAGTTCTGGAAATTATGGCGGACTGGATTTTGATGAGGTAAAAGAATTAATGCAACACTAACAGGAAGGGGATATTTGTCAATTAGTCTAAACCCCAAACTGTCTAAGATGGTGGTCTAAATGCTTATAGTTTAACTGTCCCCATTGTTCTGCCGTGAAATTACCAAAAACAGGATGTGTTATCCAGGGTGCTTTTTCATTTTCTTTATGCAACTCCTTTATCAATACGATGAGCTTTTCTTTTTCAGTAGAAAACTCTTTATCGAATGTTGCTATGTATTGTTTAGCAGTTGGTATACCTTGTTTCCATTGTTTGTCATTGTATAGCGACTTTTTAAAACTCTTCATGAGGAGTCCAACAAAAAAACTTGGCTTTTTTATGGAGGTTTTTCCCATGCTTACGGCAATAGGACCTTGGCAATGCCATGCCATTTGACCAACGGACATTTTCCCCCAATTTCCTTTGGAATCAGAAGTTAAGGTGTCAAAGCGATTCAAAATTTCAGTGTAGGCAGCTGCATCAAAAATGGATTTCATATTTTTCAGTTAAATATTGACATTGAAATTTACAATATTTATTTGTTTGTTACCTTTATCAAATGCAAGAAAATTTAACTTCATTTTCTATAAAAGATTGGTCAGAAGATGATCAACCTAGGGAAAAATTATTGCAAAAAGGAAAATCTGTTTTGTCGGATGCAGAACTTATTGCCATTTTAATTGGCTCTGGAAGTAGAAACGAAAGTGCTGTTGCGCTGTCAATGAAGATATTGGCATCAGTTAACAACAATTTAAATGAATTAGGAAAACTTTCCACTGCCCAATTAATGCAGTTTAGAGGGATTGGGGAGGCCAAAGCGGTGACCATAGTAGCAGCTTTAGAAGTAGGACGCAGGAGAAGAGAGGAAGGCGCTTTAAGAATTATTAAAATAACAAGTAGCAAGCATGTGTTTCAATTGTTGCAACCTCAATTGGGAGAATTGCCCCATGAAGAATTTTGGATCATTTATTTAAACAATTCAAATAAGATTATCCATACAGCTCAATTAAGCAAAGGTGGCATTACAGGCACTTTGGTTGATGTGCGTTTGGTTCTAAAACAAGCGCTAGAATTGGGTGCTGTTAGTTTGGTGTTGGTGCATAACCATCCCTCTGGCACTTTAAAGCCTAGTGTGGCAGATAAAGAAATCACAAAAAAATTAAAACGGGCATCAGAGGCCTTGGATATAAAAGTTTTGGATCATTTAATCATTACGCAAACGGAATACTTTAGTTTTGCAGATAACAACATACTTTAATGGAGGTTGAGGAAAAAGAAAATATTGTACTAATATATACCCATAAGATAACGTCTCGCTTCACCTATATCATGAAGCATGTTTTTACAAGGATTTTGGGGATTGAAGTTGCTTATACAACTAAAATTGAGGATTTTATTAAGCATTCAGGGCCAAAAATTACCTATACCAAACAACCTTTGCAGAATGAATTTTTTATAAGAAGCAATGGACTATTATTTGAACAGGGTATAAATGACTTACAAATCAAAATGTCATTCTGGGATAATACACCCTGTTTTTTTGAAGCTGGTGAACGCAGCAATATCCCTTTTGATATTTTTTCAGCCAGTTTTTATTTGTTGAGCAGATACGAAGAATATTTACCCCATATTAAGGACTCCCACGGTAGGTTTCCTGCAGCTGAAAGTATTGCACATCAATATGGATTTTTGCAAAACCCAGTAGTCGATATCTGGGCTTTTAAGTTATTGGAAAGCTTAAAAGAACGCTTCCCAGAATTAGTATATAAACAACGTAATTATACGTATACATCAATAATTGATGTTACCTCATCTCATTGTTATGTGAACAGAGGAATTATAAGAAGTATCTCTGGTTTTATATTGGATTTGGGCACCTTTAAGTTTAGACGATTTGCACAACGTATTTTAGTTTGGTTGAAAATAAGGAAAGACCCATATGATAATTTCTCAAAACTGATAGAAATGCTTAAAAATTACACGTTTAAAAGCATGTTCTTTTTTCAGTTTGCAGAATATTCTACTTATGATAAAAATATATCCACACGGAATAACAAGTTTAAATATTTGATAAAATCGGTTGCGGATTATAGCAAGGTGTCTTTATGTGCGTCTTATAGCTCCTTTAACAATCCTAACTTATTGAAAGAAGAAAAGAATAACCTGGCCAATGTTATTAACAGACCGGTAACCTATTCAAGAACCAGATATAACCGCATTAGTGTGCCAGAAACATACCGTAACCTCTTGGAAGCAGAGTTTACAGATGATTTTACAATGGGGTATACGCATGATGTTGGTTTTAGGGCCAGCACCAGTATTCCTTTTTATTTTTATGATATTAATCTAGAAGTGCAACAGCCAATTAAAGTGCATCCTTTTGCAGTGCATGATTATGCATTTACCAACATAACAAAAGAAGGGGTTATTATTGAAAAGCTTGATGCTTTGTACAGACAGATAAAAAAAGTTAACGGTGATTTTTCAGTGATTTTTTCAAATGAATTGTTAGGAGGAGAGCATAAGATAAATTGGTTGAAATTGTATAGTACTGTTATTCAAAAATACCATGTATAGAAATATTATAACCGACGTTTTTTTTGATTTAGATCATACCCTATGGGATTTTGAAAAAAATTCAGCGCTTACCTTTGAAAAAATATTATTAGACAATAAGATTGATGTAGATATACCTTCTTTCTTAAAAGTGTACGTGCCCATTAATTTAGCATATTGGAAATTATATAGGGAGGAAAAGATTTCTAAGGATGAACTACGCTACCAAAGGTTAAAAAGTGCTTTTGACGCGCTTGATTTTTCAATTTCAGACGAAACCATAAATATTTTAGCAGATGATTATATTGCACATTTATCATCCTTTAACCATGTGTTTGATGGAACGTTTGAAATTTTAAAGTATTTGAAACCAAAATATAGACTTCATATTATTACCAATGGGTTTCAAGAAATACAAGTGAAGAAGTTGAAGAACGCTAAGATTAATGGTTATTTTGATACGGTTATTGATTCTGAAATGGCCGGGGTAAAAAAACCGAACCCAATAATATTTAATTTGGCACTTAAAACTGCAGGTGCAAATGCCAAAGAATCTTTGATGATTGGAGATAATTTGGAAGCAGATATTCTTGGCGCACAAGCCACTGGATTCCATGCTTTACATTTTAATGCACACAATGAACCCAAGCATAATTATTGTGAAATGATTCACGAATTAAGGGAAATAAAATCTTTTTTATAGAGTTATATAGATGAACTTATAGTAGGGTCTAGACTACTTTGAGTTGTTATATAAGCACTATGAAACGAAAATTTAAATACATTTTCACTGGATTGGTACTACTAGGGATGCTTATTTCCTGTATAGAAGATCAAGACTTTAATCAATTTGATGACTTAAGTATTACACCAACTATTGAGTCCAGTATTATTTACGTTGAATCACCAGAGCGCATTATTAATCTGGTCCCTGGGCTTGATATTTTTTCAGCAAGCTTTAATTTTGATGCATTTAATGAAGCTTATTTTGCTGAAAGAGTTCTGGAAGGTTCTATTACTTATGAATTGGAAAATACTACCAGTAAGGAATTAGATATTCTATTTGAATTTGTTGATGAAGAAGGTAATAGTTTGGACAGCGAACAATTTATAGTAACCCCTGAACCTACAGCAATCTTGCAGCGAGAAGTTTTTTATGGAGGAGCTACCGGTCGTAGTTTAGATATTATTATTAATACATCAACTATTAGAGTGAGTGTAGCCAACCTTGGAGACAATACAAGTATCTCATCTCTTCCAGATCCAAAAATTACATTAAAGTCTAGTGCTAAATTTAGGATTAGAATAAAATGAGCAAAGGAAAACTACTTCTTTTATGTTTTCTTTTTGGATGTCATTTCTTGCATGCCCAAAATAAAGAATTGTTATACGATTTTACAGAAATACCACAATCACTTATGCTAAATCCAGGGATGGAAGTCAATTATCTTTGGTATGCTGGTATTCCTACTCTTTCTGGAATTTCAACTCAGTTTGGTACTTCAGGTGTCACAGTACATGATCTATTTGCCGATGATGGGGTGGATTTTACTACCAAAGTCTTAGACAAAGTCATATACAGTATGAATCCTAACGATGAATTAAGTGGTGGATTCCAAATGGAAATTTTTAACGGAGGCTTTAGGGGAACGAATAATCCGGATAATTTTTATTCTTTCGGAATGTATTTAGAAGGAGATGCCATAGCGTATTGGTTTAAGGATTTAGCCATTTTAGGATTTGAAGGGAATGCTGATCAGTTGAATAGAAGGTTTGATCTTAGTCATATTAAAACTAGGGGAGAATTGGTAAATGTATTTCATTTTGGCATCAATAAAAGAGTTGATAATAAGCTAACCATTGGGGCAAGAGCTAAAATTTATTCTAGCCTTGTCAACTTTAATTCTACTGCTAATACTGGTTATTTTGTTACAACAGAAGGGCAAAATAATTTTTTGGCAAATACCTTGGATGCAGATTTAGCAGTAAGAACTTCTGGCATACAAGAGCTATTGGATGGTGATGCTGATGAAACTCCAGGAATAATTGCAAAAAGAATGCTTTTTGGTGGAAATTTAGGTTTGGGGTTAGATGCTGGGCTAACCTATAATTTAAATAAGAAAACAGTCGTAACAGTCAGTGTTTTGGATTTGGGATTTATTTACCATACAAAAGACATAAAAAGTTATGAATTAAATGGAAATGCTACAGTTGAAGGAATAGAATTCATTCTTCCAGAGGTATTAATTAATCCTAGTACTGACTTTTGGCAAGACCTTGTAGATGAAATAGAAGAATTAGTGCCTTTTGAAGATAATGACAAGAATTACATCAGCTTTAGGCCAACAAAATTATACGGATCTATAAGGCACAACTTTGGAGAAAGAATCCCATCAAGATTGGATTGTGATTGCATGGATATTATTACGGATCAAAATTTGGCTTTTCAATATGTGAATAGCGCAGGAATACAATTGTATGCAATTAATAGACCACGAGGTCCTCAAGTAGCGCTAACGGCTTTTTACCAAAGAAGATTTGGAAATTTCCTTGCTTTAAAAACAACATATACCATTGATAAATATTCTTTTTCAAATGTTGGTTTTGGTTTTAACATTCAAGCCGGCGCAATGAATTTTTATGCAATGGCGGATAATCTCTTGGCATACAAAAATATAGCAGACACCCATTATGCTTCTTTTCAGTTAGGATTAAATATCATATCTTGGGGAAAGAAATGATATTATTAAAAGATGAAAAAATTAAGCTTTCTATTTTTCTTTGCTCTTGGTTTTATGGTTAATGGGCAAAGCCAGTTAAATGAGTACAAATACATAATTGTTCCTAAAAAATTCAATGAATTTAAAAAGGAAAATCAGTATCTAACCAGTACGCTGGTTAAACACAATTTTAATAAAAAAGGGTTTATTGCGATATACCAAGATGGTCTTCCAGATGAGTTGATACAAAATATTTGTTTGGGCTTGACTGTTGAAATTCTAGATAGTTCTTCCATGTTTTCTACAAAAACTAGCCTACTTTTAAAAGACTGTAAGGGGCAGGAAGTATTTGTTACCAAAGAGGGTTCAAGTAGGCTTAAGGAATATAAAGCAGCGTATTCGCAGTCATTGGCAGAAGCATTTCAATCTTTTGATGGGGCCCATAAATTCAGTGGAAAAACTGTTGAAGTTGAGGAGCCTATTACCGTAAGCTTTAAAAATGATGTTAAAAAATTAGAAGAGCAAGTAGTTGAGAAGGAAGCCGTAAAAACGGCTGCAGTAATAAAGAAAGAGGAGCCCAAAACTGATATGAAGAATATAGATGTTGAAGTGGCTGTTGTGTCTCCATCAGAACCTATTCAAGTTGCTGAGACTTCGGACTTGTTATATGCCCAAAAAATCCCTAATGGGTACCAACTGGTTGATAGCACTCCAAGCATTCGGTTTAAAATGTATAAAAGCACTGTTGCAAATACATATCAGGCTGTTGGCAATGGTGTAAGTGGGATGGTCCATAACAAAGATGGAAAATGGTATTTTGAATACTTTAAAGAAGGAGAACTGATAATTGAAGAGTTACAGATAAAGTTCTAGGGGGTGTATTTATTTTTCCATCTATTCTTTATAAACTCATCAATGGCTTTTTCTCTTTGATTGTTACCTGGAATATAAAATGGAGTTCCAGATATTTCATCGGGTAAAAATTCTTGTTCTACAAAATTGTTTTGGTAATCATGGGCGTATTTATAGTCTTCCCCATAACCCAAATCCTTCATTAATTTAGTTGGCGCATTCCTTAATTGTAATGGAATGGATAAATCTCCAGTTTCCCTTACTTTTTGCTGTGCTTTTTTTATGGCCATATAACTTGCATTGCTTTTAGCTGAGGTAGCTAAATATATGGCGCATTCGCTTAAAATAATTCTAGCTTCTGGATAACCAATAGTTGTAACCGCTTGGAAAGCGGAATTTGCTATGACCAAAGCAGTGGGATTTGCTAAGCCAATATCTTCGGATGCTGAAATTAGCAGTCTACGCGCAATAAACTTTACATCTTCACCTCCTTCAATCATTCTTGCCAACCAATAAACCGCTCCATTTGGATCACTTCCACGTATCGATTTAATAAAGGCAGAAATGATATCATAGTGCTGTTCCCCAGTTTTGTCATATAAAACTGTGTTTTTTTGAACTTTACTCATGACCAGCTCATCAGTAATAGTGATGTTGTTTTCCTCTATAGAAAAGACAACCAACTCAAAAATATTGAGGAGTTTTCTTCCATCTCCTCCTGATAGTCGTAATAAAGCTTCGGTTTCTTTTAATTTTATTTTTTTGGTAAGAAGCATTTTATCTTCCTTCATTGCCCTTCTGAGCAAGTCTTCCAAATCGTCTTTGCCAAAAGGGTTTAATACATAAACTTGACATCTAGATAATAATGCTGGAATTACCTCAAAACTTGGATTTTCTGTTGTTGCCCCAATAAGCGTAACCCATCCTTTTTCTACAGCTCCTAGAAGTGAATCTTGTTGGGATTTGCTAAAACGATGGATCTCATCAATAAAAAGAATAGGATTTTTAGCAGTAAACAGTCCCCCACTTTGTTTTGCTTTTGCAATGACTTCTCTAACTTCTTTTACACCACTACTAATAGCGCTTAAAACATAAAAAGGTCTATCACTTTCATTGGCAATAATATGTGCAAGAGTCGTTTTCCCTGTCCCTGGAGGTCCCCATAAAATTAGGGAGGGTATCATTCCCTTTTTGATTTGATGTGTTAATGAGCCTTTTTCGCCCACCAAATGGTGCTGGCTGATATAGTCTTCTAAAGTTTTTGGACGTACCCGTTCGGCAAGTGGTTCATTCATTTTATAAAAGTAATCAAATTTTAAGATGACAATTTATCATGTTTTCGTTTTTTGGTAGATAAATTGAGGTAAAAAATAGGTAAATTCAACCTATGTCTGATTATAATTACTTTAAATTTTCAAATAGGGTAGTTGTTGCTCCTATGGTAATAGTACTTTTTATTTGGACCATCTATTGGATAGAGATTCAGTTTCATGTGAACTTAAATACCCATGGGGTGTATCCTAGAAGATTTTCTGGGTTGCAAGGTATTCTTTTCTCACCTTTTATTCACGGCTCTTTAGAGCACTTGTACAATAATACAATTCCTATTGCTGTACTTACGGCGTCTTTGTTTTATTTCTATAAGAGAGTGGCCTTAAAAGTTCTTATATGGGGTGTTTTGGTTTCTGGGTTAATTACTTGGGTTATTGGAAGACCTTCTTACCATATAGGAATAAGTGGCATTATTTATGTTTTGGCCAGTTTTATTTTTTTTAAGGGCGTTTTTACGAAGTATTATAGGTTGATTGCATTATCCCTATTTGTGGTTTTTATTTATGGAAGTTTAATATGGTATATTTTTCCAATCGAGAAGGGCATATCTTGGGAAGGGCATTTAGCAGGATTTATAACAGGATTGTTATTGGCGGTGCTTATAAAAACCCAATTACCTACAGCCAAAAAGTATAATTGGGAAAGGGAGGATTATAACGAGGATGAAGATCCCTTTTTAAAACATTTTGATGAAGACGGGAACTTTATAGAAACCATTGACGATGTCCCAGACATTGAAAACGACACTATTGAAATTAGATACCATTATAAAAAAAGAGACAGCAATAATGCTCCAGACTAAGACATTCTTTGCCGCACCGCTTCATATAGAAATACCCCGCAAGCAACGGATACATTTAAAGAGCCAATTTCTCCTAAAAGAGGTAGTTTGGCTTTAAAATCTGCTGCTTTAAGAACTGATGGAGAAATACCAATGTCTTCTGAACCCATAACTATAGCTGTAGGTCCTTTAAATGAAACTTGATATACATTGCTTTCTGTTTTCTCAGTTGCGGCAATAACTTTAATACCAGATGCCTGCATATAAAAAACGGCATCCTTAATATGATCGACTTTAGCAATAGGAACTTTGAAAGCTGCTCCGGCGGATGTTTTTATGGTGTCTGCGGTAACTGGTGCACCACCTTTTTTAGGAATTATTATTCCATCAACACCACTACATTCTGCGGTTCTTATGATAGCTCCAAAGTTTCTTACGTCAGATATTTGATCTAATAAAAGAAAAAGAGGACTTTCTTTTTCTTGAAGAATTGGCTCCACCAAGCTTTCAATAGTATAAAATGTGATGGGTGATATATTGGCAATAGCTCCCTGGTGATTGTTTTTAGTAAGTCTATTCAATTTTTCTATGGGAACATAGGACGAGGATATTTCTTTTTTCCTTATTAAGGTTTCTAATTCCTTGAATAAGCTTCCTTGCAGCCCTCGTTGAATAAAGACTTTGTCTATTGTCTCATTAGAATTTATAGCTTCCATTATAGCTCTTATGCCATAAATTTGATTGTCCTTTTCCATCAGACAAAGGTACTACTTTGGAAGTAGTCTTTTTTACACATAGCACCACTTTTATTTTAAATTTTTAGAAGATTAAATTTTTAGCTTGAATCAGTTATTTAATTGATGAATGCCAAGGACGCCATTATTGATAGTATTTAATAGAATAATACCTTTAGGTGTGTTAAGAACTTCAATATTTTTTACATTTCCATCTAAATAAAGTCCACTTTCCCAATATGGTGTAGGTGTATATCCATCTTTGCCATTAGAAAGAAGTACAAGGCCAGATATAGCATCTAATCTAGGAGTCTCTACTTCTGTTCCATAAATATTTCCTGCAAGAATACAATCTTCATAACCGTCCTTATTGATGTCATAAGTAACAAAATTCAGTATTGGAAAAGCTTGGGCTTCCATTGGTAATAGCTGTTTTTTAAATTGCCCATTTCCTTTATTGATCAGGAGTATGGATTTAAATTCAGAGACTTCACTTTGATAGGACTCATTAAGTTTGTCCCCGTATACATCGTTTAAAGTAGCATTAGCAAAATCATTATATGATGGAAATTTTTCTTGTATAAATGGCATCTGCTGTGATGAACATTCTCTTCCTCTAACAGGGACATATTCCCCATTATATTTTTTAGTTAAAACAATATCCTGAGTGCCATTATTATCAAAATCGTGGGCGTATATTTTAAATGGTTTTTCAATACTTGCCTTAAATTTTAAGTTCAGACCAACGTTGCCCACCAAATAATCTTTTAGCCCATCCTTGTTAACATCTGTTTCATGAACGGAATACCACCAACCTTTTTCATTAAATGTTTTGTTGTTTAATGATATATTAGAAAATATTCCCTTTTTGTTTTCAAAAAAACCAATACCTGTCCATTCACCAACAGCAATAAAATCATCCCATCCGTCATTGTTAAAATCTGTTGTTATGATGCTGTTGACAATTCCAAAATTCAATAAATCTTTAGCTTTTTCTTTGGTTACATCTTTCAGCTTCCCATCTATATTTTCATATAAGGTTGAAGCTGCAGGTTTTGGATAATTTTTTGGAATAATTCTGTTTCCCACTAAAATATCATTGTCTCCATCTTTGTCAAAATCAAGAATGGTTACAGATTTTCCACTTTTTGGATAGTGACCTAAAGCTTCACTTTTAAGTTTAGTAAATAAGCCTTTTCCATCATTTAGGTATATTCTATCTGCATAATAGGATGAATTTTCATCAAACGCATTTCCTCCGCTTACCACGTAAAGGTCTACATCCTTATCACCATCAAAATCAAAAAAGACAGCTTCCATGTCCTCATACCCTTTATCATTTTCTATTACAGGCGAAATTAATTTTTTAAAGCCGGATGAAGTTTGTACAAAAACTTGACCTGCCTGTCCAGATGCCCCGCTCACATATAAATCTTCTAAACCATCCCCATTTATATCTCCTTTTGTGATAAAAGGACCCATAGTAGATTGTTTATAGGGGAGCAGTATTTCTTTTTCGAAATCATTGTAAACATTTTCTTTATGGGTAAAATTCAAGTTAAATTTTGATGGAGCAACTTTTGAAAACATTTGCCTTGGTTCCCTCTGTTTTCTTTTGTCGATTTTAGCATTCTGTTCTTCAAAAGTTACAAGGGAATTGACTTGAATATTATATTTTTCTTCAATTTTCCCACTTGGCCATGTGATTCTAATGGTATCGACCGTTTTTTCTTTTCCTAATCCAAAATGTGCAATATCATCATGGGAAGAACGGTAACCGCGAACTCTTCTACTTTCAATAAATTGGGATTTTCCATTATAGATGATTTTAATTTTTGGATACGATTCTGAAAGCTTTCCTATGCCTTTAACTTTTAGGTAGTTTCCTAAATTATTTTCAACAGACAGGTTCTTGTAGAGGAAGGTATTATCATCTATGTTATTGACTATTAATTCTAGGTCTCCATCATTGTCTAAATCTCCTTGTGCTGCACCATTGCTGAAAGAATAATCCCCAAGTCCCCATTTGCTTGATACATTTTCAAAACTAAATTTTTTGTTGTTCTGATACAGAATGTTTTGAAGTTTTTCTGATGGCATATCGGCATATAGCTGCTTCTTGATTTCTAAAGGAACATTGCCGCCATATTTTCTTTGGGTATTGTAGATTTTTTGTTGTAGATCATTGTCCAAGGCATATTTTCGGTAACCATTGGTAATGTATATGTCTTTGTCCTCGTCCTGATCAAAATCTGACATTAATACTGACCAACTCCAGTCTGTATTAGCTGTTTGTGTCAATTGACCAATATTGTTAAACTTATTATTGCCTATATTCAGTTGAAATGAGTTGTACATGTATTGATAGTGAAAGTCAGCTTTGTTTACCAAATAATCAAACCTTCCTGTGCTCATAGAAGCCATTAGTGTTTTGGATCTTATATGGTCATTTGCTGCCATGTCAAGAACAAAAATGTCTTGTTTATTGTCATTGTTTATGTCGGCAATATCCATACCCATTCCATAAAAGGAAACTTGATTGGTATATGTTTTAATTTGGTCAGAAAAGGTGCCATCTCTATTGTTGATGAATAATGCATCTGGAATGTAGTAATCGCTTGCAATATAAAAATCAAGCCAACCATCATCATTAATATCTGTAATAGAAAGCCCAAGTCCAAATATGGGTCGCTGTATTCCAGCTTCTTGGGTAATGTCCACAAATTTACCATTGTCATTGCGATAAAGATGTGAGCTATTAAAATACACAGCTTCTGGATTATTGTTTACTAATTTATAGAGGTTTACTGGATCTACGCCATATAACTCGTTTTCATTCATGACAATGCAATCCAAATCTCCATCATTGTCATAATCAAAAAAAGCGGATTGCGTACTAATGCCCATATCTGCCAGGCCATAGATTTCAGCCTTTTCTTCAAAGGTGCCATCTTGGAGGTTAATGTATAGTAAATTTTTGCGATTTAACCGTTGGTTAGGACCGCCCTGTGAGATATAAATATCTTTCCAGCCGTCATTGTTTATGTCAACAAAAGTTATCCCATTGGACCAGTTCTTGCCTATATTGATATTGGCAAATTCACTTATATCTTCAAATTTTAAATCCCCTTTATTAAGAAAGAGTTTATTGTTGACTTGGTTTCCACAAAAGAAAATATCTAGAAGGCCATCATTATCAATGTCTTCAACACCAACACCGGCACCATTATAAAAATAGTCGAAGTTGAAAAGATTTGCTAGGCCTTCAACATCTTCAACGATTTTGTTTTCAAATTGTAATCCGCTGTAATCTGCAGCGATTTTTTCAAAAACTTTTTTGGTCTTTTGAGATGAATTTTCGGGGATACTTGATAAATCACTCTTTTTGTCAGATGTATTGGTACAACTGACAATTGTTAACAATAGAATTAGAAATATCTTTTTCATGCCTATTTTTTTGTATTGATTAAAAAACCATGAAATATTACTGTTTAACAATTTTCTTTTTTATAACACCAGAATCTGAGTGTAGGGATACAATGTAAATACCCGAAGATAAATGAGATAGGTCAATTGAATTTGTATTGGTAGCGGTAGTCACCTTTACGCCGGCCATATTAAAAACTTCTATTAACTCCATTTCAATAGGTGAATGAACTATCAACAACTTGTCTGAAGTAATTGGAATAGGGTATAAAACAACAAGGGATTCTCCAAAATCATCATTTAAGATTGTTCCAATTGCAGTATTGCTAGAACTTCCTAAGGTGCCAGAAACTAATGTCAATGAAACATCAAAGGTTTCGTTTGCCTCATCATTATCATCTACAACCGTTGGAATAGTAATGGACGAGGTTAATGAACCAGCTGGAATTGTAATTTGCACATTGGGATTTGTATAGTCTAAGTTATCAGTAGTAATATCTGTAATTTGTAAGCTTAGAATAATATCTTCTGAACTTGGGTTGCTCAATGTTATTGGAAATTCAAGAATGCCTCCTTCTAAAATAGCGGTATCTTCAATTGTTAAGGTTGGTGTTTCATCATCATCTATAATACTGCCTATTGCAGTATCAGAAATAGTTACATCAGTATTAGCATCAATAGCACTTACATTGATGATGAACGTCTCATTTGGTTCATCTATCACATCATCATTAAGGACAACACTAGCTATGCTAGTAGTATTGCCTTCAAGAATAGTGACCATTATACTTGTGTTATCATAATCACTGGCACCAGCTGTTTCATCAGTGAAAGAAAAAGTAATAGTGATGTCTTCCTCAATTGGCTTGTTTAAGGTTATAGGAAAATCTATGGTTCCGCCTTCGGTTCCGTTTGCATCATCGATAAGAACAGTTATTGAGTCATCAAAAACAGAACAGCCATTTAGATTGGGGTTCAGTTCAATAGGGTCTCCTGGTGTTAAATCCCGGCCATTAAAAGCTGGATAATCCAGACCATACCTAAGGACACGAAAAATATTATTTGCGGTAGGCGGGGCGTCTCCTTGGCTAAGGATTCCCGCTTTGGTATCTGGATTGATATAAGACCAAACAATATTTTCGCTACTATCTATTTCAAAAAAATGGCCACTTGTACCTTCACATATTAAAGTATTTCCATTTGGTAGGCGTTGTGCACTTGATAGAATAAGCGAAAAGAAATCTTCTTGGTTATCTGGGTCAACATATGTGTAATCTGGCTGAGATGGTCCAAAACTGCTGGCAATAGGAACTATATAGTTACCAGGAGAAGTTTGTGGGGGGTCTATGATTTTAACCTCTGAGAAAAAGGGGGTTCTGCCTGATCCATTATTATATAAAATAATTTTATCGCCATCAGGATGCGTATTTGGAATCCAATTTGGGAAATGTTGTCCATGTAATTGTTGATCATCTAAAGTTCCTTGTCTATATGCCAATGGATTACCCCATCTGTATAACAAATCTCCACCTTTACCTCTGTCTCCTCCAGTATGGGAAGCTGCTTCTGCTGTTGTTGTGGAATGATCAATGATATAAAATTCATTTAATTGTCTGGCGCTAAAAACAATTTGATCTAATTGTTCATTGTATTGTATGGAATTTACATGCATCCAATTTGTTCCTCCACCAGAGAAACCTAAATAGTTTATATCTAAAAGCTGAGGATTATCAGCAATCACTCCAAAATTGTCTTTTGTATTATCAAAATCTTGAATTAAATGATCCCATATGTTCCATTCCCATACAATGGTAGCATCATTGGTTCCTAGAGGTTGAATTTCAATTATTTGTTCATTATAAAGCTCACCTCCAATTAAGTTTGCTGGATTTCTACCTGCATCTAAAGCTTGAGTGTCAGTTTTTCTAGTTAAAGCAAGTATAAGAATGTTTCCATTAGGTAATGGATAAACATCGTGATGCTGACTCACTTGTGAAGTGGAGTAGGTGTACTCCCATATAAGATTATCATCCCAATCTTTAATTTCTAATCTACCACCAATACCTCCAATGGTAATATCTGGATTAACAATTTTTCCGGTTCTAAGTATGGATCCATCTTCAAGGAGATATACCGCATTTCCAGGATTAAAATCACTAGTCCATTTGTTGATTACTTGCCCACAGTTATCAATTAAATAAGTGTTTTGGTTTACAGTATAAAATGTATAACCATTATAAGAAGCTTCTGAATTTTGCAAAACACCCACTGTATTTTGGGAGAAAGCGTTAGTTAAACCAAGAAATAGGAATAAAATAAATATGGAGTATTTAAAGAAGTTTAATTTCATTGCAAAAATTTTAAAGCAAAAATAGGAGAAAAATAGCTATCAGTATATCTGGTAAAAACAAAAGGGAGAGACTTATAACAGTCTCTCCCTTTTTTAAATATGTATTATAATTTTAACTTTTCAGTTAAATCTTTGTCAATCTAAATTGAGCTTGAACTGCTGAAGTACAATCTGCTGTTTCATCCGATGTAAAGTTGATAATAAAATCACTGTCATCAGGATTAGCTAAATCATAGGTTGCATTTATAATTGCTGGGCCACTTTGGATGGCAGCATTACAACCAGCACCAACACTTTGTGCAGGGCTAAGGATGATTTGACCACAAACCAATTGGAATTCAACATCTACTGGTCCAAAACCTCCAAAGGCTGGAAAACTAGTTACATCTTTAATTACCTTAGTTGTATTGTCTACAGATTCAACTGTATAGATACCATCTAAATAATCAGCTACACCATATATACCTGGAGTCACTGTTGTCAATTGATACTGACCAGTAAACAAATCATCAGATGCAAGTGGTGCAATTAGAGATATTCGGTAGTTGTATGGAGAAGAAAAGAAAGACCCTCCAGATATGTTACCTGTTGCATCTGTATCAGTAAATAATCTTCCATCGGTAAGTGAAAGTTCCAACCTAAGATTCCATTGATCTCCACAATTATAATCACCAAAAGCAATTCCCAAGGCAGTAGCTATTTCCGCTTGCGAAGCAGAAAAAGATCCTCTTGGCAATCCAAATTCTCCTGTGGAGAATGCAGATGCAGGGAGTGTTGTTAATAAAGTTTCAGTTGTTGTTGTTGTTGCATCATCCGTATTGTCTACAAGATTCGCGTAAACACGTACCTCTGATAACAATGCACCAAGCTCAGCATCCTGTTCTTCTATCTCTATGGTAACGATTGCATTTTCATCAAGCACATCCATAGCGCCTCCAGTAATGGCAACTGTTCTAAGCACTGCTCCACGTGTGACAGCATCTACTACGTTTACAGTTACTTTATCATCCTCACTACAGGATGAGACGAAAACCCCCAGAGCAAGTAATATATAGATTTTTAAATTTTTCATAAATTCTTATTTTATGTTTTTTATGTTATATTAATTGGCTGCAGGACCGCTAGCGTGAGTATCCCAAAAAACGGGTACGGTATGACTACTCTTTTGGCTAATGCTAGAGTTGGTGTTCACTACATTTGAAGGATAGTACATTGACCTAACGAACTCTCCTGGGTTTGCCTCTAAATTAGCTTGCAAGGTAGTTGGGTATTGGTTCCTTCTATAGAAGTTATAAGGGTCTACGCCATTTCCAAAATGGGCAATCCAATACTGCTCAGCCAATACATTCCATTTATCGGTCATATCTCCACCATCAAAGTTAGCTCCAATTGTGTTACGGTATGCTGCAATTACACCTGCAGATGGTTCGAATGATACATCTGCACCAGCTTCTCTTCCTACTAAAAATGCTTGAACCTTTGCTTGTGACTTGTCAAAAGCATCTAATATAGCAGTTCTTGCAGCAGTCATGTCGCTGTTAGTCATGGCTACTTCAGCTTTCATGAAGTCCACGTTAAAAGCAGATAAAAGTACGGTAACACCAGTACCAGAGGCACCTGTTCCCAAACCAATAGCTGTGAATGAACTATCATCAAACTGTCCACCTGCTGGATAAGTTCCGTAAGTTGCTCTTAATAGACCATCTGGTGGAATACCATCGGCATCACCATGATCACGACCCCAAAAACCATTGTCTAACCAACAGAAAGTATACCCACCATCAATATAATGTTGAGGAGCAGTTTCCAAGGAGCAGTTCAATAATTCTTCATTAGAAGGAATTTCAGCACCAGGAACAGCATCAGTCTGTCTGTAGAAATAGTACCTTGTTCTAGGATCATTACTTGTATCCATTAAATTCATCAACCAATTCGACATATATTCCCCTGCACCAGCAGCTTGGTAATTAATACCATATCTTGGGTGACGAGTATCCGGACCAGTTGCACTTGTAGCTGGCCAGTTATATTGGAAATCATCCGCAGTATCCTGAATATAGTTTCCGCCGCTTACAATGGCATTAAAACTTGCTATTGCTCCTGAATCAACTAATCTTCTTTGAAGATAGATTTTCATTTTCAAGGTATTTGCAGCTTTTACCCATTGGGTATAATCATTTGCATAATAGAAATCACTAGTAGGTTCAGATGCAGCAGTAGCATTAAAATTAGAAATGGCTTGATCTAAAAGCGCTAAAGACGCCTCATAGATACTAGCTCCAGAATCCACAACTGGATTGAAAATACCTTCATTGGCCTGAATAGCCTCTGAATAGGGCACATCTCCAAAGAAATCTACCATAGTTACCATAAGATATGCTTCAATAAATTGAGCTATAGCAATATGGTGTTTTTGATCTGCTTCAATGGCTAAAGGAGTCATGGCACGAATATCGGCTAGGATTCCTTTATAAGCATTGGTCCACTCGTCAGACATATCACTGTCCTGATACATACTTGAGTATTGTCTACCACCTCCTTGAACGATACGAGTTAATTCTAGACCAAACTCGTTAAAACCATCGCCTGTTGTGTTACCACCAGAAGCCCAGTTATCACTGAAATCGGCATCACCTTCAAATTGTCTTACAAAATCTTCTTGAATTGAATTCAGAAAGAAATCTACACTGGCTTGATCCGGTGTTAATGCATTGGGATTCGCTGTAAGATCCAATTCTGTGGTCTCACAGGAAGTGAATGCAAGCATACCGCCAAGAACAGCAAAAGCTATATATTTAGTTATTTTTTTCATTGTTTTTATCTTAAAAATTTATCTTAGAAAGTTGCTTTTACACTGAATCCATATCTTCTGGAACTTGGTCCGTTGATAAACTCAAAACCTTGTCCATTACCTACACCTAAACCAGAAGTGTTAGGGTCAAAACTAGCACCCTTAGGAGTATTGATAGCATTATACCAAAGGTTGTTTCCAGATACAGTAAATACCAAAGCACCAAATGGTGTGCGATCTAAAAATTTAGATGGTAATGTATAACTGAAAGAAGCTTCCTGTAACCTAATAGTGGTTGCATCATAAACTTGTAACTCACTTGGGCCAAACAATATATTGCTGAACCAGAAAGTTGAGTTGTTAATCTGCAAGTTATTAGTAGCACCATTTTGATCTACACCAGGAAGAATGTAACTATTCTCTCTGTCAACTGTTTCAGTAATTAGACCTCTACCTAATAGAGTGGATATGGTACCTGACCAAATGTCTCCACCTTGAGTATAGTTAAATTGGAAACCTAAGGAAAAATTCTTGTATGAAATATTGTTTCTAATATTCATTACCCAATCCGGGTTTGGATCTCCAATAATTCCATTATCAGGATCGGTAACATAATTACCATCTCCACCAATTACAAAATTATCATTGGCATCTCTTAATATACGGCTACCAAAGATAACACCTAAAGGTTCATCTTGTATGGCGGCATTACCAAGATTGGAGAATCCTGCGTAAACTACTTGATCGGTATCAAGACCAAGATCCGTTACTGTTGTTTCGAAAGCTGTGAAGTTAACATTGGTATTCCAATTGATCCCATCATTATCACTCCTAATCCAATTAACTCCTAAGTCCAATTCTACACCATCTGAAGTAATCTCACCAATATTGGTATTCGTTGAAGTATACCCTGTTGATGGATCTAAAGGTTGATTAAGAATTAAGTCTTTAGTTTTTCTAGTATATACAGAACCGTCCAATGTGATACGACCATCCCACCATCTAGATTCTAAACCTAATTCTATTTCCTGAAGTGTTTCAGGCTGTAAATTTGGATTTCCTAATACTGTTCCAGTTGTATTGGTAACAATATTGCTTCCAGTACCATCCTGAGCATCTTGGGTATTTAGAACCAAAGTATTGGCTACAGGATAATTTGCGGATTCAAAGTTTGCAGATATTCCAATACCTCCACGTAATTTTAGGTAGTTTAGAACATTGTCAGATTTCAACCCATCAAACGCTTGTGTAGGAAGAAAAGATACACTGGCACTTGGATAGAATTGAGTTCTGTTGTCTTTTGAAAAATTGGAAACCCAATCGTTTCTTGCTGCAATAGTAAGATAAACCATTCGGTCATAATCAAATTCTGTTTGAGCATATACTCCAACAATATTTCTTTCAATCGATAGTTCAATATCATTTTGATTCAAAAAGTTGAAATGGCGAAGTACACCAAACACTTGTTGACCATCACTTCTTACTCCAGTACGATTATAAAGCTCTCTTCTAGACGTAGCCCCTACATTGAAAGAAGCTCCTACTCTGTCTGAAATATCATAATCACCATTTAAGGATATGTTATGATCCCAAATGGTATTAGTATTTGACCAAGTTTCATAAATACCACTGGCTATTCTAACATCACCACTGTTACTGTTTACACCACCTTTGTTTTGAGAGTTTATGTTGCTTTCAACATATACATCTATACCAGCACGGTAAACTATGTTTAAATTATCATTGAACTCATATTGTAAAGAAGCATTACCGAAGACACGGTTGGTCTCTTGACTGGTTTCTGCATTATCTACTGTCCAAAGAGGATGTTGTATAGAGTTGTTCTGACGGTAATATACACTACCACCTGTCACAGGATCCTGATGAGGTAATCCTTGAATATTAATACTTCTAGGTGTGAACCAAAGGTCACCAAATACAGAAGAACCTGCACCTGTTGAACCATTACCCTGACTCAAAGCTACTGGCGGGGATACAAATTTTGTACGGGCAAAATTCAACGTACCTGATGCGGTAAATTTATTGCTCAATATTGCTCTACCACCAATACCTAAAGTATTACGTGTAACACTGTTGTTAGGAGTAAACCCTTTATCACTTAAATGACCGTAGTTAATGTTGTATCCTATAGTACCATCATCTGATGCACCTCTTACGTTAATTGAAGTGTTGGAAATCCCACCTTGTCTGAAAAAATCTTTCACACTGTTGTATGGCTTCCAATCATATCTTGCTCCCTGATATTCTGGGAAGGCAGCTTGGATAGCAGCCGTAGAAGTTGAATATGGATGAGCAAGTGTTCCATTATTGTCAATGGCACCTTGGTTGCCCCATCCAGAAACACCACCTCTATCGAAGCTTGGTCCCCAGTTACTGAAGAACCATCCAAAAGATTGGTCAAAACCATTACCATATTGATTTTGGTAATCAGGCAATGAAGCAATTTCATTAAAGAAATAGGATGAGTTGACTGTGATTTCAGTTTTTCTAGGTCCTACTGTACCTGCACTACCTGCTTTGGTAGTAATTAAAATCACACCATTCCTACCTTGAGACCCATAAAGAGTTGCTGCGGCAAGACCTTTAAGTACGTTTACACTTTCAATACTGTTTGGGTCAAGATCTAAAAATCTACTGGAACCATTGTTTCCATCAATAAAATCACCTGCGGCATTAGTATCTGTTGCAAATGGAACTCCATCAACAATAAAAAGAGCTTGGTTACTAGAACTAAATGTACTTTGTCCACGTATAACAATGTTTGTACCTGATCCAGATAAACCACTTTGATTTGTGATTTGCACACCTGAGGCCTTGCCTTGTAATACACGGGCAACATCACCATCAGGTCGTGATTCCAATTGGTCTGCGCCAACTTCAGCGACGGCATAACCCAGAGCTTGTTTCTCTCTTTTAATACCCAGAGCGGTTACAATAACCTCTTCTAATGCTTGGGCATCCTCTTCCATTTGAACATTGATGGTGTTGCTAGCGCCTACGGCACTGCTAACATCCTTCTGTCCAATATAGGAGAATAATAAAGTTTGACCGGTACTAGCGTCTATAACGTAGTTTCCGTCAAAATCAGTTTGTGTACCAGTAGTGGTACCCTCTACAACGATGTTTACTCCAGGTAGAGGTAGACCATCTTGATCGGTCACATTACCTGAAATCGTTTTTTCTTGTGCAAAAGATAAATGCACAATAAACGCCAATAACAGCGTCAAGATTCCATTTAATTTTGTTCTCATTTTTTAAATTATTTGAATTAGCTATTGACAAAAGTGATAATTTCAATGAAATAATCCTAGTGAATTTTAATAAAACTTTAAGAGTGCATGAAATAATATAACTTTCCTAATAGGCTTTGTTAAAAAATAACAGATACGCATATATGGCCTTTTTTGGTTGAATATTTCGCAAGTTTTTAACTTCTTTACAAGCAATTGTTAAGTCGGTAACACATCTTTGTCTTTATTATTTTATATAAATCTTAACTTTTAATGTAACAGAGAAAATTCCTTCTTATATAAGTAAGTAAATGGGGTGATGTATTGTTTTGTTAAAACGTTTTTTTTAGGGTTGAAACTAAGGAATAAAAAAAAGTAAAAAAATAATTAAATAGTGTTTGATAGTACTGTGAATTATTGTTACATTTGCCAGCCCTTAAAAGAGGGTAAGTTTATACATTTATATATAGTATGCCAACAATTTCACAATTAGTACGAAAAGGAAGGGTCACAATTACTAAGAAGAGTAAATCGGCTGCTTTGGAATCATGTCCTCAGAGAAGAGGGGTTTGTACACGTGTTTACACTACTACACCAAAGAAACCAAACTCTGCAATGCGTAAAGTTGCAAGGGTTAGGTTAACAAATGGAAAAGAAGTAAACGCATACATCCCTGGAGAAGGGCATAATTTGCAAGAGCACTCGATAGTATTAGTAAGAGGCGGAAGGGTAAAAGATTTGCCAGGAGTACGGTATCATATTGTTAGAGGGGCTTTGGACACCGCAGGTGTTGCAGGGAGGACTCAGCGAAGATCTAAGTACGGAGCAAAACGCCCTAAAAAGTAAAAAAAACTTTTAAAGAGAAGACATGAGAAAGAAACAGGCGAAAAAAAGACCGCTATTACCAGATCCAAGATATAAAGATCAATTGGTAACTCGTTTTGTAAATATGATGATGTGGGACGGGAAAAAATCAACTGCTTTTAAGGTATTCTATGATGCTATAGACATTGTGGACGAAAAAAAGACTGATGACGAGAAAACAGCATTGGAAATATGGAAAGATGCATTGTCCAATGTAATGCCACATGTGGAGGTGAGAAGTAGAAGAGTAGGTGGTGCTACATTTCAAATACCAATGCAGATAAGACCAGATCGTAAAATATCTACTGCGATGAAATGGTTGATTAGTTTTTCTAGAAAGAGAAACGAAAAATCTATGGCTCAGAAGTTGGCTTCAGAAATATTGGCTGCTTCAAAAGAAGAAGGTGCTGCGGTTAAGAAAAGAGTGGATACTCACAAAATGGCCGAAGCTAATAAAGCATTCTCACACTTTAGATTTTAATCATATATAGGAATGGGAAGAGATTTAAGGTATACAAGAAATATAGGTATTGCTGCGCATATTGATGCGGGTAAAACCACTACTACAGAACGTGTGTTGTTCTACACTGGTGTTAGTCATAAGATAGGTGAGGTTCATGATGGTGCTGCGACAATGGATTGGATGGAGCAGGAACAAGAACGTGGTATAACTATTACTTCTGCTGCAACTACCTGCGAATGGGATTTTCCAACTGAACAGGGAGAACCGAATGATGAGACTAAGGGATACCACTTTAATATTATTGATACTCCAGGTCATGTTGATTTTACTGTTGAAGTAAATAGGTCATTGAGAGTTTTAGACGGTTTGGTATTTTTATTTAGTGCAGTTGATGGTGTAGAGCCTCAGTCAGAAACTAACTGGAGATTGGCTGATAACTATAAAGTTCCACGTATTGGGTTTGTTAATAAGATGGACCGTCAAGGTGCAGATTTTCTTATGGTGAACAAACAGGTAAAAGAAATGTTGGGGTCTAATGCGGTTCCTATTGTTTTGCCTATTGGAGATGAAGATAATTTTAAAGGAATAGTAGATTTAATAAAGAATAGAGCAATTGTATGGCACGAAGATAATTTTGGGTCTACATTTGATATAGTGGATATTCCTGCAGAAATGGAAGATGAAGTTAAGGAGTACAGGGCTAAGCTTATTGAGGCTGTAGCTGAGTATGACGAAAACTTGATGGAGAAATTCTTTGAAGATGAAGATTCTATTACTGAGGATGAAGTACATACTGCTTTAAGAGCGGCGGTTATGGATATGGCAATCATACCTATGATTTGTGGATCTGCATTTAAGAATAAAGGGGTGCAATTTTTATTGGATGCCGTATGTCGATACTTGCCTTCTCCTGTGGATAAAGAGGCAATTATTGGGACAGATCCTGATACTGGAGCTGAAATCTCACGTAAGCCAGATGTGAAGGAGCCATTTGCGGCTTTGGCCTTTAAAATTGCAACAGATCCTTTTGTGGGTCGTTTAGCTTTTTTCCGTGCCTATTCTGGTCGTTTGGATGCTGGTTCTTATGTGTTGAACAATCGTTCGGGTAAAAAGGAGCGTATTTCACGTATTTATCAAATGCATGCCAATAAGCAAAATGCAATTGATTATATTGAGGCTGGGGATATTGGTGCTGCGGTAGGATTCAAGAGTATTAAAACTGGAGATACGCTTACGGCTGAGAAACACCCAATTATTTTGGAGTCCATGGATTTTCCTGATCCAGTAATTGGTATTGCAGTTGAGCCAAAAACAAAGGCCGATGTTGATAAATTGGGTATGGCTTTGGGTAAATTAGCTGAAGAAGATCCTACATTTCAAGTAAAAACAGATGAAGCTTCTGGACAGACCATTATATCAGGTATGGGAGAACTTCACTTAGATATTATTGTTGATAGATTAAGACGTGAATTTAAAGTTGAAGTCAATCAAGGAGAGCCGCAAGTAGAGTATAAAGAAGCTCTAACCAAAACGACGAGTCATAGAGAAACTTATAAAAAGCAATCTGGTGGACGTGGTAAGTTTGGAGACATTGTATTTGAAATGGGTCCTGCAGATGATGATTTTGAAGGAGTAGGTTTACAGTTTGTGGATAAAATTAAAGGTGGACGTATTCCTAAGGAATTTATTCCATCTGTAGAGAAAGGTTTTGCTACAGCAATGAAAAATGGTCCATTGGCGGGATATGAAATGGATAAAATGAAAGTGACGCTTAGTGATGGGTCTTTCCATGCGGTGGATTCGGATGCACTTTCTTTTGAGTTGGCTGCAAAAATGGGGTACAAAGCTGCGGCTAAAGGAGCCGGTGCAGTTATCATGGAGCCAATTATGAAATTGGAGGCATTGACTCCTGAAGAAAACATGGGTGATATTGTTGGGGATTTAAACCGACGTAGAGGTCAAGTTAGTGATATGTCAGATAGAGCAGGTTCAAAAGTAGTTAAGGCAACAGTGCCATTGTCAGAAATGTTTGGTTATGTTACATCATTAAGAACGTTGTCATCGGGTAGAGCAACTTCCACTATGGAGTTTTCACATTATGCTCAAACCCCAAGTAATATTTCAGAGACTGTAATTAAAGCTGCAAAAGGGGAAACCTCTTAAATTTAGGAAGATGAGTCAAAAAATTAGAATAAAATTAAAATCATACGATCATAATTTGGTTGATAAGTCAGCTGAAAAGATAGTAAAGACTGTAAAGTCTACAGGAGCAGTGGTAACAGGACCAATTCCTTTGCCTACTCATAAAAAGATATTTACAGTTTTGCGTTCACCGCACGTAAATAAAAAATCTAGAGAGCAATTTCAATTAAGCTCTTATAAAAGATTATTGGATATTTATAGCTCTTCATCAAAAACAATTGATGCATTGATGAAGCTTGAATTGCCAAGTGGTGTTGAAGTTGAGATAAAAGTATAAGGCTTTAATATTGAAAGCATAGCTTTCAAGATACATGTCCAGCGCGTTTCGCAAAGGAAAAATGGAAAAAATAAATTCGAGGTCGGATTATTTTGACCTCGTTTTTTTTGTCAAAAAGTTGACAGTTGAATAATTTTAGTAATTAATATATATAATATGTCTGGGTTAATAGGAAAGAAAGTAGGTATGACCAGCATCTTTGACGAAAATGGGAAGAATGTCCCATGTACAGTTATCGAAGCAGGACCATGCGTGGTTACCCAAGTCAGAACCGAAGAGGTAGACGGGTACAGTGCTCTTCAACTTGGTTTCGATGACAAGGCAGAAAAGCGTGCTAATAAACCAGAAATGGGGCATTATAAAAAGGCAGGCACTTCTCCTAAAAGAAAAGTCATTGAATTCCGAGATTATGAAGGTGAATATAAATTAGGAGACTCCATTGGAGCTGATTTGTTTGTAGAAGGTGAATTTGTTGACGTTGTTGGAACATCTAAAGGAAAAGGTTTCCAGGGTGTTGTTAAAAGACACGGCTTTGCTGGTGTTGGTCAAGCAACGCATGGTCAGCATAACAGATTGAGAGCGCCAGGGTCAATTGGTGCAGCCTCATATCCTGCAAGGGTTTTTAAAGGCATGAGAATGGCCGGTAGAATGGGTGGAGATAGAGTAACTGTTCAAAACCTAAAAATTTTAAAAGTAGTTCCAGAAAAGAACCTTATTGTTGTTAAAGGTTGTGTTCCTGGTCATAAAAACGCTTACGTAACTATTGAGAAGTAATGAAGGTAGCAGTTTTAGATATAAAAGGAAAAGAAACAGGTAGGAAGGTAGACCTTTCTAGCGATGTTTTCGGAATAGAGCCCAATACTCATGCTATTTATTTAGATGTGAAGCAGTATCAAGCACATCAAAGGCAAGGTACTCATAAAACAAAAGAAAGAGCTGAGATTGTTGGTAGTACAAGGAAGATAAAAAAGCAGAAAGGAACAGGTACTGCTCGTGCGGGTAGTATTAAGTCTCCTATCTTTAGAGGTGGTGGTCGTATTTTTGGCCCAAGACCTAAAGATTATACGCAGAAGCTTAACAAAAACGTGAAGCGTTTGGCAAGAAGATCTGCTTTTAGTATAAAGACTAAGGAAAATGCTATTATGGTGGTTGAGGACTTTAATTTTGAAGCCCCAAAAACCCAAGATTTTATGCAGGTTTTAAAGTCTTTAGGATTAGAAAACAAAAAATCTTTATTTGTGTTGGGCGATTCAAATATTAATGTATATTTGTCGTCACGCAATTTAAAGCATTCCGAAGTCGTAAAGAACTCAGAATTAAGCACTTACAAGATATTAAATGCGAATAATATTGTGCTTATGGAAGGAGCTTTAGAAGGAATAGAAGCGAACTTAAAAAAGTAGGTAAATCATGAGTGTGTTGATAAAGCCAATTATTACAGAAAAGATGACTGCTGATAGTGAATTATTTAATCGCTATGGCTTCATTGTAGATCCAAAGGCAAATAAGCTTCAAATTAAAGAAGCCGTAGAAACTGCTTATGGTGTTTCTGTTAAAAAAGTTCGTACGATGAATTATGGCCCAAATCGTAAATCCCGTTATACCAAAACAGGTGTACAGCATGGAAAAACAAATGCTATTAAAAAGGCAATTGTGGATGTAGTTGAGGGAGATATTATTGATTTTTACAGTAATCTATAAAGACAAGAAATGTCAGTTAGAAAATTAAAACCAATCACTCCAGGACAGCGTTTTAGAGTAGTAAATGGATTTGACGCCATTACTACTGATAAGCCGGAGAAAAGCTTGCTTGCTCCGTTAAAAAAGTCCGGAGGTAGAAACAGTCAAGGAAAAATGACCATACGTCACAGAGGTGGTGGTCATAAAAGAAGGTATCGTGTAATAGATTTTAAAAGGGACAAGCAAGATGTTGCTGGAACTGTACAGTCTATTCAATACGATCCAAACAGAACGGCTTTTATTGCTATGGTAGAGTATACTGATGGCGAAAAAAGATACATAGTTGCCCAGAATGGGTTAAGTGTTGGTCAGAAAATTTCTTCAGGGGAAAAAGCTGGTCCGGAAATTGGAAATGCTCTTCCTTTGACTAATATTCCTTTAGGTACAATTATATCTTGTATAGAGTTGCGCCCAGGACAAGGAGCTGTTATGGCGAGAAGTGCTGGAACATTTGCGCAGCTAATGGCAAGAGAAGGGAAATTTGCAACTATTAAATTGCCTTCTGGTGAAACTAGATTGATATTGGTAGATTGTTTGGCAACTATTGGAGCGGTTTCTAACTCTGATCATCAATTACTTGTGTCTGGTAAAGCGGGTAGAAGTAGGTGGTTGGGTAGAAGACCAAGAACAAGACCAGTAGCTATGAACCCTGTCGATCACCCAATGGGTGGTGGTGAAGGAAGGGCTTCTGGAGGTCATCCAAGATCTAAGAATGGAATTCCGGCTAAAGGCTATAGAACTCGTTCTAAGACAAAGAGTACCAATAGATATATATTAGAACGTAGAAAGAAATAAAAAAGTAGAAAGAAATGGCACGTTCACTAAAAAAAGGACCTTACGTTCATTATAGTTTGGAAAAAAAGATTCAGCAAAATGTTGAGTCTGGTAAAAAAACTGTTATCAAAACATGGTCTAGAGCATCAATGATAACACCTGATTTTGTTGGCTTGACTATAGCAGTCCATAATGGACGGCAGTTTGTTCCTGTTTATGTAACAGAGAATATGGTAGGGCACAAATTAGGGGAATTTTCACCGACAAGATCTTTTAGGGGTCATGCAGGTGCAAAAAATAAAGGTAAAAAGTAAGCTATGGGAGTTCGAAAAAGACAGATGGCCGAAAAGATTAAGGCTGATAAGAAGCTAATAGCTTTTGCTAAATTGAATAATTGCCCAACTTCGCCTAGAAAAATGCGTTTAGTTGCGGATCAAGTAAGAGGAGAGCAAATAGAAAAGGCGCTTGCTATTTTAAAGTTTAGCCCAAAAGAAGCTTCACGTAGATTGGAAAAATTATTGCTTTCTGCAATAGCTAATTGGCAATCTAAAAATGAAGAGGCAAATATTGAGGATGCCGATCTTTTTGTAAAAGAAATAATGGTTGATAGTGGTAGTATGTTGAAAAGACTAAGACCAGCACCTCAAGGAAGAGCACATAGAATAAGAAAACGTTCCAACCATGTAACATTGGTTTTAGGAGCTAAAAATAACATCGAAAGCTAGGAATAGTATGGGACAGAAAACAAATCCAATCGGTAATCGTCTAGGCATCATAAGAGGGTGGGAATCCAACTGGTATGGTGGAAATGACTACGGCGATAAATTGGCTGAAGATGATAAAATCAGAAAATATGTGCATGCTCGTTTGGCAAAAGCTAGTGTGTCAAGAGTTATCATTGAGCGTACTTTAAAACTTATCACTATAACCATAACTACTGCAAGACCAGGAATTATTATTGGTAAAGGTGGTCAAGAGGTTGACAAGTTAAAAGAAGAGCTTAAGAAAATAACGGATAAAGAGGTTCAAATAAACATCTTTGAAATTAAGAGACCAGAATTAGATGCAAACCTTGTAGCTGCAAGTGTTGCTAGACAAATTGAAAGTAGAATTTCTTTTAGACGTGCTATTAAAATGGCAATTGCAGCAGCAATGAGAATGAATGCTGAGGGAATAAAAATTCAAATTTCAGGTCGTTTGAATGGGGCGGAAATGGCTCGTTCAGAAACTTATAAAGATGGAAGAATTCCTTTGTCGACCTTTAGAGCGGATATAGATTATGCGTTGCATGAAGCACATACCACTTATGGAAGGTTGGGGATAAAAGTGTGGATTATGAAAGGTGAAGTTTATGGAAAAAGAGAACTTTCCCCATTAGTAGGAATGACCAAAGGTCAGGGTAAAGGTGGAAAGCAAGATGGAGGTAGAAAACCACGTCGTAGAAAGTAATTTGATAAAGTAAAGAAAAATGTTACAGCCAAAAAGAACAAAATTCCGTAAAGCCCAGAAGGGACGTATGAAAGGTAATTCCCAACGAGGATACATGCTTTCTAATGGTATGTTCGGTATGAAGTCATTGGATTCACATTTCATTACTGCTCGTCAAATAGAAGCAGCTCGTATTGCAGCGACTAGATATATGAAGAGACAAGGGCAGATGTGGATTAAAATTTTTCCAGACAAGCCTATTACAAAGAAACCTCTTGAGGTTCGTATGGGTAAAGGTAAAGGTGCTCCTGAGTATTTTGTTGCCGTTGTTAAACCAGGAAGAATTATGTTTGAGGTTGCTGGTGTGCCGATGGATGTTGCAAAAGAGGCTTTACGTCTTGCAGCTCAAAAATTACCAGTAAAAACAAAGTTTATTGTTGCAAGAGATTATTCAGCTTAATTTTTAAGGCTTTATATTATGAAACAAACAGAAGTAAAAGAATTATCAGTTGAAGAACTGAAAGTTAAAATAGCTGAATTTAAAAAGCAGCATTCGGATTTAAAAATTGCCCATTCGGTTACACCATTGGAAAACCCTCTTCAGATAAGAAAGGTGAGAAGAACTGTGGCAAGATTGGCAACTGAATTAACAAAAAGGGAATTACAATAATTGGTTCTGCCTTATGGAAAATAGAAATTTAAGAAAAGAAAGAATAGGCGTTGTCACCAGCAACAAAATGGAGAAATCAATTGTGGTTTCCGAAGTAAAACGAGTAAAGCATCCTATGTATGGTAAGTTCGTTTTAAAAACAAAAAAGTACGTTGCGCATGATGAAAAAAATGATTGCAACGAAGGTGACACGGTAAAAATAATGGAAACAAGACCATTGAGTAGGACGAAATGTTGGAGATTGGTAGAAATCTTAGAAAGAGCTAAATAATTATGTTACAGCAAGAATCTAGATTAAAAGTAGCGGATAATACAGGGGCAAAGGAAGTTTTGACTATCCGTGTGCTTGGTGGCACAAAAAGAAGATACGCTTCAGTTGGGGATAAAATAGTGGTTACTGTGAAGGAAGCTACACCTAATGGAGGTATTAAAAAGGGAGCAGTTTCTACGGCGGTTGTTATCAGAACAAAAAAAGAGGTAAGAAGACCAGATGGTTCTTATATCCGATTTGATGATAACGCTTGTGTATTACTTAATCCAACCGGTGAAATGAGGGGAACTAGGGTTTTTGGACCAGTTGCCAGAGAACTTAGGGATAAACAATTTATGAAAATTGTATCTCTAGCGCCTGAAGTACTTTAATATTTATTTGGTAAGACGATGAAATTAAAAATAAAAACAGGAGATACAGTTAGAATTACTGCTGGGGACCATAAAGGGACTGAGGGTAAAGTAAAGACTGTTGATCTTAAAAAGAACAAAGCGATAGTTGAAGGTGCTAACATGGTTTCAAAACATGAGAAACCAAGTGCAAAAAACCCTCAAGGAGGTATCGTTAAAAAAGAAGCACCCATCCACATTTCCAATTTGGCTTTGATTGATTCAAAATCTGGAGAAACAACAAGGGTTGGGTATGATACAAGAGATGGAAAAAAAGTAAGGTTTTCCAAAAAATCCAATGAAGTAATTTAGTTATGGGGTACGTTCCAAGATTAAAAGATGAGTATAAAGGGCGAATAGTAGCTGCGCTTAAAGATGAATTTGCTTATAAAAATGTAATGCAGGTTCCTAGATTGCAGAAAATTATCGTTAGTAGAGGTGTTGGTGCCGCTGTAGCTGATAAGAAGCTGATTGACCATGCTGTTGAAGAATTGTCAAACATTACAGGTCAGAAAGCTATTGCTACTTTGTCTAAGAAAGATGTAGCTACATTTAAATTGCGTAAAGGAATGCCAATTGGCACTAAAGTTACTTTGCGTGGAGAAAGAATGTATGAATTTTTGGATAGATTAATAACTTCGGCTTTGCCTCGAGTTAGAGATTTTCAAGGAATTAATGCTACAGGTTTTGATGGAAGAGGTAATTATAGCCTTGGTGTAACCGAGCAGATAATTTTTCCAGAAATCAATATTGATAAAATAAACCGTATTAATGGGATGAATATTACATTTGTAACTTCTGCTGATACGGATAAGGAAGCAAAATCATTATTAACTGAATTGGGACTACCTTTTAAAAAGAATTAGTATGGCTAAAGAATCAATGAAAGCCCGCGAGGTAAAAAGAGCAAAAGTTGTTGCTAAATATGCGGAAAAAAGAAAAGCTTTGAAAGAGGCTGGCGATTATGAGGCATTACAAAGATTACCAAAGAATGCTTCTCCTGTACGTATGCACAATAGATGCAAATTAACTGGTAGACCAAAAGGATATATGAGAACTTTTGGGGTTTCAAGGGTTATGTTTAGAGAAATGGCAAATAAAGGGTTGATTCCTGGAGTTAAAAAAGCAAGTTGGTAATATACTTAAAAGGTAAAAGAAAATGGTAACAGATCCTATAGCAGATTACTTAACAAGAATAAGAAATGCCAGCAGCGCTGGTCATAGAGTAGTAGAAATACCAACTTCTAACTTAAAAAAAGAAGTGACTAAAATATTATTTGATCAAGGATATATTTTAAGTTATAAATTTGAGGAAGAAGTAGTACAGGGAACAATTAAAATAGCTTTAAAATATGATAAAGCTACTAAAGAGCCTGTGATTAGAAATATACAACGAATTAGTAAACCAGGATTGCGTAAATATGCTGGTTTTGACGAATTACCAAGAGTACTTAACGGTTTGGGAATAGCAATAGTTTCTACCTCTCATGGGGTAATGACTAGCAAACAAGCTAAGCAGGAAAATGTTGGTGGTGAAGTTTTGTGTTACGTTTATTAATAAGAGTAAAGAGTTAGAAAATGTCTAGAATAGGTAATAATCCAGTAGCGATTCCTGAAGGTGTAACTGTAGAGGTGCAGGAGAATGTTGTTGCCGTAAAAGGTAAATTGGGAGAATTGTCCCAAGATTTTTCCAGTGTTGAAGTTAAGGTTGAAGACGGTCAAGTTACTGTTACAAGACCATCAGATTCCAAGGAACATAAAGCAAAACATGGTCTTTATAGGTCATTAATCAAGAATATGATTGATGGAGTCTCTAAAGGATGGACAAAAGAATTGGAATTGGTAGGGGTAGGATATAGGGCAACTAATCAAGGTCAGAAATTGGAATTGGCTCTTGGTTTTTCCCATAACATTGTTTTGAACGTAGCTTCAGAGGTTAAGATTGAAACTACTTCTGAAAAAGGAAAAAACCCTACTATCAAATTGTCATCTCACGATAAACAATTAGTAGGACAAGTTGCTGCAAAAATTAGATCTTTCCGTAGGCCTGAGCCGTACAAAGGAAAAGGTGTGAAGTTTGTAGGAGAACAATTAAGAAGAAAAGCAGGTAAATCAGCTTAATAATTAGTATCATGGTATTAGCGAAGACTGAAAGAAAACAACGGATAAGAAATAGAATTAGAAAAGTCTCTATTGGAACGGCAACAAAGCCAAGACTATCTGTTTTTAGAAGTAATAAAGAGATTTATACACAATTAATAGATGATAGTACAGGAGTTACATTGGCTTCAGCATCATCTAGAGATAAAGAATTTAGTTCTGAAAAAGGAACAAAAATAGAAATTGCTAAAATAGTGGGTAAGGCTATTGCTGAAAAAGCAAAAAAAGTAGGTATTGAAACCGTTGCTTTTGATAGAGGAGGTAATCTTTACCATGGAAGAATAAAATCTTTGGCTGATGGCGCTAGGGAAGCAGGTCTAAAATTCTAAAATATTAGTATGTACCAAAAATATAAAAACGTAGAAACTGTTAAGCCAGGAGGTTTAGAATTAAAAGATCGTTTGGTTGGCGTTCAGCGAGTGACTAAAGTAACAAAAGGTGGTAGAGCATTTGGTTTTTCTGCTATAGTTGTTGTAGGTGACGAAAATGGAGTTGTAGGACATGGTTTAGGTAAGTCTAAAGAAGTGGCTACTGCAATTGCTAAAGGAATTGAAGATGCTAAAAAGCATCTAATCAGAATTCCTTTGAACAAAGGAACATTACCTCATGAGCAAAAAGGTAAATTTGGTGGAGCAAGAGTATATGTACAACCTGCATCCCATGGTACTGGTGTAATTGCTGGTGGTGCTGTGAGAGCGGTATTGGAAGCAGTTGGTGTTCATGATGTATTGTCAAAATCTCAAGGTTCATCTAACCCTCATAATGTGGTGAAAGCTACTTTTGATGCTTTGTTGCAATTAAGGGATGCTAGAACAGTAGCGAAACAAAGAGGTGTTTCTTTGGAAAAAGTTTTTAAAGGATAAAGAGAATGGCAAAGATTAAGGTTAAACAAGTAAAAAGCGGTATCAAGAGGCCACAAAACCAAAAAAGAACTTTAGAGGCTTTAGGTTTAAAAAAAATTGGACAGGTTGTAGAACATGATACTACACCTAGTATTCTTGGTATGATAGATAAAGTAAAACACTTAGTTTCTACAGAAGAAGCTTAATTATAATTTAGTGTAATGAATTTAAGTAATTTAAAACCAGCGGAAGGTTCTGTTAAAAAGGCAGGAAAAACTGTAGGTAGAGGTCAAGGTTCAGGTAAAGGTGGTACTGCAACAAGGGGGCATAAAGGTGCAAAATCTAGATCTGGTTATTCTAAGAAAATTGGTTTTGAAGGTGGTCAAATGCCTTTACAAAGACGAGTTCCTAAATTCGGATTTAAAAACATCAATAGAAAAGAGTATACCGGGATTAATTTAGATAAATTGCAAGGATTGGTTGAAAATGGAACTATAAAAGATATAGTGACATTGGATATACTTGTTGAAAACAGATTGGCCGGTAAAAATGATTTGGTAAAGATTTTAGGAGGAGGAGAATTAAAAGCATCCCTAAAAATATCTGTACATAAGTTTACTGCAACGGCTAAAGCTGCTATTGAAGCTGCTGGTGGAGAAGCAATAAGTTTATAAGCATAACATAGATTATGAAGAATTTTTTTGAGACATTATCCAATATTTGGAAGATAGAAGAACTTAAAGGTAGAATTTTAGTTACCCTTGGTTTGCTTTTGGTATACCGTTTTGGAGCACAAGTTGTACTTCCGGGTATTGACACTGCTCAATTAGGAGGTTTGTCAGATGCTACAGGACAAGGTATCTTAGGTGTGCTTAATGCATTTACAGGTGGAGCTTTTGCAAACGCTTCAGTTTTTGCTTTGGGTATTATGCCTTATATCTCTGCATCTATTGTGGTTCAATTAATGGGAATAGCAATTCCTTATCTTCAAAAATTACAGAAAGAAGGAGAAAGTGGTAGAAAAACTATCAACCAAATTACAAGATGGCTGACTATTGGTATTTGTATTGTGCAAGCGCCAGCTTATTTATATAGTTTAGGTGCTTTGGGAGTGCCAGAAAGCGCATTTTTATTAGGAAAAGGTTTGAATTTTATCATTCCTTCTGTTATCATTTTAGTTTCGGGTTGTGTTTTTGCAATGTGGTTAGGTGAGAAAATTACTGATAAAGGTATTGGTAATGGTATATCATTATTGATTATGGTTGGTATTATAGCCACCATGCCTCAATCATTTGCTCAAGAAGCCGTTTCAAGGATGGATGGTAATGGTGGATTAATGCTTATTTTGGTTGAGATTATACTTTGGTTTATTGTTATTCTAGCTTGTATTCTATTGGTAATGGCTACGCGCCAGATACCTGTACAATATGCACGTAGAACAGCATCTGGAGGATATGAAAAAAATATAACGGGATCTAGGCAGTATATCCCATTAAAATTGAATGCTTCTGGTGTAATGCCAATTATCTTTGCGCAAGCAATTATGATTGCCCCAAGTTTATTGGGTAGAACATTTAATGATACAGCTTGGGGTGCATGGATGGAAGTACAGTTTGCTGATATGTTTGGCTTGGCTTATAATATTTTATTTGGCTCGTTAATCATCATATTCACATACTTCTATACTGCTATCACTGTGCCTACTAATAAAATGGCCGATGACCTAAAAAGGAGCGGTGGTTTTATTCCAGGAGTGAGACCAGGAAAAGAAACAGGAGATTTCCTTGATAAAGTTATGTCCTTGATTACTTTACCAGGTTCTATTTTCTTAGCTTTCTTAGCAGTTTTACCTGCTATAATTGTTAAGTTGATTGATATACAAGCAGGATGGGCATTGTTTTATGGCGGTACCTCACTATTAATTATGGTAGGTGTGGCTATAGATACTGTACAACAGGTAAATTCATATTTGTTGAACAGACATTATGATGGTTTGATGAAAAGCGGTAAAAATAGAAAAACGGCTTAATTATGGCGAAACAGGCAGCAATAGAGCAGGATGGTACCATAATAGAAGCATTGTCCAATGCAATGTTCCGAGTGGAATTAGAGAATGGTCATGTGGTAACAGCACATATTTCTGGAAAAATGCGGATGCATTATATTAAGTTGCTTCCAGGGGATAAGGTTAAACTTGAAATGAGTCCTTATGACTTGACTAAAGCAAGAATTACATATAGATATTAAGATGAAAGTTAGAACATCAATAAAGAAAAGAAGTGCCGAGTGCAAGATTGTACGTAGAAAAGGAAGATTGTACGTAATTAATAAAAAGAATCCTAGATTTAAACAAAGACAAGGGTAATTATGGCAAGAATTGCAGGTGTAGATATACCAAAACAAAAAAGAGGCGTAATAGCGCTTACCTATATCTTTGGTATTGGTAGTAGTAGAGCTAAAGAAATATTAGAAAAAGCTCAAGTTAGTGAAGATACTAAAGTATCTGACTGGAACGATGATGAAATCGGTCGTATTCGTGAGACTATTTCTTCTTTTACAATAGAAGGAGAATTACGTTCTGAAACCCAATTAAACATCAAACGTCTTATGGACATTGGTTGTTATAGGGGGATACGTCACAGATCTGGTTTGCCTTTAAGAGGACAAAGAACCAAGAACAACTCCAGAACTCGTAAAGGAAAAAGAAAAACTGTTGCTAACAAGAAAAAAGCAACCAAGTAATAAGTAAGGATTATGGCAAAGACAAGCGCAAAAGCAGCAAAGAAGCGTAAGGTTATAGTAGAGTCTGTGGGTGAAGCCCATGTTACGGCATCTTTCAACAACATTATTATTTCTTTGACCAATAAAAAAGGAGATGTAATTTCTTGGTCTTCAGCTGGGAAAATGGGGTTTAGAGGTTCTAAAAAGAACACACCTTATGCAGCTCAGATAGCATCAGAAGATTGTGCAAAAGTGGCACATGAAGCTGGTTTAAGAAAAGTAAAGGTTTATGTAAAAGGACCAGGTAACGGAAGAGAATCCGCTATTCGTTCCTTACATAATGCAGGTATAGAAGTAACGGAAATTATTGATGTTACACCAATGCCGCATAATGGATGTAGACCTCCAAAAAGAAGAAGAGTTTAATTAATAATTAATTTTCATAAAAGTGTAGTTAGATTATCGAAGGATAAGCCTTAATTCATAATCACACTTTTTAATATTTAAATAGAAGATGGCAAGATATACAGGACCTAAAACTAAAATCGCTCGTAAATTTGGCGAGACAATTTTTGGAGACGATAAGTCTTATGAGAAAAAGAGCTACCCACCAGGGCAGCACGGACAAAATAGACGTCGTGGAAAAAAATCTGAATATGCAGTCCAGTTAATGGAGAAGCAAAAAGCAAAGTATACCTACGGTATTCTAGAGCGTCAGTTCAGAAACTTATTTGCAAAAGCAAATAGTAGTAAAGGTGTTACAGGTGAAGTACTGTTGCAATTATGTGAATCCCGTTTAGATAATGTTGTATACAGAATGGGAGTTTCCACTACTAGAAGCGGAGCAAGACAATTGGTCTCTCATAGACATATTACAGTTAATGGTGAAATAGTAGGTATTCCATCATATTCTTTAAAAGCTGGTGATGTTGTTGGAGTTAGAGAGAAATCTAAATCATTACAAACTATTCAAGATGCACTTTCTGCAAGCAGTAGTGTATATGAGTGGATTACATGGAACACTGAAAAGAAGGAAGGAACATATGTTTCTATTCCAGAAAGACTTCAAATTCCAGAAAATATAAAGGAACAATTAATCGTCGAGTTATACTCTAAATAAACAACCTTATTCAATATGGCATTATTTAATTTTCAGAAGCCCGATAAAGTTATCATGATAGATTCCTCAGATTTCGAAGGAAAATTCGAATTTCGTCCTTTGGAACCTGGTTATGGACTAACAGTAGGGAACGCATTAAGAAGAGTATTGCTTTCAGCTTTAGAAGGTTTTGCTATTACTTCAGTTAGAATTGATAAAGTTGAACATGAGTTTTCTGTAATCCCAGGAGTTGTAGAAGATGTTACCGAAATAATCCTTAACTTAAAACAAGTACGTTTTAAAAGGCAAATTGATGATGTTGATGCAGAAGTAGTTTCTATTTCTGTAAGTGGAAAAGATCAATTAACAGCTGGTGATTTTCAGAAGTTTATTTCTGGCTATCAAGTTTTAAATCCGGACTTAGTAATCTGTAACATGGATGCGAAAGTAGCCATTAATATGGAAGTGGTTATTGATAAAGGTAGAGGTTATGTACCAGCAGAGGAAAATAAAAAATCCAATGCTGCTCTAGGAACAATTGCTGTTGATTCTATTTTTACACCTGTAAAAAATGTAAAATACAGTATTGAAAACTTTAGAGTAGAACAAAAGACTGATTATGAAAAATTGGTTTTTGAAATTTCTACCGATGGTTCTATAAACCCAAAGGATGCTTTGACAGAAGCTGCAAAAGTATTAATTCATCACTTTATGTTGTTTTCTGATGAGCGTATTACTCTTGAGGCAGATGAAATTGCACAGACTGAGACGTATGATGAGGAATCATTGCACATGAGACAGTTATTGAAAACCAAGTTGGTAGATATGGACTTATCCGTGCGTGCATTGAATTGTTTGAAAGCAGCCGAGGTTGATACATTGGGGGATTTGGTTTCCTTTAATAAGAATGATTTAATGAAATTCAGAAACTTTGGTAAAAAGTCATTGACAGAACTTGAAGAGTTAGTCATCAATAAAGGCTTAAGTTTTGGAATGGATTTGTCAAAATATAAATTAGATAAAGATTAATTTCTTTTCCTTTAAAGAAGTATATAGAATAGAACGATGAGACACGGTAAGAAAGTTAATCATTTAGGAAGAAAAACTGCTCATAGAAAGGCAATGTTGGCTAATATGGCCTGTTCCTTAATAGAGCATAAGAGGATAAATACCACTGTTGCAAAAGCAAAAGCCTTAAAACAGTTTGTAGAACCTTTGATTACAAAATCTAAGGCAGAAAATAATCAAAGTGTTGAAAAAGGAACTCACAATAGACGTATTGTTTTTAGATATCTTAGAGACAAGTATGCAGTAACTGAACTGTTTAGTGAAGTTGCTGATAAAGTTGGAGAAAGAGCGGGTGGATATACTAGAATTATAAAGTTAGGAAATCGTTTAGGTGATAATGCTGATATGGCAATGATAGAGCTTGTTGATTTCAATGAGATATACAATGCTGGTAAACCTAAGAAAAAGAAAACTACTAGAAGAGGTAGGTCTAAGAAAGTTGAAGATGCACCAGTTGTTGCAACTGAAACTAAAACTGATGATTCTGAAGAATAAGATGTTTATAAAGTATTAATAAATGGAAAAGGATAAGCTTAGAAGCTTATCCTTTTTTTATGTTTATTTGTGAAACCAAAAAGTTGAAAAGAATTGTATGAAATATCAACCTAGAAAAAAAGCATTGTTATTGTTAGCTGATGGCACTATTTTTTATGGAAAAGCAGTTGCAGGGAAAGAAGGTACCGCCTTTGGAGAAGTATGTTTTAATACAGGAATGACGGGTTATCAAGAAATATTTACCGATCCTTCTTATTTCGGACAGTTAATGGTAACCACCAATGCCCATATTGGGAATTATGGAACAAACGTTGAAGAAGTTGAATCTGATTCAGTTAAAATTGCTGGCTTGATTTGCAAGAATTTCAGCTATGACTATTCTAGACCTGATGCAGATTTAGGTTTACTGGATTTTTTAAATCAAAACAATCTTTTTGCAATCTCTGATGTAGATACAAGAGCTTTGGTAAGTTATATTCGTGATAATGGAGCCATGAATGCTGTTATTTCTACAGAGGTGGATGCTATTGAATCCTTAAAAAAACAATTGGCAGAAGTGCCAAGCATGGAGGGATTGGAGTTGGCATCTAAAGTTTCAACTAAAGAGGCATATTATTATGGTAACGAGAATGCCAAGTATAAAATATCGGTATTAGATATAGGGATCAAAAAGAGCATTCTTAGAAATTTATCAAAAAGGGATGCCTATATAAAAGTGTTTCCATTTGATACTTCTTTTGATGAAATGAAAAAATGGAATCCTGATGGTTATTTTATTTCCAATGGGCCAGGGGATCCAGAACCGCTAAGTGCCGCAATAAATACTGCGAAAGAAATCATTGCCAATGACAAGCCCCTTTTTGGTATTTGTTTAGGACATCAAGTCATAGCATTGGCCAATGGAGTTTCAACATATAAAATGTACAATGGACATAGAGGGATCAATCACCCTATTATGAACCTTAGAACTGGAAAAGGAGAAATTACCTCACAAAATCATGGATTTGCAATTAGTAGAGAAGAAACTGAGGCAAATTCTGATTTAGAAATAACACATGTTCATTTGAATGATAACACGGTAGCTGGAATAAGAATGAAGGAGAAAAGTGTTTTCTCTGTTCAATACCACCCAGAAGCAAGCCCTGGCCCTCATGATGCCGAGTACCTGTTTGATGACTTTTTTGCAATGATAAAGGGGTAAGTTCCAATTTAAACGTTTTAGATTAAAAAACAGTTATTTCCAACAGAATATACGGCGATATAGAAAGGCATTCACAGTGTGCTTTTGTATCTTTGCAAAATATTAAAATCAACAATAAAAATAAAAAAATATGAGTATCATCGTCAATGTTCATGCAAGGCAAATTTTAGACTCAAGAGGTAACCCTACTGTAGAAGTAGATGTAATTACAGAAAATGGTGTAATGGGAAGGGCTGCTGTTCCTTCTGGTGCTTCAACGGGTGAGCATGAAGCAGTTGAGCTTCGTGATGGTGGTAAAGCCTATATGGGCAAAGGTGTAAGTAAAGCCATTGCTAATGTGAATGGGCCAATTGCTGAAGAAGTAATTGGAATGTCGGTTTTTGAACAAAACCTAATTGATCAAACGATGATTGATTTGGACGGCACACCTAATAAATCAAAATTGGGAGCCAATGCCATTTTAGGAGTCTCCTTGGCAGCAGCTAAAGCTGCGGCAAATGAGTTAGGTTTTCCTTTATATAGATATATTGGCGGTGTAAGTGCTAACACACTACCAGTCCCGATGATGAATATAATTAATGGAGGGTCGCATTCTGATGCTCCTATTGCTTTTCAAGAATTTATGGTGATGCCAGTTAAAGCAAATGATTTTTCTCATGCCATGCAAATGGGTACGGAAATTTTCCATAACCTTAAAAAGGTATTGCATGACAGAGGTTTAAGTACTGCAGTTGGTGATGAAGGTGGTTTTGCACCAACATTAGATGGTACTGAAGATGCTTTAGAAACAATAGCAATAGCTGTTAGCAACGCAGGCTATACATTAGGAGACGATGTGATGATTGCATTGGACTGTGCTGCGGCTGAGTTCTATGTGGATGGTAAATATGATTATACTAAATTTGAAGGCGAAAAAGGTGCCATAAGAACATCTGAAGAACAAGCACAATATTTAGCAGATTTAAGTGCTAAATACCCTATCATCTCAATCGAGGATGGTATGGATGAAAATGATTGGGATGGTTGGAAATCTTTAACTGAAAAAGTTGGAGATAAAGTGCAATTGGTAGGTGACGATTTATTTGTGACCAACGTTGAGCGTCTTTCAAAAGGAATTAAAAACGGTATTGCAAACTCTATTCTTATAAAAGTAAACCAGATAGGAACATTGACAGAAACTATCGCGGCAGTTAATATGGCAAAAAATGCAGGGTATACATCTGTTATGTCTCACCGCTCTGGAGAAACAGAGGATAACACTATTGCTGATTTGGCTGTTGCATTAAACACTGGACAAATTAAAACAGGTTCAGCATCAAGGTCAGATAGAATGGCTAAATACAATCAACTTCTACGAATTGAAGAGGAACTTGGTAGTACAGCTTATTTCCCTAAGGAAAATGCTTTTAAAATAAAGTAAAAAATGAATATTGAAAAAAAAGCCTTTTCCGCAAGTAGTGGAAAAGGCTTTTTTGTTTTATCAATAATTGCCTACTAAAATTGACTATATTGTATAAACGCTTAGCTTAATTTTAATGAATAATTTCCTTTTTGTATCAGCTGAAAATGATGCCATAGCACAATGTAAAGCAGGGGGCATGGGAGATGTTGTCCGTGATGTTCCTCGTAAAATCTCTGAAAAAGGAGACAAGGCAAATGTTGTAGTACCTTCGTATGGACGACTGCACCAAAAAGGAACCTTTAAAGAAAAGCTTAGTTTTCAATTAAGAAATACAACGTATATAGCGGAACTTTACGAAGTAACTCCAAAAAAGAAATTCAAGAACATACACCACTATGTTGTGCATCATCCAGAAATAGAAGGTGGTGATATAGCCCATATTTATCATAATGATCCAAAAGAGCCTTTTTATACAGATGCCATAAAATATTTTATTTTTTGCACTGCTGTTGCTGAAGCAATAAAGAATGGAGCTTTTGGAAAGTTGGATGTTGTTCATTTGCATGATTGGCATTCCAGTCTATTGTTGTTTTTAAGAAGATATCATGCTTCCTATACAACACTAAGAAAAATTCGTTTTGTTTATACCATACACAATTTAGCAATACAAGGTATTAGGCCTTTTGAAAACAACTATTCTTCCCTAAAAAATTGGTTTCCAGATGTTCTTATTGATTATAAGGGTCTGATGGATTATAGATATCAAGATTGTGTTAATCTAATGGCAGTTGGCATTCGATTGGCAGATGCCGTACATACAGTTTCTCCTTCATACAAAGAGGATATATTGCTACCTAGCAAACCACCTGAATTTATTGGTGGTGAAGGATTGGAAAAAGACTTAAAAATTGCGGACAACGAGGGAAGATTGTTTGGTATTCTCAATGGATGCAATTATAAGAATATACGTGCTGCCAATACAGGGTTCATTTATCGCAATACAGTAAAAGCTCTTTTTAGATGGTTGCAGGAAGAATCTAAAAAATATAAAGCTGATTTTTTGGCCCATACTGGTGAAAAAGTGATGGAATTGGTGGACAACAGACCAAAATTTATTGTGTCTAGTGTTGCAAGGTTGACAGAGCAAAAATTTTATTTTTTTAAGCGATCACCGGAGACTTTTGTGCAAATCTTGAAAAAATTGGAAAAGGTAGATGGTATTTTTATGCTTTTGGGAACTGGTGCTCCAGAATACGAAGAGGTATTTAGGGAATTAAGTTATAAACATAAAAATTTCATTTTTACAAATGGACAATCCGAAGATTTAATTGATTCAATTTACCTGGAATCGGATTTGTACTTTATGCCAAGTCAGTTTGAACCTTGCGGTATAAGTCAAATGCTATCTATGAGAAATGGCAATCCCTGTTTAGTACACCACACTGGAGGATTAAAGGATACAGTGGTACATATGAAAACTGGATTTAGTTTTGATGGAAAAACTTTTGACCAGAAAATGAAAAACATGCTCATCTCTTTTGATGAGGCATTGGATGTTTATATCAATGACAAGCCTAAATGGAAAAGAATTAAGACGAACGCCAAGAAAATGAAATTTACTTGGGAAAAGTCTGTAGAGGAATACTATGAAAAATTATATGTTCTAAAATCATAATAATTCTAAAACATGTGATTTATTTACATTAAGTGGGATTGCAGATTGTTAAGATGATGTCTTTTTTGTAAATTTACTTTCTTATTTTCAAAACACTAAAAAGCACAAATGTCAGATAAAGCTATATTAGAATTTCAAGGCAAAAAATATGAGTTTCCTGTAATAAAGGGTACGGAGAATGAATTTGCTATTGATATTAAAACGTTAAGAGGGGTAGCCAATTTAATCACCATAGATCCAGGATTTAAAAATACAGGATCTTGTGAAAGCGCCATAACGTTTTTAGATGGCGAAAAAGGAATTTTAAGATATAGAGGGTTTACGATTGAAGCTTTGGCAGAGAAAGCGGATTTCTTAGAGGTTGCTTATTTATTGATTTTTGGTGAATTGCCAAATGAAGAAAAATTGCTGCAATTTCATAATGATATAAGAGCAGAGTCTCATGTAGATGAGGAAATGAAGAAGATATTGGATGGTTTTCCAAAATCAGCGCACCCAATGGGTGTATTATCTTCATTAACAAGTGCTTTAATTGCCTTTAACCCTACTACAGTTGATGTATCTTCTGAAAAAGATATGTATCATGCCATAGTTAGGTTGCTAGCAAAATTCCCTGTATTGGTTGCTTGGGCATTAAGGAAGAAGAAAGGATTACCATTGGATTATGGTGATGATTCTGTTGGCTATGTGGAAAATTTTCATCAAATGATGTTTAAAAGACCAGGACAGGAATATAAAAAGAACAAAGTGGTCATAGATGCTTTGGACCAATTATTGATTTTACATGCTGATCATGAACAGAATTGTTCTACTTCTACAGTTCGTATTGTAGGTTCTTCACACGCGGGTCTTTTTGCTTCAATTTCAGCTGGAATATCTGCATTATGGGGACCACTTCACGGGGGTGCCAATCAGGCGGTGTTAGAAATGTTGGAAGCTATTGAAAAAGATGGTGGCGATACTAAAAAATATATGGCCAAGGCAAAAGATAAGAATGACCCTTTTAGATTGATGGGCTTTGGACATAGAGTATATAAAAACTTTGACCCAAGAGCAAAAATTATAAAGAAAGCAGCTGATGAAGTTTTAGCGGATTTAGGAATTAATGACCCTATTCTGGCTATAGCCAAAGGCTTGGAAAAAGAAGCACTTGAGGATGATTACTTTGTGAAGCGTAAATTGTACCCCAATGTTGATTTCTATTCAGGAATCATCTATAGAGCTTTAGACATTCCTACAGAAATGTTTACAGTAATGTTTGCTTTAGGAAGACTTCCAGGATGGATTGCCCAGTGGAGAGAGATGCGTCTTAATGGAGAGCCAATTGGACGTCCTAGACAAGTGTATATAGGGAAAACCAAAAGACCTTTTGTGGCATTGGATAAAAGATAGGAAATAAGTAAAAGCATAAAAAATGCCCTTTTTGTATCATGTAAAAAGGGCATTTTTATGGTTATATTTGTCAAAAATATAACAATGCTTCAATTAAATGTTAAGGATGAGACAGCAACTTTAAAAGCTGTTGTTTTGGGTACTGCGGCAAGCTGTGGTCCAGTTCCAAAAGTTACCGATGCATATGATCCCAAATCAGTAGAACATATTTTGGCAGGAACGTATCCTACGGAAACGGATATGACAAAAGAAATGGAGGCCTTTGCAACAGTCCTGGAAAAGTACAATGTCCAAGTGTTTAGACCAGAAATTCTTGAAGACTGTAATCAGATATTTTCTAGGGATATTGCTTTTGTGATTGAAGACAAGTTGTTTCATGCCAATATTTTACCGGACAGAGAAAGAGAGTTTGAGGCAATAGTGCATGTGTTAGATAGGATAGCTCCAGAGAAGTTTATGCGCCCTCCTGAAGAAGTGCATATAGAAGGAGGTGATGTGATGCCTTGGAATGATTATATTTTTATTGGAACATATACAGGAGAGGATTATCCAAATATTATTACTGCAAGAACAAATAAAGAAGCAGTAACCTATATTACAGAGCAATTTCCAGATAAAAAAGTAAAATCATTTGAGCTGAGAAAATCCAATACCAATGCCAAAGAAAATGCTCTGCATTTAGATTGTTGCTTTCAACCCATAGGAAAAGACAAGGCAATTTTGCATAAGAATGGATTTTTGATTGAAGAGGAATATAATTGGCTCGTAAATTATTTTGGGGTTGAGAATATTTTTGAGATCACAAAAGAGGAAATGTACAATATGTATAGTAATGTATTTTCTATTTCTCCAAAAGTGGTGGTTTCTGAATGCAGCTTTACGCGACTCAATACTTGGTTAAGAAAGCAAGGTTTTGTGGTAGAAGAAGTACCCTATGCGGAAATAGCCAAGCAGGAAGGTCTCTTAAGATGTAGCACTTTACCTTTAATTAGAGAGTAGGTAAGTTGCTTTTAATCAGTAATTTAAAACTTAAATCATAAATTTTTATTAAATAGGTTTGATTTACTAGACGAGTGGTCATATATTTGTACCCTAATAAAATTAATGGTCGTAACGATAAAACATATTGAAAAAGCAAACTACCTTTTGGATAAAGGGTTGCATGTGCTTTGGGATAAAGGCTATAATGGAACTAGCGTGAATGATATTGTAAAGGCTGCAGGAGTTCCCAAAGGTTCTTTTTATTTTTACTTTGAGTCTAAAGAAGATTTCGCGGTAAAGGCAATTGATCGATATTTTGTAATAATGACCGCACCGGTTTCTGATATTTTGGATAATAAAGAAGAGCCATCAGCATTAAGGAGGTTGTTTAATTTACTGGAGTATAAGAATCAGACTGTTAAGGATGAATTTGACTGTATAGGTTGTATGGCATGTAATGTGACTGCTGAAATGGCAAATCATAGTGAAAAAATACGGAATGTTCTTTCAAAAAATGAAAATGAGTTTAGGGGCAAATTAATTGCTGTATTAAAGGAGGCTCAGGAGATGGGAGAGGTCAGTACAACTATTATTGCCGAGAATATTATACCTTTTATTGAAGATGCATGGAAAGGCGCAATGATTACCGTAAAAATGTCTCAGGATCATAAAGCTTTGGACAATGCGTTGGCATATTCCAAATTATTACTAACAAGATAATTTTTTTAAACATATTAAAGTTGACCAGTCGTTTAATAGTGTACAAAAATTTATAGTTGACTGGTCATTTATTAAATCAAAACCATTAACATAACAACTGAAATGAACAAATTAAAACAAAGTAAATCAGCAATGAATTCTTTCGCACAAAAGTGGGGGGAGTTTATGATCAAGAAAAAATGGGTGGTATTACTACTAACAACCGTTTTAGCATTGGGATTGGGTTCCCAGGGTAAAATGGAGTTTGATGGTGATTATCATGTGTTTTTTAGTGAGTCCAACCCAGAATTAGAAGCCTTTGATGCGTTACAGGAAAAATATACCAAAGATGATAACGTTGTTATTGTTTTATCTCCTGATAATGGCAATATATTCACAAAAAGTAATCTTGTTGCAATAGAGGAGCTTACAGCTGAGGCCTGGAATACACCTTATTCATCACGTGTGGATGCAATTACTAATTTTCAGCATACCAGTGCAGAAGGAGATGATTTGTATGTAGATGATTTATCCTATGAATCTGCTTTAAAAACAAGTGCAGAAATACAGGAAATAAAACAAATTGCTTTAAAAGAACCTTTATTGGTCAATAGGATTATAAATGAAAAGGGAAGTGTTACAGCCATAAATGTCACAGTGAAATTACCTGGCAAGGACAGTGCAAAAGAAATTCCAGAAGTTACCGCCTTTACAAGAAACATGATTGAAGAGTTTATAGCAAAACACCCCAACTTTAAAGTGCATACTTCTGGATTAGTGCCTTTAAATACTGCGTTTTTTGAAGCTTCCATGAGAGATATGGGACTTACGGGCATTATGTTGCTCATTGTTATTATAGTGACACTCATATTAACAAGAAGTTTTTTCAGCACCTTGGCAACTTTGGTGGTGATTCTTTTTTCTATTATGTCAGCGGTTGGATTTATTGGTATTATGGGCATAAAACTAACGCCACCATCTGCGGTATTTTCAACCATGATACTAACCCTTGCGGTCGCAGATAGCATACATGTTCTCATTACCATGTTACAGAATATGAAAAATAAAGGGATGTCTAAGAATGATGCACTAAAAGATAGTATTCGTTTAAATTTTATGCCAATACTGGTTACTAGTCTTACAACTGTAATTGGGTTTTTGACTATGAATTTTGGTGATGTGCCACCATTTTGGGATTTAGGGAATATAACAGCTTTTGGAATGGGAGCAGCATTTCTTTTTTCCTTGACCACACTACCAGCACTGGTTTCCATACTACCAATCAAAGTCAAGGAAAAACAAAAACTGGCCGTTAATGACAAGAAAAAAGCAAAAGAACCATACCTAGTTAGATTTGGCACATATGTGGCCAATAGACCTGTGAAACTTACTATAATTTCACTGGTGATTATAAGTGGGCTAACGTATTTGGCCAACAAAAATGTGTTCAATGATGAATTCATTGATTATTTTGATGAAAGTGTTCAGTTTAGAACAGATACTGATTATATCAGTGAAAACTTGACTGGAATCTATAATCTTGAGTTTTCCATAGGCTCTGGTGAAAGTGGTGGAATAAACAGCCCTTCTTATTTACAGCATTTAAACAAATTTGAGGATTGGTTAAATGAACAACCAGAGGTCATACACGTGAATGCTTTTAGTGAGGTATCTCGTCGCGTTAACCGTTCTATGCATGGCGATGATGAGGCGTATTATAAAGTCGCTTCTCAACGGGAAAATGCTGCCCAGTATTTATTGTTATACGAAATGTCATTGCCCTTTGGTTTGGACTTGAACAATCAAATTAATGTAGATAAATCGGAGTCCAGAGTAACTGTTACGATAGGAAATATTAGAAGTGCAGATATGATCGCTTTTTCTAAAAGAGCCGAAAATTGGTTGATTGACAATACACCAAAACCCATGCATGCACTTGCGGTTAGTCCAACACTAATGTTTTCGAAATTAGGATTCAGGCAAGCTGATAGCATGTTTAAAGGGAATATTATTGCCTTATTATTAATTTCTTTGGTCTTAATGTTTGCCCTTCGGAATTTTAAGTTGGGACTATTAAGTCTTATTCCCAATGTTGCACCAGTTTTGGTAGGTTTTGGATTCTGGTATTTATACAAAGGAGAAATAAATACGGGTATGGTCATTGTATTTGGCATGTCACTTGGTATTATAGTGGATGACACGGTTCATTTTATGTCCAAATTTTTAAGGGCAAGAAGAGATTTTGGCTATAATGCCAAAGAAGCTGTCATCTATGCCTTTTCTACTGTGGGTACCGCACTTATTGTTACAACAGTAGTGTTGTTGGCAGGGTTTATAGTGTTGTCTCAATCATCCTTTGCATTAAATAGTTATATGGCACGAATTACAACCATAATTATAGTATCTGCATTGGTCATCGATTTTATTCTATTGCCATCATTACTCATATTGGTTAGTAAGGATAAAGATGAAATCAAACAAGAATAAATAAAAAAGTCAACAATTAAAATAATAGAAAAATGAAAAATAAAATTTTAACAACCCTTATTGTATTTACCATGGGTGTATCAGTTTCTTACGCCCAAAGCCCAGAAGAAAGGGGTCTAGAAGTAGCTAAAGCAGCTGATGCCGCAGATACAGGTTTTGGAAGTTCTACGGTAGAACTTAGAATGATTTTGAAGAATAAAAACGGACAGGTAAGTGAGCGTAAAATGAGTACCAAAACATTGGAAATGGAAACTGATGGTGATAAGTCCTTAATTATTTTTAACACCCCTAAGGATGTAAAAGGTACTTCCACGCTAACCTTTACCCATAGAGTTGGTAGTGATGACCAGTGGCTGTATTTACCTTCTATAAGTCGGGTTAAAAGAATCTCGTCAAATAATAAGTCGGGCCCTTTTATGGGAAGTGAATTTGCCTATGAAGATCTTTCTTCCCAAGAAGTAGAAAAATACACCTATAAATTCTTAAAATCAGAAGGTAACTTCTTAATTGTAGAGCAGGATCCAGTAGATCCAAAATCTGGGTATACCCGTAGAGTGGTTACTTATAATAAAGACAAGGGTTACCGTATAGAGAAATCAGAGTTTTATGATAGAAAAGATACGCTATTAAAAACATTGGACTATAGTGGGTACAAACAATATAAAAACAAGTATTGGAGAGCTGGACAAATGAAGATGGTGAATCATCAAAGTAATAAGGAAACCACCTTGGAATTTTCTGATTACAATTTTGAGAAAGAATTAACGGAGGATGATTTTTCTCAGAATTCTTTAAAAAGAGCTGGAAATTAAAATAAATTAAATTTTGTTGGGTGAAAGTAAAGTCGGGAGTAAATTATTACAGCTCCCGATTTTATATTAACAAAAAGGACATGAAGAAATATATTGTTACGGTAATTTTAAGTTTTACTATTTATTGTGGTTTTACCCAAGAAGAAAAAGGACCTAGCCTTACACATGATTTTGAGTTGGAATTGGAAGGAGAATATCGCTATTTTTTTGATGAGGCTTCTTTCAATAACCAAGAGAATAATTTCCCTTCTATTGCAGTGCGGCCTGAGTATTCATTAGAATGGAACAAGGGTTACGAAAGCCTAAATTTTAAAGGTTTTTTTCGTTTGGATGTGGATGATGAACGTACCCATTGGGATATTAGAGAGCTGTATTACCAAAAGGCAAAAAGCAATTGGGAAATAAGTATTGGTCTTAAGAAAGTATATTGGGGGGTTACAGAGAGTAACCATTTGGTGGATATTATTAACCAAACTGATGCCGTTGAAAGCTTTGATGGAGAGAAAAAATTAGGACAACCCATGGTACAATACTCATTGAGTACTAATTTTGGAACTTTTGATGCATTCTATTTGCCCTATCACAGAAAACGGACATTTGCAGGAAGTAAAGGTCGTTTTAGGTTTTCTGATGTTTTAAATAAAGATGATTTCGGTTATGAAAGTGATGCAGAAGAATGGCACCAAGATTTTGCACTTAGATATGCACATAGCATAGGTATTTTTGATGTTGGACTTTCCCATTTTTATGGAACAGGAAGAGAGCCTTTATTTGATTTTGATGCCTTTGGAAATATCAACGCATTTTATCCCATCATCAATCAAACAGGATTGGACGTGCAAATAACACACAATGCTTTTTTATGGAAACTAGAATCCATATACAGAACAAGTGATGCGCAAGATTTTTTCGCAGCAGTTGGTGGTGTGGAATTCACCATTAGCAATATTAAAAATACAGGTATAGACGTAGGTCTTATTGGAGAATATTTGTACGATGAACGAGATGAACTTGCTTTAAATGCGTTGCAAAACGATATCTTTTTTGGAAGTCGTATTGCCTTTAATGACATACAAAGTACAGAGATTTTGTTGGGAGGAATAACCGACTTGGAGAATAGCAGCAAAATATTTAGCATAGAAGGTTCTCGTAGGTTTGGGGAAAGTATGAAGGTGGAAATTGAAGGAAGATTTTTAAATAATGTAGATGATAATGAGTTTATTCTATCCAATTTTCAAAACGATAGTTTTTTACGAATCACATTGTTTAAGTATTTCTAAGGGGAGGTCGATTTAAAAAAATTAACTTTGCATAGATAAAGTGTAAAACCTAATAGATGCAAATTACGAACGCCATATTAATGATTCGCCCTGTTAGTTTTAGAATGAACGAACAAACAGCGGTAAATAATTATTTTCAAGAACATATTGATCTTAAGGATATTGAAATCAACAAGAAAGCGCAACAAGAGTTTGATGCTTTTGTGACTGTTTTAGAAAGTAGAGGAGTTGATGTACTAGTTGTTGAAGATACTATGGAACCTAATACACCAGATTCCATATTCCCGAACAATTGGATCTCTTTTCATGCTAATGGTACAGTAGGTTTGTATCCTATGTTTGCAGAAAACAGAAGGCAAGAACGACGAGATGATATCTTAGATCTTCTGGAAGAAAAAGGATATGTCATAAATGACATAGTTGATTATACTTCAGCCGAAGAGGAAGGTGTTTTTTTGGAAGGTACTGGCAGTATTTTGTTAGATAGGGTGAATGAAAAAGCCTATTGTGCCTTATCTGAAAGAGCGGATGAGGAATTATTTATTGAATTCTGTGAAGATTTTGAATATACTCCAGTAATTTTTACCTCCAAACAAACCGTAAACGGGGAAAGGGCACTCATTTATCATACCAATGTAATGATGTGCATGGCAGAAGAGTTCGCCGTAATATGCTTGGATGCCATAGATGATAAAAAGGAAAGGAAAAATGTCTTACATCATCTAAAACAAGATCATAAAAAGATAATGGCCATTACGGAAGTCCAAATGCACCAATTTGCAGGTAATATGTTGCAAGTGTTAGGAAAGGATGACAAGCGCTATCTAGTCATGAGCACTGCAGCTTATAATAGCCTAACCCCTGGTCAGATTAAAGATTTTAAGACCTATGGTGAAATTATCCACAGTTCTTTAGAAACCATAGAAACTTGCGGTGGTGGTAGCGCCAGATGTATGATGGCCGAAGTGTTTCTGCCTAAAAATTAATACCTCAATATGTCACTCCTATGGCCTCTGATGTCATTCCTGCACACTTTGTTGTCATTCCTGCATCCTATTGTTGTCATTCCTGCGAAGGCAGGAATCTATAAATTGTAATAATAAATGACTTTGCCTAGGGATGAGTAGGCAATTATTTGAAAATTAAAGCACTAGATATGCAAGGTGAAACAAATCTTGAAAAACTGCTTAAAGAAATGCAACCTGAATTAAATACAGGGGAGTATGTCTTTGCAACTGTTGCATCTACAGATTTTATTAAAAAAGAACATATACTATCTGAGTTTAAGGAAAAGGAAGGAATAACTGTTATTTTAGAACGTCAACATGCAGACTTGTACCAATTGTCGTATAATTATATTGCCTCTTGGATTACCTTAAATGTGCATTCTTCTTTGGATGCAGTTGGATTAACGGCATTGTTTTCAACCGAATTAGCCAGGCATCAAATTAGCTGTAATGTAATTTCTGGTTATTACCATGACCATATTTTTGTCAACCAAAAAGACGGACAAAAAGCAATGGAAGTATTGCAGAAGTTATCCAAATAATAATTTTTTGTCATTCCTGTGAAGGCAGGAATCCATTGGTTTACTGTATGTATTGCTAATTATCAGATTTTTGATGGCGCTTTTTTTAATACCGTTCTCAAAAAGGCAACCGCCATTACCACCATGAAAAAAGCAAAAGGCAGGGAAGTGATGATGAGTAATTTTTGAACTGCCACCAAGATGTCAATATCTGGTTTTACATTCCCTAAAAGTAGCAGTGATATGGTAGCTAAGAGTATAAAAACGGACCAAATCAATCGATGTTTTTTCTTTGGGTTTTGTTTTCCTTTATCTGTAAACATGCTCAAGACAAACACTGCGGAATCTACCGACGTGACCAAAAAACCAATCAGTACTATCAAGGTGACAAAATTGAGGAATGTTGCCATGGGATAGTTCTCAAAAAACACAAAAATAGAAGAGAAAACATTTCCAAACTCATTGTTGTAAGTGCCCCAACCTTCAATAAGTTGAAATGCCGATGTGCCAAAAACCGAAAACCAAAAGAAAGTCCCCAAAGATGGAATTAGTAATACCCCCAAGAGCAATTGCCTTAAGGTTCTTCCTTTAGAGATTCGAGCAATAAAAATTCCAGTAAAAGGTGCCCACGCCAGCCAAAATGCCCAATAATAAAAAGTCCAATCGGTTAGGAAGGATAGTCCAGGGTTATAGTTTTCAAGGGCCAAACTCATAGGGACAAAGTCCAGTATGTAATGATACGTTGCTTTTCCAAAGAATACTAAAATGGTCAACATATCACTAGTGAAAAATATGAACAGGAGTAACAGTAATGTAATGAGAATATTTAGTTTGGAAATTATCTTAATTCCTTTATTAACTCCTTTCCATGCAGAAATAAAAGCTAATGTAGACACAAGAATTGCCAATAAAATCGTAGTTCCTATTCCAAAATTGGCAGAAAATACATGATTTAAGCCTCCATTAATTTGGGCTGTGCCAAGTCCAATAGCGGCAATCAATCCAAAAACGGTGGTAATAATGGTCATGATATCTATACCGAACCGCACAGGTTTGTTTTTAAAGGAATCTTCAATAGTGGCACTCACGCTCACTTTCTTTTTTTGAACAAAAAGGGCATAGCCTACCACCATTGCAAAAAGTCCATAAAATGCCCAAGCGGTAAACCCCCATTGGTAGAACGTATATTCTAAAGCCAATGTTTCTGCTGATAAGTTCGAATTGTACGGTTGATGCTGTTGCATAAATACGGGTTCTTGCACAGCTCTGAGTAGAATTCCGGCTCCCATGCCCGCACTGTACAACATGGCAGTCCAAGCCCACAGAGAATGCTCGGGTTTTTGGTTTTTATTTCCAAGTTTTAGTTTACCTAATGGCGATAATGCAATAGCTAAGAGTATTAATACACAGCCAAATCCCAGATACAAATAGAAGTAGCCAAAATAATTCCGCACCCATATAGAGGTTATCTCAATAGCATTGTAACTCTCCTCTGTCCATAGGAAAGCAAATAGAGAGAATAAAAAGAGTATTGAAATGGAAACTAGTAGAAGGTGGTTTTTTTTTAAAAACAAGGTATTGGAATTGTTGGTGTACCGTATAAAGTTAGTTAAATTATAAAACCTAGTAATGCCACGCCCTTCTTTTAGCATAAAAGCGTAAAAATTACGTAATTTTGCAAGCTTATATGTCCAAATTAATGAATGTTCAAGAAGTACTTACAACCAAAGTAAAAGAAGCCGTTTTATCCATTTTCAATGTGGAACTTCCATCGGTGGAGTTTCAAGCGACCCGTAAAGATTTTGAAGGCGATATTACTGCGGTAGTTTTCCCAATGCTGCGTTTTGTAAAAGGGAATCCAGAAGTTATTGGAAAGCAGATTGGTGAGTTCTTACAGGAGAATGTAAAAGAAGTGACCGGGTTTAATGTGGTCAAGGGTTTTTTGAACATAGTAATTAGTGATGCTTTTTATTTGGATTTTTTAGCTTCTATTAAAGATCAGGAAAACTATGGCTATGTAGCGGCTGATAGTAAAGATGCTGTAATGGTTGAATATTCTTCTCCCAACACCAATAAGCCATTGCACTTAGGGCATATAAGAAATAACTTATTAGGATATTCAGTCGCTGAAATTATAAAAGCTTCCGGTAGAAAAGTATACAAAACCCAAATTATCAATGACCGAGGTATTCATATTTGTAAAAGTATGCTGGCTTGGGAGCGATTCGCTCCTATTGGTAAAGATGGTAAAAAAGAGACTCCAGGGAATACCGGTTTAAAGGGGGATAAATTGGTAGGGAATTACTATGTAGCCTTTGATAAAGCCTATAAAAAAGAAATTACGGAATTGGTAAACAGTGGAACTGAGCAAAAAGTGGCCGAAAAAGAAGCTCCTTTACTATTGGAAGCCCAAGAAATGCTCCGTAAATGGGAGGCTGGCGATGATGCCGTAGTTAGCTTGTGGAAAACAATGAACGCTTGGGTCTATACTGGTTTTGAAGAAACCTATAAAAATTTAGGCGTAGATTTTGACCAATTATACTATGAGAGCGACACTTATTTATTAGGGAAAGATGTTGTTGCAGATGGGATTAAAAAAGGGGTGTTCTTTAAAAAAGAAGATGGTAGTGTTTGGATAGATTTGACGGATGAAGGGCTAGATGAGAAAATTGTGTTGCGTTCTGATGGCACCGCTGTTTATATGACCCAAGATATTGGTACTGCTATACAACGTGTAAAAGATTATCCTTCTGTAAACGGAATGGTCTATATTGTTGGAAACGAACAAGATTATCATTTTAAGGTGTTGTTTCTAATTCTTAAGAAACTCGGTTTTTCATGGGCAGAACAATTGCATCATTTAAGTTATGGGATGGTGGATTTGCCTAGTGGTAAAATGAAGAGTAGGGAAGGTACTGTTGTAGATGCTGATGATTTAATGAATGATATGACCCAAACTGCGAAAAAAATCTCAGAGGATTTGGGTAAGCTAGAAGAGTATTCTGATACTGAAAAGCAAGAGTTGTTCAAGATGATTGGTCTTGGAGCTTTAAAATATTACATTCTAAAGGTGGATCCTAAAAAGCGCATTCTTTTTGACCCAGAAGAATCGGTAGATTTTCAAGGAAATACGGGGCCTTTTATCCAATATACATATGCAAGGATTCAATCCATTTTAAGAAAAGCCAAAAGCACTAATGTTATCACCACAAGCGTAGTGGAGAGTTCAATTGTGTTGCATGAAAAAGAAAAAGAATTATTAAAACGAATACAACTGTTCCCAGAGACCATTCAATTGGCTGCTGCGCACTATAGTCCAGCCTTGATTGCCAATTACACCTATGATTTGGTAAAGGAATTCAATTCTTTTTATCAGCAAGTATCTATTTTGGGGGAAACAGATGCGCAAAAGAAAATTTTACGAGTTCAACTTTCTAATAAAGTGGGGGAAATCATTGCATCTGCTTTTAAATTATTAGGGATTGAAGTGCCAGAACGGATGTAATTAAATATTTAGTTACTTTCACAATGTACCAACACCAATTGATGCCTGGACCAGAAATATTTGGAATACTAGCCGCAATACTATTTATAGTAGGGTATCTCTCCTATATCATTTATTATGCTTTTGGATTATACCATCTTAATCCCTTTAATAAAATCAAGAAAATAACAAGAGATGAGGAGTATTATTTAAGAACTCATTTTCCAATCTATGCTAGCTTACCTGAAAGATTCAAAGAAAAATTTGAAAAGCGATTAGCTTGGTTTAGATGCAGGAAGAAATTTGTTTTTTACGGTGGTGTAGAAAAAGAACATGAAATAACACTACTACTGAGTGCAACTGCTTCATTATTGACCTTGGGTCTTAGTAATTATAGAATGTTGCGTTCTGTTCTTAGAGTTGTCATATACCCTTCTCAATATTATTCCAGAATAAAAAAACAGCATCATTTAGGGGAATACAATCCTGGTTTAAAAACCTTGGTGTTTTCGGCCGAAAGTTTAAAGGAAGGATTTAATGTGCCTGATGACAATTTGAATTTGGCGATGCATGAATTTGCTCATGCGCTGAGTTTTGAGTCATTTCGTAAAAACACATGGGAAGCACGTAAATTTAGGTATGGGTTCAGAAAAATTGGGAAGATGTTAAAGGATGAAGATTTTATTAAGAAGCTTGATACTTCTAATTATTTTAGAGCATACGGTAAAACCAACATTCATGAGTTTTTTTCGGTACTAGTAGAAAGTTATGTAGAAAGCCCTTCAGAATTTAAAAAAGAATTTCCAAAATTATATCGTATTGTGCGCAACATGTTGAATTTTGATTTTTATGAACCTTCTTGGGAATTAAGAATTAAAACTTGACCCTAAAACTAAAATTTGGTGTAATGCCCAAAGAAATACTTTCCACTGTTTCAATTTGATTGTTTTCATTGAGCCTATAATAGGTGTTTAAAAGGTTTCTTCGATCAAGGATGTTGATTACAGAAGCACCCACAGTGGCTTTTACGCTATCTCCCATATCAAAGTTGTAAGTAGCAGATGCATCTGCCCTAATATAAGTTGGTAACCTATCGCTATTAGGTTCATTATAGTTTATGGTGTTTGGAAAGTCTAATGTATTTATAGCACTATCTCCATTAAGTGGCTCGGTAAAGGGCCTTCCTGATCTATAGTTTAATCCAATACCCAATTTTAAGTTGTTGTAGGTGTATATTCCGGCAAAAGTGATGTGATGTCGAATATCCAAATTATTGGGAAAACGATTGGGTATGATATCCTCAAATGTATAGTTGTTTACATTATAGGTATAGCTTAACCAAGTGCTGTAATGCAGTGTTTTTTTATTGATCAGGAATTCTGCACCTACTATATCATATTTACCTATTTCTCCATTAAATTGATTTTGGTTTTGGAACCCCTGTGTTACCGTACTTACGCCATTTACTTCTTTATAGAAGCCCTCCAGACCTATGTAGAGTCTCTTTTTGTCATAATTAACCCCTATAGAGGCCTGTTTGCTTTTGGTGATGGGTATAGAGTCGTTATCAGAAAGTCGCCACCTACGTTTTTCAACCCCTAAAAAATTCTGCTCCAAATCTATAATCTGATTTGTTGTCTGATTTTTATATTCACCTTGAATTTCTGTTTTGATATTATCCGTAAGTGCATAACTTATGTTAAACCTTGGCTCAATAATCAGCGTTTTGAACGTATTTAAATTTTCTATATAGTTAAGTCGGGCGCCTCCTCTTGCATATAATTTCTCATTAGCTGAGGTATACTTGAATTCAGAAAAAGCAGAATGTGTTCTAATGACTCCTTTAAGATTGCTATTAAATTCTGGTAAAGAAACATTTGTGAAATTAGTAATTCCAGTTTCATTAAATTGATACCCATTTAACCACTGAATTTGGTCAGAAAAGGTATATGTGGTATTTAGTTTTACAGCAGTTTCCAAAACCTCATTTTTTTGAGAGAGTTGTTGGATTTGATTTTCCAAAACATGCTCCGCATTCATATTATATTGAGTATAATAAATATGTAACAAAGTGGAAAAATTTCGAGTCCATTGACTTTCCAAACTACCTCCAAAAGAAAGATTGGTTTGGTCTAAGTAGCTTTCCGTTGTGTTATTGTTTTCAATAGTTTCTAAATAATCTAGGTTATTGTTGATATTAATGAAGCTGAATCTAATTTTCTGATATTCAGTGATATCGTATAAAATTTTAGCTGTAAAGTCGTAAAAGTAGAAATTCTCATTTCTGGAAATATTCCTGTCTGATGTTGGGTCATCTCCAATTTTAATGGCGCTATCCTGAAAGGCTTTGTCAATAAACTGATTGTAAGTGGGTGTGCTGAAAAAATCTGTGGTAGAACGCCTAGCCGAAAACTGAAAGGCCAAATCTTGACTTATGGGAAGCTGACCATAAACATCTCCACTAATGAGGTTGAATCCTGCTCCTCCAAAGAAGGTGTTTTTTATCTCATTTTTAGTTTCCATACTAATGACACTACTAATGCCATCTCCATATTGGGCACTTGTGCCATTTTTTATGACGGTTACCTTATCCGTTAAATAAGGGTTAAAAGCAGAAATTAATCCAAAGAAATGCCCAGATTGATACATTTTAATGCCATCCCAAAGAATTAAATTTTGGTCATTGGTGCCACCTCGAACGTTAATATCAGATACCGTTTCATCAATACTTTTTATGCCAGGTAAGGCTTGGATGGTTTGTAATACATCTGGTTCAATAAGACCAGGAAGAATACCTAAGTCCTCTGTGTTTAATTGGATGCTAGCATCAGTTTGTTTGGAAAGTCCGGTTGTTAGAAAGTCAAACAAAATAACTTCATCTAATTGTTCGTAGCTCAATCCCATTAAAATGGTTTTGCATGGATGCTGATTTGTGAGTTTTTCAACAGCAATGTATTGAGTTTTATAACCCAAATGCCGAATGCGAAGTAAAGCATCCCTAGGAATGTTTTCTAAGTAAAATTTACCATCAAAATCTGTGAGAAGGGCAATTTCACTATTTAAAACCTCTATTGTGGCTCCACTTGCCAAAGTGTTTTTATAATTGTCTAGAACATGTCCGCAAATATCCACCGTACTACTTTTAAAAAGGGAATAGTAGCGGTCATTTATTTTTTGGATCTTAAGTTGGGTCTGGTCCTGAATATTTTTCAAAATACCTTCAAGACCCTCACTTTTGGGATTAGTAATCATAAAGCTTTGAATATGCTCATCTGCATAAGAGAACTTCACATCATACTCCTTTTCCAATTGTTGTAAATAAGAAATAAGGGTTATGGATGCCTCAGGTGTTTCTTGAGCCTTACTGGAGAAAAAAGTAAGGAAGAAAAGAAGGCATACTATAAAACCAATATATTTACTGTGCGCTTTCCGCATAGAAGAGTACTTTATTACCCTCTAATTTATATAATATTTGTGAGGGAACACTAATACTTTCTAACGCCAATTCTGCGTTAGTGTTGCTAAAAGTACCTGAAAATAATTGATTTAAATCAATATTTTGGGTGGCAACAGTAATATTGTACTGTCTTTCAAATTCATCCAAAACATATTTTAAGGGAGCACTTTTAAAAGAGCTTTCATTATCCATCCATGAGGGATGTGCGCCTTTTGGCGTACCCATATCTATTACCTTTCCATTAATAACTAGGAAAGAATTTCCAGCGGGCAACATGATTTCTTTACCCTTATAGGTGACACTTACCAAGCCTTCATAACAAGAAACCTCAAAATAACCTTCCCTGTTCTCTACATTAAATTGCGTGCCTAAAACAGCAACTACACCATCTTCTGTAGATACAGTAAAGCGTTTTCCTTTGGCAACTTTGAAGAATGCTTCTCCGTTTAAAGAGACATTACGTTCCTTATCCCATTTTTTTTCACTGTAAGAAACTTGGGAATCTGCATTCAGGGCTATTTCAGAATTATCTGGTAGGATTACTTGCGTGTGCTCTGCAAACTGAGTAGCAATATTCTCATTCAAGGAATCAATATAGAAATAAGAGCCAACAGCAATGACCGCTACAGCAGCTGCTATTCTCATAATTTTTCTAATAGGGTTTAATTGGATTACTTTAACCTTTTTAGTAAGGTTAGTATCCTTAAAGTGGTTCAAAGCTTTGTCAACATTGAATTCTGGAGCCTCCATAGTTTTGGAAACTTCAGCTATTTTCTGATAAGAAGCATATGCTTCGGATTTCATAAAATCCTTAAGTTCTTCTCCAGAAAGCTCATTGTTGAGCCATTTTGCTAAATAATTTTCTTGCATGGTTTCTATGCTTTACATCTTTATAACAACCGAGCTTTGAAATACCCTACCTAATTTTGAGTTTAAAATTTAAAAATGCAATTTTACTTGATCAATAAATGCAATTACATATTTACTTCATTCCTCAATATATGTAAAGATGTTCCTTAGGTCAAATATATATCTTTTAATGCCAGCTTATTTTTTTTAAATTTGCTAGGTAGGTTTAAAACTTATTTTTGAAAAGAACAACATATTTTATTTGGTCTGTATTACTGCTTTTTTTTGTGGGTTTTGGAAATGCACAGGAATATGGGAGGCTGTCTAATGATTATAGATTGGCGTTACGCTTACAGTCACATGTATTAATAAATTTGGATACAGTTCCTTTGTCCAAATTAAAGACTCTCCTCGATAAAAGAATTCCCATAGCTGTAAATCTTTCCAAAAATAACAATGTCAACTTGTCTTTTTTAAGGGAATATATTCAGTACAATAATCAATTGGTTGTTCTTGGTGACGGCAATGCAGATTCTCTTGATGCAAAAGAAATAACTGTAATTAAAGTTGGTGATAAGGATGTAGAAACTATTGATTTATCATCTCTTGCAATAACTAATGACTCTTTAGTACGATTTAATGGACTAGAAGAATTGGGTCGTATTGATTATAGGGGTAAAATGGATGTTTCTGATAGCCTTATTTTTAATATTTGGAAGCGTTCGGGAAAACTTCCTAATTTTATTGATGCAGATAATTCTAATTTGGAGGAAGTGCAACGTTCTGTTTCTATGCTCAATGCTAAGAAAAAAGCCTTTGGTGTGGTAAGGACTAAGGAGCGTTTATTAGAGAATGTGACGTTTAAAAACTCTAAAGATGGAAAAGCTAATGGGTATTTTAGTTTTCCGGTTCCCGAACTTGGAATACAGCCTATTTTAACGCCTCATAAAGCTGGGTATCATTTTTCTCCGGATATTATATTTATCACACCTGAGAACCAGGACAATATAAAACAGTTTATTGGAGTACCATTGGATCCTGAATCTGGGTTGTCAGATTATTTTGTTTTTGAAAGTAAGGTTAAAAATAAAACCAAGAAGAATGATGCCGGAATTATCACTAATGGTGTTTTATTTGAACGAGATAACGAAATTGGTGCAGTTGGTCTTTTTAAAGATCGTGCTTATATAGACACAGGAATTAAAAGTAGATCCACTTTAAAATCCAGTTTTACTATTACTGCATGGGTTAAACCTACTACTCGATCCTCAAATAATAGTATTTTAGGTAAGGGCGACCTCTTTGTTTTAAAAATTCATGAAGGGTTTTTAACCTTCACGATGGCAGGAATCAAAGATTATATTTCAGAACCTTCACCAGTTCCCATAAATGAATGGACCCACATTGCCTTGGTACATTCAAAAGTGAATAATGATTTGCGTTTTTTTATTGATGGAAATCAAACAGATAGAGTGGAGTTAATTGCGGATTATGCTACTTCTGATTATAATTTATTAATAGGAAGTAACCTTTGGGAAGAATTTTTTGTAGGGTATCTCGGTGCTATCAAAATTTGGGAAAGAGAATTGAATAACAATGAAATTAAACTTCAATTTAGCAAAAAATCAAAAGAAGAGACCGCCCTTATAGGTGATTTTATTTGGGGTCTGGTCATCTTATTAATTTTCTTAATGCTTTTTTTCCTAGCTAGGTACTTTTTAGGCAAAAGAAAAAATAGTTTAGACAGAGGAAAAGCTGATTTCTCACAAGCAATACAATTCAATGTTGATGATGCAGTAACAAGCAATAAAAAAGAACAGTTACTTTGTTTTGGGACCTTGCGGATATTAAATGAAGCCGGGATTGATATTGCTAAAAAATTATCTCCAATGTTAAAACGACTATTTATAGTAGTTTTTTTGCATAGTTATGGAATGAAAAAAGGAATTAGCACCAAAAAATTGACAGAATTGCTTTGGCCTGGAATGACTGTGCAAAGTGCAAAAAACACTAGAGGGACAAGTATACAAAATCTCAGAACTATCCTAGTTCCTATTTCAGGAATCAATTTAGTATTTGAAGATAAACTATGGTTTTTGGAAATTGAAACACGATGCTATTGTGATTATCATATGGCTTTAAACTATCTGAATTATTTTGCAAAAGAAGATTATTCATTGACTTCTCTAGAAAAAGAATTGCCAAAATTTATTGCTGTTCTAAAAGAAGGCCGTTTTTTGGCCAATAGTAGTGAAGCTTGGTTAGACCCCTATCTTGAGAAATTTAGTAATGTAGTAATAGAACAGTGTTCTCAATTGTCTAAAAAATTGAATGGTGATAAGCATGGCGATTTACTTTTCAATATAGCTGAAGTGATGTATATCTATGATGATTTAAATGAAAAAGCACTTCAGTTAAAACTTCAAATTTTAATAAAACAGGGGAAACTTAGCTTGGCACACTCTGTGTATGACAATTTCACAAAACTTTATCATAAACTGTACAAGGAAACGTATGTTATTTCTTTTGAAGATATGATTTCAGAAGACCACGCTCCCTTTTAATAAGAGATTTCATTAGCATTATAATTTGCCTAGCCCAAGTTGGAAGTAAAAAGTAATACTAACTTCTGGGTTGTTTTTATTGCATTTAAAACACTTTACTGCAATTTTTGGCACTTCACAATCTTTTAGCATATTGACCATTGGTCTCTTTCTACTAAAAACAGTAAACATTTTTTTTAGTAGCATTACCCCATTCATTACCCCATATTTTACACAAGGCCTTATTTCTTTGTTTAAATCTTTTAAAATTATTGAACATACTATGATGAAAAAAACAAATGATCGTAGAGGTTTTGTTAAGAAAACTTTGGCGATAGCGACAGGTATTACAATTGTTCCAAGACATGTTTTGGGAGGTGTCAACTTCTTGGCTCCCAGTGATCAACTTACTAAGGCGGTAATTGGAGTTGGAGGAATGGGGCAAGGACATTTAAATTATGAGGACACAAAATTATTGGCAATTTGTGATGCAGATGGTCAGCACCTAGCCAAAACACTTCAAAAAGTTGGGGGTGATGTAAAAGGGTATCGTGATTTTAGGGAAGTATTACAGAGACCAGATATTGATATAATTCATATCGCAACTCCACCCCATTGGCATGGGATTATGTCTGTTATGGCAGCAGAAGCAGGTAAAGATGTTTGGTGTGAAAAACCAATGACTAGAACCATTGGGGAAGGGAAACGGGTAGTTGAAGCAATGAAGGTTCATGGGAAAATGTTCAGATTAAATACATGGTTCCGTTTTAAGGATAATTTTTATGGAATGGGAACTCCAGTAAAAAACCTTAAAAAAGTTGTAGATAGTGGTGCTTTGGGGTGGCCTTTAAAGGTCACTATTAGTGGTGTTACTGGTTTTAATTGGAAATTTTACTGGGTAGGAAAAGAGAATTTAAAACCACAAAATGTTCCAGAGCATTTTGATTACAATATGTGGCTGGGTCCTGCACCAGAAAAACCTTATCATCCACATAGAACGCATTCAACCTTTAGGGGGTATTGGGATTATGACGGGGGAGGACTTGGGGATATGGGTCAGCACTATATAGATCCCGTACAATATTTTTTGGGAAAAGATAATACCAGTCCTGTAAAAGTAGAAGTGGATGCTCCACAACAACATTATGATGCGATAGGTGCCTGGAGGAAAATTACATATACCTATGCAGACGGATGCCAAATAATTTTAGATGGGGAGAATAGGGATAAAGATGCCGCATATATTGAAGGTCCCAATGGAAAAATATACAATGGGTTTAAATCTACTATTCCCAATGTCCAAGGATTAATAGATAGCATGCCAGACCCAGAAGAGCAAATAGGGACTTTTTCAGAGGCAGTGAAAACCAGACAGAAATTCGCCTTAAATGAAGAGAACGGACATCGTTCTGCTACTATTGTGAATATGGGCATTATAGCCCTTCGTTTAGGAAGGACTTTAGAGTTTGATTCGGAAAAGCAAGAATTCATCAATGACGAAGAAGCAAATAGATTAATAAATCAACCTATGAGAAGTTCATGGGCATACTAATACAATGATTAAAAAAATGAAAAAAATCAATATAATTATAAGTGCATTTTTTGTGATGTTGTGCACAACGAATAATATAGATGCCCAAAATAATAGAACCTTAGAGACTAAGGTGGCAGATATTCTGGCGCAATTACCAACAAAAAATTTGGAGCACTCAGATAAATTAATGGAAGAGATCATTGGATTGAATTCCGAAGGTGTTCTTCAATTTTGTGATATGTTGGTTCCATTGGGAACAGGAGACGATACTCAAGCTAGATATGCAATTGAAAGTGTTGCAAGATATAGTGGAGGAAGAGAGCGTACAATAGGGACCAGTGTTGTGGAAGAAGCTTTGCTAAGGGCTTTGGACAAGATGGCCAATACTGAGATTAAAACATTTTTAATGGCTGGTTTAATGCATTGTGGAAGTGATGCCAGTGTTCACGTATTAAGCGCATATTTAGGGGAAGATAAACTTTACAAGCCTGCACTGGCAGTCTTAATGTCAATTGGTACTTTAAAGGCTTCTAAAGCTGTTTATGAAGCAACCAAAAAGGCTGATACTGAAAAACAGCCTACATTTATAGAAGCCTTGGGGAAATTAAATTATAACCCTTCCGTTGGCCTTTTAGAACAACTGGCAGTGGATAATTCTATTTTAATACGGCAAAAATCTTTAATGGCCCTAGCCGAAATTGCAGATGAGGGCTCTAAAGAAGTCCTTGTTGACGCCGTAAAAAAGGCTGAATATAATTTGGATAGATCTAAAGCTATTTTGGCCTATATCCATTATGGAAATAGACTTAACGAGACAGGAAATGTACTTGTTGGTGCGGAAGTTGGCAAAACGCTATTAAAAAATTGTACTTCGGAGGCACAATTACATTTTAGATCGGCCGCAGTACAACTTTTAAGAGCAATATACGGGGATAGTTTTACCAAAACATTGGTGAAAGAAGCCAAACATAAAAACAATGAATATAGGGGAGCAGTTTTAAATGCAGCATCACATGGTTTAATGGTCAACGAGGTTTCTAAATGGGTCAAGGCTTATAAGAAAATGCCAGTAGAAGGTAAGCCTCAATTAATTAGAATGCTAAGTAAAAGGAAAGAAGCGGTTGTATTTGAGAAATGCATTTTAGTAGCGATAAAAGATAATGATATCAATGTAAAAGTTGCTGGAATAAAGGCTTTAGCTTTTCAAGATAAGAAGAAAGCACTTCCTGTATTGCTTAAAGCGTTAAAGCAAGCAACTTTACCAAAAGAGTATAATGCCATAAAAGTCACTTTGTTAAGAGTATGTGATGTTGGAGACAGTAATGTGCTGGCAAACAGTATGAGTGAGATGATGGATGGAGGGAAAGAAGTTCTAGTGAGTGTTTTGGCTGCCCGTAGTGCAACATCGAAGTTTGATGAGGTAGTGGCATTGCTTAAAAACGGGAACGATGATTTAAATTCCACGATATATGCGGCATTATCATCATTAGCCCCTACAACTGAACTATCAACTATCATAAGACTGATTAATAGTGCTCAAAATCCTACCGATATTGCAAATGTCCAGAAAGCAGCTATCCATGTTTTGGGCAATTCCAAAGAGGATAATTCAAGAGTAGTTATTGATGCCTATAACGCAATGGATCAAAAGGGGAAAATTCTCCCTATTTTACCTGCATTAAATAGTGATGAGTCACTAAAGCTAGTTGTGAAATCATTAAACTTAGGAAGTGCCAAAGAAAAAATGGTGGCATTGAATGCCTTGGCAAATTGGAGGAATAATGATGCATTGCCCTATTTGTTTGAAAAAGCAAGTACAAGTTTAGAAAATAAAATACGTTCAAGTGCCTTTAAGTACTACTTATCACAGGTGGGTAAATCTTCTTATCCAGATGACCAGAAGTTATTACTGATTAAGAAATTAATACCATTTAAAACGGGCCTGAGTGATCAAAAGGAAATTATTAAAAGTGCTAGTAGTATTAAAACGTTTTTGTCACTGGTCTTTGTTTCAGAGTATTTGGATACAAAGGGATTGATTACAACAGCATCCAATGCAGCAATTAAAATAGCCCTTCCCACTCCTGGAAAAAAGAATGAATTGAGCGGCAATTTGGTAAGGGAAATAGTTTCAAAAAGCATTAGTAATTTAACAGGACCCGATAGCCAATACATCAAAATTGATGTTAAAGAATTTTTGGACAATATGTCAAATGAAAAAGGGTTCATTTCCATTTTTAATGGTAAAGATTTTACCGGCTGGGAAGGATTGGTTGAAAATCCTATCGCAAGAGGCAAGATGTCAAAAAGGATAATGACTAGGGCCCAAGCAAAAGCCAATAAACAAATGATGGAAGATTGGTTTATTAAGGATGGAATTATTGGTTTTAAGGGAGAAGGGTACAATAATATCAGTACCGTTAAGGATTATGGAGATTTTGAATTGCTGGTAGATTGGAAGATAACCAAAGGTGGTGACAGTGGTATTTATTTAAGGGGAACTCCACAAGTTCAAATTTGGGATGTTGCTTTAATTAATGTAGGAGCTCAAGTGGGATCTGGAGGATTATATAATAATCAGAGAAATATAAGCTCGCCTTTAAAAGTAGCTGACAATCCTGTAAATGAATGGAATACCTTTAGAATTAAAATGGTGGGCGAAAGGGTTACAGTGCATTTAAATGGTGTACTGGTAACAGATAATGCAATTCTTGAAAATTATTGGGATAGTAAGAGCGCCATTTTTGTTAAAGAGGCTATTGAGTTACAAGCACATGGTGAAGATTTGGGATTCAGAAATATTTTTATCCGTGAAATTGATTCTGGGGATGTGCTTTTATCCGATGAAGAAAGAGTTGCAGGTTTTAAGTCACTTTTCAATGGAAAGGATTTGAATCATTGGACTGGGAATAAAACTGATTATTTAGTGGAAGAGAACAAATTAGTGGTAAGACCTGAGGAGGGAGGCCATGGAAATCTTTATACAGTTGAAGAGTATTCCGATTTTATTTTTAGGTTCGATTTTAAATTAACCCCTGGCGCCAATAATGGGCTGGGTATTCACACCCCTCTTGAAGGCGACGCTGCTTACGTAGCAAAAGAGTTACAAATACTGGACGATACCGCACCCATATATGCAAATTTAAAACCTTATCAATATCATGGTTCAGTTTATGGGATTATGCCTGCGAAAAGAGGATTTTTGAAGGCTGTCGGAGAATGGAACTCTGAGGAGGTCATAGTAAAAGGGGATTATATTAAAATTGTATTAAACGGGTCTGTTATTATTGAGGGAAATATGAAGGAAGCTTCAAAACAAGGCACGTTAGACCATAAGGATCATCCAGGATTATTGAAGAATAACGGGCATATAGCATTTTTAGGCCACGGATCGGAACTTGATTTTCGTAATATTAGGATAAAAAGATTAAAATAAAAGAGAAGAATCTTGAGTAAAAGGTCATGGTTTGGTCAAACAATTTCCAAACTAAGACGGATTGTTCCCAATAGGCGATTTTTGTTTATTGGGAACTTTTAGATATGTACAATCCCCAAAACTGCCTTTAAGAAAAGAATTGCTGAAGAGGTGCTAAAACTATATCCCATCAATTTGTTCCCTTAAACTTTTCAAGGCCAAGTGCATTCGTTTTTCAATGGCTTTTACACTTACACCTTCCATTTCTGCAATCTCTGCATATTTTTTTCCATCAATCCTATTCAATAAAAAAGTGGTGCGTTGATTTTCAGGTAAACTGTTCAAGGCATTGTCCAGTTTTTCCTTGTACTCTTTTTCCTCCATTAAAAACTCTGGGGACTCATAAGAAGTGTCATTTGCTCTATCGGCATACTTCATGCGCACTTTTTCAGCCTTTAATACATTAAGGTATAAATTGTTGGCAATGGTATACACATAAGCCTTGGCTTTTTCAGGAGTTACTTTGGCACAGTTCTCCCATAGTTTTACGAAAGCTTCCTGCACGGCATCATATGCCTTCTCTTCATTACCGAATTTATAATATATGTAATTAAAAACCGTTTTGGAATTAGTTTCAAAGAGAATGCTAAAGATCTTCTCTTCACATACGTTATCTGTATTTTTACTGCTCAATCGATTGGTTTTTTCAAAGATATTTTAAAAAAAATTAAAAATGGGGTAGGGTATTTTAAAAGTTAGTTGTTTTAGAACTATACGAACATAATAAAAATCCAAATCGTTATGAAAAAGTTTTTGAGTTACTTCATGTTTTCAGCCCTATTTATAGCGGCTCTTAGTTTTACCTCTTGTCAAAAAGAAATTGAACCTTTACCAAATGGTGAAGAACAAGAGACTATATCAGCAAGTTCTGCTACTGCAAAACTTATTGAAAATACATCTTCTCAAGATGGGTCTTTTGATAATATTGTGGATGGTGCCAGTTGTTTTGCTGTTCAATTTCCATATACTGTTGAAGTAAACGGATTGGAACTTACTATTGATTCCATAGATGATTTAAGATTAATCGAAGAAATTATTGATGCTGTTGATACAGATGAAGATTTATTGGAAATCCTTTTTCCAATAACTATTACGTTGGCAGATTTTACAGAAATTACAATTAATAGTAAGCAAGAATTACGTGCTATTGCTGAAGAATGTAGAGAAGGTGGTAGTGATGATGATATAGAATGTATAGATTTTGTGTATCCAATGACGTTATACACTTTTGACTCGCATTTAGAAAGAACTGGAAGCGTAACCGTAAACAGTGATAGAGAATTGAGACGTTTCTTTGCAGGTACAGATGAACATGATTTTATCAGTATAGATTTCCCAGTAACATTGGTTCTTTATGATGAAACTGAAGTGGTTGTGAATAGTAATGCTGAGTTGGCTCATGCTATTGAAACTGCTAAGGAAGCGTGTGATGAAGATGATGACAATGATCATAATGATGATGATTTTACGCAAGAACGTTTAAATGAGTATTTAGTGAAATGCCCATGGTTGGTTCATGAAGTGAAGAGAGATGGTCAATACCGTACGGAACAGTATTTTGATTATGCTATGAATTTCTATGAAAATGGTAGTGTAGTTGTTAAAGACAGAGAAGGAAATATTCTAGAAGGAGCTTGGAGTACTAGAGTTGGCGAGCATAGAATATTATTGAACTTAGAGTTTGACGTCTTGGTAGACTTTACCTTAGAGTGGTTAGTGTATGAAATTGGTGAAGGTAAAATTAAACTTTATTCTGATGATGGTAACAAAATAATCATGCATAAAGCCTGTGATATCGTAAATACTGATCCAGACACTTTGAGAAGCATATTAAAAGAATGTAGTTGGATAATTAAAAGAGTATTTTATCAAGGTGAAGGAATAGAAAGATTATTAGGATACGAATTTAAGTTTATGCCAGAAGGTTTGGTAACATTGAGTAATGGTACAACTACTTCAGATGGAACATGGGAAATTATTCTAAATGACCAAGATATTCCAGTAATGGCAATTACAATGGGTGAAGAGCCAGGAGTAAGTTTTGAATGGCCATTGAGACATTTAGGTGACAGATATTTAAAGTTTGAGGTTGAAGGTTTTGAGCTAATTCTTTTAAGAAACTGTGATAATGATCATATAGACGATGATTTAGTTGAAATCAGAAGTATTATGAGAAGTAACACTTGGTCTGTGGCTAGTTATACTGTTGGAGAAATGGATAATACTTCAGAATACACAGATTATATTTTTGAATTTGGCGCCCTACATAATATATCAGTATCAAATTTAAATGCAGACCCAATTTTAACTGATGGTATATGGAGAGCAGTGAGAGGATTTGATGGAGGGTTAAAAGTGTACCTAAATTTAGGAGATGAAGCTCCATTAGGAGGACTTACTTCAGATTACAAATTAATTTCTATTACGCAAACAAGAATAGAGTTGAAAAAAGAGACTGATTCTGGATACAATATTCTAGTATTCGAGAATTAAGATAGCCCCCTTTTTTACCCTAAATCTTCTTAAAGAGCATCCATCTATGATGGGTGCTCTTTTGTTTTGTATTATTTCTAAGATCTAACTTCCCACTTCCCTTTGTTATTCTTAAATTTGCCATTCCCGTTAATAATGGAAGATTATGTTTGATAATTTAAGTGAAAAGCTAGATAAAGCCCTCCACGTCCTCAAAGGACATGGTCAGATTACTGAAATCAATGTTGCTGAGACCGTTAAGGAAATAAGAAGGGCATTGTTAGATGCCGATGTCAATTTTAGGATAGCCAAGGAGTTTACCAATAAAGTTAGAGAAAAAGCATTGGGTCAGAATGTATTGACCACTTTGCAGCCTGGGCAATTAATGATAAAAATTGTAAAGGATGAATTGACCCAATTAATGGGCGGCGATGCTGAGGGAGTTGACCTTTCTGGAAATCCTTCGGTTATTTTAATGTCTGGCCTTCAAGGTTCTGGTAAAACTACTTTTTCTGGAAAATTGGCCAATTATCTTAAAAATAAAAAAACCAAAAAACCTTTATTGGTGGCCTGTGATGTATACAGACCTGCTGCAATAGACCAATTGCAGATTGTTGGTGAGCAGATTGGTGTTGAGGTATATTCAGATAAGGAAAATAATGACCCTGTGGCTATTGCTAAAGCAGGGGTTGCCCATGCAAAATCCAATGGCTATAATGTTGTAATCATAGATACTGCAGGTCGTTTGGCAGTAGATGAGCAAATGATGGATGAGATTGCCAACATTCATAAAGCAGTAAGCCCTCAAGAAACACTTTTTGTAGTGGATGCCATGACTGGGCAAGATGCCGTGAATACGGCAAAGGCCTTTAATGATATCTTAAACTTTGATGGAGTTATATTAACCAAATTAGATGGTGATACCCGAGGTGGTGCGGCCATTTCAATTAAATCGGTCGTAGATAAGCCCATAAAATTCATTGGTACAGGAGAAAAGATGGAAGCGATAGATGTTTTCTATCCTTCACGTATGGCAGACCGTATTTTAGGTATGGGCGATGTAATATCACTTGTGGAAAGAGCCCAGGAGCAGTTTGATGAGGAAGAGGCCAGAAAAATTCAGAAAAAAATTGCGAAGAACAAATTTGGTTTTGATGACTTTTTAAGTCAGATACAGCAAATTAAGAAAATGGGCAATATGAAGGATCTAATGGGGATGATTCCAGGTGCCGGTAAAGCGCTAAAAGGAGTAGACGTGGATGATGATGCTTTTAAACATATAGAAGCCATTATACATTCCATGACTCCAGATGAACGTTCCACACCTTCAAAATTGAATGCAGGCAGAAAAAAACGTATTGCAAAAGGTAGCGGTCGTACCATTCAAGAAGTGAACCAGCTTTTGAAACAGTTTGACCAAATGGGCAAAATGATGAAAATGATGCAAGGCGGTGGCGGTAAAAAGATGATGCAGATGATGGGCGCTATGAAAGGCATGAAGTAATTGAGAGGTAATAGATAATTATCAAAAAAGAAATAAACCAACAGATGGAACTACTCGACGGAAAGAAAATATCCAATCAGATAAAAGATGAAATTGCTATAGAAGTAGCTAAAATGAAGGAACGTGGGGAGAAAGTACCACACCTTGCTGCGGTTATAGTAGGTAATGATGGCGCTAGCCTTACCTATGTGGGTAGTAAAGTCAAGTCTTGTGAACGCGTAGGTTTTGAATCTACCTTGATACAATTGCCAGCCACTACAAGTGAAGTTGAGTTGTTGAATAAGATAGAAGAGCTTAATGATAATGATGATATAGATGGCTTTATCGTTCAGCTGCCTTTGCCGCCACAAATTGATACCCAGAAAGTACTTTTGACGGTAAATCCAGATAAGGATGTGGATGGTTTTCATCCTATGAATTTTGGAAAAATGGCTTTGGATATGAGTACATTTATTCCGGCTACACCTTTTGGTATTTTAGAGTTGTTGGAAAGATACAATGTAGAAACTCAAGGAAAACATACTGTAGTTATTGGGAGGAGCCATATTGTAGGGAGGCCCATGAGTATATTAATGGGACGCAAAGGGTGGCCTGGAAACTCTACGGTGACTTTAACACACAGCCGTACCAAAAACATAACCCAAATCATTTCTCAGGCGGATATTATTATTTCTGCTCTAGGAATTCCTAACTTTTTAAAAGCGGAAATGGTCAAGGATGATGCTGTTGTTATTGATGTAGGCATTACCCGCGTGCCAGATGAAACCAAAAAAAGAGGCTATTACCTTGCTGGCGACGTGGATTTTGAAAATGTAAGCAAAAAAGCATCTTTCATTACTCCAGTTCCTGGTGGTGTTGGCCCTATGACCATTGCCATGTTGTTGAAAAACACATTGCTAGCGAGGGAGCGTCATAAAGAGAATAGGTAAATAAGTCTTATTTATATCTTTTAAGCGGTATCCTTTATAATTTCTTTTTCATCCTCTGGGGTTAGTAGGTCTAGGTCTTCACTTCCCTCATCGTTGGTGCAACTATGAATGCATATTGTAGAGAAAAGAATCAAAAAAAGAAAAATCACCTTTTTCATAACTAGTAATTTTGTAGGCATAATTACCAAGTGTATACTTTTAGATAACGTTAAAAACAATATTTTGGTATTGTTTTTTGGTAAGCCATCGGCCGAAAATCAATAAATGTTTGTTTTAGAAATAAGGAATTTGGTTTTTGCGATTATCTTGAACATTGTAAAATTACAATCGATTGCAAAAAATTATCCGCAACAAATTTATTTAGAATCTAATTTATATTCATTTGTAGTGCCAATTTGTTGGTAAATCCTTAGTTTAGCAAACACACTTATTTATACGAAACCTTAATTCTTTTAAGGTTTTTATTTTGTGAAGTAGAGACTAACTAAAAAAGAATTCATGAGTACTTCCAGTCAAAAAATTTCTGTAAGAGAAAAAATAGGGTATAGTTTAGGCGATTTAGCGGCCAATTTAGTGTTCCAGACTTTGGTGGCTTATCTGGCGTATTTTTATACTGATATTTATGGGCTTAGGACTAAAGATGCTTCACTTGTAATACTGGTTGTTGGTATTGTTGCTGCATTTGGTTTTAATCCTATTATGGGAGTGATTGCAGATAGAACGAATACAAGATGGGGGAAATTTAGACCTTGGATTTTATGGACAGCGGTACCTTTAGGGATTGCATCAATGCTTGCTTTTAGTACGCCTGATTTTGAATATAAAGGAAAAGTAATCTATGCTGTCATAACATACACATTATTATTAATGTTATATGCTGCTAATAACTTACCATATTCTGCTTTAAGTGGCGTTATTACTGGTGATATGAAAGAGCGTAATAGTATTTCGTCATATCGTTTTATAGGAGTTATGGGCGCACAATTCTTTGTGCAAGTATTTATGTATGATTTAATCTTAAAAGCTGGAGGAGGAGATAAGGCTGTAGGAATGGAAACAGTAATGACTTGGTTGGCAGTTATTGGTACCGTCTTGCTTATAATCACTTTTTTAACAACAAAAGAACGCATTATTCCTACACCCGAACAGAAATCAAGTGTCAAAGAAGACATATCAGATTTATTTAAAAACAAGCCTTGGGTTATAATGCTAACGCTTACAACATTAGTTTTTATTACACTAGCCATGAAAGGTGGTTCATATGTGTTTTATTTTGAAAACTATGTAGATCAAGCGCAATTAAAATCTTTTTTAGGCCCGTTTAAAGCCTTTTTACCAACATTTGAAAATGATACATCTTTAGGATTGGGGGTTTTTAATGGAGGAGGGATTCTTTTTGGTTTGATAGGGATTGTACTATCTAAACGATTGGCAGATAAGTTTGGAAAACGAATTGTGTTTGGATGGTCATTATTCGTTTCAACCTTATTTATTATTCTCTTATACTTTTACCCGCCACAATCAGTAGGTTTAATTTTTGCAACACAAATTTTACACGGATTCTTCTACGGGATTAGTACGCCTATATTATGGGCAATGATTGCGGATGTAGCGGATTTTTCTGAATGGAAAAATAACCGTAGAGCAACTGCAATTATATTCTCAGCAATGATGGTTGGTTTAAAATTAGGGCTTACTATTGGGAGTTCATTAGTCGCTTGGATTTTGGGAGTATATGATTATGTCCCGTATGCTGCTTCACAAGTTGAAAATGCTATTCACGGGACAAAAATGTTGGTCAGTATTTACCCCGCAATTCCATTTTTAATTGGGTGTGGGTTGTTGTTTTTCTATGAGATAAATAAAAAAATGGAAGTCCAGATTGAAAATGATTTAAAAGAAAGAAGAACATAAAAAGTATTCTGATAATAGTAAAATAAATTAAAATAGCGCTCGACTGCGTTCAACTAGACATAGTAGTAATGGTCTTTTTGAAGGCAGTCGAGAAGTTTCTAATAATAAAACAGTATGCCAGAAGATAGTATTGAACACATAGATTTTAGTGATTTAAATGAAAGAGCAATATCACAACCTTTGGTATCGCACATATTTACTGCAGACCCATCTGCCCATTATTTTAATGGAAAAATATACATATATCCATCGCATGATGTAGATGCAGGTGAGGCATTTGATGATTTAGGAAGTCATTTTGCAATGGAAGATTACCATGTTATTTCAATGGATTCTGTTACAGGCAATGCAGTAGATAATGGTGTGGCATTGCATGTAAAGGATGTTGCATGGGCAGAAAAGCAAATGTGGGCACCTGATGCAGCACATAAAGACGGGAGGTATTATTTATATTTCCCCGCAAAAGCATATGACGGAATATTTAGAATAGGAGTGGCCGTAAGCGATTCTCCTACAGGTCCCTTTATAGCACAACCAGAAGCTATTAAGGATAGTTTCTCAATTGATCCAGCTGTCTTTGAAGATGAAGATGGAAGCTATTATATGTATTTTGGTGGTCTTTGGGGCGGGCAGCTTCAACGTTGGAGAACAGGTGTTTTTAACGCAGCGCATCCTGAAAGTCCAACAGCCCACATCCCAGAAGATAATGAAGCAGCATTATTGCCATTTGTTGCTAAAATGACGGATGATGTTTTGGAGTTTACAGAAAAGCCAAAAGAAGTTCAAATACTTGATGAAAATGGAGACTTATTGTTAGCAGGAGATAAGGAAAGAAGATTTTTTGAAGCTGCATGGTTACATAAATATAATGGCAAATATTACTTCTCTTACTCTACAGGAGATACACACTTTATTTGTTATGCCATAGGAGACAGTCCTTATGGTCCGTTTACGTATGGTGGACGTATATTGAATCCTGTTGTAGGTTGGACGTCCCATCACTCAATTTGCGAAGTGGAGGGCAAGTGGTATTTATTTTATCATGATTCTTCTCTATCCAAAGGAGTGACACATTTACGTTCCGTAAAGGTTGCTGAAATTACATATAATGAGGATGGTAGCATTGAAACTTTGGACCCGTATAGGAGCTAAAATTTAAGGTTGAATATGATTGTAGATTTCATCAACTGACTCAAGCGTCAGCAAATCTACTTTAGGGTCAATGTATGTTTTTGATGCCCTTCCGTTCAATGAGACTTTTGAATTGGCATAGATTGATATGTTTAATCCTTTATTGTTCCGGTATTTTTCACCCAAATGTTGCGCAAATTGCCAAATCATATCTGGTTGAAAACTCATTTGTTTTTCTTGAATTGTTGTTAAGTATTGTGAGGGATAAACGGTAAATTTTTTTTGAGTATTATTATTGACTACCGTAAAATCTGTATGCCCGTTTTTTTCCATAATCATTACGTGCCAAGCAAAACGAAGACCGTTTTCTGTCCATAATAGATTATCTGTCAACACATGATGGCGGAATGGAAATGTAAATTGAAAAATAAAAAAAACGCAGTTTTGGAGTTGTAGTTTTGAGTATAATGTGATTTACATAGCTGTTTAATGTTGATATGTAAATTTATAAGAGGGAGATTATTTTAAAAAAGCCACAATCTTATTATTTACTTCTTCTTGATGCATAGAATGCCCAAGTCCTTTTGTTTTGATGAAGGTACTTCCTTGCCAATTGGCATGTACTTTTTCTGAAGCATGGAAAGGGGCGATGGCATCTAATTCGTCATGAAACAACAAACCTTTTTTGGTGTTGCTTTGAACAAATTTTGAGGTTGAAAAATCAGCAACTTTAAAACCAAATCTTTCAATGAAATAGTTGTCTAGGGCTTTTTCTACTCTAGTATTGTATTTTAATGTGGTTTTGTATTGACCCATTATTTCTGAAAGTTCTGAGGGAGCACCAATGGTGACTACTTTTTTTATATCAGAGTCTGGATATTTGTATTGATTGTATAGTGCGTTCATGCCACCAACTGAATGGGCAATGATATGTTGCGGTTTGTGCTTTTCAATAAAATGCTGTGTACATTCTGTATAGAGCGGTACGTTGAGTTCTTTTCCAGTGGAATGTCCATGAGCAGGAGCATCAAAAGCAATAATATTAAAATCAGCCTCTTTTAATTTTGATATCAGATTTCTCCAGCGAAACGTATTGCTTTCCCATCCATGTAATAAAAGCACAGTCTCTTTTTTTCCTTCCCATTGGTAAGACTGTAAGGTATGTTCTTTCACTTTTTCTTTTGTACTCTTGGCCTTATCCAAAAATTCCTTTTGATGTGGTAAAACCTTTCCCTTTCTAACCGTGCAGAAAACACTGAAAGCCTTTGATGCTGCTTTTTTCTTCGAAAAAAGAGAGAAACCATTAAAATAGATGCCGTAGGCTAAAGGGATATATTTTTGAAGTATTTTTTTCATTTTTAATAAGGTTACTTTTTGTAACTTGCTCTTTAATTAAAACCAAAATTACACAATCATTTTTAATTTGAATGGTGTTTCAAAATATAAAGTAGGTATGGAAATAGAAACTACTACTGATTATCAGAAGGTTAAAGTCGCAAATAAAATAAAAAAAATGTTTGGACATATTAATCCCAGAACATCCATGGAGCTCTGTCCCATACGTGATATCATGGCTTTGTCCTCTGATAAATGGAGCATATTGATTTTTTTGTATTTGGGTTTTTTCCCAGTGTTGCGTTTTAATGAACTCAAGAAGAAAGTGTATGGTATCTCAAATAAGGTATTAAGTGAACGTTTAAAAACCCTAGATAGAGATGGGTATATCTCTAGAAAGATGTATTCCGAAGTGCCTATACGGGTGGAGTATCAGCTAACAGATTTTGGACATTCTTACCTTAAAAAATTATTAGAACTTACGGAATGGGTAGATACCTATAAAGAAACAATACAGGAGAATAGATTAAAATATAAGGCTTCTTAAAAACTATCCCCTAAAGCTCGGAGCCCTAGGGTAGTTTTTATTTTTTAAAACTCTTTACTCTATGTTTCCAGAGTTGGTTACAAAGGCAACATGTTTACTGTCTGGAGACCAACTAGGAACATTAATGGTACCTTGACCACCATATACATACCCAATAATTTTTGGCTCACCACCTTCTATCGGCATAATCTTAAGCAAGCAATGTTGATAAAATGGATGTTGATCAGATTCAATGCTGTCTGGAAAAGAAATAATGAACAGTTTCTTTTGGTCTGGGGATACGTGGGGAAACCAATCATAATGTTTCTTATTGAATGTCATTTGTGTTTGGTCCTTACCATTAGCTTTCATCCGCCATATTTGCATTGCTCCTGTACGGTTAGAATTAAAATAAATAAACTTTCCATCTGAAGAATACTCAGAGCCATCATCTAAGGTGGCTAAATTTGTCAATTGCTTTTCCTTACCTGTTTCCACATCAACTTCATAAATATCATATTGATTATTTCTATTGGCAGTGAAAATCATTTTCGTATCATCAGGAGACCATCCATGTAGGTATGACGCCCCAACACCATCTTTGGTAACCTTTGTAGGAGAATCACTCCCTTCTATTGGTAAATAATAGATAGAAGATGTTCTACCATCATCAGCGTTATGGTGGCTAATGGCTATTTTGGTGGCATCTGCATTTAAAATATGATCGTTATTGTTGTCGTTGGCAAAGCCAGTATTTAACATGGCCACTGTACCACTGGCTAAATCATATGTATACAATACCCCATTAGAGTTGTAAATCAATGTTTTTCCATCTGGTGTCCAGTTTGGAGCTTGAATGCTGTGAGCGGAACTCATCAAAATTTTCCGGTCACCGGTTTCAACATTCATTACTTCTAAGTGGCTACCAAGGTAATCACGGTATGGCGTATAGTCTTCGGGAGTGGGTTTAATGATTCTTACATTTTTAAAAATGGCTTTTTCTACCACATCAGGATTATGGGAACACATAGAAAGGCCTACAAAAACTTCATTCCTTAGATCCATTTCCACTTGCACACTTGTAAAGGTGTCCCCAAATTTGGCAGTGCTCATAATATAGATATTCCCCCTACGCTCTAGCTGAATTACATCTGAACCGGCCGCTGAGGATTCTAGCTGTTCGGTTTCTCCACCAATTGTTCTTCTATATTGTAAGGAGGTAAGTCCGTCACCATGAACAGTGGCATTCACTTGCTTGCCATTTGAATGAAAGTTGTCCCTAACAGTCCAACCAATTTTTCTATGTGGGTCTACACCTTCACCTACAAAGGAGATTTGGGCTCTTAGAATAAAATCACCCTGAATGGATTTCCACAGATAATGGAATTCATCCTGATTACCCCACATATTGGTTCCAGAACCACTTAAGGTGTATTCTTGTGTCTCGGAATTGTATGTCGCAGAACCAGTATGTTTTACGTTTCCTATGTCGTGGTGATTTTCAAAAATGCCAGTTTTTTGTGCTTGTGTCATGGTCATGGATAGTAGTAATGCAGTAAATAATGCGAATAAGTTTTTCAAGGTGCGTTTCATTTCTTTGGTTTTGGTCGGTACTATTTCTTTTCAATAAGCAATCGCTTTCGAAAGTATGGAAAACCAACGTTTTAAATGAAAGATTAAGGTTTGTTTAACAAAAGTGGACCAATAATTACACGCCCCAATTAAAGGAGAGAAATCTAACAATTCTTGTGGTGCTCTGGGGTTGGGTAATCCAAAAGGATGCTCAGCACTTGGTTCGTAGTCATATTGGGCTAGGGCACTAAGACCAATAAAAAGAACTCCTAAATAATGGGTTTAAGAATTAATTAAACGATGTTAGTCCCAGCTAACCATCATGTATTTAATTTTGGCCAAATCGGGTATTTGCACTGCTTCAATGCTAGCCGTTCCAAACCTAAGATTGGCAGGAAGTTCCTTCTTATCGATAGTAAAATATACGGGATTGTCCTTAATTAAAACGACAACATTATTAAGGGATGTAATTATTTTTAGGATGGTATAATTGTCTTTAATATCTTTAAAAGTGCTGTTGAGACCTACCCCATTTTCTGTTATAAAGCGTGGGTCGTAAACATGGATGTTTTCAATTGTAGGGATGCTATCAATATTGGGTGTTAGCCCTAATAAATGTAAACCTCCTTTTTCATAAATGTTTACTTTTTTGAGCACGTAATTAATTCTTGAGGCTGTATCTTTTACAATAGAATCTGCCTTGTAAATAGTTTCCAATTCACTCAATAGGGAAGTCCGTTCAAGTTTGCCTATATGGTCTTTTGTAATTAAAAAAGGACTGTCTTTCTCCCCTTGACATTGGATAAAGAAAGTAGCTAGTATGATGATGGTGAAAATATGTTTGATGTTCATTTTAATAGGGGGATTAGGGTTTTGGTTAAAATGGTGAAAAAGTGAAATTGTATTAAATTCAAGTGTCAAGTGTCAAGTGTCAAGTGTCAAATGTCAAGTGTCAAATGTATGCTATAATTAGTCTTCAAACCAACCATCATTTAGAACTTGCTATTTAAAATTCAATTAGCGAAGTACTTTTTTCAACACTCCCAATACCCCCCTAATGAATGTAGCACTGGTCACCACTTTGAGTATCGGGTTCATACGAGTGCTTTTTCTTCTAGAACTAGTTCTTCGACTTGAAGATTTACGTTCCTCTTTTTCAGCTAATTTTTCTGCCTTTTCAATTTTCTCATTAAGAATTTCATAAGCACTTTCACGGTCTATGTCTTCTCCGTACTTTTTAACCAGTTTGGACGTGTCTATAACTTCTTTTAATTCCTTTTTCGTGAGCACATCCATTCGGCTCATAGGAGCGCGTAGCATTGTAGCTGCCAATGGTGTAGGCCTTCCTTTTTCATCTAAGACAGAAATTAATGCTTCTCCAATACCTAAAGAGGTCAATATTTCTGCGGTGTCATAGTATTCAGAATCGGGGTAATTCTCTGCAGTTAATTTTATGGCTTTTCTATCTTTGGCAGTAAAAGCTCTTAGTGCATGCTGTATTTTTAAACCTAATTGTGCCAATACATCATCTGGTACATCTGTTGGGTTTTGCGTAACAAAATATAATCCGATACCCTTAGATCGTATCAATTTTACAATACTTTCAATTTGATTTAACAATGCTTTTGAAGCTTCTCTAAAAATGAGATGTGCTTCATCTATAAATAGAATCAATTCTGGACGATCACTATCACCTTGCTCAGGAAAGGTTGCATATATTTCCGCCAAAAGACTCAACATAAAGGTTGAAAATAGTTTGGGCCTATCCTGAATATCAGTAAGTCTAATAATGTTGATATAGCCTCTACCATTTTCATCAATACGCGTCAAATCATCTACTTCAAAGGATTTTTCTCCAAAAAATAAGTCGGCACCCTGCTGTTCCAGTTCTATGATTTTTCTGAGAATTGTCCCAGTAGAACTTGTTGAAATACGTCCATAGGCTTCTTGAAATTCTTTTCTGCCTGCTCCAGTAGTGTATTGCAATACTTTTTTAAAATCTTTTAAATCTAATAAGGGTAATTTATTGTCATCGCAGTATTTAAAAACCACGGCCACAATGCCTTCTTGTGTGACACTAAGATCCAGAATTCTAGATAATAGTACTGGACCAAATTCTGATACTGTTGCCCGCAGTTTTACGCCATCTTGTTCAGATAGTGATAAGATTTCCACTGGAAAACTCTTAGCATCAAAAGGAATGCCTATTTTTTCATGTCGTTCGTCAATTTTTGCGTGTCCAGGACTGGGTTGGGCAATACCACTAAGGTCTCCCTTTAAATCCATCAGTAGTACTGGAATTCCTTTATCCGAAAGATTTTCTGCAATTATCTGCAATGTTTTGGTTTTTCCAGTGCCAGTAGCTCCGGCAATGAGCCCATGGCGGTTAAGGGTCTTTAATGGAATCTTAACATGGGCTCCTGTGACGGTCTCTCCATCTAACATGGCTGCACCCATGGTAATAAAATCGCCTTTAGTAGTATATCCTTTCTCTATATGTGCAAAGAATTCATCTTTGGTGCTCATTTGGTAATTTTTTATAAAAATAGGGGATTTTTATTTCAACAAAAAAATAGCATCCATTTTTAAAATTTGATATAAAAAAAGCCCATCAATTGATGGGCTTTTTACTAGAAATATAAAAGTGTTAGTCTATAACTTGAACGTTTATCGCGTTTAATCCTTTTTTTCCTTGTTGTAGTTCAAATGTTACGTTGTCTCCTTCGCGAATTTCATCGGTTAAACCGGAGATGTGTACAAAATGATCTGTTTCTGAACCTTCTTCAGTGATGAATCCAAATCCTTTGGAATCATTGAAGAATTTTACTGTTCCTGTATTCATAATAAAAATATTAAATTAATTACTTGGTATAGAACAAAGATGATGCCAGAAATTAGATTTTAAATTTAAAAGGGTTTTATGAAATATGTTGAAGATATAACTCCCATTGAAACCTTATCTTTGCCCCCATGGTAAAAGACACAGTTTTAGCGATGGTGGATAAAGGAGAAATGCTTCCCTTAATGGAAGAGTTTTATACCATACAGGGGGAAGGTTATCATAAAGGCACCGCAGCTTACTTTATACGTATAGGTGGTTGTGATGTTGGTTGTCATTGGTGTGATGTTAAGGAAAGTTGGGATGCAGGAACGCACCCACCAACAGGTATAACCCATATTGCGGAAAATGCAGCTACCTATTCTGATACCATTGTTGTCACAGGAGGAGAACCGCTTACTTGGAATATGGAACCTTTAACCCAAGCACTGAAAATTAAAAATTTACAGACGCATATAGAAACCTCAGGTGCATATCCTTTAACCGGGGTTTGGGATTGGATTTGTTTATCACCAAAAAAGAATAAATTACCAGTCGCACCTATTTATGAAAAAGCACACGAATTAAAAATGATTGTTTTTAATAAGCATGATTTAATTTTTGCTGAAGAACAGGCAGCATTGGTTAATAAGGACTGTATTTTGTATTTACAACCTGAGTGGAGCGTAAGAGAAAAAGTGGTGCCCATGATTGTAGATTATGTTATGCAAAACCCCAAGTGGAAAGTGTCTTTGCAAACACATAAGTATTTGAATATCCCATAGTTTAGTTAATAATTATCAATGAACAATAACTAATTAATATGGGGTAATTGGCTGTGATTGTTTTATTTGTGAAGTGCGAAGTACAAAATACGAAATACGAAGTAAGAATGGGTTAAAGGTTATGAGTTAATTTGCATTGATTATCAACCTCAAACCTCCAAATTCTAACCTATCTTTCAACGCCCTCCATTAGCTTGTAGGTCCAAAATACATTCGGCATCTAAATCGACTGCAGCTCCTTTAGATGTTTTATTTTCTAACATTTGAAGAACACTATGACCACTAAGCATACAGCCAGGACTTAGCATGTTTTTATAACTTGATATATTGCTTTTTCCAGAAGACCCACCAAATTGTAGTTCGGCACGCATTAGGCAACCAAGAACATTACAATGATTTGCTGCATCTGGGTCTTCATGGTCGTTGACTGGTGTGGTTCCTAAATTCACTAATCCAAATAAATGCCCAAATTCATGGTTCAATGTTGCTGACTCAACATCTGCATTGCTAATGGTTATACTTTTACTTGCTAATGAAAGAATAGTTGCTTCATGAATGACCATGGAAGTGTTTCTGTAAACTGCTCCTAGGGTAACCAAGTTTTCTTCATCATCATCACCATCAGATGGCGCATCTGCAAAATAGATATAAATACCCATTGTGGTACCATCGTTAAATATAGTTCTGTGTTCAGTTTCTATATCTGCAATTTCTTGTAGTGTTAGCGTATCCTCATTTGGTGAAGGGAGTTCATTATAGACCAATTGTATATCTTGTTTGAATGTTCTTTCCAAAAGAAATGTTCTAAAAGCATTCATTGCTTCTACTGTAGGTCTAAAACCATCTACATAAGCAATCTCTATTATTAAGTCTGTAAAATTGGCATTGCCTAAAATATCACTTGCAGAAGCACCTGTGCCCAATAAATTAGCAGATTTATCTATATTTTGATTGTCAGGGGGAGTAACATCATCACTGGAATCTTTTGAGCAATTAAGAAGAATGACTGAAAACAAAACCAATACTAAATAGCGATACTTTTTCATAATGCAATTTTTTTTAATAACAATACTAACAGAAACGATGAAATGGTACTTTCTATTGTGAATTCAGGCTTAGTTTCGACAAATAGTCATAATGTTCCCCTTTAAACACGAGCTCACAGTCTAATCCATTAGCCAACGCAGCAGTTTGCAAAGTGTTGTAATCTAAATACAACCAAGAAAAGGGTTTGCTTTTCTCACCTTTATATTTCATTACAAATTCAACCTCTCCGTAATAGTCGGGCCCATCTGGAATCCAATACCCACCATCATTATCCTGCTCGTACATATAAATAATGTCACTGGAATCCAATAGAATTTGGCCACCACTGGCTAACAATGACTTTAAATGATTGAAAAAATCACTAAGGTTATTTAGCTTTCCAACAATGCCAATACCATTCATTAACAGGAGAAGTGTATCAAACTTCGTTCCATTATAGTCATTGATATTAGCATTTGTAGTATTGGCAATCCCCCTTGTCTTACAAACTTCAATGGCACCTTTAGAAAAATCCAGTGCAGTTACATGGAGTCCTTTTTTTTGTAAATACAGGCTATGACTGCCAGCACCGCAGCCAATATCTAGAATAGACCCTTTGCATAATTGCAATGCTTTTTGTTCTAATTTGGGCATTTCTTTATAGTTCCTAAAAAGATAGGGCAGGGGGATACAATCGACTTCATCTAAGGATGAATTGGTGGTGATATCTTCCGTGTAGTTGCCCAATTGATAATCTAATAAGGCTTTGCCAAATACATCTGACATGGTCTGCTTTTTTAAGTGTGTGCAAATGTGGGGTTTTATAATGAAAATTGATATAAAACGATAAATTGAATATACTTTTTTAATTTTGTGGCATATGGAAGATATTTTACAAGACTTGCAAAAGATGACCAAGGAGAAACACCTTGAAAACAAGAAGTATTTTACCAAACTTAAAAAGAAAACACCTAAGAATTTGGATTATATCATGCAAGAATTACATGATGCCGAATTTGAAAAAACAGATTGTCTTACTTGTGCCAACTGCTGTAAAACCACAGGACCTATGTTTACCAATGCGGATGTGGAACGAATTTCAAAACATTTAAGATTGAAACCCCAGAAGTTCATTGCTACATATTTACAAATTGATGAGGATGACGATTATGTGCTAAAGCAAGTACCCTGTGCTTTTCTTGGAGCAGACAACTACTGTTCTATCTATGATGTAAGGCCAAAAGCATGCAGGGAGTTTCCGCATACCAATAGAAAGAAGTTTCAACAAATAAGCCTACTTACTTTAAAAAACGTGGCTATTTGTCCAGCAGCATTTAATATTGTAGAGGAAATGAAAAGAAGGATTCCATAAGTTGAAAAATCATTATTTTTAAGCATGGAACACCTCTTAACTTATTTTGAAAACATACCATCAACGCATCGTGCTCTTATTTTAGTTGGTGGATTGACCTTCTTTTGGTTGCTTGAAAATGGAATACCTCTTTTTAAATTCAACTATAAAAAATGGAGACATGCATTTCCTAATCTGTTTTTTACCTTAACTACAATAATTATCAATTTTGGTTTGGCTTTTTTATTGCTAAGCACGAGTGATTGGGTAGTTGCCAATGACTTTGGAATCATCAATTGGATTCCTGGTTTGCCTTTGTGGGCCTATATTATCATCGGGGTATTATTGTTAGATTTAATCGGCGCTTATTTGGCGCATTTGGTGGAACATAAGGTAAAACCGTTATGGATGGTGCATTTAGTACATCATACAGACCATAATGTAGATACAACCACCGCTAATAGACACCATCCTTTAGAGAGCGTTATTCGGTTTGTATTTACACTTTTAGGAGTATTCATTATAGGAGCACCCATAGGAATTGTAATGCTATACCAATCTTTATCTTTGGTCGCTACACAGTTTGGTCATGCAAATATTAAAATGCCAAAAGGGTTAGATAAAGCTTTGAGTTATTTCATAGTATCACCAGACATGCATAAAATACACCACCATTATAAATTACCTTATACCGATAGTAATTATGGTAATATTTTTTCTATTTGGGATAGAATTTTTGGCACTTTTATGGAACTAAAAAGAGAAAATATTGTGTACGGAGTGGATACTTTTCCAGATGAAAAAGGCAATGGGCAGATTGGAACCCTATTAAAACAACCGTTTCATACATATAGAAAACCAACTGTAGAGGAGTGATCTATGTTAGAAGTGAGAAGTGAGAAGTGAGAAGTTCATGGATTAAGGGTAGCTTAAATATTTTTCCCGAATCTTTTTAAAATCCATTAAATCTTGTTGCCAAGTTTTTTTAATTTCAGATTCAGATAAGCCAGCTTCAATCTGTTGTTGCAATTTCTTTGTTCCAGCGTGCTTGGTAAATCCATTGGTTAGAAAGAAAAGGTCTTTCTTAGGGCAATTTGTATAGGCATCTATGACCCATTTTAGAGAAACTTCACTCATCTTTGCTGCGTCGGAGATATCATTTCCAAAACTCAATTTACCTTCCTCTTTTGGGTATTTGGAGCCAAAATTAGGCTGAGGTGTATAGCTAAACTTATAATAGGTGCTATCCAGAAAAGAAGCGCCATAGCGTTGAAATTGAAATTCGGTTCCCCTTCCCGCATTGATATTTGTACCTTCAAAAAGTCCCAGACTGGGATATAGGTTTATGGATTTGTCATTCGGTAAATTTGGGGAAGGCCGTATTGGTAAATGGTATGCACTGTTGTGCGTATAATTTTCTAAAGGAATAACAGTCAAATCGGCCTTATTTTTATCTTCCAGCCATTCTTCTCCATTGAGCATTTTAGCATACTCCCCTATGGTCATTCCATATACTAACGGAATTTGGGTCATTCCCAAAAAGCTGGTATGTTCAGCCTCCATACCTGGACCGTCCACATAATGTCCGTTGGGATTAGGCCTGTCCAAAACAAGAATAGGAATATTGTTTTCAGCACAGGCTTCCATAACCAATTGCAATGTGGCTATGTACGTGTAAAAACGTACCCCCACATCTTGAATATCAAATACAATAATGTCCAAATCTTTTAACAGTGCTGCTGGCGGTTTTCTGTTTTTTCCATGGAGAGACAAGAGTGGTAAACCAGTTTTTGTATCAACATCATCTTTAACAGCTTCTCCGGCATCAGCCTTTCCCCTAAATCCATGCTCTGGGGCAAATACTTTTTTTATATCAACTTGAAGTGAGAGTAGAGAATCCACAAGGTGTGTGTAACCGCCTTCTTTTTTAAAAACAACGCTTGTTTGGTTGGCCACTATGCCAATTTTCTTCCCTTTTAATAGGGGTAGGTAGGCATCAGTCCTATTAGCCGCTACAATTATGGGTTTATTTGTGGTGATTTCTGGTTCTGGAAACTGCGATACCTCCAGATTTTTACTCAATTTTGCTTGGTTTCCACACGAGATGAACATTAAAACCCAAATGAAAACTGTATTTTTGAAACTGTATAAAATCGACATGAATTGAATTTTGAGTTTTTTATAGCCAAACGCCTTATAAGGGGTAAGGAGCATAAAATTAGCATTTCTGCACCAATAATAAAAATTGCCATTGTAGCTATTGCTTTGGGTGTTGTGATGATGTTGATTGCTATTGCCACTGGTGCTGGCTTAAAGCAGAAAATTAGGGAGAAGGTGGCTGCCTTTAATGGGCATGTACAAATCTATAATTACGATACTAACTATTCAGATGTTTCTGTAGTGCCCGTTTCAACAGAACAGGATTTTTACCCGGAGTTTACCACCGTCGATGGAATTTCCCATATTCAAGCAGTGGCGAGTAAAGCAGGGGTTATTAGAACGGAAGAAACCTTTGAAGGCATTATTGCAAAAGGAGTAGGAAAGGATTATAATTGGAATGCTTTTATAGAGTATTTGGTGGAAGGTGAATTGCCCAACTACATGGACGAACTGAATACTGAAGTGTTGATATCTAGTATATTGGCAAATAAATTAAAGTTAAAAATTGAAGACTCCTTTTTCACCTTCTTTTTAAAAAATGGTAATTTAGAGAGTACCCCAAACCAACGCAGGTTTAAGGTGGTTGGTATTTATAATAGTGGTTTTGAAGAATTTGATGCCAAATATATTTTGGTTGATATCCGCCATATTCAACATATGAATAAATGGGAAGAAAACCAAGTGGGTAATTTTGAAGTGTTTCTAGATAATTTTGATGATATAGAGGAGAAAAGCATCGAAATTTATGGAAAAACGGGATCCTCATTAGATTCACAAAATATTAAAAGTAAGCACCATGAGATTTTTGAATGGATAGGTCTATTCGATTTTAACACCGCACTCATTATTGGAATTATGATCATTGTTGGTGGTATCAATATGATTACGGCACTCTTAGTCTTAATATTGGAACGCACCCAAATGATAGGAATACTAAAAGCATTGGGTGCTGCAAATTGGAGTATTAGAAAGGTATTTTTATACAATGCTGTTTACTTAATTGGAGTAGGTTTGTTTTGGGGAAATGTCGTGGGATTAGGGGTGTTGTGGATGCAGTATAAATTCCGACTGTTCAAATTTCCAAACCCAAAAGAGTATTATATAGACTATATTCCAGTACATATAGATTTTTGGACAGTGTTGTTCTTGAATATCGGCGTTTTGGTATTGTGCTTGGTGATGTTACTGGTGCCTTCTTATATCATCACTAGAATTTCTCCGGTAAAGGCTATAAAGTTTGAATAAGACAATCGCATTATTTTAATAATAAACAAAGTAAATTATGAATAATATTCCCTCACAATTGGCCACATTTGTAAAACCCTTTTTTAGTTGCTGCCTTTTCATCTTTATGGTTTCCTGTAGTAATGATGATACTATAGTACCAGAAAATGAAGAACAACAAGAAGAAGAGCAAGTAATTGCACCTGAAGACGGCCTACCTCAAATTAGGATCAATACAAAGGGTGGTACAATCGTAGACGAACCAAAAATTGATTCAGAAATCACTATTTCTATTGCAGATGAGGTGGTTTTTGAAGGCTTTATTGGTATAGAAATTAGAGGGGCATCATCGCAAATGTTCCCAAAAAAGGCCTTTGGACTGGAAACAAGGGATAAAAACAATGTGGACCTTGACGTGTCCCTTTTAGGAATGCCAGAGGAGGAAGATTGGATTTTGTACGCTCCTTACAGTGATAAATCCTTAATGCGAAATATGCTGATATATGACTTGTCTAGAGATATGGAACGGTACGCAAGTAGAACTGTTTTTGTTGACTTAACAGTAAATGGCCAATACCAAGGGGTTTATGTTTTTATGGAGAAATTGAAACGAGACGGTGAACGTATTGATATTAATAAGCTAAAAGAGGATGAAAATTCTGGGGAAGACGTTACAGGAGGGTACATTTTAAAAATTGATAAGGTAGCAGGAAGCAATTTAGGAGATGGGTATAATGATTTAAATTCCTTTACTTCTCAACATGACCCGTTAAATGCTGCATCAGGACAAGAAATTAACTTTCTTTATGAATATCCAGATGCTGAAGATATTACAACAGAACAGAAAACCTATATTTCCACTTATGTGACAGATTTTGAAAATGCCTTAGCATCAAATGATTATACAGATGAGAGTTTAGGGTATGCATCGTATATAGATGTAAACAGTTTTATAGATTTTTTCCTTCTCAATGAACTTTCTAATAATGTGGATGGGTATCGATTGAGTACCTATATGCAAAAGGATAAGAATGAGAAATTAAAAATGGGACCTATATGGGATTTTAATTTGGGATTTGGTAATGCTGATTATTGTGATGGAGGCAGTAGTAATGTCTGGGCCTATAAATTTAATGAGCGCTGCCCAAATGATTTCTGGCAAGTCCCTTTTTGGTGGGATCGGTTGTTACAAGACCCGGCATATGTTACCAAATTACAAAATCGGTGGGCAATATTAAGAAGCAGTGTTTTGTCTGAAGCTTCTATCTTAGGAAAAATTGACACTTATAATGACGCCTTGGATGCTTCTGGATCAATAGATCAAAATTTCAATACTTGGAATGTACTTGGTACTTATGTATGGCCCAATTCATTTGTTGGAAATACTTATAATGAAGAAATTGATTATTTAAAAAATTGGGTAGAAGACCGACTGATATGGATGGATACCGAAATAAATTCCCTTTAAATGAAGTACAACATAAAGAATATGAAAAAGTTTTTCACTGTACTCCTGGCATGTTGTAGCCTACTTACTTTAAATGCCCAGAAACTTTCTAGGATGGAGAAAAAACTGGTCAAATCTATTGAAAGTAATAATGAGGAGGCCATAGCTTTTTTGGAGAAGGTAGTCAACATCAATAGCGGTACCTTAAACTCCGCAGGCGTAAAGGAAGTGGGGATGGTTTTTAAAAATGCTTTTGATGATATTGATTTTACTACCAGTTGGGTAAGCTTACCAGCTGAAATGAATAGGGCAGGGCATTTATTTGCAGAAACTTCGGGGAAGAAAGGAAAAAAGTTGTTGTTGATAGGGCACTTAGATACCGTTTTTGAAGAAGACAGTCCGTTTCAAAAATTTGAGATGGTAAATGATAGCATTGCACATGCGCCAGGTGGTAATGATATGAAAGGCGGAGATGTAATCATTCTTTACGCTTTAAAAGCATTACAGGAAAATGGTTTGTTAGATGATGCACAAATCATAGTTGCCTATACTGGGGATGAAGAAAGTACTGGAAAACCTACGAGTGTAAGTCGTAAAAGTTTGATTGATGCTGCGAAGCGAAGCGATATCGCCTTGGGTTTTGAAACGTCAACTGGTTTTAACTATGCCACAGTAGCAAGAAGAGGCGCTTCTGGTTGGGAAGTGAAAGTTGAAGGGAAACGAGCACATTCTTCAGGTATTTTTAGTGAAAGAACGGGTGCAGGAGCAATTTTTGAAATGTCACGTATTTTGAATGCTTTTTATAATGAAGTCCGAGGAGAAGAATTCCTAACATTCAATCCTGGTGTGCTATTGGGAGGGACTTTTTTAGATTTTGATAAAGAGACAAGTAAAGGCAATGCTTTTGGTAAAAGTAATGTGGTTGCTCAGACTTCAGTAGTTAAAGGTGGACTACGATTTATTTCCGAAGAGCAAAAAGAAAATGCAAGGAATAAAATGCGAGAAATTGTGGGGAACAATTTGCCACATACTTCCGCAGCAATTCATTTTAACGATAGTTACCCAGCTATGGGGCCAACAGAAGGAAATTTGAAGCTTTTGGAACAATTAAACGAAGTGAGTTTAAGTTTAAAGCAAGGGGAAGTGCTGGCTTATGACCCTGGAAAAAGAGGGGCGGCAGATGTTTCTTTTGTAGCACAATATGTGGATTGTTTGGACGGTCTTGGTACTATGGGAACAGGCGCACATACACCGCAGGAAACCGTAAACTTGAATACTATTGAAGCACTGACCAAAAGAACGGCAGTTTTAATTTATAGACTTATTAATTAGTACTAAATGATCACACTTTCACTAGAAAACCAAACGGCAAGAATAGATGCAGGAGAATTGGTAAGCTTCCAAAAAGAAGGGCATGAATATATCCATCAGAAAGGGAGTCCTGGTTGGCGGAGTTCGGATACAGAGATGTTTCCCATTATTGGACCTACAAATGAAACTGATTTCATGGTACAAGTGCCAAAAGGAAATGCAATCCAAGATCAACATGGATTGTTGCGTGAAATGGATTATGAAGTAGTCTCCAAGAATGAAACTTTAGTGCTATTTCAAAAAACCTATAAAGCGGGGACTTTGGTCAAGAATTCAAAATTTCCTGAAAAATCGAACAAACAATGGCTGATTTGGCCTTTTAGTTTTGTCTTCCAAAAGCAATATGAATTAAAAGCAGATGGACTAGAAATTACATTTGTAGTTTCTGGAGAGAGAGATATGCCCTTTATGTTGGGCTATCACCCAGCCTTTAAATTGCATACAAATGCACCTATAATCAAAGCAGAGGAGAAAGAGATTCCATTGGATGCAGTTATAGAAGTGGGGGATAGAGCGTATAAAATTTCAGATTGTGAAGCTGTTGTGCTGAAAGATGAAAAAGAGCTGGAAATTACTACAAAAGGATTTGGTAACTTTATGTTATGGTCACCCGAAGCGAACATGATTTGTATAGAACCAATTACCTTTTATCCCTATGATGTTGCTCAAAGAGATCTTTGCCAAGGGTTTCAATATTTAAGCGCGGATAAAGAAATCTTTACAGTATATATGAAACCAGTAAGCAATTAAGTATGTTTTCAGTAAAAAAGGCATTGGAGGAAAGCTATGGCTATCTTTTTGAACCACTTTTTTTAGAAGAAATAGAAAAAGTAGGGGCTTTGAAAAGGGTTCCGAAAGGGGAGCAGCTTATAGAAATTGGAGACCTTATTACCATGATGCCTTTAGTTTTGGATGGTGCTGTAAAAATCCTAAGAGAAGATACAAAGGGTGATGAACTTCTGCTTTATTTTATAGAAAAGAGCGATACTTGTGCAATGACCCTTTCTTGTTGTTTAGGGAATAAAAAAAGTGAAATTAGAGCAGTTGCCGAAACAGATACCACTTTGTTATTTATTCCTATTGCACAAATGGATATCTGGATGTCTAAATACAAAAGTTGGCAGCGTTATATTTTGGATAGCTACCATACCAGAGTAATGGAGTTATTGGAAACGGTGGATACATTGGCTTTTTTAAAAATGGACGAGCGTTTGTTAAAACATTTGCAAGACAAAGCAAAGGTGAGTCATGATGATGTACTCCATACCACACACCAAGATATTGCCTATGACTTGCACACTTCTAGGGTAGTGGTTTCCAGGCTTCTAAAGCAACTGGAACGTGAAGGGAAAATTAAAATGGATAGGAATAAAATAACAGTTTTAGAGTTGTAGATATGTCATATAACATTGTTCTAATTGAACCAGAAATCCCAAATAATACTGGAAATATTGGCCGTCTTAGCTTGGCATCTGGTTGTCACCTCCATCTGGTGAAACCTTTTGGTTTTGAAATTGATGATTCCCGAGTAAAACGAGCCGGATTGGATTATTGGAAACACATTTCATTGTTCATTTATGATAGCATAGACGATTTCTTCCAAAAGAATAAGGGCAAAGAAATGGTGTTTTTATCCAGTCACGGGGAAAAAGAGTATTATGATATAGAATTTAAAGAGGACATGTTTTTTGTCTTTGGGAAAGAATCTGTTGGACTACCTAAGCATGTTATTAGCAAACAGAAGGATAAATTATATAAAATACCTCTTTTAAGTCCACATATAAGAAGTCTCAATTTGGCCAATGCTGTAAGTATAGTGGTTTATGAAGGTATCCGAAACAGTAGATTGCATTAAATGGGTATCGGCAAATCACAAACTGAAAGCGCTATATTATATCTCTCTACCCACTTTATAGAAAAAATAAAGTTAGAGGTTATTGCCAAACAAGCAGGATTATCTAAATTCCATTTTCACAGACTTTTTGTAAAAGAGCAAAATTGTACCCCTTTAGCTTATTTGGAGGATTTAAGACTGAAACATGCCATTCATTTAATGAAAATATATCCAAATATGGCCTTGATGGAAGTTGCTTATGAAAGCGGATTTTCATCTCCTGCTACTTTTAATAGAAGTTTTAAGAAACATCAGGCTATTGCGCCGTCAGAATATCGAAAAAAACATTCATTCTCAAGGATAAGTAGATCTAAGTCAGGCAACAAACGAATTAACATTCAATACCTTTCATCAAAGAAAATTGCAGTGCAAAAAGTAGGGCTAACCATGCCAGAGTTAAATCATTCTTATCAAACGCTAATAAATAGCAAGGAAGATGGGGTAATTACGACTATAGGTTTTTACTTGGATGTGCCCATGCATGTACCGCTAAATGAATGCAGGTATTATATTGGGGTAGAAGAAAAAACCTCAGCTAGTACCAATCAGTTTCTAACAATACCAGCAGGATATTATACTGCAGTTCAAATAAAGGGAGATTTTAACTTGTTAAAAGAAAGACTGACGCAACATAAGAATGAAATTGAATCTTGTGGGTATGTAATCGATTCACTTATTGGTTATGAGAAGATTAAACTTGACGTACAGTTAACTAATTTTGACTTTCTAACTGTAACACGCGAGATTTTAATTAAGGTGAGGCGTAAATAGCAAGATATGCAAAGTTTATTGCAGAAAAAGGGCTCATTTTTGTTATAATTATTATAGAAATGAAATTAAAAAAAATACTAAAGAAAATTGTTTATTGGTTATTTCGTATTGCGCTGCTCTTTGGTATTTTTTTAATCTTAGTGGTGAATTTTTACCCGTCATTTGGAGGAAATCCAAACAAAGAAAGTATGAATAAAATGAAAAGTGTTCCGAATTATAAAGATGGCAAGTTTAGCAATATTGAAAAGGTTAAAGAGGATTTTAGTTGGGACGACTATAAAAAGATGTTTGGTAAAATGATAAAGGGGAATCCTAATAGGAAACCTAACAAATCATTGCCAGTTTTAAAATGGAATAAAAGTGAATTGGAGGCATTAAAGAAGGAAGAAACAACCGCAGTATGGTATGGGCATTCTACTTTTTTTCTAAAAATGAATGGAAAAAATATCTTGATAGATCCTATGTTTGGGGATTATCCTGCACCTGTTCCCTATATCATAAATAAAAGGTTCATTGATACGCTCCCTATTGCCATTGCAGATTTACCTACCATTGATGTTATTTTGCTTTCTCATGATCATTACGACCATTTAGACTATGGATCCATTAAGAAATTAAAGAATAAAACAAAACAGTTTATTGTTCCTTTAGGTGTTGGGGGGCATTTAGAAAAATGGGGGGTTCCCAAAAGCAAGATTACTGAATTGTACTGGCATGAATCCATCAAAGTAGACGATATCGTTTTTACGGCAACACCTGCACAGCATTTCTCAGGCCGAGGACTTAGGGATAAAATGGCGACTCTGTGGAGTTCTTGGGTGATAACAGGGCAGCATAATATATTTTTTAGTGGGGATTCTGGTTATTTTAATGGTTTTAAGGAAATTGGAGAGAAATATGGACCTTTTGATGTTTGCATGATGGAATGTGGACAGTATGATGAGCTTTGGGCAGATATTCATATGTTTCCAGAGCAAACTGTACAAGCGCATATAGATGTAAAAGGAGATATGCTTATTCCCATACATTGGGGAGGGTTTGCCTTGGCTACACATGATTGGGATGGCCCTATAAAACGTCTATCTAAGGTTAGTAAAGAGAAAAATATTAATTTGGCCACACCTATTATTGGTGAGAAAATTATCATAGGGGGAAACCAGCAATTTTCGGATTGGTGGAAGGATAAGTAATACCTCTTGGTAACCTAAGTTACTTTCGGTATTTGGATTAAATGGTTACTTTGCACCATGCAAAGATTCTTTCCGATACTGCAATGGTTGCCTCATTATAAGAAAAAGTTTTTTGCCAAAGACTTGGTGGCCGGACTAACAGTAGGGATTATATTAATTCCTCAAGGTATGGCATATGCAATGATCGCTGGTTTACCACCAGTTTATGGTTTGTATGCGTCCTTGTTTCCGTTGTTAATGTATGTGGTGTTGGGTACATCTAGACAGTTGGCCGTAGGACCGGTGGCTATGGATTCTCTATTGGTTGCTGCGGGTTTGGGGGCACTTTCTATCATTGGAATAGAGAATTATATTGCAATGGCCATTTTGCTTGCTTTTTTAGTGGGTGCCATTCAATTTATGTTAGGCGTTTTTAGAATGGGCTTTTTGGTCAATTTTATGTCCAAACCTGTTATTAGTGGTTTCACCTCTGCGGCAGCACTGATTATAATGTTCAGTCAGTTAAAACACTTATTGGGAACCCATATTGAGGGAAACAATCAGTTTCATAAACTCATGTTTAATGCTTTTCAGAAAATTCCAGAAACGAATGCCTATGATTTTGCTATAGGGGCAATAGGAATTATTTTTATTATTCTTCTTAGAAAATGGAACAAAAGAATACCTGCCATACTCGTAGCAGTAGTACTGGGAATCTTGGGAACATATTTTTTAGAGTTAGAACATATGGGAATTAAATTGGTGGGTGTCATTCCCAAGGGGCTACCCTCTTTTAATATGCCAGAGTTCAGTATGCAAAATGTTAAAGATTTGTGGCCTATTGCCTTAACTTTGGCTTTGATAGGATATTTGGAAGCCATATCCATAGGGAAAGCAATAGAAGAGAATAGTAACGAAGAGACCATCAATCCCAATCAAGAACTAATTGCTTTGGGAGCCTCTAACATGGTAGGTTCATTTTTTCAATCCTTTCCAATAACCGCAAGTTTTTCCCGTTCAGCCATCAATAGCGAAGTGGGTGTAAAAACTCCCATAGCATCGGTTATAAGCATTATAATGGTGGTTATTACCTTACTCTTTTTAACACCATTGTTATACTATTTGCCAAATGCTGTATTGGCATCTATTATTATGGTCTCTGTATTTGGTCTGATAGATGTTGGTTACGCAAAGGTCTTATGGAAACATAGAAAAGATGAATTTGTGGTACTACTAGTCACATTTTTGTTGACTTTGTTTGTTGGGATAAAGGAAGGAATATTAGTAGGTGTGCTGTTCTCTTTATTGTTGATGGTATACAGAACATCCAAACCTCATTTTGCTGTTTTAGGAAATATAAAAAAATCTGATTATTACAAAAATGTAAATCGTTTTGGTGATGAGGTAGTAATAAGGAAAGATTTGCTTATTGTTAGGTTTGATTCCCAATTGTATTTTGGCAACACTAGTTTTTTTAAGCAGCAATTATTAAAACATATCGAAAGTAAGGGGAACGCACTAAAAGGAGTGATTTTAAATGCAGAGGCCATTAATTATATAGATTCCACTGCCGCCAAGATGTTGGTAAAAGTGATTCAAGAAATTCATGGAAAAGGTTTACAATTTTATGTTGCAGGAGCTATTGGACCAACTCGAGATGTTATTTTCAGTAGTGGTATTGTAGATGTTCTGCATCAGGAGCACCTTTTTGTACAAACAAAAGAAGCTGTGGCTTATTTTGATAACCCGGAAGAAGTGTCATCCATACATGGAAAAGTAGCAAGACAGAACTTAAATAGTGGTAACTAATATTACTTTCCACATAGATTAATAGCTGTATTTTTGGAGTGACTAATTAAGATTGAAAGATTGTGAGAATAGAACAAATTTATACGGGATGCCTTGCTCAAGGCGCTTATTATATTGAGAGTAAAGGTGAGGTAGCAATTATAGACCCACTAAGAGAGGTGCATCCATATATCAACAGAGCAAAACTGGATGATGCCAAAATAAAATATATTTTTGAGACCCATTTCCATGCAGATTTTGTGAGTGGACATGTAACATTGGCCAAGGAAACAGGTGCTTCAATAGTTTTTGGACCCACTGCCCATACATCTTTTGATGCCATTATAGCAGAAGACGGACAAGAGTTTAAGTTGGGAGAAGTAACGATAAAGGCTCTGCATACGCCAGGGCATACCATGGAAAGTACCACCTATCTTTTAAGGGATAAGGATGGAAAGAATCATGCTATTTTTTCTGGTGACACCTTATTTCTAGGTGACGTAGGGAGACCCGATCTTGCCCAGAAAGCTGCAGACATGACCCAAGAAGATTTAGCTGGATTATTGTTTGATAGCCTTAGAAGTAAAGTAATGCCTTTAGCGGATGATGTTATCGTATATCCTGCCCATGGTGCAGGTTCTGCCTGTGGAAAGAATATGATGAAAGAAACGGTGGATACCTTGGGTAATCAAAAGAAAGTGAATTACGCCCTGAGAGCTGATATGACTAAAGAGGAGTTTGTAAAAGAGGTTACAGACGGACTCTTACCTCCTCCAAAATATTTCCCCTTAAATGTAAAAATGAACAAAGAAGGGTATCAAGATATTGCAGAAGTGTTACAAAAGGGAACAGCCTTATTGTCTCCGAATGCTTTTGAAACTGCTGCCAATGAAACTGGGGCAATTGTTTTGGATGTGCGCCATCAAGAGGATTTTATAAAAGGTCATGTGCCACGGTCTATTTTTATTGGATTGAACGGTGACTTTGCACCATGGGTAGGTGCGTTGATTGCCGATGTAGAACAATCTATTTTACTGATTACTCCTGAAGGTCAAGAAGTGGAAACAGTAACCCGATTATCGAGAGTGGGGTTTGATAATACCCTAGGTGTTTTAGAAGGAGGGTTAAAAGCATGGAAAAAGGCAGGTAAAGAGATTGATACCATTACATCACGTTCTGTAGCCGATGTGAAAGAGGCTATTGCCGCCGATAATGACTCAGTTTTTGATGTTCGTAAGGAAAGTGAATACCAATCAGAGCATTTAGTAGGTGCTATCAACAGCCCCTTAAGTTTGTTGAACAATCATTTGACGGAATTTCCATCAGACAAGCTTTTTTATGTGCATTGCGCTGGAGGATATCGCTCCATCATTGCGGCGTCTATATTAAAGAGCAGGGGTATCCATAATTTAATTGATGTAGCAGGAGGGTTTGCGGCAATTAAGAAAACAGACTTGAATCTAACAAATTATGTGTGTCCAACAAGTTTATAAATTTTGGAACCCCTGAAGCAAATTTGTGTACTAAAAATGAAGCTACTGCCTTAATCAACATTGATATTTTTTTTGCCTTTAATTTATTTTTTGAACCGATATGGTAAATAAAATACTATATTGATTAAGACATAAATGAGACAGAGATGAAACTGCATCAAATTGATAGAAGTAGTACTCACACGAGTTCTTTCACTGTAAGAACAAATAGGTATTCACATTTTTTAAAAATATGGCATCATCATACAGAGTTAGAGCTTGTGGTGGTAAATAAAAGCACGGGGACAATATTTATAGGGGATGGCATTGAAAAGTTTCAAGAAGGGGATGTGCTTTTAATTGGTAAGAATCTACCCCATATGTGGCTTAATGATGATGTCTATTTTGAGGAGGATTCCAAATTGGTGGCAGATGCCCTGGCCATTCATTTTAAAGAGGATTTCTTAGGAACTATATTTCAACAAGCCTCGGAAATGCAGCATATTCATCAACTATTTCAAAGAGCAAAACTGGGTGTTAAATTTGAAAATTTACGACCTGCTGTAACCGAAAAAATTGCTGCCTTATCTCATTTAAATTCTTTTGATAGAACGGTAAGACTTCTTCAAGTTTTACACGATTTAGCCGAAATTAAAGGGTATAGACTTTTGGCAAGCAATGGTTTTGTCACCTCTTTTAATGCCAGTAATGATGATAGACTAAGTAAAATATATTCCTATGTGTATAGGCATTTTAAAACACCTATTGGGGCTAAGGATGTAGCGAAAATGATACATATGAATCAAGCAGCTTTTAGTAGGTATTTTAAAAGAACTCATAGAAAGACCTTTACTAGATATCTAAATGAGATTAGGATCGGTTATGCGTGTAAATTATTAATAGAGCAAACCTTTAACATTAAAGCCATCTGTTACGAGTGCGGCTTTAATAACATCTCCAACTTTAATAGGCAGTTTAAATTAGTTCTTGGAATTTCGCCTTCAGACTACTCAAAAAAACACCAAATCAATTAATAGCATTGTTATTTGGGCAAAAAAAGTATCATCATTGGTAAAATAAGCAATACTTTAAACTAGCAAAAAGGTATATTTTTATCTGATGAATAAAAGAAATATCGTAATCACTGATATTCAAGTAAAGGATATTCGGTTTCCTACCAGTAAATCACTAGATGGGTCTGATGCAATGAACCCAGATCCAGACTATTCCGCGGCATATGTAATTTTAAAAACCAATCATCCAGACAATTTTGAAGGCCATGGATTGACTTTTACCATTGGTAGAGGAAATGAATTGTGCGTGGCGGCGGTGCAATCGCTGTCATATTTGATTGTTGGTAAGAAACTGGAGGATTTTACCCAAAACATGGGTGCCTTTTGGAAAATGATGACAGGTGATAGTCAGTTACGCTGGGTGGGACCTGAAAAAGGGGTCATTCATTTGGCAACGGCCGCTTTGGTCAATGCCGTTTGGGATTTGTATGCCAAAGTTGAGGGGAAACCCTTGTGGAAATTGCTAACAGATATGTCCCCAAAGGAGTTGGTTTCTTGTATTGACTTCACCTATATCACTGATGCTTTGACACCAGAAGAGGCATTAGCACTATTAACTGCTCAGGAAAGTACAAAGCAAGAACGAATTGATACCTTAATGAAAAATGGATATCCTGCTTATACTACATCAGCAGGTTGGTTGGGGTATCCTGATGAAAAAATGAGAAGACTGTGTCAAGAAGCAAAAGCTGAAGGCTTTAAACATATGAAAATAAAAGTCGGTTCCAATTTGGAAGACGATATGCGACGGGCCACTATTATCCGTGAAGAAATTGGAGAAGATTTGGTATTGATGATGGATGCCAATCAAAAATGGGATGTAAACGAGGCTATTGAAAACATGGAGGCATTGAAAAAATTCAACCCTTGGTGGATAGAAGAGCCAACAAGTCCAGATGATATTTTAGGACATGCAAAAATAGCAAAAGCCGTAGCACCAATAAAGGTAGCCACGGGAGAGCATTGCCATAACCGCGTGATGTTTAAACAGCTTATGCAGGCAGATGCTATAGGTATTTGTCAAATAGATAGCTGTAGATTAGGGGGTGTCAACGAAATATTGGCTGTAATGCTGATGGCTGCCAAGTTTAAGATTCCAGTCTGTCCACATGCTGGCGGCATAGGATTGTGTGAGTATGTACAGCATTTGTCAATGATTGATTATATTGCTATAAGTGGTTCCTTGGATGATAGAATCATAGAGTATGTAGACCATTTACACGAGCATTTCCTAGACCCAGTACACATTAAAAATGGAGCCTATATGCCGCCAAAGTTGCCAGGCTATAGTATTGAAATAAAGCAGCAATCGTTAACGGATTATGAGTTTCCAAATGGGAGTGTTTGGAGTTAAACTCTAAGAAGTATCAAAACAAAAAATTAAAAAGTACGTACAAGGTAATTGAATACAGGTTATTTTTGGTAGGAATGCCATAGTGACTATTGTAGAAATTACATTAAGATAAAAGAATGTCAGAGTTTAGATTGGATGGAAAAATAGCTGTTATCACTGGAGGAGCCAGTGGTATCGGGAAGGCAATTGCAATAAAATTTGCTGCCAATGGGGCCAAGGTCCATATATTGGAAATCAATAAAGAGGCGGCAGCACAAACTATTACTGAAATAGAGGCTTCAGGGGGGCAAATCAAGGCACATCAATGTAATGTTGCAAATCAAGAAGAGGTGCATAAAACAATTGCTGTGATTGCTCAAGATGCCGCAATAGCTATTTTAGTCAACAATGCGGGGATTGCCCATATTGGAAATTTGGAAAATACAAGTGAAACCGATCTAGATAGGATTTATAATGTGAATATAAAGGGAGTGTACAATTGTATGCTTGCCGTTGTGGAACAAATGAAGGATAAAGGTGGTGTTATTTTAAATATGGCATCTGTTGCAAGTACTGTTGGGATTGCAGATCGATTTGCATATTCTATGTCCAAGGGAGCTGTACTCACCATGACTTATTCCGTAGCCAAAGATTATATTTCTAATGGTATTCGGTGCAATAGTATTTCACCAGGAAGGGTACATACCCCTTTTGTAGATGGGTTTATAAAAGATAATTTCCCTGGCAAAGAGGAAGAAATGTTTGATAAACTTTCTAAATCACAGCCCATAGGACGAATGGGAAAACCTGAAGAAATAGCAGGTTTAGCCTTATATTTATGTTCGGATGCAGCAGCATTCATCACGGGGACAGATTTTCCTATTGATGGCGGGTTTATAAAATTGAACGGATAAGAAGAAGGAATTGTCTATTTGTCAACCTGAATTCGCTTCAGGAGTACTTTAAATAAAATAAACAAAAAAGAATGAAATTAATACGATTTGGTAATAGTGGGAAAGAGCAACCTGGAATTCAGTTAGAAAGTGGTAAGCGCATAGACGTTTCTGCTTTTGGAGAAGATTATACAGAGCAATTTTTTGAAAACGATGGCTTAGCTAGACTGGCCACTTGGATTAAGGATAATGAAAAGACTTGTCCAGAAGTGGATGGAGCTATTAGACTAGGCGCCCCTATTGCGCGTCCCTCTAAAATTATTTGTGTAGGCTTAAATTATGCCAAACATGCAGAGGAAAGTGGTATGACATTACCAAAAGAACCCGTATTGTTTTTTAAAGCAACTTCTGCTATTGTGGGGCCAAATGATGATGTGGTGATTCCAAAAAACAGTAAAAAAACGGATTGGGAAGTAGAACTTGCTGTGGTAATAGGCAAAAAAGCTTCTTATGTTTCAGAAGCAGATGCCTTGGATTATGTAGGGGGTTATGTCTTGCATAATGATTATAGTGAGCGGGAATTTCAGCTAGAAAAAGAAGGACAGTGGGTTAAGGGAAAAAGCTGTGATACCTTTGCACCTCTAGGTCCTTTTATGGCTACTGCTGATGAAATTAAAGACCCAAATAACTTGAACCTATGGTTAAAATTGAATGGGGAAATGCTTCAAAATAGCAGTACCTCCGATTTTGTTTTCAAGATACAAGAAGTCGTGAGTTATATTAGTCAGTTTATGACCTTATTGCCTGGTGATGTTATTTCTACAGGAACCCCATCGGGTGTTGGTTTAGGCTTTAATCCACCACGCTTTTTAAACCCAGGTGATGTGGTAGAATTGGGTATAGAAGGCCTTGGGAGCTCCAAACAGCATGCTAAATTATATCAAGACTGATGCGAATTGATAGCCATCAACATTTTTGGAAGTATGATGCCGTGAGACACAGTTGGTTGAACGATGCTATGAGGAAAATTAGAAAAGATTTTCTTCCATCGGATTTAAAACCAATTCTACTAAAGAACAATATGGATGGCTGTATTGCAGTTCAGGTGGACCAAACAGAAACTGAAACCGAATTTTTGTTGCAATTAGCCGCGGAGAATTCTTTTATAAAAGGTGTAGTGGGCTGGGTAGATTTATTGTCGGATGATGCGGAAGAGCGCTTGGTTCATTATTCAAAGTATAACAGTTTCAAAGGGGTACGACATATTGTACAAGAGGAATCAGATGATTTTATGCTTGGAACTGAGTTCCAAAATGGTATTCGTAGTTTATCCCAGTGCAACCTTACTTATGATATTTTAATTTATCCCAGTCAGTTATCCGCGGCCATAGCTTTGGTTGAAAAGTTTCCAAATCAGAAATTTATTATAAATCATATTGCCAAACCTGCAATCACTACAGGTTTGGATGAATATTGGGTGCATGGTATGCAAGAATTGGGAAAACATGAAAATGTATTTTGTAAACTATCAGGAATGGTAACTGAGACGCAGCAATACAAATGGAACAAAAATGATTTCGCCTCTTTTTTGGATGTAGTAGTCAATGCTTTTGGGATAGATAAAGTCCTTTTTGGTTCAGATTGGCCTGTGTGCTTGGTAGCTGGGGAATATCATGAGGTACTCCAAATAATTACTGACTATTTTGCAAATTATTCCAAAACAGACCTTGACAAAATGATGGGAGGCAATGCAATTAAATTTTACAATATATCATGAAAATAGGAAAGCGTGTAATTTACGCTGTAATTGCCTTGCTTTTTTTAGGCGCTTGCCATGAAGAAAAGACACCAAAAGAGGTAGCTGCCAATAAAATTTGGTACGAGCAACCTGCTAATGATTGGATGGAAGCCCTGCCGGTTGGGAATGGTAGGCTAGGGGCTATGGTTTTTGGAACTATAGCGCAGGAACACCTGCAATTAAATGAAGATTCCATGTGGCCTGGAGGCCCAGAATGGGGGAATTCAAAAGGGACACCAGAAGATTTAGAACTCATTAGGCAAGCCTTGAGGGATGGTAAACCTCATTTGGCGGATAAACTCATTGTGGAAAGATTGTCCTATAAGGGCGTGGCACGCTCGCATCAAACAATGGGGGATTTATATATTGATTTTTTTGGTGATAGGAAAATAGAAAATTATGTGCGTGAGCTCGATTTAGAAAATGCCACTGTCACCATTAGTTACACGTATGATGGGCATCAGTACAAAGAAAAGGTTTTTTCATCTGCTGTTGATGATGTGTTGGTTGTAGAGCTCAGTACAACGGCACCAGAAGGAATGGATTTTAACCTCCATTTGGACAGAAAAAAAGATAAAGGTCATACCACGGTGTCCACTTCCAACCCATCAAATAATGAAATTAGTATGGAAGGGGAGGTGACGCAATATGGGGGAGCGGTTCATTCTACACCTACTCCAATTGATTACGGAGTGAAATTTGAAACGAGACTAAAGGTGAAGCATGATTCTGGGAGTGTTGCCACCAATAATGGAGGTCTTCAGTTAAAAGGAATTAAAAAAGCAACTTTGGAGATTGTCTGTGCTTCTTCTTTTTATCAGGAAAATTTCAAAGAAAAAAATACGAAGACTTTAGCTAATATTGTTAGCAAACCATATCAAGAGCTATGGCAGAACCACGTTAAAGATTATCAAAAACTATATAAGAGAGTTGCTTTTAATTTAGGGGGTTCAGCATTAGATTCGCTTCCAATTGACAAGAGATTGCAGCGGGTAAAAGATAGCATGCAGGACCCAGATTTGGCTGCCAAGTTGTTTCAGTTTGGGAGATATCTATTGATTTCATGCTCTAGGCCGGGTACCAACCCTGCTAACCTTCAAGGGCTTTGGAATGAACATATTCAGGCCCCTTGGAATGCGGATTACCATTTAAATATCAATATTCAGATGAATTATTGGCCAGCTGAGGTCACCAATCTTAGCGAGTGTCATATGCCGCTTTTCGATTTTATGGATGACTTATTAGTGCGTGGTCGCATTATTGCGAAAGAACAGTACGGCATTAAAAGAGGTGCGATGATGCATCATACCACAGATTTATGGAAAACGCCTTGGATGCGTGCCGAAAGACCTTATTGGGGCTCTTGGATACACGGTGGGGGTTGGATGGCACAGCATTATTGGGAACATTATAACTATACTAAAGACAAGGTGTTTTTAGAAGAAAGAGGTTACCCTTATTTAAAAGAAATAGCGGAATTTTATTTGGATTGGTTGGTATGGGATGAAAGGGATAATACCTGGGTATCCGCACCTGAAACCTCACCAGAGAACTCCTATATAGCCCAAGATGGCAAACCTGCAGCGGTGAGCTTTGGTACTGCTCAAGGGCAGCAAATAGTAGGTGAGGTTTTTGATAATGTTTTAGCTGCAGCCAAGGAATTGGGTATTGGTGATGACTTTACAAGAGAGGTCACCCAAAAGAAGGCTGGTTTACGCCCGGGGATTGTCTTAGGAGAAGATGGCAGAATTTTAGAATGGGATAGACCTTATGAAGAAGCAGAAAAGGGACACAGGCATATGTCGCACATCTATGCTTTGCACCCAGGGGATGATATTACCCAGAAGGATACCGCTTATATTGAAGCAGCTAAAAAAACTATAGCGCATCGTTTAGAACATGGAGGTGCCGGTACTGGATGGAGCAGGGCTTGGATGATAAATATCAATGCTAGGTTATTGGATAAAGCATCAGCCGAGGAAAATATTACGAAGTTCTTTCAACTCTCCTTAGCGGATAACCTTTTTGATATGCACCCACCTTTCCAGATTGATGGTAATTTTGGGTTTACTTCGGGGGTGGCCGAATTATTGATGCAATCTCATGAAGGTTTTATACGGGTGTTGCCCGCACTGCCCGAAAATTGGGCTACTGGGAGCATAAGTGGTTTAAAGGCTAGAGGAAATGTTGAGGTGGATATGGAATGGAAAAATGGGAGATTGGTATCACTTGGTTTAAGCTCGATAGTAGATAAGAAAGTAAATTTTGTATATGAGGGCATCACAGTGGAAGTCGATCTCCAAGCAAACAATAAATCCCGTTTTGACGGACAATTAGAAAAACTAGAATAGTAATCATTTACTTGTAAAGCAATGAATTTACAACTTAAGGATAAGGTAGTCATAGTTACAGGAGGCGATAAAGGAATTGGATACGGAATTAGTGCAGTTTTGGCTAATGAAGAAGCCATTCCTGTGATTGTGGGCAGAACAGAGAAGGATGTTTTAAAAGCGGTACAGCAAATTGAAGATAATGGGGGGAAAGCTTTTCATGCTTTGGCAGAACTCACAGACCCAAAGCAGTGTAAAAAGGCTGTTGATAGTGTCATAGAAAAATTTGGAAGAATTGACGGATTGGTCAATAATGCTGGTGTTAATGACGGAGTAGGATTGGAGAACGGTAGCTATGAGGATTTTGTAGCCTCCATTAATAAAAGTCTTACCCATTATTTTATGATGGCCAAATATGTATTGCCAGAACTTAAAAAAAGTAAAGGGGCTATAGTAAATATAGGATCCAAGGTGTCTGTTACAGGCCAGGGAGGAACTTCTGGTTACGCAGCAGCAAACGGTGGCCGTAATTCGTTGACAAGGGAATGGGCAGTGGAATTATTACCCTATGGTATTAGAACTAATGAGGTTTTGGTAGCGGAATGTTACACCCCTATGTATGATAGATGGATAAAATCCATGGAAAATGGGGAAGAGAAATTAAAGGAAATTACAGATAGAATTCCTCTTGAAAATCGAATGACTACAGCTGAAGAAATCGCCAATATGACCGTGTTTTTACTGTCTGAAAAGTCGAGTCATACCACAGGGCAATTGATTTATGTAGATGGTGGGTATACACATTTAGACAGGTCTTTGTAAATAAGTCAAAAGAGAATAGAAAGTAGCGAAAAGAAAAATTATATACAGATGAGTGAAACCAACCAACCAGTAGTAGTCGCAAAAAAAGTATTGCTTCCCTTTATTTTAATTACCTCCCTATTTGCATTGTGGGGCTTTGCCAATGATATTACCAATCCCATGGTATCTGCTTTTAAAAAGATATTGGAGTTGAACAATACGCAAGCATCTTGGGTACAGGCAGCTTTTTATGGCGGGTATTTTACCATGGCATTGCCAGCGGCATTTGTGGTGAAAAGGTATTCTTATAAAGTTGGGATATTGGCAGGCTTAACTTTGTATGCACTGGGTGCTTTATTGTTTTTCCCTGCAGCAGCTATGGAAAACTACTTCTTCTTTTTAGCGGCATTATACGTGTTGACATTTGGATTGGCCTTCTTGGAAACCACGGCAAATCCATACATTATGAGCATGGGAAGTGATGAAACGGCCACACAACGTTTAAATTTAGCCCAGGCCTTTAACCCTGTTGGTGCTTTGACTGGTTTATTTGTAGCACAGACTTTTATTTTGGGTGCTTTGCAATCAGACGATATAGATGTCAATGGAAACAATATATATGAAACCTTAACAGGTTCCGCTAAAGCGGCAGTGAAAACTTCTGATTTATTGGTGATTAGAAATCCATATGTTGGGTTGGGACTTTTCTTGATTTTTATGTTGGTTCTCATAGCATTTATGAAGATGCCCGAAAAGAAGGAATCAGCCAATGCGTCTAGTATGTGGGTTTCCATCAAACGAATTTTTAAGAAAGAACGTTTTGTTGGCGGCGTAATCGCACAAACTTTTTATGTGGGTGCACAGATTATGTGTTGGACCTATATTTATCAATATGCCGAAAACTTGGGCATCAACAATCAGAATGCTGTCAACTATGCATATGCAGCTTTGGGCTTGTTTTTAACGGCTAGGTTTGTATGTACATACCTTCTGAAATTCATTGATTCAGGTAAATTATTATTGTTTTTATCCCTTTTGGCCATTGTTTTTTGTTTGGGAACCATTTTTATTCAAGGTATGGGCGGATTGTATAGTTTGGTCTGTGTGTCTTTTTGTATGTCCTTAATGTTCCCAACAATCTATGGCATTGCCTTACATGGATTGGGAGATGATGCTAAACCTGCTTCAGCCTTTTTGGTCATGGCAATAGTAGGCGGAGCGTTTATGCCTATTTTACAAGGACTCATATTGGATATAGGAGGTTCTGGTTATGCGGATACTACTATTGCAGGAGTGCCCGAGGTTAATTTTTCTTTCATACTGCCTTTATGTTGTTTTATAGTAGTGGCTTATTATGGTTATAGAACATTTAAAGTCTATAACGTAAAGAAGTAAATTCTTTTTATCTTGAGCGTTAAACCAGTCACATGAAATTTAAAATACTGTTTATAGCGCTTTTTATAATAGTCAGCTGTAAAGAAAAAAAGAAGGAATCCACAGTTGAAGTAGTAGAACCAATTATACAAAAGTTTTATTTGGGTACGTATACTGATGGAGATAGTAAAGGAATTTACAGGTATGCGCTTCATGAGGATGGTAGTTTAGAACAAATAGGGTTGGCATCGGTTGCTAATAACCCTTCTTTTTTAGCAAAAAGTAGTGATGATAACTATATCCTCGCAGTAAGCGAGTTGGATGTTAAAGGCATAGGTTTTATAGAGTCGTTTGCCATCAAAGGAGATAGCTTACAATCTTTGGGTAAAAGTGCAACAGGCGGGGCACATCCTTGTCATGTTGCAATAAATGAAGATGGTTATGCATTGGCATCTAACTACACGGGAGGCAATGTTGGTTTATTTAAATTAGATGAAAAAGGAAAGCTTTCAGAAGTTTTATTTATCGAAGAGCATGCAGGGCAGGGAACTACAGATAGTCAAGTAGTTTCTCACGCACATTCAGCAACTTTCTATGATGGTGATGCAAAAGTTTTGGTGGCTGATTTAGGGACTAACGAAATTTGGTTTTCCAGCTTGGATACAAATCAAAATAGTTTAGTGCCTGCTAATCCTCAAAAATTGAAAATGGCTGATGGTGCTGGACCACGTCATACTGTGTTTCATCCAAATAAAGAGTGGTTGTATATTGTAAACGAATTAAACACTACTGTTACCAGAGCTGCGCTAAATGAGCATGGTGGATTTGATAAAAAAGAATCCATTTCTACTTTGCCTGCAGATTTTGAAGGAGAAAGTTTCTGCGCTGATATTCATATTTCTGGCGATGGTAAATTTTTGTACGCTTCCAACAGAGGACATAATAGTTTGGCCATATTTGGTGTTGATGAAGCCACAGGAGTGTTGACCCTCATTGGGACTGAATCTGTAAAAGGGGATTGGCCTCGTAATTTTGCTTTGTCACCAAATGATGATTATGTATTGGTGGCCAACCAAAAATCTAATAATATCGTTTCGTTTAAAAGAGATTCAGAAACAGGATTGTTAGTTTTTGTTGCTGAGATTGAAGCTCCCGCTCCTGTTTGTATATTATTCTAAAATGGAATGGGGAATAAAACAACAAAACGAAATATTTCTGCATTAGGTCCAACAGAATTTACTGGGATTCAATTAAAAGAGCCTAGTACTTATGCAGCTGGGTTTACAGGGATAAAGGTAGCCTTGCAACATGTGTTCAAAGAAATGGGAATTGCAAAATCTTTACGCACCCTTTCCCAGATGAACCAAAAAGATGGTTTTGATTGCCCGGGTTGTGCATGGCCAGACCCTAAAGAACCTTCCAAATTAGGGGAATATTGTGAAAATGGAGCAAAAGCCCTCGCCGAAGAAGCAACTAACAAACGATTGGATGCGGCATTTTTTGCCAAATACTCAGTTGAAGAGCTTTCTAACTGGTCCGATTACCAAATAGGAAAAGGAGGAAGATTAACGGAGCCGATGGTTTTAAAACCAAATAGCGTGCATTATGAACCCATTTCTTGGGAAAATGCATACGCCATACTAGCAGAAGAATTGAAGGCGCTGAATACTCCAGATGAAGCTATTTTTTATACCTCTGGGCGTTCCAGTAATGAGGCTGCATTTTTATATGGACTGTTCATACGAGCATTTGGAACCAATAATATGCCAGATTGTTCTAATATGTGCCATGAATCTAGCGGGGTGGCTCTAAATGAAACCTTAGGAATAGGAAAAGGCTCCGTGAAACTGGAAGATTTTGATTCCGCTGAGGTGGTGATAGTCATTGGTCAAAATCCTGGGACTAACCATCCAAGGATGTTATCAGCATTGCAAAAATGTAAAGAGAACGGAGGAAGCATAATTAGTATCAATCCGTTAGAAGAGGCTGGACTTATTAGGTTTAAAAACCCACAGGAAATTAATGGAATTGTTGGGGTAGGAACTAGTTTGACTGATATTCATCTACAAGTAAAAATAAATCAAGATGTAGCCTTATTAAAACTTATCCTTAAAAAACTAGCAAAGTTAGACCTAGAGGATAACAAGGTTTTTGACCACAACTTTATCGAAACCTATACAGAAGGGTATGCGTCTTTACTAAACGATTTGGAGCGATATAAGGAATCCCAATTATTGGAAATATGTGGTGTACCAGAAGATTTAGTTGATAAAACAGTTGCAGTATTGGCCACCAAAAATAAAATAATTATTTGCTGGGCCATGGGACTTACGCAGCACAAGAACGGGGTAGACAATATAAAAGAATGTGTCAATTTATTATTGTTAAAAGGAAGCCTAGGGAAAGCTGGAGCAGGTACTTGTCCTGTTCGGGGTCATAGCAATGTGCAGGGTGATAGGACCGTAGGCATCATGCATCATGTTTCAAAGGAACTAAATAAAAATTTAGAGAAAGTCTTTGGTTTTAAACCGCCAGAAAAAGAAGGCTTGGATACCGTACATGGAATTAAAGCCATGCATGAAGGAAAGGTCAAAGTGTTTGTAGCTTTGGGTGGTAATTTTTTGTCAGCAGCTTCGGATACAGAGTATACTGCTGAGTCCTTGCAAAATTGTAGTCTTACTGTGCAAATAAGTACAAAACTGAATAGAAGCCATTTAGTGACTGGGAAAACGGCTCTTATCTTGCCTACTTTGGGTAGGTCTGAAATAGATAAAAAAGAAGGTGCAGGCAGATTTGTAACAGTGGAAAACAGTATGGGGATTGTACATCGTTCTAAAGGAATGTTGGTGCCAGCTTCAAGTAATTTAAGAAGCGAACCAGAAATAGTAGGAGGCATAGCTGATGCATATTTTGGAGGCTCTCACTCGGTCGATTGGAAAAACATGTCCACGAATTACGATTTGATTCGTAAAAAAATACAAATGGTGTTTAAAGGATTCAAAAATTTGGAGTCGAAATCTAAGGGCTCAGGTTTTTATTTACCAAATAATGTGCGTGATTTGGATTTTAGCAAATTACCGAATGGAAAAGCTCAATTTAGCTTATGTAATCTGGCAAAACATGCGCTAAGTGCCGATGAGTTTTTGTTGATGACCATTCGATCTCATGATCAATTCAATACCACTATATATGGCTTAAATGATAGGTATAGAGGCATCTATAATGAAAGAAGAGTGGTTCTGATGAATGAAAAGGATATGCAGAAATATACCTTCAAAAAGTTCGATGTTGTGGATTTGGTTAGTAGCTATGAAGGCAAGGAACGGAAAGCAGAAAAATTCATGGTAATTCCTTATAATATTCCGCAGGGAAATTTAGCTGCCTATTTTCCAGAGACCAATGTTTTAGTGCCCATAAATCATTATGCGGATAAGAGCAATACGCCAATAAGCAAATCTATTGTGGTTAAACTAGCTAAAAGGAATTAAAAACCCAACCAAGAATATTGGTTGGGCTTTTAACAAAAATAATCGACTCAAAATATTATCTATAACTAGTTACTCTTTCATCACCAATGACACCGCTCCAGTTTAAGCCGAAAGCAAAATCATAAGCGTTACCATCCGTATCTGTATATGGATTCATATCTCTAGGCACATCTTCAAATTGTCTTTCAACAGTCGCCATGTCTTTTGGCATTTGGAATGGCAGCAATGCCGAAGGTTCACTTGTACCAGATATAATATCCATTAAAGCTTGATCCTGTACTCCCATGAGCACTAGTATACCTGAAGCACTGGCTTCAATTTCAGAAAACACCATAGGATTGGATACACGAACGGCAACAATTATAGGCTTGTCACCCATTTTAGCCTTTGTTTCATTGACCAAATCCATATCAGTAGTATTATTTGTACTTACAGTTTTACCATTATAGGCGCGATTAGTAAAATCCTCCAACGGACTACCGCCTGCCAAACTAGTCTCTCTAGCTTCTTTGGCTTCATATGTATCATACTGCAAACTAATAGGGACATAACCATTGCCACCCTTTTCTAAATCTGCTCTGTCATATCCAACACCACCATCAGGACTTGTAATGCCTACTAGGGCAAAATCTGCCTCCTCAGGACTATCAACTACAGTATAATATTTGGCGACAACCTCTAGGTTAAATGGAGATTCAGTTTTTTCTGGAGTAACAATACCCCACCAGTTGGCACTAGGTGCAATATATCTTTGAGGAACATATACTTTTTGTTTCTCTTTTATTGGTAATGTGTTTTCATGATTTTTGAGCATGACTATGGAACGTATTTGAGCCTCATATCCAGCTTTCATATAGGCCTCATTACCAACAATTGTTTCAGTTTCTGAAATATTCAAGTATGCGTTTTCAAAGAGTCCGACCCTTAAAATGTTTCGTAACAAACGAACTGCGGAAGCTTCAAAACGCTTACGCATGTATTCCTCGCTATGTTCAGCAACTCCCATTTTGTAGGCCTCAAGGATTGGAGCCATTTCGTTGTTTCCACCAAATTGGTCCATACCGGCCTCAATAACTTTGTAATGGCGCTCTGCTTCAGTTAAAGTTTCTACTCCCCAACTTTTTCCTTGAAATTTATCAACTGCAGAAACATCTCTAGTGATACCCCAATCTGTACAAAGAACACCTTCATACCCATATTCACCTCTTAGAACATCGGTAATTAAATATTTGTTGAAACCATTACCTACAGCTTCACCTTCCCCATCAGAAATAGTGTAGTAAGGCATCACTGCTGAAGCCATTTTAGTTGGACCATTAAGTTTAAAAGCTCCTTCCGTAAATGGTTGCATATGGTCCTTCATGTTTTTACCAGGATAAACGGCATAAGATCCATACCCAAAATGACCATCACGGCCACCTTCTTCTGGTCCACCACCTGGCCAATGTTTTACCATTGCATTGACACTTTCATAACCCCAGTCCCCACTTTGTGTAGATTGAAACCCATCTACATAAGCTCTTGCCATATCGGTTGCCAAATCTGGATCTTCACCCATGGTTCCATCAAAACGACTCCATCTAGGTTCTGTTGCTAAATCAATCTGCGGTGACAAAGCTGTTGCGATACCCAAAGCCCTGTATTCTATAGAACCTATTTCCGCAAATTGTAGCATTAAGGATGGGTCAAAGGAAGCTGCAATTCCTAGCGTTCCGGGCCACATTGAAATTGCTCCCCCAGCACCGGCATTAAATTCGGCATATGAATCACTACCATGTCTTGGATCAGAACTTGTATTTACAGGAATTCCCAAGCCCAATCCTTCAACGTAGGCTTGTGCATTGTTGTTCCATTGTGCGGCTACCGCAGGCGTCTGTACCCTAGTAATCAAAACATGTCTTAAATGATTGACTTCTAAGAATATTTTCTGCTCATCAGATAAATCACTGGCGGCAGCACCGCTTTCACCAAAAGGTTTGCCATTGTAGTTGGATGAACCAAAACCACGACTAGAACCAGGTAGAGATTGGTGCGCGGAATATAGCATTAGGCCAGCAATTTGCTCAATGCTCATTTTTGATGCCAAATCCTCAGCTCTGTCTTCAACTGGTAAACGCCAATCTTCATAACTATCTAAAGATCCATTCTTGTTTAAGTCTTTAAAAGCATATCGGTCTTCGATGATTAGTTTAATTCCAGATTCAGAATTATACCCTAAGCTTGTACCACCTTCATTATGTACGAGGCTGTAACCTTCTTGTACTTCTTCTGTGAATTTTGGTCCACAACCAATAAGCAGAAGCCCAAGTAGCGGAAAGCCAAATAGTTTTTTGTTATTCATATGTTTTGAATTTAGTAGTTGATTGTAATACTTACAACCTTGGATGCTTTTTTATCCATTTGGTTTATTCCCCTAATGCAATTTTAAATAATTCTTTATCTAACTGTGGCTTCACGACGGAAGTATTATCAAAATGCATGGTTGCCGTATTAGCAGGAGTATAAGCTGGCCATTCTGGCAAACCTTCATGATTTGGGTTTCCAGTTTCAGCAAAATTGATCCACGCCCAACTCATATTATCCGCTAAGCCTTGTAATTCTTTTCCACCGCCTGTCATGTTTTTTGCTTTTTCTATATTGTCAAAAACAAAAGGGAGTTCCATGCAATGCAATGCCTTGTATTTGCCATCGAAAACAGGGGATTGCCAAGTAAATAAATACATGTAAACAGCAGCGCCATTTTTTACTGAGGCTTTGGCATTCGCCTGTACCACAGCACCTGGACGAAACATTAAATCCACATCTATCAAATCTTTTGGATCTGTATCATTAGGATAGGCTTTTTTAACAGCCTTAATGTAATCGTCGGCTTTTTCTTTGTATTGATTTTTAATATGGGCTAGAATGTCTTCCTCACTGGAATGTACAAACCTCATATTTGCAAAAGGAGCAAATTCATTCTTAGCAGTTCCAAGTAAGAGCGGGATATCTTTAGACAATTCAAAAGCTTCGTCTGAAAAAACTTGAAAGGGTAAATCCTCACCATCAACGCTAGGGCCCCAATTTAAGCCAAAACCTATATTGGCTTTCCCTGAAGCAGCTCTTTTTTCTCCTACAATTTTTAAAGCCTTTGCACTGGCATCACTTAAGGTAGTAAAAGGGATGTTTTGAATACTGTCTATATTACCCTGATCTAACCCAAGTATATTTACGACCTCTTCACCAATTTGTTGAGTGTCATTTTTGTCTAGCATCGCAGTTCTAAAAGAACCACTTTGGTTCACCGCCTTATGATATAGACCTTGGGCTGCTGGCATAGCCATAAGCGTATTTACTTTGGCACCTCCACCAGATTGGCCAAATACGGTGACACTATTAGGGTCTCCACCAAAATTACTAATATTGGCCTTTACCCATTCTAGTGCAGCTACTATATCTAACATACTATTGTTAGCAGAATGTTTGTATTTTTCACCATAAGCAGATAGGTCTAAGAAACCAAGAATGTTTAATCTATGGTTGATAGAAACAACCACCACATCTCCTTTTTTACTTAAATTTTCTCCGTCATAAGAAGGCAATTCTTGACTAGATCCTGTTGTAAAACCCCCGCCATGAATCCAAAAAAGTACAGGCCTTTTTTTGCCATCATCAATGCTGGGTGTCCAAATGTTTATGCGTAAACAATCTTCGTTTGGGTATCCCCAATCATGATCAAATACAAATTCACCCTCATCCCTAACACTTGTCGTTGGGGTTAATAATGGTGCAACAGGACCAAACATGGTTGAGCTTCTGACTCCTTCCCAAGCATCCGGTTTTTCAGGAGCTACAAAACGTTCTGCCTTTGCATAAGGAATGCCTTTATACGTATGAATACCATTTTGTATATACCCTCTTACTTTACCATATTCAGTATTCGTAACAGCTACATTTTCTCCAGTAATTACTTGGGAAATCCCCTTTGGAGAGATTAGAAGCAAGCCTAGTGTGACTAGAATTAAAGTTGTTTTTTTCATTGTAATAGAGTTTCGTAGTGTTGCTTTTATTTAAAGCCTATTTTCTTTAAGCCAGCATGACTTATTTTAATGACATCTAATGGTTTTTGGTCAAAAGAATTGTCCTGCTCGACCATATAGTATTTCATTCCAGAGGCTTTTTTATTTGCTAAAATCTTAGCAAAATCTATATGACCTTCTCCCACAGGAGCAAATTTTCCTTCATCATCCATGTCTTTAACATGCCACATTTTAAAACGACCTGGGTATTTATTAAAATAGGCAATAGGATCAGCTTCTGCTTTTGTTACCCAGAACAAATCCATTTGAAAATTCACATATTTAGGATCTGTGTTTTCTAATAAATAATCGATCGGAACAATTCCGTCTTTATCTTTTTTGAACTCAAAATCGTGGTTGTGGTAGAGCAATTTTAAACCCGCTTTTTTACATTTTTCACCTAGAGTGGTAAGTATTTCTGCAAGTTCTGCGTTAGTACCTTTCATTCCCATAGTTCTGCTTTCACGGTTAAATTCGAACATGCCCATTGGAGGAACAGGAATCACAAAATACTTGAATCCGGCAGCTTTAACATCCGAAATCATAGCATCAGCATTCTCTAAAGTAACACTTCCTTGGTGGGTGCTAATTGGTTTTAAACCTAAGGATTTTACGTGTTTTTTAAATGCTACTGGAGACATATTGTAAAATTTACCATCAGCATAACCAGCCGATTCAATATTCTTATAGCCAGCATCAGCAACAGCTTGTAAAGTGGCTTTAGCATCTTCCTTCATATCATTTCTAACCGTATAAAGGGCAAGTCCGCCAAATCTGTCTTGGGCAATGGCATTAAATGTTCCCAGTAACACAGTAGCGATAAAGAGAACTTTTACAGTTAATTTTGAAATAATTTTTTTCATGTTGAGTTTGTAGTTTAAATTAATTGTTATTATTGAATCACTTTAAAATGGTAATCCCCTGAAGGTATTTCCATTCTTATATATCCATTTTCAGTAGTTAACAAATGGATGTCTTTTGTTTTGGTAATTTTTTTACCATTTTCTAATATTTTCTTGGCGGATGCAGCCTTTAAATAAAGCGTAGCCGAGGTATTTTCAGGTACCGTAATCTGATATGAAACCCCGTCTTCTTCAATTTTCCACTCGCTTCTAATAGTGCCATACATGGAATCATAGTGTCCTTTTGCCCATGTCATTACCCCATCTGGGTCAGGAGTCGGTTTTAATACAAATTTCTTGAAAGCCGGACTACTAGGGTCTCTTTGTATGCCCAAGGAATAATTATACATCCAAGATGCAACGGCTCCAAAAGAATAATGGTTAAAAGAATTCATGCTATTGTTACCACCAAAACCTTCTTCTACGGTGTAGGAATTTAATCTTTCCCAAATGGTGGTAGCGCCATTTACCACAGGATACAACCAGGAAGGATATTGCTCCTGTTGTAATAAACGGTAAGCATGCGCATGATAGTTATTTTTAGACAAGGCATCACTTACGGAAGCTGTTCCAATAAAACCTGTCATCAATGAATATTCAGGTCTTTCTGTACCACCATCGTCTGTGTTTTTTCGAGCTATGGCGTTGGCTAAATGTTGTGCAGCATGCTCGTTATGTTCCTCACTGAAGACATTTAAAGACAAAGGAATGGCATAAGATGCTTGATTGTCTATAAAATCACCTGCTTTTTTTCTTTTATCTTCAGGAAGGGGAGGGCCAAAACGAAATCCGGGATGACCTGTATGCACGGTTTTATGAGTACTAGGATCTACATAGGTGGCATTAAAAAAGGCTTTTCTTTCCGCATAACGCTTTTCAAAAGTGAGCGCATCCTCATTTTTCCCTAAAATATTGGCTACCTTAATCATGATGTCTAAATCATACACATGATAGGCGGTCCAAAGCATAGTATTGTCATTTGTCTCCCCTTCTGGGCTTAACCAATCTCCCAAGGGCCCTTCCTCTAATATGTTATCTTCATTGATTTTAGAATCAAGAAATTCAACATATTTTTTCATGGCATCATAATGTTCCTGTAAAAGGGAAATATCACCATACTGCCTATACGTTTCCCATGCCACAACTATACCAGCACTGCCCCATAAGGTGCCACCAAAACCACCACCAACGGGTGCAACATCTGTAAAACGGCCATTTTCAGCCTGAATATCTCTAATGGCTAATAGATGTCTTTTTAAAAATGGATTAGCATTCGTGATAAAGGTTGCAGTTTTAGAAAATACACTAATATCTCCACTCCAGCCCATACGTTCGTTTCTTGCCGGAGTATCTGTAGGGATAGATAAAAAATTACCCCTTGTAGACCAAGTAATATTCTCCCAAAGCTTATTTACTAAGGGATTGGATGTTTCATATTTTGATGCTAATTCATGGACAGAACTTATTACTTTTCCTTTTACTGCATCTAAAGGCAGCGCTTCTTCTATACCAGTTATTTCTATGTATCGGTATCCATGAAATGTAAATCTTGGTTGAATGGTTTCTTTACCGCCTTTTTGAATATAAATATCTTGCGTCAAAGCCGCTCTGATATTTTCTAACATAATCATATCTGTATTGCCTTCGTAGTCTGATAAATCAGGATATTTCACTTCGGCATAACGCAGGGTGATAGGAGCACCTTTTTTGCCATTACTTATGGAAATATTAGGGAAACCTACCATATTTTGTCCCATATCATATACAAAAACTCCAGGTCGTACTTCAGTAAGACTTTGTGCTGTAAGCGTTTTTACTATTTGCGCATTTTTTCCTATTTGCCCTGTTATGGCTAAATCATCATAATGAAATGAAGTGGTTATGCCAGTGGCACCAGTTACACTATCTAAAAAGCTGGTACCTTCTAGAGGTACTTCTACGACTGCTTTCCATTGGCTGTCATCATAATCTGAGGTAGACCAACCTTTAATACCTTCTTCCTTAGTCGCATCATACACTTCTCCTTGGAAAAAGCTACCATATAATAAAGGACCATCAGTAAAAAGCTTCCAATTTTGTGGATTACTCGTGATGATTTGTTCTTCTCCATCATCATATTGTATGACTATTTTGTCTAACATGGATTGCCTATCGCCAAAATAGTTCCAATGGTTACCAGTGTAGGTTATATTGCCACTCCACCATCCTTCACCTAGCCATACCCCAATAGCATTGTTTGCATCTTGAGAAATTGCCTTGGTTATATCATGTGTTTGATACATATGTGTCTTGTTATACTGAGTTAAGCCAGGGTTAAAATAATCCTGTCCCAATCTTTCTCCGTTTACATATGCTTCATAAATTCCTCTAGACGTTGTATATAACCGTGCCTTTTTTATGGTTTTGTTTTTAGTAGTAAAGGCAGTCCTTAACATTGGGGCAGCATTTTTACTGGGATTTTCTATTATTAAAGTTCCTGTATTGTTCCCATTAAGTACAAAGGCATTTTCTTTCACACTTAGGTGATTGCCTTCTTTGTTTATTGTTGAGGAGAAAACCCCATCATGGTCCACTAAGTTTTCTTTGAACAAAGCCTTGGAAGGGGCTCTATAATTTTTTATTTCGATATTAGAGAAGAAGGCCTTTTGATTTTTTGCCATTGAAAAACCAATATCACCAACTACTGGAAAACAAATAAAATCATGACCCTTACCAACTGGATTGAGGTTCATGCCATTACTTGCAAAAGGGTTGAGGGCTGCACTATCTGCATGCGATATTTTGTTTTCTTCGGATATGCCGTTGAGGTAGATATCAAAAATTCCAAAAATGGAAACAATATTTAGTTGATGGGTATCGTATTTGTTTAAGACATTGACAAGGGTTAGAGGAATGTCAAAGCTTTTGAAGGGAGCATCTGCATTATCGTTAACATCATATCCAACTCTGTAAACATTAAACTTGGCAAATCCTTCTTTGGTACCATCTACAGCGGATATATCCAACTCAAAACTGATATAACTTTCATTCTTTTTATTTTCTACCCCCTGTAGGTTTTTATTTTTATCCATCAACCTACTATCATTTGCACCAAAAACAAAGCCTGCCTTTGTACTTTTAGACTTTTTGTCTAGTTGCAACTGGTAATCAATTTTAAAAACAGCTAAGTAATGGGAGTAGAACACCATATCATCCCTACTGCCGCCAATCCATTTTGCACCATCCCAAGCAGTTAAATCAGGATTGGAGTTCATTAAACCTGTCTCAAACCAAGAAGATGCTTCGAATTCTTTGTTGTCTTGGTTCCAAACGGTAACATTCCAGCGGTATCTGGTAGTTGGCTGTAATTTTTCTCCGTCGTAGGATATTGCAATTGAAGTATTTGCAGTAATTTTTTGAGTATTCCAAACTATTTTTCCTTCCTCATCTTTTATGACAATTTGGTAGGCGTTTTGAGATTGCCCTCTTTCTTCAGAATTAGTTGTCATTTGCCAACTAAAAAGAGGTTTTTCCACCTCTATACCCAATGGCTCTACTTGATACTCGACCTGAAGTTGGCTTAAAGATGCTTGTGCTTGAGCTAGGGAAAAAGTGCCTAAGCAGGCTGTTATAAGGAGTGTTATTTTAATCAGTGAGCTTTTGTTACTATTCATTTTATTTTTTTTAGAAAGTTTACCTTCCTCAATTTTAAGACTATTAGTTAAGAATACTGTTACGTACTATTATGTCTTGCTATAATGTCATTACCTATGCTTTGTCCGATTTAAAACTGTACAAATACGGTGCTTTATGGGCTTTTCCAGAGAATTGTTTTTCATGTCTTTCAAGAAGATCCAAGCTTAACATTTTTCGCTGAAAAGCAGTTCTCCCTAATTTTTCGTCTAAAATTGCTTCATGCACTTGTTGCAATGCCTTCATTGTAAATTTATCGGGCAGTAGGTTGATACCCATTAATTTCTTGTTGAGGTTGTTTCTTAGGGTTTCAATGGCCTTTTCAATAATTAAATTATGTTCAAAAAGCAAAGGAGGGATATCGTCTATTGCGTACCAATCTATGGAGTCCGACAAGGCATCTGGTGTTGGACTAACTTTGGCATAATCAATAAGGGCGTAGTAGCCAACGCTGATGAAGCGGTCAAAAAGCCAACTGTCTTCAGTATAACTATCGTGATTAGCTTTAATTATGGTTTTCATAGCTGCGGCATCACTCCTAGAGGTATTGCCAAAGGTGTGGAATTGCTCGAGAAATAATTTTTCTAAACCAGTACGCTCTTTTACTCCTCTAATTACGGCATCATTAAGATTTTCATTTTTTCTTACAAAACCACCAGGTAGGGCAAAAAAACCGGTGTCATGATATTCCAAAAGAAGAATTTTTAAGGCATCACCTGAGAAACCAAAAATCACCGAATCATAAGAAATGTTCAAAAGATGGTCTTCTTTTTTAGGAATGTCCATGGATTTTAGATGAGAAATTTAATGTTTTGTCAAAAAAAAGCAAATAATTCAAAAAAAGCAATTATTATTGTAACAAAATGAGACAATAGATTAAAAAAACTCAATTTCTATGAAAAAGCTAAGATTTATATGTGTGCTGTTCTTAATTGTTAACCTAACTGTAAGTGGACAAAATGAAAATGCATTTCCGGTACAAGTACAAGTTGAAAATGGCGGTATTGAAGGTAATTACAATACCCATAATGGCATACAAACTTATTTTGGCATTCCTTTTGCCAAACCACCGGTTGGGGAATTACGTTGGAAAGCTCCACAACCCCTTGATAATTGGGAAGGGATAAAAGAGACTAAAGCCTTTGGACCTAGACCAATGCAAACTATGGTTTTTGGAGATATGAAATCTAGATCAAAGGGAGTAAGTGAGGATTGCTTGTATTTAAATGTATGGACACCAACGAATAGAAATACCAAAGATTTGCCAGTGTTGGTCTACTTCTTTGGAGGCGGTAATGTAGCTGGAGATGCTTCCGAACCCAGGTATGATGGTGAAAGTATGGCCAAAAAAGGCATGGTAGTAGTGACCACCAATTATAGACTAAATATTTTTGGTTTTTTTACACACGCTGAGTTGAGTGCTGAATCACCCTATAAAGCATCTGGAAACTATGGCGTATTGGATCAAAATGCGGCCTTGAAATGGGTACAGAAAAATATTGCAGCTTTTGGTGGCGACCCCAAAAAGGTTACTATTGCAGGCGAGTCGGCTGGTTCAATTGGTGTAAGCATGCAAATGGCATCACCTTTGTCTAAAGACTTAATTGCAGGCGCTATAGGTGAAAGTGGTGCAGGAATTAACCCTACCATGTCTCCTATTTCTCTGGAGGATGGAGAAAAGGCGGGAGCAGTATTTATAGAAAAAGCTGGAATTGACAGCTTTGATGACTTTAGAAAGCTGAGCACTAGAGAAATCTATGAAATATATAATGCATCTAAAAGATTTGGATTTCCTGTTGTGATAGATAATTATTTTTTACCTAAAACACTTCCCGAAATATTTGAAGCCAAGGAACAAGCGCAAGTGCCTTTGTTATTGGGTTGGAATTCCGCAGAAATACCGGGAATGGCTTTTACCCAAGGACCCTATACTAAGGAAAATTTTGTCAATAAAGTAAAAGAAGCTTATCCCAAAAAGTATGAAGAGGTATTGGCATTGTATCCTCATGCTAATGACAATGAAATTGTTCTATCTGCTACTGCAATGGCATCAGATCGCTTCATTTCCTATAGCACCTGGAAATGGTTTGATCTTCACAGAAAAAATAGTAAGCAAGCTGTTTATCGTTATTTATACAGCAAACTTCGCCCGCCTTTAGCAAATCAAAATTTAACATCTGGATTGGCAGGTGGTACGATAGAGAAAAGTTCTGATGCCCCAGAAATGCCAAAGGCTGTTGGAGCACCACATGCTTGTGAAATTGAGTATTGTATGGGTAATTTACATCTGGTAGATGATTACGCATGGACAGCGGACGATTATAAAGTATCTAAGGACATGCAAAACTATTTTGCCAATTTTATAAAAACAGGGAATCCCAATCAATCAGATTTACCTAACTGGGAGGCAGCAAAAGCAAAAGACAATACTCCTCCTGTGCTGGTTATTGATACTGAAAGCAAATTGATTAAGGCAGAAAATGATGCCAGATATGAATTTTTAGATAAGGCATATGAAAATTAATTGGTTGAGGAGGAGGAGGTTGCTTTTTATAGGCGGACTATTGTTATTGTATAATCTACAATTGGTCGCACAATCCATAGAAGAAAAACCACGTACAATTGTTACAACTGACGGTGAAATAGATGATGTAGATTCATTTATTAGAATGTTATTGTATGCAAATGAGTTTAAAATAGAAGGTCTTATTTATAGTAGTTCTATGTGGCATTATAAGGGTGATGGGAAAGGAACAACTATGGTTTCTGAAATGGAGATGACGAGGAAAATTTACGGAGAACAAACAGATTTACGCTGGCCTGGTACTCAGTGGATGCAGGAATTAATAGCAGCATATGATGAGGTTTATCCCATTTTGAGCACCCATGCCGAAGGTTTCCCGACAGCAGACTATTTAAAAAGTTTGGTTAAAATTGGAAATATAGATTTTGAAGGTGAGATGGATAAAGATACAGAAGGCTCCAATTTCATTAAAAATAAATTATTAGATGATGATATGTCGCCCCTTTATCTACAAGTCTGGGGTGGCACCAATACCATAGCAAGAGCTTTGAAAGTCATTGAAAAAGAGTATAAGAATACAGATCAATGGTCAGAGATTTATTCAAAAGTATGTAAAAAGGCCATTATATATGCCATCTTGGATCAAGATGCTACCTATAGAAAGTATATATCAACAAACTGGCCCGATGTAAAAATATACTATAATTCCAATCAGTTTTGGTGTTTTGCTTACCCATGGAAAAGTGCTGTGAGCGAAGAATTGCATCCATACCTTGAGGGCGAATTTATGGGGCGAAATATCATTAATAACCATGGGCCTCTTTTGAAGATGTATTACAGTTATGGGGATGGGCAAAAACAGGAAGGTGATGATGAGCACATTCATGGAGACCTTTCCAAATTGAAAGAAACACAATGGGGAACCTTTAAGAAATATGATTTTATTTCTGAAGGAGATTCTCCAGCTTTTCTTCATTTAGTCGATATAGGTCTTGACAATTTAAATAACCCACATTATGGTGGTTGGGGAGGTCGCTTGCAACAATCCAAAACAAACCTAAACCGATGGGAAGATGGGGAAGAAGTAGCTGATTTCAACCCTATTTCACAGAAAATGGACTTAGCTTATCCTCAAATAAGATGGTTAAAAACGCTACAACTAGATTTTGCTTCCAGGGCTGATTGGTGTATAAAGAATTATGAAAATGCCAATCACGCACCTATTATTCAATTGGATCAATCGAACGTGGTACAAGTAAAACCAGGGCAAAAAGTAAAGCTAAGAGCTAATGCAACGGATCCAGATGGTGATAAATTGGGTTACTCATGGTGGCAATACGAAGAAGTGGATACATATGCTGGGAAAGTGAAGGTACTGCACCCAAATAAATCCAAAACATCCTTATTGGTTCCAAATGATATTAAAAAAGGAGAAACGATTCATATGATTATAGAGGTGACAGATTCTGGTACACCAAGCTTAACTAGATATCAAAGAGTTGTATTAGAAACAAATTAGGTTAACCATAAAATAAGGATTTCTAAAATCAACCCTTATTTAAAGTAAGCCTTTGTATCACTCTTTTCATCTCCTCAAGTTTCAACTCTCCATCTTGAGCCAGTTTAAATTGTGCTTTGGCCCTAATTAAATTATGATCGTCATATTTTGTTTTATAATAGGCATCCCCAGCAAGATAATCCGTTAAAAACCGAACTCCCATAATAAACGGAAACAATAGGCTTGCATATGCCAAAGAGTTGAGCTCTACCTCGTTTAATAGTTCATGTGTTGCACTTATGTAGCCCCTGCTAAAGGCCTTGAACATTTCTAAATCATAACCAATATTTTTTAAATCAGCATCATCCTCTTCTCCAGTGTTTGCCGATGTACGAATGCCATCACCAAAGTCGTAATGCACAAATCCTGGCATTACAGTGTCTAAATCAACCACACAGAGTCCTTGGTTGTTTTTATCAAACAGTACATTGTTTAATTTGGTATCGTTATGTGTAATTCTATAGGGTATATGTCCTTTTTCGCCTAGTTTTTGAATGGTGCTCATTATCTCATAACTGGAGTTAACATATCTAATAGCATCCTTGGCATATTTAACTCGGTCTGCTTTATCTTCTTTAATTTGATGCTGAAGCTGCTGTAGCCTTCTTTTTATATTGTGAAAATCTGGAATTGTCTCTTGAAGTAAACTTGGCTGAAGGTCTGAAAGAGTGGTTAAAAAACTACCGAACATACGTGCACCTTCAAAGGCAATATTAGTGTCCGTTACTTTATCAAATACCTTACTATCGTTAATAAAATTATACATTCTCCAATGTTGATTATCTGAATCTGTGAAGAACGTTGTCCTGTTTTTTGTTGGAATCACTTTCAAAGATTTGCTATCAATATCAGTGCTATTGTTTGCAATCATTTTTTTTCTGATGTGCGAAGTGACCAAAGTTATATTGCCCATTAATGTTTCAACATTTTTAAAGGCATGTTGGTTTATTTTTTGCAATAAATAGGAATGCTTTCCTGTGCTGCCGTTTTCTACAAGATAGGTGTCATTGATATGTCCTCCTCCAAAAGGGGAAACATCGCCATACGATTCTGTTAGGGCAAATTGATCAACAATTAATTTGGGACTCATTAGCGGGCAATTATAAATTTTAATTAGTTGTGTTTCAATTAGATTTTAATGAACAATTGTTTTTTATACATCCAGTAACAGAGACCCCAGAAAGACGACCACACAAACAAACTTGTTATGATTTCTACAGAAAGTACACCACTCCAAGCAAACAATGCATTTGTAAATGGGTGTACTATTTGTTCAATAAGACTGCCGCCATTAAGATGGGCAAAGAGGTAAATGAATAAGGAGTTCATGCTTACTACACTAAAGAAAAGTGTCCATTTACCATCCAATTTTCGGATATCAATCAACCAATATAGTAGGGCCATAATCAAGATGGCCCATCCACCGCTGACTAGTACAAAGGAAGATGTTGCAATTCTTTTTATGATGGGCACTAAAGGGTCCATGGCATAGCCGACGACAACTAATATAAGGCCAACTAAGAGTAATTGTTTTAGTTTCTTGCTTGCTGCTTTTTGTTCCAATAACAGTTTGCCCACCAAAACACCCCATATAGTATGTGCCGCAGTAGGGATTGCATTGAAGGAATTCCATCCCCCATTTATATCTGCGCCTCCGTATAAGGAATCAAACCAAGCACCAAAGTTTTGACCTAAAATATAGGGATGGTTAAACCCATCAACAGGAAAATAAAGATATAGTGCATCTGCAAAAATCAAAAGACCAATAGAAAATAAAATTTGAAAGGTATAGGTGCGTTTCATAATGAGATAGGCTATCAGATAAGTAATACCAATTTGTGCCAAGACATTTTGAAAATAGGTGGTAATACTTCCGTTAGCAATACAATACAATGCCCATCCTAGAACTAAAAGAATGATGGATCTTTTAAAAACATGCTTGAAAATTTGTTTTGAGGTATTCCCTTTTTTTATGCGGTTATTTATTGCAAAAGGCAAGGATAAACCCACAATGAACATAAAGAAAGGCTGAATTAAATCCCAAAATCGGAGCCCATTCCAAGGATGATGGTGCAATTGGCGCCCAACAATACTAATGAAACCTTCATCTGTGGTTGGGTCATGTGGAATCAATTCAAAAAACTGAGTGAATTCTCCAATTAGAAGAAGCATTGTGAAGCCTCTAAAAACATCTATGGATTTAATTCGGTTGGGTAGTATTTTTGTCATAGTGTTGGTTATTCACGTTACGAAATAATGGCTAATGGTTTGGTTTTCTTCCATTCTCCCCTAGTAAAATCAGGAAATTCTTGAGGCATTCCATCTTGAGTGACCGATGCTTCCGTTAATGGAGCTACTGCACTCCAAAAACACCCTTCATATACATTTTGATCTAAAGGTGTACCATTTCTTAAGCATTCAATAATCCTATACCTCATCATAAAATCCATACCGCCATGACCGCCCATTTTTGTTGCAAGGTCTCCAAGGCGTTTGTAAAGTGGATGCTCGTACTTTTCATAAATAGCTTGTAATTGCTCAGCGCCTTGTGCCCATTCATGATGACTTTCTGTAATTCCTTCCACACCACCCTCTAAGGCTACTCTAGTTGGGAAACCAGCCAATGTTCCTTTTGATCCTTGGATTAAATTTAGGCGGCTATACGGTCTTGGGCTTGTTTCATCCCACTGCACCATAATTGTTCTTCCCAAGGTAGTTTTGATAATCGAGGTATTCATATCTCCTCCATTATATTCTAATTGGTTCCATTTATGGTCTTTATCGTAATTTTTTTCTGCGTAATCCTTTCGGCCAATTGCTGGAGATGAAAATGAGACCAGTCTTGAAAAATTATCTTCTGACCTTCCTAGATTCATGTATTGGGCAACAGGTCCCAACCCATGTGTGGGGTATAAGTTTCCGTTGCGATTTGCATAATGGGGTGTGCGCCAAGATCCGGTTCCTCTTTCCTGCTCCTCCATCTGAAACCTAAGCTCATGAATATAAGAGGCTTCTCCGTGGAGTAAGTGACCAATGACTCCTTTTCTGCACATGTTGAGGTATAGTAATTCCTCTCTTCCATAATTAACATTCTCCATCATCATGCAATGCTTCTGAGTTTTTTCTGAAACAGCAATTATCTTCCACATCTCTTCAATAGTAGTCGCAATAGGGACCTCAAGAAAGGCATGTGCTCCTGCCTCCATTGTTGCTATGGCCATGGGTGCGTGTAGACTCCATGGTGTTGCTATAAAAACGGCATCAGGTTGTATTTCTTGCAACATTTTTTTCCAAAGGTGCTCATCCCCATGGTACAATGCAATGTTTTGATGACGACCAATACCTTTTTCTTTGCATTCTTTTTCCGATTCTTTTGCCAAATCTTCATACAAATCACAAATGGCAACAATTTCTACTCCTTCAATTTCTGCAAACTGACTCACATGACCAGAACCTCTTGCTCCAACTCCGATAAATGCACAACGAACTGTTTTTAAAGAAGTTGCTGAAAAATCTCCCATATACTGGGCATCTTTAGCACGAGGAGTTAGACTGGTATTAGAGGCAGTTTTATTATTTTCATTTGAAATGCATCCAACAGCAGTTACCGCGCCAATAGCACCCAATCCTTTAATAAAACCACGTCTTGATTCTTTTGATTTTCCCATAAATTATGTATTAGCTTGTAAAAGATATGCCCGAATGAATTTGTCTTCAGTTTATCTCATCTAAGTCAATGCCTAATTTACAAAGAGATTTTTAATTGCTAGCGGGAACATTGTTTCTTTTTATCCAGGGTTCCAAATCGGTCAATTCTCCAATTTTAATTGGCTTTCCAGACTCAATGCTCTTCCTAGCTCCAATACCTATTAAAATAGACATGGCTCCATCTCTACTGCCAGCAGCCCTATCATAAGGATCCATAGCGTCTGCAGTTTTAAAAATTTTGTCTTGTAAACGTTTGTCTCCACCACCGTGGCCGCTTTTTTCCATGGGTACAGATAACACTTCAAAATCTTTCCTGTTTTTATGCACTATGATGGACTCATGACTAATTTCCTCCATTGCATTTTGTTCCATTTCTTTGGCATGCATTTCTGCCTGATTTATATTGGTGGCTTCATGGTAAGGAATGTCCAATGATGCTTCAATCCTTCCTTCTGTACCATTAAAACTAACTCTCCATCCTTCAATTGGGGAATAAGTAGTAAGGGAATAGTTTAAAGATACATTGTTTGCATATTGTACTTGGGCAGACATTTTATCATAAATATCTATTTCTTCTCTAAACAAACAATTATCCCTTATATACCCATCATGTTCTTCATTGTTCACATACAAATCCATTAAACGCTTGTCTTTGGTAATGTCAAAATAATAATCGCATTTTAATTTATGGTCACAACTTCTACAGTTATCTCCTCTAAATGGACCATTGGAACCGTAATGTTCTAAATCACCATATGCAAAAACTTCTTTGGGGTCAGAATCTATCCACCAATTTAAAAGGTCAAAATGATGCGTAGATTTGTGTACCCATAAAGAACCGCCTTGGTCTTTTTGTCCATGCCATCTTCTAAAATAAGATGCTCCATGATAGGTGTTTAAATACCAATGAAAATCTACCGATGTTAATTTTCCAATTGTATTATTAGCCAATAATTCCTTTATTTTAGTTGCATATGGACTCCAACGATAGTTAAAGCCAACTATTAATTTTTTGCCAGATTTTCTTTCAGCATCAAGAATGTCTTGGCATTTTCCTTCATCGGTGGTCAATGGTTTTTCAGTGAGTACATCACATCCATACGCCAACCCTTTTATGATAAATTCATGATGGGTAGAATCTTTGGTGGTTACAATGACCAAATCTGGACTGGTTTTTTTAAGCATTTCATCAAAATTGATAAAAGTGGGGCAATCTGCACCTATAAACTCTTTTCCAAAGGCCAATCGCCCTGGATTAATATCACTCAGGCCTACAAATTCAAGAATGTCCGAGTACTGGTCTTGTAATCTTTTGCCCCAAAAGCTTGTACCTCTAATACCTGTGCCGACAAGGACAATTTTTAATTTTTTGGTGGTTCCAAAATCAAAAGAACTAATAGGAAATGCAGAATACGCTGCAAGCATACTTAATGATGTGACAAAATTTCTTCTAGTGGTTTTCATAACTGTTCTTAATTATTTATGCGAGTTCTTATTTCTGTTATATCAATACATTTTGTTTAACCCTTCATGCTGCACATTCCAATCTTTTGGAAAACCAATGTTTTCTTTTGGATTTTCTTCAGTACCAGCTGCCATCATGGCCAGGGCTATCAGATAACCTCCGTTACCTGGTAAATAAAGCCGAAGTCTTTTGCTTTGGTAATTATGGTCATTTTTAAGATAGGTGTTTGTGACTATAGGCATTAATAGCGCATCAACAGCTTTTTCTGGCTCCCCTAATCGGGTTGCAGTCATGGCCGTCATTGGAAAATCCCAACCCCAGGTATCTTCCCAATGCCAGATATCCCAAATTTTATCAAAGGTATTTTTCATTACTTTTTTATCAAGACCATCAAGTAAGGGTAACATTCCATACGTTCCAAGGACGCTAGGGTGATCTGTCATAAAGCTATCTGTTTCATAAGAATCCAGAGTGCTTTCTGTTGCCAAATAAAGATTGTCTTTTATGGGTAAGGGAGAGAGTTCATTTAAAACTTTATCCCATGTTGGATTGCGCTCCAATTCCATTCTTTCTCTCCATACCTGAGCTTACTCCAGTCCGCATTTCCAATACGCTAACTCATAAGTTGGGTTAATGGTAATTTTTGGATCAAACCGTTCTTGTGCGGCAATAACACCTGGACCTAAAACATAGCGTTTTAAATTAGGGTCGTACCAAGCAAAATCTGCCATAAATTCCGCAGTTTGTTCTATTACATCAGCATATTTTTCAAGTGTTTCTTTAGTCGGATTTTTTCGATACAAAAGTTCAGAAAAATAAATGATATGCGGTTGCTGCCATATGAGATAGGAACCAACTGATGAAGCAGTTTCTCCACCATTATTGTCTGTCATTTTCTGCCATCGAATTCCTTTAAAACCTTGTCTTTCGGCTATTTCTTTAGCAATAGATGAATTTCTAAGATACCAATCAACTTGTTTTTCTAGTATGCTTGTACGGTTCCACGAATCAAAATGAACTCCATGCCACCAGGCCATTTCCATATGAGGTTTGCCATACCAGGAGTTGTATGTTAATCCTGTTTCTTGGGGTGGGGATGCGCCACCGCAATTCACCTGTGTGAGATAAAGCGAAAGCACCATTCGGCGTTCTAATTCTGTCGCCCTAGTATCTGTTACTTTACCAAAGTTGATCATGCCTCCTGAATTCCAAAACGTTTTATAGCTGGCATGAACATTCTCTCTAAATGCATTGAACTCGTGATTGGTTTGGGTTAACTGTGACTCGGAAAACGCTACTGAAAAAGACCATATATTTTCATTGCTCTCCGGTTTAAGAATATACCCATAATCAGTTGGTGTGCCAGATGAAATATCTTGAGAAGATGAAATGGTAGTAAAGTATGCTGTATTGTCCAAGGTTCTTTGAATGGATATATTTTTAGGATTTATGGCCTCATACTGCAATCTTTTAGGTTCATTTTCATTGTAAAATGCGGCTTCATCTAGAAAGCTATCGGTAGGGTAGGGGTATTTTATATGAATGCCTATTTTACCATCTTTTAGGAGACTACTTTTTATTTGAACCCCAAGAACATCTTGGTTTTGGTCTACCAATGAAATTACCTCAATGGGAACTCCATCAACTTCAAAATTGCTAACCAATTCACCTTTCCACATATTTAGCTTTTGGTCGATTGCTTTTATGTCTGTTATGTTAACGATACTACCATCGGATTTTTCAATATGCCAGCCTACGTTTGCCAAATGAATACGATGTGGGTTCTGTCGAAGGTAATTACTAGCTTCTGCTTCAGGCGTGCCTCTAGTCCATTGAACAGCGTAAGGAACTTCTCGATCATGGGAGTCAAGATTTTTTAAGGTTTCTTCAATCTTATATTCTTTAGAAGGAGGAAAACTATGCCAGCCCCATTCAGATTGTGTGCCTAAAGGAATTCCGTTTTTATAATACTTTGGGAAGGTTTGCAATCCAGTGACATCCATGGTCATGGCAAAACGACCATTTCCTAAACTAAGGGAATTTAATGTATCTACCTCATTAATAATTACTTGATGTCTGTTAAATACAGCTTCTCTATCAATTTTGGTTATCCTGGTCTTAGGAGCTTCATTGCAAGCAGCAAACAATACAAGTATAATAAGGTATAAGGATGATTTTTTATTCATGATTAATTTACAGTTATATTTTGAACATTTTCTTGAACTAGCCAATTACGCGCATCTGGTTCTTCCGTAGAGAAATTACAATTGATGAAGGCTACATTATCTGTATGGCGAATAAAAAAAGCATTGGCATTTGTATTGCCAAACTTGCTTCCTTCAGGATAATTTCCATCATATTCCATAACGGTTTGATTGGTTGCGCTGATGCCTCCCTTTAATTCAAAATCCATGTTCTCAAAAGTGATGTTTTGGATGTTGTGACCTTTTATTCCCGTTATAATGGAGGGATATTGCTGTGTAAAACCTTTTCCGGTAATATTTTTAAAATGTATGTTAGATATGCTACCTATTCTAGCTTTTCTGCCAGAAACCGTCCTTTTCCTGTCTGCTAAAAGCATAAAAATTGCCTGACCAGAATTGCTGATCTCACAATCCCTGATGTTGATATTATCTATCATGGCTCCATCCATGGATTCTATTACGATTGCCGAATTTTGAAATGCATTTTTTAGGGTCAAGCCCGAAATATCAAAATTCTTAAAGCTGCCTAAGGCATCTGTTCTCCATTTAAGGAAATTCCCTGCTCGTACATTTAGTTTGTCTAAAACACAATTACGAACTACTACATTTTCACAGCCATATTCGCTACCACTTTTAAAGCAAATGGCATCGTCTTCAGATTGAAAAAGAGAATCTTCAATAAGTACATTATGACAGTCTACAATATCAATCCCATCTCTATTTGGTGTGAGGTTACCAGTATGTACGGTAATATTTTTAATAATAATGTCATCCGTTTCAATGTAAACCTGTGTCCAACAGGCTGGGTCTACCATTGTAATGTCAGATATTGTAATATTTTTTGAACCTACAAATGCTAAAATAGAGGGCCTGTCTTTTTCTGTGCCCAATTCTTTAACATTCATCCAAGGTTCATAATCTCCTTGTCCATCAATAGTTCCTTTTCCGGTAATGGTTACATTTTGTACGTGGTTGCCATAAATTAGTCTACGTTGACAATCGTCTAACATTCTGTTTGGAAATTTGGTTTCAATCATATGATGTGGGTATGCTGTTTCAGCATCAGATTGAATTCCAAGTAGGGTAGCAGTGGAATCTATTTTCAAGGTCATATCACTGCCTAATAACAATTGCCCTGTTAAAAAAAAGCCATTGGACAATAGGACAGTTCCTCCAGTATCTTTACAGGCATCTATGGCTTTTTGAATGGCCAATTGATCATTAGTAATACCATCTCCTTTTGCTCCATAATCTAAAACATTGTGTATGGTTATTTTATTATTTTCATTTGAGCATTGAAGTGAAATGCCTAGTATTAAAAAAAGAAAGTATTTCTTCATTGTTTATTAAGTGTTCAACATGGGGTTGTTTAAACAATATTTTTTTTGTGGGAGTTATTGCTAAAGCTACAAATAGAATTTCATTTATGATAAAAGTTAAAAAGCCCATCACTATAGCTCAAATGGGCTTTAAATTAAAACTAATTCAAACACTATTATTAGTACAATCGATTCTGTATTAAATCCGTCACTGTATTATTTTGAATATTTATTATAGGTTTAGATTATCATAATGCTGTCCATTCGAGTTAGCATAATGATGTTATCTTTGAGTGCTATCAAAAAAACTATTGACGATTGAATTTAATTAATTACCTAAGCAAGAATACGGCAAAGTGTTAAGTATACTATTCTGCACTGTTATGTATTCGCTTAAAAAAAGACATATTTATCATTTAAGAAAGTAAAAAACGGCAGGATTTATAATATTTAAAGAGATTTCCTATGAATAATATAAAAGGGGTTATTGAACTGTGATTTCTGATTGTTTAATATCATGTTAGCGGCTTGTTCCCCCAATTTTTCAAAATCTGTTGAAATTACGGTTATCCCATCTAGCAATATTTCTTTTAAAGGAGTATCGTTATAAGAAATAATTCCTACATCTTTTCCTAAAACATAATCTGTTTGTTTTATTTTCTTGATCAAGGTTACAAGGTCAGATTCCATTAAATTGATGTATGCAGTATTCTTTTCAATTTCAATATTGTTTAAATGATCGATTACCTTAAAATCATAAGCGAACTCTCCGCAAAAATGCTGAAACCCTTTAATTATTTCTTGAGGTTGATATCCTTTCTTTCTAAAAATGAGATTGATTTGTTTGTATTTTTCTAATAGCGGGTTGAGCTTGATAAGTGCAGAGTAAATATTGTTCTCAAAATCTTGATAAACACAAGGAATTTTACTTCCAAGGGCGTCAATTTTTTTGTCCAGTACCACCAACTTTTTTAAAGGTATTTCTTTTTTGATAAAATTAACCGCGTCATCACCTCCTTCTTCAAAGTGAGTGATAATCACGTAGTGGGTATAATCTCTAGATTTACTTGCTAAAATCAACTCTTTAAAATGCCTGTAATTGTTATCATAAATAAAAAAATCAATGGTAGCATGGTCACCCAATGTTTTGGAGAAGGCATCAAAGATGATTTTTTTATGAGTACTTAACTTATTGAACAATAAGAAAACTTTTGCCTTTAGGGTCAATTTATCGTTAATGATATAATAGCCTTTGCCAGGAACGGAATCAATAACATTCTTTTCTTTTAAATGGTCATAAGCTCTCACAATGGTATCTCGGGAAATATCAAATTCTATCAAGAGTTCATTTACCGATGGTAATTTGTCGTTTAGGTTGATGTCTCCATTTTCAATTGCCGAGAAAATAGAATTGATAATTTGTTTGTATTTTGGAACTTTTGAGTGCTCACTGATGCTTATTAATTTCAACATATACGTTATCCTTACCTAACAGTTCATAACACTTGTAAATGAAATTATATATACATTTGGCCCCTAAACCTAACAATATAAAAACCAACATATAAAGTGAAAAATTTTAAATATGTAAACTATTTATGGGATAAAGATATAGAGAAAAAACTTGATCATAATCAAGTTGCTTTATTCCTGTACCGTTCAAATATATTAGGAGCTGATTTAAGAATCACCAATTATGGAGGAGGAAATACCAGTTGTAAAACAATAGAAAAGGACCCTTTGACAAACGAGGAGGTCGAAGTTATGTGGGTAAAAGGATCTGGAGGAGATATAGGTACCTTAACGCGTTCTGGTATTGCTGGTTTATATACAGGAAGACTTAGGGATTTAAAAAATGTTTATAATGGATTATCTGATGAAGATCGCATGGTTGGCTTGTTTAACCACTGTATTTATGATTTAGAAAGTAAGGCTCCATCCATAGATACACCTTTGCATGGATTATTGCCCTTTAAACATATAGATCATTTGCACCCGGATGCTTTAATTGCAGTTGCTGCAGCTAAAGACAGTGAAAAAATAACCAAAGAAATTTGGGGAGATACTATGGGTTGGGTGCCGTGGCAGCGACCAGGTTTTGATCTTGGTCTTCAATTGGAAAAATGTTTAAATGACAATCCTGGTATACGAGGAATTGTTCTTGGAAGTCACGGACTATTTACTTGGGGTGATACTTCATATGAATGCTATATGAACAGTTTAGAGGTTATAGAAACTGCTTCTGAATATATAGATAAGAAAACCAAAGAAAAGAGTACAGTTTTTGGAGGTCAAAAAACACAAAGTTTACCTGAGGTTGAAAGACGTGAAAAAGCTGCAGTCTTAGCACCCGTTCTTAGAGGATTATGCTCTTCTGAGAATAGGATGATTGGTCATTTTACGGATGATGATGTTGTATTAGAATTTATTAACAGTAATGATTTAGACCGTTTGGCACCAATGGGGACATCTTGTCCAGATCATTTCTTAAGAACAAAAATTCAACCGTTAATTTTGCCCTTGGATATTTCAGAGGATGTAACGGACACAGAAGTTATTCTGGAAAAAATTCAACCTGCATTTGAAAAATACAGAAAGGAATATGCAACTTATTATGAGACGTGTAAGAAGGAGAACAGTCCTGCTATGCGTGATGCCAACCCTGTAATTATACTCTATCCAGGCGTAGGAATGTTTTCCTTTGCAAAGAATAAACAAACGACACGTGTCGCTAGTGAGTTTTATATCAATGCCATTAATGTAATGCGTGGGGCAGAGGCTATTTCTGAATATACGTCATTGCCAAGACAAGAGGCTTTTGATATTGAATATTGGTTGTTGGAAGAAGCAAAACTACAACGCATGCCAAAAGAACAACCCCTTTCTAGAAAAGTAGCTTTGGTAACTGGTGCCGGTGGAGGAATAGGAAAAGCCTGTGCAGATAAGTTGGCGGAAGAAGGAGCTAATGTTGTTTTGACCGACCTATCCGAGGAAAGATTAAAAGAAGCCATTGCAACCTATAAAAATGACGTTGCAGTCTATCAACAATGTGATGTTACCAGTAGTGTATCTATTCAAGAGGCCTATAAAAAGGCCTGTTTGAAATTTGGAGGAGTTGATATTGTTGTTCATAGTGCTGGATTGGCAATTTCAAAACCAGTGGAAGATACAACTGAAAAAGATTGGGATATTCTTCAAAATGTATTGGTGAAAGGTCAGTTTGAATTGGCAAAACAAGCTGTTGCCATTTTACGTAAACAAAATATGGGTGGAGACATCATACATATTGCGAGTAAAAATGGACTCGTATCTGGGCCCAATAATATTGCTTACGGTACTGCTAAAGCTGCACAACAACATATGACTCGTTTATTAGCCGCTGAATTGGGGACTGATAAAATTAGAGTGAACACTGTGAATCCAGACGGCGTAATCGTTGGTAGTAAAATATGGGAAGGTGATTGGGCCGAAGGTAGAGCTAAGGCTTATGGTATAACCGTAGAAGAATTACCTGCCCATTATGCAAAAAGAAACTTATTGAATGAAATTATTTATCCGCAAGATATTGCGAATGGAGTGTTTTCATTGGTCGCAATATTAAATAAGTCCACAGGGAACATTATTAATGTGGATGGTGGTATGGCAAATGCTTTTGTTAGATAAAGCAATCCAAATTTAATATGGTATAAAACCTTTTCATGAGAATAGAAAGAGAACAAATACAGGATAACGACAAAAAGAATATTGCTCATCATCAAGAAGATTTTGATTTTATATCAAATAGGCTAACAAAGAACGGCCATAATGTTGATGCAATTGTTACAAAACTCTCCAACTTTCAAGTAGCTGTCCCTAGTTGGGCATTAGGGGCTGGTGGAACACGTTTTGCACGATTTTCATACAAGGGAGAACCTGCAAATCTTGAACAAAAAATTGAAGATGTTGGTGTCTTACATGCACTTACTCAAACTGCAGGAGCTGTTTCTTTGCACATACCTTGGGATGTGCCAGAAGATTATACTGCTATAAAAGAATTGGCTAATTCGTTGCATATCAAATTCGATGCGGTTAATTCCAATACATTTCAGGATCAAATAGGCAACAAGGAAAGCTATAAATATGGTTCGCTGGGGCATATCAATAAAGATGTAAGAGATCAGGCCATTGCCCATAATATGGAAGTTGCCAAAATAGGAGAGCGTTTGGGTTCCAAAAGTCTTACAGTTTGGCTGGCAGATGGGACCTCTTTTCCTGGGCAAAATAATTTCCAAGACGCTTTGGCAAATACCGAAGACAGTTTAAAGAAAATTTATAACAATTTGGCTTTGGATTGGAAGCTGCTTATAGAGTATAAACCCTATGAACCCAATTTTTATAGCACCATCATACAAGACTGGGGCACCTCTTTAATGCTGGCCAATAGTTGTGGAGAGAGAGCAACAACATTGGTAGATTTGGGACATCATTTACCCAATACCAATATTGAGCAAATAGTAGCTACTTTAATGTGGAAAGGCAAATTGGGTGGTTTTCATTTTAATGATAGTAAGTATGGAGATGATGACCTTACTGTAGGCAGTATAAAACCTTACGCATTATTTCTTATTTTTAATGAACTGGTCTATGGAATGGAAAACAATCCAAAGAATCCAGAATTATCTTGGATGATAGATGCTAGCCACAACTTAAAAGATCCATTGGAAGATTTAATTCAGTCTTTAGATGCCATACAAGAGGCATATGCAAAAGCATTGCTTATTGATCAAAAGGTTTTAAAGGAAGCCCAAAAAATAAACGATGTAACTACCTGTCAAGAAATTTTGCAAAATGCCTATAGAACAGATGTTAGACCTTTAGTTGCAGAGGCTAGACTGCAAGTAGGGGGAGCTCTTGACCCTTTACAAGTGTACAGGAAATTAGGAATTCGAAAAAACTTAATCAATGAGCGGGGATCAGATTCTAAAGCATCTGGATTATAGCATTCTTCTATGAAAAAAATTAAGGTAACAGCGGTTTTTGATATAGGAAAGACGAATAAAAAATTTTTCCTTTTTGATTCAAAATATCAAGAAGTCCATAAGGAGTTTACCCAATTTACTGAAATAGAAGATGAGGATGGATACCCAACAGAAAACCTACCGGCCCTTCAACAATGGATAAGAAGGGTGTTGGACAGGATTTTAAGTGACAAGGCCTATGATGTTAAGGCTATAAATTTTTCTGCATATGGGGCTAGTTTTGTGCATGTGGACAAAAACGGAAATGTTCTGGGACATTTGTACAACTACCTTAAACCAATGCCAGCAGCCCTTATAGAAGAATTTGATGATACCTATGAAAATGTACCAGTTGATACCGCATCCCCAAAAGTAGGCTTGCTAAATTCTGGAATGCAGTTGTATTGGATAAAAAAAACAAAGCCAGAACTGTTTAAGCAGATAAAATATTCACTTCACTTCCCGCAATATGTCTCATATTTAGTTACGGGAATTCCATTTTGTGAGTATACTAGTTTGGGAAGCCATACGGCTCTTTGGGATTATGAAAAGAATGATTACCATTCATGGGTCTATCAAGAAAAAATCAATGAATTATTTCCTCCTATTGTTGCTACACAGACAAGTGTTAATTTGAATTACAATGGAAAAAAAATTAAAATAGGGGTGGGTATTCATGATAGTTCAGCGGCCTTACTTCCTTATTTGTTTAGTGAGAGGAAACCTTTTCTTTTGTTGTCTACAGGCACCTGGAGTATTTCATTAAACCCTTTCAATGATGAAAAATTAACGGAAGATAGTATCAGCAATAATTGTCTTAACTATATGCAGATTGATGGAAGGCGTGTTAGGGCCACCACTTATTTTCTTGGCAATGAATATACCCTTCAAGTTAAAAAATTAAGTAAGCATTATGGTAAGGAACATGGGTGCCATAAAGAAGTAAAGTTCAATAAAAACCTTTACCTTCAATTGGTTAAAAATCCAAGCCTTCACTTTAGGTTTGAAGGAATTAATGTAGCAAGAGAGCAACCTCAAGAAAATAATTTAAACCCTTTTAAGACTTTTGAAGAGGCATATCATCAATTAATGATAGAGCTCATAGAACTTCAAATAGCATCAATTAAATTGGCAATAGGCAATACTTCCATAAAAAGGATTTATATTGATGGCGGCTTTACAGACAATGATATTTTTGTAAAACTTATTGGACATCATTTTGAAAATTATAGCGTAAGAACCACTGCTTCCCCTCTAGGTTCTGCACTGGGTGCTGCTATGGTTATTTCTAAAAAAGAGTTGAACAAGAAGTTTTTAAAGAAAAATTATCAAATGAAAAAGCTAAGCCCAATATCCTTTGTTTAATGTATTACATAATTTATTGACCAATGAAACTGACTTATAACACAAAATATCCTTCAATAAAGGATTTGAGAAATAAAGCGAAAAAGAAAATACCAAAATTTGCCTTTGAGTATTTAGATGGTGGTTGTAATGAGGATGTTAATTTGGACAAAAACACTTCAGAACTTAGGAAGGTAGAAATGAAGCCTTATTACCTTACTAAGCATACCAAGTCTGTAATGAAAACGACCTTGTTCGGTCATGAGTATGATGCTCCTTTTGGTATTGCTCCTATTGGTTTACAAGGTTTAATGTGGCCTAATTCCCCTGAAATATTGGCGAAAGCCGCTTTTGAACATAATATCCCCTTTGTCTTAAGTACAGTAACCACTAGTAGTATTGAACGTATTGGTGAAATTACGGAAGGAAATGCTTGGTTTCAATTGTACCATCCTGCTGAAAACTCACTCAGAGACGATATCATAAAACGAGCGGCTGCCGCAGATTATCCTGTCCTGGTATTACTTTGTGATGTGCCTACTTTTGGGTTTAGACCACGTGATATTAGAAATGGCTTGGCAATGCCACCAAGAATGTCAATTAAAAATATATTACAAGTAATGGGGCGCCCAGAATGGGCAATGAAAACCTTAATTCATGGGCAGCCAAATTTTGCAACTTTAAAACCATATATGCCTGCTGATTTAGATTTAAAGCAATTAGGGAAATTTATGGATCAAACCTTTAGTGGCAGGTTAAACGAGGAGAAAATTGCTCCAATCCGTGATATGTGGAAGGGGAAGATTGTTTTAAAAGGTGTTGCAAGTGAAAAGGATACAGAAACAGCAATTAAATTAGGTTTAGATGGTATTGTGGTTTCCAATCATGGAGGAAGACAGTTAGATGCAGGACAATCTACTATAAAACCATTGGTGCCTATTGCCGATAAGTACGGAGATAAAATAAAGGTAATGATGGATAGTGGGCTTCGTTCTGGTCCAGACATCGCAAGAACATTGGCCAGTGGGGCTGAATTTGCCTTTTTAGGAAGGTCCTTTATGTATGGGGTTTCTGCACTTGGAAATCAAGGAGGTAATCATACAATATCACTGCTAAAAACAGAATTGCAACAGGTGATGGAGCAAATTTGTTGTGAACGTGTCGAAGATTTTCCAAATCATTTAATTAAGAAATAACCAATACCAACATAACCAATACCAACATAACCAATACCAACATAACCATGAGTCAGTTAAATATAGAGGAAGAGATTGAAAATAGTGCAGGAGGAGAATTTGAAAGAACTCCAGTTCCAAAATCCAGTTGGAAAAGCTGGAAAAGTTTTCTGGGAATGTACGCAGGTGAACATGCTGCTGGAACCGAATTTATAATAGGACCATTATTTTTAACTGCTGGTGTAAGTGCGTTCGATTTAATTATTGGTTTATTGTTAGGAAATTTAATGGCTGTTTTGAGTTGGCGCTACCTTACCTCTGAAATTGCAGTAAAATATAGGCTTACCTTGTATTATCATTTGGAAAAAATCTGCGGAAGAAAACTTGTAATCGGTTATAATTTAGCAAATGGAGTGCTTTTTTGCTTTCTAGCGGGTGCTATGATAACTGTTTCTGCTACGGCAGTCGGTATTCCTTTTGACATGGAAATGCCAAAACTTACAGATACTCTACCCAATGGTATTACTTGGGTATTGATTGTTCTAGTTATTGGAACGGTAATTTCATTAATAGCAGCAAAAGGATTTAATACAGTGTCTAAAGCGGCAAATTGGATGTCTCCAATTATCGTCATTGCCTTTTTAGCCTGTGGTATAGTTGCTTTACAACAATTAGGTGTTAGTAGTTTTTCTGAATTTTGGGCAATTTGGGGTGAAGGTGGAGAACCTTTTCCAGGGCAACTAAAGTACACTTTTTGGCATGTTGTTTTTTGGTCTTGGTTTGCCAATGGCGCTATGCATATTGGGATGTCAGATCTTTCTGTTTTTCGTTTTGCGAAAAATGCAAATTCAGGATGGACAACCGCTGCAGGAATGTACGTGGGTCATTATATGGCATGGATAGCTGCTGCATTACTGTATGCTGTATATTTAAAATCCCCTGAGGCTCAAGGGTTACTTGCAAATGGTGAAGCGCCTTCTGTTGCTCCTGGACCACTAGCCAATAATGCTATTGGAGTTTTTGGCATTATAACCGTTGTTCTAGCAGGATGGACAACTGCTAATCCAACAATATATAGGGCTGGTCTTGCTTTTCAGGCCATTATGCCCAAAGTTTCTACTTTTTGGGTGACTATAATTGCGGGTACGGTTGCTACAATTGCCGGGTTGTTTCCAGCGTTTGCAATGAAACTATTGGATTTTGTAGCTTTTTATGGCTTCATTTTGGCGCCAATTGGGGCAATCATTGTATTTGAACACTTTTTTGCAGATAAATTTGGCATACAAAGGTTTTATGCAGAAAAAACTGGCTTAAAATTCAATATGGCTGTACTCATTGCTTGGGCAGGAACTTTTGCTGTTTTTTACTTTATATCACTGCAGTTTAATGTGTTTTTATCCTTTCTTACACTCCCAGCTTGGATCAGTTGTGGATTGGTATTTATGCTTTTAAGCAAGTATTTCCAGAAGAAAAACCTTGTGTAAAACAAAAAAAGCCCTGGAACATGGCAAGTCCAGGGCTAACACTTAACCTAAATTATTTTTTATTTAAAAGACAAAACCTGTTGATAGTCTGTATATAAATGCATAGATCACTATAAAAATAAGCGCTAAACACAACCAAGAATATATCTTAAATGAATTTCGGAGAATTATATTTCCTAAATTCCTAAATGCGTCAAAATAAATGTTTTTTAAAAGTAGTATTTTTTTCATATCCTGATAATTTATATCATTCGTCATTTGGTTCATGACAAATATCTGGCGAGATACTGAAAGCCTTTAAATAAATAGATAATGTGAAGATATTTGGGTCAAACTTACCCAACTATCGTTTAATAACAAGGTTTCTTGGGTGAAAGGAATTGGTAGTATTAAGGCGATATTCGACGAAATACACTCTGAGTAGGATTAAGGAAATTAGGTTAGAGGGGTAAAGTGATGATATCTTTTTTTTAAATGCGAGCAAAGGTTTTATATGCCGTCTTAAGCCGTGTTTTTATGACTTAAAAGGGAGTATTTGAAATCCTTATGTTGTCCATAAGTAAAATGCAACCAATAGAAGATGCTGTAGCTCCTACTTCAAGAATATTTTGAATTGAATTTGATATTGGTAGATTAATCCCGACAGTTGAAATGATAGGAATACCATCTTGCCAAATTTCAATAACTCCATCTTGAACATCGCTAAATTTTAGATGTACTTTTAAGGTGAACCATTGTTTTGGAGAAATAGTTGCTGCTGAAGTATTTTCAAAATTTAATTTAGAACCAAATTTATTCTCTAGCTCCAATTTACGCTCTCTAATGACAATTCTTGGTCCTGGCTCTTGAAAAAAATAGGTGCTTTCAAAATCTACAATGCTAAACGGCATTCCATCTAAGATATAATAATCAGCTTCAAACCAAAGCTCCGAATCTTTTGGGTAAAAATTTAGACTTGAGGATATGGATGTCTTTGATGTTACCATTGCAGCAGTAGGTGAAATACTTGTAAGTTGTAATACTTGATTTGATGCATCGGTGGGGTCTTTTATTACTTCAATTTTATTGTCAATAAAAGTGCAAGTTCCGTTCATTATGCATTGGAAAAGATTAGTGTAGTCAGCAACTTCAGGAGTTGCAGGGCTTTGCAAAGTGAAACTTGTCCAGTATAGATGGGTATCTGTAAGTGAACTCACAAATAAATCTTCAATTTCAGATGTGTTCTCAAAATCTTCGTAAAAGTTACTTTTAGTTGGAAACAAATCTCCTTCGTCCGTGATTAAGAAGGTTTCTGTTGCTATTGTTTCATAATTGATTGCAATAAATTTAGCATCAAAATATTGTAATTCAAAATTACAAGAACCATTGGAATTCGTGTACGCAGCTCCATCTTCATAGATGAAAAATTCTTCCCCGTCGGGTGTGGTAAAAGTTTGTATTAAGCCTTCAGCCGGACAAAGGCTTGTTTCAGCTACTACAGGATCTTTTTTGCAACCGAATAGAATAATGAAACAGCAACAAATAAATATATTGTTTGTTTTCATAATGAAGAGGTACAATCTAAGTAGTAATGTTTTAGGTATTTCTATATAGTAACGTCTGGGTTTATGATAATATTTTAATTTGAAAACAAACTCAGTATCAATAAGAAGTATTTATTTGCTAGAATTGAAGTGTTAAACAATGTTTTTGTCTGTACTGTGTTTTTTAGTAACTATTCCAATAGACCCCTTGTCTGACATCTGTAATTCATATATAAATTGTGGCTCCAAACCTGGTTCTTTTCTATGGGATACAAAAACAATGGCAGTTGTACTTTCGTGGGCTATTTTGTTCACCAAATGTGTAAATAATAAGGCGCTTTTATCATCCAGTCCGGCAGTGGGTTCATCTAAGATTAATAATAAGGGATGTTTTACCATCGCCCTAACGGTCATGATCAATCGTTTTTGCCCCATAGACAAGTCATGAAAATAGGTGTTTCTATTATCCCACATTTCAATGAACTGCAACCATTTTTTTGCTAGTTGTAATTGAATTTCGCTTGGCCTTTTGTAGAGTCCTATAGAATCATTTAGGCCAGAGATGATCATATGTTCTAAAGTATGATGCCCTGTAAATTTATCGGTCATAGAAGGCGTTACATAGCCTAGTTTTTCTTTAATGTCCCAAATACTTTCTCCTGTCCCTTTTTTTCTTCCAAAAAGATACAGTTCTTGTCCATACCCTTTACTGTTGTCTCCAGTTATCATGGATAGAATCGTAGTTTTGCCACTTCCGTTTTTGCCTGCTAGTTGCCAAAATTCCCCAGGTTTTATTTCCCAATGAATATTTTTTAGTACTGGCTTACCATCAAAGCTTACAGATATGTTTTTTAAAGTTAGGAGCGTTTCTTCGGTATAGGGATATGAATGTAGGGGAGGGGGAACAGTATTGTTGGAATAGTCAGGGGTGTTATTATTACTTTCAACAAGGGCACTTGGCTTTTTGTGAAAAGCAATTGATTTTCCCTCCAAACTGGTAAATTGGGTGATAAAAGGTAGCAGGTCAGATTTTCTGCTAATCAATTGTATGATGTTTGTTTTATTGGATACGGTTTTTAGTAATTTTTTTAATTCCTTTTGAAATTCAGTATCTAAATTATCAAAGGGATTGTCAAGAATTAAAAAATCTGGGTTAGATTGGAGCAAATGTTGTAGAAGTGCCTTTTTTTGCTCTCCGCTAGACATGGATTTAAGACTTTGTTCAGTGTCTTGGGTAATGGTTTTTTCGTCATGCCGTTCTTCATCATCTATAAATTTATACAAGCTTAATTTTGAGAATAACACACCTTGTAATCCTTCAAGTTCTTTAAAACCTTCTGGTGTATGCTCCTTTAAAAGTAGTTGTATAAAATATTCTTTATTGGATTGGTTATTTATAAAGACCGCCCAGTGTTTTCTTGGGTTCATGAAGCATCATCTATTTGGAAGGGAAATGTATGGATTATTGGGCATAAACCCTAAAAATATGGACAGGATTGTCTTTGTATACCGTTGTTTTTTCTATGTGCATTCCATTATTTATGGCCACTTTTTGAGATGGAATATTATCAATATGAATTATGGAAATTAAAGATGTTGCCAACTTATTTTCAAAGGCAAACTGTTTGCATTTTGTAGCGGCTTCCGTAGCATAACCATTTTTCCAATAGTGGGGTAGTATAGAATATCCAATCTCTAATTCGACTATGCCATCTACATTTTGCACCAACAAACCACATTGGCCAACGAGCGCTTCTGTTTGGATAGCTATTAAGGCATTCATACCCCCTAATTTATTTTTGTAGCGGTAGAACGTTTTATCAAGCCACAGTTGACATGCTATCTTTGGTTCTGCTTGCTTGCCTTCCCAAAACTGAGTTGATAGTGGGTTTTCATGAAAAGGCAACCAAGCATCAAAATCAATAGGATTCAATTTTCTAAAAAGAAGTCTATTGCTTGTTACGCCTTCTAGAAGATAATCCATGACACTTTGTGAATTATTGCTTTGTATAAGTTACGCTATCATGAATCTTTAAGCCCCATTTTTTAACAAGACCAGCATTGAGTTCTAAAACGTATTGAATTGGAATTTGTGATGATAAACCTGCTTCATTAAGCGGTGTTGTATTTTCTTGAAAACTGGCAATTTTTAAGTCAGCATCAATAAAAACAATATCCAAGGCTATTTTGGTGTTTTTCATATAAAAAGAATGCATTTTTTCTTCTGAAAAAATAAAGAACATTCCTTGGTCTTCTTCCATGGTTTCACGATACATGAGCCCAGTTTGGGTTTCATACTCGCTATCTGCAATTTCAATATTTACTAGAGTCAGAATAGAATCAGTAGCTGTTTTATAAATGGTGAGTTCTCCTTCTTTATTAAAAGTAATAGGCTCAATTTTTACTACTTTTTTGTCTTCATTCCTACATGAAACTAGGACAAAAAGAGAAGTAATCAATAAGAAAAAAATGAATTGAATTTTCATATTGAATAGTATTTAGTTATGCTTTGGATTTTAATATCTTGGATTTAAACATAAAGAAAAGTCCAATTAAGATAAATGGCAGGCTCAACCATTGGCCTGTAGATAATAATCCAAGTGAATCTTCAAAACCACCTTGGCTTTTCTTCACATATTCCACAAAGAAGCGAACAGTCCATAACAACACTAAAAACAAACCAAAAAGGAAACCAGCTTGATTTTTTATTTCAGTCTTCCAATACAGGAAGTAAAGAATTAAGAACACAAAAATATAGCCTATTCCTTCATACAACTGAGCAGGATGTCTATATGGAATTGCTTCTAAAATAGCAGAAAATTCTGGATTGTTTTCTATGGCGGCATAAGCAGCATTGATCGTTTTTTCTTTGGTAATTCTCATTGCCTCAGAAGCACGCATGTCATCAGAATCACGAATAAAACGTGTTGCTAGGGCAAAAGACCCATCAGTTATTTTTCCATTAATCTCTGAATTAAAGAAATTCCCTAAACGTACGCAAAAAGCACCAATTGCCGCAGGAGCAACCATTCGATCCAAAAGCCATAATAATTTGAATTTTGGGAATTTACGGGTATATAAATACAGTCCAATAATAATACCAATGGTAGCTCCATGACTTGCTAAGCCAGCAAAACCAGTAAACTCATACCCTTTTATAAAACCAAGTATGGCGCCATTGGAATTTTCCCTTATGGGTAATAAAATTTCTAACAAATGATTTTGGTAATAGGCCCAATCATAGAAAAACACATGACCTAATCTTGCGCCCAACATAGTGGCCAATACCGTATAAATGAAAAGAGAATCCAATTCTTCCATGGATTTTTTTTCATTTTGAAAGATTCGCTTCATTATGTACCATCCTAAGGCAAAAGCAGCAATCCATAAAAGATTGTAATATTTTATTTGTAATGGACCAAGGCTGAATAATGTTTCATTTGGGTTCCAGTTAAATCCTAAAAAATACATAAATAGTTGTTTTTGGAAAGCTAATATAGGTATTTACTGAGAAAGAAAATTTGGGGTAATCATAAATTTAATTTTTTAATGAAAGGAGTTCATGAAGCGGGTAATGAATTAGTGAATAGCTTTTTTTCAACTGCCCTTTCAATTGTTTATGGAACAGGGTCATATCCTTTTCCGCCCCATGGATTACATCCAAAAATACGTTTTATAGCCAGCCAACCCCCTTTAAAGAGCCCATGTTTTTTTAAAGCTTGTAAGGTGTAATGTGAACAAGTTGGAGAATAACGACAAGTGGCAGGTGTTAATGGTGAAATGAGATATTGGTACGCTTTCACCAAAAAAACAAAAGGAGCTATTAGTATTTTTTTCACAAGTGTCGTAGTTTCTATAAATATCGGGAATATTTTAATATAAAGACTGCTTTATTAATCTTGAATTTAGTCAAAAAAATGTACAATGGTGTTATTATGAAAGGCTAAAAGTGGTACCTTCTTTCCCATCTTTTAATTGAATGCCCAGCACTGCCAATTGATCTCTTATTTTATCAGATGTAGCAAAATCTTTATTGCTGCGGGCTTCATTTCGCAATTGGATTAATAAGTCAACCGTTCCGGATAGTTTATCTGAATCAGCATCAGAACTGTTGTTGTTTTCCAATCCCAAAATATCAAAAACAAAAGTATTCATATACTGTTGCAGTTGTGTTTTGTCTTTATCTGTAATACTTATGGTACCTTCTTTTATAAGATTGATGTGTTTCACGGCATCAAACAATTGTGCTATGAGGATTGGTGTGTTAAAATCATCGTTCATCGCATTGTAGCACTTCTGTTTCCATTCAGAAACTTCGAAACCTGATATTGTTCCCGTTTCCAAATTATCTAAAGTGGCAAAGGAATCCATCAATTTATGAAACCCTTTTTCAGAAGCCAATAGGGCATCATTGCTTAAATCTAAGATGCTTGCATAATGTGCTTGCATCATAAAAAATCGGACTATAGAAGGCGCAAAAGGCTTACTTAAGATTTTGTTTTCTCCAGAAAACATTTCATTTGGCAAAATATTGTTTCCAGTTGACTTTGCCATTTTTTTACCGTTTAGCGTAAGCATATTGGCATGCATCCAATATTTTACTGGGGATTTCCCGTTGCTAGCTTCTGCTTGAGCAATTTCACATTCATGATGTGGAAACTTAAGGTCCATACCACCACCATGAATATCAAAAGACTCCCCTAGGTATTTGGTACTCATTGCGGTACATTCTAAATGCCATCCAGGAAAACCATCTCCCCAAGGGGAAGGCCACCTCATGATATGTTGTTGTTCAGCTTTTTTCCAAAGGGCAAAATCTTGAGGATTCTTTTTATCGCTCTGGGCAGTAAGTGCTCTGGTGTTGGCAATCATATCCTCGAGCTTTCTACCACTTAATTTGCCGTAGTCATTTGTTTCATTGAATTTAACCACATCAAAATAAACAGAACCATTAATTTCATAAGCATATCCTTTTTCTAAAATATCCTTGATAATTTCAATTTGCTCTATGATATGTCCGGTTGCGGTGGGTTCTATGCTTGGATGTAAAAAATTGAACTTTTGGAGTGTGTTATGAAAGTCAACTGTATAACGTTGTACCACCTCCATGGGCTCAATTTGCTCCAATCTTGCTTTTTTGGCGATTTTGTCCTCTCCTTCATCGGCATCATTTTCTAAATGACCAGCATCGGTAATATTACGAACAAAGCGCACTTTATACCCCAAATGCTTTAAGTACCTAAATATCATATCAAAAGACATAAAGGTTCTACAATTTCCCAAATGCACGTTGCTATAAACAGTAGGACCACAAACATACATGCCTACGTGGCCGTCATTTATAGGTTGAAAAATCTCTTTACTATTGGATAGGGTATTGTGTATTTTAAGGGTTTGTTCTTTGTATAACTGCATGCCGCTAAAAAAAGATTAAAAATTGGTTTCTAAGTTGATGTAATCCAAAAATTCTCTTCGCATAGCCTCTTCTTTAAACCGGCCACCATATTCAGCTGTAACAGTACTACTATCTACATCTCTAATGCCTCTAGAGTTTACACAAAGGTGTTTAGCATCTATGACACAGGCAACATCGTCTGTTCCCAATACATCTTGAAGTTCTTTTACAATCTGAATGTTTAATCTTTCCTGAACTTGTGGTCTTTTAGCAAAATAATCCACGATACGATTCATTTTAGAAAGCCCAACTACTGTTCCTTTGGAGATGTAGGCTATATGTGCCTTCCCTACAATTGGAAGTAAATGATGTTCGCAGGTGGAATAAAGAGTGATGTTTTTTTCCACAAGCATTTCACCATACTTGTATTTGTTTTCAAAGGTGGATGATTTTGGTTTACGGTCTGGATGAAGGCCACCAAATATTTCTTTTACGAACATTTTAGCTACACGGTTAGGTGTTCCCATTAGGCTATCATCTTCTAGGTCCAAACCTAGGGTAAGCATAATTTCCTTCACGTTTTTTTGAATGATATCTATCTTTTCGCCATCATTCAATAAGAAGGCATCTTCTCTTAAAGGAGTATCTATAGCAGCGGAAACATGATCATCTCCTAGTTCTTTAATTTGATCTTCTAGTGTTCTGTCCAATTTCATTAAAATAGTTAAAAGAGGTGCAAAGATATGCATAAAATGGCACTTAATATCGAATTCAGGGGCTTACACAACATAAATTAGTGTTAAGAAAATGAGAATTATATTTTAGATGTTCCAAATAGATACCTACTAATGAAAAAGTATGGCTTAGTTCTTATAGCAACCCTATTTCTTGGGGTTTTTGGCGTGTCTGCCCAGATTTCGCCAGATTGCAGTACCGCCATTCCTATTTGCAATAATACCCCAGTAAATGGAGGTGCTTACAATTTTGGATTAGATGATTTTAATGGCGCTTCAGAAACAGGGTGTTTAGAACAGACAATATCTGGCACTATCGAATCTAATTCTGGATGGTACAGGTTTAAAACCAGTGCTTCCGGACAATTAGGTTTTAATATTGGTTTTGATGCTTCAGAAGATTGGGATTTTGCATTATACAAAACAAACGATTGTAACAATTTGGGTGAGCCCTTACGGTGTAATTTCTACGATAATGCAGAAAACAGCTCTTTTATTGGTGTTGGGGAAGATCCTACAGGTGTAGCAGACTCCATTCAATTTGAAGATTGGATAAATGTTTCCCCTGGAGAAGATTATTACTTATTGATTAATAATTTTAGCAATAACAATTCTGGGTTTTCAATTCAGTTTTCAGGATCTGTTTTTGAAACCAACCCATATGATACATTAGATTGTTCTATTATAAATAACTTATTAGGTCCTCCTATAGCCGCCTGCGAAAATGATGCTATAGTTTTAGATGCTACAACTGCAAGTGCAACACAATACAATTGGTATCAAGAAACTGGTTTAGGTTTTCAGCCAATGGCTGGAGAGAATAATCCAACACTAAATGTAGGTGCGGCTGGTTTGTACAGGGTTGAGGTGGTAACACCTACAGGTAATATATATAGCGATGTACAGGTAGCGTTTTCAGTAGCACCTATAGCATTTTTGGTTACAGATGATGACTTTTGTATGGTTAGTAACAGTACTTTTGATTTGTCGCAGAAAGATAATGAAGCATTAGGCTCTCAAAGCACATCAGAATTTATGGTGACTTACCATAGCACGCTTACTGATGCAATGGGTGGGTTTAATATGTTGTCAGAAAAATATGTGGCAAGTGTTGGGGTCCAGACCATTTATGTTAGGGTAGCATCTTTAGCGAATCCTATGTGTTATGACGCCTCTAGGCAATTTGAATTAACAGCGGTTGAGACACCTATATTAGATTTCCCTACAGAAGTTTTTCTATGTGATGATCTTTTATCCACTGCAATTGGAGATGCAATGCCAAATGCGGGTCACTCTTATTTTTGGAATACAGGGGAAGTTAGCCCCACCATTAACGTTACTCAGGCTGGTACTTACGATTTGACTATTACCAATACTCAAGGAGGTAAGGCCTGTGCAGATACTTTTTCTATAACAGTCTATATTTCAAATGCACCTGTTATTACGGATGTTTTGATTGAAGATAAACAGAAGTATAATACAGTGACCATCATTACCGAAGTGGAAGGAGATTTTGAATATAGTATGGATGACGGAATTTCTCAAACCAACAATATTTTTGCAGATGTACTCCCAGGGGAACATTTAGTAACTATAATTGATTTAAATGGTTGTGGATCTGTATCGGAATATATTATGGTAGTAGGTTTTCCAAGGTATTTTTCTCCAAATGGTGATGGTATAAATGACCAATGGGGAATTGTAGGAATGTCCGAATTAGAGAATCCCATAGTGTATGTTTTTGATAAGTTTGGTAAGCTTTTAGGCCAAATGAATGAAGGTGATAATGGATGGGATGGCACGTATAATGGGAGACAATTACCAGCTACAGATTATTGGTTTAAACTCACATATATAGATTCATCTGGTCAACGTGTAGAAGCTAAATATGTTGAGAATCACTTCTCTTTGAGAAGATGATAAAGACCCTATTTCTATTTTAAAAGTCACTTCGTCGATTAACTGTTCAATTTCTAAGTTAAAACATACTAAATAAGGCTTGCGTGAGTTATACTATAGATTGTAGTATAATATTAGCCCTAAATCTATGCGAACACTCCTTTGTTCTATGTGCTTTTTATTCCTGTTTGTCTTTGGAATAAGCGCTCAAAATTCACCCGATTGTAGAAGTGCCATACCCGTTTGTGCTGATGCGCCTATTTTAGGTTTTTCAGATGGTAGCGGTGATATAGACGATTTTGACCCAGATGTAATTACAAACACAGGCTGCTTAGAAAAAGGTAGTGTAAGTTCTGCCAATATTGAAAACAATACTTCTTGGTATGTGTTTAGAGCAGGGACTGATGGCCAAGTTGGGTTTGACCTAGAAGCTTTGTCCGACACTGCAGAATGGGATTTTGCTGTGTATGGCCCAGATGTAGATTGTGCAAATATTAGTAATGGAACAGCACAACCCATACGTTGTAATTATGAGGTGAATACCACATCTTTTACTGGACTGGGGATAAACCCAGAGGATGGTCGTATAGGAGCGCCATTTGTGGTGGGTAGTCAAAATACATATGATGAATATATAGATGTGCTACAGGGAGAAATTTACTTTATACTGATCAATAATTACAACACCAATTTTGATGGTGATGCAGAGCCTTTTTCGTTGACGTTTACAGGGCAGTCTGTGGATGATGATCAAGATACTGCCTTAGATTGTACTTTGAGGGATGAGTTTTTGGGATTGGATATAATTGCCTGTGAAGGAGATCCAGATATTACCTTAAGTGCATTGCGTTCACCTGCAGGACCAGCTATTGCAAGTGTAACTTGGACTGTTGACTATGATGATGATGGTACGATTGATGATACGCTAACAGGTGTTGGTGCTTTTGGTGCGGAATTAGTTGTTTCAAGTCCAAATTCTGGCCGATATTTTGTATCGATACAAACTACTGTGGCTTCAGTGATTACAGATGATATTTTAATAACATTCTATGGAATCCCTGTTTTAGATCGGGTAGAAATTCTGGAGACTAACTTATCCACAGAAGTTGATGTAAATAATATTGAAATTATTGTTGATGGGGATGGTGATTATGAATACGCTATCAATGGTGGTGAATTCCAAGATGACCCAATATTTCTTGATGTACCTCCTGGTCTAAACACAGTCGTTATAAATGATAAAAATGGTTGTGGGGCTTCTGAGCCTATTGAGTTCTTAGTGGTTGGGTACCCAAAGTTTTTCACACCAAATGCAGATGGTTTTCATGATGCATGGAATATTCTGGGAATAGAAACGCTCAATGATCCAGTAGTTTTTATTTTTGACCGTTACGGAAAATTATTAAAACAGATAGATGAAACTACTATTGGTTGGGATGGTACTTTTAATGGGAGACCAATGCCTTCTTCAGATTACTGGTTTCGGTTTGAATATGGAGAAGACGAACAAAACGATGGTGTTATAGTGGCCAAAACACTAAGAAATCATTTTTCTTTAGTGCGATAAAAAAACCTGCTATCCTTTGGCTACGCTCAGGAATGAACAGGTCTATCTTTGCTTTTTTATATAAACTCTTAAAAGTTTACAGTATATCCTAATGTAACATTGGTATTGATGTTGTTGATGATGGCAGTTGAGGTAAGACCAGTGTCAAACAATTGCTTATTAAAATCTTGTTCCGTTTTGTTTACGGAAAGATCTATCCTATTGCCACCAAAACTATAGCCAATACCACCAGAGTACCCTGTTAAATCACCAATTGTAATGCCATCAACATAAGGGCTTTGTTCAAAACGGTATCCTGCCCTTAGGCTTACAGCATCAATTCTATATTCACCACCAATCCTATACGAGTTAACCTGTCCCAACTGATTGGAAATATAAGTGTTTTCTGATGCAAAACTTGGATCGCTGCTGGGTCGTAATTCTGCTTGCGACATATCTTGGTATCCATAATCAAAACTTATGAGCCCTTCCTTGCCAAAAATAATAGCAGCACTTCCTGTGAGCTTGCTAGGGGTTTTTATAGTGTATGCTTCGAATAGGTTCACAATATCATAATCGATAAATCCAATATCACTATCCGAAAGGTCAGAATTAATACGTTGTGAGGTATCATCTGTTAATCGATACCATGTAGGGGATTGGTAACTACCACCTATTCTAATATTATCATTTAATTTGGCAATAGCACCGGCGCTAAAAGAAAAACCTTCTCCTTCTGTGTGTAATAGATTGTCAAAATCTATGAATTGTATTTCTGAAGCGGCATCATATCCAGTTTCTGTAAATTCAGTAAGTTTATCATACAGTATGGTATGAAAATTCATTGAAGCGCCCACATAAAGATTTTCCTGGTACTGCCCACCAAAGTTTATGGTGAACTTACTATTATAACCTCTTGTGCTTTGAAAAAGTTCTTGATTTACGCTGCTGTATTGTGCATTGGAAACATAAGCAGTATTGTTGTCGTCATCTGCATCTACTGGGTCTATAATACCACCAAAATACCCTAAGAACGCCTGCTGTTCTCTAAAGCCTAGGTCGGCCCCAATATTTAAATATGCCTCTTCAATAAATTCTCCATCTTGTAACAATAAAGGCCCAAAAGGAACCCCTTGAGCACTGTTCAGAAAGTAATTATCTATTCCTTGAGTGTTATTGCCTGATATAAAATGTTCATTATCAAAATTCTGTACCACATCATAGTTCAGAGCCAGCGCTAATTTTTTCCAATTGGAGTTGTCGCTTTTAAAAACAAATACACCACCAATTTGATTGATGTCTAAAGAATTGATGTTTGTATTATTGGTACGGTTAGAGAACATGGCGTTGTTATCTCTGTTGTAATTTGTTCCTGAAACCGTAAACTGACTATTGTTGAATACTGCTGAGCCGGCTGGATTGATGTTTAGAGCTGATAAATCCCCACCTAAGGCGCCAAAAGCACCTCCCATGCCTTGAAAACGGGCACTTCCTTGTAAATTTTCGCTGCTGTATTGGAGTACTTCATTGATGTTTTGTGCACTTAAGATTGCACATGTCAATACCATTATGAAAGTTAATATTCTTTTCATTTTAATAAATTTTAATAAGGTTTCGATAGCTGTTTTTTAGTTTCTTCTTCCGCTACTGCTGCTGCTTCTACCGGATGATCTTCCACTTGAAGATGATCTTGAACTACTGCTAGAACTTCTGGCGCTACTATTAGAGCTCCTAGAGCTACTAGAACTTCTGTAGCTGCTACTTCTTGGAGCACTACTTCTACTGCTAGAACTTCTGTAATTACTGCTCCTAGGAGCGCTGCTGCGATACGTTTGGGTGCTTCTGGAACTTCTATAGGTCCTACTATTATTGTTTGCGCTATTGGCACTTCTTCTATAAGTAGAAGTTCTTGGTGTTGTACTACGCCTAGCAGATGTGGAATATCCATTTCTTACCCCAGTGGAAGTACCACTTCTGTAGTTGCTTGTTCTGGGAGTGGTGCTTCTATAAGTTTGACTTGTTCTACTGCTGTTATTATATCTAGGTACTGCTCTAGTACTTCTACTTGTTCTGTATGCTTTATTTCTGTCCATGGCATCTACACCTACAACTCTTCTGTTTGTAGTGCCTGACCTATAATTATTGCTAGATCTTCTTGCTGCAACAGTACTTCTATTTGTGTTTGATCTTGTAGTAGCAGCAGTTCTATATCTTGATGATCTATTTGCTGTACTTCTACTTCTTAAATTTGATCTCCCTCTTAAAGAATTTGAGGCTAATGTGCTTCTATTGTACAGACCTCTTCTGCTGCTGTTGTATCCATAACGTCTGTATCTGTTGTTGCCGTAATAATTGTTGTAGTATCTATTACCGTAATAGCCATTATAGTAATGATTATTCCATGCATAACCATAGTGACTTCCATATCCATAATTCCAAGGACTATAATAACCGTGATATCCACCCCAGCCATATCCGTAATAACTCCATGGTCTATAATGTCCCCATCCGTAATAACCGCCATATGCCCAGTTGTTCCATCCCCAAGGTGTGCCATAATCATAGAAACCATACCCTAGTCCACCATAACCACTATGAATGTTTATCGTAACCGAAGTAGCGTTATCTCCCCATCCGGCATATCCATTATAATCATTTTGTGAACTAAAGTAGTTTTCACTTTTTTGTGCTATTGCTGTACTGTCGTTTTCTACTTCACCATAATATGCATCAATATCGGTAAAAACTTCATTTTCTAAAATTTCTTTATATTCCTCTGCCCTTTGACCAAAATAATCGGCATAGGCATTTGATTCTGGTGTTTGCTCTTGTATATTGGGTTGTTTTTCAACAGCAACTTTTTGATTACTGCTTCCGTAGATACCGTCATTGTCATAATATGATGCCTGTTGGTATGATCCACAAGAAACCACTAAAATGCCCAAAAGAGCAAAAAGTGCCGTTTTTTTAATATCAAAGTAGGGTAGTGAATGTATCATCGTTATAAAATTAATTGTTGAACATTTTAAAAATAGTTAGTTTTACCGAATTATTTTTAATTAAAGTCACAAGTTTTGTGCCAAACTTATAGAAATGGGTAAAAAATTAACCAAAAGAAGCGAGGATTATTCCAAATGGTATAATGAACTTGTAGTAAAAGCTGATTTAGCAGAAAACTCTGGTGTAAGAGGATGTATGGTAATTAAACCCTATGGATATGCTATTTGGGAAAAAATGCAGGCAGAGCTGGATAGAATGTTTAAGGAAACAGGGCATGAAAATGCATATTTCCCTTTATTTATCCCTAAATCCTATTTTAGTAAAGAAGCAAGCCATATAGAAGGGTTTGCTAAAGAATGTGCTGTGGTCACACATTACAGGCTTAAAAATGCTGAAGATGGTAGTGGTATCATAGTGGATCCGGATGCTAAATTAGAAGAGGAGCTAATTGTTAGACCCACTTCTGAAACTATTATTTGGGATACTTATAGAAGATGGATACAATCGTATAGAGATTTGCCATTGTTGATCAATCAATGGGCAAATGTTGTACGTTGGGAGATGCGTACACGGCTCTTTCTTAGAACCGCGGAGTTTTTATGGCAAGAAGGGCATACGGCACACGCTACAAAAGAGGAGGCAGTTGCAGAGGCAGAGCAAATGATGCATGTGTATGCAGAATTTGCAGAAGAGCATATGGCTATGCCAGTAATAAAAGGAGTAAAAACGGAAAGTGAGCGTTTTGCTGGAGCTCTAGAAACATACTGTATTGAGGCTTTAATGCAAGATGGTAAAGCGTTGCAGGCGGGAACTTCCCACTTTTTAGGTCAAAATTTTGCTAAAGCTTTTGATGTTAAATTTGCAACAAAAGAAGGGAAACAAGAGTATGTTTGGGCTACTTCATGGGGCGTTTCAACACGTTTAATGGGGGCTTTGGTCATGACGCATAGTGATGATAATGGTTTGGTGTTACCTCCCAAATTAGCGCCTATTCAGGTGGTTATAGTTCCTATCTATAAAGGATTGGAGCAATTGGATGCCATAGCAGATAGAGTAGCTCCTTTGGTAAAAGAACTACGGACTAAAGGGATATCTGTTAAGTTTGATAAGAGGGATACTCATAAGCCAGGGTTTAAATTCAATGAATACGAATTAAAAGGGGTTCCCGTACGTTTGGCTATTGGTCAACGAGATATGGATAATGGTACTTTTGAAGTGGCTCGTAGGGATACTTTGGAAAAGGTAACGGTGAATGCGGATGAGGTTGTGTCTAAAATTCAGTTTTTATTGGATGATATTCAGAAAAATATCTACAAGAAAGCATTAGATTACAGAAAAGAACATATTACCAAAGTTGATTCTTATGATGAGTTTAAAGCTGTCTTGGAAAGTAAAGGCGGGTTTATTGCTGCTCATTGGGATGGTACTGTAGCAACGGAAGACCTTATAAAAGAGGAAACTAAAGCTACAATAAGATGTGTTCCATTAGATGCTGAAGAAGAAAATGGAGTCTGTATGGTTACAGGGAAGCCATCTAAAAAAAGAGTGTTATTTGCCAAGGCTTATTAAAACATTTTAAAAAATAATATATAGAAGTTGCAATAGTAAAAAATAGTTGTATTTTTGCATCCGCTAATTGAGCAAATCAATGGCCCGTTCGTCTAGGGGTTAGGACGCCAGGTTTTCATCCTGGTAACAGGGGTTCGATTCCCCTACGGGCTACAAAATATGGGATGTATCCCATTTAGAAACAGTAATAGAAAAAAGAATGGCAAATCATAAGTCAGCATTAAAGAGAATTAGAAGAAACGAAGCTGTGCGCGTAAGTAATAAATACAAGCATAAAACTACTCGTAACGCAATTAAGAAATTGCGTGATGAAGAAGATAAAAAAGCAGCTGAGGTTTTATTACCTAATGTTATAGGTATGATCGATAAATTAGCAAAACGTAATATTATACATGCTAATAAAGCGGCTAACCTTAAAAGTAAATTGACTAAAAAAGTAGCTACTTTATAGGTCAATAGTGCTTTTTCTTCAAGGAAATTTAAATAACGCTCTTCAATTTGAAGGGCGTTTTTTTGTTTATGAGGTTTCTGAATAGGTTTCTTTATTTTTCATTTTCAGAAACCCCACAATAATTAAAGCGTACATTATGATGATTAAAACACGCTGTATATGCCTAATGTATGTAGGTTTTCTATGTCATAGATGAGATCAAAATAACGTTTTATTTCTATTGGTAGGTACCCAATAAAAAAGAGGAGCAGGCCACAACTAATCCAAAACAGAAAATCTTCTTTTGTATTTTTTTTGACGAATAGCGAAGTTTTGAAAAATATATAATAGATTAAAAAAATTCCACCATAGACATACGTATAGACCTGCGATTGTAACATTGGATTTTGCAGGCTTAGGTTAATATGCTAACGAACATGAAAACGGTGCCACCAAATAATATCCTTTTTTTGTGCTTTTCATAATTAATGTTGGACCAAAAAATATAATAAAAATAGGGAAAGAAAATAATGTTATAGAGGTTATATATAATGATGTTATAGTGGGAATGATTTTCTGGGCCAATTAAATTAAATTCTGGGTTGGTATAAATAATATAGCCTAAAGTTTCATTGATGAATGTGTACAACAAAATATAGGGCAGGAATTTTAATGGGGAATCATGATATTTGGGTAGATAAACCATGGAAACCAAGAAGGAAAGTGCGTATGCACTAAGTATCGTATATATTAATAAAGTTCCAAAATCAAACGGCATCTTTAAGTGAGGATAATTTGTAATTTACGATGGTAACTTCAATCTTTTCATTCTCATAAATCCGATGCTTATTAAAGTATACATTGCAATAATAAGGGAATAATGTATAGTTCTAACATATGAAGGCTCGGTTGGATTGTTTAAAAGGGCATATTGTCGAATTATCTTAATGGGTAAATAGCCTGAATAAAACACCAACAAACCTACACTAAGCCAAGACATAATATCTCTGCTGTCAAATAACTGTTGAGATCTTCTTTTGTAATCCATAAAGTATAGAATGGTGCCTATAATGGTTACTATTCCACCTACCAAGTAAGCTGGCATTTGCGAGCGAAACAAAAAGTTTTCAAAAATGGGATTGATTTAGGATGCTAAAATGTATATGAACGCTCCGTATAGGATGATTTTCTTAAATTTCAGATTAGAAATAAATTTTATAAAAATATAATAAAAATAAAGGCTTGAAAAAAGGTTGGATATATTGAATATAAGCCAGTTATGATTCATGTAAAATTCATTAAAAAAAAGGCTGAAATCTGCATAACCTCTAACTAGGAGCCCTAAAGTTTCGTTTAAGACAGTGTATAATAGTACTATTGGTAAGTATTTTAAGGGAGTATGGAAATATTTTGGGTAGCGAATTATAGCCATTATTAATGCTAAAGCATAGAATAGCATAAAGGCGGAATTTTTTATGAGGGTGACAGCTATATCCAATGAGTTGCAATAGTATTTTACACAAATAGTTTTTTGGGTTATGACCTAATTTTTATTTTAATGTGCAGGTTCTCCCTTATCATAAATAGAATCAACCGGCATATAAAGATTGGAATAAATAAATTGAGTAAAATCAAGGACTTTTATAAAATCACAACTATCTACTTGTTTTTAACTTTCTCATTCTTATAAACCCTATGATATAAAAAGTATACATAACAATTATTAATCCATAATGAAATGAGAGAATATATGTTGGCTCGTTAATATTATATAATACGTTGTAATGTCGCATTATGATTATGGGAAGATACCCTAAATAGAATATTAATAAACCAGTACCAATCCATGAAAGAAAATCTTTTTTTCCAAAAATCGATTTGGACTCATGTTTCCGGTTTGAAAAATATAGTGTTATAATGCATATTAATATGAGTCCTGCGAGTACATAAGCATAAATTTGTGGGTGCAATATAAAGTTTTGAAAAAATGGATTTATGATACTAGCTACAATATAAAATACACTACTGTATACTATAAACTTTCTATAGTTTTCATTGTTTATTGAATTCCAAAAAAGATAAAATAAGTATAAATGTACAATGATGTCATAAACGTTATAAATAAGCCAATTATTATTGATGTAAAAATCACTTAAGAAAAAACTCAAATTATTATTTGATTGAACTAGAACACCCAGAATTTCGTTCATCAATGTATAAAGTAGTATAATAGGGAAATATTTTAATGATGAATCATAATATTTCCCATAATGTGCAATGGCAACAATTAAGGTAATTGCATAAAGTAGAATAAAAGGATATTTTTTTAGTATTACAATTGCCTCAAAAATCATTTATTTTTATTGTCAAATTTATTAATAATCAGTATTAGGTGGTGGACCGGCACCCCCATGATTCATTGTTAGACTCAGTTTTTCAAAATAGGTAGCATTTGTAGATAGAACTGCAGGTAAAGGTAGCATTGCCGCATAAGATTTACCATTTTTCTCTTTTATGTTGCCCATTCCTTGTTCATTTTGTTTAATGGAGTTACTGATTGGGGTCGCTACTTTTTTACCGTCATCTGATACTTCAATATAAAACCCTTGGTTATCTTCAGCCCCTTCAAATTTTGTGGTAGGCACTATAAACATGGTGTTTTTGCCTGATTTTTCTCCTTTTGGATATTTACCAAAATAGAAGCGTAAAGAGGCAACTTTAGTTTTGTTTGCTTGTTTTGCCTCTTGCTCAACATAGGCAATATATTGTTTTATTGTTTCTAGGTCGTATTCGGCAAAACGTGCAGGCTTATAGCTATCATCATCATCATCATCATTATTTTGTAGAACTGAAACTACATTTCTGCTGTAGTCGTCAAATAAAACTTTGGCTTCTTTATTGCTAATTATTTGCTCAGGTGGTTTTACATCCTCAACAACTTTTTCTTCAAGTGTGTGTGTGTTATCTTGGGTGGCTTTGTTGTCTTTACACCCAACTAAGACACTGGTAATCATCGCAATACAAAGCAAGGGGGAGATTAAATTTTTAATTTTTTTCATAATAGTGTTTTTTTAGGAATCAAATTTTTAATTTATTAATGGGGAGCTTTTGCGAAATCAAAGTACCCATTAAACTGTTGGAAAAAAAATAATTTTAGGAAAAACAACAAAAAAAGGCCTCATTGGATATCCAATAAGGCCTTTTTAAAAATATTTTGAAGTTTTTAGTTGCTCATCGTCGCTAAAAACTCCTCATTACTTTTGGTTTGTTTTATGCGCTGTTCTATAAATTCCATCGCTTCAACAGGGTTCATATCTGCTAGATATTTACGTAGGATCCACATGCGTTGAATGTTCTTTTCATCAAGCAGCAAATCATCTCTTCTTGTACTAGAAGACGTAAGGTCAATAGCAGGGAAAATTCTTCTATTTGATATTTTACGATCCAATTGCAGTTCCATATTTCCAGTTCCCTTAAATTCTTCAAAGATTACTTCATCCATTTTAGAGCCGGTCTCTGTAAGTGCGGTTGCAATGATTGTCAATGAACCTCCATTTTCAATATTACGAGCAGCACCAAAGAAACGTTTTGGTTTATGAAGCGCATTGGCATCAACACCACCACTCAATATTTTTCCAGACGCTGGCTGTACAGTGTTATATGCACGTGCTAAACGTGTAATAGAATCTAATAGGATAACGACATCATGACCACACTCCACTAATCTTTTCGCTTTTTCCAAAACAATATTGGCTACACGAACATGTTCTGTGGCTTCTTTGTCAAAAGTAGAAGCAACAACTTCGCCACGTACATTACGTTGCATATCTGTAACTTCCTCCGGACGTTCATCAATTAAGAGTATAATTTGATATACTTCTGGATGATTAGCAGCAATACTATTAGCTATATCCTTTAGCAACATGGTTTTCCCTGTTTTAGGCTGGGAAACAATCATTCCTCTTTGTCCTTTTCCAATAGGAGAGAATAAATCCATTATCCTTGTTGAGATAGTATTTTGGCGGTCTGCCAAGTTGAATTTCTCATCAGGGAATAAAGGTGTTAGGTGTTCAAAAGAAACCCTGTCTCTAACAATCTGAGGGTCTAAGCCATTAATTTTATTGACTTTGATAAGAGGAAAATACTTTTCACCTTCTTTTGGCGGTCTAACATTACCAAGTACAGTATCCCCAGTTTTTAATCCAAATAATCTAATTTGAGATTGTGAAACATAAATATCATCTGGAGATGATAAATAGTTGTAATCCGAAGAACGTAAGAAACCATAACCGTCTTGCATGATATCTAAAACACCTTCACTTTGAATAATACTATCGAATTCAAATTCTGGCTGTTTGTATTTATTTTTTAAATCCCTGTCAAAATTGTTGTTCTTTTCTCCTCTTTTTTGGTTGTTCTGAGGTTTTTTAACATTTTGATTTTTAGGGTTCGGATTTTTACCTCCTTCTTTTTTCTGCTGGGCATTTGTATTTGGCGCAGATTCTGGTTGTTTGGCATCCTTTGCCTCTGTTTCACTAGTTTTAGCTTCAACTTCTGCACTCTTAGCAGTGTCGCTTTTCTCATCAGTAGTATCGGCTTCTTTTCCTGCTGCTGCAGCTGCTGCCAATCTTTCCTTTCTAGGTCTAGGCCTTGGTCTTGGAGTTGGTGCTGTTTTCTCTGTTGTGGCAAGGTCTTCCGCATTTTTCTCCGTTGCAGGCGCCGTTTTTTCCTTTTTGATAGGAGTTTCGGCTTTTACCACCGCAGTTGGATTAGATGCTTGTACATCTAGGATTTGATAAACCAAATCCAACTTTTTTAAACTTTTGTACTTGGGTACTTTTAAACCCTTTGCAATTTCGTGAAGCTCTGGAAGCTTCTTTGCTTTTAAATCTGAAATTTCAAACATTAATTGTTGAATAAATTATACTTGTATATAAAATTTTATGAAGTGTGTTGTTACTGCTTATTACGGTGGAATGTTATTCCTTTAGGTAAGTGTGTGAACTAATAACGTAACAATATTACAAATTATTTTCAATATTTCATGGATAATTTTTAAAAAGACGCTTATTTTTGCATTTCAAATGAATTAAAGCAATGCTTCAAAGAATACAAACAGTTTATTTATTGGTAGTGACCCTTTCTGGAGTGGTACTCCCATTTTATGTAAACCTATGGGCAAATGCTAGTGGGGAACTGGTTTTTGCTAAAGACACTATTCCAGTTTCGATAGCATTCTATATAACAGCTGCGCTGGCAATAGGAGCTATATTTTTATTTAAGAATAGAAAAAATCAATTTGTTGCAAACAGGTTGAATATAATATTGAATCTTATTTTACTAGGATTTTTCGTTTACCGATCACTAAACTTATCTGGAGAAAGTAATATTTCTGAGAAGGGTATTGGGATGTTGATTCCTGTATTTTCTATCGTTTTTTTAACTCTGGCCAACAGAGCTATCAAGAAGGATGAAGATCTTGTAAAATCTGTTGATCGCTTACGTTAAACCTAACATCTTAGTAGTATTAGTGCGCGAAAACCCGGGGTTGTTCCCGGGTTTTTATTTGCTTTTTTTTGACAAAAATTACTTTGAAGCTTTTTGAATAGTAGGAGCTATGAGTTTGGAGCTTATAATGATGTTGTCTCCAATAGCATAGTTTTTAATTTCTGATATGGGAATTGCTGTTTTTAGGGTGTTTGTTCCAATACGTATCGTTGCAATATATGTGTCACTTTTTTGCAGTATGCCAATAATTTCACCTGCTAGTTGAACGTTTTCATTTGATTGTTGTTCAAAAACTTCAGAAGGTGACCCGATTTGGGATATTGTTCCATTTTTTAGAATTGCTATCTTATCTGAGAGTTTTAAAATTTCGTCAATATCATGACTAATCAAAAGGATTGTTAGGTTATGCTTTTTTTGAATTTTTAGAATGTAGTCCTGTAGCTTTAATCTCATTTCATTATCTAAAGCCGATAAGGGTTCATCTAACAATAAAACATCTGGTTTTTGTACCAAAGCCCTTGCTAAGCTCACCCGTTGTTTTTGACCTCCGGATAGTATTCCCGTTTTTTTATGTTGTAATTCGCCCAATTCCATAGCAATCACTAAATCATCTATGTATTTTTGGTCCTGATTCTTTTTCAAAGCATATTCCAAATTTTCCCTTACGGTCATATTTGGAAATAGCGCATAATCTTGAAACGCAAAGCCTACATTTCTATCTTGTGGTTTTAGATTGATTTTCTTTTTTGTGTTCAACCATATTTCTTCACTGACAACAATATTTCCCTCATCAGGAGAAAGCAAGCCAGCAATCATCCTAAAAAGGGATGTTTTTCCAGCGCCAGATTCCCCGTAAAATGTGATAATCTTCCCTTTTTCAATGGTCATATCAATAGAAAGACACATGGTGCCATTGGGAGTATTCAGTTTTTTGTTTATGTTTAACTGTATCATTTACTAAACTTTTTAAATACCCTATTGTTGGTTAAATATACTGTCAATAGAATGCTAAAAGTAATCAGTAGTAATACCAATGAATAGCTGTTGGCTGTGTCGTAATTTAAGGCTTCAACTTCATCATAAATTGCGATGGAAGCCACTTTTGTTTTTCCTGGAATGTTACCTCCAATCATTAATACAACCCCAAATTCGCCAATAGTATGTGCAAATGCCAAAACCACTCCTGTTCTAAGGGAAGTTTTAATATTTGGTAACAACACTTTGAACAAGGTGACGAGTCTAGATTTCCCCATCACATAGGAGGCTTCTTTTAAATGGGTTGGTAAACTTTCCAGTCCAGATTGTATGGGTTGTACCATAAAAGGTAAACTATAGATTAGAGATGCTATTACTAATCCACCAAAGGTAAAAATCAATCTAATTCCCAGCCATTCATCCAACCAATTTCCAAAAGCATTAGATGGGCTAAAGGCAACCAGTAAATAAAAACCTAAAACAGTGGGAGGTAGTACCAAGGGCATGCTCACAAGGGTCTCCATAAGGGGTTTTATTCTAGATTTGGAATATGCCAGCCAGTAGGCAATTGGGATGCCTATCACTAATAAAATCACCGTGGTAATCAGCGCTAGTTTAAAAGTTAGTAGTAAGGGTTCCCAATCTATCATTTGGATACGTCAGATTTATGTTATTCTTGAGCCACCGAATATCCATATTTTTTAAGAATATTCTGGGCTTGTTCAGAAAATAAAAAGGTATAAAATCGTTCACCTTTTTGTTTTCTGTTACTACTTTTTAAAAGTACGACTCCTTGATTGATTGGAGAATGGTTATCTTCATTAATAGAAATCCAATTCCCTTCATTTTTTATTTTAGGAGATAGTACAACAGATTTGGAAGTAAAACCAATATCTGCGGCTCCAGAGAGAATAAATTGATTGGTTTGCGAGATGCTTTCTCCATACACCAACTTGTTTTTAATTTCCTCATAGATTCCTGCGTTTTTTAAAACTAAAACAGCGGCTTCTCCATAAGGGGCTGTTTTGGGGTTTGCAATGGCAATATGGGTAATGGTATCTTTTAGTAAAATTGAAAGACTTGGTTTTTCGTGCATTGTAGACCAAAGGACTAATCCGCCATAGGCATAAATTATAGGTTTTGAACTGGTAAACCCCTTTTTGTATAATTCTTCTGGGTACTTTATGTTGGCTGAAAGAAAGATATCATAAGGAGCTCCCTCTGATATTTGTGCCGTTAACTTACCAGAGGAACCCGTAATAATATGACATTTTATCCCCGTATGTTTCGTAAAGGATTGTACTATTTCTGTCATTGCAAATTGCATGTTGGAAGCAGTTGCTATGGTCAGGGTATTTGTTTTGCTTTCTCCGCAACTACAGATAATAAGGCATAAGAAGAATGTTACTGGTTTTATTTTCATTACTTTTTCCCTAATTCTATAATTTCTAGGTTTTTTATCTCGTCCCCATCAATATTAAAACGAAGCATGGTTCGTACTTTATGAAAACCATATTTGCCACAAGCACCTGGGTTCATATGTAGTAACCCTAATTTTTTATCCCACATTACTTTTAATATGTGGGAATGGCCACAGATGAATAGTTTTGGTGGGTTTTTCTTTATTTCATCTTTGACCCTTATGTTGTATTTGTTAGGGTAGCCACCAATATGGGTTATCCAAACATCTACTCCTTCACAAAAAAACCTATTGTCCAGTGGAAATTCCATTTGTATGTTATGGTCATCAATATTGCCATGAACACCTTTTATGGGCTTTAGCTTTTCTAGGGCATCGGTAACTGAAAGTGTCCCAATGTCACCAGCATGCCATATTTCATCAGCTTGTTTGGCGTATTTTAAAATAGCCTTGTCCATATGGCTGTGAGTATCAGAAAGTAAAAGTATACGTGTCATAAAACTTAAAATAAGCTTAAATATAGGGATGGTTTATATCTTTTCAATAGGATTAAGGTATATTTATGCTTTGTAAAAATAGGGGATTCAGTTGAGATATTTTGTTGCCTTTTCATACTTAGGGAAGTTCTATCATGGTTGGCAAAAACAGCCCAACGCTATTACGGTACAACAAGTTTTAGAAGAAGCTTTTTTAACGCTTTTACAACAACCTGTTATATTAATGGGAGCAGGGAGAACAGACGCAGGTGTGCATGCCAAACAGATGTATGCTCATTTTGATGTTGATGCCTTAGATGATATTCCTGATTTGGTGTATAGATTGAATGCTTTATTGCCGGATGATGTTTCGGTTCAAAACATATATAAGGTTACAAATGATGACCATGCAAGGTTTGATGCCGTTGAACGAACCTATGAATATTGGGTTGTACAGAAAAAAAATCCATTTTGCATGGATAGTGCCCATTATATAAAACAATCATTGGATGTGAATGCAATGAACAGAGCAGCAGCTATTCTCATGCAATATGATGATTTTGAATGCTTCTCCAAATCGCATACAGATGTGCATACCTATCTATGTGATATTAAAAAAGCTGAATGGAAAGAAACAAAAGACACCTTGGTTTTTACGATTACTGCAAATCGTTTTTTGCGTAATATGGTACGTGCCATTGTGGGCACTCTTATAACTATAGGCACTGGAAAAGCAGATGTAACTAGTATAAAAGAAATTATTGAAAGTAAGGATAGGGGAAGGGCAGGAGCTTCTGTACCTGCAAAGGGATTATATTTAACAAAGGTTACTTATCCAAAACATATTATAGATAAAAATGAGTAAAGAAACAGCGAAGTCTTTTGATATAAAATTGTTCAAAAGACTTTTACAGCATACAACACCATATAAAGTTACTTTTTATGGAGTGGCACTTGCCGCAATATTTATATCTGGTTTTGCAGTATTGACCCCAATTTTAGTAGGAGATGTGGTGGATGTGGCCATTAGGGCTAAAGATGCAAATAAACTATTGTTTTATACGCTAGCAATGCTAGGTGCATTATTAGGAGAGGTTATTAGCCAGCTTGCCTTTAACTATTATGCCAATTGGTTGGGAGAATCCGTGATTAAGGATATCCGAATTACCCTTTTTCAAAAAATGATTGGCTTTAAGATGAAATATTTTGACACCTCTTCTATTGGTGTTTTGGTTACAAGAGCTGTGGCCGATATGCAACGAATAGGAGAGATTTTTAGCCAGGGCTTTTTTGTAATAGTATCAGATTTATTGAAAATGCTGGTGGCAGCAATAGTTATGTTGGTCATGAGTTGGAAATTGGCTTTGTTGGTTTTTACGCTACTGCCTGTCATATTATATGCAACACGAGTGTTTCAAAAAGCCATGAAAGGTGCTTTTATAGAAGTAAGGGCACAAGTATCTAATCTTAACTCTTTTGTGCAAGAACGATTGACAGGGATTAAAATAGTACAGCTTTTTAATAGAGAAGAGGTTGAGAAAGAGAGTTTTAGGCGAATAAATGAAAAGCATCAAAATGCATGGCTTAAAACGGTATGGTACAATTCTATATTTTTTCCCATTGCTGAGATTGTCTCTGCTCTTACAATAGGACTCATAGTGTGGTACGGTGGATTGCAAAACGTTGCTGATATCAATAGTAATGAGTATGGGATTATTTTCTCGTTCATAATGCTTTCAGGAATGTTATTTAGACCTTTAAGGCAAATTGCAGATAAGTTCAATACGCTACAAATGGGAATGGTGGCGGCCAACAGGGTCTTTAAGATCTTAGATACGGATAGTCATATTATAGATGAAGGGACCTTTGAAAAAGCAGCTATAAAAGGAAATATTGAATTTTCTGATGTGCGTTTTGGTTATGTAGAAAATGAGGAAGTACTGCATGGTGTTTCTTTTAATGTAAAGGCAGGCGAGACGATAGCGATAGTTGGTGCTACTGGAGCAGGTAAATCCACTATTATTAACCTTCTCAATCGTTTTTATGAAATAAATTCTGGAACTATTTTAGTGGACAGGGTGGATATTAAGGAATATAAACTAGCCTCTTTGCGTTCCAATATTGCCGTGGTGCTCCAAGATGTTTTTCTATTTGCCGATACTATTGTCAATAATATTTCTTTAAAGGATGCTAGCATCACATTAGAAACTATTGAGGAAGCGGCCAAGGAGATTGGAGTCCATGAGTTTATTAGTAGTCTTCCTGGGGGATATCAATACAATGTAAAAGAAAGAGGGGCTATGTTGTCTAGTGGTCAACGTCAACTCATATCATTTTTGCGTGCCTATGTAAATAATCCCAGTGTGTTGGTATTGGATGAGGCCACATCATCTGTAGATACGTATTCTGAGCAATTGATACAAAAAGCAACAGATAAGATAACCGAAGGCAGGACTTCTATCATAATTGCCCACCGTTTGGCGACCATTAGAAAAGCTGACAAAATATTGGTCATGGATGCGGGTAAAATTGTTGAGCAAGGCAGTCATAAAGAATTGCTCAAAAAAGATGGTTACTACCGCAAGCTATATGAGGCCCAGTTTTTGGCAGAAGTAGTAGTGTAGTTATTATTGTGGCCTAAAATCTTCGAGGTTCATAGCGCCTGTAAGAAATAGAAATGATATTAACAGTGCTCCCAGCACCATCATTACAATTATAAACATGAGAAAAAAGAGCAACCCTCTAAAAATGCTGCTTAAAATGGATATTTTATGCATTCGTTTTAAAACGTACATCCAATAAACAATAATCATGATTATATAAATGTAGTTGAAATAGCCATAATTGAAGTCAAATAATCCAAATAAGGGGATGGCTATTAAGAACTGAACAATTGAAAATTGAGTAGTCACATAAGCCGTTATGACCAAATGTTCCGTAAAGTTAAACACTCTTTTATCAATAAATAATAGATACGTCATTAAGGTATATATTGGGAATAAAAAGTAAGTCATGAGCCCTTGATAATCCATTATGAAATCCATGTCTGGCATTGGGGTAGCTCCTTCTTGGTTCACAGTATCTATTAATTTTATCCCATACCCCTCCTTTAAAACCCAAAACAATATCCCTGTGATAACAATTGACAATGCGAAATAACTAATGGGGTTCATGTATTTTTTACGAATCCCGTTGATGTATCCACCTATGATTACTTCAGGTTTACTAAATAGATGTAAGAAAGTTTTTAGAAGTGTGTTGTCTATATTAAAGAAGCTCTCAATAATATCCGCCCTTAAATTATGGAAGCTGAGGCGGTTATGAATTATTTTTGCACCACAAGTTGGGCAAAAACTATAATCTGTTCCTAAGCGGTTCTTGCAGTTTTTACATTCCATAAACGTCCCTTAAACAAGGTCTTCTTTAATCATATTTACCAATTCATCCATATTTTCATATAGCACAAATTCACCATTCTTTAAATAGGAAATAAGCCCGGTTTCTTCACTTGCAACAATGGCAAGTGCATCCGTTTTTTCTGTAATAGCAACTGCTGCTCTATGACGCAATCCAAAACGCAAGGGAATGTTTCGTTCATTGGATACAGGTAAAACAACTCGTGTGGCTACAATATAATTATCAACTATTATGGCGGCCCCATCATGTAGCGGACTATTTTTATAGAAGATACTTTCAATAATAGGCTGGGTGATTTCTATATTCATTCTATCCCCAGTAGATTTTATAAAATCGAGCGAGTTGTTCTTTTCAATGATGATGATAGCACCCGTTTTGGTAGTGCTCATTTTTACACAGGCGGCAAGAACTGCATTCACATCTGTTTTTGTTAGTCGGACTTCTTGTTTCAAAAATTTAAAACGACGCACAAAATTTCGTTTAGAAGCAAAATTGGTAGAGCCTATCATTAATAAAAACCGTCTGATTTCTTGTTGAAAAACAACAATTAGGGCAATAAGGCCAACACTCATAAAGCCGCCCACCATACTGCTTATCATTTTCATTTCAAGCAATGCGGTAAGCTTCCAAAAAGCCCAAACAATGACAATTCCTATAAATATGTTGATGGCAACAGTACCACGAACTAATTTATAGATGTAATATAGGAGTACGGCAACCAAGATGATATCTATAATATCTGTAATCTTGAACTCTAGAAAATTAAAAAAATCCAATAGGTATCGCTTTTTGTAAATTTAGCAAAATTTGATGAACCATAATTCAATCAGTATCAGGTATTAATTCTTGAGCTAGTTTTATACATTGCATGGCTTCAGCAACATCATGTACTCTTAAAATAGCAGCACCTTTGCTCAAGGCATACATGTTCAATGCGGTGGTTCCATTTAAGGCTTCATTTCCAGTGCCCCCTAGGACTTTATAAATCATAGATTTTCTACTTAAGCCTACCAAAATTGGAAGTTCCAATGCCTTAAATAAATCTAGTTTTTGGAGTAGTTCATAATTTTGTTCCACATCTTTGGCAAAACCAAATCCAGGATCAATAATCAAATCATTGATGCCTAGGTCTCTAGCATCTGAAATTTTTTTGGAAAAGTATAGTAAAATGTCTTTCAATAAATTTTCATAATTGGTTTCTTGCTGCATGGTTTGTGGCGTACCTTTCATATGCATCATGATATAGGGGACTTTGTGCTTTGCAATTACTTGCATCATGTTATCATCTAAATTGCCAGCGGCAATGTCATTGATCAAAGCAGCTCCTCTTTCTATGCATACATTAGCAACATTGCTTCTAAAAGTGTCTATAGACAATAGGATGTCTGGAAATTTTCCCAAAAGCAAATCAATAATCGGCAGCATTCGACCTAATTCTTCTTCTTCGGAAACATATACAGCTCCAGGTCTGGTACTATATGCGCCTAAATCAATAAAAGTAGCTCCTTCATTGAGCATTTTTTCAACTTGATTTAGAATTTGATTCTTCTTCTTATATTTGCCCCCGTCATAAAAAGAATCTGGGGTCAAATTTAAAATGCCCATGATTTTTGGACTTTTTAAATCAATGAGTTTTCCTTTGCAGTTTATGGTCATGAAAGAAATTAAAAGGCAACTGGGCTATAATTGTTATTTTAAACAGCTAACCTTGACGGTTAAAGAATTTTAAGCGAAATTTACGCAAATTACAAAGAATACATGCAGCAAACTTCAGGACAATTTGATTCAGTCATAAAAATATGCAGGGATTTATTTATGAAGAAAATGAAGGATTATGGTAGTGCATGGCGTATTCTTAGATTACCATCTTTAACCGATCAAATTTATATTAAAGCACAGCGAATCCGAAGCTTACAGGAAAATGAAGTTCGCAAAGTAGATGAGGGTGAAAAATCTGAATTTATGGGGATTATAAATTATTCCATCATGGCTTTAATCCAAATAGAAAAGGGAATTGTGGAACAACCAGATTTGTCAGTAACAGTAGCTACAGTATTGTATGATAAACATGTATTGATAGCCAAAACCTTAATGGAAAATAAGAACCATGATTATGGTGAGGCCTGGCGAGAGTTACGGGTTAGTTCTTTAACGGATCTTATTCTACAAAAACTCTTAAGAGTAAAGCAAATTGAGGATAATGAAGGAGAGACAATTGTAAGTGAAGGTATAGATGCCAATTATCAAGATATAATCAATTATGCGGTTTTTGCCATGATTCACTTAGATTCAAATTCCAATTTGGAAAAATAACTTCCAAATAGGGCATGATTGTTATGGAGGAAAGACCATCTTCGCTTTATAGATTGGGCAGTTGTAATTTTGAATGTAATTAAATATGAAAGTAGTAGTAGGTATTTCAAGAATATTCGTTGCAGTTTTATTTATTATTAGTGGACTGATAAAGCTTAATGATCCAGTTGGTTTTTCTTTTAAATTGGAAGAATATTTTAGCCAAGGAGTGTTGGATTTGCCTTTTTTAATGCCTTATGCATTGGCATTATCCATTTTTATGGTTATTGTTGAGGTGCTGTTGGGAGTGATGCTTTTGTCTGGTTTTAAGTCAAAACTGACGGTTTGGAGCCTGCTAGCAATGATTGTTTTCTTTACGTTTCTTACTTTTTATTCGGCCTACTTTAATAAAGTTACAGATTGTGGATGCTTTGGGGATGCAATTAAATTAACCCCTTGGGAATCTTTTACCAAGGATATTATTTTATTAGTTCTGATTGTAATCCTATTATTAGGAATGAAGTATATTAAACCAATATTTGGAAAACGTACCAATTGGTTGCTTATTTTGCTTACTCTATTGGTCAGTATTCTTTTTGCAAATCATGTATTGAACCATTTGCCCTCCAAAGATTTTAGGCCCTATAAAATAAATGTCAATATAGAAGAAGGTATGAGTATTCCAGAGGATGCTCCTAAAGCCATTTTTGAGTATGCTTGGAAATTTAAAACTGCAAATGGAGAGGAAATCTATACTACAAATGGTGACTATCCTACTGTAGATGGTGAATTTATAGATGTAGAGACTACCGAAATTCAAGAAGGATATGAGCCACCTATTCATGATTTTACAATAGAACGCAATGGGGAGGACTATGCAACTTCCTTGCTGCAAGAAAACAAACTGGTCATGGTAATAGCTTACGACGTGGCTAAAAGTAACTTTGACGCCTTTAAAGAGGTCAAAGAAGTTACGGACAAAGCCTTGAGAAAGGGATATAAGGTTGTGGGAATGTCAGCTTCTAGTGATGCATATAAAGATCAATTGATCAAAGACTATCGGTTAGAGTTTGATTTTTATTTCACTGATGAAACAGCATTGAAAACAATAGTGCGTTCTAATCCAGCAATTTTGGTATTAGAAAAAGGGACTATAAAGCAAAAAGTACATTATAACGATTTAGACGATTTAGAATTCAATTAAAATAAAGAATAGACAAGAATGAGAAATAAAATAGTTGCAGGAAATTGGAAAATGAATAATAACCAGGCAGAAACAAGTGCTTTATTGAGCGAATTGTCTGCTAAGCTTCCAGATACGGAAGCAGAAGTAATGGTGGCGCCAACATATATTAATTTGGTAAGTGCAATAGGTGATTTAGAAGGGTCTACTATACAGGTAATTGCTCAAAACATGCATTTTGCAGAAAGTGGAGCTTATACGGGCGAAATATCTGCTGACATGCTTTTAAATGTTGGGATAGATACAGCAATTATTGGACATTCAGAAAGAAGAGCCTATTTTGGTGAAACCGATGAGATTTTGAAGAAAAAGGTAGTTGCAGCATTACAAAATAATATTAGAGTAATGTTCTGTTTTGGTGAGGAATTAGAAGACCGTAAATCTGGGAACCATTTTAATGTTGTTAAAAGTCAGTTGAAAAATGCACTGTTTGAATTAGATAAAAGTGCTTGGAAGAATATGATACTTGCATACGAACCAGTTTGGGCTATTGGTACAGGTGAAACAGCTTCGCCAGAACAAGCTCAAGAAATGCATGCTTTTATTCGTGAAACAATAGCCGAGGCTTTTGATGTCAATATTGCAAATAATGTATCTATTCTTTACGGAGGTAGTGTTAAACCAGGAAATGCCGTTGAAATTTTTTCCAAACCAGATGTTGATGGCGGGTTAATTGGTGGCGCTGCATTAGTGGCAGATGATTTTGTAGCTATAATTAAAGCGATTTAATTCCTATATGCAAAATAGTTATCTGGAATATAATTTTACAGTAACACCCTTACAGCCAGCATCAGATATTCTAATGGCAGAATTGGGAGAAGCTGGTTTTGATAGTTTTGTGGAAACAGATAAAGGGGTTTTGGCATATATAAAAAAAGAAGAATGGTCTGAACAGATTCTTGATACGGTTCAAATATTAACGCACCCTAATTTTAAGATTGACTCTAGTTTTGTTGAAATAGAACAAGAAAACTGGAATGAAGTATGGGAAAGTAATTTTGAATCGATTCAAGTGGATGACCAATGTGTGGTACGTGCCCCTTTCCATGAAAAACCCAATGTACAATTTGATATCGTTATTGAGCCCAAAATGAGTTTTGGTACGGGGCATCATGAAACTACGCATATGATGTTACAGCACATTTTAGAATATGATTTTACTGAAAAAAAAGTCTTGGATATGGGATGTGGAACTGGGGTATTGGCTATTCTGTCTGCTATGAAGGGTGCCAGTGACGTAGATGCCATTGATATTGATAATTGGTGTTACTTAAATTCTTTGGAAAATGTACAAAGAAACCATCAAGAGCATATTCGTATCTATGAGGGTGATGCAAGTTTGCTGGATGCCAAAAAGTATGATGTCATACTGGCCAATATTAATAAGAATATACTCCTAGATGATATTTCTGTTTATGCCAATTGTCTGAATGAGAATGGAACCTTGTTCTTAAGTGGGTTTTATGCAGACGATATTACAGATATTTCTGCCAAATGCGAGCTATTTAACCTGCATTTTGATAAAAACTTCGAAAAAAATAATTGGGTAGCCGTAAAATACGTATTTTAGTTTTCGTAAAAACCTAATCTGATGAGTGTTAAGGAGGAAATATCCGAGGAATTACTTCTGGAAGAGGAAACAGCCAGTAATAATGAAATAGTGCTGTTCAATGATGAAGTAAATACTTTTGACTATGTAATAGAGACGCTAATGAGTGTTTGTGAGCATACTCCAGAGCAGGCAGAACAATGTTCCCTTATTGTGCACCATAATGGAAAATGCACCGTTAAAACAGGAGAGTATAAAGACTTAAAGCCTCGTTGCAGTAAATTATTAGAAGCCGGTTTAAGTGCGGAAATTGTTTAAAATGTTGCCCAATATTCCTGAGGTGAAAGGTATATTTTTTTTAAATATTAGAATAAAGAAGCGCTAGTACTTTATTAGTGCGGTAATTTATTTTTTAAGAGTCCATAAACAAAGGTTCCTAAAATTGCAGCTGCAATTACTAGGAGCATGCTAAAAATTCCTGTCCCCAATAGAATGTACATAGGTCCTGGGCAGGCACCGGCTAATGCCCATCCAAAACCAAAAATAGTTCCTCCTACAATATACCTGACCAATCCTTTTTCTTTTGGGGGTAAATGAATACTATTACCTTCTATGTTTTTGGTTTTTGACTTTTTGAAAATCCAAATAAAAAGCGCTCCAAGGAAAACGGCAGAACCAATAATGCCATACATATGAAAAGATTGAAACTTAAACATTTCAAAAATCCTGTACCAAGAAACGGCCTCGGATTTTACCAAAACAATTCCAAAGAAAATACCAACCATTAAAAATTTTAAATATCTCATGCTCCAAAAATTAAGGGGAATAAAAAGTGGGTCATTATTAATCCACCAATAAAGAAACCTATGACAGCAATTAGAGACGGCAGCTGTAAGTTACTTAATCCCGTAATGGCGTGCCCAGAGGTGCATCCGCCAGCATAACGTGTTCCAAAACCAACTAAGAACCCACCGATGATAAGAACAGACAGCCCCTTAATACTCCAGACATTTTCCCAACTATAAATTTCAGGTGGCAATAAGTTTTCTCCTGCATGGACAAAGCCTAATGTTGCTAAATCTTCAACAGTATCTGTGCTTAAGGCGATAATTGAATTGTCTGATAAAAAGTGAACAGCTATAAAACCTCCTATCATTGCACCAAGAACCACAGTTAGGTTCCAACGTTGTGATTTCCAATCAAACTTGAAAAAATCTGCATATTTTCCTGCTCCACCGATGCTGCATAATGTTCTAAGATTAGATGACATGCCAAAGGTTTTTCCAAAATACACAAGCATTAGCATAACCAAAGCAATCATTGGGCCAGAAACGTACCATGGCCATGGTTGTAAGATATATTCCATTTGCATTAAGTTTTTACAAATATAGAAGCAAAAAAAATAGAGCTTTGTAATATTGGTTACATAAGGTGCCTATGTAGTGGTATAAAATAAAGAAGGTGCCCCTCAGGGCACCCTTTTTTTACCAAGCAGGCTAGATTTCGGGGATATTTTTTATTGCTTATGACACTACTGTATCATTTTTAAAAACCACCTAGAAAACATATGTCGTTTTTTGGGCTTTAAATTGCGAGTGCAAAAATCTATCAAACAAATGGTTGTAGGAAAATAATTGTGACTAGAAGCGTATGGATTTCTGAATTCAGAACGAAAAAACTTGTTTTCTACACAAATTGAATCGATTTTACGGAATCAGGACTGTAAAACATGTTGGATTACTGGGTTTTAAAAAACTTCGTTCTTGTATTCAATAATATGAATAACGATGATATTTTTACCTACATTTTCAATATCGCTGATATGTTTTTTGTTTTTAAACTTAAAAAAACAAATTTCCCCTTTTTCTATTTTGTACAGTCGAATGATTCCATCGGCACTATGGGATACGGTTTTTCCGCCAGAGAGACAAGTCCAGCTATAATTAGTGCTTTTTATGGAAAAAGGTAATCGCTCACCAGGTGCTAAGGTAATGTCCCAGAGTTTTAGGTAATTATTTTCAAATAGTAGGTTGGCTCCTGCAAAAGATTCCTCAATAGGTTCATCTCTTAGTTCTTTTAGGGTGCTCGGTTTCCAATTTGTAAAACTGCCTGAGGGGTTTAATTCTACAGTCTTCAATACGTATTTTAGTTTGGTTTGGTATCTCAAAAATAAGCTTTGTGTTGAAAATATAAATGATTTTATGGTGAGAATATCACTACAGTATCATTTATTTTTTGTGACCTCTAATGGACTGAGATCAGTTCTCTGTGTTTCTTTATGTACAAGGTCTAGAGGTCTTTTATGATGTGTAAATATTCAATTGGTTAATAACTCCTTATGCACCAAGTTTTTATGTAAAAAACAATTGCTTACCTTACTGTTTTTAAATTCTTTTGTGAAGAGAATTTGAGGTGCGAATTAAGCTTTTGCTAAACTTAATGTTTTAGTCTAAAATTCAAGAAATCTTATGACAGCTAATTCAAAAATAAAGGAACTCTTAAGAGAAGCATGGGGTAAAAGAGGAGAAAAAAAGTATGATGATGCTCAAGCTTTGGTCAAAGAAGCTCATGGACTGTTTAAGGAAGAAGATTACAATTCTCTTGGTAGCATATTCCATGTGTATAGGCAATTGGAGTCAGATAAAGGTAATTATTCAAAGGCAGTAGAACTGAACCAAGAATCCTTGAATTACTTTAAAAAAGGCAATAATATGCAGGGTATCACTCATGCAATGAGGCACCTAGCAGATTTACAATACCAAATTGGAAAACTTGCTGGTGCAGAAGGTAATTATAGAGAGGTAATAGACATTTATAGGAACAATCCTAGCACGCATGCAGGTAACTTAGCCAATGGTCTGCGTGGTTTTGCTGTGTTGCTTGAGAAACGTGGAAAAATTATAGAGTCAATCAATGTTTGGAAGGAAACTAAAGAACTCTATAGCTCCATCCACCTTCAGGAGGGTGTTGATGAGGCAAAAAATAAAATAGCATCCTTATCTAAATGATTTCCTACATAAGCTTTTGGTACTAGGACATTAAGTGTTGTGTCTTATATTGCTAAGAATTATTCTTAAAGAGGCATTAATATCCATGCAGCTTCCGTTATTTTTATGCTTATCTTTCAAGTATCGGATATAGAATTCCCTTAACCAAACAAATTCAAACAAAATTAAAATGATAAAATTAAACTGGATCATTGTAGTAGTGCTATTGGTGGCTGCATGTGGGCAAAACCCAAAGGAGAAAGTTGCACCTACAAAACTTAAGGCCTTGATTATAGACGGACAAAACAATCATTATATCTGGCCTAAATCCACAATGATGATGCAGGATTATTTGGAACAGACTGCTCTTTTTGATGTGGACATCCATCGAATGGATTCCGTATGGTTGGGTGTTAAATACAATCAAAGTAGGCCAGAGCCCTATACTCAATTCATAGAAGACTACCCTTTGGATTCTACAGCCTATGGTATTTCACATAATCCTATACAAACATCCAATTTTTCAATTGATTTTAGTCAGTATGATTTAGTGATTTCCAATCTTGGCGAGCGCACACCTCAATGGCCAGACGAGACCAAAAAGAATTTTGAAAAATACATGAGTGATGGTGGTGGTTTGGTTATTGTTCATGCCGCTGACAATGCTTGGGGAGACTGGACAGAATTCAATAAAATGATTGGTCTAGGTGCTTGGGGAGGTAGGGATAGTATTACAGGCCCTTATGTGTATTATAATGATGCAGGTGAGTTAGAAAAGGATTTTTCGGCAGGTAGTAGTGGGTCACATGGAGCTGAATATGATTTTCTAATTACCACACGTGCGCCAGAACATCCTATTATGAAAGGATTGCCTACAGAGTGGATGCATGTACAGGATGAAATGTATGAACGTATGAGAGGACCTTTTGAAAACGCAACCATTTTGGCTACTGCTTATTCAGATGTAGAGAAAAATGCACCGCCTTGGAATCCTGATGTTAAAGGTATGGGGCAACATGTGCCCACTATGATGGCCATTAAGTATGGTGAGGGTCGGGTATTTCATACTACTTTGGGACATTTTGACTACTCCATGGAGTGTGCTGGTTTCATTACTTTATTACAAAGGGGATCGGAATGGGTAGCCACAGGTGCTGTAACTCAAGATATTCCTGAGGACTTTCCTTCAGAGGAGGGAACAGTTTCCAGAGCTTGGAAAGAGTAAGCGTGATTAAATACGCACAAAGAGGTTTTTAGTGTTTCTTGGCTATTGGCTTATTCAGATAGAGTTTAGATTCATTAAATAGAAAAACACATGCAGGTCTGTCTAGCAAATTGTTGTAGTGCGTTTAAAAAAAATGACAGGTAATTTTATAGATACATATCGATTTAAGCTAAAAAGGAATCAAAAAAAAACCTGGCAAGATGGTATTTGCCTAATAACAACTGAATTTGGAAAAGTTAGAGTGTTCGATACCTTAGGAAGTAAGCCCGTAATTCTAAATGTCCCTGATGGCCCTAATGTAATTGAGCATCATCTTGAGCTAATTACAAAATTATCCAAGAATTATAGAGTTATTTGCTTTGAGCTACCAGGGATTGGTTTTTCATATCCGAATTCAAATTATGATTATTCCTTTCCTAATGCATCAAACCTGATTATTAATCTGATGGATATTTTAGAAATTGAAAAAGCAGCACTTGCTTTTTCTTGTTCAAATGGGTTTTATGCGATTAAAGCAGCGGAATTATTCCCGAACAGAATTACTAGATTATTTCTTTCCCAAACACCTTCATTACATGCAATGAATAAATGGACAAAAAATGCAATACCCACATTATTAAAGCTTCCTATTATTGGACAAATTGCTAATATGTTTTCTGAAAAAAAGTTTGCGAAAATTTGGTATAAATACGCTCTTCCTCAACATACTGATGCATCAAAGTATAAAAAAGAAGCCTTGCATGCTTTAAATAATGGAGGATGTTTCTGTTTATCTAGCTTGGTGCAAGGGTTATCAAAGGAAATAAATTCAACCCTTAAAGTTTTAGAAGTTCCTGCAACACTTATCTGGGGAAACAAGGATTTTACCCATAAGGATACAAATAAAGAATCCATAATGGAACATCTTCCAAATTGTGAAATAATCCAATTTGATACTTGTGGACATTTCCCTGAATTGGAAAACACGGATAGATATGTAAGTTTAATACATGAACGAATGAAATAAAATAATTTCATTTATGCATTAAAATCAATTTTGAGGATACGCCCAAAAAAGGATGAAGAAATAGCACCGTCTTGTGTTAGGGAATCACTCATAAGTATCTCAAGAGCTCAGTTTTGTATAAGCACCTTTTCATCTGCTTAATTTTCTTAAATTTGATTAAAACCAAAGTATATGAAGCTACGCATCCTAGTATTGTTCTTTTTTACTATTGTTTATAGTTGTAAAGAGAATAATCCCCAGCTTAATAATGATACAATTGTTGTTCTAGATGTTCTTTTTGACGATTTCCATGAATTCAAACTAAAAATAAATCCGTTGGAAGGGACACGTTCTGGAGATGGCACCTACAATGATTATTTACCCAATTATATTTCTGATGCCCATCAACAAAAATTATTGGAAAGCTATACTGCGTTTTTGGACCGTATAACCACTATTGATAAAGCTAATTTGTCGGACTCTCAAAAGCTGAGTTTAGGTGTAATGAAATGGGATTGTGAGATTAAAAAGGAAGGACTATCGAATGATTTGGTAACGATAGCCTCCCCGATGTTTGAATTACCCAATTTTGAATTGATGCCTATCAACCAAATATTTTCTTTCCATTTAGAAATGGGTCTTTTGGGAAGCGGAAAAGGGGCGCAACCTTTTAAAACTGTGGTTGACTATGAAAATTGGCTGAAACGAGTGGATGATTATGTGGAATGGCAGCAAACAGCCATTGCTAATATGGAAGAGGGTGTAGCAAAAGGAGTGGTGCTACCCAAAGCCATAATAGAAAGGTTGATAGACCAATTGGATGGCTATATAGTTACAGATATCGAGCATCATTTATTTTATGGACCTATAACAATGCTGCCAGATGATTTTTCTGATGCAAAGAAAAGTCGGTTGGAAAATAAGTATGAGGAAATGATTACTGCGAAGATCAATCCAATTCATATAAAACTGAAGCAGTTTCTAACTGAAAAATACTTACCAGCTGGGAAAACAACTTCTGGCATTGGTGCATTACCTAATGGACAAGAAACCTATCAATATTTAATAAAGTATCATACTACGACTAATCTAACCGCGGAGGAAATACATGCTTTAGGGCTTCAAGAAGTGGATAGAATAGCTGCTGAAATGGAAAAAGTGAAGGAACAGATTGGTTTTAAGGGAGATTTAAAGGCCTTTTTCGAGCTTGTGAGAAGCAGTCCAGAACAAAAGCCATTTACAGCACCTGAACAGGTGATTGCCAACTTTAATGCCATTCATGAAAGCATGAAAGATAATTTGGGTAAGCTTTTTGATTTGAAACCAAAGGCTGGTTTTGAAGTTAGGAGAGTGGAAGCATTTAGAGAGGTATCAGCTTCAGCAGAGTATTTAGCTGGATCAAAAGATGGATCCAGACCAGGAACTTTTTATGTGCCTATTCCTGATGTGACAGCTTATAATACCTTCCAAGATGAATCTTTGTTTCTTCATGAAGCCATACCGGGACACCATTACCAATTGTCACTTCAGCAGGAGAATGAAAAGTTGCCATCTTTTCTTCATGCAGAAGGTATGGGTGTATTTGTGGAAGGTTGGGCCCTTTATTCAGAGTCTTTAGGGAAAGAATTGGGATTGTATACAGACCCATATCAGTATTTTGGAATGTTAAGTGCAGAAATGCACCGAGCAATTAGGTTGGTAGTAGATTCTGGTATGCATGCCATGGGTTGGTCTCGGGAGAGAGCAATTCAATATTCTTTGGATAACGAGGCAGCATCTGAAGCTGGTATCATTTCTGAGATAGAACGTTATATGATAGCGCCAGGACAGGCATTATCTTATAAAATGGGACAATTAAAGATTAGGGAACTCCGTGAAAAAGCTAAAAATGCATTGGGGGATGCTTTTTCAATTAAAGAGTTTCATAATCAGGTATTAAATTCAGGTAGTTTGCCATTGGTCCTATTGGAAGTAAAAATTGATAATTGGATAGCTAATACAAAAGAGAATGAATAGATATAGAAGTATAACTTTTAACTTGTTGGTGTTTTTGTTATTGTTATGTTTTTCTTGTACCAAAGAGAAACAGCATGTAGACCTTATTGTTCACAATGCCAATATTTATACTGTAGATGATGGTTTTTCCAAGGCAACATCATTCGCGGTCAAAGATGGAAAATTTGTGGCAGTTTTAAGTTCTAATATCATATTGGATGCTTTTACTTCAGAAACGATATTGGATGCACAAGGACTGACTATTCTTCCGGGATTAATAGATGCCCATTGCCATTTTTATGGTTTAGGGCTCAGTCAGCAAATAGTGGATTTAGTGGGTACAAAAAGTTTTGATGAAGTATTGCAGCGTGTACAAGATTTTCAAGAAAAAAATCCATCCAATTTTATCCGAGGTAGGGGATGGGATCAGAATGATTGGGAGGAAAAAGAATTTCCAACAAAGGATAGGTTAGACGCTTTGTTTCCAGATTTACCAGTTGCCTTAAGAAGAGTAGACGGTCATGCGTTGTTGGTCAACCAAAAAGCATTGGATATGGCTGGGGTTACCAATAAAACAAAAGTTTCTGGTGGAGAGATAATTTTAAAAAATGGGAAACTGACAGGGGTTTTGGTAGATACTCCCATGCAATTCATTGTCAATATTATTCCACCTCCAAGCAGAGCAACACAAATACAAGCATTAAAAGATGCGGAAGCATTATGTATTGACTACGGCCTCACCACAGTAAACGATGCGGGCATCAGTAGAAATACAATAGAATTGATAGATAGTTTACAGCAAGCCAATGCTTTATCTATGAGAGTGTACGCAATGGTGAGCAATAATCCAGAAGAGGTGGCGTATTATCTTAAAAAGGGAATTGTAAAAACGGATAGATTAAATGTACGTTCCGTAAAAGTATATGGAGATGGGGCTTTGGGTTCTAGGGGAGCAGCTTTACGAGAACCTTATGCAGATCAAGAGGGGCATTTTGGTGCTATGATTACGACCCCAGAGGAATTGGAGTATTTGGCACTAAAGATTGCCGATTCTGATTATCAAATGAACACGCATGCTATTGGGGATTCTTCAAATATTTCGGTCTTACGAGCGTACAAAAAGGCTTTGGAAGGAAAGCAAGATAGAAGATGGAAGGTAGAACACGCCCAAGTAATTTCGATGCAGGATTTTGATTATTTTGAAAATGGTATTATTCCGTCTATACAACCCACACATGCTACAAGTGACATGTATTGGGCGGGTGATCGATTGGGAGCGGCAAGGGAACAAGGAGCTTATGCTTATAAACTATTGTTGGAAAAAGCAGGGTTGGTGGTTTTAGGAACAGATTTCCCAGTGGAAAAGGTGAGTCCGTTCCTCACATTCTATGCTGCTGTGGTTCGTAAAGATTTGGATAACTACCCAGAAGGAGGCTATCAAATGAAAGATGCCCTGACTAGGGAAGAGACTTTAAAAGGAATGACTATTTGGGCTGCCTATTCTAATTTTGAAGAACATGAAAAGGGGAGTATAGCAGTTGGTAAACTTGCAGATTTCGTAATTCTGAGTGCTGATATAATGGAAGTCTCTGAACAAGAGATTCCCAAGGTAACAGCAAAACAGGTTTTTATTGGAGGAAAGAAAGTAAAATAAACGTTTGTTGATTCTGTAACAGTACTTTAATTTGGTTCTTAAGAGAGCCCTTAGAAGTTTTGGAGGGCTTAAAAGCAAAAAGCCGAAACATTTGTTTCGGCTTTTTTATGTATTGTATGCTTATGATTTACAAAGTAATTGGCACGGTAACTCTAGTAGTTCCCCATCCCAATACCATATTTGCACCACCGTCTATTTCCTTATAGGCAATAGAGAAAGCTTCCAAAGATTTTCCATCTGTACTGGCTGAAGCAGTAACTCTAGCAACGTCTGCAGAATCTGCATATGAATATGCTCCCCATTGATTTAAATTACTATTTAAGATAATTGTCCATTCACCACTACTTGGAATGGTGAATAAAGAGTATGTGCCAGCTTTAACAGATTTTCCTGCAAAGTTCACATCCTTGAAAAAGGTAATTTCAGTAGCTTCATTTGCACCAGTTCTCCATACTTTTCCTGCAGGAGCTAGGTCAGATAAAGATCTTCCTTTTAATTGTGGTCTGCTGTAAACAACTTTTACAATTTTATCTGCAGCTCTTGATGGATAGAGAGCAATGTCAGCAGGACTTTTGTCTAACCCGCTAAAATTTTGGGCAACGACTTCAGATGAAAACATCATAGTAACGGCAATGATGGTAAGCGTAAGTAAGTTTTTCATGATAATAGATTTTGTTTTGTTCAAATGTAAATAGTATCCTAAAGGAATTCTTATAAAAAGTCGTTAAAATTTGCCAAGCTTACAGTATGTTGAAAATGATGTTTATATAAATCAATTATAATTACAATACACATGTACTTTGTCTTAAAATGTTTCAAATTGAAGCCATTACTTGTTTTAATATTTTCCATATGAAAGTAAAAGAGCATCTTTGTATAAAAATTGTCATAAAAGAATAAGTATGTGTGGAATTGTTTGTGCATTTGATGTTAAAGAAAGCACTGAGGTATTAAGGCCTCAATTATTAGAAATGTCTAAGAAGATTCGTCATAGAGGACCGGATTGGAGTGGTATCTATTCAGATGACAATGCTATTTTGGCACATGAGCGTTTGGCAATTGTTGATCCAGCTTCTGGGAAACAACCTCTTTTTAATGAGAAAGGAAACTTGGTTTTAGCTGCCAATGGTGAAATATATAACCATAGAGAGCTTAGAAGACAGTTTGAAGGGAAATATAATTTCCAGACAGAATCTGATTGTGAGGTTATTTTGGCATTATATCAAGAAAAAGGAGTTGATTTTTTAGATGAAATGAACGGTATTTTTGGTTTCGCCATATATGATTCAGAAAAGGATGAATATTTTATTTCGAGGGACCATATGGGAATTATTCCTTTATATATGGGATGGGACCAAAATGGAACATTTTATGTGGCATCTGAATTAAAAGCTTTGGAAGGTGTGTGTACGAAAATAGAATTGTTTCCACCGGGTCACTATTTGCACAGTAGTAATGGGGAGTTAAAGCAATGGTATTCCCGTGATTGGATGGAGTACGATGCGGTAAAAGAGAACCAGACCAGTATAGATGAGTTGAGAGAAGCTTTGGAAGCTGCAATTCATAGGCAATTAATGTCAGATGTACCTTATGGAGTGTTATTGTCTGGAGGATTGGATTCTTCTATCACTTCTGCTGTGGCTAAAAAATATTCTCAAAAAAGAATTGAATCAGGTGATACAAAAGATGCTTGGTGGCCACAATTGCATTCGTTCTCTGTAGGGTTGAAGGGTTCGCCAGATCTAGCGGCGGCACGTTTGGTTGCAGAACATATAGACACGGTACACCACGAAATAGAATTTACAATTCAAGAAGGGTTGGATGCCATTAAGGATGTGATTTACAACTTGGAAACATATGATGTTACCACCATTAGAGCATCCACACCAATGTACCTTATGGCTAGGGTCATAAAATCCATGGGTATAAAAATGGTCTTGTCTGGTGAAGGTGCAGATGAATTGCTTGGCGGTTATTTGTATTTTCATAAAGCGCCAAATGACAAAGAGTTTCATGAAGAAACGGTGCGTAAATTGAGTAAACTACATATGTATGATTGTCTAAGGGCAAACAAATCCTTGGCAGCATGGGGAATAGAAGGTCGTGTGCCATTTTTGGACAAGGAATTTATTGATGTAGCTATGCGCATTAACCCAAAGGATAAAATGATTAACGGAGAGCGAATGGAAAAATGGGTCATTCGTAAAGCATTTGAAGATATGTTGCCAGAAAGTGTGGCTTGGAGACAAAAAGAGCAGTTTTCTGATGGTGTGGGCTATAGTTGGATAGATACCTTGAAAGAGGTGGTGAACGAAGAAGTATCTGACGAGCAATTGGCGAATGCCAAATTCCGTTTTCCATTACAAACACCAACAAGTAAAGAAGAATTTTACTATCGTTCTATATTTGAACAGCATTTTCCATCTGATGCCGCTGCATTATGTGTACCTCAAGAGGCTTCAGTGGCTTGTAGTACCAAAATTGCGTTGGAGTGGGATGAGGCATTCAAAAATATGAACGATCCATCTGGGCGTGCTGTAGCAAACGTTCATGAAGATGCGTATTAAAAATATATAGCTTGCTATAGAAGGTAATAGATTCTGTTTTTTCAGTTTTTATTTTAATTAGTCAGTCAAACCCCGCTATCTAGCGGGGTTTTTCATTGTAATTTTTATGGAGTTTGGCGAAAAGATTTTCCACTGTAAATGAGGAGTATTGTGTACTCCTTTTTGTACAAATTAAGTGTGGAAAATGGGCTTGAGCTTTGTGATTTTATCAGCAGCTTTTTTCCACATTTTTTGTTGATAACTTACAGCTCTTAAAACAGATACAACTCATATTCAATGGGCTATTCCTTATATTTGCTAGATTGCAAAAATTTAACGGAAACAACTCAAATAATTCTATGAGCGAAGAAGCAAAAAAACAAAATTATTCAGCGGATAGTATTCAGGCCCTAGAGGGGATGGAGCATGTAAGAATGCGACCGTCCATGTATATTGGTGATGTGGGTGTAAGAGGATTGCACCATTTGGTTTATGAAGTAGTGGATAATTCCATTGATGAGGCCATGGGAGGGCATTGTGATACCATAAGTGTGGTTATCAACGAGGATAATTCTGTAACTACAAGAGATAATGGCAGGGGAATACCTGTAGATCTTCATAAAAAGGAAGGAATATCTGCCTTGGAAGTGGTTATGACCAAAATAGGTGCTGGGGGTAAGTTTGATAAAGATTCGTATAAAGTATCAGGTGGTCTGCATGGTGTGGGTGTGTCTGTGGTAAATGCACTTTCTAGTCTTTTAAAGGCGACGGTGTTTAGAGATGGTAAAATTTGGGAGCAGGAGTATGAAAGAGGAAAAGCGCTGTATCCTGTAAAAAGTGTTGGTGATTCTGATGAAAGAGGGACAGAGGTAACATTTATGCCAGATACTTCTATTTTCACTCAAACAATAGAGTATAGTTATGAGACACTAGCAAATAGAATGAGAGAGCTTTCTTATCTAAATAAAGGAGTTACCATTAGTATAATGGATAAGCGCCAAAAAGATATGGACAGTGAGAGCGGTTATGTAGGAGAGGTTTTCCATTCAACTGAAGGGTTAAAAGAATTTATCACCTTTTTAGATAGTAATAGAGAGCGGTTGATAAGGAATGTGATTTATATGGAAGGAGAGAAAAATGGTGTTCCTGTAGAGGTTGCCATGGTCTATAACACTTCCTATACTGAGAATTTACACTCTTATGTGAATAATATCAATACGCATGAAGGTGGTACGCACCTTTCTGGGTTTAGAAGAGGGCTTACTGGTACGTTAAAGAAGTATGCAGATGCTTCAGGAATGTTGGAGAAGCTAAAATTTGATGTCCAAGGGGATGATTTCCGAGAAGGGTTGACAGCTATTATTTCAGTTAAAGTTGCCGAGCCACAATTTGAAGGGCAAACAAAAACAAAATTGGGAAACAGAGAAGTTTCAGCGGCAGTAAGTCAGTCTGTTTCGGAAATGTTGACCAATTACTTGGAAGAAAACCCAGATGATGCCAAGATAATCGTTCAGAAAGTAATATTAGCCGCGCAGGCAAGACATGCCGCTACCAAAGCACGTGAGATGGTGCAGCGAAAAACGGTGATGAGTATTGGTGGTTTGCCAGGGAAATTATCAGATTGTTCTGAGCAAGACCCAGCTTTATGTGAAGTATTCCTTGTTGAGGGAGATTCGGCGGGTGGTACTGCCAAGCAAGGTCGGGATCGAAATTTTCAAGCAATTTTACCCCTACGTGGTAAAATTTTGAATGTGGAGAAGGCTATGCAACACAAGGTTTTTGCCAATGAAGAAATAAAGAATATCTATACTGCCCTTGGTGTAACCATAGGAACAGAGGAAGATAGTAAAGCATTGAATTTAGAAAAATTAAGGTACCATAAAGTAGTGATTATGTGTGATGCCGATGTAGATGGTAGTCATATTGAAACCTTAATTTTGACGTTCTTTTTCCGATACATGCGGGAGCTTGTAGAAGGGGGGCACGTATATATTGCAACGCCACCTTTATACCTTGTTAAGAAAGGAGCTAAAAAGCGATATGCTTGGTCAGATGAAGAGCGTGATGAAATTGCAAAAAGCTTTAATGGAAGTGTAGGCATTCAACGATATAAAGGTTTGGGTGAAATGAATGCGGAACAGTTATGGGACACGACCATGAATCCAGAATTTAGAACGCTTAGACAGATAGTGATTGATAATGCGGCAGAAACAGACAGGGTTTTTTCTATGCTAATGGGGGATGAAGTGCCACCAAGAAGAGAGTTTATAGAGAAAAATGCTGTATATGCTAACATTGATACCTAAGAAATTAGTGTTTCACAACAAAAACTCGCACCTCTGGTGCGGGTTTTTTAGTTTTGGGTAAAATGTAAATTATGAAAACAGTATATTTTTTAGCTTTATTGTTATTTAGTTCCGTCACTTTTGCCCAATCCAATATCAATGAGCTATTGGCAGCTGGGTTAAATGATGCTGAACGTTTTACGAATGAATACATGGCACCCGTTTCAGAAGGAATGATTTATAGTCTTTCAGGAGGGTGGTACAATACTGCAGATGCCAAACCGCTTGGTGGTTTTGAAATTTCTATTATTGGAAACATGGCTGGGTTTAAAAACAAAGATGATAAAATGTCTTTTGTTTTGAATACCGCAGATTATGAAAATCTAACATTTGAAGATGGTAGTGCTTCAAAAATTGTTTCAACTGCCTTGGGAGATATAGAAGGAATAAGCGTGCTTATCGCAGCTGAGGTGACTCCAGGGGTTATTGTTTCAGAAGAAATAGAGCTTCCCACGGGATTGGCATCTGAAAACATCAATTTTGTGCCTTCTGGTTTTATACAAGCGAGTGTTGGATTGATAAAAGGAACAGAAATAAAAGCTAGGTTTTTGCCGAAAATCAATACTGATGATGTTTCCATAGGATTATTTGGAATTGGAGTACAGCATGAATTTACCAAACATTTGCCAGCTGATAAAGTATTGCCCATTGCAATTTCTGCAGTCATTGGCTATACAAGTTTAACAGGCACCTATGATTTTACAAATACTGATGTTATTGCGGGTCAAGATCAAAAGATAGATACAAAAATGACTTCTTTGGTTTTTCAAGCAGTTGTATCAACTAAATTGCCCATTATTAACTTTTATGGAGGTATAGGCTATTTAACAGGTAAATCTGAAACAGATATTTTGGGCACCTATATTGTGCAAACCGGACCTTTTCAACAAACTTATACAGATCCTTTCTCTTTAAGTAAGAAAGTAAGTGGCGTTGTGGCCAATGTAGGGACAAAGTTAAAACTTGGATTCTTTAGATTGAATGCGGATTACTCCATAGGGCAATTCAATAACCTTTCCTTTGGCGTAAACTTTGGATTTAGATAAGAAGCATTAGAGAATATAAATATATGTAGGGTTGATTTTGTAGATTTCAGTTTCAATCAATCAGACAAGAAGTAAACACAAAAGCCCGATAGCAGTTGCTATCGGGCTTTTGTGTAATATTGTTGCCATGCTGATGCTATTTGAGCAATCAAAAGCGATCATTCATAATTATGGAAAAGTGTTTATTCCCTAATAGCTAGAATATTCCCTTGACTGTCTTCTAAAACAGTTTCGGTTGAATTCTCCTTCAATAGTACAATTTCATCAGGCATATTGGTGCCAGGATAAGAAATGGTATAAATGCCATTTTCTTGATTCCAAGCAAAATCGGTTTGCATTTCTACAATATTTCCATTGTATCTATGAAACCTGCCTAAATATGCATCGTTAAAAATCCATTCCAGTCGCTCAGTACTTTTAGCAGTTTCACTGGTAAAAGAAGTTTCAGCTTTAAACCAAACCCCAAGAACGGGGTCGTTATTTTCTGGAATTCGGGAGCAGTTACTTGCTAAAAATATAGCAACTATTGCAAAAAGTGATAATAGCCTCTTCATCGTCGTAGGTTAAATAAGTTTCGGTATTTTTTTTAACGCTAAATGATTCTGTTGTATTAGGAAATTTCGATGAAATACACATAAGGGCATTTGTTTTCGATGAAATACACAATATTTTGGTATAAATAAGAAAAAGCTAACAAATATAATGGTAGAAAAGAGGGGTATTTATAGCTGATTTATATCAAAATAACTATTTTTGAACTTGCTAAAAAATCAAATAAAAAAATATAAATAATGAAAGTAACTGTAGTAGGTGCAGGCGCTGTAGGCGCAAGTTGTGCAGAGTACATTGCAATTAAAAATTTTGCATCAGAAGTCGTTTTATTGGATATTAAAGAAGGCTATGCAGAAGGCAAAGCCATGGATTTAATGCAAACTGCTTCCTTAAATGGTTTTGATACCAATATAACAGGATGTACAAGTGATTATTCCAAAACGGCTAATAGTGATATTGCTGTGATTACTTCTGGTATTCCTAGAAAACCTGGGATGACACGTGAGGAACTAATAGGCATCAATGCAGGAATTGTAAAAACAGTTTCTTCTAGTTTATTGGAGCATTCTCCTAATGTGACGCTTATTGTAGTGAGTAATCCTATGGACACCATGACATATTTGGTGCATAAAACAACGAAGCTTCCCAAGAATAAGATTATAGGTATGGGAGGCGCTTTGGATAGTGCTCGTTTTAAATATAGATTGGCAGAAGCTTTGGATGCACCCATTTCAGATGTAGACGGAATGGTAATTGGTGGACATAGTGATAAAGGAATGGTGCCTTTAACGGGGAGTGCGACGCGGAACAGTATAAAAGTGTCTCAATTCTTATCAGAAGAAAGACTAGATCAAGTTGCACAAGATACTAAGGTTGGTGGTGCTACATTAACAGGTTTGTTGGGTACAAGTGCATGGTACGCACCAGGAGCAGCTGTTTCTGGAATGGTACAGGCCATTGCTTGTGATCAAAAGAAAATGTTTCCATGTTCCACACTTTTAGAGGGAGAATATGGCTTGGATGATATCTGTATAGGTGTTCCGGTTATTCTTGGGAAAGACGGAATTGAAAAAATAGTAGATATTGAATTAAGTGAAGCTGAAAAAGCAAAGATGCAAGAAAGCGCTGTTGGTGTTAAAAAAACCAACGGACTTTTAGAACTTTAATAATCTTTAGGAAATATTCATGAAACTGAATACTCCAATGGATGATTATAACAAGGCATCCCGTGAACAACGGGATGCCTTCGTTTTATAAAACTGACAAATATATTGCCATTTCATAAGGGAAATGATATATTTGCTCGCTATTTACGAATACAATAATAAATTTAATTCACCAATGCAAAATAAAGGACTTATAAAGCTTTTTGCTTTCTTATTTGGGATTGTAAGCATTTACCAATTATCCTATACATTCATTACCAGTAAGGTTGAAAAAGATGCAAAAACTTTTGCTATCAGCTCAATTTCTGAAGCTGAAGACAATCATTTAGCCAAAAGAGAGCTTTTGGAAGCTAATTATTTAGACTCAATTGGTACGGTATCCATTTTGGGCTACACAGATTATAACGAGGCTAAGAAAAGAGAATTGAATAAGGGATTGGACCTTAAAGGAGGTATCAATGTGACTTTGCAAATATCTGTAAAAGACCTGCTTAGGGGATTAGCTAACAAATCTAAAAACCCCGTTTTTAGTAAGGCACTAGCCGATGCAGATGTTGCATCCAATAGTAGTGATGATACCTATATGGAGTTGTTCTTCGAGGCTTTTGATAATATCAAAGGGGATACCAAATTGGCATCACCAGATATTTTTGCCAATAAAGAGTTGAGCGATGTTATTAATTTCCAGATGAGTGATGGTGAAGTTAGACCTATCATTGAAATAAAAATAGACCAGGCCATTGTTTCAGCTATTGAAGTGCTAAGGGAACGTATTGATGGTTTAGGGGTGACACAACCATACATTCAAAGAGTTGGAAAATCCGGGCGTATCGTGGTGGAATTACCAGGAGCAAGAGATATTGCTCGTGCTCAGGAATTATTAACGAGTACTGCTCAATTGGAATTTTGGGAAACGTATAAATCAAGCAACCCTAGTATAGGTAATTTTTTAGTGGCTGCCAATGAGCAATTAAAATCTTTGGTTGAAACAGATGTAGAAGAAGAGGTTGTTGACGAAGAAATATCCAAGCCAGAATCTGAAATAGATTCCTTATTATCAGATATTTCTGATGATGCTATAGACTTAACAGGACAAGTAAATCCATTGCTAAGCTTAATCCAGGGTCCAAGTAGTGGTTATGCTATTGCAAGTGTTGCCGTTAAGGATACGGCTAAAGTAGGTGAATATCTTAGGATGAGAGAAGTTCGCCGTTTATTGTCAACTGATATCCAGTTTGTGAAATTTGCATGGGAGCGTCCTTCAGCTGGGGTTGAGGTTGTTGATTTGTATGCATTGAAATCGAATCGTGATAATATTCCTAGAATGAGTGGGGATGTGGTAAGTGATGCCAGGGATGATTTTGATCAAATTGGAAGACCCGCTATTACAATGAGTATGAACACTAAGGGTTCTAAAGAGTGGCAAAAACTAACAAGTGATGCTAATCTTAATGGAACAGGAATAGCGGTTGTATTAGATAATAGAGTTTATACTGCACCAGGTTGTTCTGTAGTTGGTGGAATTACAGGAGGAAGAACTGAAATAACAGGAACTTTTACAATTACAGAAACTAAAGATATTTCTAACGTTTTACGAGCTGGTAAATTACCAGCCACCGCTGAAATTATACAATCAGAGGTAGTTGGTCCATCATTGGGTCAAGAAGCGATAGATAGTGGTTTCATGTCCTTTATGATAGCCATGGCGTTTGTACTGGTATGGATGATATTCTATTATGGAAAAGCTGGGATATTTGCAGATGTCGCTTTGATATTGAATATTGTATTGATTTTTGGAGTACTTACCAGTTTAAATGCAGTGTTAACATTACCTGGTATTGCTGGTATTGTATTGACCATAGGGATGTCTGTGGATGCCAACGTACTTATTTTTGAACGTATAAAAGAAGAATTGGCCAAAGGAAAAGGCATGAGTTTGGCTATTTCTGATGGTTTTAATAATGCACTCTCTTCTATTTTAGATGCGAATATTACTACGGGCCTAACGGCATTGATTCTATTTATATTTGGTTCAGGACCCATTAAAGGATTTGCGACTACTTTATTAATAGGAATTCTAACCTCATTGTTTACGGCAATCTTTATAACAAGATTGTTAGCAGATTGGTATATCAGTAAAAAAGGAAGAAAATTGGACTTTTCTACTGCTATGACGAAAAACTTGTTTACGAAAACTAAAATCAAGTTCTTAGGAAAACGTAAGATTGCGTATGTTTTTTCTGCTGTATTGATTGGTGTAGGGGTGTTTTCTTTAGCAACACAAAGCTTGCAACAGGGTGTAGATTTTCTTGGTGGACGTTCTTATCAAGTTAGGTTTGAGAATGCTGTGAGTCCTTCTGAAATTGCCTCAGAGCTGAATACTGTGTTTGGAAGCGGTACCAATGTGAAAACATTTGGAGATGCAAATCAAATAAAAATAACAACACCTTATAAGGTAGATGTAGAGGGTATAGAAGTTGATAAAGAGATACAGGATAAATTGTATACATCACTTCAAAAATATTTACCAGACGGCACTTCTTTTGAGGACTTTACCGTTGGTACATCAGAAAAAACTATTGGTATTATGCAGTCTACGAAAGTAGGGCCTACCATAGCAGATGATATAAAAAACAAGGCGTTTTGGGCCATTATTGGCTCCTTGTTTGTGGTTTTTCTTTATATATTATTACGCTTCCGTAAATGGCAATTTTCATTGGGAGCCGTTGTGGCAGTATTTCATGATGTATTAATAGTACTAGGTATCTTTTCCATAGCAGGTAAATTTATGCCATTTAATATGGAAGTAGATCAGGCCTTTATTGCAGCAATATTAACTGTGATTGGGTATTCATTGAATGATACCGTGGTGGTGTTTGACCGTATTAGGGAAATAGTGGGTCTAAAAGGATGGAAGAATGGTGAACACGTCGATGAAGCCTTGAATAGTACTATAAGTAGAACGTTGAATACATCTTTAACAACCTTGGTTGTATTACTAGCGATATTTGTTTTTGGAGGAGAGTCACTAAGAGGATTTATGTTTGCCATGATAATTGGTATTATCGTAGGTACTTATTCTTCTTTGTTCATTGCAACACCAGTGATGTTTGATACCTTGAAGAAAAAATTAACTTCAGGAAAAGAATAAGACTATATTTGATATAATTATAAAAGAGTCGCTTTTTAAAGCGGCTCTTTTTTTATGCTCATAAGTGACTGGTTTTGTGGATAAAGCCTTACTTTAGGCTTGGTCTACGCGTCAATATTTGATCAATTCCACTTCAAAAAGAACCATATGAGAAAGAAATATACCTTGCCAGCCTTTTTGTTTTTATGTGCGCTAATATTTGCTGCTACAGCCTCTTGGATAAGCCCAAGTGCTTCAACTGAAGTTGATGAAGGAGGTTCAGGGCATTTTCTTTATGTGGCAACTCCAGGTATTCGTGATTATTTAGGCTATGGAGGTCATGGCTTGTTGGTTTTTGATATGGACAATAACCATAAATTTGTGAAACGCATCTCTACCAAGGGATATCATGAAGATGGAACACCGTCTAATGTTAAAGGTATAGCTGTAAGTGTGGAGCATAATAGCATTTATATTTCTACATGGGAATCTGTACAACGTATTGATTTAAGCACCGAAGAATTGGTATGGGAAATCCCGTATGAAGGGGGTTGTGACCGACTGTCTATTTCACCCGATGGAATGACAATGTATTTACCATCTTTGGAAAAAGAGTTTTGGAATGTGGTGGATTGTGAGACTGGCGATATAATTACCAAGATAAATGTGCATAATAGGGCCCACAACACCACTTATGGGCTTTCTGGTAAGCAAGTGTATATGTCGGATATAAACTCACCCTTATTGCATGTTTCTGATGCTAAAACGCATACTATAGTTCAAAAAATAGGGCCTTTTAGTGCAGGCGTGCGTCCGTTTACAATTAATAGTGATGAGTCTCTTGCTTTTGTCAATGTGAATGATTTATTAGGATTTGAAGTCGGTGATATCAAAACAGGGAAAAAATTGGCAAGTATTGAAGTAATGGGATGGGATAAAGGCCCTGTAAGACGTCATGGAAATCCTAGTCATGGTATTGGGTTAACTCCAAATGAAAAAGAAGTATGGGTATGCGATGGCTACAATATGCGGATACATGTTTTTAGTGCAAAAGCCCCCTTCCAACAATTAACGACTATTGCCTTAGATGATATGCCTGGCTGGATAACCTTTAGTATGGACGGGAAATATGCCTACCCCTCCAGTGGCGAGGTTATTGATGTTAAAACCCGAGAAATACTGTATCTACTACAGGACAATGATTACAATACAGTTTCTAGTGAGAAGATGATAGAAGTCTATATGAAAGATGGCAAGGCTACCAAAATAGGAGACCAGTTTGGGTTGGGTAGATTGTATGAGGTGGAGTGAGGGTTAGATGTTTTATTCGTCTAGGGTGATGTAGTATTGCTTTGCATAAGGGCGACAGCTTAAAAATTTGAATTATTATCAGTATTCAATATGTCATCTTGATAAATTGATCTTAAAGCGCTATTACTTGTGAATGTTTGTTAGTAGGCATGAATTTGAATTCGAAATCTGAGTGTAGCGCGTTAAAAGCCTTTAGTTTGATGGAAATATTGGTAAGATGTGCTTTTTGCCTACCTGTGAGTTTATCATCTGGATTGGCGCTAAACCAAAAAGTAAAGGGTTGATCTACTTCTTCATTTTCACTTTTTTGACTTTCCGTACCTTTTCTTGAATTGCAAATGGCATCAATAACAGCTTCTTCTGGATTGGTATGTGTGCCATTACCACAAAATACATAATGATTTGCAGTAATTGTTTTGCAAAAATTTTCATCAATATTTGCAGAGGCGCCGTGGTGTTGAATTTTTAGAACATCAACATGAAGCGTTTTATTAGAAGAAAGTTTTTTGTTTTTTTTGAGGCCTTTAATGATATCATCAGAATGTCCATCACCTGTCATTAGAATAGTTTTTCCTTCAGCTTCTACCAAAAACATGATGGAAGCCAGATTTGGAGTGGTGACATCATCTCGATCTCCCAATTTTGACACAGTACCACTATTGATTAATAATTGTGATAACTGATCCATACTCAAGGGTTGATTTAATGCAGTTAAGCTTAAGTCCGCATAAAATTCTTTTAACTCTTCGCTATGTGCCTTTTCCCATTTAATCCAATCATTTTTTAGGTCGGTTAAATCAGAGGAAAATGGACCTATTACCGATAGGTTGATAGCTCCTACGACATGCTCATTTTTATGGATTGAACTTTGGTTGCACTTTACTATTTTTCCATTGTATTCTGGGTTAAGTTCAATATTTAACTGTTCGGGGCGTATGCGTTGTGAGAGGGTGATGCCATCTTTTACGCTGGTCGCCCTGTCATTTACTTTTTCAAATAATTCTGTATCAATAAAATTTGCTGTCATTTGTTCAATACTTTGCAATGCTTGGGTAACTTTTGGTAACGCATCACCTAAATCGTATGCCTTAGCAAAGGAATTATGCCAAATAGATTTTATGAATGGAGGTTCCGCGACTTTGGGTTTGGTAACATTGGCTGTACTATTGGGATTATTATCATGGTGATTGAACACCCTCCACTGGGATAGCAGTTCCATTAAAGTTATAATACCAACAATATGATCATTATCTATATGGGACACACAAAGTAAATCTATAATTTCATCATTTTCTTTGATTTCTTTATTAAGGTAAGGGGCAACTGAATTTTTAAAACTGGTCTTCATACCTCCATCAACAAGAATATGATTGTTTTTGCCATTTCCATCTGGATGTGATATAAGGAGAGCGTCGCCTTTGGAAGATCGGAATATTGTGAGTTTCATATTACTATTATTTATGGTCTTAATTTTTAATCAACCGTGATGTCTTCGAAATTTACTAATTTCATGGCTTCTTCAATACAAGCATTTACATTGATGATACCAAATCCAGTATCATTTTTCCAGTCATAGTTTAAACCAGTTATAGGTGTTGATGTGCGTTTCATGATACCAGCAATCTGCACTGAGGTAAGCGTAGGGTGAGCAGCTAGCAGAAGACCTGCTACGCCACACGCATATGGACTTGCCATACTAGTTCCCGTTTTTGTTGTCCATAATTCATCTGGGCCACTAAAACCATTGGCGGCTACAATATTAGTTCCAGGGGTTACAATCTCTGGTTTTTGACGATTATCTCTTGAAGGCCCCTGACTGCTAGAAATATTAATCTCGTCATTTTCGGTATCGTAGTTACCCACTGCAATAACATTGTGACCACATGCTAAAGAGTTTATGGACTTGTTATCAACATTTGTGCTTTCGCTAAAAAAAGAGGGGAAATTCCAAAAGTTCTGTACGCGTCTTACAGGATCATCTCTTTCTATCCATGCATCAAAATGACCATCCCTTATTTCGTCCCCGATGATTCTTATTTTCCATAGTCCTGACTTTATACCAACAATTTGCTGTGGGTTTAGGTTTGGACTTAGATAAATACCTATATAATTATTGCCATTGGCTTCATGATATATCTTATTATAAACACTCAAAAAGGAGAGGTCCTCTAGCTGTTGATTTTCTATAAATTGTTGTGGTCTAACAGGGCCAATCCAATCGGCACCTGGCGGCTTCACCATTACTGAAAATCGATCTTGGGGTTCATACCATATTTCGAGTTCATTTTCTGATACATCACTAATACCATTACCAATGACATGCCATTCAAGATCTTTGCTCAGCCCCTTATTGGCTATTTTTCCAGAAGTATGGATTCGTCCCATAATATATCCAAAATCATCAGGTGAAAGCCCTTTTTCCTGCCCTGCATTTCCTGTAGCAACACAAACACAACGACCATCTTGCGTAAGCTGATTATCAATCCATCGATTTACAGCTGCACTGCCATCGTGTGCATGTCCATTAGTACCTAAACTTATATTAATGGAGATTTGTAACTCTTTTTGTTTTGCCAAGGCTAGGAGAAAGTCAACGGCATCCGAAATTCTTGAAGAATCAGTAAAAGATTTGGAACGATGTGCATCTTCAGTGGGTAATGAAATTAATACTCCAGCAATATTTGCATTGGAACAAATTCCTGTTTTTCCTGCTGCTATACTGGCTACATGGGTAGCATGGGATGACGGAAATTGTTGAGATTGTGGTTCTATTGCATGTACTGGGGCACCAATGTTGGGCGCGGCCTCAATTGCTTGGTTCATATTCTCTTGGGTATGCATACTACCATAGTTTAAGCCATTAAATTTGTTAGAAATAATGCTAGGTGGGGGTCTATGGTCACCTCCTTGGTCCCAGATGGCAGTAAATCGTGTTTCTCCATTGCCATCCAGAAAATCTGGATGTGCAAAATCAAAACCGCCAACATCAATAATACCAATCAAAACCTTTTGGCCATCAATGTTCGTTATGTTGTTATCAAGTGCTAAACTTTTAGGTTTTTTGTTGGTACCTACTGTGAAACTTGTTAATGGTGGTGTTAATACAGACTGACTACCTTCTATTCCTACAATATGCTTGCTTGAGGCTAAAGTTTCCAGATCATCAAGTATTATTGTGGCTTTAATAATTTTACCTTGACTTCGTACATTTTTAAAGCGTTTATTAAGATCACTCTTTTTTGTTTTTGGGAACAACTCTGCTAAAACGTTCTTCCATGAACTACTGGCCCTTAATTCTATAAAAACGTTTGCTTCTACCAAGGTTGGTGGGTCTTCATTTATAGACCCTTTTTTTAGATTTAGCTTGGTAGCTGTTTTTTTTGCTCCCTTAAATGCAAATTTATGCGAATCAGTTTCTGATGTCAAAGAGAATTTCTGAGATACCTGATTGGTGATGTTTAAAAACTCCTGTGGTTTTAATACTTGATTACTGGTTGTTATACATTGATTAGAAATAGATCGAATGGCATTTACTTTATTGCTACCATTAGCAATCATGCGGAGTTTAGCATATACTTTTGAGAAATTACCGAGTTCCTTTTTAGATTTTATTTTTTTTGCCATTTGATGAAGTTGATATCATTAATAATGATTGTATTCTAATTTAAAAAATAAATAACGAGTATAAGAATAAACTTGTGTAAGATGTAAGTAATTGTGTATGAATTGAATGTAAAAAGGTGGTTATCAGTATAGCGTGAGACATGAAACATTCAGTTCTGAATAACTGTTTTTTAAGATGGCCTTGTGCTTATGTTATTAGTGTTTAGTCCCATAATTTTATGTCTTTCATTAATCGATTAATGCTTGCTTCAAAATTTTGTTCACTGATATCTAGACATAGGCTATCTTTTAACCTTGAAATGATGTGGTCTAAGTTATGTCGCAATTTTCTCAATCGAGTAATTTCTGTATTCAAGTTTCTAGAATCTATACCGAGCCCATCTTGTTCAGATTTATACTTTAATTTTTTTTCAATCTGCATATCTATCTTCTTAACTGTTTCGGCGATATATCGATCATTGAAAAAATCGTCTTCGAGATAACAAGCGATAAATTTACGATGCTTAAAGAAGCGCTCAAGAAAGAAGGTGTCTATAGTTTCCATAGCCACCCAACCAGAAGATAGACTGGTGTTCGAAATAAGTGATATCGTTACTGTAGATGCCATTATAGAATCTTCAATGAACTTTTCAATATTTTCACCAGACTGCATGTCTTCATGGTCAATTATTACCTCAATCGATGCAGATTCAAGTTTCTGTTGTATTTTTTGGGCTACTTCATAATCATTATGATTGTAAGAAATGAAGACGGTAAGGCTTTCTGGGATGGGAAAAGAGTCGGGTTCTTTTTTGAAATTTTTGCGTATTAAGTATAAAATTAATAGTTCAAGTGGAATGAGAAAATAAAGAGAACTGGTAAGTGTGCGTATACGAGTTATGTAAACACCTGCATCTGTACCCCATGCGTTTAAAGCCAAAGGCTGCAACAATACCCCTAGAAAGGAAGTAATAATGAATAGGATGGTGAGCGTTGTGAGGGGTAGAAGCGAAGAGTTTTTGGCAGTGCCAGAGCTCTTATTTAAGAACAACAATGGGGGGATGTATAAAAAGATAAGCCATATCCATGCAACAAATGTTAGGTCCGAATATTTGTTACTAAAAGTCTGTAATAAGATCATGAGAGACAACAGAACAAAGCCAATCAAAAAGAGTAGGGAAAGTCTTTTTTTTATAGGTTTCATAGATGTTAATTAGTATTAGCGAGTTGAGCCCAAATTCCTGATTTTTCCAAATGTAATCTTCCTGGATGCCCACATGGTCTCTGAATTTTGGCCGTTATGTCATTTTCATGTAATCGGTACTCATAAATTAAAGCAAATACATTAAACCCTTCAAAATTTATTGCACTTATGGTGTTGTCAAGATCACTTTGGCCTCCGTTTGCCCAAGTTAATACTTCATCCCTTGTTGTATTTCCAGAGGTGCTAAAAGACCTATTTACAACCGCAAATACGATGACTCTAAAGAAACCTTTTCTAGGCATAAAGAGTGATTTAAAGTACTGAGAAAAGGAGAAATCTGAAGTGTCTGAAATTAGGGCAGAATTCCATCTGTCATCACCTTCTAAGGAAGTGGCATCTTTGTTGATTTGCTCCATTTGGGTGGCAATGGCAAAACCCTGTGCTTCACCTTCTTGTATTGGGTAGTGGCTGGTTTCATAATACCCTAGGTGGTCCAAAGAGGACAATAGTTTTTCATTTACACCTCCAAGCGTTTCAATGTTTTCAAAGAAGGATATATTGACCTTTTCCATAGCGGAAGTATAAGGAGGTGGCCAACTAAATTTTTGATACCCCTGGACTGTCAATAAAGAGGTTATTGACATATGTGTACCCCAATATTCCGTTTCAGGAAGGGTTCCATAGAAATAAATATCCTGTTTTCCTGAAGAAAATTTCTTTACTAATTTTTTTGTTTCCAAAAAGGATTCGTGCACCAATCTTTGTTGGAGATTGAATGAAAAAACATAACTAAAAAGGCTTGTTTTATTAGCAGATATTGTGGGTGCAAGCTGGTTTTTGAAGGCACTAAAACTTATGAAAATGTCTTTAGGAATATTTGAAGGGGGAGTAAAACACAGTTCACTTTCCAGATTTTCTTGACCAATGCTAAATGAATTGGAGTAACAGGAATCTATTGAAATTCTATTTTTAGCACCCCTATTGAGGGTACTAATAAGATAATCAATGCTTAGCGTTTCATTTTTTATTTGGTCTTTGGTTTCCAAAACAGCATCAATGGGAATCATGTAGTTATTTCCATCAAACTTAACTGTATGTCCTGAAAAATAGACAAAAACTGTATAGTTTTTTTTAGACTTTAAACCAAGATTAATAATTGCTCTTTGCATTTCAATTCTGGTTGCATTTTTTAGTAAGGTTACTGTAAAACCTAGTTCTGTCATTTTTTTGGAAATAACATCTGCATTATTGGCGGGTGCCTTTAGTTCATTTTTTCCGACATAATTAGAGTTCCCTATAATCAAGGCTATTTTTGAAGGGTCTGTTGGAGTCGAAGCCATAATAATCCTTGATGTGTCTATAGCAATATGGTTTTGCACATGCGCATGCCTTTTGAAATTAATTTGAGCCGTGGCGGAGATAGCATTTAGGAATAAAAATATTACAGAAATACAATATGGAATCAGAGAAGAGATAGAAGTTTTTTTATTTTGTTTTCTATTGAAGGTCTTCATTGTGTTAAAAGTTTAAATGGACAGTATAACCCTAGCACCGTGCAATTAGGGAATTGATGAAAATTTAAATTGTGATACCTTATTAATAAGGGTACAACCATTAACTTCTAATTAAGATAGTATGTAATAATTTAGGACTGCGTTATTTTTGTATAAACACCCTTGTTTTCTGTGTAAACGGCATGGAAGTGGCTGATGTTAAGTGAAATAACATTATAGGTTTGCCTTGGGTATGAATGAAGCTTAAAAGCAAAAGGCTTACATAATTCCGGATAAGTTTTCAAATTTGACTTAATCAAAATATGCTCTTATAACTCTGATTTTATGCAATCGTATCATTAATAAATGGAGTTCTCTTTGAAGTTTTCTAACGTACAGTATTATAGCTTTTGTTTGTCTTTATCAGATGTCATTATAATATTTCATTCAATATGAAAATAACTTTATTTAAAAATTCGGCTTTGTTGGCCAAAGTGTTTTGTTCTATCTTAAACTGGGGACCGTTCCACCAATTCAAATACCGTTCTATTTGTAATCTAGTAGAAATAATATGCTCTTTCTTTCCATGTTTTGTTGCATTAGCCACTAGTTTATTTGTGAATTCTAAAATTTCCTTTTCACTTTGCTTATTAGATGTGTTATGGTTAAGAAGATAAAGCTCAATTAAGGTGCCATAAGGCCAGGTAGATTGGGTGCCAGCTTCATCAATTTCTTCACGGGCAGCACCCCTAGCCGCGTACCAATAATCCATATCATTTTCATTTAGTTTGCCTTTAAGTATAGTTTTTAAACTTAGGTATTGAACAATACTCCAATGGTGCGAAAGGTTTTTTATTACTGCTTTTTTATACCAATTTTTGGCCTCTTCCAAATATTCCAATTGTTTGTCAATTGTACTGTTTTCAAAAATATTAGCTTCTTTAAACTCTACTTCTGCCAGTCTCTTATAGGCGCTTCCCAATAATCCAGCACCCTCAAGAAAAGCCTCCTCCTTTGATTTATGATTTTCTATTTCACTAAGCTGTTGGCTTAAGGTAGAAATGGACGCCTCTATTTGTGTTTTTACTCCAATAAAATCATCATTCTCCTTTAAAACCGGATTCTCACGGTCTCTGATACTGTTCAATATTAAAAGTTGTCGTTTTAATTTTTGCCGTAGTAAGTCAAATTCATAGTTTTTGGGGAGCTCAACATAACTTACCAAGCTTATCCAATCATGCCCATAGGCTTCTTTTTTAACATATAATGAAGTTCGTATATCCCCTAGAATAATACGAAGATCGTCGCCACGAAATAAGCGTTTATATAATTCTTTGGTAATGATATTGGATCCCTTCATTGATAAGGGGAATTGCGACCCAATAACGATGGGGACACCAGCCGTAAAAGTGGCTTGGACTGGATTTCTGTCAGGTTTAAATCCATTCGTGAAATTAGCTCCGTCACAAATCATGTAATTCACGAGATAGGGAAGATGTTTGTCCTCCAAAGATTCGAAAAATGATTTAATTTCTTTTGCTGAGGTGGCCTTATAGTCTTCTTCCTTAGATTCTTTGGAATGGAAAGCAATGCCATATTCAAAAGTTGAAGGGCTGCTATAATCAAAGATAAGAGACCCATGTGCCAGAATATGGATATGGGTATAGGGGTGGTCATTTTTGGCTGCTTCAAAGATTGCTGCTTTAAAATCGATAAACGTGGGGTTAGCAAGAACCGTTAATTGCGTTTTCTCGTCCCAATGTCTTAGTGCATATTTTAAGGAGCGCTCATGTTCCTCGTGGGGAATATCGGGAAAGGGTAAGTTGAGGAAATTTTTATGGGTTGGTTTGGTATGTATATATAGTACGTGAGGTTTCTCTGGGATTTTGCCTTTATGCCTTATCACTTCTCTCCGGAAGTTTCTGGTAAGCACAAATTGTTTTCCATTTTTTTTAATGAATAGTGGTTCATTTTTCTCATTCAGCAATAATTCGAAAGGAATGAGAGCTAATTCGGAGGGATTTAAAAATACTTCCAAATGGGTGGTATCCTGTGAAATCTTATCAAGATCGATAAAAAACGGTCGAATGTGATTACTAAATTCCTTAATAGATTCCCATTTGTCTTTCGCAGATGCCTCGGGATTCCCATGGTATCGAAGCTGATTTCCAAGCTTTTCAAGCAAGTCTATCTGGCTCAAGGGTGTCCTGACCTCCTGAAAAGAACTTAAACCTCCATGGGCCAACAAGTAAGGCTTGCCACCCATGAGGATGCCGGTTTTTAAATCATCAAAACGAATGTATTCGATTTTGTCCGATTTCATAAGTGCTAAAAATCATCTTCCAAATCCTTCTCCATATCAATCCCGAATATTTTCTCTATACTAACTTTATTCGCGAGTTGGTCATCCGCAAGCAGTTTAAGGTTGCCAAACCAATTCAATTTAAACATCCTTAGGGCAATGACCCCTGATTCACCAATGGAATTAAAAATACTGGAATTGGAAGAAGAAGTTTCGAATCCTACATCTACTTTTCCACTTTCTACTGCTTTTAATAAATCTGCACTCGCACTTATCTTAAAAGTTGAATTCGCTTCTCGAGCACAAATTATAAGACAATCCTTTCCCGTATAGGTTGCAGAAATTATTTTGTACTTTTTTTTCCAGCCAGATTTTGATGCCAATCCCATGGCCACCTCTTCAATATTTTGAAGCTGGTTTACCCCAATTTCATCAACTTTAATGATTACAGAATTCTCTTTGGTGAATTCAAAATTTAATGAAGCTTCGGCATCTCCCAGAGCGGCAAAAGAATCTGTAACTTCGCCATTGGCATTCAGTTTAAATGTTTTTGTCCCCGCGGAAGTAAAATCAATTTTAGCGGTTGGTCCCTCTACTATGTCAAGAGTAATATCTGGATACTTATTCATGATATTACCAATGGAACGGAAGACCCCGCCTTCAAAATACCCATAATCACCTATCTTTAGGGTGTTTGTGATAGGCAACCAGGCCGCATGTGAGCTCAGTTCTTTTCTAATCGCTTTTTCATAACTACGTGCTAATCCGCTCATGTTTGATTGTTTTAAATTATACCAACTATGATTTCAATAAAAAAAAATAAGCTGTAATTCAAATTTGTGATGAATCAGCTAACAATATTGAGGGATTTATACAAACCTAAATATAAGAAAAATCTGCTTAAAAAATCAATGTAAATTTTAATTTTTCTTTTATATATGGTTGAAATAGACTAACTTAGAAAGGAATGACAGAAAGATAAAATTAATCTCTCCCTCCCCTCGGATTAATTAACACCATTTCCGATAGAAATAGATATCGTAATAATCTCAATTTTAAAACAAATAGTATGGAAAGCATCTTTCTTTCACACCACTTTGACAATGAAATTATACCAGTGATAGATAGTTTTAAACGACTAATTGAAAGTCATGATTTAGAGGTGGTTGATGGACATCGACTGGAAGGACAACAATTGACGGATGCAGTGGCTAAACGAATAAAATCTGTAGATGCCATGATTGTTATTCTTTCCAAACGGGAAGAAGGAAAAACCAGTGATTGGGTACTGCACGAACGCAGTGCTGCATTTACCCATAAAATACCTTTTATAGCGATAATTGAAGAAGGCATGAATAATAATGGCCCCTTTCAAGCATTTGAATACATTCACTTCAAACCGGATAATTTGGTGGAAACGCTTTTAAAAGTATCAGAAACCATATTTAAATGGAAGGTGAGGATTGGTGAACAGATAGAAGTGCACTTAGAGCCAGATGACATTGTAGCAACAGTGCGGGAGAACGCTGGACAAAGTGATATAGTCAAATATAGGTTTCTCCAAAAAAGAGGTATATGGGGAGATTGGAAGGATGCCGTAGTCATACCTAAATCTGCTGGAGTAAGTTTACTATTGGATGGGGTAACAAAGAATTCAGAAATTCAAATACGGGTAAGTACCAATAATGGTACTTGGAATTCAGATGTTGTAAATAGAAATTTAAGAATTTTAGTGTCATGATGTATTCCAAAGAATATAATGTAAGGCAGAGTTCAGAAAAGGACAGCTCTAGAAAGGATTATTATAAGTGGGCTGTATGGATTGAGAATGGAGGAAGCGATATATCCGATATAGACTATGTGCAATATTTGTTGCATAGTACTTTTAAAAACCGATTTAGAAAAATTTCTGAGGTTTCTACAGGATTTCGGATGAAATCCAGTGGGTGGGGTGAATTCAAAATTGAGATTTCGGTAACCAAAAAATCAGGAGAAAGTATACAAATGTCCCATTGGCTTAATTTGAAAAATGATTTTCAAGATACCGACGAAGTAAATAAAGAGTCGGAATTAAATTCTAAAAAATTATATATATCACATTCAGATGCTGATATCCGTAAGGCTCAATATTTGCAAATTATGCTTACGGATTTAGGGATGGATGTAGTTTCTACCTCAGATGTGGAACTGGGAGCTTCCTTAAAAGATTATATTACAGAATCCATAAATTCTTCTGATGCCGTCATAAGTATTAATTCCGAGACAGGAAGCGATTGGCAAAAGGCGGAAATCAAAATTGCAAATGAGTTGGATAAAACTGTAATTCCAATGGAGTCCTTTATTAATATTAAGAAAAAGAATTCCAATTTCTCATCAATTTCGGGTACAGATCGATCATACACGGAGAATTTGAAAGATTTGGGAGATAAAATAAAAAAAATTAAATTCTAAGAGTGAAACCACTTTGTTTTGTTTTAATGCCATTCGGAATCAAGATCGATAAGTTGGGTCGAGAGATTGATTTCAATGAAATTTATGAGCTACTTATTAAAAAAGCTATAGAGAAGTGTGAAATGGAACCTATTAGAGACGATGAAGAATTATTGGGTGGCACCATTCATAAACCAATGTATGAACGATTAGTTCTTTGCGACTATGCCATTGCGGATCTCACTTCATTGAATGCTAATGTTTTTTATGAACTTGGATTAAGACATGCAATCAAGGCACATACGACTATTCCCATATTTGCTTTTGATGCCGACTTGCCTTTCGATTTGAAAATGCAAAGAACACTTCCTTATAAGTTAGATGACCAAGGCAAATTAATAGACATTGAAGCTGCTCTAGAAATATTGGTCAAGCATTTAAATGCTTGTAAAGAGGATAACACTATTGACAGCCCAGTATTTCAATTGATAGATGGTTGGAAAGTCTCACACAACCTTTCCCATGAAAAAACCGATGTTTTTAGGAAGCAGGCAACTTATGAGAACAAAATCAAGGAAGATCTTTTTAAAGCAAGAAACGGGGGAAAAGAATTTGTGGTCAAGATGTTTAAAGAATTGGCTCCCATTCATGAGAAATCCGTAGGAGTAGTTGTCGATTTATTTATATCTCTTAGAGGGGTGAAAGCTTGGCAGGAAATGATAGCTTGTTATGAGGATATGGATGCTCCGTTACAAAAATTAAAAATGATTCGTGAGCAATTGGCCTTTGCTTATAACAGGAAAGGGGAATCGGAAGAGGCGCAAAAAATATTGGAGGAAGTCATCAAAGAGTATGGTCCAGATCCTGAAACAAATGGTATTTTAGGAAGAGTCTTCAAAGATTTATATGAGAAGGCAAAAAAAGAAGATAAGCTATTGAAGGCCGATGGGTATTTGGGAAGAGCAATTAAAAGTTATAAGGATGGGTTTGATGCCGATTGGAGAGATGCGTATCCAGGTATAAATCTAGTCACTTTATTAGAAAGAAAGGGAGACTATAAAATGCTGGAAGAGTACCTGCCTCTGGTACGATTTGCAAATAAGCGAAAAATGATGTCTACAACACCAGATTACTGGGACCTCGCCACACAAAGTGAATTAAATATCCTTCAAAGGGATTATGACGTTGCAACTACAATTTTATCGGAAGCCATTACTTTAATTCCATCCAATGAGATTTGGATGCTTGAAACTACTCTAAATAATTTGGAAATAATTCATGGGGCAAGAAAGGAAAATGATAATCAGGATGAGGGGCTTTCAATTTTGATAAATAAATTCAAAAAATATATCCAACCAGAGTTATGAAAACACTAGCAGAACATTTAGCTCCCTCTTCGGGGAAAAAAAGAATTTTATCTTGTGATGGGGGAGGTATTAAAGGGGCTTTAACTTTGGGGTACCTTAAAAAAATTGAGACCATAGTAAGAGAAAAGGAAAATAATGATCAACTCCTATTATGTGATTACTTTGATTTGATTGGCGGTACTTCAACAGGTTCTATTATTGCAGCCGGATTGGCGATAGGGCTTAGCGTTGATGAAATTACTAAACTCTATCTGGAGCTTGGAGGTGAGATATTTGGGAAGAAACGAAGTTGGTGGAAACCATGGGAAACTTGGAAATATCTAAAAGCCGAGTATGACCATTCTGTTTTGGAAAAAAGTCTTAAAAAAATCTTTAAGAATATATTAATTGGAGGGCCAGAGATAAAAACTGGTTTGTGTATTGTAGCGAAAAGAGCAGATACAAATAGCACTTGGCCTATTATTAATCATCCTGGAGGGAAATTCTTTGATTCTGATTTGGGGCGTAATAAAGATATCCTGCTTTGGCAGGCAATACGCGCCAGTAGTGCGGCCCCAACCTATTTTGTACCCCAACTTATACCTATTGGAAATGGCGAGAAAGGAGCCTTTGTAGACGGAGGGGTGAGCATGGCAAATAACCCGGCCTTAACGTTGCTTATGGTAGCCACCTTAAAAGGTTTCCCATTTGGTTGGCAGATGGGAGAGGATTTATTGGAAATAGTTTCTGTGGGAACAGGTTATAGTGTTTACACAAAAAAAACCGATGAGATTGAGGATAATTGGGTGTTAAATTGGGCACAGAGCGTTCCAAATATGCTCATGCAGGATGCGAGCTGGCAAAATCAAATGGTATTGCAATGGATGTCTAATTCCCCTACAGCAGATAAAATAGATATGGAAGTAAACGGTTTGGAGGGTGACTATTTAGGAGGGAAGCCACTCATTAAATACTTGCGCTATAACTTTCCCTTTACCGTAGAGGCTCTTAATAAATTAGGTTTTGATAAGCTTTTCACTGAAGAAGACGTAGAAAATCTAATAGAGATGAGTAATGCGGAGAATAGATTTAAATTATTGGAAATAGGCAAACGTGATTCTGAAAAGATTCTGAAAAGCCATTTTTGAGTGTTTATAAGGATCAATAAATTTTTGACATTTCAAAGAGATTTTTGCTAGATATGCACCTCTTTAGCGGCAATGGTTAGCTGCTTAACTATTTGTGTATCATTAAGTAAAACTTGAATAATCTATGGTCCAATTCGTCAAGACAATAAAAGAGTATATCTATTTTTTCGAGTAAGACACATTTAACCTGCCAATTGCACTGCTTGCTGTATGGCCTGGTATCTTTCGTCCCATTTGTTTCTATTTTTGTTTAGCCCATCATCAATATGAACAACATCTTTTATCCGAAATTCACCACCCCATCGGAGAGAAGGGTCATCGAGAATAAACTTAATAAAACGTCTGACTGGTTCCGCAACACTGGGATATTTGTTAAGTACTTTGGAGTTGGCAAATTGATCATTTCCATAAATAATATTCATATCAATACCATGGCCCGCCATATGATTTGAACGGGTTGCAGGTTTTACGATGGCACCTCTAACGTTTGTACTAGTGCGAAATGAGCTGGTAACAAAAACATGGACCTTTGCTTGTTTGGCATAAGTATTTATTTTTTCTAAAGAAGGAATGAATTGTACATCTGCACGACATGGTTTTCCTCTAAACCTTGATCCATCGTATAAAACGAGTGGAGATTTATTATTTGGAAGGTATTTTTTTGCTAAATCACTCCAATTCTTTCCATAAAAGGGATTAATCTTTTTGATTAAAAGGTTTACCAATGGTCGCGTCAATAAATCACCATTTGATGTGATTTCATTATCGTGGGCAAAGGCAATCAGAGCTTTCTTAGTGCTACTTCCATAAAAACCATCTGCTCCATATTTTGGAAAATTTAATTCTTTGCCATAACCAAGTTCATTGAGGAATACTTGTATGGCAGTTACACTCATGCGAGTTCCTTTTGAAAGATATTTTCTTGTTCTTAAATCAGATTTATAAATGGACCACAAAATATACATATCAGGAAGAAAATCATGTCGTTGAAGGATCAGGTTGGTGAGTGTATTAGAAACCGATGTTCCATCACTTTTATACTTGTTTTTTTTTGCAAATGCCAATATGGCTGCAGTTGTGGCATTGCCATACTCTCCATCGGCTTCATAATTGTTCCATTTCAACTTTTCTCGAAAACCTAATTCAAATAAAACTCTTTGCAAATCGGTTATTAAATCTTTATTTGAAGATCCTCTATGCAAGGATTTACTGATATCTCCTTTTTTTAATTCACTTTCAATAATATTTGAACACCCCATAATGTTAAGCTTTTTTTTGTGTCAAAAACAATGAATTATTATTCCAATCTGGGCAAAAGAATTCTTAATTAAATTTCAATATGTTGACCGATATTTAGGTTTTTACACAATCGCCCCATGAACCTTATCCAAACCACAATCTTCAATAAATTTATTGGAGAATACATTTAATGCAGGAATGCTAAGCAATTGATTTCGGGCATTAATCCAAGCGGCAACTGATGCATCTCCATACATCTGCTTTATCCGTGCCTCGTTTAAATTAAAATTGATTTTACCCCAGTGAAGTGTATAAGATATGTTTTCTTGTTCGAACTTGTTCCAAACGGCCTCAAAGAAATCCCTGGCCTTTTGGCCATCAATACCATCCATCTCCAATACACAGGTATTGGGGAATTTGGTAAAGCCTAAGGTTGCTTGGGTTCCTTTAACGTATCGTAGAGAGAGTCCGCCGGGAAAAGATTTGTGTTTATTCACTTCAACAATAAGTTCTAATGCTCTAGGGGAATCTTGAATAGCTATTGCCATGGCAGCACTAGCAACTTTACCCCTAAATTTAGTGTAATTGAACATTTCTCGTATCGTTCCTACTCGAGGATCTTCAGGTTTGAAGGCAAGTTTGAACATGAGGTTAACCAAAGTTGGAATCGATAATTGTGCCAACGGTAACTTATCTAAAACGGTGGAAATGATTCCAAGTAAATCATCTCCATAAGTGAATTCATTATTGCGTTGTAGTGGTGTGTGAGGCAGTTGAAATGGCTTTTTAAACATGTATTTCACAAAGGCACCCTTATCTGCATTATTGGGTTCAAAATTATGGATATTAAAAAGTACTTCAAAATGGTACATGTCTCCACTTTGTCCCGTTCCTGGTAAATTAAGATCAGAAAAATCTAAGGTCTTCATGGCATCTTTTAGCTTTTGATTATAGGCTATTGGACCTTCACGGTGTTCTGTAAGCAGAAATTGTGGTTCAGTTTCAATCATAATACCATGAATAAATCCAAAACTACCAAAACTGACCAAGGCTGCATCAAATAAAGCATCGTCTTGAACTAAATCAGCGTCCATCCAATCAACAAATTCTTGTGACGCCACGGGATAAGAAGCTCTTTCGAGCCAAATGTGTTTGTCAGCTCCTGTAATGATATGCAACCCTACTACAAACTCTTGGATGGCACCTACATGGATGGCTGCTCCGTGTGTGCCAGTGGATAGGGCGCCAGCAATGGTTTGTCCGTTGCTTGCACCTGATGCCTTAATAGAGCGTTGGGGTATTTTTGCTGCCAAACGTGTATTTATCTCATGGATAATAGTGCCACACTGCAAAAAGTAAAGGTCTTCGGGTTGTTTTGCATACTGGGAGCTTGTATATTTTTTAGGTATCCGGAAAGAAAAATTTAAGGAAGCTGTGTCGATTAAACCACCTTCTGTAACTCCAACTTTTGTAAAAGACCAACCACTGCCTATGGCACGTAACTTAATATTATTGGTAATAGCGTGGTTAATGAGCCATTGAAAATTTTTGGTCGTGGCTAGATACCGCTCCCTTTTTTTTTGAGCAGGAGGATTCCAGAGCTTAAATGAAGTATTTGCAACGAGATTGTGTGTGAAATTCTCATGCTTGTTGGACCATTGTTGAATGGGCAGTTGATTTATTCCTTGTGGTGTCATCTGAGTTTGTTTTAATTATCTGGGTCATCATCGTCATGCGGAGCTCTAGCACATCCATAAGTAACTGTTCTATGATTTACAATACCTATGGTCACTGTGCTTAAAAGAAAGTCGGTAAAAGAGGTTTGTACTACTACCCAAGACATACCACCTTCCCTACAAGGACAGATGGTTCCTGCCACTTCTGGATTGGTATCAACCCGTTTTTGTTTTAAGCCCCAATAATAGCTCCAACTCGACCTTTTCTGGCATTCAAGATTTACGACACCATCTAAATGAGGGCTTGACTCTACCCGAGTGCTTACACAGGATGAAATTATAAAACTGGAAAATATCAGTAGTAATAGTGTGGTCTTTATTTTAGGTTTCATAGCTACATATGTTTTATTGATTTTTAGTGAATTACAGTAATTATTACCGCTAAAAAAACGGTTGTTTTAAAGGTATTGCCAAGAATGCTACCAATTTTAATTTTAGATGATGCTACAGAGGCAATTACAGCTAAAGACCATATTAAGTATTGTATGGAAAAGAATTTTCATTCATAACCAGTTATACGTACGAATTATTTATGGGTTTTTATAAACTGCTAACAATGAGCTATTTCTAATTTAAAAAAGAAATAGCACTTATAGGAATAAACTTGTGTAATATGTAAGGTATTGTGTATGAATTGAGTATAAAAAGTAGGTGTCTAAAAAATGTCCACCCTAAAACATTCGTGTTTATACCATTGTTTAAAAGGACTCTTGTGTATAAAATGTTGCCTGCAAAAATGCACTTAATTTTCTGATAGCCTTTGCTTATAAAGTCTTTTATGTGTTATTGTAGCTCGACGTTATCTGGGAATTACAATAACTTGTTGTTAAAGGAAGTTACCATTCATAAATAAGTTACAAATCGAGAATTCCTTAACCCGGCTTTCTGAAGCCGGTTTAAACGTGTACCTCGCGTATTATCCTTATACATTAGGTTGTTTTTCTTTTTGGAATGTTCACTGAAGCCCATATAATTCAGTCCGCAAGAGTGGCCAATTTCGTGAGCTAAGGTTGTTGAAGCATGGCTGGCTGGGCCTACATCATCATCACTTGGAATAGTAAGGCCCCGTGAACTAACAAATAGATAATCAGAAAATCCACCGGAAGAACATCCAACTTTTTCGTCGTTTTCAATTTCACGAACTATGAAAGAACTTATTGGAGCCCCATTTCCCAGTAATAGTATAGAAATACTATATTGCTTATTTGCAAGGAAAAAAAAGCCTGCTTCACCAAACGAATCAATAAATGGTCCACGACATCTTGGCTCTAAAGCTGCGGTTGGTGGGTTGTCGTTTAACACTTCAACCCTAGCTAAGTTTCCATAGGAAATCAACTTAACATTTGCTTCTCTTTTTAAAATAGCTCTTGCTAAGTCATATGCAGCTCTGGCTTCTAATACAAGATTTCTTGTTGCGTCCAATGGACTTCCGTCTTCATTCTGCAAAATCAAAATCCTCATGCGTAGCTTTTTTCGTGGCCAGGGAACAATCAAATCGAATAAAAAGCCTGGCAGTCCAATTACCCGGCCTATTATTTCGCCCGCTGTATTAATGACGCTATCGATACCGCTCACTATGGCTTTACCAATCTTCTTAATTCCAGAGAAAAATCCCATTTAAGCAAAATTTTAATGTTATTAAAAATAGAATAAAACTACTTAGATAAATCCTCCATTGTATGGTTTGTAATTTATTCTGTGTAAGTTGTAATACTATACATTATAGCAGAAAAAAGATTTGTAGATTAATTGCTTAAAGATTTAAAAGAAATTAGCGAATATGTGATTTTTTTAATTGGATGAGCAAGGATTTGATTCTAACCTCTAAAATGCTTGCATATGGCTATTTCATGGGTTTGTATTTTATACTCTCCGAAAGGTGTCCTTTAATTTTATATTATTTAATATCAATTCAAACTATAAAATCAAAAAACCTGTAAATCTTTTATTTACAGGTTTTTGTATCAATTAGATACTCTAAAAGTGGAGTCGGAGGGATCCGAACTTAATGGGTAAGTTTCATATATACAATGGGTTTCCAGGCTTTTTTATTTTTATGCTCACCGAATAGGTGACTTTTTATTTTAAATATTGAATAAAAACAGTGGCATTTAAATAATGTCTGTTTGTTCGATAGTTCTTCTTTTTTCAAAATCTAGATGCAAATCTTCCCCAAAGTTTCCTTTCTACTCCAATGCATAGATAGTCTTTAAAATATACAGGTCCTCACCTTTAAATTTAAATGTAAAAGTGTGTCTCATTAAGTTCGTTTTGATGTGTAAACCACTATTCTATCAATAAAAAAATTTGTTTATGTAAACTTTTTAAAAATAGCAAATTGTCATTTCGACAAAGCGAAGTATGAGTGCCTAGAAATCTTATAATTATGGGATTCCTCCGCGTTCCTCGTTCGGAATGACAAAATTAAAATATGAAGCCTTTACTTGTATAGCACGTCCATAAAATGCAGGGTTTTAAACCTAATAAGGTAGCTTTTGATTACTGGTTTATATCAAAACTAAGGGTGTCCAATTCTACTGAGTTCCATGGTGCTAATTTTCCTTGTGACCGGAAACGAATACCACCTACCGTTCTGCTGGAAACTGGAGATTGATTATGCCCCCAAGAGTTCCTAATATAGGTCATAATGGCGGCTATATCTTCATTTTGCAATGTAGAAAATGAAGGCATACTCGGTAGAATATCTGGAATGTCATATCGCTTGCCATTAACATTCACTGGTCCTTCCATACCATATAGTAGGATTAGTGCCAATTTATAGTCATCACCGGTCACCCATTCTGAATGTTTTAAAGGGGGAGCAAATCTTGTCATGCCTTCCCCTTTTGTGCCATGGCAACTAGCACAGATATTGATGTATTTTTGTCGTCCCGCACTGTAAACTTTTTGGTCTATCTCGTGTGAAGCAGTAGCAACTGCCTCAACTTTAGGTTTTCCGGGCCATGTAAGTGCTTTTTGAAGCTTCTCCAATAAGGGTTGTGTGTCTGCATCGAAAAGATCAATCTGTTGAAAGAAACCAGGTTTACTGGCTAAAGTAATTTCATCATCATCATCCAATCCTTTAAAATTCAACATACCATTTACAATGGCGGTTTTGATCCAAAGTTGTTCGGTGTCTTGTTTGGTTTCAAGGATATTGATGAGTTGTTTAATTTCTTTGGATGAACCTTTATTAGTGATTCCAGTGGTCAACATTTCCAAAAATATTTCCCTATTTTGGTCATATGTTTTCCATCCAGATTGTGATATAAGACGTTTGAACATTGCGAATTCTCTATTTTCCAGGCTGCTCATTACCACATCACGAGCAATAGGGTTGTCTCCATAGGTCTCCAAAAATTTCTGTGCACAGATAAAGGCATCCAAGGCAGGTATCTCACTACTAGCAAATACCATTTGCATTTGCAAAAGGGGATCGGCCTGTGCAAAATCATTTTGAATGAATTGTTGGATCTTTTTTTGTATTATAGGTTGTTGTGGCAATAATTTGGCCAATAAGCGCAATGCAGCTTGTGCAACTTTTGGATCTTTGGTCTTAATGGCAGTAAGATAAATATCAGCATCCAGGTAGTGCAAGCCTTCTAAGGTCCATAATGCATGCAATTGCCCCAACGGGTTTCCATCAGTGACCATTTTCTTTAAATCTGGCAGAATGGAAAGGCTTCCTTGTTCCACAAGTAAACGTTGAGCCATATCCCGCGTCCAACCATTGGGGTCTCCCAATAGGTTCACTAAAGTTGCAGGAGTTGCACCTGATAGGTTGGGAACATTGTTCTTTTCATCTTTTTTAGAGCTGATTCTCCAGATGCGCCCCATATTAATGGGCTTGTCCAATCTTCTTGCTAAAGTTATTTCTCGCAAGTAAGGGGTCATATATGGGCCATGCTGAATGATGCCCTTATACATATCTACCACATAAAGTGCCCCATCTGGACCGGAAGCCAGGGAAATGGGCCTAAACCTTTCATCTGTTGAAGCAAGGAATTCCCTATTCTTATAAACCCCTTCCGCACTTAACATAAATCCATCCTCAATGACCTTGTTTCGCTTGATTAAATTTGCAGTCGGTTCACAAACAAAAGCATCCCCTAAATAATTTTCGGGCATGGCATTTCCACGAAAAACCAATGGGCCACATGCAGAGGCAAACTCCAAAAGTTTTCCTTCATCATCTAACGTGCCCGGGACATAGCCACGATTGACGGCCCTATTGCTTCTAATGGGGAATATTTCCCTTTCCAGTGTCAATCCATGATCAATGCCACTAGTGGGAATATGATTCTTATTTCCCATTAGAGCATTTGGAGGAACTATATCTGCATGCAATTGGGACCAATTGTAATTGTAGTACAATCTTCCAGCATTGTCATGACTAATGCCCCATTGTCCGCGAAATTCTGTTGGTTCTTTGACCCATTCACCATTTATTTTTCGATAACGGGATTTTGATTTGGCATTATAGTACCAATTATCCATACCCCGCCACAGTCCATTGGCTGAATGTTCTGGCATCCCTAGTCCACCATATTCTGGGTCGATCAATGTTTTAGTATCCGCTTTAAAATCACCATCAGTATCTTCTGCATACCAAAGTGGAATATTCTCTGCAATTAGAATTCCCCCATCTACCACGGCAATTGCCCTAGGAAGGACAAGACTGTCCAAGAAAATTTTATTCCTATCCATTTGGCCATCACCATCATCATCAAACAAAACAGAAATCCGGCCTACCTGATCCAATTCTCCATTGCCATCAATATCTTTCATAAAACCCAACATTTCAACGACCCATAGTCTACCATCTTCATCAAAAGTAATGGCCACTGGATTCTGCACCAAAGGTTCAGCTGCCACCAATTCAATTTGAAGGTTTTCTTCAGCCAGCACAAAAGTTTCCAAAGCTTGGGCCGGTGATAAAGGCGGTGAAGGCTCTGAGGGGGCTTGTTGGCACGCCAAGAAAAGTCCCATGAACCCATATAAGGCGATACGAACGATAAAAGAAGAAATTAGGTTTTTCATAATTGACCGGTTTGTTTAGGTAATTACAAGACATTGATTTTTATATGATAAATGTGGCCATAAATACAAATATTGCCAGAGAGCTACCAAAAAGGGATGTGTTCTTAATTTTATGGTTAGTAAAATAACAAATACAATGCAGAGGCATAGTAATCACAATTAGTTTGGTATTTAATGAGCATCTCTCTTTACCTTATCTCCTGATTTTCCAACTAGAAAATCAAAATCGGCACCAAGATGCGCTTGTTGAACAACTTTGGTATATAAACTTGTATAGCCTCTATCTGAATGCGGAATGGGAGGTGTCCATGCTGCCTTACGTTTTTCAATCTCCACATCATCTATCTCTAGATGTAATTTTCGGTTGGGTACATCCAGCACAATACTGTCCCCGGATTTTACCAAACCTAAAAGGCCTCCAATGGATGATTCTGGGGAAACATGTAATATCACTGTTCCAAATGCAGTGCCACTCATTCTTCCATCAGATATTCGTACCATATCTTTAATTCCTTTTTTTAGGAGCTTTTCTGGTAATTCCATATTGCCCACTTCGGCCATGCCAGGATATCCAACTGGGCCAACACCTTTAAGGACAAGGATACTGTTCTCGTCCACATCCAAATCTGGATCATCAACCGTATTATTAAATTCTTCAATATTCTCAAATACAACAGCTTTACCTCTATGGGTCATTAGCTCTGTCGAAGCTGCAGATGGTTTAATGACAGCGCCGTTTTCACAAAGGTTACCATACAATACGGCAATTCCTGCCTCCTCTAAAAAGGGCTTGTCTATAGAGGCAATGACCTCTGGGTTATAGCATTCCGCTTTTTTATTATTTTCTCCTATCGGTTTACCATTTGCCGTAATGGCATCATTATGAAGATGGTTTTTCATTTCATTTATAACAACGGGCAATCCCCCAGCATCAAAGAAATCTTCCATAAGGAATTCCCCGGAAGGCATAAGGTTGACTAACAGTGGAATTTTACTTCCAAGAGTGTCAAACTCTTTTAAATTTAAGTCAACACCAATTCTACCGGCTATGGCTTGCAAGTGAATTATGAAGTTGGTAGATCCACCAACAGCGGCATTAAGCTTAATTGCATTTTCAAAAGCCTCCCTCGTAAGGATTTTTGATAGTTTAAGGTCCTCTTTGACCATCTCAACAATTCGCCTACCCGATAGTTGGGCAAGTGCTTTTTTTCTGGAATCCACTGCTGGGATAGCGGCAGCTCCCGGCAAGGTAAGGCCAAGGGATTCTACCATGCATGCCATTGTTGAGGCGGTTCCCATGGTCATGCAGTGCCCAGCGCTTCTAGATGAACATATTTCAGCTTCAATTTGATCTTCGTGTGTAAATCCCTCGTTTTTGATTTTGTCTTTCAATTTCCATATAAAGGTCCCAGAACCAATTCGTTCTCCTTTGTATTTGCCATTGAGCATTGGGCCTCCAGGAACCACGATGGTGGGCAAATCTACACTGCACGCACCCATTACTGTGGAAGGAGTGGTTTTGTCGCACCCAGTTAAAAGAACTACACCATCCAAGGGGTTTGCCCTAATGCACTCTTCGGTATCCATACTGGCTAGGTTTCTAAAAAGCATGGCGGTTGGCCGCATCAATGTTTCACCCATACTTGTCACTGGAAACTCAAAAGGAACCCCGCCAGCTTCTAAAACCCCTTTTTTTACAAATTCGGCAAATTCACGTAGATGGCCATTGCAAGGGGTAAGTTCTGACCATGTGTTGCATATGCCAATAACTGGTCGTCCCCTAAAATAATCATCGGGACATCCTTGGTTGCGAAGCCATGAGCGATGAACAAATCCAGATTTTGCATCACTTGGATCAAACCAATCCTTACTTCTTAATTCCTTTTCACTCTCTTTTTTCATTCTCTTATTTACTTTTGGGAAATCAACATTTTAGGCGACTCAAATTTAATTACCTCCCAAATTAACCATCTAAGTGTAGTTGACAAAATGGAATGGGCAATTATTTATTAAAAATGACGTTTTTTTTGGTTTTTCCTTTTTCACAGAAAATCTTTTCCTATTTTTAATTTTTGCTAAAAAAAGTGTTAATTTTTTAATAAATTATACCCGTAATACCTTTTTGGTATTACAATTTATTTCCTATTAGTTTAAGGGTGACAAGCATGCAAAATAGTAAACTGAAAAATTTGTAATAAGTATTAATATATAATTTTATGCAAGTATGAGTGATACATGGAAGAATAGAACGGCAATAATTACAGGAGCGGCAAGTGGATTGGGATATGCATTGTCCCAACATCTTTTAGACTCAGGAGCCAAAGTGGCCTTAATGGACCAAAATTTGGATGCTCTGGAAAAAGCTTTTCATCAAAATTCTCAAAATGCACATCTATATGGTATTGATTTGACCAACCCTTCTGATGTTCAAAAAGCAGTGGATGATTTTATCAAGAATGTATCTAAAGTAGATGCATTGGTAAACTGTGCTGGAATAACGGGAAAGACAAACCTGAAAAGCCATGAAGTGGATTTGGAGGATTTCAATAGGGTAATGGCAGTAAATGTGACAGGTTCTTTCAATGCATTTAAAGCGGTAATCCCACACATGTTGGAACAAGACTATGGAAGGGTTTTACACATTGCGTCTATTGCCGGTAAAGATGGCAATGCAGGCATGCTTGCTTATTCAACTTCTAAAGCGGCTGTAATAGGAATGACCAAGGTACAGGGCAAAGAGTATGCAGAAACAGGAATCACTGTCAATGCAATAGCTCCAGCGGTGATCAAAACCAAATTATTGGAGGGCATGGCACCAGAACAGTTAAAATATATGACCGATAAAATCCCAATGAAACGCTGTGGAACCTTGGATGAATTTGTTACAATGGCAAGTTTTATTATATCTGAAAAGAATAGTTTTAGTACTGGGTTTACTTATGATCTGAGTGGGGGAAGAGCACTTTATTAATACTCTGGCCCAATAAGTATGCATACTGGATTTTTGTCAAGACTTTTCTTAAATTCACACCACTAGTTCATATTCATGGGAAACATATTGTAATGTTGTAAAAAAAATGGTTAAATTGGTAGATAAACCACATTTTCCAGACACTTGTAATAGCTTGAAACGAAGAAAATTTATTAAAAGCTCTGCGGCCGGTGCATTTGCAATGAGCCTGCCCATTTTACCAACATTTCCATCCTTGGCACCTGAAACCCGTTTTGGGGTGGCGGAAGCTTCTTATATGTTACGCCGCTATAGGAAATTGGAGAGTGTAGAATACCCACAATTTACAAATGCCTTGGACATGATTGAGCATTTTAACGACCTTGGATTTGGTGGGGCGCAAATCACCATGTCTGGTTTGGATTCCAAGCTGGCAAAAAAAATCAAGAAAAAGCGTGATGAATATGACTTTTTTATAGAAGGACAGATTAGGTTGCCAAAAAGTGATGGTGAGCTGGCCCGTTTTGAAACACAAGTAAAAGAGACTAAGGAAATGGATGTTGATATCATTAGAACCGTCTGTTTATCTGGGCGCCGTTATGAAAATTTTGATACCAAGGATGCATTTGAACAATTTAGAAAAGAATCAGTTGCAGCCATACAACGTGCAGAGCCCATAATGAGAAAACATAAAATGAAATTGGCAATAGAGAATCATAAAGACTGGAGGATTGATGATTTTCTTGAAATTCTTGAAGGTGTATACAGCGAATGGATAGGCGTGACTTTAGATACCGGAAATAATCTATCGCTATTGGAAGATCCCATGGAAGTGGTCAAAGCGTTAGCACCGTATACCTATACCGTCCACTTAAAGGATATGGCCGTGGAAGAGTATGAAGATGGGTTCCTTATGTCTGAAGTTAATTTAGGTGATGGGTTCCTTGATATTGAAGGTATGATTTCAATCATTAGGAAGCACAATCCAGATATCAGGTTCAATTTGGAGATGATTACCAGAGACCCTTTAAAAATACCTGTTCTAACAGATAAATATTGGGCAACCTTTGATGAAATGCCCGCAATTGAACTGGCGCAATTTTTACGCAATATCAAACAGCACAAAGTAGATGCCTTACCAAGAATATCAAATAAGTCCGTAGAAGAACAAGTGGCATTGGAAGTCGAAAACAATCGTGCTTCACTTGTATATGCCAAAGAGCATTATGGATTCAGCTAAACCAAAACAATAAGCCAAATAAATATATGACAGATACAATATTGCCAGGTATCAAACAATTTGATATGACGGGAAAAACAGCCATGATTACCGGTGGCTCCAAAGGGCTTGGTTATGCCATGGCAGCAGGGTTAGCCTCTGCAGGAGCCAATGTAACGTTGGTCAACAGAAATTTAAAAGATGGCCAAGCTGCCGCAGAAAAATTAGAAGCAGATTTTGGTGTCAAAGCCAAAGCATATGCAGCGGATGTGATTAATTTATCTCAAGTGGAAGCCGTTGTGGAAGCCATAGTGGATGAGTTTGGTGGGGTAGATATCCTGATCAATAGTGCCGGAATAAACATTAGAGGAGCAATTGATGAATTAACATCGGATGAATTTAGTCAAGTAATGAAGGTTAATGTAGATGGCACTTGGAATACTTCCAAAGCTGTTACGCCACATATGAAGAAGAAAGGTAGCGGACGCATTATAAACATGGCAAGTACATTGGGATTGGTTGGATTGGCAAACAGAACCCCTTATGCTACAAGTAAGGGAGCTGTGGTGCAAATGACAAGGGCTTTAGGTTTGGAACTGGCGCCATTCAACATCAATGTGAATGCCATTTGCCCTGGTCCTTTTTTAACCGAAATGAACATACCAATTGCCGGTACCGAAGAGGCCAAAAAATTTATTGTGGGAGCTACCGCTTTGGCAAGATGGGGAGAATTAAGGGAAATACAAGGTGCTGCTATTTTTCTAGCCAGTGATGCGGCCTCATATATGGTTGGGTCCATGTTGACCGTTGATGGTGGATGGACAGCCAAATAAAATATTCAATTCATTGGAGGTAATTTTGGTTCTGTCGCATCTGTTCAAGATAAGTATAAAAGTTTGATGTGAACCTGGTTTTATGATGCTAATGAGATAAAAGATCGGTACGTTGAACTTTTGGGGTTCAGCAGTTGATTTTTCTTTAACATTCTTACTATTTCTATTCCGGAGATTGTCCTTTTTGCTGATTCAAATTCCTTAAATCCCAAACCTTGTATTATTCGCCACTTGATCATGCGATGATCTTGTTCTACTATATTATTGAGGTATTTGCATTGTCTTATCTTGATCATAGAACAATTTCTCCTGTTATATAGTTTTATTGCCGAGCTGTTGGAACCGCTCTTATCAATATTTATAAGCTCTGGCCTGCCATTATCGGAAATGGCCTTGATCGAGGGTTATGGCTGGCGAAGTTTGGTAGTTAACCCAGCGGACATTCATCGAAAAGGAAAAGAACGCCATACCTTATAAATGTATTGTTTTTAGGGATAAGAGAAAAACATAATTTGCTTTCAAATGATGCTCTTTGATACTAAAAAATATGATTATTGTGAAAATCTAAAATTAGAAGGTCAAATTTTGAAAGGTTGGATTCAAAAATTATCTTAAAAAATATGATGAAATGCTTGTTGAACTGGAAATAACTCGACTGCAAGAAGAGTTGTTCTATTTCAACAATGCCCCAAAAACCCGTTCAACACATACTTGCGTTGTAGTTTGGGAAGAAAAAACACCTTTCTTTAAATAAGTCTCTCTTCTAAAGCGTTTTTCCATTTATAAAACCCTTTTTGATCTTCGCTATAATCGTGAATAATTCTACTAAAGTTTTCATTTTTAGTTTCCAAAAATGATTGACGTCCATTATTCCGAATCCAGTTCAATTTTTGATTAATCTGTTCTAATTCCTCTTTGAGTTGAATATTCTCTTTGGAAAGATGCCAGACATAAGTAGCTTCCTTAGTATCTAATGTTTCTAAAATGATATGATGTTTTTGTTGCCCTTCAAGCAAGAAAACAAACGAAAATGGATACAAAACAAATTTTATTTTTAATATTTTATAGTTATGTCGTTTTGCCAAATATAGAAGATGTTTGTGATGAACATAACTAGTATTTTTTAAAAGAGCATCTATTAAATTGTCTTCAGAACCAAAAAAAGTATCAATTTCATTAGGGGTTTCTTCTAATATTTCTTCTTTTTTAGTTTTTCCACTTTTTATGAAGCGATGCTCAACGAATTCAAATTTTACGCTATCTACAATCTCTTTATTAATAAGGTCAATATCCTTAGATACAGCTAATTGAGAAACAATAACATTATCTTCAAAACCAACTTGAATACGAACAGTAATCAATTTAGAATTTAAAACTTTGGAAAAATATGGTTTCAAAACTTCAAATTCTGGTTGTATTTCTTCGTTTTCGATTTCAAATTGAAGTGAAGTTTGGGTTGATATTTTATGTGAAAAGCAAATCATTCCGTAATGAAAATCTAAATCATTAATCGCTACTTTTATAACTTTATCAATATCCTGATGTTTTTTCGGATTTACTTCAATAGTTTCTTTTAAATCATCGAATAGTGTGGCTTGTCTATCTAAATTTCGATAATATGTATTCCGTTTTAAAAATAGTTTATTAAGATAAGGGATTTGTTTATCTCGATAATCATAAATAATTGGAGTCAATTCAGAGCGTTGTACACGTCCAATGTATTGAATCAATTTTCCTTTAAAAGCAAAAGGATATACTAAAAAAAGACCTGATACATCTTGAATATCAATTCCTTCTCCAAAAAATTGCCCAGTGGTTATAATAGCTTGATAATTGCTTTGTTGTATGCTTTTCCATTTTGAGTTTCGAGAAGCAATATTGTCTTCTCCTGAAATAGGAATAACTTCATATTTGTTTTTTAAATACTGATATAAAACCTGAATATGCTCCTTTCGTTCTGTAATAATTACAATTTTCCTACCCTTATTTAATTCATAATGTACATCTTTTAAAATTAGTTTATTTCTTTCTGAATCGTGAATAAGTACTTTTGAAAGTGTTTCAAAATGGTCGGTTTTTGAATTAAAAGGAAAGTTAAGAATTGTATCTCGAACCGTTATTCTAGCTTTTTTATAAGATTCTATTTGATGAGGTTTTATTTCAGAAATGATATCACCTAAGTAAATAAACAATAGTTTTTCATCATTGTTTTTCCGAAATGGTGTGGCAGTCAATCCGTATTGATAATATGGAGATAAATGATGTATCGCTTCTCGAAAAGACTTTGCAGGAATATGATGGCATTCATCAATAATTACTATCCCAAAAGCTGATTTTAATTCTTTCGAATCATTTTCTATTTTCTTTACCAATGTTTGAATCAATGCAACTGTTATTTGCTTTCCGATTTTCATTTTACCTTGCCCAATTTTCCCAATTTCTTTTTTTGGAATACCAAAGAATGTTTCTATTCTATCTATCCATTGTTCAGCAATTTGTTTACGATGTGTAATGATTAGGGCAGGTTGCTTCTTTTGTTCAATAAGTTTGAGTCCTATTATCGTTTTTCCTGATCCTGGAGGAGCTACAATAATTCCAAAATCCTTTTTTAAGGCAACTTCAAGAGGTGCGTTTTGATGCTTTAATAATTGTATTTTAGATACTATTTCAATACTTTCTGCTTTTTTTCTTTGATCTGAAAACTCATAATCAATACCATCTTTAATACAAAATCGAATTAATTTCCCTATAAAACCTTTTGGTATCTCAAGAGTATTTTCAGTTTCATCAATAAGTTTAAAAAAACGATTGGTTTGCCAAGTGCTTCTTCCTGCTTTCTTTTTTACAAAAAAAATCAGAATTATAAAAATTAAGATTCTCTTTTAAAAAATCAATAACTGGAGTTGTTAATCCATTACGATTTATAACAATACTATTATTTAATTTTATAACTAATTTCCCTGTATTTAAAATTGTTTTACTAGAATCTTCAATTACTATTTTTTCATAAGATTCTTTACTAAATGATTTCAAAATTTCATCTAGATGGTACACTGAAACTCTTCTAATTTCTCTTATAAATTCCCACTGGTCTTTATATGGAATAAATGTTTCGATATCAATAAAACATGAATTGCCTTGTCGTAATGTATTCCCTTGAAAGGGAAGAGCGATAAGGTTGCCCAAGCCTTTTCCAGATAAATAATCTTGATTAGGGAACAATCTATCAAAACTAGTGTTCTTATCAAAAATCGAAAAAACCCCAGTCTGTTCAAATAATGACAGTATTATTTTTCTACTTTTAATAGCAGGATAGGGCTTATCAAAAAACACCCAAACATGCCCGCCATTTCCTGAACGAGAACGCTCTAAATAAGCAGGAATATTAAATTCTCTACAAGATTCTACTGCCTTCTTAGATTGCTCTTTCCAATTCTTTTTATCAAAATCGGCAACAATAAACCATGATGTATTATCTTTTAAAAGCGGATATATTCCAATAAATTTTTCTCCAGATAAATGCTTCGATAATTGATAATCATCTAGCTTTAGATATGTTTTATCTTTGTAATCCTTAAATGTTCCTCCTTTTTGTCTATGTAGGCGGTACATATATGGGTCATAAAAATAAGCAGGCATATATCCGCTTTTGTTTGTTTTTTCCCATCGCAAAGCAAAAACATCCTCACGTCCTTTAAATAATGAACGAAGAAGAATTAATTGATTCTGATTTGCTGAATTTTTCAATGTTATATTTCGAGTGTTTTATACCAATAATGAAATGCTTCTAAATTGTGTTTCTTTAATCTATTAAGAAATGAATATCTATAGTCTTTTATTATCCATGATTTCATCTCAGCAGATTTATCAAATCGTTCTATATCAGTTTTATTTCGCTCAATCTGTTTTACGATATAAGATGCTTTAGTTACTGCAATCTGGGCTTGAGGTTCTCGGAATTTTTCACCATAAATAAAACCTGTTAAACTACTTACTCCAGATTGCATTATCTTAAACGTATCTTTATCAATCTTTCCATTTGTGCAGAAATTATAAGAACTATTAATAATATCATCTATTATCACTTGAAAGTTATCAGGGTCTAATCCTTTATAAGCAAGTTCTCCATGTGCTACTTTGATAAAATTATCTCGAACACCTTTTAGTGATGGTATTCTGTCAAAAATGCTTGCTACATCATAAATTTGTTTTAATACCTCCTTTGGTTTGCTTAATGGAACTCCAGTTGTATTGGGTCCATAAGCGGTTAATTTATCTCCAAGAATGGCTTCGAGTGTTGGAGTAATGACTTTTATTGGTTCTCCTTTTTCTGATAAAAGGAAATGAGAAACTTCCGTTTCTTGCGTTTCTACATAAGGATTTTCTTCAAAGACAATATCAAGCAAAATATTATTTATATCTCCATCTTGTTTGGTTTGGGGAGTGTAAAATAATTTGAAGTGTCGTTTCTCTATACCTGATTTAGGTTTTCTTATTTTTTCTTCCCATTTTATAAAGTCGGTAGATGACACCACTTTTTCTAATACCGCTTCAATATCTTGTTCTTTATTTTCAATGATAATATCTATATCAATTGAAAACCGTCTCGGCTCTTGTATCATTAACATTAATGATGTGCCTCCTTTAAAAATGAAACTTAGATTTACAGATTGTAGCGCTTCTAATAGAACTAATGCTCTAATTACTTTTTCTATAATTATTGGGTCAGCATGAAATTTCTCTCTATTTGAATTAATCCAATCAATATGTAGGCTTTCAGGTAAAATCATTCGTTATCATTTTTATAGATTCTTTCTTTTACAAATAACTTCTTTCTCCTTCTGTCAGCATAACGAAGTAAAGTGTCTTTTTTAATGGTATTGTATTGAAAAGCATTTTCAATAATGCTTTCGAGGTCACGACCTTGATATGCTGTATATAATTCAGTATCTACAATAAGGTCTACAAGTATTTTTTCTATGCTCGGAATCTTAACCTGTTTTATTTCTTGAAGAGGAGCATCGGTGATTAAGTTCTTTATGATAATTATAGTTTCATTTCTGTTTGCATATTTATCTAGAGTATCTTTTGAAGGATTTAAGAAAACATTGTCTCGTATGTCAGATAGAAAATAAAACACGTTTTCTTCAGACCCTTTTTCTACTTCTATAATGATTTCATAATTATTAGGAATATGCAGCATCCATTGTGCAATCCATTTGGTAGACCAGATAGAAATATCTAAAAACGGAAACTCTTCTTTTAGTTTCAAATATAAAATTTGATTTTCTTCAGATACTATTGGTCTGAACTCTTTTTGTTTTCCAAGCTTATATTTTCCTCTTCCTATTCTTTGTATAATTCCGTCATTAACCAGTGAATAAATCCGCCAATTAATAGTTGTCTTTTTAACCTTGTTATCGTATTTCTGATAAAAGGAAAATATATCGTTCACAGATATAGACTCGATATTATTAAACTTACTTTTAAAAGTATCTATATGTAGTTTTGTTGTATTGATTGTGTTCTTATTTATTGCAAATATACAAAAACTATACTTCGTCAGCAAATACGTTTTAGTGACGAAGTATAGTTTAATACTTTAAAAAATTTCAATCTATTTATTACCTGACATCAAAATCTCATTTACAACAACCTCAGTAGTATATCGTTTCTCTCCTTCTTTGGTTTCATAAGAACGACTAGTAAGTTTACCTTCAATAGCAATCTCTTTACCTTTGGTAACATATTTTTCAATAATATCACAAGTCTTGCCCCAGGCGATTAGGTTATGCCACTCGGTTTTTGTTCATCACTATCTTTATAATTTTCATTAGTTGCTAAAGAAAACTTCGCTAATTCTGCCCACTTTCTAAAGTGATAATTTCTGGATCATTTCCTAAGATTCCTATAAGTTGAACTTTATTTCTTAATGTGCTCATAATTTCTATTTTTTAAATTGTTATTCTTTCTTGCATTGGGTTATAACCCAAAAACTGTATAATTTTTTCTTTATTAAATTCGTTCGGTTTTGCTGTTCCTCGTTCCCATCTATCTATGGTCGATTTATATACTTCTAATTCTGTTTCAAATTGTGTATATCCAAAATCTAATCGAGCTTGTTTAAGAAAGTCTCCATTAGGTTACTGGAACTAAAGGGTGGCCTTTTTTAGGCGGGGCATACGCTATTAATTAGATGGTACAAATGGTCAACGTAGCCGTGCAACTACTTTCTTTCTCTTTAAACCGCTCCAGTAAGTTGTTTATATCCTCGCTTATTTTGGATTCTACAACTCTAGCATAAATTTGAGTTGTCGAGAGTTTTGTATGTCCCAAAAGTTTAGATACCGTTTCGATTGGTACGCCATTGGAAAGCATTACCGTAGTGGCAAAGGTATGTCTGGCTACATGAAAGGTTATAACTTTGTGAATACCACAAGCTGTTGCGATTTCCTTTAAATAAGAATTTGTTTTTTGATTGGAACTCATGGGCAGTACATTGGTTGTAAAATCCATATCTGATGCTGCTCTATACTTTTCCAATATTTCCCATGCTTTGGGAAGTATCGGTACTTTTACTTGCTCGTCCGTTTTTTCTCGTTTTGTGTATATCCAGTTATTATTGTCTATACCTTTGACAACATTCATTTCTGTAAGTTCTTTCACGTCTATATAAGATAGTCCTGTATAGCATGAAAACACAAAGCAATCTTTTATTTTTTGTAAGCGTTCGCTTTTAAATTCTGTGTTTTCTAACAATTCTAGTTCTCTTTCATTCAAGTATTGTCTATCGTATTTGTTATACTTTAGTTGAAATTGGCTAAATGGGTTCTTATGCATCCATTCCAGTTTAATGGCTAGGTTTATCATTTTTTTGAAACGTTCTAAATGTTTCATTACACCATTATTGGCTAACATTAATTCTTTTTTGGAATTTTTATACGTTCTTAAATACTGTTCAAAATCAATAATGAATCTAAAATTCAATTGTTTTAGGTAAATGTCTTTTAGCCTTCTTTTCTTTAGTAGAAATTTTTGCAGATACTTTTCTGTGGTATAATAATTCTTCATCGTTCCTGCTTTCAAAACGTGAATCATATTTCCATTATGGTAAGCGATTAATTCTTTTAAGGTTTTACTATCATCATCTTCTCCTAAGTAGCGAGACTTAATAGCATCGGAGGATATGATTTTATCTTCTTCCATTAGCTCTTTATGGCTCTCTAATAGTTTGTTATAGACTTGGTCTAAATAGGTGTTTAAAATTCTTATAGTTTCTGAATTGCCTCTGCCTCTATTTCTTGTAGTGTCCCATTGGTTTTGGGGAATACTTCTTTTCACACTCATTTCTGAGCGCTTACCATTTACGGTAATGCGCACATAAATGGATAATTGACTAGAATGGCTTCTTGATTTTCTGGTAAAGAAAATCACTGTAAAAGTGCTTTTTGTTTTCATTTTAAATGACTTTAGTTAAACAATAATTTGTAAAGACGAAAGTCAAATCATGTCTTAAAGCTCCATAAATTTAATACAATTTTAGTGAACCGTTGCACACCTAATTGCACACCTTTTTATTAGTTTTAGATGCTCTCATTTGGCATCAAATAAAATGTGTAAAAACAAAAAACACTGATAATCATACGATTAACAGTGTTTTGATGTTACCTATTACTAGGTTCGTCGGGGTGGTTGGATGATATGGTCTTTACACATCCAACAGCCAAGGCTACCTTGGATAGCCGAATGCGTTTTTTTCGTTTCGTGGACCAAGAGCTTCGCGATGT